>NZ_QLTK01000008.1 GCF_003269035.1 Paraburkholderia bryophila | reverse complement strand
GACCCAGACACCCACCGAATAACCCGCAAAGCTGGTCCAACGGGTGGGTCAGAATTCAATGCAAATCCCGGGTCAGGATTCCGTGCAAATCAACAGCCAGTGTCATGGAACTTGCGATAGAGCTCCGCAGGCGACTGGACGGTGTCGTCACGCAACTTGCCCTGAGCGAGTTGCCCACCCACGTGCAGGCTGCGGCGCAGGAACTCAAGGATGCGACGAAGAGCTACGTGGGTGCGGTTCAGCGCCTGTGAAGCAGCGGCCGGAACCCGAGTGTGGAGCAACCTTATGCAAAGAACGCTGAAGTATCGCGGGTTTGAGATTTGTGTTGACCTCGTGCCCACTTCTGAAGACATGTTTGACGCGTGGATTCGGATTGAAGGGCCGCCTCAAGTCCTTGCAGTAGCCACGCAAGGACAGCGTATCAAGGTCCGCGGGGGCCCGTTTTCCGAGCGTTGGGCTTACTTCGTTGCGCAGATCGCTGGCCAGGCCTCAATCGATGTCATTCTCGGTCCTGGCGAATAGTTTGATGCCGTCACCCGTGACCGGGTGCACCTGCAGTTCCCGCGTTGCCGCATGCAGATCAAAAAGTACTGGATACCTACCTGACTGGAAAACCGTTTCATGGACGAACGCAAACGCGACAGTATGATTGCCTACCTCCGCCACCGCATGGAGGACTTCGGAATCAGCCCGGATGCTCTGGCCGCAACCCTTGCCGCTGAGCCGGCTGCGGGCCGCTACCGCAGCGCGCATGGCGAGAGCTGGAGTGGTGAAGGAGTGATGCCGCAATGGCTGAAGCAGGCGCTCAGTGCGGGCCAGTCCATTGGCCACTTCGAGCTGTCATCAGGTGCAGCTGCCGCACCGTCCCCACACGCACGCGCGGCTGCAGGTGCAGACTGGACAAACGATCCGTTCGCGGGCAGTCCGCTCGCGCGGTCGAATTCCCGTTAAATCCGTTGGCAGGCGGCTCAACTATCTTGCAAAAAATCCGTGCCTTCCGGGCGAAGTGTCTCCAGTGGCCGAAGTACGTCGCGAATCCCCAGCAGATCCGCAACGTATTGATCTATCTGGTCGATGACGTCCGTCACCTGATCGACGAAAGGCTCGTCCTAGGTGCCGACCGTCAGCCTGGCGCCGTTGACGAGCGTGTGAGCGATGCGGTGTAGGCGCAACAGGTCCTCGCGCAGGCCTTCCGGATCGTAAAGGCTGGTTCGCATCTCATCGAGTCTATCCACGGCGTCCAGCATGCGCGTGGTGTCGTAACCCGATTGCAGTGCTTCCAGCGCGGCGGCGTCCACCTCACCATAGGACGTCGCGGTGACCGCGGCTCTTGCGCTCATGCAGTCGTTACCTCATCTCGTTACCCGGGCGTGCAGCCTGACCAAACAGCGCATCGTTGATCCAGCTCTCTGGCGTACGATCAAGATGCAGTCTGTAGCGTCCGAACCGGCGGATATTGTGCGTCGGGTATGGACTTAAGAATTCAATATCGTCCACGCGGATTTTCTCGCCTTCAGCCACCATGTCTCGCAGTGCGCGCATCATGTCCGCAGTGTTCTGCAGGATCACGGCCGATGCGATGAGGTCATTGTAGCGTAGGCGTTTCTGCTGCTCTTCCGGCTCGTTCTCGGCGATCACATCGCCGCCTAACAACAGTCGGGCTTCACCGAGAAGCGCATTTGTGCGCGGCCTGCGTCGGAGAGGACATTCATGTGTTCGGGATGGGGTACTGGCACCGGGCCCACCACGTGCCGGGTGTGAGCGTGTGTTGGCGGCGTGGTGTGCACTTGCTTTCGAGCTGCCCGCAATACCACCGACCTTTCCAGTTTCGTCAGCGGCTGCTAAAGCAACCTTGGCAGGCTTGCCGCTGCGGCTGGCAGGTGACGGGGGCGGAAGATGCGGACACGGCATGCTCACCAACCTTGCTTCATTACGCGCGTTTTGCTCACGATCTGCTCGACCGTCCCTTGGGCCCGGTGGATCCCTTGCGCCTGCGCATGGCGTACCAGAACCGCATTCGAGAGTTAGGCTTTACGTGGGGAGCAAGGGTACAAGCGAAAGCTTTTCAGGACCACTTGATCGAGGAATTAGGTGAAGCGTTTCTCTCTACAGTGGATCCTGCGTTTGCCGCGAAGCGGATGAGCTTGTGGATACGGTTCGCGAGGGGCAACATCACGGCATGCGATATGCCAGTTACGCGGCACCTACTGTTAGCGATGTATCTGTTTGGTACGCGGGACGAACTCGCATTGAGCCTGAAGCGTGTGTCCGAAGAAGAGATGGCTATCTGCCGCCCCAGGACAGTTGAGGAAGGCCCGAAAGGTCCCGACGAGTCGGCGGCTTTAACGCCGCGTGTAGCGCACCGGCTCCGAATACGAAATGAACTGTCAAGAAATCCGCGAACGACCATCCAGGATTTGTGGCGCAAGGCATATCGTGTCACCTCGTGGCTCTACGAGCATGACCGTGATGTTACAGGGAACGCTCTCGATTTCGACGGCAGATAGAGCAGGTAAGCCTTCCACGAAAACTGTTTCTCCAGACGACGAGCGCCTCGCCGCACTCGTTGACGAGACCGCCGTTGCGATGCTCGCTAGGCCGGGAAAACCGCAACAGGTGACAAAGGAGCGATTGCTCGCGGTCCTTCCGGTGCGCATTACCGACGCGCCTCGGCATCGCGAACGATACCCCAACACGCTTATGCGGGTTACGGAAAACCGTGAGTCCACATGGCACTTCAGGGCTCGACGGTTGTGGTGGGCATACACCGTGCTGAGCGCGAGAGGGGGCACCGTGCTGGCGAGAGAAGCCGTGATCCTCTCCGGTGTAGGGCATTACGCAGCCTAGCAGGCTGTTGAAAAGCGCCCCGTAATGACGACCGAAGCTATGTTCAGGAGACTTGCTCGTGCAATTTCCCGCTGAATTACCGGTTTGCCGCGCGATCCGCGCGGGGCATGCGCACGCATGCAACCCTTCTGGCACGCAGTCTTCGCGCCGTGGCGGCTCACCGCGCCGCTCCTTGCGGCACCACGCCTGGCATTCGGGCCATGCCGGTCAGATTGCTCGCAACCATCGTCAGTTTGAAGTGCTGGTCGACGCGCCGGATGCCACGATAGACCGTCTGGGGTCAGCCTCTGCTCAGTCGCTCACTCCGGCATCAGGAATTGGGGGAACTTGTCGGCGTGCCTCTGCTTAGCCGGATTGCCGGCCGGCAGCAAGTGAGCATGGATTCGGGCAGGACAAGCTAGCCGTGTAGGTGACCGAGGACTTGGCTGATGTTAGTTCCCAATGAACTATGTCCAAGACGTTGCCAGCCTTTTGCGTCTGTCAGACCAGTCACTGCACCCACGAAAGCAACACCGGCGCCACGCGCTGCTTGCGCATCAATTGGGTGGTCACCGACATAAAGCGCATGGATTGCCTCGACATTTAAAATTTCAAGTGCCTTCAACAGACCTTCTGGGTGTGGCTTATGTTGCTTAACGTCTTCCCCTCCTACAATCACCTCTACGCAAGATTGCAGCCCTGCCTGAGCAAGAATGGCTTCAATCCTATATCGATATTTCGTAGAAACGATAGCGGTTGAGATTCCCAAAGAACGTAGTGACCGAAGCAGAGTGGCCACCCCCGGGTAAAGAGTAGTGAGCGCAACCATTACCTGATCTGCGTGGCTGATAAATAGATCAGAAAACCTGGCGATGAGTTGCGGGTCGCGGCTTGAACTTAGGAATGCGAATGTATCCGCCAGCGTCAATCCAATTGACTTCTGGATGACTTCAGCAGGTGGGACTGGACGACCCATGGTGCGAAGCGAGTGCTGCACGCATTCGACGATCGCTACTTTGGAGTCTGCCAGGGTGAGATCGAAATCGAATAAGACTGCCTTTTTTATTGGACTCACAATTTCCTTACCTAGGTGTGCAATGAGAGAATATTACGTCAGTGATGTATACCTATAATTTTTAAAAAGTATTTAAGTACGCCGATTTGGAGGATTCCTTTCCATCGTGCCGCCGACTCACGAAGCAGATGTCTCTTCGACCGGCCCCGTATTCTGACGTTGTGCAGCCCACTTCTGTAGAGCTTTAAGCGCGGGTTGTAGAGCCCGCCCTTCTTTTGTAAGGCCATATTCGACCTTGGGAGGCACTTCAGGGTAGACCGTCCGGCTGATTACGCCATCCCTCTCCAGATCACGTAGCTGCTGGATAAGCATCTTCTGCGAGACGCCGGGAATAGCCCTGCGAAGCTCGGAAAATCGGAGTACGGGCGCCGTAAACAGGTGATAGATGATCAATGTCTTCCAGCGCCCTTCAAGTACGCGGAGTGCTTCGGTCAGTTGCTCTGCGGAACAACGCGGGGCGTCAATCATACCAATCCTATGGTAACTTTTTGGTGAGTATATAACTAAATAGTGCGTTCTTGATGATTCCATACCGCCCCGATACCATGCCTGGATGATCCTGACGCGCCTGTGGCGACAGGAGTAACCAGAGAAAGGAATCACCATGAAAGAGCCGAAAGCGCCTCCGGAAAAGATTCAATATCTCCTGGATCGCCAAGACATCCAAGATACGATTGCGCGTTATTCGCTAGGTCAAGACAGTCACCAAGGGCAGGATTCGAACATCCTCGTTCAGTGGGGCGAGACGTTCGCCGACGATGGAAAGGTCGATTACAGCGTGGCAGGTGGTCCGGTGGGGACCTTCCGGGAACTGGCGATCTGGATGCGTGGAAGCGAAAATCAGCCTGGTAGCATGAGCGGCTTTTCGAACTGGCAGCACATGCTAAGCCTGCCGGTTGTGTCGCTACACGGAGACGAGGCGCAAGCTCGAACCGATTTTTTTGCGACGCATCGCGGTCGCGCCGATCAAGGAGCCAATATACATTTCAATGCAGCGGGAGCATTTCACGATGAGTTGGTGCGTACCTCAAAGGGTTGGCGTATTGCGTTCCGGCGACTGGAACTGTACTTTGGCGACCCGCTTCCAATAGCGAGCTGATGTAAGCGGCAGTCAAGCTTGCGGGCGGCCCGGGCGCAGGTGCCATATCGTTACAGTAGATGCGCTGACGTTTCACCAAAGCATTGAAAATGTCAAGGGTAAGCGTGGCAGCAGCAACGTCTTGACGGGAGAGCATGTTGTCAGGCTGGGCGGCGGAGCTGATCGGCGACGGCCCACGGTGTGAGTTCGTCGATGCGGTTAATCGCATGGTCGGCGATGCGCGTGAGCACGTAGCGCAGATAGGCCTCAGGATCGATGCCGTTGAGTTTTGCGGTGCCCACGAGGCTGTAGATGGCAGCGGCGCGCTCCCCCCCGGAATCTGCACCGGCAAACAGGTAATTGCGTCGACCGACGGCCACCCCGCGTAGCGCGCGCTCGACTGGCAGATTGTCAATCTCGAGCTGGCCATCATCGCAATAACGTGTGAGCGCTTCCCACCGGTTCATTGCATAGAGGATCGCCTGGCTCGTATCCGATTTGCGCGAGAGCGTTTCCAGTGTCATGGTGAGCCATGCATGGAAGCGATCGAGTAGCGGCCGCGCGTGTTCCTGGCGATACGCCTGGCGCTCATCGGGCGGTTTGCCCCGGATCGTTTCCTCAATCCTGTATAGCGCGCCAATACGCTCGAGCGCTTCGGTGTTCAACGCATTGGGGCGCGCTACTTGCAACTCATAGAACTGTCGTCGGGCATGCGCCCAGCAAGCTGCCTCTGTAACTCGCCCGGTTTCGTAGATAGCCTGGTATCCACCGTACGCGTCGGCTTGCAGCGTACCGTTGAATGCCTCGAGATGCTGTTGCGGATGGATGCCCTTTCGATCCAGCGTGTAGGCAAACCAGACTGCCGGCGGCGTCATGTCGGCCGATGCACGATCATCACGCACGTACACCCACAAGCGACCGGTCTTCGTCTTGCCATTGCCTGGTGCAAGCACGGGAACCGGCGTGTCGTCCGCGTGCAGTTTCGTCGCCGACATCACGTGACGACGTAGTGTTTGAACGAGTGGCTGCAGCAGCGTCGCCGCATGACCGACCCACTTCGCAAGCAGCGAGCGGTCAAGCTCGACGCCTTCTCGCGCGTAGATGACCGACTGCCGGTAAAGCGGCAAGTGGTCTGCAAACTTCGAGACCAGCACGTGTGCCAGCAGCCCTGGGCCGGCGAGACCACGCTCGATGGGACGGCTCGGTGCAGGAGCCTGAGAGATATGATCGCATCACACGCAGGCAAACTTCGGGCGCACATGACGGACGACACGGAAGCTTGCTGGTACGTACTCAAGTTGTTTGGCGACGTCTTCGCCCAGCGACTTCATCAGGCCACCACACTGCGTGCACTTCCCGACGGATTCGGGCAAGTGCGTCTGGATCTAGCGCGGCAGATGTTCGGGCAGCTTGCGCGGTGCCTGTTCCACGACCGTGCGCTGCGTCTTCGGGATTTCGACCGGTGCCGCGCCTTCGTAGTCTCAAGCTCTTCGAGGCGCAATTCAAGTTGCTCGATCTGACGGTCCAGCTTCTCCGACTTGCGGCCGAACTGCATACGGCGCAGCTTGGCAATGAGCAGCTTCAGGTGTTCGACTTCCGCTGCGCGCGAAGCCAGCGCGGCTTGTTGTGAGTCGACCGTTTCCTGTAGTTTGAGCACTTGCGCGTCGCGCTCGCGAAGTGCCGCCTCCTGGCTGAGCAGCATGGCCTTCAGCGTTTCGACATCATCGGGAAGTGGATTCGCGCGCGTCATGCAGGCAGTTTACGCGCGAGCAGCGACGTTTACAACGCCGACGTCGGTCGTGCCGTTCTCGTCGGTTGCCGCCAGTCGATGCCTTCCAGCAGCATTGATAGTTGCGCCGGGCTCAGGCAAATAACGCCACCATCGGCTTGTGGCCAGACGAAGCGCCCCTTCTCGAGTCGCTTCATCAGCAGGCACATGCCGTCGCCGCTCCACCACAGTACTTTGAGCAGGTCGCCAAGCCGCACGACATTCAACATACCGATCACAAATCGTGGTGATCGCATACCGCTGGCACCCCGCCTGTGGCCAGGAATTCAGACTCGTGCGCCGTACCGGGCGCCGGGGGAATCAGATGGTTCACCTCGACGTTCCGCAACACATTTCCCGGGAATTACCAGCCTGGATGCTTGATGCGTCGATATGCTCGGCAATGGCGCTCGGCGAGCCGCAAGTGAGCGCAGAAGCGCTGGCCTTACTGTGCCGCATCCTGAATGATCGAAAGCGCCACTCCGCGACAGGAGGATCATCGAAACCTCTGTCAACGGAGGGCTATTCCGATGAGACCACTGCAAAGAGAACCCGGCGTGCAACTTCCGCTGGAACTGGACCGGGATCCAACCTTCAACGCAGGCATCGTGGGGAACCGACGGGAGGAAGTGATCGAAGCGCTCGCGGCACTTCTGCTGGAAGCGCTGGGCAATCCGGCAAACACAAACGACCCAGGAGATTGCGATGAGCCAGAAGATCTCCGCTGAACATCTCTGCCGAGGCGCGGTGGTCTACGTCCGTCAATCAACCATGAGCCAGGTAGTGGAGCACACGGAGAGCCAGAATCGTCAGTACGCGCTCGCCGAGTCTGCACGAGCTATGGGTTTTGCTTCAGTGACGACGATCGACGATGACCTTGGACGTTCTGGATCCGGCAGTATCGAGAGGCCCGGGTTCCAGAAGCTGGTCGCGTCAGTGTGTGCAGGCTCCGTTGGCGCCGTGTTCTGTCTCGAGGCTTCACGACTTGCGCGCAACGGCCGCGATTGGCACCATCTCATTGATCTTTGCGCGCTGGTCGGCACGGTCGTCGTTGATCACGACGGAATTTATGACCCCAGGCTGGTCAACGATCGGCTTCTGCTGGGACTCAAAGGCACGATGTCCGAGTACGAGCTCAGTCTGCTGCGGCAGCGTGGCATTGCCGCGCGCGACTCGAAGGCCCGGCGGGGGGAATTGCGCTTTGCGCTGCCTCCTGGCTACTGCTGGAACGAGCTGGGGCAGATCGAGATGGACCCAGACGAACGAGTTGCCGAGACCATCCGGGTGCTCTTCCGTAAGTTTCGCGAACTCGGCAGTGCCCGTCAGGTGCTGCTATGGGCCATACAATCGGAAGTCAAGCTGCCCGTAACGCGGCACGGCCCCGCAGGAATCCGGATCGAATGGAGCCGGCCTGCATATCATACGGTTGTCCAAATCCTGGAGCATCCGGTTTATGCTGGGGCGTATGTGTTTGGAAGGACAACCCAACGCACTGCGGTCGTTGAAGGACGGGCGCGTAAGACTGAAGGCCACTCCAAGCCAATGAAGGACTGGAGCGTCCTGTTGCGAGACCATCACCCGGGGTACATCACGTGGGATCAGTTCGAGGAGCATCAGAGGATGATTGCCGAGAACACACACATGAAGAAGCGGGCTTCCCGTCGATCTGCTCGTGGCGGGCGGGCATTGCTGACTGGCCTGGCGCGATGTGGCCGGTGCGGTCGAATGATGCGGGTCAACTACGGCATGAGAGCCGGCCACGCACATCGCTATTACTGCCGTGGCGACGAAGCACATGTCGGAACATTTCGCTGTATTGGAATCGGTGGAATACGTATCGACAAAGCGGTGGCGGCCGCAATTCTCGAAGCGGTTTCGGAGCATGCGGTGGAAGCGGCCATTCGCGCTGCACAGCAAACATCGCGCGCAGGCGACGATGCGCGTCGCGCGTTAGCCGGCGAGCTCGAGGAAGCGCGCTACGATGCCTCTCTTGCCGCCCGCCGGTATGAGGTTGTGGATCCGACGAAACGATTGGTTGCACGCGAGCTTGAAGCGCGTTGGAATGCAGCCCTTGAACGTGTCGCTCACCTCGAAGAGCGCACAGCGCTTCTGGACCGCGAGGTTGTAAGCCGGCCTGCGATCGACCAGACGCAGTTGATGACGCTCGCGCGCGATCTTCCGGCGGCATGGAATGCGCCGGGCACCGATATGCGAACAAAGCAGCGGCTGACCCGTATTCTCATTCAGGAAGTCGTGATTGATCTGGACGACAACACGAATGAAGCAGTCGCCACGGTTCACTGGACCGGAGGTCGGCACACGGAGCTGCGCATCGCACGCGTGAATGTCGGTCGATATCCATCTGGCCAACACTTCAGTGCTGTTGAGGTTATGCGCAAGCTTGGTGGGCAGTGGCCGGACAGGGAGCTTGCGGTGACCATGAACCGCATGCGATGCAAATCGCCAGACGGCAAGACCTGGACCACGGTTCGCGTTACCGAAATGCGTGAACGGCTGGGCATTGCGCCATTCGATCCATCCGCGTCGCATGCGGAGACGATCAGCGTGGAAGAGGCCTCACGACGACTGGGAATTTACGGGAGTTCGATTCACCGCCTGATACGGGAGGGCACACTGCCTGCGACTCAACTCATGCCCTCCGCGCCTTGGCAGGTCCCTGTTGCTGCGCTCGATTCCGACGCCGTCAGGGCAGGTGTGCGAGCTATCAAGGACAGGCGACCGCCTCACTTCAAAGCCCGACAGGAAGCAGATAAGTCACTCAAGCTTCCGGGCTTCTAACCAAAGGATGCACTATGTCACGAGACTCCCGCGTCTGCCACGAAATACGAAGACGTACCCGCAGAACGGATCCCGTTCAAGCACGGTTTGCACCTTGGCGGCGAGGCTGTTGAATCCGGCCCGCATGTCGGTCACGCCGGCAGCCAGCCAGACACGCGTACCGACAGGAAGACCAATCACGTTTCAGCCTCCGCAGCGGCACGCAACGTACGCAACACCACACGCAGCGTGGCCGGGTCGGGCGTGCCCTCGATACGCACGCGTGCGACGCCTATGCTTACCTCAATCACACCTGCGACGACTGGATGGGCCTTGCTCTGCGACTGAGCCGGCAATACAGCCGCGTTCTCAATTGTGCGCTCCTCGTGCACCACTTCTACGGGCAGCAGTGTCGGCGGCTCATACTGCCCGGCTTGATAGGCCCGGCGCCATTTGAACAAAAGATTCGTATTGAGCCCGTGTTCCAAAGCCAGTCGTGCGACCGAGACACCCGGTTCACATGCCAGCTTCGCGAGTTCACGCCGAAACTCGATGGGGTGGTTGGGGGTACCTTTACGCGTCCGTCTCGCTGCTGTTGCTATCCCAGGTGGCAAAGTAGTCTCCACCACTCGTTTGGTGGGGCCTACTGTGTCCACTAATGGGATGGTCCACCCCGCCCCCACCGGGTAGGTTACGCTGACGGTGTTTATACCGAACTGGAGACGATCATGAACGACGTAACGCTCGTTGGTATTGATCTGGGCAAACACAGCTTTCACCTTCATGGACAGGACGCTAAAGGCAACGCTGTGTTCCGTAAAAAGATGAGCCGGAAACAACTGGTCGAATTCTTCGCGACATTCCATGCCTGTACCGTCGTTATGGAGGCCTGCGCCGGTTCGCATTATATGGCCCGCAAGCTCGCCGAATTCGGGCACACGGTGCGCCTGATCTCGCCGCAGTTCGTCAGGCCATTCGTGAAATCAAACAAGAATGATTTCGTCGACGCCGAGGCGATTTGCGAAGCGTCATCGCGCCCAGCGATGAGATTCGTATCCCCGAAGACGGAATCACAGCAGACGCTTTCAGTGCTGCATCGTGTGCGTGAATCGATGGTGCGCGAGCGCACCAAAGCCGTCAACCAGATGCATGGCTTTCTCCTTGAGTTTGGTATCAGCCTGCCGGTGGGCAAGGCCACCGTGACACGTCTGCCGGCCGTGCTCGCCATGCAGGAACTGCCGCCCCGGCTAATAGCGATTCTCGAACGCCTCCACCAGCACTTCAAGTACCTTGCGGAACAGATTAGCGAGATTGACCAGGAGCTCGCACGTCAGCTCGCTGAGGATGAGGTTGGACAGCGCCTGATGAGCATCCCGGGAGTCGGCCCGGTCACCGCAAGCGCGTTGGCCGCGAAAATGGGCGACGCGAAGCAGTACGGATGCAGTCGCGATTTTGCGGCATCGGTTGGGCTCGTTCCGCGGCAATACAGTACGGGCGGCAAGAACAATCTTCTCGGGATCAGCCGACGCGGCGACAAAAATGTCAGGCGCCTGCTCGTCCTGTGCGCCCGAGCCTACATGCGAGGCCTGGAGAAACGAACCGGTCGCCTGGCAGACTGGGTTCGCGCAATGCTCGCGCAGCGGCACTCAAACGTGGTGGCGTGTGCTCTGGCCAACAAGCTGGCTCGAACCGCGTGGGCCATTGTTGCGCGCCAAACCACCTTTGACGCGGGCTTCTCAAGCCACCCTCTCTGAACGGGTACAGCTTTACCATTGCTTACAGATCACCCAACTGGTTTTGCGACGACTGAAAATTGATGACGTGAACGGCATACCGGCCTGACGAAGAACCTGAGTGCCAAAGAGGCTTTTCGAAGCCGATCCACTGTTAAGGATCGTCAGGCGCGAATCTCATCGTGGCGCGGGGAGCAATCCCCACAACGACGCCGAATAGATTTAAGCAAGCCAAACTCGCCATTGAAAATCAGGGTTGCAAAAATGGGGTGGACCATAGATTTGGCACCATTGGTCTAGACGGTGCTGCGGCAACGCTTACTGTCAAGGCGTGGGTATCAAGGGACCATTGCCTGCGGTCGTTTTTAACGACATAGCAGTGAAATACGATTTTGGCGGGTCACCGACCCGCTTGCTGATGTACGCGCACAGACCGCCAACGTCTTTCGTAAACTTGTTCTGGATTGCCTATCTGGGGTCTTTAGACTGGCATCGACAGGCTATAGGTCACACTGAAACATACTCGGGATTTGGAGAGCATCGGCTTTCGCTGGCGTCGCAGTTCAACTAAAAAGGGAAAAATTAACCAGTTCATAAAGGCAGTTGCCTTTGCAATTGCATCCTTCTGCTCCGTGCATTCGTTTGGCGGACGTCCTCTTCGGTCATGATCCAACTTCCGAATCGTCACACTCCTCGCGCCCAGCATGGTGGTGTGGCAATGCCGGGATCGTTCGGGTTTGACTGGAACGGCGCCGCCATTGTTTATTCAAAACTGTGGATGAAGAATCTACAGAATCAACGTTCCGTCACCCACGGGGCGTAGCAAGGGCACATGGCGCTATCGCATCAGTGAGTTTCCTGGAACACATTCGCCACCCAGTCGACGAACACACGGACCTTCGTGCTAAACCGTCGGCTTGGAGGGTACGCCACATACACGGTTAGGGGCTCGGGCCGCCAGGACATCAGAACAGGAACAAGGAGGCCTTTCTCAATGAATGGCCGCACCATGAAGTCCATCGTGTGAATCAGTCCGAGGCCATTGAGTGCCGTCGCAAGATGAGCGTTGCTTTCGCTCACCATCACGTTATTGCGCGTGTTTTCGAGCACTAACTTCTCGCCGTCACGATGAAACTCGAGCGGCTGCGGAAGGCCCGTATTGGCTGAAAAATAGCCGACCACAGGCATGGCTCGCTCAACGATCTGATGCGGGTGTTCAGGAACGCCGTGCTTCGCGAGATAGCCAGGGCTCGCGCAAGTCGTCCACGAAAGAGCACCGATCTCACGAGTGACAAGCGCGGGATCGCTCGCGGAGCTTCTGATCCCACAATCGATATTTGCAGCAATCAAATCGAGCGTCCGGTCGGTGACGCTGAGTTGCACCTGAATATCGGGGTAACGCTCACAAAACGCGGGCAACTGCGGAATGATGATGCCGCTCGCAGTAGAACCGCCTGCATCGACCCTCAGCGCGCCCTTCGGACTACCCTGCGACCGCCCAAGCGTTGCCTCGATGTCGTCAAGCTCCATGAGGAGATGGCGGGTTCTTTCATAGTAGGCGGCGCCATCGGTCGTAACACTGATTGTGCGGGTGTTCCGCTCGAGCAGCTTGACGCCCAGATGCTCCTCCAGCGATCTGATCCACTTGCTCACGGTCGTATTGGGCATGTTCAGCGACAACGCCGCGCGACCGAACCCTCCCGTTTCGACTACCCGGGCGAAGATGCGGATCGCCTGCAGATGGTCCATGTTCACCTCGAAGTGGTTAATTTCAGCGTGGTTGCCCCTCCCGGAAAGGTGGCCAATCCCGGACCTGTTAGCCTCGCACTCCCCTTGCCTTGGCTACCACTACCCGGTGTTGTGTTCCGCCCACCCTCGATTATGCACATCCGTGCATAAAGAATCCACAAAAGCCCCTATCAATGACGAGATCGATTCACTAACCTTGTTTTCACGCAACGGTTACAGGAGTGAAGAAATGACTTCAACCTTCAAGAACGTCCATTCGACCAAGCACGCGGGCAAGGTAGCTCTTGTCACGGGGGGCAGCACCGGTATCGGTCTTGCCTCCGCAATTCGCCTTGCGCGCGAAGGCGCGACGGTCTACATCACCGGCCGACGTCAGGAAGCACTGGCCGATGCAGTCGCGCAGATCGGCAATGACGCGCAGGCCATTCGCGGCGATATCGCTTCGCCTGAAGATCTGCAGCGCATTGTCGACACTATCGCGAAGGCACACGGCCGGATCGACATCGTCTTCGCCAACGCCGGCGGTGGCGAATTCTCCGCCCTCGGCAACATCACCGAGGCGCAATTCGACAAGTACTTCGGGATAAATGTCAAGGGAACGCTGATGACGGTTCAAAGCGCACTCCCGCTCATGCCACCCGGAAGCGCCATCGTCGTTACCGGCTCTATTGCGTCGATTCAAGGGGTTCCAGCATTCAGCGTCTACGCCGCAACCAAAGCCGCGTTGCGATCCTTTGCGAGGACGTGGGCGGCCGATCTAAGAGGCCGAAATATCCGCGTCAACGTCGTGGCTCCCGGTGTTGTTGTGACGCCTGCATACAAGAACGAGCTGAAGATGACTGACGAGCAGATTGACGCGTATTGCAAGGAGATGGCTGAGGCCACACCGCTGGGTCGCATCGGTCAGGCAGATGAAATCGCCAAGGCGGTTTCTTTCCTTGCATCGGACGATGCGAGCTACATCACCGGCGTCGAACTGTTTGTCGACGGCGGACTCGTGCAGGTCTAACACGCAGTCGCTGCACACCAACTAATCTGTCTGGATCGCAACCCCGATCTTTGGAGAAAAGAAATGTCCTCACAGGAAAATCTTCGTCTTGCCACACGCTTCCTTGAGAAGCTCGGCTCTGGTGCCGGAGCGGACGAAATCGCCGCCCTTTGCTCACCCGATCTGGTGTGGAATATCCCCGGCGATACCGGCGTGCTCCCCTGGGTTGGACTGAAACACGGTCGCCAGGCCATGTACGACTTCGTCGTGGATACGCAGACCATGATCAAACGCGAAGGTCTTGAAATCGAAGATATCCTCACGAGCGATGCCCGAGCCGTCATTCTGGGTCATCTGAAGACGCGTATAGTCGATACCGGCAAGCTCATCGACGGAAAATTCGGAATCGTTCTGACCTTCACTGGTGAATTCATCTCCAGCTTTCTGATGCTGGAGGACAGCTTTGCAATCTCCACGGCGGCGCGTCCCTGAGCGTGGCGACAGACATCACTCGCGACGCGAGCGACGTCTCGCCGCGAGAATGGTGGTTGCTAACTCGGCTCAATCCGGCGCCACCCGCGGGACAGCGTTGAACCGTGGAGGGTGTGAGCGGGAGATTCGTGGAACCGGTCGCTCGGCGAGCCGTGACACAAACGCACAAGCGCTTCTGAAGCTTTGAGACCGCCCGGCAATACCGGCTCCATGCCATAAGTGTGATCAGCGCAGAAAGGTTGGACGCTCTTGCAAAGGACAAGCTAAATGGATGAATCGACGATCACTGCTTACGACAAAGCGAGCGGCTCTTACGCTCAGGACTGGAGAGACCAACCTCCGCCCGATGATATGTATGCGCTGTTGAAGAAGTTCTTTACTCCGGGCCCAACCATCGACGTTGGGTGCGGATCAGGGCGCGATGCGAGATGGCTGAACTTAAACGGTTTCCCCGCGCGTGGCGTTGATGCGTCTGAAGGGCTTCTGCTCGAGGCACGACGAAGCTTTCCGAGCATCCCGTTTGATCACGGTGCGCTGCCAGAGTTATCGAGCGTCGCGCGCCGTTCGTTTCAGAACGTACTGTGTGAGACGGTATTGATGCACCTCGATCCATCTGAAATAGTGCCGGCGACGCAAACGCTGATCGATCTTCTGGTGCCTCGCGGCGTACTCTACATCAGTTGGCGAGTGACGGATGGCGCGTCCGTGCGAGACGGCAACGGCCGGCTGTACACGTCCTTCAACAAGGACCTTATCATCGACACCCTATCAGGGCAAGCGAGGATTCTGTTGGATGAGGAAAGCGTTAGCGCCTCCTCTGGAAAAATAGTTAATAGGATAATCGCACGAAGAAATGCTTCTCCGGTTTAGGCTCGCGAGCGGGCGATCTACCGACAACTGCGGCCGTTTCGTCGCTGACTGACACGTCACTAGCCCGACCCTGTCGAGGCACCGTTTTCAAGCGACGTGTCGTAATGCGGCGGACAATGGTTCGCGCCAGCCCGTGACACTTCAAGGAGATTTGCCATGTACTCTGTAGATGAGCTTCTGAGGCGAAACCTGCTAGCCATCTTCGGCGAGCGAGACTCCGTGGCCCGAATGAAGGAACTGGAAGCAATCTGGTTGCCTGACGGCATCTTCGTCGACCCGGACGGACAATACGTCGGCCTCGATGCCATCAACCACAGGGTCAAAGAATTGCAAGCGCAGTTTGCCGGGTTTGAATTCAGCGAGCGTGGACAGGTCAACGCCATGCATGGAATCGGGCGTCTCGCATGGGGATTCGGACCGGCAGATAATCCGGGTGCTTTGACGGGCGTAGACATCGCCGTCACGCGCGGCGGGAGACTGTCAGCGCTCTACGCTTTTATCGACTGACGACTAGAGAGACAGATGCGGTTGCGTCCTGCCTCTAATCGACTTCAATCTCGCTGAGAAAAACGCGATACGCTTACGGTGCCGACCATCGCGAGCATCGCCCGGATGTCCTCGTGCATGTCGTCGGGACGCCATGCCATCGCAATCTTCAATTCAATGTGCTTTGATCGATCGGCAAGATCCTTGTACACGACGCCAGGATGTGGAATCTTGCGTACTTGCGCTGGTAACAGCGCGATGCCCATTCCGGCTGCGACCAGACTGACCATACTCGACATTTGCCAGGCCTCCAGTGCGATCCGCGGACTAAAGCCGCACTCATCACACGCCATCAGAAACTTCGCATGCAGGCTGGGAATCTTGTCGGGTGGAAACGCCATGAACGAATCTCCCGAGAGATCTTTCAGGTGCAACTCATTGACGTCGGCCAGGCGATGATCGCCGGGAAGCACTGCAATGAACCGCTCCACTTCGATCGGGTGGAGTGCGACGTCCGCCGCGTCCGTCAATGGAAGCCGCACTATACCCAGATCTATCTTCCGCGCGTGCAGATTCTCGATCTGCTCCCTTGATGTCAACTCTCTGAGGTCCACATGCGTTGCGGGAAAACGCTCTTTGAACTGCCGAAGGAATCGAGGCAACAGTTCATAACTCACGGAACCAACGAAGCCAATCGTTATCCGTCCGGTGCTACCAGCGCTCGCTCTTCGCGCCCCGTCAATCGCCCGTTGTTCACGAGCGAGCAAGTCACGCGCATCGACCAGAAAGACCCGTCCGGCTGGAGTAAGCGCGACGAAGTGCTTCGACCGGGTGAGCAGCTTCACCCCAATAATCTCCTCCAGATTCTTGATGGCCTGGCTCAATGGCGGCTGCGCCATATGAAGACGTTCGGCGGCGCGGCCGAAGTGAAGCTCTTCAGCGACGGCCACAAACTGGTGCAGAAGACGACCATGGATCATGGTGCGACAAGCCTCGTATCAAAACAGACAAAGGGTATATTAGACAAGAACTCCGAAAGATATCACCCTGCATCAAGGATTGTTGCATCACTACACCGGTTGCAGGGTGAGCTTGGACCACGATATTGGCTAAGGCCACCCGAAGTCTGAAGAGAGAAGCGGAAATGACTGCAGATGCATTAGCTGTGCGCACCTCCCGAGGTGGTGCTGCGCTGATGAGCGTTCGCACGACGTATCGCACGCGACGAACACACCGCGGATAGTACTGAGTTATGACGAAACAGCGGAGGCATTGATGATGCGTGTCGATACTGTTATCAGTTGCCTCGCAATGGCGCGTCAAACTAACGGCAATGCTGTTTGGCGCTGTGGCATTTTGAAGCTCGAAGACGGCCTTGGGTAAAGGAAACGCCTGGCGATTCAGCCAAGCGTCCTCTCGCTGTCAAGCCACCGTTTGCCACCTTGGCGCGTCGGCACCGTAAGGCACAAGCCGCTCATTGTGCGGCAACGGTAGCCCCGTGTATCGAACCGGATTAGCGAGCGTACTCACCTCGCCGAACGCGGTATGCGCGGTTGCCGAACGGTGTGGATAGGTGTCGGATGCGGGCAGCCCCGCTATCGAGTCGGGGGTCGCCAATCCCAGTTCCTGCACCCACATGGCACTGCGCGCTAGCGATACCTTCACATGATATGAACCACCCTCGGTGGCACGACGCAATAACGCGGCCATCATCCCCGCCGCCGCGAAATAGCCGCTCATCAGATCCGCGAGATAGAAGACGGGCGACAACCTGGGATGACGCCAGCCATCGCCTTCAGCGGCCGCAAATCCCGATGCTGCCTGCCCGTTGGGATCAAAGCCGACGCGTTCCGCCCACGGGCCCGCGTGGCCGTATGCATTCACGGTCAGGGCGACGATCCCTTTGCGCGAGCGCGCTGCAATCTCTTGCGGAGTCAGACCGTAGCGCGCATTAACCGCGCCACGATAACTGGTCGCGAAAACGTCGGCCTGCGCGACCAGATCGTGCATTCTCTGAAGATGATCCGGCTTCTCAAGTTCCAGATAGGCGCAGTATTTCCCCATGTCGACGCCAAGGTGCTGAGGCAATGTATCCGGATGCAGCGGGCTGGTGATGTGGAGCACCTCAGCGCCGAGTTCGGCAAGCGATTGCGTGCTGCGCGGCCCCGCCAGGACGTGCGTAAAGTCCATGACCCGCAATCCGTCCAGCGGAAAGCGCGGATTCTCGATAAACGGCTCAGGTTCACCATCGGCGATCTTCTCTATCTCGACGACAGGGGTCGCCGCCAGCCTGCGCCCTTGCGGATGCGCCAGCCATTCGTCCCGGCTAAACGCCCGGCACCCTGGTATGCCCAGGCCGGCGAGAGCATCTTCAAGTTCATCCGCTGTATAACGGGCGACCGCGGCCTCGACTGCTTTCCGGCTGTTCCCGCAATCAAGGAAGTTAAGGTACCCATTCAGCAACTTCATATACGGTGGCCCAGCACATAAGAGTACTTGCCGATCGTCGCGCGTGCGGTAAAAGCCATTGACCGGAACATGCTCAGCACCCACCTCGAGGTAAGCGCCTTGCTGCCAGATAAAGTGCGACGCGTGGAGAGAATGGAGTGCATCTACCGTGTTGACCGACAGATCGGTCTCGACACCGGTACGTCGGCGCCAGATGACGGTTGCTGCCGAGCCGATCAACAGTTGCGCAGTGCTGACCGCTTCCGTCAGCCGATGGGGCGACCTTATCAGTAGATCGTCTCCCTCAAGGCTAACGCGCCCTAAAGCGTCCTGAGAAAGCCCGAGTGACGCGAGCATCGATTCGAGTGCCGGCAATTCGCCTTGATCAAGTATCCGTATCCGTTGTTCAGCCATGACTAGCCTCGCTTACTGGGTGAGAGTGAACGCCGTCGCAAAGCTCGATGCAGGGCGCTCGATCAACCTGCCCCGCTGACAACGACGTGTTATCAGCGAGGTTGAACCCTGTTATGCGTGGCGTCCAATACGATATTCATGTACTTTGAGACGAGATAAGTACCAACGGACCCTTTAGTCCGGTCGCTCAAGGCGAATTTAGTCGACCAGATAGTTATCCGACGCCTGAAGCGCAGGACCCCGCACGCTACCGTTACTCCTACGCGGTAGTCGTCATGCACAGCGCGAATACACGCTGGGCCGTCGTAGCTGCGGAGATATTCCGCGAACGCTTCGGGCGTCATAGCGCGGGGGCTTGCCTTGCACATCAAGATTCAAGGATCCAACGCTTTCACACGTGGCCGGGTTCGCGCAGCAGTTCGATAAACGCGCGCAACGCCGCAGGCAAGTTACGTCGATTCGGGTAGTAGAGGCACAATCCAGCGGACGTCACAGTCCAGTCTTTCAGCACCGGGACGAGCCGGCCTGCTGCGAGGTCATCTTTCATGGCCGCATCCCAGAGATACGCGACGCCCGCGCCCGCTATGGCGGCGTCACGCATCAGGGAAGGATCGTCCAGCGTAAGGACACCGGGCACGTCAAGCGCGAGCTTCTCGCCTCGCCGTTCGAACTCCCAACGGTATAACGCACCGCTCGGCCAGCGCGCCCGGATGCATTCGTGCGACATGAGTTGCTGCGGCGAGCGCGGCTTCTTATGCCTCGAAAAATACGATGGTGCGGCGACTACAGAAAAACTCAAAGGACCGCCGAAGGGCACAGCGATCATATCGCGCGGCACGGCGTCGGCTGTGCGGATACCGGCGTCAAAACCTTTGCCGACGATATCGACGAAGTGCGCCTCGGTCACGATATCGACGTTCATGGCGGGAAAGCGGCGGAGATACTCCAGTACGACCGGCGCGAGAATGGCCCGCGCTGCACCCACCGAGCAGTTCAGCCGCAATGTGCCAACAGGCGTTCCGCGACGGTCGTTGACGGCAACCATAGCCTGCTGGATTGCGGACAGAGCCGGTCCGACTACGGCGACGAATTGCTCGCCGGCTTCCGTCAGCGCGACGCTGCGCGTGGTGCGGTTGAAGAGCCTCACGCCAAGCCGCTCTTCAAGCACTGCAAGTGCCCGGCTGAGCGCCGTGGACGACATGCCAAGCTCGCGCGCTGCCGCACGAAACCCGCCAAGCCGCGCGACGGCGAGCACGACCTCCAGTTCGATCAAGCCTGATTTATGCATTGTCCCGATTTCCGGATCACGTCATGCCAGTTTATCCGTCTTCTCAGCGCAGATCCAATTGACTACTCTGGGCGCCATGGAAATCTGATCTGGAGGATTTGTGTACACCATCGACCGAATCTATATCAATGGCCAGTTCGTGCAGCCGCACGGACAGGAGTGGTTTGATCTCTACAATCCGTCGAAGGGCGACGTGATCGGCCGGGTGCGTCTTGCCGATGCGCAGGATACACAGGACGCTATTGCTGCCGCTCGCCGGGCATTACCGGCTTTTTCACGAACCAGCAAGGAGCAGCGCGTCACATGGCTCAGGCGTCTGCATGAGGCCGTGCTCGCGAAGGTAGACCCGCTCGCCGCCGCGACAATCGAGGAATACGGCGCACCTGCGACGCGGGCCGCGTGGGGCGCGCGTTATGCGGCGGACTCATTCCTGAACGCCGCGCGGACACTTGAGGCATATTCGTTCACGCGACGGATAGCCTCGGCGGAGGTCATGATGGAGCCGGTCGGCGTCGCAGGGTTGATTACGCCGTGGAACGCGAATGCCGGCTTTATCTGCAACAAGATGGCAACCGCGATTGCCGCGGGCTGCACGGTCGTCATCAAGCCGAGCGAAATCAGCGCGATCCAGACGCAGATCGTTAGCGAAGCCTTGCACGACGCAGGCTTGCCGCCAGGCGTGTTCAACATTGTGACGGGCCGTGGCGATGTCGTGGGAGCAGAACTGAGTTCAAACCCGCAGATCGCGAAGATTTCGTTTACCGGCTCGACTGCCGTCGGCAAATCGATTCTGCGCGCGGGTGCGGACACCATGAAGCGCGTCACGCTGGAACTGGGTGGCAAATCGCCGACGCTGATTCTCGATGATGCTGACCTCGCGACGGCCGTGCCGCTTGCTATTACGTCAGGGTTTATGAACAGCGGGCAGGCCTGTATCGCGGGCACACGCATTCTGGTTCCCGAAAGCAGTTTGACGGATGTGATCAGGCTAGTAAAAGAGTCCGTATCGAAGATCAAGGTGGGCAGCTTGCAGGACACCGATTCGGCCATTGGACCAATGGTCAGCCAACGGCAATATGACCGCGTTCAGGGATATATCCGGCGCGGCCTGGAAGAAGGCGCGACGCTCGTTGCCGGGGGCGAAGGGCATCCGGATGGTCTTTCAGGTTACTACGTCAAGCCCACCGTATTTGCGAACGTAAAAAACGACATGAGCATCGCACGCGAAGAAATCTTCGGACCGGTGCTGTGCATCCTGACTTACCGCAGCGAGGACGAGGCAATCGAAATTGCGAACGATACGATTTATGGCCTGCAGGCGTACGTGATTTCACCTGATGTTAACCGGGCACTTGCTGTGGCGTCAAGGCTCGAAGCGGGCCGCGTCATCATCAATGGCGCGCCGCATGAGCCGCTCGCGCCGTTCGGCGGGTTCAAGCAATCCGGCATCGGCCGCGAATACGGCACATTCGGCCTGGAAGCATTTCTTGAGACAAAGACCGTACTGGGCGCGTCGACGAGAGGGTTGCAATGAAAGAAGCCACTGAACAAGGACTTGCGGTGTACGAACAACTGCGTGGCACAGAACGGGCGAATCGCATGAAAGCCACGATCGACGATGCAACATTTGGTGCGTCGATGACGGAACTGTCAATGGACTTCGTCTTCGGAAGCGTGTGGGCGCGCGAGGGACTTGATCAGCGGGCTCGCAGCCTCGTGACACTAGGCATTCTGATCGCGCTGCGCCAGCGCAACGAATTGAAAAACCATGTTGAGATCGCGTTGACCAATGGTCTGACCGCGGACGAAATTGAGGAAGTGATGATACAGGCGTCGGCGTACGCCGGGTTCCCGGCGGCGCGCGACGCTAGCAATGCAGCCGCAGAGGCGCTGGAAACGCTTGGATTTGGGCGAGGCAAATAAGCGGTCGTCGGCGGATCTTTTGGGACTTAGGCGCACTTCGAACTACCGCGGCGCAATTTGCGACTCGAACATGATTGCCAAAGTTCTCGCGAGGGTCTCTCCGGCGCAGGAAACGAGTGGGTCGAGCCTGATTACATCGCGCATCAGTTGAAAGCCGGCGATCTGTGCAAGCAACATGGCGACCCGTAATGAGACATCTGCGCCTTGCATTTCGGCCTCAAGAGGTGCCGCAAAGTGTCGCGTAATCCCTGCCTTCAGAATCTCCGCGGCTCGCGGGTTTTGGGAAGATCGCAATAGCAACAGCAAGGGGTCAGCGTTCTCATCGTTTATCTCCACAGACTTTGCTATCAGAGCATGGCTTAAACGCATGGCTAGCGTGGATAGGTCGCCCCCGAACGGATTGTCTCCGCCGAACGCAACATCAACTACGGCTGAAAACAGTTCTTCCTTGCTGCCGAAATACCGGTTCACCAGCACTGCCGTCACCCCCGCTGATGCCGCGATATCGCGAAGCCCGATTCCGTCATAGCCATGAGCGCAAAAACCTCTCAGGCCTGCAAAGAGGATCGCGTCCTTTGTGGCCGCCGCCCCGCGTCTGCGTTTGGGCTCGTCAAACCGTCCTGAGTCATGCCTCATGTACACACCCGTTTACTTTTGAGAGATACAAGTATACGCTTGAGTACATGAAAAATTCGCAAACCTCCCCCTACCAGACCGCAGCAGAGGCTGTCGCGGGTCTTGACCTGTCAACGCAGACTATCCTGATCACTGGTTGCAACTCCGGGTTGGGATTTGAGACTATGCGTGTGCTCGCTAGCAGGGGCGCCTTTGTCGTGGCGCTTGCTCGAACGCGCTCATTGGCGCAGGAGTCACTGTCCAAGGTGGGTGCACGAGGGCTTGCCGTCGAGTGCGATCTGTCAGATCTGAAATCTGTAGCGACTGCAATCAAGACCATCCTGTCAACGAACAGAAAACTCGACGCTGTCGTGGCGAGTGCGGGAATCGTCGGAGCGAAAGCATTGGTGAAGAAACACGGTATCGAGATACAGTTTCTAGTCAACTATCTTGCGCACTTCGCACTCGTCAACGGTCTGAGTCGCGCAATAAAGGACCACACTGGACGGATCGTCATCGTTTCAAGCGATGCGAGCGAGAAGCAGGCGCCTAAGGAGGGGATTCGGTTCGACGATCTAAGTGGCGACAAAACTTACAGCCCATTCGTGTTCTATGGGCAATCCAAGCTCGCTTGCTCGCTGTATGCGAAAGAACTGGCGCGAAGACTTGCATCTCGATGCATAGTCGTCAACTCGCTTCATCCGGGTGCAGTGAGAGGAACAGGATTAAACAAAAATCTGGCGTTCCCATTGAACGTTTTGCTGAAATTGGCGAGCTTCTTCATGAAATCCGTCGAAGAGGGAGCAACGACCCAGACGTATCTGGCAGCCAATCCTGCAGTAGCAGATGTAACCGGGCAATATTTTAAAAACTGCCAGGTCGCAACGGGCTCCAGATTCCTTTCGGATGAGGCGATTGCTCTTCGGCTCTGGGCGGTTTCTGAGGAACTCGTACAGGCAGTTTCAGGTAGCGAGTCGGTTGCTAGAGAGTGAATGTGTCCAACTCCAGACCGAAGCAAACACGCCCCAACTCAGGTTGCGATTTGCGAATGTCGCCAGATGTGTCGCGCCGCGCTCGCGCAACGGGCCACCGCGTACTCGTAGCGATATTGCGCTAAACCTATTCGAATGGACGCAATTCGCAATCATCGGCGATTGGCCTTAGATGACGTACCCGCCCGACACCTCGATAGTTTGCGCGTTGATCCATTGGCCATCGGCAGTGAATAGCGATACGATCGCACGTGCAACCTCATCGGGTTCTCCTATCCGTCCTAGCGCTGTTTGCGAAATGAGCGCCGCCTCGAATTCCCTGCTCACGCCGCCACCCAACTCGGTGCGAATTGCGCCGGGTGATACAGCGTTGACCCGGATGCGCATATCACCAAATTCTTTGGCCATGTATCGCGTCAACACTTCCAGCGCCCCTTTGAACGAGGCATATGGGGCCACCCCCGCCGTGGCTACGCGCGTCGTCGCGCTGGTGATGTTGACGATGCTCGACTCTGGAGAAAACAAAGGCAGCAGGGTCTGTGTCAGGAAGAAAGGACCCTTCAGATGCACATTGAAAAGACCATCAAACTCGCTTTCGCTAACCGTCTCGATCCGGTTAAATAGTCCATGTCCGGCGTTGTTGATCAGCCCAGTGATACGCCGGACATTCCAGACTTGGAGCAACATCTGCTCCACGCTCCGTCGGAAACCGGCAAAGGTGCTGGTATCGCTGACATCAAGTTCGAGCGCCACCGCTTTTGCGCCTGTTTCCGAGATGCGCCGGACTATCGAATTCGCCGCGTCAACGTCGCTCTTGTAGGTAAGAATCACCCCAAACCCTCGCTTCGCGCATTCCAACGCGGTACTTGCACCGATGCCACGGCTTCCACCGGTAATTACTATAACGCCCATGCTTCTCTCCTGTCGTCAGTTAAGGACTGAACGATAGCGAGCAGCGCAGGTCCGGGCGCGTCAATTTCTGCCTCAATCCTGCCTGATTCTGCTTTTCGGCTTGCCTTCCGGTGTCGCCTGCAGTCAAATGAAACGATGGAACCTCAACTAAACGAGCTACGCGCCCTCGCATCTCTTGCCCAGAATCGCCGAACTGAGACCGGAATCCCAAGAGTCGCTATGGTTCAGGGAAGCATCCCGGAGCACGAGCTGGCGGCGGTCTACGATCCGATGGTCAACCTCATCCTGCGAGGTAGCAAGTCCTTGACAGTGGGTGGGCGCACGGTGCGTTACGACCCGGCAACGTACTTCGTGATGTCAGTCGATCTGCCGGCAGCGGGCGTCGTCAGACCGTCGGCATTAGGAGAACCCTATCTTGCTGTGAGCCTCACTCTGGAGCCGCGGGTACTCGCCGGCTTGCTGTCGGATCTACCCGATGCCCCGCCATCGGCGGGACGTGACGCGGGCTTCGCCGTGGCATCCACGACTGCAGAGCTACTCGATGCATGGCTCCGGATGATGCGTTTAATGCGCCACCCCGCCGACATTCCCGCACTCGCGCCGGCTTACGAGCGTGAAATTCTCTATAGAGTTCTTCAGGGGCCGATGGGCTGGATGCTCAGGGATATCGCATTACCCGATACGGCGCTCGCGCGAGTGCATGCAGCCATCAAGCGAATCCGTCGAGATTACATGCACCCACTGCGGACGGCAGAACTCGCGCATGGCGCAGCCATGAGCGTGTCGGCATTTCACCGTCACTTCAAGGCAGTTACCGCGATGAGTCCATTGCAATATCAGAAACAGACGAGATTGCTCAAGGCTCGGTTGCTGCTTATTGCTCATGGCCGCAGTGTAGCCGCTGCGGCGCACGAGGTCGGCTATGAAAGCCCGACCCAGTTCAGCCGGGAGTACGCGCGGCTCTTTGGCCGTCCCCCTGCAAGAGATTCAGCGCAAATCATATCGGCAATGAAGACCCGGCCCGCGGCACCGGATATCGTTTGATCGGAATGGGGCCGTTCCACTCCATTTCATCGATTGCTACCCCCATATGACTTGCTGCTAACACCGCGTGCAGACGCTTATAGCTCATCGGCTGCAAGAACCTGTGAGTGAGTCTTGGGCGCGCGTGACGTCGGGGTTCAAGTGATGAACGAGCCTGATGTGAATCCCTATCGCGCGCATCTGTAAGCCGAGCTTCCGTAGCACCCTGGCAATCAAGGCGAGCCAGTCAGTAACTTAACCAGTGCCTCTACACGCGGCGGGCGGTTTCTGGAACTTGGCAATATAAGGCTCACACTAAGGGGTTCAGGTCGGAAGCTGCGCAGCAACTCAACCAGCGCACCGCTTTCGAAGAATGGCTGCGCGAAGAACTGCGGGATTTGTGCGACACCGCTGCCGAGCAGAGCCGCGTGGACGAGCGCTTCGCCATGGCTGATGTGAAAACGCGCACTCCCGCTGATCGAAACTGGCTCACCGTCTTCGACAAATTGCAGTGCGCGGTCGCGACCAATGGTTGGGAGCCTGAATGCGATCGTGCGATGTCCCGCCAGATCGCTGATCGACTGGATCGGCGCATGACGTTCAAGATACGAAGGACTGGCGCAGAGCACCAGATTCTGTTCATCGATCTTCCTCGCCACGAGCGTTGAGTCTTCGAGTTTTCCAAACCGGATTGCTGCATCGAGTCCGTCGTCTAGCAGATTGACGCGTTCGTCCGAAAGGCGAAGGTCTATCTCAAGCGCGGGGAAGCGGTCCTGCAGCGTCGCGAGTCTCGGTAAGAGGACGCGCGTGCCGTATCCCACCGGGGCGCCAATACGTAACAACCCGGCCGGTTCGTCGCCCTCCCTGATCGAGTGCAGATCGAGCGCATCTATTTCATCCAGAAGTCTTGAACACTTTTCAAACAGCCTGCGGCCCTCCTCCGTCAGTGCGACAGATCGGGTGGTCCGATGGAACAGTCGTGCTCCAAGATCCGCTTCAAGGCGGGCAACGCTCTTTGCCACTGACGACGGAGCAAGCCCGAGATCTCGCGCCGCGTTTGCAAAGCTTCCATGCCGCGCCACCGCTGAGAAATTAATGAATTGGGTGAGATTTTTCATTTCGATTGCCGACTTTTGTTCACAACAGAGGTGGCTTACGAACCCTCAATGTGCACGAGTATTTCGCATAGAGTGATTGGACCGGTTAGCGCAGCCCACCGACGCGTTGATAACTCCAACCCCAAGGAAGCTATTGCCCATGACGTACTTCAACGATGCCCCTATCGAATACGACTTCGGCGGTTCACGGGCGCGTCTGCTCGTCTCTGGTGAGCAGACGGCCCACGCCTATTGCATGCTTGAGATTTCTTCCCCAGCGGGACGCTCTACTCCCATGCATGAGCATGACTATGAAGACGAAGTGATTATCATGCTCGATGGCGAGCTTGAAGTTATGGTCGACGACGAACGTCACTTGGTGAAGACCGGCTCGAGTCTCATGCTGCCGCGTGGAAGCCGTCACCAGCTGATCAACAAGACCGGTTCAACATCCCGCTACATGGTGGTCTGCTCTCCGGCCGGTTTCGAGCGCTTCGTCGGCGCCTGCTCGGATGCACTGAGCAGTGGCATGGCGCCCAGAGTGCCGGACGACGCAATGAAGGCAAGGATGCGCAAGGCAGCGGCACAATTCGGTATCACCCTCTATCCTCCGGCGGCGAGCCAGCAACCTTCGCAAGCTCACGCTGCGGTCCAACGAAGTTAAACGTCGGGCGAACGCTACGGCGGGCCGCGTTTGGTCTGGTAATCGGCGTTGCATCGCATCGCCCATTCTGCGAGTCGATACGCCTCGATTATCTATATCCGTGCGCAAACAATCCGTTGCACGCCCTGTCGTTGACGAACCTCATTGAATGATCTCGGCACGTCGCTGAGCCCAGCAAACAACCTGGATCATAACCCAATTTTTGAGACTCTCTAATTCACCATGTCTGAACTGAAACAGCTTCCGCTGCGCCTTCATCATCACGCTTACACGACGGACGATCACGAGATCAACCGGAGATTCTACGAAGACGTCTTGGGACTTCCGCTAAAGGCAATGTGGATCGAGCACGAGGTTATCGACGGCGAAGATGTCGACCTGGGGCACGCATTTTACGGACTGGGAGACGGGAGCTCTCTGGCTTTCTTTAACTTTTCCGACCCGGAAAAGCAGCGCCAATGGAAAGCCAAAGAGCAGTCGCTATTCATTCATATCTCTCTTCTTGTCGAGGCTTCGACGCAGAACGAGATAGAGCAGCGTCTGATTGCAGCCGACCTCAAGCCCTTCAAGATGAATCATGGCTTCTGCCAGTCGCTGTACATTCGCGATCCGAACGGGTTGATGCTCGAATTTACCGTAGATCACGAAAATGCGGACACGATGTACGCTCAACGTGCCGCCTCTGCCAGTCACGATCTCGATCGATGGATCCGGGGAGATCGTGTTACAAATAACCCATGGCGCGAATCCTAATATCGGCCGCGTATTTTCCGGTCAACAGTCTGATCGGCACTTGATGACCCGCTTGGATTTCAAATGCAGATCATCGTTGGACCTTAACGGAATTAAGGCCAGCTCAGGGTCGAAAGGAACCCCTGTGAGAATCTCACTCAACCTCCATAGCTGTTCTGAACCGCCCCTGGGCGGTTCGAACGCCTGAAACTGCTCATTGCCAAGCTGCGCCGTATGCCGTTCGGTCGCAAGTCGGAGAAGCTTGACGGTCAGATCGAGCCAGTCGAGCTGCGCCTTGAAGAGCTTGAGGCGGACAAAGACGCGGCGCCAGTCGAAATCCCGAAGACGGCGCGCACGGCCGCAGAACAGACACCGCGCTAGCCACTGCCTGAGCATCTGCCCCGCGAGATCCGAACGCACTTGCCAGAATCTGCCGGGAAGTGCACGGAATGCGGTGGCCGGATGAAGCCGCTGGGCGAAGACGTCGCTGAACAACTTGAATACGTACCGGCAAGCTTCCGCGTCATCCGTCATATGCGCCCGAAGTTTGCGTGCGTGTGTTGCGACCACATCTCTCAGGCGCCTGCACCGAGTCGTCCCATCGAACGCGGTCTCGCCGGCCCGGGCCTGCTGGCACACGTGCTGGTCTCGAAGTTTGCAGATCGCGTGCCGCTTTACCGGCATTCGGTCATGTACGCGCGAGAAGGCGTCGAGCTGGATCGCTCGCTGCTTGCGAAGTGGGTCGGTCACGCGCCGACGCTGCTGCAGCCGCTCGTTGAAACACTGCGTCGCCACATGATGTCGGCGACGAAACTGCACGCCGAGGCTTTGTCAAGTTGACGACGTGGGCATGTACCGATGCAGTATGAGTAGGATTCCTGTTGATTAGTGATCGACACCAGACGGCTCAGCGACCGTCCACTGGAACCAGCTGGCCAAACGTGCCCGCAGTTGTGCGCGATGGTTAGCCGCACTCATGCTGTGCCGGGGCAGCGCGAAGTGCTGACGGATCGGGCCGAAGTTCGACAGGAAGCGCTGCGTGCGCCGCGGGTCACGGAAACCCTGCATCTGACGCTCACGCCGACGCGTCGGCTGATGGCTGTTCTCCGCGCGGTTATTGACCCGGGCCGAGGCCTTCACGAAGACGTGCTTCACGCCGGCCAGTTGCGGCACCTCGGATCTTGCCGCCGGATAGCTGCGCAGCTGGTCGGTGACAATCTTCCGGGGCAACTGGGTACGAGCGCAACATCTTTTTGAAGAAGCGCCTTGCGGCAGTCCTGTCACGGCGCTTTTGCAGCAGCACGTCGAGTTCGACGCCGCGCTCATCCACCGCACGCCACAGCACGTACGGCTTACCGCGCAGTTTCACGAACAGCTCATCGAGATGCCACGTCGTTCCCGGCCGCGGCCGGGCCGCTTTCACCTGGTAGGCAAACATCGCGCCGAATCGGTCACACCAGTTGCGCACCGACTCGTAGCTGACCACGACGCCGCGCTCGAGCAGCAATTCCTCTATGTCACGCAGGCTCAGGTTGAAACGGTGGTACCAGCGCACCGCGCAACTGATAACTGCGGCCGGACAACGGAAGCCGTGATACGGCGAGCGATTTTTCTTCATCCCCCCATTCTACCCAGCGCGGTCTTCAAGTTGACATTGCCCTCGTTCAGGGTCACCAGCCCAACGGAATATGTGTAGCCGCCAACGACATCGACTCAACTTCGTTTCCCTGGAATTTCTGAATTTTTTTAGGAGATTTTTTTGGAGCCTCTCTCCTCATTTTCGGGATCGGTTGCGTGCCTCATCCTCCCAAAGTCAATTGTCCAAAGGAGATTGCCTTGAGCCAAGAGAGTATGAAAATGCCCGCGGAAGGATTCGTTCGGGTTAACCAAATCGTCAAACCGCACGGTCCACTACCGCTGTCGCGTGCCCATTGGCTCCAGGGAGTGAAAGACGGTCGCTATCCGAAGCCTGTCAAGCTGTCCGCCCGCATCACCGCCTGGCGAGTTGAGGACATTCGTGCGCTGATCCAAAGTCTCTCGGAGTAGGTAAACGTGGCTACAAGTAAAGATTTGGTGCCGTTGCCTGCGCCGCTGGCGGGCACGTTGCAAGCGGACGGACCACTCACGCCTCGAGAATGCGACGTCGCCACCCTTCCCTTCATGCCGCTTCTTATTTATGAACTAGAGAAGTCTGACGCCTGGCGTTTCGGCAATAGCGATGAGAGAGCGGCGTCGCTCTCCCTCCAAATCGCCAGCTGGAAGGAAGTGCCTGCGGCAAGCCTTCCGAACGATGATAGGGCGCTTTCGATTCTGTCTCGCTCCGAATGCTGGGCAACCACAAAGAGTATCGTCCTGCGCGACTGGAAACTTGCAACCGACGGCCGCCTGTATCACAAGTCAGTTGCACAGTGCGCCTTGGAATCGTGGATCAAGACCTTGCTCCAGCGCATTTCTGGCATGAAAGGAAATGCGATCCGGTGGAAGCTCGAAATAGACTTGAAGCATCTTAAGGCTCAAGTCGCCCAAGCTGCAGAGTACCTTTGGCGACTCAATCCACAATCACGCATTTTTCGCGACCAGAAAACACTCAACAAAATCATTTCTGAATCAGATGGTGAATCGGGTGGCGATCGGCACAAACACCGACAATCACAGTCACAGTCACAGTCACATCGCCACCATGACGTCGACGAGCGATCGAACCACATTGATCCCGCCACGCCGCGACTCGACGCAAAAGAGATCTCCGAGAATCTTTGTGCATGGGAAGCCGCTCGTACGAAAACACTGAGGAACCATGGCCCCGAAAATGACAAAATCATCCACTTGGCACGGTTAGATCTGACCATCACCGAACTGCGCATTGCATATGACCAAGCAGTCAGCAAACGCGCAGACGACAACGAGGCTGCCTCAATCAATGCGGGGCTCATCCTTGTCTTTGTAGAAAAAAATCGTCAACCCAAACGACCAAAACGCAAAGCTTCGTGGGAACTACGGGCAATGGACCTTAATCAACTTGTCACATATGCTCGAAATGTCGGCGTGGGCGATGCTTATCCGGGCGAAGGTGCTGACTCGTACATTGCCCGCATCCTCGCCTACCAAGCTTAAAGCATGTGCGATTTATCGACGAACTCGCACCGTGGGATCGTCGCCGATCAGCGCCACATCTCGGTTTGACGCTTACGACTCGCCAGTCGAGACGTCGTTTGTACGGCCCTGCGTCTTCAGATGTTGCCTCCATCCAGAACTTGGGCCTTTGGCGTTCTCGATTCGCCGACATAGGGCGTCGCGCGTGCCGTCGGCGTTCCACTGTCTCTTGTATGAAATTCCCCACAAAATTCACTATTTGAGGATGCGAGACTCGCCCATTCTCGCGTAAACATTCACGCATTTCTCGATATGAGAACAAAAAACGGAACCTCTATTAATCACGTCGCCTTCGGCGACTCATTTTTACGACCGCAAACCCTCGTAACGCATATGGTGTCTCTTTATGTTGTCCCCGTTGACGTTTGCTTGACCGATGCCCCGCTCGGCCTATGTGCACTGCGCACTGTACATATCGCATTGCGCATATCTCATTGCACATTAGTCCAACGAAGCTGGGATTCGCAAGGTGTCGTATATCACCCATAACACGTATCGATAATTGTAAAAATTAATTTTAATCTCTATTAATCAGTTATCCGAATTTATAATCATGCTTCATCCCGATAAGATCCGTTTTATGCAGCGCCTCCAGCAGGCCGCCGTCCATCAGCACGTCTTCTACGTTGCGGGGCGAACCAATCTCGCAGGCTTCGACAGGCTGACGAAAAAGTTCGCCGATGCCTATGACACGGAACTCAGTCGTCAGACAAAGCACAAACGCCGACTGGCCGGTGAGGCCAGTAGCTGTCTTCATGGCCTACGACTGACTGCCCGAGGCGAGAATGATCAGCTGTCGGTCGACTGGGTGTTGCTCGTCAGCGCGGGGCTTGGTCTCGTAACCCACCGCGAGCAGCTCCAGGATCTGCGCGATCCTCGCTCACGGCTGAAGTCGCCAGATCAACGACACGAACTGGTCCACGACGGCAAGACCTGGTCCTGGCGACTAACGCATCGCTGCTACAACCATTATGCCGATCGAATTCACCGGATCGCTTCATTGCCTCCGGATCGGCGCCGGCAGATAGAAATCAACGGCGTCTGGCGAGACGCCGATGCTGAAATCCTCCTCGACCGGCTCTACGCTGAGCCGGGTTTTCGCCTTGTGCGACGGCAGGTCGGCAAGCTCGTCGCCGAACTTAGGCGCGACTGGAAACGGCTGCGGCCAGCTAGTGGACCGCAGCCGTCGGAGCGCTCTTTTCTCGCCTATGTCCGGTTTCTGCCGAACCAACCGGTCGTCAACGGCCTCACGCAAGCCGAGCGACGGGAGGCTTTCCAGATTGCCTTTCCCGATCAGGCCGGAACAGACGCCGTCCCCGGCCACCGTTGAGAGAACATTTATACGCGGGCGTTCGACATTTCCATGGACCACAACAACCCGATCGAGTCATCCAATGTCAACACATGATCCCTTCTCTGCCTTTCTCAATAAGGTCCTGCACGGCAACCCCAACCAGGATCTGATCGATGCAGGACTGCCAGCCCTGCGCCGGCTCTATGCCATCGCGCACGAAGACGGCGGTTCGAGTTACGTCGCGGCCGAATTCTTGTTGGGGCTCTATGACCAGAAACGTTTCCCGTTCCCGCTCGCAGACCTACGCATGCTGGACGAGGAATGCTTCGACGATGTCATGCGCGTCCTGCAAATGGATACGCGGGCCTGCTCGCATAACGTCGCTCACTACTTTGCCCACGGCGTAAAACGCTTTGAGCAACTGGCAATCGACTGGGGCTTCATTGATTCAACGGACTAACTGAAGCGGTTCTCCCCGTGGCAATGCCACGGGGAGAAAATCGAGGCACTGGATCTTGCTGGCAAACATTTGATAGTTTTCAAGCGGGGCCGTGTTGCTCAACGTAAGCGTTGGGGCTTTCCATGTCCTACGCCGACGTAGCGAGTCAGGCGTGCTACCGTCTGTACCGATACGCGTTATTGCGCAACAGGCGTTCCCGCACCCAGCCGCTTCAGGCCATCTGCAAAACCGTCGAGATAGTCGGGACTGAACTCCAGCATCAAACCTTTGCGAACCGTATGCGCGACCGTCACCGGGTTGTACCCGTCGCTCGTGGACTCGTACTTCGTCAATGCACGACCAGCAAAAATCCGGATAGCACGGTTCTGGCGCCGCGCGTCCTCGATCACCTTTGCTGGCAGGTCGATCATCTGGGTCCACGACGCCCCGCTGCCGACATTGTTGAAGCATTCCAGATTCTTGATCGTCTCGCCATTGCTGTCGGCCACATGACCCAGCGCTGCGTACGTACCGTCGTCCTTGACGAGCCAGAACTCGATCCCGTTTCCCGTGTGGAACCCGTGATAGCCACGCACGACCTCGGCATCACGGGGACAACGATCTTGCAGATCGCCCGGGACGTGCGTCATCCAGGCATCCTGAAAGCCGCCGTTTGCGATCACCCCGGCGACAATCCGGTACGCCTGGGCGTGGCCAGCGGTGTTGTAGTTCGTGGAGGCCAGTTGCAGATTCAGATCCAGCCAGCCATGGAAATCCGGGTCGTTGATGAATTGCTGCCTGTACAGACGCGGTGCGACGTATGTCCTGACCATGTTGCAGCCGTTACAACCGGCATAACCCACCTTGACCGCAACCTTCGCCGCGACCTGATCCCGAGTGAGGGGGGCCGTATTGACGGCACAGCCGCAGATCGAAGTGATCAGCGTGCAGATCAGAAACATTTTTTTCATTATCGATAGCGTCCTGCCGAATGATTGGATGTCCGGCTGTCCTCCCGGACAGCCGGAGGCCTTACTGGGCGACGCCGCCACGTACCACGTTGCTGCTTTCGGCGAACGTGTATTTCTTCACGATACCCTTCTCGTCGAACAGCACCGTCAGCGTCTTCTTCTCGACGTTCGCGCCATGCGCCAGAAGGTTCAGGACAGGCACATAGTTGATGGCCTGAGGCGTCGCATGGTCGAATTCGTAGTTACAGATTTCCAGGCCGGCATCGGTAAACGACACCTTGGTCGCCGAACCAAATGCCGCCTGCACGTCGGCCTTGGTCGTTTTGCCTTCGACGATCGAGTTGCCGACCGTCGTCTGGCTCTGATCCTTCAGCGCCACATTGCCCGCGCTCACGGCGCAACCAGCCAGCACAGCCGAAGCCGTGATCGACACGACAACCAGAATCTTCCTCATGGTGAATCCCCGAATTGGAAAAGTGACGCGCGGCGGCGGACAGCATCCCGTCCGCGGCGCAGGATCAAAACAGATCTTCAGGTAGAAACCTGACGCAGCGATTCAGGTCAAGCGCGTGAGCAACACGTCACGGCGAGGCATTTCGATTCTGGTTTTTCAATTTCTCATGCCTCAAGGTCCAGTTCTTGTTTTCGCGATTCGCGTTTCCACCGGATAGCTACGAAATTCGTAGCTATCCAGGCGAGAGATTGCTACGATAATCGTAGTGTGTCAACTCACATCCGGATAAGGTCGTCCCGGCTGGTCGGTGCCCACAGAAAAGTAGGGCAGCACGGAAATGCAAGGGAGCTGAAATGAAACCGCCGATCCCGTCTTACAGCCGTTTTACCAAGGCACCATTCTGGGTGCGCGCACCGGTCGGCCTGCTCGCGCTGACCGCGGCCATTCAGATCAAAGATCTGCTGGACATTGTCTGGGCCCATTTCCACATCAACCAGTTTGTCGCCGACATCATCGTGCAGACAGCGTTCGCTCCCGTCATTGTCACGCTGATTGCCCCCATGCTGTCTTTCCTCGCCCCCCTGTTTCGTGGAGCACGGTCGGGCGGAACACGGCGATTTGACTACGGCGATCCATTCGATCGTGGCCTTCATGACGACGACTCATGGAATTTGTTAGGGCGTCCTCGTCTGGAAGACGACTGGTATACCGATCCCAGCTATTCATGGTCTTCGGCAAACATTTTTCACGACAATTCACGTTAGTCGTAGAATCATATGGATTGACTGTCACCGGCAGGTTCCGCACGTACCGAAGGAGCATCCCAATGAATGCTGTCATGCGCGAATTCATGAAGGCGGCCAGAGAGGCCCCAAGGCTATTCTTCCTGCCAGTCACAGGAGCAATTGAAGCTGTTCGTCGGGAGATGGGACACAGTCGATGTGATCGGAACCCGAACGAGCCGGTTAATGCTCGCTCCCATAACGGCGCCCAGGATCAACGCTGATCGGGAACCCCTGGGCTAGGACGGGCCCTATACCGATTTCTCCGGTCTGATGTGTAGGAGCATCGCCCTCCCGGTAGACATCGTCACGTACTACGATCTTCGTAGTATCCGGAATTTCGATTAACTACGATATTCGTAACTCTGAAATTACAGAGTTACGCAATGTCGGCAACAGACAATACCGTCTTTGGAGGTCGGCTTAAGGAAGCCCGCCTTCGTGCCGGCTTGTCGCAGAAATCGCTGGGCATTGCGGCCGGCCTCGACCCTTTCGTCGCCAGCACCCGCATCAACCGCTACGAACTGGGCATCCACAAGGTGGACTACCCGTTTGCCTGCCGGTTGGCTGCCGAGCTCTCGGTCCCGACCGCATATTTCTTTGCCGAAGACGACGACCTTGCCGAATTGATCCTGCTTTATGGGCAGGCGTCAAAGCGAGCGCGGACGCGATTGCTGGCAGCAGCACGCGAGATCTAGGTATCCGGAACGTAGCTCCTGCCGGGCAGCCGATGGCCCACGGACGGCACCGATTGCACAAAAGGAAACTGCCGGGTCGAACTACCCCGGCAGCGGTTGCGCCACATCATGTGACGACTTTGGCCCTACGGCCGTTGGTCTGATGTTTTTACTTCGTCGTTTCTCCGTGAAAATGAGCAGGGCTGCCAGGGCCTGCCATGACTCAGAACACACTCGTACACTTCAAAATACCGCTCCGGCCTTTCGCTCCGCGTGGACAACCGTCAGGTCTGCCCTTGCCTTATCGCTACTAAACCAGTCTCCCTCACCTTTACCTTGCCCGGTGCCACCCGGGCTCAATCGGTATGTCGGTGATTCCCACGTTAGCCATGTACGTCGACATGACACGCCGCCGTGCTCCGCTATCAACGATTAGCCCTGAGGGCCTACCCCGCCTTACAGTGGGTTTCAGGGGGTCGAGGTTCCAAGCACCTCCCCTACTTCGTCAACGCTTCATCGCACCCTGACTAACTGATCCACCTCCCGGCGAACCAGCCAACGGCTTGTCACGACTTACCCAGATGCATCCTCTGCGGATGCAACGTACGGCTTGAGCTATCCAGCGATCTCACCGGCTTGCGCCAGTGAGTACCAGGTGATCCAGATTTCTCCTCACACCCCTGCGCCATTCCTGACGCCTCAGCAGCCCACCGCCCGGGACACCGTCCGACCCTCTCGGGCCGCCCGTTGTCGGGATTTCCACCCGTTCGGACATGGCAGGGTCATTCCAGTCGCCTGGAAACCCGTTTCCGTGTCGCCCGACTTCTCACGCCACAAACTGGATTGGGTCGAAGGGGACGTTGCAGCCCCCAGCGCCCTGCGTAGCATGGCGAGCCTAACTATAGGCACCACGCTTCAGCGGTCAATTCCAGTCGATTGGCGATCGATTGGAACTGAAGTGCACGAACGTGTCTGGGGTTGGCAGCCCCGGCACATTCAAGAGAGTGTGTGGACTGCCGACCCTTTCACAGATCGCATAACCATCCTATCAGTAATCCTGAAAATCACTATACGCGCGCCTGTTATAGGGATATTCGTCGACCGGGAAGGTAACAAGTATGCGTATTCAGCCGATTCTTTTTTATCACCTCGCGTTCGACATCACCTGCTGTCCGGCCAAACACCAATCCCATCGTGGCCCGGCGTAACAGGAGAATGAAAAATGGAAAACATCCCCGGATCGGCAAAGCACGTCGCCTGCGATTTCTTTCTTGATGTTCAACTGCTTTGCATCGTGCGCGACGAGGCAGTCTTCGATTTTGGTGAAGAAATTCGCGTTTTCAAGTTGGACAACAGCGAAGCGCAGGTTGGCCAATTCGGGCGCCTGGCGTTGTTCCACACGCGGCATGGTGAAAGGTGGCAGTTTCGCCCGTATCGATCGGGCAGCTGGCGCAGGGTGCCCGAGCTGGACACCCCGTCAAGCTGGGTCTGGCGTTGCATAAAAACCGGCGACTTAATCACCACCGCAATCGGTGTCGTGCCGAATCATACGCCAACCGCGCATCTTCCACCGGAAGATGAGAACGACGGGTTCCCGTTTTAACGAAGGACACAGGAGGGCAAATTGCCCTCCTGTTTTGACTTTGCTGCATCCATTAACGTTGCCGATGCGGACCGCCTCATTCCTGCTCGGTGACGCGGTTGTCCGCCGCGATCGCGTCCATGGTCGAGACCAAGCTCGCAAGCAAGTCGCTGTGGTGCCGCTTCAGGTGGCCATGAATGTTCTCGTTGCGGAGGAGTCGAGCCATGAAGCTCTTGGCGACGACCAGGGACAGCATAGTCTCGCCGATCTCGTCCTCCACGGCTTGGCAGTCTTGCCGCAACCGCTCCATTTCTGCTTCCAGCTTGGCCAGGTCCTCGGGCGATATTTCGTCTCTCTTTTTGGACTTGGGGCCGTCGACGAGCGCCTCGGAGCGCGTGGCGACCAAGATCATTTCGGCGTATGTCGCGGTAAACTTGTTCGCCGCGATCATCATCTCGGCCGCCTCAATTTGCCGATATGGCTTCATCTTCTTCAGAACGGAAAACACTTTGGGAGCTGCCTGCCGATTCTTGAGAAGTGAGGCCGCTTCCGGCGCGACCCCGTCGAGCAGGGCTGCCCGCTCCCGAATGCTGCGGACGTCCATACGGAGAACTTCGGCGATTCGCTTCTCAGAGGCGCCCTTGGCGAGCGCCGCCCGTATCATCCTGTGCTCCTGCACGGCCGACAAGCGCGTGACGTGGCGGTTGAACGTGAAGCACTCGTCGTCGGTGGAGACCATGCACGGCGCGGTATCCCGACGCAGTTCTTTGAGCGCCTCAAGTCGCAACCGGCCGTCAAGCAGCTCGAAGTCGCCGAACTGGCGAGGCGAGCGAAACACCGCGAGCGGCTCGATGACGCCAAGCTCCTCGATGGAGCCAAGGATAGTCTTATATTTCGCCGTTTCAAGCACGCCCTTTCCTAGCGGCGCATCGGAGACGATCCGCCCCAAAGGAACCTCAATAACTTTCGTTTCGAAACCGTGTCTGACATTGCTCATGGCATAAGCTCCGGCGGAATGCGGGAGGCAACCGCCTCGGGGATATCCTTGACGCCTTCTGCCCGCAAAAGCGTTCTGAAATGCTCGTCGGCGAGAAAGCGACGAAGGACTGAAGTAATAAGCAGAAGGCGCTGCTCTTGGAGGTTGGCGTTCTGCACAATCATTTTTTGGCGACGAACCTCGTTCCTGTAGGTTCGCAGCAACTTCTGCGGCGTGGGCTTCTCGCGCTGAACTGGACGACCTCCCATCTTTTTGCCCGCCGCCTCGCGCTTGCTCAGGATTCGGCGCACGCGCAACAATTGGTCACCCGTGAGTGTCTTAGACTCGTAGGCGGCGACCATCGCCGCCTGGACCTCTTCCGTCGGCGAGCGAGCTACCTCAACGGCAAGCCAGAGGGGCATGACGCGCTTTTCGACAGCCTGCATGAGTCGCTGCTCGCCTTTTTCCAACAATTGCAGGATGCCGTTGACGTAAGCGTCGTCGAGGTTCGTTTTGCGGGAAATCTCGGCCGTCGAGTAGCCTTTGGCGCGAAGGACTTGCAAGCCGCCCAACAGTTCGGCGGTGGAATGACGTCGCCGCGCGATGTTCTCCGTGAGCGTGATGAGGTAGCGGTCGATTTCGCTGGCCTCCACGATCGAGCAGGGAATCATGCTCTCGCCAAGCGCTTTGAGCGCTTCGAGGCGGCCCTGCCCGCACAGCACTTCGTACCACTCGCCATCGGCGTCGCGGCCGCCATGGGCCACCGTTATAGGCCGCTTGAGGCCAACCGACGCAATGTTCTCGACAAGCTGGGAGAAAAAATACGGATTGCGCGTCCGTGGATTCAGCACTCTGAGCTGCGCGACCGGAATTTGCGCGATCTCGTCGCTGCGCGAAAGCGCAGACACAATTCTGTCGACGCGGTCATTCATAGCTGACTCCTTTCAGCGGAACCCGGCGAGCTAGGTGGCAGAGCATTTCCAGGTCGTCGTAGCGATAGCCCTCAAAGCCGAAATCGTTGTGGTCACCCAGGCGGACGACGTCCGTCGAAACATCGATGGCCGGCAAAAGGAAGTAGTCGCGGATCGATTGCGCGTCTAGCTCCATGCGAACGGCGACGGTAATGTCCGGGCGCAACGCGGTGTCGAAGCGGATGATCCAGCGGTTCGAGCCCGCATTGGTCGGCCGGCAGCGCGACAAGGCCAGCGACACCCTGAACTCTTCATTGACCCACAGCAAACCGGACGCGATGTCCTTCTCGACGCGCGCGCCCGCGTCAAGCATTGCCCGCTCAGCGGCCGATACGACCTCGGGATGCTGCTCCCGCAGGCGGCGGTTAAGCTCGACGTACCTGTAATCGCGCGCGGGCGCGTAGCCGATCAGGTCGTAGGTGCGAAGCAAGCTGCCGAAGCGGCTCGCGTAGGCGCTGCTGGACGGGCAGCCGGGCGACTCGTCGATGATGATGCCGGAGAGGTAGCCGTTTCGAAGCAGCAGCTTTCGCAGAGCTTCCAGCATATCCGCGTCGGTGAGCCGGTAGGAGCGCGCGAGGATGATTTGGCGGGCGGCCTCGAAGATGATCCGATCGACGATCGGCTCGAATGCGTCGTCCGCGCGAACCCATGACGCCGGCGGATTACGGACGCGCTCTTGTTTGAGCTTAAACGACACCCGATTCCAGACGTTATCGCCGACGTACTTGTCGTTTGTGAGGATCTGGTGGACCGTTCCCCGAGTCCACGCGACGCCGCGATCGGTGCGCACGCCAGCTTCGTTCAGCGCAGCGGCGATCTCGGCCTCGGAGCGCCCCTCCTCGACGAACCATCGGTAGATGTCGCGTACAGCAGCTACCTCGTCGGACGGCCCCGGGACAAGAATGACGCGATCGGTTTGGATCGCCTTGTGCTCGCCACGTCTGAGCTCGTGCCTCTGCCCGTTCGGCTCGACCCGTACGCGGCGGAGGCCGAAGCCCGCCGGGCCACCCTGCCGAAAACCGTTCCGGATGTGGCGGCATTGGCCGGCGTGCACTTTCACGCTGAGCTCGCGGCTATATTCGCCAGCCATTGTTCGCTTAACGCTCTTGATGATGCTTGACACGGGGCTTCCGTCGTTCTCGAACTGCTCGGCGCAGTACAGCACTCTCACACCCGCGTGCTTGCAACGGATTTCATAGCTTGCGCTTTCGTCTGGGTCTTGAAAACGACCCCATCGGCTAACGTCATAGACCAAAATTACGGAAAAGTCGGCCCCGCCTGACTCCACATCTCTTAGCAAGGCCTTCAAAGAGTCGCGCCCGTCGAGCCGCAGCCCACTTTTCCCTTCATCCGCGTAGACACGCACTACGTCCAGATCGCGACTTTCCGCGAACGCCAAGATGACGTCCTTTTGGTTTTCGGTCGAGTATTGTTGGTGCTCCGTCGACATTCGAACGTAAGCCGCCGCGCGGCCTCGGCCAGCCGCGCCTTGCGGATGTTTGTTGCGAGTTGTCCGTTCCACCCTGCCTCCCTTCGAGCCGCGAGGGGGCAGCCGCGTGTCGCCGCAGGCCTCCGCGCGGAGGCGACACGCGAGCCCGCTCTTTCGCTTGCGTTCAGGGAATATAGTTTTGGAGGCGCGAAAAATGTTGCCGACAACACGCAAGAATTTGCGCGAAGAAAGGGAAAAAATCGGCGCGGAATATCCCATGGCGATCGCCATGGCGCTCAAAGAAGAAATGGGCGGATCGAGAAACTCGATCAAGAAGCTCGCTCGATGGACGGGCGCGAGCGAGAGGACGGTACAAAACTGGCTAGGGGGCGTGCGCGGCCCAAGCGGCCCGCACCTAGTGGCGTTGGCGCGGCATTCGCCGGCCGTCCACTTTGCCTATCTATCAATGACTGGACGGATCGACGGCTCGGCATCGGACATCAACGCGGGCGTGGCCTTGCTAAGAGAGGCGTTAAACCTCCTAACCGCGCGTCGTCTTTCGTGAACGTGATTGCATTTGTTCCGACCGCTGTTGTTTTCGCGAACCCGTCTTCATCTCCCCGCCTCGTCATCATGGCCGCCATCCTCTAACGCGAAGGGCCGTTTGCACGTAAGCCGGGTTGGGGTGATAGCGCACGTTGGCGGGAAGGACGAGCGTTGGCGCAAGGGCATCTCGAAAACCCCTGATGCCTCCATCCAACTCGGCTTCTGCCAACTCTCCCACGCGCGACTCGCTGACACGGATTCTGTATCGGCGGTCAAAAGCGACCAGATTGGAGTCGTAGGCGAAATGATGAAGCTTGCAAAGAGCCACGCCGTTTGTAACTTCATCGGTGCTGCCAGACGCCGACACCGGCACGATATGAGCCGCATCTAGCAGGCCGAGCTGGACACGGCAAAACGCGCACCGATGGCCATAAGCCTCGAGGACCTTGCGGCTAAAATTCGCCGCGCGATATCTCCTAGCGATCCTTCGAATCACCATTTGCCTCGGACGGTTGGCCACAGCAGCGATTTGCTCATCATCCAGCGAGTCCAGGTCATTTAAGAGGCTCATGTCGCGATGCGCGCGCCCCGTTTGATGCAAGCTGCTGGTCGACTGCGCGTAGTCGACCAGCAGGAAGGGACGAAAGGCCACAACGATTTCATTTTCCTTAGCCTGGGTCGCAAACGCACCACCTGCGGCCGCTTCCAAGGTTCGCTCCCGAATCTGCGCGGATGGCGAAGCCGAACTCTGCCCATCGTGGGCCGAGATGTCCCAGGCGGCGAACACTTCTAGTTCGTCATGCCATCCGAGAAGCAGTGTTGGCGTCCCCTCGTGCCCGTGGGGCACGCTCGTGAACTGAATCCGAAACTCGTCATCCGCACGATTTGCCCCGCCGTGCGTGCAATTCCAGATATAGACTCGGAAGTCGAAGCTTCTGCTGTCCGCGCGGGCTGCCCTGATCAGGAATGGATGCGTGCCCGACCTGATTGAGCGTGCACAGCATCGCCCATGCGGGACCGGGGGCGAACTCGTGTTCTGCCTTGGAAGGGTTCGGCTTTGGCAGGATGCGATAGTTTTCGCTTGTCGCGTCTTCGACCTTCACTCGATACGGCAGGGAGGTCGATTGTCCGCTCAGAACGGAAAACAACGGCCCGATCACTTTGTCGATCGGACAGCGATTGAGCTCGTCGATGATGATCGGCTTGTGGAAATCCCGCAGCATGGCGCCCGGCACAAATCCCATCTTGCCCGGGCCAAGCGGCTGATACCCTCCGACGAGGTCTTGCGAACTCCATGACGACGACGCCGTCAACAGCGTGTAAGGCGCCTCGCCCTCCGACAAATCATCGCCCGCGATCTGCTCCGCCACATATTCTGCAAGCGTGGTCTTGCCAGTCCCAGGCGGCCCATGAAAGACGAAATGGCGCTTACCAGCGGCCAAGGCGGCGTTGATCAGCTTATAAACGACCGGCGGAACGCCGAAGAGGTCAGGGGCCGGCAACACCTCCAAATTCTGTGCTGGCTCGATTTCGGCGTCTGCCTCGGCCTCGAAGACAGACCCTAGATCGTATTGCAGCCGCTCCATGTCCTCCTGGCTGTCCGCCGAATAAACGCCGAAGTTCGCGTTTCCGTCGCTCAGCCAGGCCGCCAGCGTGGCCGTCGCGTCTTCGTAGCTGAAGAGTTCGCCCGAAGCAAGCTGAATTGGCTCGGGCTCGGCCATTGTCTTGATCAGACTGATGTGCGCGATGGGATAGGCCGTCTTCGGCGTCTCGCGGCCCTTGTAGGACAAGGTGCTGTCCTGGACGTTGAAATCGGTCAGGACATCGCCCGACGTGCCGACCGGCAACGCCCTGGCAAATGCGAACTGCACAATCCACTCCCATTCGTCCGGAAACTTATAGCTGGCCGGTCCCAGCTTGACCGCCGGCATCAGCCGGAACGCCGCGAGCGCGCACTTGCCTGAGCCGTTATTAATGTAGCCGGGGGTCATCGCAGCGGGAGGCGTCATGCCCGACGAATCTTGCGCAAGCCGGGCGACAGGAACCTCGCGTGTCGCGTCAATGTGGACGATCCATCGTGGCGGCTTGCTACTCACGCCGCTCGGCTTCGCCCAATAGCCGGTCTCTTCCAGGACTTCCTCTTTGAGAGACAAATCCTTTGTTCCCGACGATCGGCGAGTGTATGCGAAAGGACGAAGCGGAGCAGAGCTGGCTGCCTTTGCGGCGGTCTCGGCCCCCAAGATGTTGCGTGGCAAGGCTGGCAAAACGGATCCTTTCTTCGGAATTTTTTGCCATGTTACGCGGGTCCGCCGCCGGTTACGAGCTCCCACCTGTCTTCCGTCACTTCACTGTCGACGGTTGGGCGACGTCGACCCGCTTACCAAGATCCCATTAAGCTGCGAACATCTGCATGAAGAAACTAAATGATTTCGCCATGTGAGCTATACAGCTGACGACAAAGAAGGAGACGGGTTGTGGAGAATCACAAACTTCTACTGGGGCAGCTACTTGATCATGCGTATAAACTGCACAAGCAACAAGCTAAGGGGGACTGGCAATCTCTGGCGCATCTCCTATCGCTCAAAGAAAACAGCGGTCGGCAACTGAGCGCTGAGATCCTGATGCAATACCGTCAGGGCAAACAGTCAGTGAGTATGCAGCGCGCACTGGAGATCGCCGACGGAATCGTGCGCGCCGGAATCCGCAGCAATAGGATCGATGTCGCAATTCAGAAAATCCGGACATTGCACTGTTGGCAAGAAGATGGCGAAGCCCTGAACGAGCTTATCGTCGCCGACAGAACGTCGATAACGAAACATATCGACAAGCTCACCAAGCTCCTGCATAAGCTTGTGCCCATGCTCGTTGATCCGGCACTTGTTGGCTCAGATCCGCGATACAGCGACCGGCTTATCGAGTTCGTCTCTCAGACAGTCCAGACGATCACCCAAGACACCATCGACAATGCTGACCCAGTCGAGTAGGACGCGTCTGTCGCTGCTCCTTTTCCAAGTACGAAAGGGCCTTGGATGAGCTCGCGAACACGACGGGCAGCACAGAAACACTGTTCCGGAGCGGTCAGAATTTCCGTACAGTTTCCGTACGACTCAAATACAGAAAATAGGGCGCCAAATAAGTTATTGTATTTAAAGGAACTTTTGGTGCGCCCGGCTGGGATCGAACCAGCAACCCCTGCCTTCGGAGTTTTACCAGCGCGCCACACCCCTTTAAAAAACAATGCCTTACGCAACTCGCAAAGTGCAAAACCAAGGCTAAACAAGCTCATTCAAGGCCATCCTAGCCTGTCCAAACTGTACTTTCACTGTACTAGCTCGCAGAATCTGCCCCCGGAGACACTGTCACCTTGTGCGAGAATCGGCAGCGGGCATGGTGATCGCAGACTTAAAAATTCCGGGGGCAGAATGGTGGACACGGTTGCAACTGCATTCGCAAAGCTGGCTGGGGTTGTAAAAGCCGCCCGCCAACAGTTAGATGAAACCAAAGGTACGGAGAGGGCACCCCGTGCCCAGCAAGCATTCGCGCCGGGATACGTGCGAGAGTACTTTGAGTCCGCGCACCGACAGGTCGAAATACTGCGGCAGCAATTGCCTCACCTTTACGGCGATTTCCTGCCGGTCTATTCCGAACCTGCGGTGCCGATGCAAGATGGAAAAAACTTTTACAGCCGCAATCAACTGTCCGGACTGGCCCGCTCGATTGAGCAAATATTTGAGATTCGGGCTCATAGCGAGCTTTCTTCGCCGGCGAGCGACGCCCCAAAGGACCATCGAGTTTTTATTTCCCACGGCAGAGCCAGCGATTGGCGAGAAGTACAGGACTTCATCGAGAGGGATCTACAGCACAGCACCACCGAACTGGCGCAGGAGGCGAATCTTGGCCGCACCATCTTTCAAAAGCTAGTGGAGCACGCCGCGACCTGCGATTTCGCCGTAATTGTCATGACCGGCGACGATCAAGACGCGGAAGGAAATCTCCGCGCGAGGGAAAATGTGATGCACGAAATTGGATATTTTCAAGGATGTTACGGCCCCGCCAACGTGTGCTTACTCCATGAAGAAGGCGTAAACATTCCTTCCAATCTGTACGGTCTCGTATATATCCCCTTTCCCAAGGGAATGGTCTCTGCGACCTTCGGTGTACTCATGCGTGAACTACGCGCCGCATATAGGTGATGGCTTCCGTACGAATGGGTTTCGATGCGTAGCCCTATCAATCCGGTCATGCGAAAGGGGCATTGCAAACGCGGGTCGGGACAACTGATGCCGCGGCGACGCAAAAATAGAATATCTAGTCCGTCCCCCTGCCGCCACTCAGATCGATTGCGAGCCAATGGCCGCCTTGGCGTCGGCTACCCTTTGCATGGCTCCGTCGAAAAGTTGATCTGCATTGACGAATCTAGTTTGCCCACTTCCGAAGATGAGGTCCAGATCCTCCCTTGTCAAAACGAGAACGCCGGTTTCAGCCGCAGCGTTCAAATCTGCTTTGACCTCGTCTTTGGTCATTGCCGTCACGATGACCGGCAAGACGCGCAAGTGTTGAAGGCCCGACGTCGCTAACATCTTGCGTAGCGATGCTTCGCGGGCGCTCAGCTTCGACAATTTACTCTCCGCCCTCAGTAGCCCAAGCGTGCATTCAACCACAACGAAATCGCCTCGCGGGGCGACGGCCAGAATATCGAAAGTGTCGCGCGTTTTAGCGTTCATCCCGAAACTGACCGGAGCGAAACCCAAAGCCCAAAGCATCCAAGCGACGGCCGACTCAAAATCGTCGGCTACCTTGCCTTTCGGTGGAAGCTCGGGCATCAAATAGCCCCGGAGCATGTTGCCGGTTTGGTCAACGCTAGAGAGAACTGCCGCCCGAGCGTTTTGATACGTTTTGGGGTCCGCAAACCAGCGCAAATGATGGGCGTGGCCGGCATACGACGCGATGCACTGAACTACGGCACCAAGTGGTACATCCAGCAACAACTGCCCGACAACGTCGCCTGATCGGTCCTGCCAATTAAGCTTATCGCCTTCGACTGAGCCGCGTTTGACAACGATGCTTTTGTCAATCACGCGATATCCTAGCCTTGCTTGTGATTTGTCAAGGTTGTTTGGCAACCAAAGCCCTAAATCGGCTTTGCCGTCGTTAACGGATGAAAGCAGGTACACCTCGGCAACTGCGGTCGCCACGACCTCTAGTGTGGTGAACGTGTTCGGCGCGGCGCCGAGACCGTATTCGACGCTCAGTTCGCTCAGCGAGTCGAAGGGATGCACTGCGGCCTTAAGCATCCAATCGGTTTCTGGCTGCTGTGTAAGCGTTTGCCACCTCGTCCCGTTCATTGTCAGAACCGCCAGGCGGTTTCCTTGCGTGATTCCTTCGGCATGGATCAAAATCGGCGGCCCAATGCTGACGTTTTGATTGTCTTCAGGGCGCAGGAAAAGGCGACCCCGACCGGGGATATCAAAGCCATCGGGGGATGCAATCTGTTCGAGCGCTTGCGCGACGGCGGTCACTCCGCCTGAGAGCGCTACTTGGCCAGCTTCCAAGTCTCCAGCTTGAAACCACTCCTTTAATGGCTCGCGAGAAACGGACGTCAAGTACACGCGCGCACCTATGATTTCGAGATATGTTCCGCGTCTAACTGCTATGAACGTCAACCGAGCGTTGGTGTAGGCGGAACTCCACGGCTGTATAGCCGCAAAGAACGCTTCAGTCATTCTTTGAAAATGCTGGTCCATAACCCTCCTTGAACGTACTTGAATTCATCAAATGATCTGAAACATATCACGCCGCTGTCCGTTGATTTTTCGATCCAAGCCGAGCGACGATTGCCGCGCTGCGCACTAGGATCGGCTGCACTCTGCAGCGAATCATGGAAATCGTGAGGAGGATACGCTGCATGCATCACATCGCATCACTTAGCCGGTCCTAAAATCGCCTGATCCCCTGTGCGCGCTGGCGCTAGGGAGTTTGGCAGTCTGCTGCATCAAAACTACCCACCCAAGAGGAGGGCAGGCGGGGAGGGGGACTGCGATTCAACCGCCGACACCCGCCCGGCCCACTATCGGTTGACCCCCGCCGGACATTTCAATGCATTCCGCATTGCATTCGCGCAGCTACCCGAAAATCCGATTATCGACATGCCGTTTCGAGCCTGGCGGGCGTCGTTACATCTTGTTACCATACATAATCGTTACAGACTGAATACGGTTAGATTCACTCCTGCTCAGACTGTGCGACCGGAGTGCATCGCGTTGCGCAAGGGGTTGAGCGATTCGATGCGCAAAATTCAACAGTGCCTAGGATCGAAGTAAATGGGGCGGCACGAACGGGGGTTGGCCTGATGCGAGAAAATTTTTATGTCCGCGATGAAAATCGAATGCCCATGCTGTGGCGCAGCCCTTTGCGCGCGCACCACCGACTTTCAATCGGTCACACTGCGCCGAATTTATAGCGTCTGTCGCGAGTGCGGATTCAAGGCGCGCGCGGAACTGGAAATCATTCATTCCCTCTCTCCTTCGTCCCGCCCGCGCGCTGAGGTAATGCTTGAAGTACGGCCCGCACCGATGCTTCGTGGAGCGGTCAACGCCCGCGCGAGTGCGAACGATGTGAGGAGCCGATGAGAATCACAATTGTCTGTCCGCATTGCAGCGCACGCGGTATAGCACGTGCGATGGAAAAAGAATCACCGGTCGCTTGGAAAATCGATTTTCAGTGCGATGACGTGACCTGTGGCCATACATACCGCGCGCGCTTCTTGATTACGCCGGGCCTGTCATCATTACGCGGCGCCTCGGTTGATTTAACCAACTTCCATTAACACCTCACGGCGAAGATTGATCCGCGTATGTGGAACGAGCGCCTGCCATTCGGTAAGCGCTCGTTTGGTCAGGTCACTGGGGTTGGGCCAGGGTCGGCCTGGCGTTTCGTCGCGGGGGTTAGGCGATGCCCGCGGCTTGACGGCAAAGAGGGCGATACCGGAAACGGCGCAGCGGCGGAAAGCCATATCGTGATATGGCCGCGACTCTCCGTTCAGTTACGCGGTCTCGCTCTTATCAGTATCCGGGGTGGCGCTCGCGGCTTCCTGACTCATGGCGGCCGCCGCCAAGGCGGTAGCAAGCTCCGGATACGCTTCTTTCCGTTCACTGTAGCGATCAGTCAGGTAGTCCGCGCGGTCACGCACAAGCAGCGTGAATTTGTACAGTTCTTCCATCACATCCACCACGCGATCGTAATAGGTCGACGGGTTCATCCGACCGTTGGCGTCAAACTCCTGCCAGGCCTTCGCGACTGAAGACTGATTCGGGATGGTTACCATGCGCATCCATCGACCGAGAATGCGCAGGGCGTTCACGGCGTTGAAAGATTGCGATCCGCCGCACACCTGCATTACAGCGAGCGTGCGCCCTTGCGTGGGGCGAACCCCGCCGCATTCGAGCGGAAGCCAGTCGATCTGATTCTTAAATACCGCAGTCAAGGTTCCGTGACGTTCGGGACTGCACCAGACATGCCCTTCGGACCACTCGGAGAGCTTGCGCAGCTCGACCACTTTCGGATGATCGGCCGGCACGCTGTCTACGAGCGGCAAGCCGTGGGGATCAAACACCCGCGTATCCGCGCCGAAATGGCGCAGGATGCGTTCCGCTTCGAGTGTGAGCAGCCGGCTGTAGGAGGTAGGGCGTAACGAGCCGAATAGCAGCAGGATTCGTGGCGCGTGTTGGGAAACGGTTAGCGGCTGGAGCTTCTGGAGATCGGGCGAGCTGAGGTGCAGTGCGCTAACGTTAGGCAGATCCTGCATCATTAAACAAGCCTCCGCCCTTCGCTATCGACGACCTGCTCGCCGTCCTCTTTCGAGAATGGACCTTTCTGCGCGGCCGGAAGGATGTCGAGTGCGACCTCAGAAGGCCGGCAGAGGCGCACGCCAAGCGGCGTGACGACAAACGGGCGGTTGATCAGTACTGGATGTTCGAGCATGGCATCGAGCAGTTGCTCGTCACTCAAAGACATATCGTTCAGGCCAAGCTCGGCATAGGGCGTACCCTTTTCACGTAGCGCGGCGCGCACCGTGAGGCCGGCGCGAGAAATCAACTCCTTCAGCGTCTCCCGGTCAGGAGGAGCCCGCAGATACTCGATGATTTCTGGCTCGATGCCGGCGTTGCGGATCATTGCCAGCGTATTGCGAGACGTGCCGCAATCGGGATTGTGATAAATCGTGACCATCATGCTTGCTGCTCCTTGATGCCGTGTTTCGCTTCGTACCAATGCTGCGAGCGGTTGACCACACCGACAACGAACAACATCACCGGCACTTCGATCAGCACGCCGACCACCGTGGCCAGCGCCGCGCCCGAGTGGAAGCCAAACAGGCTGATTGCTGTAGCGACCGCCAATTCGAAGAAATTGCTGGCGCCGATCAGACTGGACGGCCCCGCAACACAGTGCGCCACGCCCAGCCGCCGGTTCAACAGGTACGCAAGGCCGGAATTAAAAAACACCTGTATCAGGATCGGCACCGCGATCATGGCGATAACGAACGGCTCCTTTACGATCGCCTGCCCCTGGAAGGCAAACAGCAGGACAAGCGTGACGAGCAATGCGCCGATCGAATACGGGCCGAGACGGGCGACCGTCTGCCGGAAATGAGTTTCGCCGCGAGAGAGCAGCATGCGGCGTAGCAGTTGCGCGATGAGGACCGGAAAAACGATATACAGACCAACCGAAATGACCAACGTATCCCATGGGACCGTAATGGCCGACAGGCCAAGCAGGAGCGCCACCAAGGGCGCGAAAGCGACGATCATGATCGAGTCATTGAGCGCGACTTGCGACAGGGTGAAATACGGATCGCCCTTGCAGAGTTGCGACCAAACAAACACCATCGCTGTGCAGGGTGCGGCAGCAAGCAGTATCAGGCCCGCGATGTAGCTATCGATCTGAGCGGTGGGCAGCCACGGCGCGAACACGTGCCGAATGAAAATCCAGCCGAGGAGCGCCATCGAGAAGGGTTTGACTATCCAGTTCACAAACAGCGTGACACCGATTCCTCGCCACTGGTTTTTGACCTGGGTCATCGCGCCAAAATCAATCTTGACCAGCATCGGCACGATCATTACCCAGATCAGTACACCGACCGGGAGATTAACGTGCGCCACCTCCATGCGGCCGACTGCCTGAAATAGCTGGGGAAGGAGCTGGCCGGCCACAATGCCGCCCACAATGCAGAGGACGACCCATACCGTCAGATACCGCTCGAAGGAGCCGATCGCTGGCTGTGCGCCGCTGTCGGCGGTTTCAGCACTGCTCATCGGAAGCCTTGGCCGGTTTCGTGCAGCAATCGGGAAGGTCGTCCACGGCACAGGCCGCGCCCGCGCAGCAGTTTTCCGTCAGAAACCCGATCAGGCCCACCATTGCATCAAAGTTCGCTGTGTAGATAACAAAACGGCCCTGCTGTCTGGGCTTGACCAGCTCGGTGTGCGACAGATCTTTCAGATGGAAAGACAGGCTGGAAGGAGAAAGCGCAAGCCGCTGCGCGATTTCTCCTGCGGGCAGGCCTTCGGGACCAGCCACGACGAGCATGCGGAAGATCGCGAGACGCGATTCGTGTGCGAGCGCGCTCAGGGCGCGTACAACAAGGTTTGAGTCCATAGCTCAAACAATAGGGTATTCATTTCCACATTTCAAGCATTATTGAAATGTTGTTGATGACCCGGCGTGTCGTATCAGCACGGGGACAGCAAGAGAGTCACGCGACCTGAATTCGGGTGCTACAAGTGCTACAGGTGCTACACCCCGGTTTGTCAGTGCTTTGGCACGAATCGTTGAGTGCTACAGAGGTGCTACAAGGTGCTACACAAGACAAACCAGTCGCCATCTCCATCACACCACACCGGCCCTCCTCTGTAGCACCCGTATCACCGCGTATCACATGGGTGCTACGGGGCAAGCTGTTGAAAACAAACGATGTATCACCCGTATCACCTGTAGCACCGCAAAATCAGAGAGACGATCGCGAAACCGAGCCGACGCCCTCCCCTGATACCAAATCCCGCCCCGCACATCCCCCCGCCCGCCGACCTCTTCCGCAACCCGGTTACGCCGATTCCGATGCGAGCCGCGATCACGCGGAATGGTCGAATCCGGTCGCTTCGGCACGCCAAATTGTGCCCAGACCGGGTACAGACCGCGTCGCTCGCCTTCGACCTCCCCATGCCCGAACATGAACGCATCCGAACCTTAACGAACACACAGGAACGTTTATGGACACCACCATTCGCGCGCCGAAAGTCGTCGCCATCCCGGAAACGGGTTTCATGCGATTCAAGCAGGTCCAGCAGGTTTTCCCGATTGGTCGAACGACGCTTTGGGAACTGGTGGGACGCGGCCTGTTTCCCCAGCCAATCAGAATGTCTTCGCGCCTCGTCGTCTGGCGCGCGGAGGAAGTCCGCGCATGGATCGTCGCGCAGGGCCAGCAGAAAACCGGCATCGTCGCCGCTAACGAACTGGGCCACGCCAGCACCGGGCGCCCCTGCACGGCGGTCGCCGGCGCAAACCCGGCGGCTTAAAGGCAGTTCGACATGACGCACAGCATTCACTCCACCCAGGCGCAAGCGCATACGCTCGCGACGCATCCGGCGCAGGAAGTTTTTCTTGTCGCTGGCGCGTCCCGCTTCTATACTCCGGCTGTCGCTGAAACAACAGCGCCCCGGTTTGACAGCCGGATTTGTCTAGGCGGACTACCGCCTCTGCGCGGTTTTTTTTCGTCCGCACGCCTTGCGCTCCTATGGTCGGGCCTTGGCGGGGGAGCGCTCGCGCTCGCCGGTTTCCTAGACGCCGGTCTGTCAACCCTGCCTTGTGCCCGGCCACCCCGTTTGACAGCGGGAAGTCGGGTTCTTCAACTCGTCTAGGAGCAACCATGCCCCTCAATGATCACGCTCGCGCCCAGCGAGCCATGTCCCCGCTTTGCCGCGACATTCTGCTGATTGCACGCCACGCGATTTCGCTGGCCGCGCTGACGGAGGAAGTCCCCACCGCCGCGCTTGAAATCACGGCGCTCGCGCTCGCGGAAATCTGCCGTCGCCTCACGGAAGAGGGCGAATGCCATGCAGTTCACTGACCGCGAGCGAGTCCAGCTCGCGCTCTCTTCCATTCCGTCCGACCTGCCGCGCAATGAGTGGTGGCGCGTCGGCGCAGCCATCAAGCACGAATTCGGCGACGAAGGCTTCGAGCTGTTCAACACATGGAGCAGCAACGCGTCGAGCTACGATGCCGGCGCGGCACGCGATACGTGGCGCTCGCTGGATGCCGACGGCGGCATCCGTATCGGTAGCCTGTTCGAGCTCGCAAAGCGTCACGGCTTCGAACCGAAACGTCACCGAGGCATCGCCACGCATCCCGCCGGAGAAACGAAACGCACCGCCGTAGTCCGGCAGGCAGACGATGCGGCCGGCAAGGCGCGCGCGGACAGGCACAGCACCGCGGCTGAACGGGCCGTATCGATCTGGAACGGCGCACAGGCCGCCTCCGCGGATCACCCTTACCTCGCACGGAAGGACGTGGTTCAGCACGATCTGCGCGTCTATCGCGGCGCGCTCTCGATCGCGTCCATGCGCTGTGACGGCGCGCTGATCGTCCCGCTATACAACGAGGCCGGCGCGCTCACGTCCCTGGAATTCATCAGCCCGGCGGGCGAGAAACGATTCCTGCCCGGCGGAGCGAAAGCGGGCTCGTTTCACGTCATCGGCAACTCCTTTGACTGCCTCGTCATCGCGGAAGGTTATGCAACCGCAGCGAGCGCGACCGCAGCCAATGGCGGTGCCTCAGTCATCGCCTTCGATGCAGGCAATCTGCGCCGCGTCGGTGAAACGATGCGCAAGCGCTATCCGGATGCAGACCTCGTATTCGCGGTCGATAACGACGACGCAGAGGGCAACGCGGGCGCCGCAGGCAATACCGGCATGAAGTCCGCGACAGCGGCTGCCAACGCCGTCGAGGGTGTACTCGCCGTACCGCCGGCCGGCATGGATCTGAACGACCTGCATCGCGCCCAAGGCATCGAAGCCGTGCGCGATCTGATCGTGGCGGCCCTGCCGGACCAGTGGCCTGATATGGCCACCCGGCCATCGTGGGGCATCTACAGCCGGTGGCAGGCGATTGACAGCGTCGCACGCAAGCCGGGCGTCTGGTATCACTCGTACAAGCAGCGTGACGATCAGGAGCCGGTACTGGTCGATGAGTGGATCTGTTCCCCGCTGTATGTCGCCGCCACCACGTCGAACCGCGAGGACGACGACTACGGTTTCCTGTTGCGTTACGTGTCGCGCCGTGGCGTCTGGAAGCGCTGGGCGATGCCCGCCGAAATGCTCGCGGGCGATGGCTCGGAAGCGCTGGGCGTGCTGCTCGCCGGCGGCGTCGAGATATCGCAGCACAAGAAGCGCGAGGTGTTGCGATACATCGCCAGCCAGCATCCGAAGCGGCACATGCGCGCTGCGACGCTGACGGGCTGGCACCAGGGCGCGTTCGTTCTACCGGATGAAGTCATCGGCGCGGACGACGTCTGGTTCCAGGCTGCGGGCCGTACCGCGCCTTATGGCGTGGCCGGTACGCTGAACGGCTGGCAGACCGGCGTCGCCGGACTGGCGAATGGGAACCCCATGCTGATGCTCGCCATCGCGGCGGGCTTCGCCGGCGTGCTGCTTGATCCACTACGGATCGACGGCGGCGGACTGCACATCTATGGCGACTCCAGCACCGGCAAGACGACCGCCCTGGTTGCAGGCATTTCGGTATGGGGCGGCCAGTCGTTCCGGCGTCAGTGGCGCGCGACGGCGAACGGCCTGGAAGGCGCGGGCACGATGCACACCGATACGTTGCTCGCGCTCGATGAGATCGGCGAAGTCGCGCCGCGTGACCTCTATGAGGCGTCGTATGCGCTCGCGAACGGAACGGGCAAGAGCCGCGCGAACAAACACGGCGAGGCACGCAAGGCTGCGCAGTGGCGCGTGTTCGTACTTTCGACCGGCGAAACGACGATCATCGCCCGCATTGAGGCCGGCGGCATCGAGTCGAAAGCCGGGCAGGCACTGCGGATTCTGGACCTTCCTGTGACCGGCCGATACGGTCTGTTTGACGACCTCAGGGGCATGGATTCAGGCGCCCGGATCGCCGACGCACTGCGCGACGCAGCGGCGAAGCACTACGGCCACGCAGGCCGCGAGTTTGTACGGAAGATGGCCGCTCTGCGGGCGCAAGGCGTCGAGCTGAATGCCCGCCTGCAAGAGCTGCTCACACAGTTCGACGCACCGGACGGGCAGGAACGACGCGCGGCGCGCGTACTCGCCCTGACCGCGCTCGCGGGAGAGCTGGCGATCGAGTTCGGCATCGTGGACTGGTCGGCCGGCGCACCGGTCGCCGCCGCGAGGCAGGCTTTCAGGGCCTGGCAGGACCGGCGCGAGACGCATGGCAAAAGTGCCGAACACATCGGCGTGATGCGGTCGATCACCGCGTTCATCGACCGCTGCGGCGACGCGCGGTTCTCCGATATCGATGCGGACGGTGCGCCGCTGGTGCCGATCCGCGATCGCGCCGGTTACTGGCGTATCCGCGAAGGTGCGCGCAGCTACCTTTTCACGTCCGAGGGGTTGCGCGAGGCCATCAAGGGATACGACTTCAACCGCGCGCTGACGGCGCTGGACCAGTGCGGGGCACTGACCGAAGGCAAGGGCGGCAAGCGCTCGGCGATGGTGCGCGTGCCGGGCGGCCACCTCACCCGCCTGTACTGCATCGATCCGGCCCGACTCGACATGACCTGATCGCCCGTCACGGCGTCAGCACAACACGGTAGTCCATCCTGCTCTCGCGGATGGACAGACAATAAATTCAGTTTGTACTACTAACGTAGCGGGAAATTGCTATGTCGAAAAAATTTCAGCTCAGGCAGCACACCGAAAACGCGGTCATCCGATGGGGCAACGCGACCCGGCAGGTCGAACTGTGCGAGCTGCTGCACCGCGAATCGCTCGACCTGTACCGGCGCGGGCTGGTCGATGCAACGGCCATCGTGCGCGCCGCAACCGGGGTCCAGCAGGCGCGGGACCAGGAGCGGACCGCCTGGACGGAAGCGATGACCGCGAAGGACGCCTGGTTCGCGGAGGCGCAACGGTTTGTCGAGCTACGGGAGAAACGGCCACGGCGCGCCGCGATAGCACGTCGCCTGTGGATGCTGCGCGCGCAGCGACCACAGCCGCAGGCATGACGGTCTGGAACGGGTCTGGCCGGCGAAACACGCGCGCTGTCGGCGCGCCGTCGATCGCCTGGCCAGCAGACAGAAGTAACGATGCAACCTTTTGAAATGGAGAATGTAATGTCAAACACTGAAGCAAACAGCAACGCGGCACACTTCGAGGAAAAAGCGCGTGACGCGCACGCGGCCCACATCGAAGCCGTTGAGCAGCACGAGGACGCACTGCGTGAGCGCGAGTCCGGTCCCTACAAGGTCTTCATCGATGCCGAAGCCCGGCTCGACACCCTGTATGCGCAGATCGAAGAACAGGAACGGGTGGTACGGGATTCAGACGCGCAGTTCCGCACGGGGGCCAGCGACGGTAGCGACGAAACCTTCCGCAAACTCGAAGATCTGCTATCGGCCAAACGGCAGGCCGAGGACCGGTTACGGGTTCTGCGCGCGATGCTGGAGCCGGTCGAGCGCGGTCTCGTGGAGCAGTGTCTTGCCGCGAGTCACGCCATCGACAGGGTGAATGAAACCGCCGCAGCGGTGCAGAAAGCGCGGGCTGAGGACGTGGCGTACGGCGTCCTGGCACGTTTCAGTGCGGTGCTGGAGCAGGCGGTCAGCGTCGGCGGCTACGCGATCCTCCGGCAGGCACTGGACGCCATGCCGGGTGCGCCGGACCAGTCTCCCGAAGCCCTCGAACTGGCGGCACTGCACCGGGGCATGCTGACGCAGGCGGACGTGCATGCGCTCACACGTGGCGGTCGTGTGCCCCCGGGGCTGGCCGTGCTGATCCGCCGTCTGCTGGACGGGGACGCGACGGTCGCCGGCATGCTGCGTCATCGCCGGTTGACCAGTGCGCTCGCCGACCGGGCGCTGCGCGGCATCTGCGAGCGCGCGCTGAAGCCGGCCACCGCCCAGGAGACGCCATGAACAGCACCATTCCGGCGGGCTATGTGCCCGACGCGCGCGGCCGCCTCGTGCCGGCGTCGATGGTCAAACCGATCGACAGGCTACGCGACCAGACCATCCACGGACTGATCGATGACGCAAGACTGCTGCATCGTCAGCTGGCGGAGTTCAAGGCGCGGGCCTTCGCGGATATCGCCGCATTCGTCGAAACCAGTCATGAAGCGTACGGACTGAAGGTCGGCGGGACCAAGGGCAATATCAGCCTGATCACGTTCGACGGCCGCTACAAGGTCGTGCGGCAGATTGCCGAATACATCCAGTTCGACGAGCGTTTGCAGGCCGCGCGGGAGCTGATCGACGCGTGCATCCTTGAATGGACGCAGGGCAGCCGCGACGAGATCAAGGTACTGATCGCCGAGGCGTTCCAGGTGGACAAGGAAGGCAAGGTCAGCACCGCGCGGATTCTGGCCCTGCGCCGGCGGTCAATCGAGCATCCCCAATGGAAGCTGGCGATGCAGGCGATCGCCGACAGCGTTCGCGTGACCGACAGCCGGCCGTATGTGCGGCTCTACGAGCGCAGCGAAACGACGGGCGAATACCAGCCGATCAGTCTCGATCTGGCGGGCGCCTGAGACGCGCCGGCCGCGAAAACGGCCGCGAAACCCATCAGGCAGTCAGGATTCGCGGCCACCGATCAATAACGGGGCTCTTATGTCACGCATGACTAAAACCACCCGCTCACCGGCGCGGCTGCGTGCGGCGCGGTTGCGTGCGCCGCGCCGTCGCGCCGGCCGCAAGGAGGGCCGATGAGAACCGTCGATCTCATCGAGGCCGCGGCGATCCTCGGCGCGCACCCGGAAACGGTGCGCCTGAAGGCGAAGGCCGGCGCGCTGCCGGGCCGCAAGGTCGGCAAACGCTGGATGTTTTCAGAGGTTGCCCTGCAACGCTACCTCGCCGGAGAATGGATCCCGCGAGTTGTGCAGGGCGATCAACAGGAGTCGGAAAAATGTCGCTCTATAAACGAAGTAGAAGTCCCAACTGGTATTACCGGCTTTCCCCGCCGGATGGCGGTCCAGTCCTACAAGGCAGCACTGGCACCAGCAACCGGGAGCAGGCGCAGGAGTTCTACGACCGCCTGAAAGTGGATCTGTGGAACCAGGCCAGGCTCGGTCACAAGCCGCGCTACACCTGGAACGATGCGGTCGTCCGCTATGTGGCCGAACGCGACGGTATCGCCAGCCTTGAAACCAGCAAGACTCACCTGCGATGGCTCGACCAGCATCTGTCCGGTGTCCAGCTGGTGGATATCGACCGAAACCGGATTGACGCTATTGCGCACATCAAGCGGATGGAGCCCCGGATCATCCGGACGCGCCACGGCCCGAAGAAGCTGGGGCGCAACGTCAGTGCGGGTACGGTCAATCGCGTGACGGGTGTGCTCAAGGCCGTCCTGAACGCGGCGCTCGAATGGGAGTGGATCGACCGGGTGCCGAGGACGAAGAAGACGAAGATCGTGTCGCGCCGGATACGCTGGCTGACGCTGGCGGAAGCGGAACGGCTGCTGGCCGAGCTGCCGGCGCACCTGGCCGACATGGCGCGGTTCAGCCTCGAAACCGGGCTGCGCCGCTCGAACGTGACGGGGCTGCAATGGTCACAGGTCGATCTGGTGCGGCGGGTCGCGTGGATTCATCCGGACCAGGCGAAGGCCCGCAAGGCGATCACGGTGCCGCTGTCGGACACAGCAATCGCCGTGCTACGGCGGCAACGCGCGACGAAGCGCAAGCCGGACTACGTCGAAAGCGTGTTCGTGTACCACGGCCAGCCGGTCTACCAGACGGTGACGGCCGCGTGGCGGGAAGCGTGCAAACGGGCCGGCATCCGCGATTTCCGCTGGCACGATCTGCGCCATACGTGGGCGAGCTGGCATGTGCAGCGCGGCACGCCGTTACAGGTGCTGAAGGAGCTGGGAGGATGGGAGACGCTGGAGATGGTGCAACGCTACGCACACCTGTCGGCCGATCACCTGGCGCGCTGGGTGCAGCCGCACACGCAGGTCGCGGACCTGCAAGCCGTGTCCGGCTGACGGGTCTGACTGTATTTTCACTGTACTGGGAGGAAACGACGCAGCGGAGAAACCGCTGAAACCCTTGTCAGGATTGGTGCGCCCGGCTGGGATCGAACCAGCAACCCCTGCCTTCGGAGGGCAGTACTCTATCCATTGAGCTACGGGCGCTTCAACACAAAAGCGCGGCAACCAGAGCGGAGGCGACGCCAAAGCGAGACCGAGAGAATACCCGGTTTCGGCTCAAGCGTCCACCGGACGGCCTCGATAGCCCTATCGGACGGCCTCGGCGCACCGCCGCCGATGCGGGTAAACGCCTGCTGAACACCCCACCGCGCCCCTCGCCGTCGTCGAAAGCTTGCGTCTATAATCGTCCGTGGCTGATATAGAACAAGAAGTTGCCGTCACGCTGTACCGCTCACATACCCACGGAGACGAGACAAGCATGAGCGAAGCACCACACGGAGCCCCGATCAAAACCCCAGGACAGCTCATCGCCGCGATCATCGCCAGCTTTGCCGTCCCGATCGTCATCATCGTTCTGCTGGTCGTGTACGTCGATAATTCGACACGCACCGGCGCCGGCACCGACTCTCTCTCCGAAGCCGAAGTCACCGCCCGCATCAAGCCGTTCGCACAGGTCGACATTCGCGACGCCAATGCACCGCGCGTCTACAAAACGGGCGAAGAGGTCTACAAAGCCGTTTGCTCCGCGTGTCACGCGTCGGGTGCGGCAGGCGCGCCGAAATTCACCAATACCGCCGACTGGGCGCCGCGCATTGCGCAAGGCTTCGACACGCTGTGGCATACGGCGCTCGCCGGCAAAGGCGCGATGCCGCCACGCGGCGGCACCAGCCCGGACGACTACAGCGACTTCGAAATTGCCCGCGCCGTGGTCTATATGGTGAACAATTCCGGCGCGAGCTTCCCCGAACCGGCACAACCGGCGGCGGGTGCGCCGGCAACAGCAGCCTCGGGCGCAACGGCAGCAGCCGCGCCGGCCGGCGCCTCCGACGCAGGCGCAGCACAAGCCGCCGCGGCCATGGCCGCCATGGCGAGCGTGCCGCAAGCCGCCGCGCCGGCAGCCGGCGCCCAAAGCGCGGATGCTTCGCAAGCGGGCAAGGCCCTGTACACGCAAGTCTGCCAGGCCTGCCACGCAGCCGGCGTGCTGAACGCGCCGAAGTTCGGCGATAAGGACGCCTGGGCGCCGCGCCTGAAAGACCCGATCGACACGGTCTACAACTACGCGCTGCACGGCAAGGGCGCGATGCCGCCCAAAGGCGGCTCGAACGCCTCGGACGCGGACGTGAAGGCCGCCGTGGATTACATGGTCAGCGCGGTGAAGTAACCGCTCGACGGATATCGAATACCCGCGGCGGTTGCTGTTGCGCAACAAAAAAATCCCTGCCTCACGGCAACGTGAGACAGGGATTTTTGCTTATTAGTCGACGCTCGGAGCAATCGCCGGCCGACTGAATGCTTCGACAAACGCCAACGCCGGCGTGTCGCCAGCCAGCGCGGCGAGATGCTCATGCAAAGCAGCCGGCGTAAGCCACGGATACGCCAACCCCGTTTGCAGCGCGTCGAGCAAAGCGCCATCGGCATCGGGCACGACGTCCATCCGTGCGATATGAATATGAAAGCCCGTGACGACCGGTGTCTCGTCGAACGTCCACCGATATACGCCGTGACCGACGCGTAATGCGCCCGTCGCCGGTTCGCGCATCACCACCAGCCAGGGCAGCGCATCGATCACGCCGGCTTGCATGGCGAGCGCGTCGCAGACGTAATAGGTCCGGCACCGCGTGTACTGCGCGCCGAAATCGGTGACGAGCGTTTTAGCGATTGCATCGGCGCCGACGGTACGCGCCGGAAACGCGATAGCCGACGTCGCGAGCGACATGGTGAGCACGGCATCGGCAGCGAAGGCCTCGGCGATGCGCTCGGCCCGCGTGTGGTCTTTCGCGTCGATGTAGGTTTCAAGCGCGCGGCGATAGGGTGCGAGTAGCAGCGAAGTCATGCGGGCGGTCTCCAGTGAACGTCGATGCCCGCCGACGGTCCCCGTCGACAGGCCGCGTCACTCTAGCCCGAGCACGCCGACAAACCGCCGAAGCACCTGCCGCTCGCGGGGTTTTGCGCGCGGCCCGCGCCACGACACGGCGCGCCACGCCACGAAACCCGCCCCAACCCACTCAAGGTTTCTGCAACAACGCCTTCAAACTCGCCAGCCGGTCTTTCGGCGACATCGGCGCCTCATCCGCCGTAGGCGGCGGCGCATCGTCGAGCAGCATCTCGGGAATAAACCGCGACGGCTCGCACACCACCGTCTCTCTCGCGCGCTTGCGCTTCTTGCACCAGTTCAGATGCAGACTGCGCTGCGCGCGCGTAATCGCGACGTACATCAGGCGACGCTCCTCCTCGATGCGCGCGTCGTCGATCGGCTCGTCGTCGGGGCCACCGCGATGCGGCATGATGCCCTCCTCGACGCCGACCAGAAACACGTGCGGATACTCCAGCCCTTTCGACGCATGCACCGTCGACAACCGCACCGCGTCCGGATCTTCCTCGCGGCCTTCGAGCATCGACATCAGCGCGACCGTCTGGATCAGGCCGAGCAGGTTCTTGCCGGTGTCGCCGAGACCGTCGGCGGTGTCGTAGCCGGTTGCCTCGCTATTCGCGGCGCCTTCGGGTTCGGCCTTGGTGCCCTTGCGCTTCAGCCATTCCATGAACTCCAGCACGTTCTGCCACTTGGACTGCGCCTGACGTTCGTCGAACGCGTCGTACAGATAGGCCTCGTAGTGGATCGCGTCCATCAGTTCATCGAGCAGCGGACCGGCGGCGTCTTTCTCCGCGCGATCGGTGAGGCGCTGCATGAAGTCGCAGAACACGCGCATCGGTTCGATCTGGCGCGGCGACAGGCGCGCTTCGATGCCGCCCATATACACCGCCTCGAACAACGACACCTTCGCCTGGCCCGCAAACGAGCCGAGCGCTTCGAGCGTGGTATTGCCGACGCCACGGCGCGGCGTGGTGATCGCGCGGATGAACGCGGGGTCGTCGTTCGCGTTGGCGATCAGGCGCAGATACGCGCAGATGTCCTTGATCTCGGCCTTGTCGAAAAACGATTGGCCGCCCGACAGCACATACGGAATCCGTTCCCGGCGCAGCACCTGTTCAAAGATGCGCGCCTGAAAATTGCCGCGATACAGAATCGCGTAATCGCGGAAATTCGCGCGGCGTTCGAACTTGTGCGCGGACAGCCGGAACACGACCGACTCCGCCTCGTGCTCTTCGTCGTTACAACCAGTGACGGTGATCGTGTCGCCCATGCCGTGTTCGGACCACAATTTCTTCTCGAACAGCTTCGGGTTGTTCGCGATCACGTTGTTCGCGGCGGTCAGAATGCGCACCGTCGAACGATAGTTCTGCTCGAGCTTGATGAGGTGCAGCTTCGGAAAATCCTTGCTGAGCTGGCCGAGATTTTCGAGCGTCGCGCCGCGCCAGCCGTAGATCGCCTGATCATCGTCGCCCACCGCCGTGAAGGCCGCGCGCTTGCCGGCCAGCAGCTTGACCAGTTCGTACTGGCACGCGTTGGTGTCCTGATACTCGTCGATCAGCAGATAGCGCAGCTTGTTCTGCCAGCGATCGCGCACCTGCTCGTTTTTCTCGAACAGCTCGGCGGGCAGGCGGATCAGATCGTCGAAGTCGACCGCCTGATATGCGTGCAGCGTCGCCACGTAGTTGCGGTAGACGATCGCGGCCTGATGCTCGTCCTCGTTCGCCGCGATCGCGATTGCCTGCTCCGGCATGATCATGCCGTTCTTCCACAGCGAGATGATCGACTGGATCTTGCGGATAAAGCCCTTGTCCGTCGAGCCGACCTGCTCCTGGATCATGCCGAAGCAGTCGTCCGAATCCATGATCGAGAACTGCGGCTTCAGGCCGACGTGTTCCGCTTCCTGGCGCAAAATCTGCACACCGAGCGAGTGGAAGGTGCAGACCGTCAACTGGTTGACGGGCACTTTGCGACCTTCCTTGCCGGGCGTGGTGAGCGTTTTGCCTTCGAGCAGCTTGCCCACGCGCTCGCGCATTTCCAGCGCGGCCTTGTTGGTGAAGGTAACGGCGGCGATGTGGCGCGGCTCGAAGCCCTTGGCCTCGATCAGGTGCGCGATTTTCTGCGTGATCACGCGCGTCTTGCCGCTGCCGGCGCCGGCGAGCACGAGACACGGGCCGTCGAGATAACGGACCGCTTCATTTTGGGCGGGGTTCAGGCCTGCGGACATCGTGTGTGGATGGGTAATGCGTTGAAGGCGGCGGTTGAAGGCGGCGGAAGACGCGGCGGCCCGGCATTGCCGGCCGGCGGTCTGGAGGCCCAAGGTCCTGCTGCGCGACACCGACGGTTGGAACGCCTGCCCTGCGTGCTGCCCGGGTGTTCCGGCCCGCTTGGGTTCGCGCGAGAGGAGCGATGTTAACACGGATGAATATGACGGACGACGACCCTCGTCGACCTCCCGTGCGGCGGCGCCGGCTGATTTCGCCCTATAGGCACACCGGACAATCCGGCCGCATGGCCCCGACAATCCGTGCCGGCCACACCCGCGGCCGACCGCCCGAACATGCCACAATTACGGGGTTGCGCGCCGACGCCGCGGTGGCCAGGCGGCGCGCCGTTTTGCAGGAAGACACGCATGTCCGCATCGCTGAAAATTGGATTGATGGGTTACGGTTTTGCTGGCGCCACCTTTCATGCGCCGGTGATCGATCACTGCGGGCGCGCGAGCGTCGCGGCAATCGCGACGGGCCGGCCCGAGCAGGCGCTCGCCGACTATCCGCACGCGAAAGTGGTGGCCGATCTCGACGCGCTGCTCGCGCTCGAGGAAATCGACTGCGTCGTGATCGCGACGCCCAACGACACGCACTTCGAACTCGCGCGCCGCACGCTGGAAGCCGGCAAGCACGTCGTGGTCGACAAACCGGTCACGCTCACTGCCGCCGACGCGCATACACTCGCCAACATCGCGCTGGCCCGTGGCAAGCGGTTCGTGCCGTTCCACAACCGTCGCTGGGACGGCGACTTTCTGAGCGTGCGCGATCTGCTCGCCGACGGGACTTTGGGGCGCGTCACGCAATTCGAATCGCATTTCGACCGTTTCCGGCCGGAAGTGCGGCAGCGCTGGCGCGAAGAGGCATCGCGCGGCGGCGGCCTGCTGTTCGACCTGGGGCCGCATCTGATCGACCAGGCGTTGGCGTTGTTCGGCGCGCCGCAGACCGTCTCGGCGACGGTGCGCACCCATCGCGACGAAGCCAGCGCGCCGGACTACGTGCACATCCAACTCGGCTACGGCGAATTCGAGGTGGTACTGCACGCCAGCGCGCTGACCATGCTGCTTGCGCCGCGGTTCGCCATTCACGGCACGCGCGGAAGCTACGTGAAGTACGGGCTCGACACCCAGGAAGATCAGTTGAAGGCCGGCCTGCGCCCCGGCGACGACGGCTTCGGTGCCGGTAACACAGCGGGCGTGCTACGCGTGGTGGAAGGCGGCCAGGAAGTCGAACGGGAACTGCCCACGCGTAACGGCGATTACGCCGGCTTCTACATTGCCCTCGCCGATTCGATCCAGAACGGCGTGAAATTCCCGGTCAGCGCCCAGGAAGCCGTCGACGTCATGACGATTATCGAACTGGCCGCGCGCAGTTCCGACGAAGGTGTCCGCTTGCCGTTCGAGCGGATTCGCTAAGGGGTAGGCCGGCATCCGGCGCCGGTCTGTGTACCTAAAATCCAGCTCACAAACCGTCGCCTGGCCGCCTGAAACTGACAAGCCCGAAAGGAACATAACGTTACAAATAAGCGCGCCTTTCCGGTCAGCGTGAGCGCCGTGTTATCCGTTGCTACCGGGTAGCACCAGAAAACGACAACGACTTCCGGAGAGTCCATGCCCCGTATCATTCGCGCAGTAGCAGCATGCGCTTTGCTCAGTTCGCTCGCCGCTTGCGTGGTGGCGCCCCAACCGGCGCCGGCCCCGCGCCCCAACCCGCAGCAGATCGCGTATGAACGCCTGCATCAGGTCGACGGCCGTATCGACAACCTGAGCCGCCGCATCGACGCTCACGTCAATCAAGGCTACTACCCGCCCCCGCAAGGCGGCGCGCTGCATCACCGCCTCGACGTGATCCGTCAGGAAGCGCACGACATGGCCGCGCAACACGGCGGCGGCCTGTCCGGCGACGAACAGCGCGTGCTGAACCAGGAACTGGACAACGCGGCCCACGCCATCGGCGAATAATCGCGCCAGTTCGGGCAACCCAGCAGCAAACCGCGCGGGCATCACGTCCCGCGCTTTTTTTTGACAGACGCAATCGCGCTGCGCCAATCCACGCGCCGCTTGCGCGCCTTTATTTGACAAGCTTGGGGGCGTCGCGTACATTCGCCGCACGCGTCGGGAGAGCGTGCTGGCCGCTGAAAATCGCAGGCCGCGCCGCCGAAGGGGCACACCCGCAAACTCTCAGGCAAAAGGACCGACCGCGTCGAAAAACCCGCTTTCAGGTAGCATCGAGGCCACGGTTTTTCGCACTCTGGAGAGCGGCAGTAGCCATCTGCAAACGCAGATTCCGGCAGGCTGCCCACCGAAGGGGCGCGCGTTTCACCGCGACACGGCAAGGTGTTCACGGCAACGCAATCTCTCAGGTATCGAGGACAGAGGGGCCATGCAGCGCATCGCTCGCAGCCATCAGGCAGCGGGGCGTAGCGCCGCATGGCCTTTTTTGTTTCGCGAGACGCCCGAGGCCCCATGACCGAACTCAAACACACCCCGCTCCACGCCGCCCATCGGGCGCTCAACGCCCGCATGGTCGATTTCGGCGGCTGGGACATGCCCGTCAACTACGGCTCGCAGATCGACGAACACCGCGCGGTGCGCACCGACGCCGGCATGTTCGACGTTTCGCACATGTGCGTCGTCGATTTCACCGGCGAGCGCGTGCGCGCCTTTTTCGACTACGCGCTGGCCAATAACGTCGGCAAGCTGCAAACTCCGGGCCGCGCGCTCTACTCCTGTCTGCTGAACCCGAACGGCGGCGTGATCGACGACCTGATCGTCTATTACTTCGGCGAGGATCACTTCCGCGTGGTCGTCAATGCCGGCACCGCCGATAAAGACATCGCCTGGTTCGGCCAGCTCAACGCCGAAGGCAGCTTCGGCCTGACCATCACGCCGCGTCGCGATTACGCGATCGTCGCCGTGCAAGGCCCGAATGCGCGCGACAAAGTCTGGCAAACCGTGCCGGCCACGCGCGCCGCGACGGAAGCCTTGAAGCCGTTCAACGCCGCCCGCGTCGACCACACGCCGTTCGGTGAATTGACCGTTGCCCGCACCGGCTATACCGGCGAGGACGGCTTCGAAATCATCGTGCCGGCGGATCACGTCGCCGCTCTGTGGGATGCGCTGCGGGCACAAGGCGTTCGCCCGGCGGGCCTCGGCGCGCGCGACACGCTGCGCCTCGAAGCCGGCATGAATCTGTACGGCCAGGATATGGACGACAACGTCTCGCCGCTCGACGCCGGCCTCGCCTGGACCGTCGACCTCACGTCGCCGCGCGCCTTCGTCGGTAAAGACAAGCTGGAAGCGAACGGTTCGCGGGCCGCGTTCGTCGGCCTGATCCTGCTGAAGGACAACGGCAAGGCCGCAGGCGTGCTGCGTGCTCATCAGAAAGTCGTCACGCCGCACGGCGACGGAGAAATCACCAGCGGCACGTTTTCCCCGACCATGCAGGAATCGATCGCCTTTGCGCGCGTGCCGAAAGGCGTGCAGCCGGGCGACACCGTTCACGTTCAGATTCGTGACAAAAACGTTCCCGCAAGCGTGGTAAAACTGCCGTTCGTGCGCAACGGCAAAGTGCTCGCGGTTTAAGCAGACCGGCGCGTACGCATCCCCCTTATTGAACACCATCCGAACACCGCATAGGAGCATCCGATGAGCATCCCGGCCGATCTGAAATATACCGAATCGCACGAATGGGTCCGTACCGAAGCGGACGGCACGCTGACGGTCGGCATTACCGACCACGCGCAGGAAGCGCTCGGCGATATCGTCTTCTTCGAAGTCCAGGAACTGGGCAAGAACGTCGAAGCCGGCGACACCGTCGCCGTGATCGAATCGGTGAAGGCCGCTTCCGATATCTACGCACCGGTTTCGGGCGAAATCATCGAAGCGAACACCGCCGTCGCCGACACGCCCGATTCGGTGAACACCTCGCCGTACGACAGCTGGCTCTTCAAGATCAAACCGTCCGACGACGCCACGCACGATCGCCTGATCGATGCCGACGCGTACGCCAAGGCCATCGGCGCCTGATTCACCTTTACGTTTAACCCGTCAGGTGCGGCCCGCCACTTTCGAGACTTCGAAAAAACGGCCGCACCGCCAGGAACACCCATGAAGCTCGAACACCCGGATCGTCTGATGAACCGCACTCCTCTCTCGCTCGCCGCGCTCGAAGTGCATGACGCCTTCGCCGAACGGCACATCGGCCCGGATACGGCCGACCAGCACGCCATGCTCGAAGCCCTCGGCTTCGCGTCGCGCGCCGCGCTGATCGACGCCGTCATTCCGAAGGCGATCCGCCGCACCGAAACGCTGCCGCTCGGCCCCTTCGCGCAACCGAAGAGCGAAGCCGAAGCGCTCGCCGCGCTGCGTGAGCTCGCGGACAAGAACCAGGTGTTCCGCTCGTACATCGGGCAGGGCTATTACAACGCGCACACCCCGACGGTGATCCTGCGCAACGTGCTGGAAAATCCGGCGTGGTACACCGCGTACACGCCGTACCAGCCGGAAATCTCGCAAGGCCGTCTCGAAGCGCTGCTGAACTTCCAGCAGATGATCGTCGATCTGACCGGTCTGGCAATCTCCAACGCGTCGCTGCTCGACGAAGCCACCGCCGCCGCCGAAGCCATGACGCTGCTGCAGCGCGTGGGCAAACCGAAGTCGAACGTGTTCTTCGTCGCCGACGACGTGCTGCCGCAAACCATCGAAGTCGTGAAGACGCGCGCCACGCCGGTCGGCATCGAAGTGAAAGTGGGCCCGGCTACCGAAGCCGCCAGCGCGAATGCGTTCGGCGTGCTGCTGCAATACCCCGGCGTGAACGGCGACGTACGCGACTACCGCGCGCTCACCGAAGCGATCCACGCTGCGGGCGGTCATGTGGTGGTCGCCGCCGACCTGCTCGCGCTGACCGTGCTCACGCCGCCGGGCGAATGGGGCGCGGACGTGGCCGTCGGCAACACGCAGCGGTTCGGCGTGCCGGTCGGTTTCGGCGGTCCGCACGCGGCTTACCTCGCGGTGCGCGACGAATTCAAGCGGCAGATGCCGGGCCGCCTCGTCGGCGTGACCGTCGACGCGCAGGGCAATCCCGCGCTGCGTCTCGCACTGCAAACGCGCGAACAGCACATTCGCCGCGAGAAGGCGACTTCAAACGTGTGTACCGCGCAAGCGCTGCTCGCGATCATGGCCAGCATGTACGCGGTGTATCACGGCCCGCAAGGTCTCAAGACGATCGCGCTGCGCGTGAACCGTATCGCCGCGCTGCTCGCCGAGGGCGCAAAGCAACTCGGCTACACGCTCGCCAACGAAAACTTTTTCGACACGCTCACGTTCAATAGCGGCGCGCGCACGCAAGCGCTGCACGACGCGGCGAACGCGAAGCGCATCAACCTGCGCTGCGTGAGCGCCACGCAGGTGGGCCTGTCGATCGACGAAACCACGTCGCGTCGCGACCTCGCCGATCTGCTCGCGGTGTTCGCCGAAGCGGCCGGTTCGAAAGACGTGCCGCAAATCGACACGCTCGACGAAAAACTCGCGGCGTCGAACCGCGCTTCGGTGCCGGCCGCGCTCGAACGCACTAGCGCGTACCTCACGCACCATGTGTTCAATCGTCACCACTCGGAAACGGAAATGCTGCGCTATCTGCGCAGCCTCTCCGACAAGGACCTCGCGCTCGATCGTTCGATGATCCCGCTCGGCTCGTGCACGATGAAGCTGAACGCGACGTCGGAAATGCTGCCGGTCACCTGGCCCGAATTCGGTCAGATCCATCCGTTCGCGCCGGCCGAGCAAACCGTCGGTTACCGCGAAATGATCGATCAGCTCGAAGAAATGCTGGTCGCGGCGACGGGTTACGCGGCGGTCTCGCTGCAACCGAACGCCGGCTCGCAAGGCGAGTACGCCGGTCTGCTGATCATCCACGCGTATCACGCGTCGCGCGGCGAAGCGCATCGCAACGTCTGCCTGATTCCCGCCTCGGCGCACGGCACGAACCCGGCCTCGGCGCAAATGGCCGGCATGCAGGTGGTCGTGGTGGCGTGCGACGCGCAAGGCAACGTCGATATCGACGACCTGAAGAAGAAGGCCGATCAACACGCCGACAAACTCGCGGCGATCATGATCACGTATCCGTCCACGCACGGCGTGTTCGAGGCGAATGTGCGCGAAATCTGCGAGATCGTGCATGCGCACGGCGGCCAGGTGTACGTGGACGGCGCGAACATGAACGCCATGGTCGGCCTGACCGCACCGGGCCAGTTCGGCGGCGACGTCTCGCACCTGAATCTGCACAAGACGTTCTGCATTCCGCACGGCGGCGGCGGACCGGGCGTCGGTCCGGTCGCGGTCGGCGCGCATCTCGCGCAGTTCCTGCCGAACCAGATCTCGTCGGGCTATGAACGCGCGCCGAACGGTATCGGCGCAGTGTCGGGCGCACCGTTCGGTTCCGCCTCGATTCTGCCGATCTCGTGGATGTACATCGCGATGATGGGCGCGAAGAACCTCACCGCCGCAACCGAAACCGCCATCCTCAACGCAAACTACGTCGCGAACAAACTGGCGCCGCACTATCCGGTGCTGTATTCGGGCCCGGGCGGACTGGTCGCGCACGAATGCATTCTCGATCTGCGTCCGTTGAAGGAAACCAGCGGCATCAGCGTCGACGACGTCGCCAAGCGTCTCGCCGACTACGGCTTCCACGCGCCGACCATGAGCTTCCCGGTGCCGGGCACGCTGATGGTCGAGCCGACCGAATCGGAATCGAAGGAAGAACTCGACCGCTTTATCGAAGCGATGATTGCGATTCGCGACGAAATCCGCGCGGTAGAAGACGGCCGCTCGGACCGCGAGGACAATCCGCTGAAGCACGCGCCGCACACCGCGGCCGTCGTGATCGCCGACGACTGGAAGCACGCGTATGCGCGCGAAACCGCTGCGTATCCGCTGCCCACGTTGATCGCGAAGAAGTACTGGCCGCCGGTTGGCCGTGCTGACAACGTATACGGCGACCGCAATCTGTTCTGCTCCTGCGTGCCGATCGCCGACTACGAGTAAGCATGGCCGCTGCCGCGCACCGCCTGCGGTTGCAAGCAGGCGGTGCGCGGTTCGGTCCGCATTTCTGTCGCGAGTGGCCGCAAACGGCTAACATCACACACCGAATCAGCCTAACGAGGAGTTTCGCATGGCGCGAAAGGTGCGATCGATGCATAGCCGGACCCGTATCCGACAAGCCCAGAAAACGTGGCAGCAGGCTTGCGCGTTCACGCTCGCGAGCGCGGCGCTGCTGCTGCCGCTGCGGCAGGCGCAGGCGGCGATGAATTTTTGCGCGGCGCCCGCGCTGCAAACCAGCGAACGCACGAACGCCGATCCCGGTGTGAAAGCCCTGGTCAGCAATGTGCAGGCGCATCTGAGCGATCCGCCGCACGCGCTCGCGAAACTGCACACCGAGGGCACGCTGCCGCACGAAGGCATCCACGATCAAAGTGTCGAAGCGGAGAAAGATCTGGATCTGCTGCGCGATGCTGCCCTCGCCTGGCGCGCGACCAGCGACGACCGTTATCTGAAGCTCGTCGACCGTTTGCTGTTCGCGTGGGTCACCACGTATCAGCCGAGCTTCAATCCGATCGACGAAACGCATTTCGAAGGCCTGATCCTCGCGTACGACATGACCGCCAGTGCGTTGCCCGTGAAAACGCGCAATGCCGCGATGGCGTTCCTGACGAAACTCGCCAACGGTTACATCGGTCAGATCGATGCGCAGCCGCGGCCGCTCAAGGGCACGTTCCGCAACAACTGGCAGAGTCACCGCATCAAGCTGATCGCCATGGCCGCGTTCACGCTCGACAATCGCAAGATGATCAACGCGGCGCAACGGCTGTTCGTCGAGCATATCGGCGACAACATCGCGCCGGACGGCTCGACGATCGACTTCAGCGAACGTGACGCGCTGCATTACGTGACCTACGACTTGCAGCCGCTCGTCACGGCCGCATTGTCCGCGCGTCGCCACAACCGTAACTGGTTGCCGGAGAAGGGCCCGAACGGCGCGTCGCTGCAGGCCGCGCTCAACTGGCTCACGCCGTACGCGACCGGCAGCAAAACGCATGAAGAATTCGTGCATTCGAGCGTTCCGTTCGATGCAAAACGTCGCGAGGCCGGTTTGCCCGGCTATTCGGGTCAATGGGACCCGAAGAACGCGACGGAACTGTTTCACTTGGCGGCGCGTCTCGACGGACGCTATACGCCGATCGCGCTACAGCTCGCACCGACACCGCCCGCGTGGCTCGCCGTGTGTTTGCCGCTGCCGGCGCGATAAACCCACCCCCTTTCAGCATGGAGCAGTAAATGGCAGTCAGCGTGTTCGATCTCTTCAAAATCGGCATTGGTCCGTCCAGTTCGCATACGGTCGGGCCGATGCGCGCGGCGCTGATGTTCGCTCAAGGGCTTGAACGCGACGGGCTGCTCGACACCACCGCGTCGGTGAAGGTGGATCTGTATGGTTCGCTCGGCGCCACCGGCAAGGGCCACGGCACGGATCGCGGCGTCATGCTCGGCCTGATGGGCGACGCACCCGACACCGTCGACCCCGACACGATCGCGCAACGGCTCGACGCCGTGCGGGTCACGCGCAAGCTCGCGCTGCTCGGCACGCACGAGGTGCCGTTCGTGCTGAAAGAGCAGATTTCGTTTTATCGCCAGGCGCTGCCCGAGCATCCGAACGGCCTGAAGCTGCGCGCGCTCGACGCGCAAGGCGAGACGCTGCGCGAGTCGACCTATCTGTCGGTGGGCGGTGGCTTCGTGGTGACGGCCGGTGCGCCGAACACGAAGGTGCTGAGCGCCGTCGATCAACTGCCGCACTCGTTTCGCAGCGGCAATGAACTGCTCGCGCTGTGCGAATCGACCGGCAAGAGCATCGCTCAGTTGATGTGGGAAAACGAGCGTGTCTGGCATACGGAAGAGGAAACGCGCGCCGGCCTGATGAAGATCTGGGACGTGATGCAGTCGTGCGTGTCGCGTGGTTGCGGTATCAACAATCCGGATGCCGACGGCAATCTGCCGGGTCCGTTCCAGGTGAAGCGCCGCGCACCGCAGTTGTATCGCGCGTTGTCGGGCAATCCGGAACTCGCGCTGCGCGATCCGTTGTCGATGGTGGACTGGATCAATCTCTACGCAATCGCCGTCAACGAAGAAAACGCTGCGGGCGGCCGTGTGGTCACCGCGCCGACCAACGGCGCGGCCGGCATCATCCCGGCGGTGCTGCATTATTACGTGCGCTTCATGCCGGGGTCGAACCAGCAAGGCGTGATCGATTTTCTGCTGACGGCTGCGGCGATCGGCATTCTGTACAAGCTGAACGCGTCGATTTCGGGTGCGGAAGTGGGTTGCCAGGGTGAAGTGGGCGTCGCGTGTTCGATGGCGGCGGGCGCGCTCGCCGCGGTCATGGGCGGCACACCGAGACAAGTCGAGAACGCGGCGGAGATCGGCATGGAGCACAACCTCGGGCTCACGTGCGATCCGGTCGGCGGCATGGTGCAGATTCCGTGTATCGAGCGTAATGCGATGGGTTCGGTCAAGGCGGTCAACGCCGCGCGCATGGCGCTGCGCGGAGACGGCACGCATTACGTGTCGCTGGACTCCGTCATCAAGACGATGATGCAGACCGGTGCGGATATGAAGACCAAGTACAAGGAAACGTCGCGCGGCGGGTTGGCGGTGAATATCGTCGAGTGTTGAGCGCGGTGTTGTACGGTGAATGACGAGGAACGCGGGCTACGGCCCGCGTTTTTTTATGGGCGCGTGACTACGCGGTTGGGAGCTTGCGCGCTTGCGTGACGACGCTTCTGCGCGCGCATGCTCATTGCACTGCGCCGTGACAGTGCACGCGCGGTCGGCGTAAGCTGTCGAAGCGCCGATCGGCTCCCATCTTCGCCGAGGCGGCAATCTCTGATCGCACTCACGCACTGCCTGGAGGCTTCATCGCAATGTCGCTGCCGAATGCTCCCGTTTCAGGTTCCGTCGCCGCTCAAACCACTGGCGCGCGTCTCGTTGTCGATGCCTTGCTGACCCATGGCGTCGAACGTGTTTTCTGTGTACCCGGCGAGAGTTTTCTCGCCGTGCTGGATTCGCTGCACGATGAAACCGAACGCATCCAGACCGTCGTGTGCCGTCACGAAGCGGCCGCCGCGAATATGGCCGAAGCGGTCGGCAAATTGACCGGCCGCCCGGGCGTTGCGATCGTCACGCGCGGGCCGGGCGCGACGCATGCGTCGATCGGCGTGCACACCGCGTTTCAGGACTCCACGCCGATGATTCTGCTGATCGGCCAATGCGCGCGCGAACATCTGGATCGCGAGGCGTTTCAGGAGATCGACTATCGCCGCATGTTCGGTCAGATGGCGAAGTGGGTCGCGCAGATCGACGATCCGAAGCGCATTCCCGAATATCTGAGTCATGCGTTTCACACCGCGACGTCGGGCCGGCCTGGACCCGTGGTGTTGTCGTTGCCGGAAGATGTGCTGAGCGACGTGTGCGATGCGGTCGCCGGCGCGCCGGCTTATCAACGCGTGGCGGCGTCGCCGTCGCTCGCGCAGATCGAGACGTTGCGGCAACTGCTGGAAGGTGCGCAACGGCCCATGGTGATCGCGGGCGGCAGCGGCTGGACGCCGGAGGCTTGCGCGGATTTCCGCCGCTTCGTCGAGATCTGGCAACTGCCGGTTGGGCTCGCTTTCCGCTTTCAGGACACGCTCGACAACGAGCATCCGAATTACGCGGGCGATGTCGGCCTCGGCATCAATCCGGCGCTTGCGCAGCGTATTCGCGACGCGGACGTGCTGCTCGCGATCGGTCCGCGTTTGGGCGAAGCCACGACGAACGGCTATACGTTACTGGATATTCCGAAGACCAAACAGACGCTCGTTCACGTTCATCAAGGCGCGGACGAATTGGGACGCGTGTATGCCGCGGACCTGCCGATCGTCTCCGGCATGCCCGAGTTGGCGGCGATGCTGGCGGCGATGAAACCCGCCTCTGACGAAGCGCTGGCCTGGCGCGGCGCGGCGGACGAAGCGCACCGCGCGTATCTCGACTGGCGCAAGCCGCGCCAGATTCCGGGCAACGTGCAAATGGGCGAAGTGATCCAGCAATTGCGCGCGCATCTACCGGACGATGCCATTCTCACGAACGGCGCGGGCAATTACGCGACGTGGCTGCATCGGCATTTTTCGTATCGGCACTATCGCTCGCAGCTCGCGCCGACGAGCGGCGCGATGGGTTATGGCGTGCCGGCGGCGATCGCGGCGAAGTCGCTTTATCCGCAGCGTGCGGTGGTTGCGTTAGCCGGCGACGGCTGCTTCATGATGTCGGCGCAAGAACTCGCGACGGCGATGCAGTACGACCTGCATGTGCTGTTTATCGTCGTGAACAATGGTCATTTCGGTACGATCCGGATGCATCAGGAGCGGCACTATCCTGGGCGTGTGCATGGCACGGGATTGACCAATCCGGACTTCGCGGCATTCGCGCGTTCGTTCGGCGCGCACGGCGAAACGGTGGAGCGCACCGAGGATTTTCTGCCGGCCTTGCAACGCGCAATGGCAGCAAAGCGCGCGGCGGTGATCGAGATCCGCATGCCGCAGGAGGCGAGTACGCCGGGCGCGACGCTGGAGCAGATTCGCGAGCAGGGGAGGAAGTTGCGCGAAAATGCCGCGTGAGCACAGGGCGGAGCGCGGAACACCCGAAGCGGCTTAACGGGTCGGTCCGCGTTCATTGACCGAGGTCAACGACAATCACGAAACTTGGGCGACCCACCTCCGCGCGGCCTACATGAGCAGCTCACCCAGCGCGGAGAGGCTTTCTTGCTCAAGTAACGAAATGACCGCAATGCCGCATCGCTGAAGTCGAAAAAAAGCCCCGCGTTTCACCGCAGGGCTTTTTCACTACTGCGCACCATTGAGGCGTTGCTTACTTCCCGCCCACGCTTTGCAGCGTCGTCCACTTGCCATCCACCACCTTGTACAGCGTGATACCGCCGTTCTTCAGGTCACCCTTGCTGTCGTAAGCCAGGTTCGACGACGTCACTGCCGGCATCGAGGTCTTCGCGAGCAGCGGCAGGTACTTCGCCGGATCGGTCGAGTTCGCCTTCTTCATTGCGTCGAACATGGCCATTGCACCGTCGTAAGCGTACGGCGAGTACGTTTGCACGTCTTCGTTGAAACGCTTCTTGTACTTCGCGACGTAGTCCTTGCCGCCCGGCATCTGTTCCAGCGGCAGGCCGGCGAGCGATGCCACCGTACCGTTTGCTGCGTCACCCGCGATCTCGATGAACGTCGGCGTGTGGACCATTTCGCCACCCATCAACGGCGCCTTGATGCCCAGTGCCTTCATCTGCTTGACCATCGGTGCCGCTTGCGAATCCGCGCCGCCGTAATAGATCAGGTCCGGCTGGACCGACTTCAGCTTGGTCAGGATCGACTTGAAGTCGACAGCCTTGTCGTTCGTATATTCACGATCGACGATCTGGCCGCCCGCCGCCTTTGCTGCCTTCTCGAACTGATCCGCCAGACCCTGGCCGTAAGCCGTACGGTCGTCGACGATCACGATCTTCTTCATGCCCAGCGTCTTGACCGCGAACGTGCCGGCGACCGAACCTTGCTGCGTGTCGGAGGTCATCATGCGGAACGTGGTCTTGAAGCCTTGCTGCGTGTATTCCGGTGCCGTGGCCATGGCGATTTCGGGGATGCCCGCGTTCGCGTAAATGCGCGACGCCGGAATCGTGGTGCCCGAATTGAAGTGGCCCAGCATGCCCTTGATACCGTCATCCACCAGCTTCTGCGCGACGGTCGTGCCGGTGCGCGGGTCAGCCTGGTCGTCGGCCGAATCCAGCACGAAACGAACCTGCTTGCCGCCGATCGTCGGCTTGGTCGCGTTCATGTCTTCCACTGCCAGCACGATGCCGTTCTGGAAGTCCTTGCCGTAGTGCGCCTGCGCCCCCGTCATCGGGCCAGCGAAACCGACCTTCACGTCTTCCGTCGATTGAGCGTTGGCCGTCCCCGCCAGCGACATCGCCGCAACCAATGCCGCGCCTGCCAGCTGTTTCATCTTGTGTTGCATAGCTTCTCCTTGGTACCAGGTGTGGATGGAGCGGTTTCGGGGTCGCCGTACCGCTTCCGTTTTATTGAGCAATTGAACTGAGGTTCGCTCAACCAATCGTCATCAAATTCGCATTACCGCCGGCTGCCGCAGTGTTCACGCTGACCGAGCGTTCCGTCAGCAGACGCTCCAGCGTGTAGTCCTCGTCGCCGCTCTCCAGCGCGCGCGCCGCGACGCCTTGCACCGACACGATCGGCCCGGTGCGCTTCGCGACTTCCTTCACCAGCGCGAGCAATTCGTCGCTATCGCCTTCGAACAGCACGGCGTCGAACGGCGTGTCGGCATTCTTCTTCACGCTCGCATGCGCTTTCAGCGAGGCGGGCAGTTGCGACACCAATTGTTCGCCAGCCGCGCCTTCGAACAACGCACGATTTCCCGTAGCCAACGCTGCGGCGAACTGCACGCGCGCCCCGCTCGCGGTCGACGCGACGCACAGCACCGTGCCGCGCGCGCCCAGCGTGTAGGTGTTGCGCTCGCCGGTGGGCCCCGACAATACCGCCGTCGCGCCCGCCGGCACATGCGACAGATAGCCGTCGCAACGTGCGGCCAATTGCGGCTGACGTTCGGCGATCAACCAGTCGCGCAACGCGGTCAGCGCGGCGGACGGATTGTCGCTGTTTTCGCCGCCTTGCGGTACGTCGGCGATCAACGACTGCGCCAGCGACTTCGGCAAGCCCGCCGGACGCGTGGCCAGCAGACGCTGCAGATACAACGCGCCGCCTGCTTTCGGACCGGTGCCCGACAAACCTTCGCCGCCGAACGGTTGCACACCCACCACCGCGCCGATCACGTTGCGGTTCACATAAATATTGCCGACGTGCGCGCGGCTGATCACGTGAGCGATCGTTTCGTCGATCCGCGTGTGAATACCGAGCGTCAGACCGTAGCCCGTCGTGCGGATCTGTTCGAGCAACTTGTCGAGCTGGCTGCGGCGATAACGCACCACGTGCAGCACCGGGCCAAATACTTCGCGCTTCAGTTCGTCGATGCTGTCGAGCTCGATCAGCGTCGGCGGCACGAAGGTGCCTTGGGCGCAGCCTTCCGGCATCGGCAGTTGTTCGATCTTGCGGCCTTTCTCGCGCATGGCCGCGACGTGCGCGTCGATACCGCGCTTCGCATCGAGGTCGATCACCGGGCCGACGTCGATCGACAAGCGGTCCGGGTTACCCACCGCCAGTTCGCGCATTGCGCCCCTCAGCATTTCCAGCGTACGGTCCGCGACATCGTCCTGCAGACAAAGAACGCGCAACGCGGAACACCGTTGACCGGCCGAATCGAACGACGACTGCAGCACGTCCGCCACCACCTGCTCGGCGAGCGCCGACGAGTCGACGATCATCGCGTTCTGGCCGCCCGTTTCGGCGATCAGCGGAATCGGCTTGCCGTCCGGATCGAGGCGGTTCGACAGCGTCTTGTTGATCAGACGCGCGACTTCGGTCGAACCGGTGAACATCACCGCGCGGGTGCGCGGATCGGCCACCAACGCGGCGCCAACCGTCTCGCCGTTGCCCGGCAACAGTTGCACCGCGCCGGCCGGTACGCCGGCTTCGCGCAGAATCCGCACGGCCTGCGCGGCGATCAGAGGCGTTTGTTCAGCCGGCTTGGCGAGCACGGTGTTGCCGGCGGCCAACGCCGCGGCCACCTGGCCCATGAAAATCGCCAGCGGGAAATTCCACGGGCTGATACAGACCACCGGGCCGAGCGGGCGATGCGTGTCGTTCGAAAACTCGTTGCGAATCTGCGTCGAGTAGTAGCGCAGGAAGTCGATCGCTTCGCGGATTTCCGCGACCGCGTTCGCCAGCGACTTGCCGGCTTCGCGCACCACCAGACCCATCAGCGTGTGCATCTGCGCTTCGAGCAGATCGGCGGCACGGGCGAGGCAATCGGCGCGCGCATCGACCGGTGTGGCTTGCCAGATCGGCGCGGCGGCCACGGCGTGAGCCAGAGCGGCGCTCACGTGCTCCGACGTCGCTTCGACGACGGTGCCGACGAGGTCACGATGATCGGCCGGGTTGCGCACATCACGCGCGACGCCCACGGCGATTTCGTTGTCTTCGAGCATCGGCGCGGCGCGCCACGGATGATGCGCGCTCGCCAGCAATGCCGATGACAGCGAAGCCAGCCGGTGTTCGTTCGACAGATCGAGGCCCATCGAATTAAGACGCTCGGCGCCGAACAGGTTGCGCGGCAGCGGAATCTTCGCGTGCGGCGCCCCGAGCGGCGTGATCTTCGACGCCTCGTCGGACGGATCGGCGATCAGGTCCTTGATGGCGACGTTTTCGTCGGCGATACGATTCACGAACGACGTGTTCGCGCCGTTTTCCAGCAGGCGGCGCACGAGGTACGCGAGCAGCGTTTCATGCGTGCCGACCGGTGCATACACGCGGCACGGACGGTTCAGTTTGTCGCGGCCCGTGACTTCTTCGTACAGCGGTTCGCCCATGCCGTGCAGGCACTGGAACTCGTACTGGCCGGGATAGTAGTTGTTGCCCGCGAGGTGATAGATCGCCGACAACGTGTGCGCGTTGTGCGTGGCGAACTGCGGATACACCGCGTCCGGCGCGCCAAGCAGCTTCTTCGCGCAGGCGAGGTACGACACGTCCGTATAGATCTTGCGCGTGTAGACCGGATAGCCTTCGAGGCCGTCCACTTGCGCACGCTTGATTTCGGTGTCCCAGTACGCGCCCTTCACGAGCCGCACCATCACGCGATGACGGCTGCGGCGCGCCAGATCGATCACGTAATCGATCACGAACGGGCAGCGCTTCTGGTACGCCTGGATCACGAATCCAATGCCGTTCCAGCCCGCCAGTTCCGGATCGAAGCACAGCGCTTCGAGCAGATCGAGCGAGATTTCGAGGCGGTCGGCTTCTTCGGCGTCGATATTCAGGCCGATGTCGTAGCGGCGCGCGAGGATCGCGAGCGAGCGTACGCGCGGCAGCAGTTCGCTCATCGTGCGTTCCTGCTGCGAACGCGAGTAGCGTGCATGCAGCGCGGAGAGCTTGATCGAGATGCCCGGGCCTTCGTAGATGCCACGGCCGCCGGCGGCCTTGCCGATTGCGTGGATCGCCTGTTCGTAAGACGCGTAGTAGCGCTGCGCGTCGGCTTCGGTGGTGGCCGCTTCGCCGAGCATGTCGTACGAGTAGCGGAAACCGCGCGCTTCGTATTTGCGGCTGTTGGCCAGCGCTTCGGAGATGTTCTCGCCGGTGACGAACTGCTCGCCCATCAGGCGCATCGCCATGTCCACGCCCTTGCGGATCAGCGGCTCGCCGCCCTTGCCGATCAAACGCGTGAGCGCCGACGAAAGACTCGTTTCGCTGTTGGTCGTCACCAGCTTGCCGGTGATCATCAAGCCCCACGTCGCGGCGTTGACGAACAGCGACGGCGCCTGGCCGACGTGCGACTTCCAGTCGCCCTTGCTGATCTTGTCGCGGATTAGCGCGTCGCGGGTGGCGCGGTCGGGAATCCGCAGCAGCGCTTCGGCGAGACACATCAGCGCCACGCCTTCCTGACTCGACAGCGAGAATTCGTGGATCAACCCTTCGACACCGCCGCCCTTGCTCTTCGTGCGCAGCGTTTCGACCAGCTTGTGAGCCATGGCTTGCACGTCGCCGGCGAGATTGGCCGGCAAGCGCGCCTGACCCAGCAGGAACGGCACGCACTCCGGTTCCGGACGGCGATACGCCGCCGTAATCGCCGCGCGCAGCACCGACTGCGGTTGCACGTTCTGCGCGAAGTCGAGGAACGGATGCGAAGCACCGTCTTCCTCCTGCTCGACCGCGGCGCCATCGGCCAGATCGGCCGAACCCGTCACCCCGGACAATTCGGGCGGCAATTGGCCGTGCTCGATCTTTTCGAGGTAAGCGAAGATCGCCTGCTTGATAAGCCAATGCGGAGTGCGTTCGAGGCGGGTGGCGGCATCTTTCAGCCGGGAACGCAGGAGGTCGTCGACCTTGACGCCAAGGGTGGTGCTAGCCATGTTTCCTTCTTCGGATACCAGACGAATGCCCGGCGAAAGACTAAAAGTTGGCGAATCGTACGCCTCCCAATAAAAAGGTGCAACCATACTTGGCATATGGTTGCACCTTCTTGAAATCCTTGTGGGACGGGGGTTTGCGCGCGATTGCGCGGCGCGCGGCGGAGTCGGTTGCGATCAGTACTTTCCCTGGCGTGATTCTTTTCGCATTTACCCTTATCAAACGGGACGGCGCGCCGTTATAGAGAACATGGCGGCATGCGGCCTCGCGGCACGCAAAAAAAACGAAACGGGGTTTGGCGCTTTAGAGGATCGGTGAAATGGAAAAGTGGCTGGTGGTATTGGGTATCTGGGCAATGTGTGCGACTTGCGCGGTGCTGTTTATTCGTGGCGCAACCGGCGGTGCGGACAAACGCGCGGCAGTCGAAGGACGCACGCGCGCGGCGTCGCGTGCATCGGCTGGCGATGCGCGGACGGCATTGAACGATTGATTCGAGTGGTGAGAGGCGTTCGTCAGATGTCGAGCGGATCGACTTCGACACTCCAGCGCAGCACGCCTTTCAAGCCGCGCAGCAGCGGCTGCCACGCACGCAACGTCGCCTGCAACGCCGCCCTCGAGGCGCTTTCGATCAGCAACTGCGCGCGATGCACGTGCATCACCTTGACGATGGTGAGCGGCACCGCGTCGTAGACCGTCACGCGCTCGGCGGCCGGAATGCTGGTCAGCGCCGTGGCAGCCTGCTGCAGGAACGCAATTGCGGCCTCGAGCGTGCGCCCCTCGGCGCGCAGCAAAGCCTGATAAACGAACGGCGGCAAATGCGCATCGCGCCGCTCGGCCAAGGTCGAATTGGCAAAGCCGACGTAGTCGTGACGACCCAACGCGTGATACAGCGCATGGCGCGGATAACGCGTCTGCACCAGCACTTCGCCGGGCAAACCTGAACGGCCGGCGCGGCCGCTCACCTGCATCAATTGCGCGAAGAGGCGCTCGCTCGCGCGGAAGTCGTGCGAAAACAGCGCCGTGTCGGCGTTCAGCACCCCCACCAGCGACACGCGTTGAAAATCGTGGCCCTTCGCGATCATCTGCGTGCCGACCAGAATATCGACCTCGCCCGCGTGAACGTCGGAGAACAGCGCCTGCGCGCTGCCTTTGCGGCGCGTGCTGTCGGCGTCGATGCGCAGCACGCGGGCGCCCGGCACCGCGCTCGCCAGCGTTTCTTCGACGCGCTGCGTGCCGCGCCCCATCGGCGCGATGTCGACGTTGCCGCAGTCGGGGCACGAACGCGGAATGCGCGACTCCCAACCGCAGTGGTGACAGCGCAGCGCGCGCTCGGGCTTGTGCAAAACCACATAAGCGCTACAGCGCGGACAACCGGCCACCCAACCGCAGGCGTCGCAGGCGAGTTGCGGTGCGTAGCCGCGTCGGTTCAGGAACACGAGACTTTGTTCGCCGCGTTCGAGCCGGGCCTTCAGCGCCGCGATCAGCGGCCCCGACAGACCTTCCACCGATGCCCGTCCGCGCCGCCGCTCCTCTTCCAGATCGATCAGCCGGACGGTGGGCAGCACGGCATCGGCTACCGCGCGGCGCAACAGCGTGAGCCGTTTGTAGCGTCCCTGGTCGGCCTGCCACCAGCTTTCCAGCGACGGCGTCGCCGAGCCGAGCACGACCGGCAAACCGAGCTGCTTGGCGCGGTAAATCGCCAGATCGCGCGCCGAATAGCGCAGGCCTTCCTGCTGCTTGTAGGCCGGATCGTGTTCTTCATCGACGACGATCACGGCCAGCTTCGGCAGCGACGCGAGGATCGCGAGCCGCGTGCCGAGCACGATCCGGGCGCGGCCGGTGTGCGCGGCAAACCAGTTGCGCGCGCGTTCGCCTTCGGCGAGACCGCTGTGCAGCGTGACGATCGATGTCCCTTCGAGCGCGGCGAAGCGGGCGCGGAAGGCCGCCTCGAACTGCGGCGTGAGATTGATTTCGGGCACGAGGACGAGCGCCTGCGCGTCGGGTCTGGCCGCGAGAATCTCGGCCAGCGCGCGCAGATAGACCTCGGTCTTGCCGCTGCCCGTCACGCCGTGTAGCAGGAACGGCGCGAAACCGGTCGCGTCGCGAATGGCCTCGACGGCGGCGGCCTGCTCGTCGGTAAGCGTGGGTAGCGTGGGCGCCGGCATCTCGGGCGCTGCCGCTGCGCCGACCACGGCGGCGGCTTCGATCACTTCCAGCGCGAGCCAGCCCTGCGCTTGCCACGCCTCAAAAGTGGCGATCGCTTTGGGGTGCAGCGCGCGGGCGTCGGCCGCCAGCAGGAATTCGACTTCGGCGAGTGCCTCGGCGAGCTTGCGCAGCGCGCTGGCGCGCGCCGGCAAAGCGTCGGGCAACGCCGCGCGTCCTTCGGTTGTGAGGCTGTAGCGCTCTTCGGGTGCAAACAGGCGCGACCAGCGCGAGGCGTCGCGCAGCGCTTGAGGCAGTGCGGGCAGTGCGACTTCGCCGAGGCCGCGTTGATAGTAATCGGCGGCAAAGGCGGTCAGCGCGAGCCACTCCGGCGACACCGGCGGACAAGCCGTGCACACGGCGCTTACCGCGCGAAGCCGATCGGCGGGCACGTCACTGTGAGCGGTTACTTCGCAGACGAGCCCCACGACGTGGCGCTTGCCGAACGGCACGCTGACCAGCATGCCGGGCTCGGCGAGTCCGGGTGTGTCGCACCGATAGTCGAATAGAGTCGGCAGCGGATGATCCACCGCAACGCGGACGAACACGTCGCTCATGCGGCGAGCCGAAGCGGATGGGCCGGCGCGGCACGACGTCGCATCTGTGTGCACGTTGAGCCCGTGCCGAACCCGTCGAAGTTAAAGTAAAACTTCAATTTCGGCGCTAAGTTTTGGATTCGGCTGAACAATTGCAATCGGTCCGTGTGCCTGTGGATAACTTTGTTGAGAACTTCGCTGGAAAGGGCCGCGAAGCGCGCCGCAGCGGCCTTCTGTGGGTTTCCGCACACTCTGCCGCGAACCCCTGAAACCCTTGCCAGACAAGGCTTAGATCAAATGCGCCGGCAAAGCGCAAGGGCGGCTGTACGACGAAAGCTTCTACCGCGCCGCAGCGTGAAGAATGTGCATAAGTCAAGTCTTGACTTTCACAGGACCGCCGTCCGGCGGCCCGTGGCATGCCAATTTGTCCTTAGAGCGAGAGCCCACTTCGCTGCGACGCAGCAAAAACGGTAACGATTACAGCATCACGCCGGTGCATGCGCGCCGCTTCGAATCGCCCGGCTATGTCGATGCACTTCGTCGACGAGTTCGGCGACATTTTCCGGCGGCGTGAATTGCGAAATGCCGTGGCCCAGATTGAAGACATGGCCCGGATGGTTGCCGAAGCTGTCGAGCACGGCACGCGCTTCCATGCGGATCGCCGCCGGCGGCGCAAACAGCACGGACGGATCGATATTGCCCTGCAGGGCCACCTTGCCGCCGACCCGCTCGCGCGCTTTGGAGAGATTCACGGTCCAGTCGAGCCCGACCGCATCCACGCCGATCCCGGCGATCTCGTCGAGCCACAGGCCACCGCCCTTCGTGAAGGTGATCACCGGCACTTTTTCGCCGTCGTGATCGCGCTTCAACTGGCTCACCACCTGCTGGATGTACTGCAGCGAGAAACGTTGGTAGATGCCGTCGGCCAGCGCCCCGCCCCACGTGTCGAAAATCATGACGGCTTGCGCGCCGGCTTCGATCTGCGCGTTCAGGTAAGCCGCCACCGAGCGCGCATTGATGTCGAGAATGCGATGCATCAGGTCCGGGCGCGCGTAGAGCATCGATTTGACGGTGCGGAAATCGGCCGAGCCGCCGCCTTCGACCATGTAGCACGCGAGCGTCCACGGGCTGCCCGAAAAGCCGATCAGCGGCACGCGCTGGCGACCTTGCGCGTCCGTGAGCGCAGTGCGGATTTCACGTACGGCGTCAGTCACGTAGCGCAGCGTGGCGTCGATATCCGGCACCGCGAGACGCGCGACGTCGTCTTCGGTGCGCACCGGGCGCGCAAATTTGGGCCCCTCGCCCGTGACGAACTCTAGGCCGAGACCCATGGCGTCCGGCACCGTGAGGATGTCGGAAAACAGAATGGCGGCGTCGAGCGGATAGCGCTCGAGCGGCTGCAGCGTGACCTCCGTTGCGAACGCCGGGTTTTTGGCCAGCCCGAGGAAACTGCCCGCGCGGCCACGGGTGGCGTTGTATTCCGGCAGATAGCGGCCAGCTTGGCGCATCAGCCAGATCGGCGTGTAGTCGGTCGGCTGGCGCAGTAGCGCGCGCAGGAAAGTGTCGTTCAGGAGTTTATGGGCCACGGTGCGTACGACTGAGGGCAAAGGGGCATTTTACCGGACCCGGCTCCCGGCATCGCGCTTGATGCGGGCAATAACTGTTGGGCGACCGGCCGGCGGCCGCCTCGGACGGGCAGCGAATGCCCATGCCGACTCGGCTGAACGGCTAATGTTCAAGCCCGAATTGCCGGGCTATTATCCGACGACCTTACCGGACAATTACATGCAAACCAAGGAGACTCCATGAACAAGGCAGCACTCGCACTGCTCGGCGCACTGGCCGGCGTTTTGATGCACGCAGGCGTGGCCGTGGCGCAGACCGCCACCGCCGCGGCGCCTTCCCGGCTCGACGACATTCTCGCGCGCGGCACGCTGCGCGCCTGCACGACCGGCGACTACAAGCCCTACTCGTTCTATAAGCCGGACGGCCAGTTCGAGGGAATCGACATCGACATGACAGAGTCGCTCGCCAAATCGCTCGGCGTGAAGGTGGAATACGTCAAAACGTCATGGTCGAATCTGATGAACGACTTCGTCGCCAAATGCGATATCGGCATGGGCGGTGTGTCGCCCACGCTCGAACGGCAGAAGCGCGCGTTCTTCACGCAGGCGTACATGGTGGACGGCAAAACGCCGATCGTTCGCTGCGACGACATCAACAAGTATCAAACCGTCGCGCAGATCGATCAGCCGGGCACCCGTGTGATCGTCAATCCGGGCGGCACCAACGAACGGTTCGCGAAGCAATACTTTCCGCATGCGAACCTCACCGTCTATCCGGACAACGTGACGATCTTCAAGCAGATCCTGGCGGGCAAGGCCGACATCATGGTGACCGACGCATCGGAAACCTTGCTGCAGCAAAAGCTGAATCCGGGTTTGTGTTCGGTGCACCCGGACAAACCGTTCCAGTACGGCGAGAAAGCCTGGTTGCTGCCGCGCGGCGACGTGACGTTCCAGCAGTATGTCGACCAGTGGCTGCACCTTGCGCGCGCAACCGGCGAGTATCAGGCGATCTCGGACAAGTGGCTGAAGTAAAGCTGCGTGGTTGAGCGACGCGGGCCGGTTTTTTTCGGAGGCAGGTCGGCAATTCGGTACATTGATAGGGACGCATGGCTCCCGCGATCATGTAACGAAAGGCCGACGAGTTAAGCGAAGGCCGAACAACGAGGCCGGTGAACCTTTGATGAACAGTACCTCGTGACGGCTTCTCATTCGGTTCGACGTTCCGCAATGCAGCACGCCGCAGTTCGCTTTGTCGGATTAATTTCTCGCAGCGTAAAAGCCCATGTAACACAGGCGATCTTCGAGAAAAAAGATGAGCGTGCAACCATTTCATGCGGAATCGGCTGAATGGATTACGCCGCGCCATGCGTCGCGAATAGCATCAATCAGGCGTATGAAATTGCGGACAAGTCATCGGTAGTAATTACGTTTAAAACATTTTTATTTGGCAATATGTCCCGCAACGCCTTATCTGGCGGGCGTTACAACCTGAAACACTTTGTTACCGCGCTGGTAGGTTAATTCGCCCACAATGCCCTCAACGGTTTCAACACGGATGTGGCTGGGTGCGTGGTGTGAGCGGATACGATGCACTTGCCGGTCGGCGTATGCCGAAGCCCTGTGAAGGGGCATCCCTGCTGGGGCCGTAGTCGACGCTGGGGCGTCGTCTCAGTTGGTTCCTCCTTTGGTCTCCTCGCGCTAACCCCGTAGCGTGTGGTTTTTAGCGGGCTCCAGGCCCGCTTTTTTTTCGTCCGGCCAAACGTTTGCGCGGTGTGCCATTGCACCGATCAGGGCTTTTTCGCTAGCGGTCCGCGGATTGCACGCAAACAGTTTTAGCCAATCTGTTGTCTCCGGCAGCCGCGCCGCAAGGAAACTTGCCGGCGCGGCGCTCGCCTTTTGCACAACCTCAAGCGGTCTTGTCTTCCCGCAACTTCAGTTCGCTGATCATCTGTTCGCGCATGATGAATTTCTGCACTTTGCCGGTCACCGTCATGGGCAGTTCGTCGACGAAACGGATGTATTTGGGCACTTTGTAGTGCGCGATCTGCCCTTGGCAAAACTGCTGGATCTCTTCCGCCGTGGCCTGCTCACCAGAACGCAAAACCACCCAGGCGCAAACCTCCTCGCCGTATTTCGTGTCCGGCACGCCAAACACCTGCACGCTCTGGATTTTTGGGTGGCGGAACAGAAATTCCTCGATCTCGCGCGGGTAGATGTTCTCGCCGCCGCGAATCAGCATGTCTTTGAGACGGCCAACAATGTTGCAATAGCCTTCCGCGTCGAGCGTGGCCAGATCGCCGGTGTGCATCCAGCCGTCGACAATGCTTTCGCGTGTCTTCGCCTCGTCGCCCCAATAGCCTTGCATCACCGAATAGCCGCGCGTGCATAGCTCGCCGGTTTCGCCCACCGGGACGATCTCGCCGAGCGGGTCGACGATTTTCACTTCGAGGTGCGGCTGGATTCGGCCGACGGTTGTGGTTCGCTTGTCCAGCGGGTCCGTGGTCGAACTTTGGAACGACACCGGACTGGTTTCCGTCATGCCGTAGGCGATGGTGATCTCGCCCAGATGCATCTTCGAGACGACCTTTTTCATTGTCTCGATCGGGCACGGCGAACCGGCCATGATGCCGGTGCGTAGTCGCGAGAAATCGTAAGTGGCGAAATCCGGATGATCGAGTTCGGCAATGAACATGGTCGGCACGCCGTGCAGCGCGGTGCACTTTTCTTCCGCGACCGCGGCCAGCGTTGCCGCCGGGTCGAAGCCTTCGCCGGGGAACACCATGTTCGCGCCGACCGACACGCACGCCAGCACCGACAGCACCATGCCAAAGCAGTGATACAGCGGCACCGGAATACATAAGCCGTCCTGCTCGGTCAGACGCATTGCCATCGCGATGTAGCGCGCGTTGTTGACCACGTTCCTGTGCGTCAGCGTCGCCCCCTTCGGGTTGCCGGTGGTGCCGCTGGTGAACTGGATGTTGATCGGCTCATCCGCATGCAGGGTCGCACCGATCGCGTCGAGTTTCGCGATGTCGAGCGTTGCGCGACCCTGCTCGACCACTTCCGAAAACGACAGCATGCCGGGCGTCTCCGTGTCGCACATACGGATCACGATCCGAAGCCCCGGCAGGCGCGCTGCGCGCAGGTCGCCGGGCACGGCGCTCGCCAGCTCGGGCGCGAGTTCCTGCAGCATTTGCAGATACATCGACGACTTGAAGCGTTCCGCTGCAATGATCGCCTTGCAGTCCACCTTGTTCAGCGCGTATTCGAGCTCGGCGAGGCGATAGGCGGGATTGATATTCACCAAAACGGCGCCGATCCGCGCGGTGGCAAATTGCGTGAGCAGCCATTCGACGCGGTTGGGTGACCAGATCCCCACGCGGTCGCCTTTCGCAATGCCCAACGCCACCAGCCCCGACGCGAGCACATCGACTTCGTCGGCGAATTCCCGCCATGTCCAGCGGATGCCCTGCTCACGGAAAACGACAGCTGGCCGGGTCGGGAAACGCAGCGCGGTGTCCCGTAGAAACTGACTCACCGGCGCATCGCTGAGCGGGACTCGCGTGGACCCGCGCACGTAGGAGATGCCGTCTCGCGGTTCGATGAGCGCGGCTTCGTCTGCTGCCTGAGCTGCCATGATGATGTCTCCGTGAGGCAATCGTTGCTCTATTGAAATCAATTTGAAGCCGATTGTGCCACTAGCACCTCGCGCCACGGCATCAAGTCTTACCCGCACCGTCGACCGATGGTGTTACCCCGTCATGTCCTTTGCCGAATTGTGTTGCGTTCCCGACCGGGGTCATGGCGCAGGTGATTAGCGTCCCCCACCATGACGAGCGCGGCGAAGATGGCAACGCGGCTTGCTGCAAGAGGACGACGAGCACGTTGACGGTCCTGTCTGCTTGCGCCAGCCGCACGTTCGCGATGCGCTAGTCATTCGCGACTGGAAGGTGATCCGAATCGCCGCTGCCGTTTCACGCCAGTTCAGCCGGCAGCGTGACGCTCGACGACACCATGCACTCGACGCTTCGAAGGAAACTGAGATGAAAGTAGTCAGCAACACCTACCAACCCGGCATGGATACGACGGACACGCCGGCCCGACTGGATGCACCACGCTCCCTGCCGATCTCGAATTCCCGTGGGCCAACCGCCGGAGACCGCGGAGCGCACGAACCACTTGCCATTCCGTCGTCGTACGCCGTAGAGCGCCCTGCCGGCGCGCTTTCGCCGCTCATGCAACAACCAAACGTCTACCGTGACACAGACGGGAATCGATACCTCCACGACGGCGCCAGTTGGTATCCGGCCCGCTACGATGCCGACAACGGCACGCTGCGCGTCTGGCAACCGGACCGGGCTTATAAACCTCAGTATCCCGTGCGATACGATGCCGAAGGCCGCTTCACAGTGCATGACAACGTGGGTTTGAAGGGCGGGGGGCTTTTTGGCGGCGACTCGGCGAGCGTGCCCCGTTTCGGCGAAGATCGCCGCATTGCGAATCGTCGGGCGCTGGGCACTCAGCTCAACGCCATGTCGAGCGCATCCGAACCGGGCAATTACGCGAACAGCGTCAAGGTGGTGAATGAAGGACTCGCCAAGCTGGGTGTCGGACTATCCGATCAGGCTTTCGGCCGCATTTCCAGGAATCTGGAACGCGTTCAGAACGGTCACATGACGAACGCTGAGGCGTCGTCCTGCGAATACCGGATCTTTATGAACGACGCTCGCGATCCAAAGCTCTCGACGTCCGACAGGGCGTGGTCGTGCGCAGGCGCGCATTTGAATCGCTATGCGGCGGCTCCGTTTCATGCCGAGGCCGACATCGCCAACATGCACCTGAACCGCAATCAGGATGCGCTCACGCGTCTGAATATGCAGGTATTCGTTCAGAACGACCCAAAGGGGTGACGCGCTTTGGGCATGACAACACGATCGGTTTGTCACCAGCCGCGTGGAACGGAATCTGGGCGCGGATCATTTCGTGATCGATAAACAAAAAAACGGGCTCCCACGCAGGAGCCCGTCTCAATTCCTTACCGATGCACCCAAGCCCGTGGTCCGGGCTTTATCAGGTGAACGCTAACTGCCTTTAGTTCTGTCCACGCAGTTTGCGCAGACGCTGAATCGCAGCGAGCTGAGCCGTCGCATACGCCAGTTCCGCTTGTGCGGTCGCGTATTCGAGGTTCGAACCCGTGTTCTGCAGCGCTTCTTCCGCACGCTTGCGTGCATCTTCAGCCTTGGCTTCGTCGAGATCCTTGCCTCGAATCGCGGTGTCGGCGAGAACCGTCACAGCGCCCGGCTGGATTTCGAGGATGCCGCCGGCGACGAAGACAAACTCTTCTTCACCGTTTTCAGCTTCGATGCGCACCGCACCCGGACGAATCCGCGTGATCAGCGGGGTGTGGCCCGGCAGAATACCGAGTTCACCCGCTTCGCCCGGCAATGCGACGAACTTCGCCTGGCCCGAGAAGATCTGCTCTTCCGCGCTGACGACGTCTACTTTAATAGTTGCCATAACTGTCGACTCCTGTCGACGGGTTTGAGCGCTTCAGCGCTTGCTCCCGTCCCATGCAAGGCTGGGTTGAGCGTAGTAAGAAGCGCCGGCTTTGCTTAAGACCGCCGCGTGGGCAGTGGTCAAGCGCGAGGCCGGCGCCCGCTTCGTTACACCCGACCTTTACTGGATCTTCTTGGCCTTTTCGAAGGCTTCGTCGATCGTGCCGACCATGTAGAACGCTTGTTCCGGCAGGTGGTCGCACTCGCCTTCCACGATCATCTTGAAGCCACGGATCGTTTCCTTCAGCGGCACGTACTTGCCAGGCGAGCCCGTGAACACCTCAGCGACGTGGAACGGCTGCGACAGGAAACGCTGGATCTTACGAGCGCGCGCCACGGCGAGCTTGTCTTCCGGTGCCAGTTCGTCCATGCCCAGAATCGCGATAATGTCGCGCAGTTCCTTGTAGCGTTGCAGCGTTTGCTGCACGCCACGCGTGATCGCGTAGTGTTCTTCGCCGATCACGTTCGGGTCGATCTGACGCGAGGTCGAATCGAGCGGGTCGACTGCCGGGTAGATACCCAGCGAAGCGATGTCACGCGACAACACGACGGTTGCGTCCAGGTGGCCGAAAGTCGTGGCCGGCGACGGGTCGGTCAAGTCATCCGCAGGGACGTACACGGCCTGAACCGACGTGATCGAGCCGGTCTTGGTCGACGTAATACGCTCTTGCAGCTTACCCATTTCTTCAGCCAACGTAGGCTGATAGCCCACTGCCGACGGCATACGGCCGAGCAGTGCCGACACTTCCGTGCCTGCCAGCGTGAAACGGTAGATGTTGTCGACGAAGAACAGCACGTCGAGACCTTCGTCACGGAAGTGCTCAGCCATCGTCAGGCCGGTCAGCGCAACGCGCAGACGGTTGCCCGGCGGCTCGTTCATCTGGCCGTACACCAGCGCGACCTTGTCGAGAACGTTCGAGTCCTTCATTTCGTGATAGAAGTCGTTCCCTTCGCGGGTACGCTCGCCAACACCGGCGAACACGGAGTAACCACCGTGTTCCTTAGCGATGTTGTTGATCAGTTCCATCATGTTCACGGTCTTGCCCACACCGGCGCCACCGAACAGGCCAACCTTGCCGCCCTTGGCGAACGGGCAGATCAGGTCGATAACCTTGATGCCGGTTTCGAGCAGTTCGGTCGACGGCGACAGTTCGTCGAACGCCGGAGCCTTCTGGTGAATACCGCGAACCACGTCCGAGTTGATCGGGCCGGCTTCGTCGATCGGGCGACCCAGCACGTCCATGATCCGGCCCAGAGTCGGCTTGCCGACCGGCACGCTGATCGGCTTACCCGTGTTCTTCACGACCGTACCGCGACGCAGGCCGTCCGATGCACCCAGACAGATGGTACGGACAACGCCGTCGCCCAGTTGTTGCTGGACTTCGAGGGTCAGTTCCGAACCTTCGAGAATGAGCGCGTCGTAAATCTTCGGCATGTCCGAACGCGGAAATTCCACGTCGATCACCGCGCCGATGCACTGTACGATCTTGCCTTCTACCAAAGCAGTAGTACTCATCGCTTTTCCTTTAGATACTCAATTCTTCACTCGCGCAAAGGCGCAGTTTCAGTGGGCCGCCGGGGCGGTGTGCGCCACACGGGCGCACACGAGGCACTTGCCTGACGTCAAGGTCAGACAGCCGCCGCACCACCGACGATTTCCGACAGTTCTTTCGTGATCGCGGCCTGACGGCTCTTGTTGTACACAAGCTGCAGTTCATTGATGACCGTCTTCGCATTGTCCGAAGCGGCCTTCATCGCGACCATGCGTGCCGACTGCTCCGATGCCATGTTTTCCGCGACGGCCTGATAGACCAGCGCTTCGACATAACGCACCAGCAGTTCGTCCACCACTGCCTGCGCATCCGGCTCGTAGATGTAGTCCCACTGCGTGCTCGGCGTCGTGCCGTCTTCTTCCTTGCGCTCGAACTGTTCTGCCGACAGCGGCAGCAGTTGCTCGATCACCGGCTCCTGCTTCATCGTGTTGACGAAGCGCGTGTACGCGAGGTACACCGCCGAAACCTTGCCTTCCGAGTACAGGTCGAGCTGCACCTTCACCGCGCCGATCAGCTTTTCCAGATGCGGCGTATCGCCCAGATGCACGACGTTCGACACCACCTTGGCGCGCAAACGATTCAGGAAACCCAGGCCCTTGGTGCCGATCGCAGTTGCTTCGATCGTCTTGCCCTGACCTTCCAGTTCCTTGAACTTCTGCAGCGACGCACGCAGCACGTTGGTATTCATGCCGCCGCACAGACCCTTGTCGGTCGTGACGAGGATGATGCCGGCCGCCTTCGCGCCTTCGTTCGACACCATGAACGGGTGACGATACTCCGGGTTCGCACGGCTCATGTGTGCAGCGATATCGCGGACCTTGTCAGCATACGGGCGAGCAGCGCGCATGCGCTCCTGAGCGCGGCGCATCTTCGATGCGGCCACCATCTCCATCGCTTTCGTGATCTTTCGCGTGTTTTGCACGCTCTTGATCTTGCCGCGAATTTCCTTCATTCCAGCCATTGCTTGCTCCTTGTCGGCCCGAGTTAGCGTTTTGGCGCTGACTCGGGTCCCATGCAAAGCGATTGAAGCAACGCGGGAGCATTCTCATGCGGCCCGCGCCGCTTCAAGGTCCGTTTATGCCTTGCGGATCACTCGCGGATCAATAAGCGCCGGACTTCTTGAAGTCTTTGAGAGCCGTGTGCAGCAGGCCTTCGTCGTCCTTCGAGAGTTCCTTGGTATCTTCGATGCGCTTGACCAGGTCAGCGTGGCTCGCCTTCAAGTATTCGCGCAGGCCCTTTTCGAACGGCAGCACTTGCGGGACTTCCAGATCGTCGAGGTAACCGTTGTTTGCGGCGAACAGCGAGATAGCCAGTTCCCACACTTGCAGCGGTTGATACTGCGGCTGCTTCAGCAGTTCCGTCACGCGGCGGCCGCGCTCCAGTTGCTTGCGGGTCGCTTCGTCGAGGTCCGAGGCGAACTGCGCGAACGCAGCCAGTTCACGGTACTGCGCGAGGTCGGTACGGATACCGCCCGACAGCTTCTTCACGACCTTGGTCTGAGCCGCACCACCCACGCGCGACACCGACACGCCGGCGTTAATTGCCGGGCGGATACCTGCGTTGAAAAGGTCGGTTTCCAGGAAGATCTGACCGTCGGTAATCGAGATCACGTTCGTCGGAACGAACGCGGTCACGTCGCCGGCTTGCGTTTCAATGACCGGCAGTGCCGTCAGCGAACCGCTCTTACCCTTCACTTCGCCGTTCGTGAACTTCTCGACATACTCTTCCGAGACGCGCGCTGCACGTTCCAGCAGACGCGAGTGCAGATAGAACACGTCGCCCGGGTAAGCTTCACGGCCCGGCGGGCGGCGCAGCAACAGCGAGATCTGACGGTATGCCCAAGCTTGCTTGGTCAAATCGTCATACACGATCAGCGCGTCTTGACCGCGGTCGCGGAAGTATTCGCCCATCGTGCAGCCGGCGTACGGTGCGAGGTATTGCATCGCTGCCGATTCCGAAGCCGAAGCGGCCACGACGATCGTGTATTCCAGCGCGCCGGTTTCTTCCAGCTTGCGGACCACGTTCATGATCGACGACGCCTTCTGGCCGATCGCGACGTAGATACAGAAGAGGTTCTTGCCCTTCTGGTTGATGATCGCGTCGACAGCGACTGCGGTCTTGCCGCACTGGCGGTCGCCAATGATCAGCTCACGCTGGCCACGGCCAACCGGCACCATCGCGTCGATCGACTTCAGACCGGTTTGGACCGGTTCCGAAACCGACTTACGCCAGATCACGCCCGGCGCAATCTTTTCGATTGCGTCGGTCTTCTTCGCGTTGATCGGGCCTTTGCCGTCGATCGGGTTGCCGAGTGCGTCGACCACGCGGCCGAGCAGTTCCGGACCCACCGGCACTTCGAGAATGCGGCCCGTCGTCTTGACGATGTCGCCTTCCGAAATGTGTTCGTACTCACCCAGAATCACGGCGCCGACCGAGTCGCGCTCGAGGTTCAGTGCGAGACCGAAGGTGTTGCCCGGGAATTCGAGCATTTCGCCCTGCATCACTTCCGACAGGCCGTGAATACGCACGATACCGTCGGTCACGGAGATCACGGTGCCCTGGTTGCGAACGTCTGCGCTCGCGTCAAGGCCCTGGATCCGGCTCTTGATCAGCTCGCTGATCTCAGAGGGATTGAGTTGCATTATTCGCTCCTGATAGTCAATTCTGTTGCGTGCCAGCCGCTTCAGCGCGTTACGCGCTTCAGGCCGTCAGAGCCGTCTGCATGCTGGCAAGCCGCGCGCGGACCGAGGTATCGAGCACTTCGTCGCCAACTGTCACGCGCACGCCGCCGATCAACGACGAGTCGACTTCGACCGTCGGCTTCAGCTTGCGTTGGAACTTGCGTTCGAGACTTGCGACGAGTTCGTTCAATTGCGCGCCTTCGAGCGGGAATGCGCTGACGATCAGCACATCGGCCGCCCCTTCGCGGGCATTCTTCAACTCTTCGAACTGCACAGCGATTTCCGGCAGCAATTGCAGGCGATGGTTATCCACCAGCATTTGCACCAGATTCTTCGCTTGCGCGTTGTCCTTGAGCGGCGACTTGACCGCGGCCAGCAGCAGTTCGCTGACTTGGGCGCGGCTTACTTTCGGGCTCGAGGCGATCGACAGCACTTCGGGCAGACGCGCAACCTGTGCCAGCTCCTGCACGAGCGTGGACCAGGCGGCGATGTCACCAGCTTCGGCCACGCCAAACAGCGCTTCTGCGTACGGACGGGCGATGGTTGCAAGTTCGGCCATGATCAGAGCTCGGCTTTCAGTTGATTCAGCAGGTCAGCGTGAGCTGCCTGGTCGACTTCGCGCTTCAGGATCTGTTCAGCGCCCTTCACAGCGAGTGCAGCGACTTCGCCGCGCAGCGTTTCGCGCGCCTTCACGACTTGCTGGTCCGCGTCGGCCTTCGCTTGCGCGATGATGCGAGCGGCTTCAGCGTGTGCTTGAGCCTTGATTTCGTCAGCGACTGCCACAGCACGCTTTTCTGCGTCGGCAATGCGTTGCTGACCGTCGTTGCGTGCCTGAGCGAGTTCCTGGTCGACGCGCTTGTGAGCGGCTTCGAGTTCAGCCTTGCCCTTTTCAGCAGCCGACAAACCGTCAGCAATCTTCTTCGAGCGCTCGTCGAGGGCGTTGATCAACGGCGGCCACACGAACTTCATCGTGAACCACGCGAGGATCAGGAACACGACCATTTGCGCAAACAGGGTTGCGTTGAGATTCACGGTGTTTCCTTAAACGTTGCTAGTTCGGAAAGTGAAACGGCAAGGCGCTCATCGATTCTGTATTCGATCAGCGCCCAAGTGCCCGTTCCGCCCTGCGCCCTTACTAGTTATAGCTCAGGCGCAAACTTCCGAGGAACCTCAGCCTGCCAGCTTCGACAGCAGCGGGTTCGCGAACGCGAACAGCATTGCCACACCAACGCCAATCAGGAACGCCGCATCGATCAGACCAGCCAGCAGGAACATCTTGGTTTGCAGCGGGTTCATCAATTCCGGCTGACGTGCACATGCTTCGATGTACTTGCCACCCATCAGGCCGATACCGATACAGGCGCCGATTGCACCCAGGCCGATGATGATGCCGATACCGATGGCGGTCAGACCCTGGATGTTGGCGATGAAAGCTTGCATGATCACTCCTTTGTGAAAAGTCTTTTAGAACTGGTTGGAACTGGGATTTAAAAAACTAAAGCTAAACCAAAAACTATTCGTGACGCGCAGCCGCTACTAGTGGGTATCGTGAGCCTGGCCGATGTACACCAGCGTCAGCATCATGAAAATGAACGCCTGCAGCAGAACGATCAAGATGTGGAAGATCGCCCAAACCGTGCCTGCGATCACATGGCCGATGAAGCCAAGCACCGTCACGTCCGCGCCGAAACCCCACATGCTGCCGAGCAGGGCAATCAGCAGGAACAACAGTTCGCCCGCATACATGTTGCCGAACAGCCGCATGCCGAGCGAGACCGTCTTGGCGACGAACTCGATGATGTTCAGTGCAAGGTTCGGGATCCACAACAGCGGATGCGCGCCGAACGGAGCGGACAGCAGTTCATGCACGAAGCCGCCCGCGCCCTTGATCTTGAAGTTGTAGTAAATCATCAGCGCGAACACACCGAGGGCGATGCCGAGCGTGCCGTTCAGGTCGGCGGTCGGCACGATACGGTGGTGCGGGATGACTTCGGACAGACCCAGCAGGCCAATCACCTTGCCCGGCAGGTCCACAGGGATAAAGTCGAGCGAGTTCATCAGCGCGACCCAGACGAACACGGTCAGGGCCAACGGCGCGATGAAAGTGCGCGAGCCGTGGATCATCGACTTCGATTGATCCTCGACCATTTCGACCAGCATTTCGATGGCGCATTGGAAACGGCCCGGCACGCCGGACGTTGCCTTGCGGGCCGCGAGATGCAGAATGAAGATGGTGGCCAGACCACAAACGATCGACCAGAAAAGGGTGTCCAGATTCCACACGTGAATGTCGAAAATCGACGTCTGATGCGCGGTGGAAAAGTTCTGCAAGTGGTGCGCGATGTACTCGGACGGATCCATTGCGCGCGTGCCTTCGCTAGCTGCCATATCGTTAAAGCCACCCAAATTGTCGAAAATCGTCTTAGGCCGTTCCCGCCGCAATACTGTTTTGCGGGAACACGCCGGGTGCGGATCGTGTCATATCCGCACTCCTGATGCCGGCGCTGCGCGCCAGCGTGAATTTTGTACTGCTTTTGTTCCTGCACCCTTAGCGCCAGGCTAAGGCGATCCAGTACGTCTTGAGCGCGACGAGGTAGGTCACGAGCAGCGGCACCCAGCTTACGTCGTGATACCAGAAGGCGATGACTACAAACATCGCGATCGTTGTCCCCATCTTGAGCGCTTCGCCAATCATCCAGCTCATGGCTGTTGTGGCGCCGCTCAGCGTTCTAAGTCGTGCCGCGAACAACGCGCTCGGCACCCAGCAGATCGCTCCCCCCAGGAATGCGGACAGCGCAGCATCGCCCGGCGGCTTATAGAACAGCCACCACAGCAGCGTCGCACCCAGGGACAAAACCATTTGCGCCGCCACGACCTTGAAAGGCGTAACGCGCGATGGACGACTCACATTCGGACCAAACAGCTTTTCAGCTTCGGTCCGCGTGAGCGGAACGATATTGTTATCTTGCTGCTCGACATCCCACGCTTCGTCAGAAGGGACTTGCTGACCGGTGGACGCAACGGAAGCGATGCGTTCAGCGGGTTCGTCGTGCCCATTCTTCGGCGCTTGATTCGACGTTTTGACCGCCATTGCAGTGTTCCGAAAGTCTTATTCCAGCCCGCCAGCTTACGCTGCGCTTACGGGGTTGCCGTGCAATTAAATCCGGGCGATTGTAAGCGATAGTTGCAGGCAATTCAAGACTTTAGGCCGTTCAATAAGCTGCGTGAAACCGATCCTCACGATGCGGGAATGGCGGCCTGGCGGGGCAAAACGCGCCAAATGTAAGGCGGCTCGGGGGTGGCAAAACATGCGTATTGAATCGCGTCAATTTGCGCCCGCGCAAACGGCCCTTTAGCGCTGTAATGGCCGTCTCGAAAATGCAACAAACGCGGATTTTTGCGCGCGTGGGTGGACAGGTGGAGCGGCGTTGGGTAAGCGAACGGCTTTGTGGATCGGGTTAGCTGAAAAGGCCAGGCGCGAGAGCCATGAGGATTCCAACGCGCGGCGCAGTGCGATCACGGGGAGGCCTCGACAATGACAGCACAGGCCGGGCTACACACTTCCGGAATCCTGATTAATCGACTGGAATTTAATTAGGATTCCAGTGCGCTTCAAAAGGAGGGACCGATCCCTGCAGCGTACCGCCCTACTCCGTCGGGCTTGATAACCCGGCACAGGGCGCCAAATAGCTTGCGCGCGAAATCCGGCCCGAGATCCGCGTCGCAAACCAACGACTCAACCCGCCAATCAAACCGCTGCGGTGTTGCCGCGCAACCGCACGAGAATGCCTTCCAGCGCGTCCAGATCGCCGAAGTCGACCAGCACTTGCCCTCGCCCGCGCCGGCCGAGTTTGATCTTCACCGTCGCCGCCAGCAAATCGGACAGCTCTTCCTCGAGCCGCCGCGTGTCGCGACCGCCGTCCGGGTTGGCGCGCGCCTTTACCGCCGGCGCGGCCTTGGTGGTCGTCGTGACCAGCTTCTCGGTCTCGCGGACCGACATGCGTTTATTGACGACCTGATTGGCCAATGTAATCTGCGTCGCGGCATCCACGGCCAACAACGCGCGCGCATGACCCATGTCGAGGTCACCGGCAAGCAGCATGGTCTGTACCGGCGACGCCAGGTTCAGCAAGCGCAGCAGATTCGACACCGCACTGCGCGAACGCCCCACCGACTCCGCCGCCTGCTCGTGCGTGAAATTGAACTCGTCGAGCAGGCGCTGGATGCCTTGCGCTTCTTCGAGCGGATTCAGATCTTCGCGCTGGATGTTCTCGATCAGCGCCATTGCGGCGGCGGCCTGATCCGGCACGTCCTTGACGAGCACCGGCACTTCGCTCAGACCGGCAAGACGCGCCGCGCGGAACCGCCGTTCGCCGGCGATGATCTCGTATCTGTCCGCCGACACGGGGCGCACCAGGATCGGTTGCATCAAACCCTGAGCGCGAATACTCGCCGCCAGTTCCTGCAGCGCGCCTTCGTCCATGCGCGTGCGCGGCTGATACTTGCCCGCCTGCATCTTGCTAAGCGGCAGCACGTTCGGCGCGCCTTCAATGGCAACGGCCTCGGTAATATCCGCGCTGCCACCCAGCAGTGCCTCAAGGCCGCGACCCAATCCCTTCTTTCTCGCTACTGCGTTCATCGTGCTCCCTCGATCCGCTTAGGATGCCTGGGGCGCGTCGTTCAACGCGCGCACCCGCTCAATCATTTCCGCGCCGAACTGCACGTACGCCTGCGCACCGCGCGACGCACGGTCGAACACCACGCCTGGCAAACCGTAGCTGGGCGCCTCGGCCAGACGCACGTTGCGCGGGATCACCGCATCGAATACCTTGTCGCCGAAATGCTCTTTCAGTTGATCGGAGACTTGCTGTTGCAGCGTGATGCGCGGATCGAACATGACGCGCAACAGGCCGATCACCTTCAGGTCGCGGTTGAGGTTGGCATGCACCTGCTTGATGGTGTTGACCAGATCCGACAGACCTTCGAGCGCGAAGTACTCGCACTGCATCGGAATCACGACGCCGTGTGCGGCGCACAGGCCATTGAGCGTCAGCAGCGACAAAGCCGGCGGACAGTCGATCAGCACGAAATCGTATTCGCCCTCGACCGCGGCAAGCGCGTTCTTCAATTGACGTTCACGGTTCTGGACGCTGACCAGCTCGACCTCGGCGCCGGCGAGTTCGCGATTCGCCGGCAGCACGTCATAGCCGACCGCTTCGGGACGCACTCGCGCATCGATGACGGCGACGCCATCCACGAGCACTTCATAAACCGTATTTGCGCAAGCGGCCTTGTCGATGCCGCTGCCCATCGTGGCATTGCCCTGCGGGTCCAGGTCGATGAGAAGGACACGCTGTCCCTGCGCTGCCAAGCTCGCGGCCAGATTGACTGTGGTCGTCGTCTTACCGACGCCGCCTTTCTGGTTCGCAACGCAGAAGATTTTTGCCATCGTTGGTGTATCCCTTTTGCTGCCTGGATGAAGTAAGTAAAGCTTGCTGCTGGTACGACGTGTGGCTGATCGCTCGTGGCTAAGGTAATGGCCAAGTCGGGAATCAGCGGCTGTCAGTTGGCCGCGTCCACCCGCACCTTGATCAGATGCCGTTCGGCGTCGAGCGACGGCACATTCAGCCGGATGATCTGTTCCGCGTGGGCGCCCGCAGGTAGGCGCTCGATCTCGCCTTCCGGGCGCACACCTTTCATGGCCCAGATCGCACCCTGCTCCGCCACCAGATGACGGGCCAGTGTAACGAAATCCGAGAGCTCTGCGAATGCGCGCGAGACGATTACGTCAAACTTTGCGGGTACTTCGACGCCCGGCTGCAAAGTCTCGACGCGGCCGGTCACCACCGACAGATTCGGCAGACCGAGTTCGGCCTTGGCCTGCGACTGAAACGCCGTCTTCTTATGAACGATGTCGTTCACGGTAACGGTCCATTCAGGCAGAACGATTGCCAGCACGATACCCGGCAAACCGCCACCGGAGCCAACGTCGAGCACCGACGACGGGCCGCACGGCGCCAGATGCGGCACGATCGATAGTGAATCGAGAATGTGCTGGATCAGCATCTGTCGCGGGTCGCGAATGGCCGTCAGGTTGTAGACGGCATTCCACTTCAACAGCAACGCGACGTAGTCGAGCAGCTTGCCAAGCTGGGCATCGCTCAATTCAAGGCCGAGGTCGCGAACGCCCTCTTCCAGCAATGGCGCCAACGCTTCCCGACCGCTTCCCTTCTGGCTTACCGTCATTGCGTCACCGGCGTGCTGTCGGTGCCGGGTTCGGCGGGTTTCGTCGAACGACGTCCCAAGCCGCGCTTCAGATGAACCATCAGCAACGAGATCGCCGCTGGCGTGATGCCCGAAATGCGCGATGCCTGGCCGATCGTTTCAGGACGGAATTGCGTCAGCTTCTGGCACGCTTCGAACGACAGCCCTCGCACTTCTGCGTAGTCCAATCCGTCCGGCAAACGCGTGCCTTCATGCGCTTCATTGCGTTCAATCTCGCCGGCCTGACGGTCGATATAGCCCTGATATTTGATGCCGATCTCGATCTGCTCCTTGATCTGAGCGAGCAGCACGTCGTCTTCCGCCAGGATTTCCGGCGCAGCGCAGGCGCCCGCACGCAGACCGCAGACACCGTCGTACGAGACACCCGGACGGCGCAGCAGATCGGCCAAACTGTACTCATGGTCGATTGGCTTGCCGAGCAGCGCGGTCGCTTCGTCGGCCGATAACGTCTTAGGATTGACCCACGTCGTGCGAAGTCGCTCTGTTTCACGTGAAACAGCATCGCGCTTGCGACTGAACGCGTCCCAACGGACGTCGTCGACCACGCCAAGCTCGCGGCCCATCTCCGTCAAACGCATATCGGCATTGTCTTCGCGAAGGCTGAGACGATACTCCGCGCGGCTCGTGAACATGCGATACGGCTCCGACACACCACGCGTGACCAGATCATCGACCAGAACGCCGAGGTAAGCCTGATCGCGACGTGGGCACCACGCTTCCTTGCCCTGTACAAATAGACCTGCGTTAATACCGGCCAGCAGGCCTTGCGCCGCCGCTTCTTCGTAGCCGGTCGTGCCGTTGATCTGCCCCGCGAAGAACAAACCGCTGATCACCTTCGTTTCCAGCGACGCCTTCAGCCCGCGCGGATCGAAGTAGTCGTACTCAATGGCATAGCCGGGGCGCAGGATATGCGCGTGTTCCAGACCGCGCATCGAGCGCACCAACTCCAACTGCACGTCGAACGGCAAGCTCGTCGAAATCCCGTTCGGGTAGTACTCGTTGGTCGTCAGCCCTTCCGGTTCCAGGAAAATCTGATGCGATTCTTTCGACGCAAACCGATGAATCTTGTCCTCGATCGACGGGCAATAGCGCGGCCCTACCCCTTCGATCACGCCCGTGTACATCGGCGAACGATCAAGGCCGCCGCGGATGATGTCATGCGTCCGCTCGTTCGTATGCGTGACCCAGCACGGCACTTGCCGCGGATGCTGCTCGACCCGCCCGAGAAACGAGAACACCGGCACCGGATCCAGATCGCCCGGTTGCTCTTCGAGCTTCGAAAAGTCGATCGTGCGGCCGTCGATACGCGGCGGCGTCCCGGTCTTGAGGCGCCCTTGCGGCAACTTCAATTCCTTCAGGCGCGCGGACAGCGACACCGAAGCCGGATCGCCGGCACGGCCGCCGGTGTAGTTGTTCAAGCCCACGTGAATCTTGCCGTCGAGGAACGTCCCGGCCGTCAGCACCACAGCGCGTGCGCGGAACTGAATCCCCACTTGCGTCACCGCGCCGACCACACGATCGCCCTCCACCATCAGATCGTCGACCGCCTGCTGGAACAGCCACAGGTTCGGCTGATTCTCCAGCCGATGTCGGATCGCCTGCTTGTACAGCAGCCGGTCGGCTTGGGCGCGCGTGGCCCGAACGGCCGGTCCTTTAGACGAATTGAGAATGCGGAACTGGATACCGCCCTCGTCCGTCGCGGCCGCCATTGCACCGCCGAGCGCGTCGACTTCCTTAACCAGATGGCCTTTGCCAATGCCGCCAATCGACGGATTGCAGCTCATCTGGCCGAGGGTTTCGATGTTGTGGGTCAGCAGGAGCGTGGTATTGCCCATGCGCGCCGAAGCCAATGCGGCCTCGGTGCCGGCATGACCGCCGCCGACGACAATTACGTCAAATTCTGTGGGAAAGAGCATCGCGGATCTCACGCCAGATCGTCGCGTGAGCCTTCAAAAGGAAAATGGTTGGGCGAATTATAGCGGGTTCGGTTTAGGCCCGAATTTCGCTCGAATGGCCAACCAATAAAAAAAGCGGTGTGTTTCACGTGAAACACACCGCTTCAAACATCCGCAGTCGTCAAAAAACGAAGAATTAAGCCGCTTTTTTCGCCAGCCCGAGGTATGTCTCGATCACGCGTGGATTCTGCGCCAGATCCGCCGCCGGACCTTCCAGTGCCAGTTCGCCGGTTTCAAGTACATAGCAGTAGTCGGAAATCTGCAGCGCCGCGCGCGCGTTCTGCTCGATCAGTAGCGTTGCCACGCCCGTCTGACGCAGCGCGCTGATGATGTGAAAAATCTCTTTCACGATCAGCGGAGCAAGACCCAGGCTCGGCTCGTCCAGCATCAGCAAATCGGGTTTACCCATCAGCGCACGACCGACTGCCAGCATCTGTCGCTCGCCACCGGACAACGTGCCGGCCGCTTGCTGCCGACGCTCCTTCAACCGCGGAAAGAGCGTGAACACGGGTTCGAGCTGATCGAGGAAGTTGCGCTCCCCTGCTCGCTTGCGACGGTAGGCGCCGAGCACGAGATTGTCTTCCACGGTCATCGATGCAAACAGCTCCCGCTTCTCCGGCACCAGACACATGCCACGCGCGACCCGCTTTTCGACCGGCACCGCGCTCACGTCCTCGCCCTGATAGAGAACCGTTCCCTTCGCGCGTCCAGTCGTGGGCAGCGCACCCATGATCGCGTTCAGCAACGTCGACTTGCCCGCGCCGTTCGGGCCGATCACCGACACGATCTGGCCCGGCCGCACCTTGATCGCCGCGCCGTGCAGCGCCTCGACCTTGCCGTAGCAAACCGACAGACCGCTCACGTCCAGAATGGCATCCGCAGTATTCATCGTGTTTTCCATCACTCCACCCCACCCAGATAAGCTTCAAGCACGGCCGGGTCTTGCTGTACTTCCTGCGGCAAACCTTCCGCGATCCGCGTGCCGAATTCCATCACCACCAGACGATCGGTGAGATTCATCACGAAATCCATATCGTGCTCGACCAGCAGCACACTCATGCCTTCGGCCTTCAGCCGGCGCAGCAGATCGGCGAGTTGCAGTTTTTCCTGATACCGCAGACCAGCGGCCGGCTCATCCAGCAACAGCAAGGTCGGGTCGCAGCACAACGCCCGGGCGATTTCCAGAATCCGTTGCTGTCCCAGCGCCAGGCTGCCCGCCTCTTCGTACATATACTGCTCGAGCCCGACACGACGGATCTGGCGCGCAGCCTCGGCCATCAGCCGCGCTTCTTCCGCGCCGTTCAGGCGTGCAATGCTGCGCCAGACACCGGCCTGGCCACGCAGATGCGCGCCGATTGCGACGTTCTCCAGCACCGTCATGCCCGGCAGCAGCTTGACGTGCTGGAACGTGCGACCGATCCCGCGCTTGACGATTTCACGTGAACTCAGCGAATCGATGCGCTCGCCACGGAACGTGATCTCGCCACTGGTGGCTTGCAGCACGCCGGTCACGAGATTGAACGTGGTCGACTTACCGGCGCCGTTCGGGCCGATCAAGCCGATGATCTGCCCGGCTTTGACCTCGAAACTGACGTCGTTCACCGCGACCAGACCGCCGAACTGCTTGCGGGCCTTGTTCACCGACAGCAGGTTTTCACCCGCCGTCGGCTTGCTGCGCTGCGGCAACGGCTCCGCATGATCCGCCAGATGCGCACGCGGACCGCGCGGGAAAAAGCGCGCGACGAACGGCCAGACGCCTTGTCGGGCATATTGCAGCAGCAGCACCATCAAGATGCCGAACACGATCACTTCAAAGTTGCCGTTCTCGCCGAGCAGCTTCGGCAGCAGGGTTTGCAGATAATCCTGCAACACGGTCAGGATCGCCGCGCCGAGCACCGCACCCCAAACGTGCGACACCCCTCCCACCACGGCCATGAACAGAAACTCGATGCCGTGATTCAAACCAAACGGCGTCGGATTCACCGCGCGTTGCAAGTGGGCATACAGAAAGCCCGAGATGGACGCCAGTACCGCCGCGTAGACGAAGATCACCACGCGCATCCAACCCGTATTAACGCCCATCGCCTCGGCCATCATGCCGCCGCCGCGCAGCGCGCGAATCGCCCGCCCCGGCCGGCTATTAAGCAGATTCTGAACAGAGATCACCGCGCCGAGCACGACGACCCAGATCAGGTAATAGATATGGCGGCCGGATTCCAGGTTGATGCCAAAAACATTCAGCACCGGAATCCCGTTGATGCCGTCGTACTTGCCGAGCATGTCCAGATTGCCGAACAGGTAGAACAGCGCCAGGCCCCACGCAATCGTGCCGAGCGGTAGAAAGTGCCCGGACAGCCGCATCGTCACCAGCCCCAGCATCAGCGCGATCAGCGCTGTCACCACCACACCCGCGATCAACGCAAGCCACGGCGACACACCATACGTGGTCGTCAGATAGGCGGTCGCGTACGCGCCGATGCCGACGAACGCCGCCTGCCCGAAACTCGTCATGCCGCCAATACCGGTCAGCAACACGAGACCGATCGCGACGATCGAGTACAAGCCGATGTAGTTCAGCAGCGTGACCCAATACTCGGGCACATGAATCGGGTGCGGCAACACCGGCAACGTGAACAGCACCACGAGGAACAACCAGAAGAACTTGTTTTGCATGATCCGTTTCATCGCGTCACTCCTCGTCCTCTTCGCTGTGCGGGCTGGCCAGACTTCGCCAGAGCAGCACCGGGATGATCAGTGTGAACACGATCACTTCCTTATAAGCACTCGCCCAGAACGACGAATACGACTCCAGCAGGCCGACCAGAATCGCACCGGCAGCCGCCAGCGGATAGCTGACGAGGCCGCCGATAATCGCGCCCACGAAGCCCTTCAAACCGATCAGGAAGCCGGAGTCGTAGTAAATGGTGGTCAGCGGCGCCACGAGGATGCCGCACAGCGCGCCGAGTCCCGCAGCCAGCGTGAACGCGAGGCGCCCCGCCTGCGTCGTGCCGATGCCGACGAGCCGCGCGCCGAGCCGGTTCACCGACGTCGCGCGCAAGGCCTTGCCCGAGATCGAGCGATCGAAATACAGATACAGCGCGCCGATCAACACCGCCGCGGTGCCGATCACCCACAAACTCTGGCCAGAGATCGACAGGCTGCCCAAGTTGAAGGTCGCGTCGGAAAACGCGGTGGTCCGCGAACCTTCCGCGCCGAACATCACGAGCCCGACGCCGACCATCGCGAAGTGCACCGCCACCGCCACGATCAACAGCAGCAGCGTGGTCGCTTCCGCGATCGGCTCATAAGCCAGGCGATAGACGAACGGTCCCATCGGAATCACGATCAACAGCGTCAACGCAATCTGCGCGAGCATCGGCAGCGGATGCAGGAAAACACTTTGCGTCAGCGCGTACACCGCGATTGGGAACAGCAGATATTTGCTGGCCAGCGTCACCAGCGTGCGCGCCGCGTGCCGCCGCCGCTCGGCATGCCGCACGAGACCCGCGACCTCGACGACGAAACACGCCGCGCCCATCGCCATCAGCAACCAGCAGGTGGCCGGAAATTTTTGTGTCTGCAACGCGGCGAGCGTGAGCGCGCCGTACGAAACAAACTCCCCCTGCGGGATGAAGATCACCCGCGTCACCGAGAACACCAGCACCAGCGCAAGCGCGAGCAGCGCGTAGATCGCGCCGGTGGTGATGCCGTCCTGCGCGAGGATCGCCGCAATTGATAGATCCATACTTCCTCGTCCTGAAGCGTCGAAATCGAAACTGGGAAACAGCCGTGGCGGCACCGTAGCGGCCAGCAACCTGCAAGTCTGAAAAGGCGACCGCCGCGCCGGGACACGGCGCGGCGGTCGATGCCATTCTCATCGACCAGAATGGCAATGCGGCGTCATACGCCGCACATTGCGCGAGAGGCGCGTACCGCTTTTGTTATTAGTCGTTCTGCAGCTTCCACTTGCCGTCGACGATCTGCACGATCACGCGTGCGCGCTTGTCGAGGCCGTTGTGGTCGGTTGTCGTGGTGTTCATGATGCCGTGCGACACCGGCAGTTCCTTGATGCTTTCCAGCGCGCCGCGCAGCGCCACGCGGAACGCCTCGGTGCCCGGCTGGGCGGTCTTCAGCGCGACCGGAATCGCCGCTTGCAGCATCTGGCCGGCGTCCCAGGCGTGACCGCCGAAGGTCGCCACCGAACCCGCGCCGTAGGCCTTCTCGTAAGCCGCCTTATAAGCTTCCGACGACTTCTTCACCGGATTCGAGTCCGGCAACTGATCCGCGACGAGGATCGGGCCGGCCGGCAGGAATTCGCCTTCGCAGTCCTTGCCGCACACGCGCAGGAAGTCGTTGTTGGCGACGCCGTGCGTCTGATAGACCTTGCCCTTGTAGCCGCGCTCCTTGAGCGTCTTGGCCGGCAGCGCCGACGGCGTGCCCGCGCCCGCAATCAGCACCGCGTCCGGGTTCGCGCCCATGGTCTTCAGCACCTGACCCGTCACCGACGCGTCGGTACGGTTAAAGCGTTCGTTGGAGACGATCTTCAGATGATGCGCCGCGGCGGCCGCCGTGAAGACGTTGTTCCAGCCGTCGCCGTACGCGTCCGCGAAGCCGATGAAACCCACCGTCTTCACGCCGTGACGTTCCATGTAGTCGGCGATGGCGTCGGCCATCAGGCTGTCGTTCTGCGGCGGTTTGAAGGCCCACGCGCGCTTCGCGTCCATCGGCGAAATGATCGCCGCCGACGCCGCCAGCGAGATCACCGGCGTCTTGCCTTCGGCAGCGGGGTCGAGCATGGCGAGCGAGTTCGGCGTGACGGTCGAGCCGATGATCGCGTCGACGTGATCTTCGTCGATCAGCTTGCGCGTGTTCTGCACGGCTTTGCCGGTGTCGGACGCGTCATCCAGAATGATGTACTGCACCGTCTTGCCGCCGATCTCTTTCGGCAACAGCGCGATCGTGTTTTTCTCCGGAATGCCGAGCGATGCAGCCGGCCCCGTGGTAGACAGCGTCACGCCGATTTTCACCTGCGCGAACGCGGCGCCCGCGCTGCACATCAGCGCCATCGCGATGCCGGTGCGTACCCATTGATTTGTCTTTTTCATTGCCAGTCTCCAAACGCTTTGAAGCGCGTATCTGTAATCCGGCTCGCGGGCCGGGTGTCTGAATCTAGTTATAGGGTTCGGGCATGCCAAGCATGGTTTTCCCTGCTCGACGCGCGCTGCCTTCACCGCATTGGTGCCACTGCCCTACTGCGTGCGACGACTGCGGACTGCTGCGATTCCTATGCTGATTTTCTCGTGATCTTCGTCACGATCTGTTGCTGCGATTCGTCGCGAGCAAAACACTAACATGTTAGTAGTATTGCGTTCTGCATCATCGACGGTCAAGCTGCTGCGGGCCAAATGCGGGTTTGTCCTGAAGCCACGACACCACACTTTTTCACGCGACGTCGGGGCGACTTCACGTGAAACGGCCAATAAAAAAGACGCGTCAACTGCACGCGTCTTTTTTGAATGGAGTTCCGTATCGCTTCGCCTTCTTCGCTCAGTCGCCGGACAACTTCCACTTGCCGCCGACAATCTCCACCATCACGCGCGCCCGCTGGTCGAGGCCAGCGTGGTCGTTCGCGCTCATGTTGAAGATGCCGTGCGACGCGGGCATGTCTTTCGTGCTCTCAAGCGCCGCACGCAGCGCTTCGCGGAACGCGGCCGTGCCCGGTTGTCCCTTCTTCAGCGCCAGCGGAATCGCGCGTTGCAGCAGCAAACCGGCGTCCCACGCGTGCCCGCCGAAGGTCGACACCGAGCCGGCGCCGTACGCGGCTTCATAGGCGCGTTTATAGGTCAGCGCGGTCTTCTTCACGGGATTCGAATCGGGCAACTGATCGGCGACCAGCAACGGGCCAGCGGGCAGATACGTGCCTTCGCAATCCTTGCCGCATACGCGCAGGAAGTCGTTATTCGCAACGCCGTGCGTCTGATAGACCTTGCCCCTGTAACCGCGCTCCTTGAAGGTTTTCTGCGGCAGTGCGGCCGGCGTGCCCGCCCCCGCGATCAGCACCGCGTCCGGGTTCTGCGACATGATCTTCAGCACCTGCCCGGTTACCGAAGCGTCGCTGCGCGCGAAGCGTTCGTTCGCGACGACCTTGATTTTGGCCAGCTCGGCGGCTTTGCCGAATTCCTTGAACCAGCTCTCGCCGTAAGCGTCGGAGAAGCCGATAAACGCAACCGTCTTCACGCCGTGGTTCGACATGTGCTGCGCGATCGCGGTGGCCATCAGAATGTCGTTCTGCGGCGTCTTGAAGACCCACGCGCGCTTGGCATCCATGGGCTCGACGATGCTCGCCGCGGCCGCCATGGAGATCATCGGCGTGGTGCTTTCGGCGGCGACGTCGATCAAGGCCAGCGAGTTCGGCACGACGGTCGAACCGATCAGCGCGTCGACGTGGTCTTCACTGGTGAGCTTGCGGGCGTTCTTCACGGCCTGGGTCGAGTCGGTCGCGTCGTCGAGCACGATGTAATCGATTTTCTGGCCGGCTACCTCTTTAGGCAGCAGCGCAATCGTGTTTTTCTCCGGAATACCGAGCGACGCAGCCGGGCCGGTCGCCGATACCGTCACGCCGATTTTCACGTCCGCGAATGCAATACCGCTCCATGCTGCGGATACCCCGGTGGCGACTAATGCCGCGCTTATCCAACGCAATGCCGACTTCATCCCGCTCCTCTGTCTACCCCGTTATTCATTCGACGTTAAATACGCGAATGCCATTCCGCGATTTAATCCCGACCCAGCGGTCGGTGAATTGCGAGTGTAGCGGAGCGCAGCCCCGCGCTGCAAGCGTTTTGCAGGGAAACGGCACGCGGGAAATGGAATGGTTCAGGGAATAAAAAAGGGCCGGGAAATTGGCACCAAAATGGTGTTGCGCCATTTCGAAAATACAAATAAAAAGCGCTGTTGGATATCAATCCAACAGCGCTTTCGTCTGGGCACTGAGTGCCTCATTGTCTCCTCGTTCTCCACCTGCAAAATTCGTGGTGCATCAGAACTGCATGAAGATTAAACGAGCACATGGTGTACTACAACTAGCAATTACCCTAGTGGTGCACTGCCGCACTGAATTGGGGCGCCTATGCGCGGGTTTGGCCGCTGGTGTCGATTGGCTGGCGGATTTCACCGCCACCTTCTCCATGTCAACCGCCGACGGATTATATCGGATGCCGAAGCAGTTAAGCAGAGCTATCGGGATCACGCGCGCAATGGCTTCACGCGCGCGACAATCTCGCCGACAATCCCGCGCCGGAACGCCAGCACGCACGCGATGAAAATCAGGCCGGTTACGATCGTGACCGACTCACCCAGCGAGCGGAACCACTCGATGCCCGTCGTCGATGCGAGCGCCGTGCCGATGTCGCCGAGACGATCCTCCAGCGCCACGATGACCGCCGCGCCGAGCAGCGGCCCGAACAGCGTGCCCATGCCGCCGACCAGCGTCATCAGGATCACGAGGCCGGACATGGTCCAGTACGCATCGCTCAAGGTTTCGAAGCCCTGCACCAGCACTTTCAGCGAACCGGCGAGACCCGCGATACCGGCAGACAGAATGAAGGCGAGCAACTTGAAGCGGTCCGTGTCGTAGCCGAGCGAAATCGCCCGCGGTTCGTTTTCCTTGATCGCGACCAGCACCTGACCGAACGGCGAATGCACGATCCGCACGATCAGCAGGAAGGCCAGCACCATGACGGCCAGCACGACGAAATACAACGTCACGTCGGACGAAAGATCCAGCAGGCCGAACAGCTTGCCGCGCGGCACGCCTTGCAGGCCGTCCTCGCCATGCGTGAACGGCGCCTGCAGGAACACGAAGTAGACCATCTGCGCGAGCGCCAGCGTGACCATCGCGAAGTAGATGCCTTGTCGGCGAATCGCAAAGAGTCCCACCACGAAGCCGAGCAAGGTGGCCGCCGCGGTGCCCGCGAGCACGCCGAGTTCCGGCGAGAAGCCGAGCGTTTGCATCGCGTAGCCGGTCACGTAACCGGCCGAGCCGAGGAACATGGCGTGGCCGAAAGACAGCAGCCCGGTGTAGCCGATCAGCAGATTGAAGGCCGCCGCGAACAGCGCAAAACACAGCACCTTCATGACGAACAGCGGATAGATGCCGAGCACCGGCACGGCGAGCAGCACGATCAGCAGCAGACCGTAGAGCATTTTTCTCTGCATCATTTTTCCTTGCCGAACAGACCCGCCGGCCGCACCAGCAACACGAGCGCCATGATCACGAAGACGACCGTCGCCGACGCTTCCGGGTAAAACACGCGCGTCAGCCCTTCGATCACGCCAAGCATCAGGCCGGTAAGAATCGAGCCCATGATCGAGCCCATGCCGCCGATCACGACCACCGCGAACACGGTGATGATCATCGGCTGGCCCATCAGCGGCGACACCTGAATGACCGGCGCGGCGAGCACGCCCGCGAACGCCGCCAGCGCGACGCCGAAACCGTAGGTGAGCGTGATCATCAACGGTACGTTGATGCCGAACGCCTCGACCAGTTTCGGGTTCTCCGTGCCCGCGCGCAGATAGGCGCCCAGACGCGTCTTCTCGATCACGAACCACGTCGCGAAACAGACCACGAGCGACGCCACCACGACCCACGCGCGATAGTTCGGCAGGAACATGAAGCCGAGGTTAGTCGCGCCGGACAATGCCGACGGCACGTCGTACGGTTGGCCCGACGAGCCGTAGATCGAATGGAACACGCCTTCGACCAGCAGCGTGAGCCCGAAGGTCAGCAACAGCCCGTACAGATGATCGAGCTTGTAAAGCCAGCGCAGCATGGTGCGCTCGATCACGATGCCGAACAGCCCCACGATTAGAGGCGAAAGCACCAGCATCACCCAGTACGGCAGGCCGAAATACGAAAAGCCCATCCACGCGAGCATTGCGCCGAGCATGAACAACGCGCCGTGCGCGAAGTTGATCACGTTGAGCAAGCCGAAGATCACCGCGAGCCCGAGACTCAGAATCGCGTAGAACGAGCCGTTCACGAGCCCCAGCAGAAGCTGGCTCAGCATCGCCGGTAGCGGAATGCCAAAGATTTCCATTGAAGCCTTAACCCCTGAAGCTATCGCCAAGGTGAGATCGGTGACGCACGATCCGGCCGACGCGCGAGCGGCGGCAATGACGCCGAACACGCGCGGCATGTGAAACAGTCGGTTTGCCTGTCCGAAGCGCGACTCGCAAACCGACGTCTATCGAAGCCTCAAGCCGTTGTTACTTCCACAACGCACAGCGCGTTTGCGCCTTGGTCGTGAACGCCTGCTCGCCCGGAATCGTCGCCATGATCTTGTAGTAGTCCCACGGCTCCTTGGATTCGGCCGGCGTCTTCACCTGCATCAGGTACATGTCGTGGATCATGCTGCCGTCCTGACGGATGTAGCCTTTCGCATAGAAGTCGTCGATCTTGGTCTTGCGCAGTTGCGCCATCACCTTGTCGGTGTCGGTCGAACCGACCGCCTTCACCGCGTTCAGGTAGGTCATGGTCGCGGAGTAGTCGGCAGCCTGCAGGCTCGACGGCATCTTCTTCGTCTTGTCGAAGTAGCGCTGCGCCCACTTGCGCGTATTGGCGTCCTTGTTCCAGTACCAGCTGTCCGTCAGCACCAGGCCTTGCGTGGTTTCGAGGCCGAGGCTGTGCACGTCGTCGATAAACATCAGCAGCGCGGCCAGCTTCATCGTCTTGGTCAGACCGAATTCCTTCGCGGCCTTGATCGAGTTGACCGTATCGCCGCCGGCATTCGCGAGGCCGAGAATCTGCGCTTTCGACGCTTGCGCCTGCAACAGGAACGACGAGAAGTCCGACGCCGACAACGGCGCGCGCACGGCGCCCAGCACCTGACCACCGTTTGCCTTCACCACGTCCGAGGTCGCCTTTTCCAGCGCCTTGCCGAACGCGTAGTCCGCGGTCAGGAAGTACCACGTCTTGCCGCCCTGCTTCGTCACCGCCGAACCAGTGCCGTTGGCGAGCGCGGTCGTGTCGTACGCGTAGTGGATCGTGTACGGCGTGCACTGCTCGTTGGTCAGCGTATCGGCGCCCGCGCCGATGTTGATGTAGACCTTGTGCTTCTCGCCCGCGACCGTGTTCATCGACAGACCCGTTGCCGAGTTCGTGCCGCCGATCAGCATGTCGACGCCGTCACGATCGAACCACTCGCGTGCGCGCGACGCGGCGATATCCGCTTTGTTCTGATGATCCGCGTAGACCAGCGTAATCGGCTTGCCGTTGACCTTGCCGCCGAAGTCCGCGATCGCCATGCGGATCGCTTCGAGTCCGCCCGGGCCGTCGATATCCGCATACAGGCCCGACAGATCGGTGATGTAACCGATCTTCACCGCGTCGTCAGCCGCTTGCGCGCTGCCCATCGTCAGAGCGGCGCCGGCGGCGGCCGCGAAGCAAAGGGTGGCGAGTCGCGCGAGTGGGTTCTTTTTCATTCCTGTCTCCTGTTTCTTCACTTGTGGTTATCAGAGGCAATCGGGCGGCTTTTATACGCCCAGCAGATCGTGCAGCACCGGCATCTTGCTTTCGAGTTCACTTGCCCCGAAGTGCTCGACGATCGTGCCGTGCTCCATCACGTAGAAGCGATCGGCAAGCGGCGCGGCAAAGCGGAAATTCTGTTCGACCATCACGACCGTATAGCCCCGCTCTTTCAGCGTGATGATCATGCGTGCGAGCGCCTGCACGATGACCGGCGCCAGCCCTTCCGAAATCTCGTCGAGCAGCAACAGACTCGCGCCGGTGCGCAGAATGCGCGCCACCGCCAGCATCTGCTGCTCGCCGCCCGAGAGCCGCGTGCCCTGGCTCATGCGGCGTTCCTGCAGATTCGGGAACATCGAATAGATTTCGTCGAGCGACATCATGTGTGCTTTGTCGCCGACGGGCGGCGGCAGCAGCAGATTTTCCTCGCACGACAGGCTCGAGAAAATCCCGCGCTCTTCGGGACAGTAACCAATGCCGCAGTGCGCGATGCGATGCGTGGGCAGATTGATGGTTTCGCGTCCGCCGATGCGGATCGAGCCGGTGCGCCGGCCCGTCAACCCCATGATCGCGCGCAGCGTGGTGGTGCGGCCCGCGCCGTTGCGGCCAAGCAGTGTGACGACTTCGCCGCGATTCACCGTCAGGTCGACGCCGTGCAATATGTGAGACTCGCCATACCACGCCTGCAAACCCGCAATTTCCAGCGCGGGAACGGCTTCCGCCGTGCCGCGAACGTCGAGGCTTTCGCGCTCGGCAATCGTATTCATGCGTGGGCTCCGGCGAGCGCCGCGTCGGCGCTGCCCATATAGGCTTGCATCACGAGCGGGTTCTTCGACACCTCGGCGTAGCTGCCTTCGGCGAGCACTTCGCCTCGTTGCAACACGGTGATCGTGTCGGAGATGCCGGCGATAACATTCATGTTGTGTTCGACCATCAGGATCGTGCGGCCGCTCGAGACTTTCTTGATCAAGGCTGTGACACGATCCACGTCTTCGTGGCCCATGCCTTGCGTCGGCTCGTCGAGCAGCATCAGCTCCGGTTCCATGGCGAGCGTGGTGGCGATTTCCAGCGCGCGTTTGCGGCCGTATGACAGTTCGACCGTCAGAACGTCGGCGAAATCGGTCAGACCGACCTGGGTGAGCAGATCCATCGCGCGGTCGTCGAGTTGGCGCAGCGTGCGCTCGCTTTTCCAGAAATGAAATGCCGTGCCGAGCTGACGCTGCAGCCCGATACGCACATTCTGCAATGCTGTCAGATGCGGAAACACCGCGGAAATCTGGAACGAACGGATGATGCCGCGCCGGGCAATCTGCGCAGGACGTTCGCCCGTAATGTCGATACCGTTGAAAACGATCTGGCCCGCGGTCGGTTCGAGGAACTTGGTGAGCAGATTGAAGCAGGTGGTCTTGCCTGCCCCATTGGGGCCGATCAGCGCATGGATCGAGCCACGGCGCACGCGCAGGTTCACCCCGTTCACGGCAATGAAGCCTTTGAACTCACGGGTGAGGCCGCGCGTTTCGAGAATCGTATCGCCGAGAATCATGTTCCCTTCCATACGGAGTAAGGCGAAGCACTACGATCTTCCGCGCGGAGCTTTGCGCGACTTGTGATGACGGCGGCACCCCGGGCCGCTCGTTGGCGTACTGCACCAATCCGGACGGTAATCCATGGGGCGGCACGCAGCATGGCTGCCATTGTCGCGCCAATGATGCAGCGCATTCATTGGGATTTGCACTTAGTGGATGAAGCCGGTGTGCCGCGTGACCCGTGCCGGCGCGCCAGATGGCGGACGCGCACAGGCCGCCCGGCCTGCGCGTGGCAGGCAACGGACAGCGCACGCAACCAACGTGCCGTTGTCACACGGCCGACATCGACGCGCCTGCCACGCCTTGCGTCGTGCGACTGCCGGCCACGCGGGCACGGCGGTCTTCGCGGATCATTTCGCTGGCGCGCTCGGCGATCATCAGCGTGGGTGAGTTGGTGTTGCCCGACGTGATGACAGGCATGACCGATGCATCGACCACGCGCAAGCCGTCAACACCGATAACACGTAGGCGGTTATCGACGACCGCGGCCGGGTCGTCGGTCGTGCCCATGCGGCAGGTGCCGACCGGATGGAAGATCGTCGTGCCGACCGCGCCGGCGGCCTGTTGAAGCTCTGCTTCGGTCTGATACTGGATGCCCGGCAAAATCTCGCGCGGCTGATAGCGGGCCAGCGCAGGCGCCGCGGCGATCCGTCGCGTGAGACGCAGTGCGTTGGCGGCGACGTGACGGTCGTAATCGGTGGAGAGATAATTCGGTGCGATTAGCGGCGGCGCTGAAGCATCCGCGGACGCGATATGAATGCTGCCGCGCGAGGTGGGCCGCAACTGACACACCGACGCCGTGAACGCGTTGAAGCGATGCAGCGGTTCGCCGAAACGATCGAGCGACAACGGCTGCACGTGATATTCGAGGTCAGGCCGCGTGAGCGAGCGATCGTGCGGATCGGACTTCGCGAACGCGCCGAGTTGCGACGGCGACATCGACATGGGTCCGCTTTGAAACAGCGCGTATTGCATGCCGATCATCAGCTTGCCCCACCAATGCGCGGAGGCCGTGTTGAGCGTGCGCACGCCGTCGACCCGATAAGCCATGCGCAACTGCAAATGGTCCTGCAGATTTTCACCGACGCCACGCAGATCGTTGACGACATCGATACCCAGATTCTGCAAACGCGCGCCGTTGCCGATGCCGGACAGTTCGAGCAATTGCGGCGAGTTCACCGCGCCCGAACTGAGGATCACTTCGCAGCGCGCCCTGGCGAGATAGTCGATGTTGTCGCCGCGATATTCGACGCCGGTGCAACGGCGTCCTTCGAAGACGACACGCTGTGTCTGCGCGCCGGTGATGACCGTGAGATTCGGTCGCTTGAGCGCGGGACGCAAAAACGCTTTCGACGCATTCCAGCGAATGCCGCGCTTCTGATTCACGTCGAAATAGCCGACACCGGTGTTGTCGCCGCGGTTGAAATCATCAGTGGCGGGAATGCCGGTTTGCTGCGCGGCCTGCGAAAACTCTTCGAGAATTTTCCATTTGAGGCGCTGCTTTTCGACACGCCACGGACCGCCCGCGCCATGCGATTCGGTCGCGCCGGCATGATGATCTTCGCTGCGTTTGAAGACCGGCAGCACCGCGTTCCATGACCACGACGCGTCGTTGGTGACGCGCGCCCATTCGTCGTAATCTTCGCGCTGACCGCGCATGTAGATCATGCCGTTGATCGAAGAGCTACCGCCGAGTACCCGCCCGCGTGGATACGACAGCGCACGTCCATTCAGGCCGGCTTCTGGCTGTGTTTTGTAAAGCCAATCGGTGCGCGGATTGCCGATGCAGTAGAGGTAACCGACCGGCACGTGAATCCAGTGATAGTCGTCTTTGCCGCCGGCTTCGAGCAGCAGAACCTGCACGTCGGGATCCGCGCTCAGGCGATTGGCCAGCACGCAACCCGCCGTACCCGCGCCCACGATGATGTAGTCGAATTCGCCTTCCAGACGCCGGCCTTCCGATGTGGCCTTGGTGTGCGTGTCGCTCATGGTCTAGTCTCCTAAGCCTTTCGGCCCGCGTACCGGCGATGCTTGCCTGTGTCTGCGTCGGGCCGATTTTATTTGTTCGTTGCGCCTTCCTGCCTCGACCTTCGGCGCGCGATCGCAAGCCGCACCGAAGGCCGACACGTCACACTATTTCGCCACCGGCATCGTGAACTCGGCGCCCTTCGCGATGCTGTCGGGCCAGCGCTGCATGATGCTCTTGTAGCGCGTGTAAAACCGCACGCCTTCTTCGCCATACGCGTGATGATCGCCGAACAGGGACTTCTTCCAGCCACCGAACGAATGCCACGCCATCGGCACCGGAATCGGCACGTTGATGCCCACCATGCCGATCTGGATCTGCCTGGAGAAGGCTCGCGCGACACCGCCGTCGGACGTGAACAACGAGACACCGTTGGCGAATTCGTTGGCGTTGATGAGTTCCACCGCCGACGCAAAATCCGGCACGCGCACCACGCACAACACCGGTCCAAAAATCTCTTCGCGATAGATCTTCATGTCGGTCGAGACATCGTCGAACAAGGTACCGCCGAGGAAGAAGCCTTTCTCGTGACCTTCCACCTGATGACCGCGTCCGTCGACCACGAGCTTCGCGCCCGCCGCGATACCCGCGTCGATATAGCCGACCACTTTGTCGCGATGCACGCCCGTCACCAACGGTCCCATCTCCGCCGCCGCTTCCATGCCGTTGAGAATCTTCAGGCTCTTCACGCGCGGCGTCAGCCGTTCGACCAGTTCATCGGCGATGTGTCCCACCGCCACTGCCACCGAAATCGCCATGCAACGCTCGCCGGCCGAACCGTACGCGGCACCGATCAACGCATCGACTGCCTGGTCGAGATCGGCGTCCGGCATCACCACCAGATGATTCTTCGCCCCGCCCAACGCTTGCACGCGTTTGCCGTGCTTCGTGCCTTCCGTATAGATGTATTCGGCAATCGGCGTCGATCCGACGAACGACAACGCGCTCACGTCCGGATGCACGAGCAGCGCATCGACCGCCGTTTTGTCGCCGTGCACGACGTTGAATACGCCATCCGGCAGACCGGCTTCTTTCAGCAATTCCGCGAGACGGTTGGCGCACGACGGATCGCGTTCCGACGGTTTCAGCACGAAGGTGTTGCCGCACGCAATCGCGACGGGGAACATCCAGCACGGCACCATCATTGGAAAATTGAACGGCGTGATACCGGCCACCGCGCCCAACGGCTGACGCAGATTCCAGTTGTCGATGCCGCCGCCGATCTGGTCGGTGAAATCCGTCTTCAACAGATTCGGAATGCCGCACGCGAATTCGACGATCTCGATGCCGCGCATCACCTCGCCCTTCGCGTCGGAAAACACCTTGCCGTGTTCACGCGTGATCAGTTCCGCGAGTTCGTCGTGGTGACGGTCGAGCAGTTCCTTGAACTTGAACAGCACGCGCGCGCGTTTGATCGGCGCGGTTTCGCTCCAGGCGGGGAACGCGGCCTTGGCGGCGGCGACCGCGGCGTCCACTTCGGCGACGCTCGCCAGCGGCACGCGGGCGCTGACACTGCCGAGCGCGGGATTGAAGACGTCGCCGAAACGGCCGCTCGTGCCCTCGACCGGCTTGCTGTTGATGAAATGGGTCAGCGCGCGCGCCTGGGTTTCGCTGCGCGCAACCGCGTCCTGATCTGTCTCGCTCATGGTTTTCCTCTTCCAGTGAAGTCTTCCGCCCAGCGTTCTTGCGCCTGTTCGAAGGCGTCGTGCGGGCGTGTCGAAGGGCAAGCGTACGGCGCTTCGGTGCAACAAATCCAATGAGTAATGCTCAATTGCGATATAAGGCGCGCTAATATCAAGATATGGATCTGACTCTGCTACGGGCCTTTGTCACGGTTGCACGAGAGGGCAATCTCACGCGCGCGGCGGTGCAACTGCACCTGACCCAACCCGCCGTCAGCCTGCAAATCAAACATTTGCAGGAGACGCTCGGCGTGACGTTGTTCACGCGCACCTCGCACGGACTGTCGCTGACACGCGATGGCCAGGCCTTGCTGCCCCACGCCGAGCGCGCACTCGGCGCGGCCAGCGACGTGCAGCGCGCGGCGCAGTCGCTGCGGCACGAAGTGCGCGGGCGCTTGCGGATCGGCACGATCCTCGACCCGGCGTTTCTACGTCTGGGCGGGTTCCTCAAGCAGTTGGTGGAAACCTGGCCGCGCATCGAGACGGCGCTGCGTCACGGCATGTCGGGCTGGGTGCTGGAGCAGGTACGCGCGGGCGAGCTGGATGTGGGCTATTACATCGGCCTGCCCTCCGAAGACGAACCGCGCGACGGTGCGGCTTTTCACGCCGTCACGCTGACCCGCTTCCAGTATCGCGTGCTCGCGCCGGCCGGCTGGAAGGATCGCGTGAAAGGCGCACGTGATTGGCGCTCGCTCGCGGCGCTGCCGTGGATCTGGACGCCGCCCGCGTCGGCGCACAATCGGCTGTTGTCGCGCTGCTTCGGCGAGGCCGGGGTGAAACCAGTGAAGGTCGCGGAGGTGGATCAGGAGCCGTCGATGCTCGACCTCGTCAAGTCCGGCGTCGGTCTCACGCTCGCACGCGACGCCACCGCGATCGCCGAAGCCCATGCGCACGCGTTGACTATCGTCGAAGGGGTGACGGTGCCGACGCAGCTCAGTTTCATCACGCTCGACGCGCGCAAGGAGGAGCCCGCGATCGCCGCGGCGTTGAAGTTGATCGAGCAGCAGTGGGCGACGTGACGACGTGTCGGCTGCCTGGCGTGTGACGCAAGGACGCTTCGTAGCGATTCGCAGCGATATGAGCGAGTCTCATGACAGTTACGCCGCAGGGTTTCAGCTTCTTTGAAGAGTTGGCCCACTCTGCGGCTATTCGCCACCCGTGCGCCTCAAGGCCAATGCCGCTCGCCTTGCCTATCGTCACTTCCCGGCAAATCGCCAATAGTCGCCCTTGCCTGTCCCTTCATCTGAAACCACACCGTCACGCAGTTTTTGTTAGATTGAGGGTTCGCGCTGACGCGCCGGTCTGCATCGTTGTTCGTTTCGCCTGACTCTGTCCTTCCCGGCAGCTTCGCCCCGGCCTCACCGGAAGCCGCCGACCACGCCACCCTTTCGACAGGAACCTGACATGGCACGCAACATTGAAATCAAAGCCCGCGCCCAGCATTTCGAACAACTCCGTGAACGCGCGGCCAAGCTCGCGCCGGACGCGCCGCTGATCTTCCGCCAGCAGGACTTTTTCTACGACGTGCCGCGCGGGCGCCTGAAGCTGCGTCAGTTCGACGACGGCACACCGGCCGAGCTGATCTTCTATCAGCGCGACGACCGCGACGGTCCGAAGGCCTCGTACTACACACGCAGCCCGGTGACGAACCCCGAAGCCATGCATGCGCTGCTCGCCACCGCGTTGACCACGCGCGGCATCGTGACCAAAGAACGCCATGTGTATCTGACTGGGCGCACGCGAATCCATCTGGACCGGGTAGACGGTCTGGGCGACTTCGTCGAACTCGAAGTGCTGCTCGCGCAAGACGACGACGAGGAAGGCGGCCACGCCGAAGCCCACGCCATGTTCCAAACGCTCGGCGTGCCGGAATCGGATCTGGTGGCGGTGGCTTACGTCGATCTGCTGAGCCCGGCGAACGAGCCGAAGCAGGCGGCCTGAAACTTCAGCGGAGCGATCTTTCGCGGCGCAGGACGCATCCCAACGCCGCGCTCCTCAAACCGCCGCCAAATCAAGCGGCGGCCGCCCCCGGCGATAGATGCCCGAGCGGCAACGGCCCATTGCGCTTGAACGTGGTCAGCACGATATTCGAGCGGACGCTGTCCACACCCGGCACGCGCATCAGCTTCTTCATCACGAACGTCGACAGATAGTTCAGATCAGGCGCGACGATCCGCAGCAGATAATCGGCGTCGCCCACCACCGCGTGACATTCCAGCACCTCGGGCAACACGTCGATCTGTTGCTGGAATTGCTCGATGATCGAATCGCCGTGGTGCTTCAACTTCAAGCTGGTAAACGCGGTCACGCCGAGCCCGAGTTTCTCCGGTCGCAGCACGACCCGATAACCGTCCACCACGCCGACCTGCTCCAGCCGCTGCAAACGCCGTCCGATCTGCGACGGCGAGAGCGGTACCTGCTCGGCCAGCTGCTGATGCGTGGCCCTGCCGAAGCGTTGCAACACGTCGAGCAACGCGAGATCGAAGTGATCCAGTTCTAGCATGTTATATATCCGCATGTAATGTCTATTTGATGCGCGATTATTGCATATCTACGCCTCATAACGCCTCAAATGCGCCCATTCCGCGTGCGCACCGCTCTACACTCGCATCATCGAATTTGATCGGCCCATGCCGTAGAGCACCACCGCCATGTCCACCGCGAACACCGCCAAACTGAAAGAGCAATTCGACGCCGGCCTCGAAACCCGTGCGGACTTCACCATCGATCAACCGACCGAACGCTACGGCGCGGTCGACCATGCCGTGTGGCAACAGCTTTATGCCCGCCAGACTGCGCTGCTCAAGGGCCGCGTCTGCGACGCGTTTCTGGAAGGTGTCGAACGAATCGGCATGCCGGCCGATCGCGTGCCGTCGTTCGACGAGATCAACGCCAGGCTCACGCCCGCTACCGGCTGGCGGATCGTGGCGGTGCCGGGGCTCGTGCCCGACCAGGTGTTCTTCGAGCATCTGGCGAACCGCCGCTTTCCCGTGACCTGGTGGATGCGCCGTCCGGATCAGCTCGATTATCTGCAGGAACCCGACTGCTTTCACGACCTGTTCGGCCACGTGCCGCTGTTGATCAACCCGGTGTTCGCCGACTACATGCACGCGTACGGTCGCGCCGCGCTGGCCGCCAGCGACGCCGGCGCGCTGCCGTTGCTGGCGCGTCTCTATTGGTACACAGTGGAGTTTGGACTGATCCGCGACGCCGCCAGTCCGAACGGTGTGAAAATCTACGGCGCGGGCATTGTGTCGAGCAAAGGCGAGACCGTCTACAGTCAGCGCGATGCGGCGCCGAACCGGATCCGCTTCGACCTCGAACGCGTGATGCGCACGCGCTATCGCATCGACACGTTCCAGAAAACCTACTTCGTGATCGACGACTTCGCTCAGTTGTTCGGCGTCGCGCAAACCGATTTCGCGCCGCTTCTGGCGAAACTCATTAACGAACCCGCGTTCGCGGCGGGCGACGTGCTCGGGTACGATCGCGTGATCACACGCGGCTCGCAGCAAGGCTGGCAAACCGACGGCGATATCTGAGCGAACCGCCCAATGCGTTAGTCGAATGCGCCGGCAACGGGCCGACGGCATCCATGGAAAAATAGCGGAGGAACCTGCTTGCAGGCAGGTCCGTTCAGACCTGAGAGGTAAACATCATGATTCAAAAACTGACTTCCGAAGAACGCGCGACGAAGATCGCCCAGTTGCACGGCTGGCAAGCCGTGGCCGGTCGCGATGCGATTCAGCGCCAGTTCAAATTCGCCGACTTCAACGAAGCATTCGGCTTCATGACGCGCGTGGCGATCAAGGCGCAGGAAATGGATCACCATCCGGAGTGGTTCAACGTCTACAACAAGGTCGAGATCACGCTGTCCACGCACGATGCCAATGGATTGACCGAGCGCGACATTAAATTGGCCACCTTCATTGATAGTATTACCGCGTAATACACGCAATCAGAGTCGCTTCGATGACGTTTATGCCAAGTGATTCAAACAATGGGACGGAATGAAAGGGCATTGCAGGCAATCCCTGATCGAAACCTTCAGTTCTACAGGCTATTATTAAGGCGCACGTAAGATTCCCATGCTTGCCTGGCAATCCCGTCCAAACGTTCCGGTGATAGCGTGTGCTGACGCTGTACAATCATCAGCGCATACGGCTTGGAGAGCGCGCTTGCCTCCTTGCACAGAACGAGTTCGTCGCCGCTGGAAGGTGAGCGGGCGCGCCAGAAGTTGATCGCGGCTTCCAGTTCGTGAATGCTTATTTCGGACATGACGTCGTGATCGCTCTCCAGATCTGTGCAGCAGGCGCCCCGGCGAACCGCTTGCCCAAACGCCTAAACCCATTGTACTTGAGCGAAATCCATGCGACTCCTTCTGATCGAAGATGACCGCCCCATCGCACGCGGCATCCAAAGTAGTCTCGAACAAGCCGGCTTCACCGTCGACATGGTCCATGACGGTATTTTCGCCGAACAGGCGTTGACCCAAAACCGCCACGAGCTGGTCATCCTCGATCTGGGTCTGCCCGGTATCGACGGCATGACGCTGCTGTCGCGTTTTCGCCAGAGCAACCGTCATACACCGGTGATCATCCTCACTGCGCGCGACGAATTGAACGACCGCGTCCAGGGCCTGAATTCCGGCGCCGACGACTACATGCTGAAGCCGTTCGAACCGACCGAACTCGAAGCACGCATTCGCGCGGTGATGCGCCGTAGCGGTCCGCACGGCGATATGCCGCGTCCGGAAGTGTCGCTGGGCGGTGTGCGTCTGTCGGGCGTCGACCGTCGCATTTTCAACGACGACAAGCCGCTCGAACTGTCGCCGCGTGAATTCGCTGTGCTCGAAATGCTGCTGCTGCGCCACGGCCGCGTGGTCAGCAAGGCGCAACTGCAAGACCATCTGACGCACTTCGGCGGCGATCTCGGCGACACCGCGATCGAAGTCTACGTGCACCGGGTCCGCAAAAAGCTCGAGAACTGCCGTGTCGAGATCGTCACGGTGCGCGGCTTCGGTTATCTGTTGCAGGAAATCCGTCAGGCCGCATAATCGTCACGAAGGCCGCCATCGTCATGGTGGCCTGACGGCGCCGGGCCGGCGCCGCGCACTCGGTGCGCAATGCGCCGGCACCCGGCGGAATTTCACGGCGTCTGTGCCGTAGTCACTTTCCCGCGCGTTCGATCATGCCCCAGCCGGCCGCCAATAGTCTGCGCCGCACGCTGCTGCGGCGCCTCGCTGCTCCCCTTTCATTGCTCGCGCTGATGAGCGGCCTGATCGCTTACTGGCTCGCCTGGCAATACACGCAACACGTGGTCGACCGTTCGCTCGCCGATCTCGCCACCGCGATTTCCAAACAGATCCAGATTGCCGGACCGGATGCCCGCATCACCGTGCCGCCGCTCGCGCAGGCCATGTTCTCCGATCCGACCGAAAATCTCGTCTACCGGATCAGCAACGGCGACACCGAAATCGCCGGCGACCATAACTTGCCGCTGCAAGGCACCAGCGTACGGCGCATGCATTACGCCTACGTGTTCGAAACGCAGCATGAAGGCACGACCGTGCGCGTCGCTCAGGTGCGTGTGGATCAGCCCAGAGGCAATCCGATCGTCGTCGAAGTCGGGCAACCGGTGCATCACCGCTTCAGGATCGCCGCCGAGTTCTTGGTCGCGATCATGATGCCGCTGCTGTTGCTGCTGCTGGCGGGTTGGGTGATCGTGTGGCGCGTGGTGAATCAGCAGCTCAATCCGCTGACCGATCTTGCCGACTCGTTGAATCGCCAGACGCACACGTCGCTCGAACCGGTCGACGAAACGTATGTGCCGGTCGAAATCCGGCCACTCACCGGCGCGTTGAACGCGCTGCTCGATCGCCTGAAAACCGCGCTCGACGGTCAGCGCAAATTTATCGCCGACGCGGCGCATCAATTGCGTACGCCGCTCACCGCGGTCAAGCTGCATGCGGAGCAAGCTGCCGTTGCACGCGACCCGCAGCAGACGCTCGCGGCGGTTCGCGAACTGCGCGCCGCAGCCGACCGCGCAGTGCGTCTATCGAATCAGTTGCTGTCGCTTGCGCGCGCCGAGCCGGGAGAACAGGCGGCACGCTTCGTGAATGTGGACATGGCCGCGCTCGCGTTCGACACCGGCGCGGAATGGGTGCCGCGCGCACTGACCTTCCAGGTCGACCTCGGCTTCCAGCGCCTCGACGACCCTGCCAACGCGCAACCGTTGATAGCCCGCGGCAATCCTGTGTTGCTGCATGAAGTGATTGCCAATCTGCTGGATAACGCGCTGAAGTATGTACCGCCGTCGCGCTTCGACGGCGGACGTATCACCGTGACCGTGTCGCAAACGGTGATCGACGAATTGCGCATGGCGGAGATCATCGTCGAAGACAACGGACCAGGCGTGCCCTCCACGCAGCAAGCGGATCTGTTCAAACGCTTCTTCCGCGGCGACGGTCAGACCGAAGCGGGTGTCGACAGCGGCGCCGGTCTCGGCCTCGCAATCGTTCACGACATCATGGTGCTGCATCACGGCAGCGTGCATTACGAAGACGCGCCCGATGGCGGCGCACGTTTCATCGTGCGTATTCCGCTCATGCCGATCACGGTGGAGAGCAAGCCGGTTGCCGACGAACGGCGTCCGGTAAAAAAATCGGCGCACTCGGCGCCGATCGATATTTGACGTAGACATACCAACGCTGGCTGCCACGCCCGCACTCGAGTGAGCTGGCAGCCAGCGTTTTTCATTTCTTCTTCGCTTTCCTTGCCGCCTTCTTCGGCGACTTTTCGGACTTGCCCTCGCCCTTCTCTTTCTCCGGCGGCGCCAGCATCGTGCCGCGGCACTTGCGCGCGCCGCAACGGCATTCGTATTCCTTTTTCAACTTGCGGGTCTGACGCGCGTCGATCACGAGGCCGTAATCGTAAAAGACCTCCTCGCCTTCCGCGATGTCGCGCAACGCGTGCACGTACACATGACCGTCGATTTCCTCGGCTTCGCAATTCGGCGCGCACGAGTGGTTGATCCAGCGCGCGCTGTTGCCGTCGACCTTGCCGTCGATCACCTTGCCGCTGTCGAGCGCGAAATAGAACGTGTGATTCGGTTCGGCCGGATTGTGCGGGTGCCGGCGCAGCGCTTCTTTCCAGGAGATCCGCTCGCCCTTGTATTCGATTAGCCGCTCGCCGGCTTTGATCGGTTCGGTGGCAAACACGCCTTTGCCGTGCACACCCGAACGGCGCACGACGATCCTGCGTGAACTCATTGAATGAATCCTTGTGAATAACGGGGATGAGGTCCGGCAGTCGCCGGACATGCCCGCGTCTGACGCGCTGCTTTTTCCGACGCGGATAGCAAACGCGGCGCCCTAGCGAGCGCCGCGTCGACGTGCGGCGCACCTACGCCACATCCGGCATCCTACACGCTCCAGACGGCTTCCTTCAACCGTCAAAAAGACGTGATCGTGTCACGTAGCTCACCCGCTTCAACGTTGTCCGAACGAAATGTCGCCGAACAGCGCCTTTTGCTCGCGCGGCTGCGAACGCCAGTATTGCGGCGGCGCCTCGACCGTCGCACCGAGTTGCGCTGCGGCGTGCCACGGCCAACGCGGGTTGTACAGCAATGCACGGGCCAGCGCGATCAGATCGGCATCGCCGGCCTCGATCAGTTGCTCGGCATGAAGCGGATCGGTGATCAGGCCCACGCCGATGGTGGTCAGGCCGGTCGCTTCCTTGACCGCCTTTGCAAATGGAATTTGATAGCCCGGTTCGAGCGGAATCTTCTGCAACGGCGAGACACCACCGGACGAGACGTCGATCCAGTCGCAGCCGCGCTTCTTCAGTTCCTGCGCAAACGCGATCGTGTCTTCCAGGGTCCAGCCGCCTTCGACCCAGTCGGTTGCCGAAACGCGCACGCCGACCGGCTTATCGGCGGGAAACGCAGCGCGCACGATGTCGAAAATTTCCAGCGGAAAACGCATGCGGTTTTCGAGCGAACCGCCGTAGTCGTCGGTACGCTGGTTGGCGATCGGCGACAGGAATTGATGCAGTAGATAACCGTGCGCCGCATGCACCTCCAGACCGTCGATCCCGAGGCGCGCGGCACGCCGTGCGGAGGCCGCGAACGCTTCGCGAATGCGGTTCAGCGCCGGCGTATCGAGCGCGAGCGGCGGCTCTTCACCGGCCTTGTGCGGCAGCGCCGACGGCGCATGCGGCAACCACCCGCCTTGCGACACCGGGATGAGCTGACCACCTTCCCACGGCGCATGACTCGATGCCTTGCGCCCGGCGTGCGACAACTGCATCGTCACCTTGATATGGGAATGCTTGCGGATCGCGGCCAGCACCGGCACGAGCGCGGCTTCCGTGGCGTCGTCCCACAGGCCGAGATCGCCGGGGGTGATACGACCGTCCGGTTCGACCGAGGTCGCTTCGATGCACAACATGCCGGCACCCGACAACGCCATGCTGCCGAGGTGGATCATGTGCCACGCGGTGGCCTCGCCACGATCGGCGGAATACTGGCACATCGGGGACACGACGATACGATTGGGAAGCGTCACGCTACGCAGCGTGAGCGGAGAAAAAAGCGCGCTCATGGATGTCGCCCAGTAGAAACCCGAGAGCGGTCGAGCATAGCACCGCAAAGGATTTACTGCAGACAGGGGGCGCGCGAGCTTAGGGCTTCAGGGCTTGGGCTCGACCTGATCGAGCCACTCGCCGAACATCCGGCAGGCGGCGGCTTCCAGTGCGGGGCCAAACTGCGCGGTTTCGGCGCGCAACCGGCGCGCATCGATTCCATGGCCGACAAGCTCGCCGGCATTCCCGATCAGCCAGGGCTCGAAGCGATCCGTGCGAATTTCCGGATGACATTGCAAGCCGAGCACATGGTTGCCCCAACTGAACGCCTGGTTCTCGCAGGCCGGCGTGGAGGCAAGACGCGTGGCGTTGTCAGGGAGATCGAAGGTATCGCCATGCCAATGCAGCATGGAGGTCTGCACGCCGTCCAGATGACGCACCGGCGAAGCGCGACCGGCATCGGTCAGCGTGAGCGGCGTCCAGCCGAGTTCGGTATGCCCGGCGGGATAAACCCGTGCGCCGAGCGCACGCGCGATCAGTTGAGCGCCGAGGCAAATGCCGAGCGTCGGCAAACCCGCGGCAATGCGTTTTTCGATGAGCGACAGCAACGGCACGAGCGTCGGATAAAGCGCGTCGTCGGTGGCGCTGATCGGCCCGCCGAGAACGACCATGACCGACGCGGAAACCGGATTCGGCGCCTCGATGCGGCCTAAGCCGACGTCGAGATAACGGACCGGACGGCCGCGCTCGCCGAGCACCAGCTCAAGACTGCCCAGATCCTCGAAGTGCACATGGCGAATGGCCAGAACTTCGCGATTCATCGGCCTGACCCACCTTCAGGTTGACTAAAGACTTGCCGCGACGCGGCGCCGATCGGCTTGAGCTCGCCCATGCGACCCCAAGCCGGCTTGGCAGTGTAGCGGATTGCGCCGGAAGAAGCTGCCTTACTGGGCGAAGATCTTCCAGGTCTTTTTCTGGGTGGCGACGTCGGCGATTTCGTAGACCGAGCAATCCAGACGCACGTTCGTGTCCGACATGTTCATGTCGAGCAGCGAGCAGTGATGCGGCGTCTTCTTCGGATTCTTGCTCGGCTCGAAGTGCGCGCAGCTCAGGCACATGCGATGCGGCGGAATCGTGCCTTGCGCTTCCAGTTGATGGACCGTCTTGAGCAACGTGCGATAAAACACCGACTGCTCGTCGTCACGCAACGTGCCGACCGCTTTCGCGAGGAAGTCCGGCCATTGCGCGGCGCGCTTCGCGGCGGTACGGCCACGTGCCGTCAGACGAACCGCGAGCGCCCGGCCGTCGTCGAGGGCGCGGCGCTTTTCAACCAGACCCTTGGTTTCGAGCGTGCTGACCGCATCGCTCGTGGTCGCTGCGGTCAGAGCCGTTTCACGGGCGATCTCGCCGAGGCGCATCGGCCCCTTGCGTTGCATCAGCAGGACGAGAATTTCGCCTTGCGTCGGAGTGAGACCCGCGCCTTCGGCCCATTCCCAAGCCTGGCTTCGCATCGCCGTGCTCAATCGCAAGAGGCTGTGGGTCACCCGCCCGGCTGCCTGTTCTCCGTATACGCCTTCGCTCATAATCTTCGATTCGTTTATTTACAGCTTTGGCTCAAGACCGGCGACTTGCTCGCCGACCACGCCCGCGGCCTGTGGGGGTAGCCTTGCCCAGCTGCGGACAAGACGGTTTCTACTATCTCAAAAATTTGCCGCCTGATCACAGCCAAGGCAGCGAAAACGACATTCTATGCGAGAGCGGCGAATCGTACAGCTAACTTATCCAAGGCAAGCTGTGGATAACCACAGGAAAACCTGGGGACGGCTTGTGCAGCGATTCTTGATAAGCATCCAGGCGATCTTTTTGCCCGCTGAAGTTGTCCTTGTATACCGGCGGCGTCTGGCTCGCGTTCCGTCCAGTTATGGTTTACGCAGCGCGTTGACTTTGCAGGGAATTATTCAGTTGTCCACAGCCCAGGGGGATGCTTGTTAACTACTACTACGTTGGTATACGTTAACTTTATAAAAACCTGAAAGACGTCGGGCTGGAAAAATAAATGACATAAAAAAACCCGCTCGAAGCGGGTTTCCTTACGGTTTGACGTAATCCGTTCTGCAGCCGATCAGGCTCGCCATTGCAAACATTGCTGACGGACAGCTTCGTGCAAGGATTTTTCCTTCTCGAACACACCACGCAACCAGGTCGCGTCGTTCACCTGCCCACGCGCGATCGCGCCGATCTCGGCAAGCGCATTACCCGAGCCCAATGCTTCGGCATGCGGTGCAATCAGATCGAGCGTTTCGACAATGTCTTCGGAAATCGTCTTGCGTTCGCCGGTTTGCGGATTGATGCAGACGCCGGCCAGACCGAAGCGGCACGCTTCGAAGCGATTGAAGGTGTAGACGAGGTAATCGTCTTCCTGCGGTGCGATCGGTTTGTCGAGCAACAGATGCCGCGCCAGCGTCTGGATGTAGCAGGCAATCGCCGCCGCGCGATCCACCGAGAGCGGCGTGTCCATCACGCGGACTTCGATCGTGCCGAATCCCGGCTTCGGCCGGATATCCCAGTAGAAATCTTTCATGCTGTTGACCACGCCCGTGTGGACCATCTTCGAGAAATACTCCTCGAAGCTGTCCCACGTCAGCACGAACGGCGCGCGGCCCGACAGCGGGAACGCGAACACGGAATTCAGGCGTGCCGAATGAAAGCCAGTGTCGACACCTTGCACGAACGGCGACGAAGCGGACAACGCGATGAAATGCGGAATGAAGCGCGACATGGAATGCAGCAGATACAGCGCGCTGTCCGGATCAGGACAGCCAATGTGCACGTGCTGCCCGAACACCGTGAATTGCTTGGCCAGATAGCCGTACAACTCGGAAAGGTACTGAAAGCGCGGCGTGTCGACGATCTGCCGCTCGCTCCATTGCTGGAACGCGTGCGTGCCGCCACCGCACAAACCCACGTTCAGATGATCCGCCGCGGACACCAGCGTGTCGCGAATCTTGCGCAAATCGGTGACGGCCTGCTCGTGCGTCGTGCAGATACCGGTCGACAGCTCGATCATGCTTTCGGTAATTTCCGGCGTGATATTGCCGGGAATTTTTTCGTCCTTGATGAGGCGCAGCAGATCCGAGCCGGCTTTGGTCAGATCATAGTCGTGCGTGTTGACGATCTGCATCTCGAGTTCGACACCGAAGGTAAACGGTTTCGAATCGATGAAGGGTTCGAGTGACATAGCGTCCCCTGTGTCAGTCGGCCGGGAAGTTGTCGCCTGCCCGGCCGTTTTTTGAATCGAATAACTCGAGTAAGTCGAATCAGGCGGATGAAACGTCGAGTAGCGCCGCTGCGCTTACTCTTCGCGCCGCTCGGCCACGAGCGCGAGACTGCGATAGACGAGCCACGGCCCGAGAATCTGCAGCACGAAAATCGAACACATCACGATGGCGCGCAGTTGCGGGTCGAAATTCGGATACAGGTTGTACGTATCGTCGACCAGCAGATACGCGAGCGCCGACATGGGCGATAACGATAAACCGAGCGCTATGCCCTGCTTCCAGTTCAAGCCGCTCGGTTTCGCAAAGGCCAGCACGCCAACCAGTTTCGCTACAAGACGCGCAACGATCAGGCCCAATGCCGCGACACCGCCGAGCGCAATATCTTTCCATTCGAACGAAGTTAGCGTCAGCACAAACAGAATCACCGTCAGCAACCAGCCGGCCGTGCCGAAATGCTCCGGCCACAATTGCGGACGCGCCTCGTGATTTTTCACGATGATGCCGGCTGCGAGCAGCGCCAGAATCGTCGACAGTTTGAACAGATGCGCAACCGCGATCGCCAGCAACACGAGGCCAAACAGCGCAACAAACGAGTGTTCGTCCTGCATGTTCAGACGGCGATAAAAGAACGTGCAGGTGCGCGCCAGCAGATACGCGAGCACGAGCGAGCCGACCAGCAGATACAGCGGTTGCAGGATGGTGGCGAAAACATTGCCGTAAGCCTCCTGATGCAACCAGCTCGACACCAGCTTTTCGATCACCACGGCGTACATGCTGTTCAACGCGGTCAAGGTCAGCATGCGTTGCGTGACCTGGCCTTCCGCGCGCAATTCCGTTTTGAGCTGGATCACCATGGCGGGCGAGGTGGCCATGGCGATCGCGGCGAGCACCGTCGCCACGATGACCGGCACGTTCAGCAACAGCAACACCGGCAATACCAGTGCGAACGTCAGCGTGGCTTCCGCCACGCTCGACAGAATCAGCCACGGGTTGCGGCGAATCCAGCGCAAATCGAGCCGGCTGCCGAGTTCGAACAGCAGCAAACCGAGCGCGACGTCGAGCAAAGGCCGCGCGGCGCTGGCGGAATCGGCATCGATCACGCCCGAACCGGCCGCCCCGGCGATGAGACCAATCACCGCATAGCCGGAAATACGCGGCAGACGCCACGCGCGATAGCACAGTTCACCGCACAGGCCGGCGGCAAGCAAGGCGAGACCCGCCCAAAAAATGGCGTCGGGTGCGAGAGGCCAGGCCGGAAAGAATGAAAACGCCGACTTCATCGTGATGGGTTCTCCTTGGCAGCAACGGCAGGCGACACGAACCGGCGCGAACACCGGCGAGCGGGCCGGCGCATGAGGCGCTCACAGTCGCGACCGCTTCGCGTGACCCGCGTTGCGAGTTTTTCAACGATCGGATGATCTGAATGCACCGCAGCCGCTGGGAGCCGGGCGCATTCCTGAGTGCGGCCGTAGCAACCGGTCCGGCACGGTGAAAGAACGCCGGCGACTTTGAATCAGATTCTGATTGACCGCCACCGTTCCGTTGCTGCGTGTGCCGGTATGGGCAAGGCACGACGCGGAAAAGAACGGCGATTGTGCCATAGGTTTTTCAGACTTGATCGAAAAGGCGCGAACATGCAGGCAAAGCGGTAAAAACGTACGTTATCTCCGCAGCACGAGGAAAAAGCGACCGTTTTGAGATGAACTTGCGGTGTTCAGGCGACCAGTTTGAAGAGGCGAGATGTGTTTTTCGGGAAGGCTCGCCGTCTATTTTTCGGCGGTTTGGGAGAGCTTTTCGATGACGACCGCTTTCCAGCTCGTCTCGGTCTTTCTGTTTACAGGTTTACCGTATGTATACGTAGTAACAGTTAACAAGCTGCCTCGGTTTCTGTGGATAACTCCTGTTTACCGAAATGAATCATCAGCTTGCCGACGGCATAACCAGATGTACAGCGTGTGCGGGAACGGCGGGTATACAAGGGTAACTTTTGGCGATTTTCGTCGGCGGCAAAGTTACCCCGTTTACGTCCACAACGGCTCCACATGAGTTTCGCAGGTTAACCGCAAGCTTATCCACAGGCTTCAGTGGGTAACTTTATCCACGAGTAAACACAGCTCGGCACGCGGTTAACTCAACTCGCGCTGCCCTGACGTAACGCACGCAACAGGAAGCGAGCCGGGTCGATGTCTTCGGCCAGATCTCGTTCGAGCGGCCACGGTTCGCCTTCCAGTTGGGACGCGATCAGTTCAGCGCCGAGCGCCGCCCACACCAGGCCGCGGGAACCGTAGGCGAAGGCGCCGTACAAGCCGTCCGTGCGCGGCAGGTCGAGCGGCCAGGCGCCACGCAGACGTTGGGCGTCGCGAGCTGCGAGAGTTTCGTCGGCGAGCTGGCCGATCATCGGCATGCGATCGCTGGTGACGCAGCGGAAGGCAACGCGGCCGGCCATGGGTCCGACTTGAGCAGCGACGTGCGACGCAACTCCCGCGAACGCCGGCAGCATCTGCGCGACGCGCTCGAGGTTTTCCAGGTGGCCGTCCGCACGCAGCGCTGTATCGGGATCGTCCAGCTCGTAGGTGGCGCCGGTTAGCGTGACGCCGTCGGCGAGCGGCACCGCGTAGCCTTCGCCGATAACCGGCAGCGCCAGCGGCGCAACCGCACCGGCCGGGAGCAAGGTCAATTGGCCGCGGATGCTGCGCGTCGGCGCATGTCGCAAACCGGCGATACGCGCGGCATCGTGCGCATTGGCGACGATCACGACCGGCGCGCGCGCCACCGCCTGCCCCGACGTGTCGAACACGGCCCATTGGTCGCCATCCCGTTCGATTCGCGCGACGTCCACGCCGAAGCGGCGTTCGAGCAGGCTGCCCGCCGCGGCGCATTGCGCGGCGCACAGCGACGCCGGATCGATCCAGCTGCCGTGGGGAAAGAACCAGCCGCCGCGTGCGAGCCGCATGCCGGCAAGTTGCTGCGCGTCTTGCGCCGACACGGGCGTCACATAGTCGGACGGATAGCCGAACGCGGCGATCGTGTCGCTGATCGAGCGGGCTTCTTCGTCGTCCGCGGCAATCTGCAACAGGCCTGGCACGCCGCGTAACAGCCGATGGCCTTGCCGTTCGAGCTCGGCCCAGCGCCTGAGCGTGTACAGAAAGCCCGCACGCGTCACGCGCGACGCGACGCTGTCGTCGCGCGAGATCATGGGATGGAACACGCCGGCGGGGTTTCCCGACGCCTCTTGCGCCACCGACGCATGCCGCTCCAGCGACGTCACGCGCCAGCCGCGCGCCGCGAGCCGCTCGATCACCGCGCAGCCCGCGAGCCCCGCGCCGATCACGACCGCATGCCGTTCCTGCACCGCGAGCGGCGCCGGCGGTTCATAGCGCCGCACGCGCCAGCGCGGCGCGAAGTGGCCGACCAGCATCGCCCGTTTCCAGCCGAAGCCGTCCACCTTGCGGTATTCGAAGCCGCATTGCGTCAACGCGCGCTTAATGTCGCCGGCACTGCTGTAGGTGGCGAAGGTCGCGCCCTCGCCAGCCAGACGCGCGAGCGACTTGAAGATCGCCGGGGTCCAGAGTTCCGGGTTTTTGGCCGGCGCGAAACCGTCCAGATAGAACGCGTCGGCACGTAGTCTCAACGCGGGCAAGCTCTCGAGCGCGTCGCCGAATACCAGGGTGAGCACGACGCGGCCGTCGTCGAATTCGAGCCGGTGCGTACCCGGAACCAGCATCGGCCAGGCGTCGGCGAGCGTTGCCGCCAGCGCGCTAATGGTCGGGTCGGAGATTGTTTTCGCGTAGACGCTACGCAGATCGTCCAGAACGAACGGATGCTTCTCGGTCGACACGAAATGCAGCCGCTCGCAGCGCGCCGGGTCGGCGCGCCATGCGGCCCAAGTCATCAGAAAGTTGATGCCCATGCCGAAACCGGTTTCGAGCACGGTGAAAACGCGGCGCTTTTGCCAGCGTTCCGGCAGCGCATTGCCGCGCAGAAAAACGTATTGAGATTGCTCGAGACCGCCAACGACGCTGTGATAAATGTCGTTATAAAGCGGTGAATAAAGCGAGCCGTTGTCGCGATAGGCAACGACGGCGGGGATCAGCGGATCGGTCATGCGGGACGGAAATGGACGCTTGCGAGAGCGGGTCGAACGTTACCGTCCGCGCGCGCCGCTCGCCGGACGGCGAAAAGGACGCGCCGAGCGTTGGCAAAAACCAACGCCAAGCCCCGTCCATACTGGGTTTCAGCCATCTGCGGAGGGCGCCGACAGCAAAAATTGCGGTTTCCTTGCAATATCGGCCCCGGAACCGCGTAAATCTTCGAAACCCTTATCCTGATTGGGTTTGCGCTGCGCTATCATAGCAAGCGCCGCGAAGGGAGCGGCAGCACGGCCGCCAGGCAGTCATCTGCCGGGTGCTCAGGTCCGGAGGGGATCCGGAGCCGCAGCTGCTCGACGGCGCGGCCCGCGCACGTATAATCGGCGCGTTCGCGCTGTTCGTGTCAACCTAAACTCAGAAAGGAACCTTAATGAACAAACAGGAACTGATCGACGCCGTCGCAGGACAGACGGGCGCCAGCAAGGCTCAAACCGGTGAAACGCTGGACACGTTGCTTGAAGTGATCAAGAAGTCTGTGTCGAAGGGCGACGCGGTCCAGTTGATCGGCTTCGGTAGCTTCGGTTCGGGCAAGCGCGCAGCACGTACGGGTCGTAACCCCAAGACCGGCGAGACTATCAAGATCCCGGCCGCCAAGACCGTCAAGTTCACGGCTGGTAAGGCGTTCAAGGACGCAGTCAACAAGCGCTAAGCAGATTACTGCCCGGCAGTTGACACCCGCCAACGGCGGGTTTTTTTCGTCTACTGGTTTTGCGGTAGCTGGTTGAACCGCGTCGACGTGTGTCGTGTCGCGGTTCAACCTTCAGGTGCGGGCAATTAAGCTCGCCTAGTCGTGACGGTGGATGATTTCACCGTGACCGTCGTGATCGTGGCCGTGGTGGTCGTGACTGTGATCATGGCCGTGATGATCGTCTTCGTCGAAGTCCCATGTCGGGAACGGATCCGTGAACTGCTGCCACGCTTGCGGCCCCAACGCGTATTCGTCGTCGGTCAGCAGGCAGGCGTCGAACTTCGCCTTCCACACCGCCGGTTCGATACCGACGCCGATCATCACCAGTTCCTGGCGTCGATCGCCGATGCTCAGATCGTCCGGATCGCCGTGCCAGTCGGCGGCGATTTCCGCGGCCAGTTCGTCGTCGCCGTCCGGCCATTCGCTACGGTCCTGCGCCGCCCACCACATGCCCGCCGGACCATGCCGGCAAGCGCCGCCGGCCTGCGAGAGCGAACCGGCGATATCGTTACGCGTTGCCAGCCAGAAGAAGCCTTTGCTGCGCAGAACGCCCTTCCACTCCTGATGCAGCAGCGCCCACAGACGTTCCGGATGGAACGGCCGGCGCGCCCGGTAAATGAAATTGCCGATGCCGAATTCGTCCGCTTCGCCGTGATGCGCATGACCGTGCTCGTGATCATGTTCGTGATTCAGCGACGCCAGCCAGCCCGGCGCGCTCGACGCTTCGTCGAAATCGAAACGGCCGGTGTTCAGCACTTGCGCGAGCGGCACTTCGCCAAACCGGCTGACCACTTGGACCGCGCGCGGGTTGATGCGGGCGAGGATGCGTTGCAAACGCGTGAGCTCGTCGGCGCCGACGAGGTCGGCCTTATTCACCACCAGCACGTCGCAGAATTCGATCTGCTCGATCAGCAGCTCGACCAGCGTGCGATCGTCTTCTTCGGTCGCGGCAATGCCGCGCTCGGCGAGCGCCTCGGCGGAACCGTAGTCGCGCAGGAAGTTGAACGCGTCGACCACGGTCACCATCGTATCGAGCCGCGCGACGTCGGAGAGCGACGCGCCGTCGTCATCGACGAAGGTGAAGGTCTCGGCGATCGGCATGGGCTCGGCCACGCCGGTCGATTCGATCAGGATCGCGTCGAAACGCTGCTCGCCGGCAAGGCGCTTGATCTCCTTCAGCAGGTCGTCGCGCAGCGTGCAGCAGATACAGCCGTTCGACAGCTCGACCAGTTGCTCTTCGACATGCGAGAGCGCGGCGGCGTCGCGCACGAGGGTGGCGTCGATATTGACGGCGGCCAGATCGTTGACGATCACGGCGACGCGCAAGCCGGCGCGATTCGCGAGGATGTGGTTCAGGAGCGTCGTCTTGCCGGCGCCCAGAAAACCGGAGAGCACGGTGACGGGCAGTAGCGGCTGGTTCATCGCAGTACGGGAAACAAAGAGATTGGAAGGCGTGCCGGGCGTGGGTCGCATGACCGCGCGACCGCCATGGCGGTCGCAACGCGACGGCAGCACGAAGCCGCATTGTGCATCAAAACGGGCCACGGCCGTCTGGCGAGCCAGATCGCCGCATGGCTGAAACGACGCAGAGGCTGAAGTTGAAGCTGAAGCGCATGACCGAACGGCCATACGAAAGATCGCCTATATAACAATAGCGATCCAATATGGATAAGACAGACTCGCTCAGTTACCGTGCGGCCGGCATCAGATTCCACTTGCGCAGAATCGCGGCGATCTGCATCGCATACTTATCACGCAGCGCCGGTGTTTCCGAGTGATACGCGCCGATCGCTTGCCAGGTGTTGCCGTACTTGTTCATCTGACGGCGCAGGTGCCATGCGGCGATGTAGACGTTCTTGCACGGCTCCATCAGCGTGCCCTGCGAGATGCCGTATTGCGCGAGCACCGGCAAATGAATCGAGTTGATCTGCATAACGCCGTAGTCGGTCGAACCGTTGGCGTTCTTATGCTGGGCATCGGGCCGGTTGTGCGACTCCTGCCACGCAATAGCACGCAGAATCAACGGATTGACCTTTTGATACTTCGCGGCTTCGTCGAAACAGTCGGCGCGCGCCTGCCCTGCTGCGGCCAGCACGGCAAGTCCTGCGACGACAGTGACGAAGGCTCGTTTCATCGGTCAAGACGACTAAGTAAAGCGCAAGGGTAAGGTTTGGTAAGGCGGTTCGTCGGCCATACTTCAGCCGCTTGCAGCCGTCGAGCCCGGCTGGCCGGGCGTTTGTCGGGCATCGGGGAAAACCCGCGTCGGCAAGCCGCAACTGCTGACTCGAACGGCTCGTATCATACCGACAGGCAGACTCGCGTCAAGTTAGCTAACAGACATAAGCATGTGAAAACAAGGCGCTGCGTCATTCGCGCCCAATCTCGCACGAGCTTTCATTTGATTGACGAGCGCAAACAGTCTTTAGAGTATTCGCACGGCGCCGTTCGTTTTGTGACAAATCCGACATGAAAAACTGTTACTGTTCATTTTTTTCGGACATAGGGTGGCCGGCAACGCGGGCGAAGTCTGTTCGCAAGGCGGCCTGGCAGACCGATAGGGCGGCGGCCTGTTCCCATGTCCGCACGGCGTGACCGTCGGCAGCTCAGGCTGCCGGCATCGAAACCACATTCCATGAGAATAAATCGTATGGCTTTGCGTCGCGTCGCAACGGCGCTGCTGGTGGCTGGCTTGATCACCGCGCAGACAGCACAGGCACAGGTGACACTGAACTTCGTGAACGCAGACATCGACCAGGTGGCCAGGGCGATCGGTGCCGCCACCGGTAAAACGATCATCGTCGACCCGCGTGTGAAGGGGCAGTTGAACCTGGTGTCGGAAAATGCAGTGCCTGAAGATCAGGCACTGAAGACCTTGCAATCGGCCTTGCGCATGCAGGGCTTCGCGTTGGTCCAGGACCATGGCGTATTGAAGGTTGTGCCGGAGGCCGATGCCAAGCTGCAAGGCGTGCCGACCTACGTCGGCAATACGCCGGTCGCGCGTGGCGATCAGGTGGTCACGCAGGTGTTCGTGCTGAAGAACGAATCGGCCAACAACCTGCTGCCGGTGCTGCGTCCGCTGATCTCGCCGAACAACACCGTGGCCGCTTACCCGGCCAACAATACGATCGTCGTCACCGATTACGCCGACAACGTACGCCGCATCGCGCAGATCATCGCGGGTGTGGATACGGCGGCGGGCCAGTCGGTGTCGGTCGTGCCGCTGAAGAACGCGAACGCGATCGACATCGCGCAGCAACTGACCAAGATGCTCGACCCCGGCGCGATCGGTAGCACCGACGCCACGCTGAAGGTACAGATCACCGCCGACCCGCGCACCAACTCGCTGCTGATCCGCGCATCGAACGGCGCGCGTCTCGCGGCTGCGAAGACGCTGGCGAAAGAGCTCGACGCACCGACCTCGATGCCCGGCAACATTCATGTCGTACCGCTGCGCAACGCGGACGCCACCAAGCTCGCCAAGACCTTGCGCGGCATGCTTGGTAAGGGCGACACGGGTTCGTCGGCCAGCTCGAACGACGCCAATTCGTTCAACCAGAACGGCAGCGGCGGCGGTGGCGGCGGCTTCGGCAACAATTCGACGGGCAACTCCGGCACGCCTCCGTTGCCCTCCGGCGGACTCGGCGGTGGTGGCTCGCTGGGCTCGTCGTCGTTGGGTGGCGGCGGTTCGGGCGGTGGTTACGGCTCGAACGGCGGCGCCGGTTCGGCCGGCCTGCTCGGCGGCGACAAGGACAAGGGCGACGACAATCAGCCTGGCGGCATGATTCAGGCGGATGCCGCGTCGAACTCGCTGATCATCACGGCGGCCGAACCGGTGTACCGCAATCTGCGCGCGGTGATCGACCAGCTCGATGCGCGTCGCGCGCAGGTGTATATCGAAGCGCTGATCGTCGAACTGAACTCGAACACGAACGCCAACCTCGGTATTCAGTGGCAGGTCGCGAATAGTTCGATCTATGCAGGCACCAACCTGACGACCGGCGGCGCCGGCAACAGCATCGTGAATCTGACGGGCGCGGCTGCCCTGGCTGCGGCAACCGGCGGTGCCGGCGGCCTCGCCGGCGCGCTGGGAAACAGCAACACGGGGCTGCAGCAAGGGCTTAACGTCGGCTGGATCCGCAACATTTTCGGGGTTCAGGGTCTGGGCGCCCTGCTTCAGGCGTTGTCGCAGACCGCCGACGCGAACGTGCTGTCCACGCCTAACCTGATCACGCTCGACAACGAAGAAGCGAAGATCGTCGTCGGGACGAACGTGCCGATCCAGACCGGCTCGTATTCGAACCTGACGAGCTCCACGGCGAGCTCGGCGTTCAATACCTATGACCGCGTCGACGTCGGTCTGACGTTGCACGTCAAACCGCAGATCACCGAAGGCGGCATTCTCAAGCTGCAGCTCTACACCGAAGATTCGGCGATCGTGAACGGCACGACCAATGTCACGACCAATCCGTCCGGTCCGGAATTCACCAAGCGCTCCATCCAGTCGACGGTGCTTGCCGACAACGGCGAGATCATCGTGCTCGGCGGCTTGATGCAGGATAACTACCAGGTCAGCAACAGCAAGGTGCCGCTGCTGGGCGATATTCCGTGGATCGGCCAGCTGTTCCGCTCGGAACAGAAAACGCGCAACAAGACCAACCTGATGGTGTTCCTGCGTCCGGTGATCATCAACGACAACGCCACGGCACAGGCCGTGACGTCGAACCGTTACGACTACATCCAGGGTGTGCAGGGCGCGTACAAGCAGGACAACCGCGTGATCAAGGACAACGACGATCCGGTCATGCCGCCGATGCCGATCGGTCCGAGCCAGGGCGGTTCCGCACTGAACCTGTTCGATCTCGACCAGATGCGTCGCCAGCAGATGACGCGTCCGCCGCTCAATCTGCCCCCGCCGGCCAACGGTGGCGCGGTGCAGACGAACCCGGTGCCGAGCAATAGCGGCGCGGTGCAGACCAATCCGGTGCCGTCGAACAACGGCGCGGTGCAAAGCAGCCCGACCCCGTCGACCGCGGCGCCTGGAGTGCAGCCGTGAGCACGCCGTCCACGCCGCCGTCGGCGTCGCGTGCTGCGGCGTCGACTCAAGCTTCGGCGATGCCGGGCGGCGCCGCTGCCGAGCACGTCGAACGTAGCGCGCCCTCGCCGCTCGCCGCGCGTCTCGTGCCGTACGGCTTCGCGCGCAGTGGCCAGATTCTGGTCGCGCATCAGCATCCCGACAGCCTCGAAGTCTGGATCAGCGAACGCACCAGCGAAGCCGCGCTCGCCGAAGTGACGCGCAACTTCGGCGCGGTCTCGGTGGTGCGCTTGTCGGCCGACGAACTCGCGCAGGCGATCAACCAGGCGTACGCGCGCCAGGACGGCAGCGCCGCGCAAGTGGTCGGTGAAGTGGAAGGCGAAGTCGACCTGTCGCGCTTGATGCAGGACATTCCCGAGGTCGAGGATCTGCTCGAATCGGAAGATGATGCGCCGATCATCCGCATGATCAACGCGCTGCTCACCCAAGCGGCACGCGAGCAGGCGTCGGATATTCACATCGAGCCGTTCGAGACCTCGTCGGTCGTGCGCTTTCGGGTGGACGGCACGCTGCGCGACGTCGTACGGCCGAAGAAAGCCCTGCACGGCGCGCTGATCTCGCGGATCAAGATCATGGCGCAGCTCGATATCGCCGAAAAGCGTCTGCCGCAAGATGGCCGGATCACGCTGCGCGTGGGCGGTCGTCCGGTCGACGTGCGGGTCTCGACATTGCCCACCGGTCACGGCGAACGCGCGGTGCTGCGTCTGCTGGAAAAAGATGCGTCGCGCCTGAACCTCGAAGCGCTCGGCATGGGGCGCGATACGCTGGTCAAATTCGACAAACTGATCGGCAGGCCGCACGGCATCGTGCTGGTGACCGGCCCGACCGGTTCGGGTAAGACGACCACGCTCTATGCCGCGATGTCGCGGCTCGAAACGGCGACCACCAACATCATGACGGTCGAGGATCCGATCGAATACGACCTGTCCGGCATCGGCCAGACGCAGGTCAACGAACGGATCGGCATGACCTTCGCGCGGGCGCTGCGCTCGATTCTGCGGCAGGACCCGGACGTCATCATGATCGGTGAAATCCGTGACCTCGAAACGGCGCAGATCGCGGTGCAGGCCTCGCTCACAGGCCACCTGGTGCTGGCCACCTTGCACACGAACGACGCAGCTTCGGCTGTTACGCGTTTGACCGACATGGGTGTGGAACCGTATCTGCTGGCGTCCTCGCTGCTCGGCGTGCTGGCGCAGCGGCTGGTGCGGCGGCTGTGTCCGGTATGCCGCGAAGAGCGTACCGAAGAAGACGGTAGCGTGCGCTGGCATCCGGTGGGTTGCGACAAGTGCGGGCAGTCCGGTTATGGGGGACGGCGCGGCGTGTACGAACTGCTGCTGATCGACGACGAGATCCGCTCGCTGGTTCACCGCAACGCCGCCGATTCGGAAATTCTCACGGCAGGCCGCGCGCAAGGCATGCGCACGCTGCGCGAGGACGCGGACCGTTGGCTCGAATCGGGGCTGACGTCACTCGAAGAAGTGATCCGCGTAACGGGCGGAGCGTAAGCGCATGCCGGCATTTCGTTTCGAAGCGATCGACGCGGCGGGCAAGGCGCAAAAAGGCGTGCTCGACGCGGACAGCGCGCGTGGTGCGCGGACCAATCTGCGCTCGCAGGGACTGACGCCGCTCGTCGTCGAACCGGCGGCGTCGCGCACGCGTGGCGAACGCAATCAGCGGCTGTCGCTCGGACGGCGCTTGTCGCAGCGCGAACAGGCCATCCTCACACGGCAGCTCGCGAGTCTGCTGATCGCCGGGCTGCCGCTCGACGAAGCCTTGTCCGTGCTGACCGAGCAGTCGGAGCGCGACTACATTCGCGAGCTGATGGCGTCGATTCGCGCGGAAGTACTCGGCGGCCATTCGCTTGCCAATGCGCTGACGCAGCATCCGAAAGACTTCCCCGAGATTTATCGCGCGCTGGTCGCGGCGGGTGAACACACCGGCAAGCTCGGTCTCGTGCTGTCGCGGCTCGCCGACTATATCGAGCAACGCAACGCGCTCAAGCAGAAGATCGTGCTCGCGTTCACCTATCCGACCATCGTCACGATCATCGCGTTCGGCATCGTGACGTTTCTGTTGAGTTACGTGGTGCCGCAGGTGGTGAACGTGTTCGCCAGCACCAAACAGCAACTGCCGATTCTCACCATCATGATGATGGCGTTGTCCGGTTTCGTGCGGCATTGGTGGTGGGCGGTGCTGATCGGCGTGGTCGTGATCGCGTATCTGGTGCGCTCGGTGCTCAGACAGCCCGGCCCGCGTCTCGCGTTCGACCGCTGGCTGTTGACCGCGCCGCTGCTCGGCAAACTCGTGCGCGGCTATAACACCGTGCGCTTTGCCAGCACGCTAGGCATTCTGACCGCGGCGGGCGTGCCGATTCTGCGCGCGTTGCAAGCGGCCGCCGAAACGCTCAGCAACAATGCCATGCGCGAGAACATCGACGATGCGATCGTGCGGGTGCGTGAAGGCACGTCGTTGTCGCGTGCGCTCGGCAATACGAAGACGTTTCCGCCGGTGCTGGTTCACCTGATCCGCTCGGGCGAAGCGACCGGCGACGTGACGACCATGCTCGACCGTGCGGCCGACGGCGAAGCGCGCGAACTGGAACGCCGCACGATGTTCCTGACGAGCCTGCTTGAACCGTTGCTGATTCTGGCGATGGGGGGCGTGGTGCTGGTGATCGTGCTGGCGGTGATGCTGCCGATCATCGAGTTGAACAATCTGGTGCAGTAAGGCTGGGTGAATCTGGATTGCGCAGCGGCCACCGTTGCGGCGGCCGCGCGATCAGATGAAGCATCAACTGAAGCGAAGCGGCAATTCGATGCGTTTCGCTTCAGCGCACGTAGATCGTGGGACCTGCCGGATTGGCCGGCAGAAATACTTCGGAATGCGCGCCATTGCGGTTGATGATGATGGAGCGGGCGCGGACTTCGCCGAGCGTGGCGCCTTGCATCAGCGTGCTGCCGAGCGACACTGCATGCGGCGGTTCGCCGCCGACGCTGACGATGGCCGCGGCACCTTCCGTCAACGCGAGGATGCCGAACAGATGCACGTCTTGATTGGCGTTACGCGTGAGCTGTCCGCCGAACAGCGTGGCGGCCTGGTCGGTCGAGACCTGCGCGTGCGCGGCGGCAGCGGGCAACGGCGCACCGGACAACGTGCTGAGCGTGATGACCCAGTAGGTCACCGTCGCACAAAACACGGCGAACAGTGCGAGCGACAGAAGGCGGATTTGGATAGCGTTCATACGCATCATTGTACGGACTATTGTGAAAATTGCGTTGGTTGAAAGCGTCTCGGTGTTTTCTCACAACCCTTCAACTGCGTAACATTAAAATGACCGGCCGGGCGTGTTCAATGGCAGCCTGATTGCTGACACGCGGTTCCCGCCCCGTCGAAAAAATTCCACCTGATATGAGGTAGCAAGCTATGCAACTGTCGACCACTCGCCGCAATGAAATCGCGGGTTCGCGCAGCCGTCGTCAACGTGGATTCACGCTGATTGAAATCATGGTCGTGATTGCGATTCTGGGCATTCTCGCGGCATTGATCGTACCGAAGATCATGAGTCGTCCGGATGAAGCACGGCGTGTTGCCGCGAAGCAGGACATCGGCACTGTGATGCAGGCCATGAAGCTCTACCGTCTCGACAACGGTCGTTATCCGACCCAGGAGCAAGGTCTGCGCGCGCTGATCGAAAAGCCGAGCACGGACCCGGTGCCGAACAACTGGAAAGACGGCGGCTATCTCGAACGTCTGCCGAACGATCCGTGGGGCAATGCCTATCAGTATCTGAACCCGGGCGTGCACGGCGAGATCGACGTGTTCAGCTACGGCGCGGACGGCAAGCCGGGCGGCGAAGGCAACGATGCCGACATCGGTTCGTGGCAATAAGCCGCGGGCATAGAGAAGATTTTCATGCGAGGTCCACTGCCGAACGGCCGCCGCCGCACCGCGGGTTTTACGCTGCTGGAAATGCTGGTGGTGCTGGTGATCGCGGGCTTGCTGGTGTCGTTGACCGCGCTCACGATCACGCGCAATCCACGCACCGATCTGAACGAGGAAGCGCAGCGTCTCGCGCTGCTGTTCGAATCGGCCGGGGATGAAGCGCAGGTGCGCGCGCGGCCCGTGGCATGGCAGCCGGTGGACGGCGGTTTCCGTTTCGATCTGCGTACCGAAGATGGCTGGCGTCCGCTGCGCGACGATCTGCTTGGGCCGCGCCGCTGGGAAGGCGGTGTGACGGGTGTGGCGATCAACTATCCGGGTTCGGATACGCAACCGAGCCGGGTGGTGTTCGGCACCGAGGCGATCGACGTGCCCGTGCAGATCACGCTGTTTTCGGCGGCGGGGCGCGCGACGATCGTCGGCACCGGCAATGGCCGCTACGAGGTGCACTGAGATGCGTCGTTGCAGGAGCAGGATGGCTCACGAGAAGGTCGGCCGCGCGCAGCGCGGTTTTACGATGATCGAGGTGCTGGTGGCGCTGGCGATCATCGCGGTGGCATTGGCGGCGTCGTTGCGCGCCGTGGGCAGTCTGGCGACCGGCGAAGCCGATCTGCACAAGCGCTTGCTGGCTGGCTGGAGCGCGGACAACACGTTGGCGCAATTGCATCTGACACATGGCTGGCCGAATGTCGGTTCGACGAGTTTCGATTGTTCGCAGGGTAATTTGCAGTTGATCTGTACTGAGCGTGTGACGGCGACGCCGAACCCGGTGTTTCGTCGGGTGGAAGTGATGGTGACGACGCCGGGCGGTAGCGGCAATCTTGCCCAGATGGTGACGGTGGTCGCGAATGAAACCAACCGTTCGCTCTGAGCGCCGCCGCCGATCGGGCGGGCGTGGTTTCACGCTGATCGAGCTGATGGTCGCGATTGCGATTCTCGCGGTGATTGCCGTGCTGTCGTGGCGTGGGCTCGACCAGATCATTCGTGGCCGGCAGACCATTACGAACGCAATGGAAGACGAGCGCGTGTTTGCGCAGCTGTTCGATCAGATGCGGATCGACGTGCGCCAGGCCGCGTCGGACGACGAAGCCGGACAGGCGGCGGTCTCGGTGTCGGGCAACGTGTTGCAGGTCGTGCGGCAGTTGATGTTGCCGGGCACGGCGCCGCGCTTGCAGGTGGTGCGGTATCGGATTTCCAACGGGCGGGTGGTTCGGTATGCGTCGCCGCCGTTGGGCAGTGCTGGGGATCTGCGGCGCGCGTTGCGCGGTGGAGAAGGCGATGGGTGGAGTGCTGTACCGTTGATGGGCGGGGTGGGCGCGATCAATGCGCGGTTGTATGTGCCTAAGGTTGGCTGGACGACCCAGATGGGCGATGTGCAGAATGCGATTACCGAGGCGGATAACAATCTGAAGGTGCCCCAGTTGGGGAGTGCGCCGCTGCCGCGGTCGGTGACCGGGCTCGAGGTCAGTATTGGGGCGACTTCGCTGGCGCGGCCAGTGACGCGCGTTTTTCTCGTCGGAGAATGAAATGAGGTTCTCTTTTTTGTCTCCGCGACGGTTGGTGGTTCTTCGTTCTTCTGGACGGGGGTTTTGTTTTTGTCGGTGTTCTGATTGTGTTGGCCTTTCCTTGTTTTGCTGGTGGTCTATTGGCGTTCCCCCTGTGCGGGGGGGCACCTACTTTTCTTTGCCTGCCGCAAAGAAAAGTAGGCAAAAGAAAGCGGCTCACACCGCTAATTTTGAAGCGGCCCCCTCGCGCAGCCACGGTAGTGGCTCATCTGGAATCCGTGCCGCCGCACACCCCGCGCTCGTGACAAAGCCATCATCAGCTCCGGCGGCGCTACGCGCGCCGACCGCCAGCGCTGAAAACCAGCGGGGTGCTTTCGCCTCACGCCAAGGCGAGGCCGAAGGCCGCGCTAACGCGCAAATAAACCCGCGCGTTTTTGGGAGCAACCCTTCCGACGCGCACGCAGTGCAAGACGGGATGAATGACGGCTGTGTCACAAGCGCGGAGTGTGCGGTAACACGGATTCCAGATGCACCACTACCGGCGGTGGACCACGAAACCCACTTAAGAATTAGCGGTGTGAGCCGCTTTCTTTTGCCTACTTTTCTTTGCGGCAGGCAAAGAAAAGTAGGTGCCCCCCCGCACAGGGGGAACGCCAATAGACCACTAACAAAACAAGGAAAGGCCAACAACAAAAGCCCAACCAGAAAAAACCACCAAACCGGCGTAGCCATAATCAGCGCCTTGCTAGTAGTCGCCCTATCCGCCATCCTGGTCTCCGGCATGCTCTGGCGCCAGCAAGTCCAAATCCGCCGGATAGAAAACCAGCGCCTGCTATCCCAGGCCCAATGGGTCTCGCGAGGCGCGCTGGACTGGACTCGCCTGATCCTGCGCTCAGAAGGCGACACCTCAGCAGGCATCACCTACCTGGGCGGCCTATGGGGCGTCCCCATAGCCAAAACCCGTCTATCCGATTTCTTGGGCCAGATCGGCGAGGCCCGCTCGGCCCAAGGCGCAGAAACTTACTTATCAGGCTCGATAGAAGACGCCCAATCCAAGTTCAACCTTCGAAACCTGGTCTCGAGCCCAGCCCCCGGCGTGATGCAACTGAACGTGGAGCAAATCGCCTCCTACCAGCGGCTACTGGTCTCGCTAGGCATCAGCGGCCAGCTAGCCAAAGCCACCGCCCTGCAAGTCCGCGCAAGCCTCGGCCAATCGGCGACCCGCTTCCAGACGATCACGTCGACCAACGGCACCGCACCGACCCCGACGCCTCAAGGCGGCGCCACGGGCGGTACGTTCACCGACAAACCCGGCATGGAAGACAACAACGACAGCGCCGTGCCAGCCCCGTTGCAATTAACCAGCGTCGACTCGCTGCTCGACATTCCCGGCTATACGCCGGAAACCGTCGCGCGCCTGCGCCCGTTCGTCACCGTGCTGCCCACCGTCTCGGCGGTCAACATGAACACAGCCTCCGCCGAAGTGGTCGCGGCCGTCGTGCCGGGCATGAGTCTGTCGTCCGCGCAAGCGTTCGTCGCGCGCCGGCAAACCGTGTTTTTCCATAACGCCAGCGATGTGATGCTCGCACTGCAAGGCGCCGGCGCGCAGCAGGTCTCGATCGACCCGAATCAGCTCGACGTCAACACCAGTTATTTCCTGATCCACGGCCGCGTGCAGCACGAACGCGCGGAAGTCGATCGCAACACCCTCGTGTATCGCGATCCATTGACTCACACTACGCGTATCGTGCGAGTACAAGACCAACTATGAATAACGTCTTTCCCAGAGAGAGTGGCCTTTGAGCACGCTGATCGTCCTACTCCCGCCGCGTGATCCGGCGGTGCCATCGCAGGAATGGCAACTGCCGGAGCTGCCGTTCGTGCTGCTCGACAAGTCGGGCCGCACCCAGCGCGCCGGACGCTCGTCGCTCGCGCTGCTGCCGCGCGCGTCGTCGACGGTGCTGATGGTCGCCGCCCGCGATCTGCTGATGATGCCCACCACGCTGCCGCCGCTGCGCGGTCCGAAGCTGCGCCAGGCGTTGCCGAATATCGTCGAGGATCAACTGATCCAGGACCCGCAAACCTGTCATATCGCCGTCGACCCGAAACCGCTCGCGGGCGGTAAGCAGATGCTCGCGATCATCGACCGTGGCTGGTTCCGCTTTATCTGCGAAGCCTTCGCGGCCGCCGGACACCGTAGCCTGCGCGCCGTGCCGGTCACGCGCTGCCTGCCGCAAGCGGTCTCGCCCGATGTGCCCGCTGAAGTCGCCGAACTGGTCAGCGCGGGCGAGCCCGGCGTGGGCGGCGCTGCCCAGGTGGCGACGTCGCTGCCGGGCGTTGCGCCGGTGGTCGCGCCCGGCGTGGCGTCGGTCATGCCGATGGTGGCGACCGTGCTCGGCCCCGTGGTCCAGACCGCGCCCGCGTTGCTGCTCGAAAGCGTGGTCGACAGCGGCGCGCCGCGCGTCGAGCTGGCCATTGCTCGCGGTGTACAAGGCGAAGGGCTGGCGGTGCCGGCCACCGCCGTCAACGCGACACTCGCCGCGCTCGCGGGTGCGGCGCCCGTCTCGCTGTACATGCTGACGGAACTGCCGGGCAATGAGCCCAGCCTCGCAGCCAAAAGCCCGGCGCGGTTGGCTGCGCACATCCACGGCGCGAGTCCGCTGCCGTTCGAGCAACTGGCGCGGCGCGCGCTGGAATGCCGCTTCGACCTGTGCCAGTTCGAGTTCGCGTCGCAGCCGTGGCGGCTCGACCGCGCGACGCTGCGCCGTTTGCGTTTGCCGGTGCTGCTCGCGGTCGGCGCGCTGGTGGTGGCGATTGTCGGCATGAACGTGCAGTGGCTGATGCTCGCGCATCAACGCGACGCGATCAACACGCAAATGACCGAGCTGCTGCTCAACACCTTCCCGAAGACGACCGTCGTGCTCGACGCGCCCGACCAGATGTCGCGCCAGTTGCAGCAACTGCGCGTGGCCGCGGGTGAGTTGTCGCCGGACGATTTCCTGTCGCTCGCCGACGGCCTCGCGCGCTCGCTGGCGCCGGTGCCGGTCAACGGCATTGCCGCGCTCGATTATCACGACCGCCGCCTCGACGTGACCTTCAAACCCGAGGTGAAACTCGATCCGGACTTCGCCAAGCGCCTCACGCGCAATGGCCTGACGGGCGAGATCGACAGCAACACCGGCAAGTGGACCATCAGGAACGGACAATGAAAGCTGAACTCGCTCAAACATGGGCCGGATTCTGGGACCAGCGCACCGAACGCGAAAAAACCATCCTGGCGTGGGGCAGCGGTGTCCTCGCGGTAGTGATCGCATGGTCGGTGCTGTGGGCGCCGGCGCAGGAGGGCCGCGCGCATCTGAAGGAATCGCTGCCCAGCCTGCAGCGGCAGCTCGCTTCGATGACCGCGCAGGCGAACGAAGCGCGTACGTTGTCGGCGGCTGCGCAAGGCGTCGCGCCGACCGGCGCCGCGTTGAAGGATGCGCTCGCCGCGTCGCTCACCGATCACGGTCTTGCCGCGACGCAGGTGCAGGTGATCGGCAACGCCGTGCAGATCCAGATGAAGAACGCGTCGTTTCCGGCGTGGACGAGCTGGGTCGACGACGTACGCAAGCAGTTCAAGGTTCAAGTCGCCGAAGCGCACGTGACCGCGTTGAAGGACGACGGCCAGGTGGATCTGACGGCGTCGTTGCAGCCGTCCACCGCGAAATGATCGCGGCGTCGTCACAGGACTGTCTCGCATGACTTACTGGATGCGGCGCCTACGCGCCGCGCTACCCTGGCTCGTGGTTGCGGTCTTGTCGGCCGCGGCTGTGATGCTCACGCTGTTGCCGGCCGCCTGGATCACCCCGCAGTTCGCCAGACAGACTGGCGGTCACGTCAATCTCGTCAACCCGGCGGGCTCGCTGTGGCACGGTTCGGCCACGCTGATGCTGGCCGCCGGCGCCGACACGAGCACGGCGACCCTGCTGCCCGGACGGATCGAATGGCAGACCGCGTTCTGGCCGCTCTTCACCGGCCGCGTGCGGATGACCATGCGGCACAGCGAGGCGATGCCGGAGCCGATCACGGTCGACGCCACGTTGCGTACCGCCACGGTGACGCCCGGCACGATCGCCGTGCCGGCTTCGTTGCTGAGCGGTTTGGGCGCGCCGTTCAATACGCTCGATTTGCAGGGCGACGTGCAGTTGTCGTGGTCGGATTGGCGCCGCTTCAATCGCGAAGCGTTCGGTCAGATGACGATCACGCTGACCGACGCCAGCTCGCGCGTTTCGCTGGTCAGGCCGCTGGGGTCCTACCGGGTGGTGTTTCAGGCGCAGGGGGCGTCGTCGACGCTCGATCTGACGACCATCAAGGGGCCGTTGATGCTGTCGGGGAACGGCACGGTGTCGGCGGCATCCACGGAGTTTCACGGCACGGCGAGCGCCGCGCCCGAGGCGCGCGACAACCTCGCGGGACTGCTGAATCTGCTGGGACGGCCGAGCGGTCCGGATACGGTGGCGTTGACGTTTGCGCATTGATTGGCATGTTGGGCCGCTGAGCCGCTGAGCCGCTGAGCCGCTGAGCCGCTGAGCCGCTGAGCAGCTCAGCGGCCTGTTGGCGCCTAGCGAACGCGCTTTGTTCTAGCCGATAGGGCTCGATTGCATTTCTCGCGCCGATAAAAAAGGCCTAGCCGCATTTCGCGGCCAAGCCTTTTTACTTCATCCAGCGTTGCGCCTATTTGTTCTGCGACGTTTGCATCGCCGGCGGCGTCGTTCCACTCTGCGCAACCGGCACGGCCGACGACGCCGGCAACGGCGCGGGCGCCGCGACGTCGCCCGTTTCGCGGTTCATTTGCGCGATGTCCCAGCCGCCGCCCAACGCCTTCACCAGACCGACCGACGACACCATCCGCTGTCCGGCGATGGTTTCGAGCTTCTGCTCCGCCGTGAACGCCGTGGTTTGCGCGGTCAGCACGTTGACGTAACCGACCGTCCCCGCCTTGTACTCATTGGTGACGATGGCGAGCGCCTGACGCGCCGAATCCACCGCTTCCCGCTGCACGACGATTTCCTGTTCGAGGATGCGTTGCGACGCGAGGTTGTCCTCGACGTCCTGGAACGCGGCCAGCACCGTTTGACGATAGCTCGCGACGTCCTGGTCGTAGGCCGCGCGCGCGGCTTCGGTTTTCGCCTGACGCAGACCCGCGTCGAACAGCGTTGCGGCGAGTTGCGGGCCGACCGTCCAGAAACGCGACGGCATGGTCAGCAATTGCGAGAACACCGAGTTTTCGTAGCCGCCCGTGGCCGACAACGTCAAGGTCGGGAAGAACGCGGCGATCGCGACGCCGATCTGTTCGTTGGCCGCCGCCGCCTTGCGTTCCGCCGACGCAATATCCGGCCGCCGCTCGAGCAGTGCCGATGGCATCTGCTCGGGCACGGCGGGCGGCGTGGCGGTGAGCGGTGACGGCGGAATCGCAAAGGTCGACGCCGGCTCCCCGACCAGCACGGCGATTGCATGTTCGTCTTGAGCGCGCTGCACGCCGTTGTCGATCGCGGCGGCCTGCGCCGATTGCAATTGCGTTTGCGCCTGAATCACGTCGGAGCGCGCCGCGACGCCTGCCGCGTACTGGTTCTGCGTGAGTTGCAGCGAGCGCTGATAAGCCGCGACGGTATCGTCGAGCAGCTTCTGACTGGAGTCGAGCGCGCGCAGCGAGAAGTACGTTTGCGCGAGCGTGGCCTGGGCGGACAGCCGCGCGTTCGCGAGATCGGCCGCAGCGCCTTGCTGACCGGCTTTCTGCGAATTGACCGAGCGGGTCACCGAACCCCACAGATCCGGCTCCCAGCTCGCCTGGAGTTGCGCGTTGAAGCTATTGTTGACGCCGGAGCGGCTCGTTGCCGTCGTCGAATTGCCGCTCGACGACGAACCGTTGCCGGAGCGCGTTGCGCCCGCCGATGCACCGATGGTCGGGAAATACGCTGCCCTCGCCTCGCCGACCAGCGCGCGCGCCTGCCGGTAAGCGGCGGCGTATTGGGCGACGGTCTGGTTGGCGACGTTCAGCTTGTCCTGGAGCGCGTTGAGTTGCGGGTCCTGATAAATAGTCCACCACGCGCCGCGATCCTGCTGATCGGCGGGCTCCGCGACTTTCCAGCCGGGCGCCGCTTCCTTGTACGAAGCGGGGATTTCCGCCGCCGGCCGCTTGTAGTCGGGGCCGACCACACAAGCGGCGAGCAGGCTGGCAAGGGCAGCGGTTACCGCGATAGTCAGGGCGCGAGGTACAAGTGTCCGCGCGCGCGCGATTCGATCAGACTGCATGCAATGGATTCCTTCAGGACGCCGTGGCGCCGGCAAGGGCGGCACCACTGGCCGGGCGAGATCAGGGTCTGCCGGAATGTTAGCGTATGAGCCCGCGGGAGCGCGGGAAACTGAAAGGGTAATGCGGGGAAGAGCGCAGGTGTGTTACTGAGGGTGTCGCGATGGTTACGTGCCGTTACTGGCCGCGCGTCAAACGCGCGACTCCACCGACTTGGTTTGGCGGGCCTGTTTGCCGGCTGCCGCGCGACACGGCGCGTCGCCGCGCGCGAGGCAAGGGCCGGCGGCCGCGACCACATTACCCGGCTGCAGCGTCGAGCCCGGCGTGCCGGCGGACATCGCCGCACGAACGACGCTCGCCGCCGAGGCCGGTGCGCCGAGTAACTTCACCGCGGTAAGCTTGCCGCCCTTGCGTGCCCGCCGATGCTCGACCCACGCCAATACCGCCACGCCCACTGAGCCGCCGGGCAGCACGAACAGCACCGCGAATAGCGCCAGTTTCCACCAGCGGTACGGGCCTTGAAAGCTGTTCAGCGCGGAATCGGTCAGGGAGCGGCTCAAGCCGCCAAGCGTGTTTTTGAGGTACAGCATGGGGGAAATCCTTTTTCGCACGGCGCGGGTGCGGCGTGCAGACAATCGGTCAGAACATGGTCTCGGGTGGCGCGGATCGCGCGTAACTCGTTGCCTATAATAATATTGACTATGCAATTAAATTTCAAGATACTTTGCACCGGACGAAACCATACCGTTGTTTTTTGACGGTTCGTCTACGCGAAATCAGATTTGACTTGTCTGCTTAGGCAGCTAAAATTCGCTCTGCTTGACGATGTCCCGAAAACACGATGACTGAAGGTCCCTACAAGGCGGACGAGATTCACCTCGAATCGAGTCTTGGCTATTACCTGTCGAAAGCGCGAAACGTGCTGGTCGAGCGAACCGACCGTGCCGTCAAGCCGCTGGGGTTGACCGCGCAGCAGATTGGCGTGGTGCTGATGTTGTCGTCGGGGCGGGCGAATACGCCGTTCGAGTTGTCGCGCGCCATGTCTTACGACAGCGGTTCCATGACGCGCCTGCTCGATCGCCTTGAAAAGAAAGGCTTTATCGTGCGCACGCGCAGCGACGCCGATCGCCGCATGGTGAAGCTGGAGTTGACGCCGCAAGGCCACCAAGCCGCGCGGCAGTTACCGGGGCTCGGCGCGGAAGTGCTGAACGAACAGTTGCGCGGCTTTTCCACCGCCGACCTGACCGCGTTGATCGACCTGCTCGCGCGCTTTATCGCGAACGGTATCGGCGAAGGCGCCAGCGCGGGCTGCGGGTTAGGCGCGCACGATGAATCGCAGCAGGCATCACCCGAAGCATCGTCGCCTGAGCGCGGCGAACCCTAACCACACGGCGCTTTTTGAGGGCGTCGAAGTCTGAGGATATCTGTCTGGGCAGAGAGTGATCCGGCATATAAGCACATCGGTCGATGGGTGCGATAAAGCTGCCGCGACAAGCTTTCCCGGCTGAGGAGAACAACCTATGAGCGCTACGGCTCCCGCCGCCGCCCTACCCGCCGCCGAACCCGCGCAGCTCAAGGGCGGCACGCTGGCCCTGCTCACCGTCGGCCTTGCGCTGGGCACGTTTATGGAAGTGCTCGACACGTCGATCGCGAACGTCGCGGTGCCGACCATTTCCGGCAGCCTCGGCGTGGCGACCAGCCAGGGCACCTGGGTGATCTCGTCGTATTCGGTCGCGTCGGCGATCGCGGTGCCGCTGACCGGCTGGCTCGCGCGGCGCGTGGGCGAAGTGCGGCTTTTCACGCTGTCCGTGCTGCTGTTCACGATCGCCTCGGCGCTGTGCGGCTTCGCCCATAACTTCGAGTCGCTGATCGCGTTCCGGTTGGTGCAAGGGCTCGTGTCCGGACCGATGGTACCGCTCTCGCAGACTATTCTGATGCGCTCGTATCCACCGGAAAAGCGCGGCCTGGCGCTCGGCCTATGGGCGATGACCGTGATCTGCGCGCCGATCTTCGGCCCTGTGATGGGCGGCTATATCACCGACAACTACACGTGGCCGTGGATCTTCTACATCAACGTGCCGATCGGTTTGTTCTCGGCGGTGTGCGCGTTCCTGTTGCTGCGTGGCCGCGAAACGCAGGTCACCAAACAGCGCATCGACGCGATCGGCCTCGCGTTGCTGGTGATCGGCGTGTCGTGCCTGCAGATGGTGCTCGACCTCGGCAAGGACCGCGACTGGTTCAACTCCACGTTCATCGTGACGCTGGCGATCATCGCGGTAGTGTCGCTCGCGTTCATGCTGGTGTGGGAGACGACGGAGAAAGAGCCGGTCGTCGATCTCTCGCTGTTCAAGGATCGCAATTTCGCGCTCGGCGTGGTGATCATTTCGTTCGGCTTCATGGCCTTCTTCGGCTCGGTGGTGATTTTCCCGCTGTGGCTGCAGACGGTGATGGGCTACACGGCCGGGCTCGCCGGACTCGCCACCGCACCGGTCGGTCTGCTTGCCCTGTTTTTATCGCCGATGATCGGCCGCAACATGCACCGTCTGAATCTACGCGTGGTGGCGAGTTTCGCGTTCATCGTGTTTGCGTTCGTCTCGATCTGGAACTCCACCTTCACGCTCGACGTCCCGTTCAATCACGTGATCTGGCCGCGCATCGTGCAAGGCATCGGCGTGGCGTGCTTCTTCGTGCCGATGACGACCATCACGCTGTCGAGCGTGTCGGATGAGCGGCTGGCGAGTGCGTCCGGTCTGTCGAACTTTTTCCGGACGTTATCAGGCGCGATCGGCACGGCGATCAGTACGACGTATTGGGAAAACGACATGATCCGCCATCACGCGATGCTGACCGATTCGGTCAACGTCTATGCGGACAATACGAATGCGTATACCAATGCGTTGGCCGGCATTGGTCTATCGGGCGACAGCATTACGGCGCAGTTGAATCAGGTGGTGACCGCGCAGGCCTACATGATGGCCACGAACGATTTCTTCCGGATTTCCTGCGCGGCATTTGTGGCGCTGGCGGTGCTGGTCTGGTTCACCAGGCCGCGTAAAGGTGCGGGGCCTTCGTTGGGCCATTAGGCCAGGCCTTCACGTTAAAACGAAGACGCGCGACGAAGCGGAGTGTGTTCAAACGCCGCGTCGCGCGTTTTCGTTTTTTGGCTTCGGCTCCCGCTTCCGCCAGGGCCAAAACCGCGCTTCATTGCGTCACCGCTTCGCCGTTCGTCGACGGGATCGACTGACCCTGCGAAACTTCCGGACGCGCCGCAGGTTTCACACCGTCCCCACCCTGCGGGGTACCGTTCGCGACACCACGCACATACTCCTTGAAGTCGGCGCCTGCTTCCCATGGATTCGGTTTGCAGCCCATCGCGCCATCGCAATGCGCAGAGAAGCCGATCGTCGCGGTGCCGTCGGGGTTCGCGGTGCGCGTGATCTGGTACGCCAGCGCGCGTTTGCCGCCGTCGGGGCCGGCGGTCTGGATCAAGGTGTCGGTGGCGGATTCGATCTTGTACTTCGAGTGACCCGACACCCACGTTTGCGCGCGTTGCCACCAGACGTCGCACTGAGCTTTACTCGTGCACGTCAACGGCGTTGTCGCGATCTGCATCACGTCCGGGTTGACCTGCCCTTGCGTCGAACACCCTGCCGCCGCTGCGCACAACACAGCCAACAGACCTTTTTTCATCACGTTGATTCCTCCCTCGCTGGAGTGCCTCATGCAAGTTTGGACCGTCCGGTCGATGCGGTGTTTCATCTGCATCAGAGAATCGTCAGCGCGTGCGGAGAATTTGCCGATATCGCGCGGCGCTCAACGGCTTTTGACGTAGACGTTACCTGCGCACAAAGAAAAAGCGGCCACGTGGGCCGCTTTTCGTCGTACTGCTGGAGTGTGCTCGCCGCTTATACGCTGAAGCGATTCAACGTGTAGGCCCGATAAGCCGCGACGAATGCATCGAACGAACCGACTTCTTCCTGTTCGAGCCTGGTTTGCTCCGCAAGCGACTGCGCGGCGAGGTCGGTGAACACCTTCGTTTGCTCGGCATCCAGCGGACGCGCGCGGAAATGTGCGGCGTGCGCTTCGCTCTGTTCGAGCCCGAAAGCGAGGAAGCTTTGCTGCTTGTCGCGCATGGTTTGCAGTACGCGTGCCGACGGCGTCAAGGACGCATCCGCGAGCTTCGCACGTTGCACCGCCACCGAGCGCGCATGAGCGTCGCCGCCGTGCAAAGCGTCGAGCGTTGCTGCTGCTGCGTCGATCTTGAGCATCAACTCGTTGGCCCAGTCGAGCATGGCGACCGGCTGAGCGTCGCGGGTCAGTTCGAGGCCCGGCTTGCGGCCTTCCATCGTCACGCTGCCGAAGTTCTGGTTCGCTTCTGCGTAGGCGTCCGGCGGCAGCAACGCGCTGTCGTCGAGCGCGCAGACCAGCAGGTAGGCGTCGAGAAAGCGCGATGTCTCCAGCGAAATACCGGTCGGCTCGAACGGATCGATATCCATGCAGCGCACTTCGACGTATTGCACGCCGCGCGCGGCCAACGCATGCAGCGGACGCTCGCCCGGATACGTGACGCGCTTCGGACGGATCGTCGAGTAAAACTCGTTCTCGATCTGCAGCACGTTGGTGTTGATCTGCACCCACTCGCCGTCGCGTTGCGTGCCGATTGCCTCGTATGCGGGATACGGCTGGCTCACGGCTTTTGCAAGCGCGTCGAGATAGCCCGGCAGCGTGTCGTAGTCGGCATGCAACTCGGCCTGCGCCGTGGTGTTCGAATAGCCGAGATCGCTCATGCGCAGGCTGGTCGCGTATGGACGATACAACGTGTCGGCGTCGAAGTTGTCGAGCGTGTGCTGGCGATCGCGCAGGAAGCGCCGATCCAGCGCGGGCGACGCACCGAACAGATACATTAGCAGCCAGTTGGTGCGGCGAAAATTGCGGATCAGCGCGAGGTAGCGCTCGGACTGATAGTCGACGGCGTTCGCGGTGGATCGCTGGTCGGCATGCAGCACGCGCCACACTTCTTCGTTCAGCGAATAGTTGTAGTGGATGCCCGCAATACATTGCATCGTGCGGCCGTAACGCAGCGCGAGACCAATGCGGTACACGTACTTCAGTTTGCCGATGTTCGAGTTGCCGTAACGCGCGATCGGAATGCCTTCGTCGGTGTCGGGCAGCAGGCCCGGCATCGAGTTGTTCCAGAGAATCTCGTCGTCGAGTTCCGCGTAGACGAAACGATGCAGCGTGTCGAGCTTCTCGAGCGTGAGCGCGACGTCGTGCTCGGCCGGCGTGATCAGTTCGATCAGCGCTTCGGAATAGTCAGTGGTGAGCGACGGATGCGTGAGCGCTGAACCCAGCGCGCGCGGATGCGGCGTCAAGACGAGCTGGCCCTGGCGCGTGACGCGCAGGCTTTCCTTTTCGATGCCGCGCAAGCCGCGCAACAGCGCATCGCGCTGCGGGCCTGAGGTCAGCACGGACAGGCGGTGCGAGAACGCGTCGGTCGTGCGGGAAGGTGTGGTGTTTGGCATTGAGGCGAGTCGGGCGTTGTCGGCCGCCATGTGCCGCTGCGCTGCTCGCTGGCAGCACGGCGCGGTCGACAACGTTCGGCGGAATTTTCAGTAGCGGGCACTTTAACATCTCGCCAGAACGCCTGCTTGAGGCCGCTTCGGCGGACGTTTCCAGCGCCTGAACCGGCTCGCCGGCCGCACTGCTCGCGCCCTCAACCGCCGCGTGCGCCGCCCGCCCGATCCGCAATCTCGTTCCACAGATGCATGGCCGCGTAGGCGCGCCAGGGCCGCCAGGCGTCGGTCCGCGCGCGCTGCTGCGTGGGCCGCACGAGCGACGGGTCGCGTGCGCTGATCGACTGCATCAGCACGAGATCCGACGCGGGCCAGGCATCGGCGTCACGCCATACGCGCATTGCGACGTATTCAACCGTCCACGGTCCGATGCCGGGCCGTGCGAGCAACGCGGCGCGCAACGTGGCGGTGTCGGCGGTCGTGCTGTCGAGTGGGACTTCGCCAGTGGCGACCGCGTGCGCGAAGCCTTGCAACGCGGCTACGCGTTTACCCGGCATACCGATCTGCGCGAGATCCACCGCGGCCAATGCGGCGGGCGTCGGGAAACGCCACGCGGTGTTTTCATGCGGATGCCCTTCGATGCGCTCGCCGGCACGTTGCACCAGCCGGCCGATGATCGTGGTCGCCGCTTTCACGCTGACCTGCTGGCCGACGATCGCGCGTACCACCAGCTCGAAACCCGACCATGCGCCGGGCACGCGCAAGCCGGGCACGGCTTCGACCAGCGGCGCGAGCCATGGGTCCGTAGCGAGTTCGGCGGCGATCTTTTTCGGCTCGGCGCGCAGATCGAACATCCTGGCAATCGGCGCGGCGAGCGCGTCGGCGTGACGGCTTGCCGGTCCGTCGATAGTCGCCACCAGGCAGCGTTTGCGTGGATGCAGCCGCACGCTGAGCGTGCCGCTGTCGCCAGCCCAATCGATTGCGCGGCGATATGCGCCGGCTTCGACGGCTTCGACGCCGGGCGTCGCGCGTCCGCCGAAAAAACGCAGCAGACGTGGCCAGTCGAAGGGAGGTTTGAACGGGAGTTCGAGAGTTGCTACGTCTTCAAGCGTGCTCACGCGACGTGATCCAGTTTGGTATGAGTGGGTTCGACACCGGCGCCGCCGGCGGCTCCGTCAGCGGCGGCCTGCCGGCGCAAGCGCGGATGGGACGAAACATTGCCCGCATGCTCCGCTTCATTATCGAGCAACGCCGCTTTGCGCGGCAGGCCCCAGCGATAACCCGCCAACGCCCCACCTTTCTGCACCACGCGATGACAAGGAATCGCCAGCGCCACCGGATTCGTCGCGCAGGCGCTCGCCACCGCGCGCACGGCACGCGGCGAGCCGACCGCTTCGGCGATGTCGGAATAGCTGCGCGTCTCGCCGTACGGAATGCGCCGCAGCGCGTCCCACACGCGCTGCCGGAACGCCGTCGCGGCGATATCCAGCGGTAGATCGAAGTCCTGACGGCTGCCGTGCAAATACGCGTCGATCTGCGCGATGAACGGTGCGAGCCTCTCAGTGTCTTGCAGCAGATCGGCATTGGCGAATTCGCCGCGCAGGTCGTCGGCGAGCATGGCTTCGTCGTCGCCGAAACCGATCTTGCAGATGCCTTTGTCCGTCGCGGCGACCAGCACGAAACCAAGCGACGTCGACGCACACGCGTAGCGTACGGTGAGTCCCGCGCCCTTGCGGCGGTACGCGGACGGCGCCATGCCGAGTTCGGCCGACGCGCTGTCGTACATGCGCGACGGCGAGCCGAAGCCGGCGTCGAGCGAGGCGCGCGTCACGTCCGAGCCGCTTTGCAGCGCGTCGCGTAAGGCCGCGCCGCGTTGCGCCGCCTGATACTGACGCGGCGACACGCCCACCACCCGCTTGAACAGACGCTGAAGGTGAAACGGGCTGACGTGTACGGCGTCGCTCAATTGCGCAAGCGTCAGGCGCTGCTGCGGATCGGCGTCGAGCGCGGCGCAGGCACGGTTGACGATCGCCAGTTCGCGCGGCAGACCGCCGGGCTGGCAGCGCTTGCAATCGCGAAAGCCCGCGGCGCGCGCAGCGGCGGCATCGGCGAAAAACGCCACGTTCTCGCGACGCGGCTGGCGCGACGCGCACGACGGGCGGCAGAACACACCGGTGGTTTTGACGGCGTAGAAGAACGCGCCGTCGGCCTGCGGCTCGCGGCGTGTGACGGCGTCCCAGCGTTGGTCGTCGGAAATCCAGTTGGCGGGGGCTGCAGTGTGCTCGATGGGATTGCGAGTCATGATGGTTCCGAATAGGCGGTGTGGATGTTCACCAATGTAGGCCGCCTGCCCAAACACTACGCTCCGGTTCTTGCTCTGTCATTGCGCTTCCCCGTACGCTGAAACGCCCGCCGGGCGGTCAGTTTGCCGAAAACTGCGACAATTTGGCTCAATATCGGGTTTTCCCTTAAAAAGTTATTGCGTCGCACCAACCCTGTGTGTATATTAGTCCTTGTCTCCTCCATGTCTCCTCCTGATATGGATTCAGCCCGCTCCACATAGAGCGGGCTTTTTTTCGTCCATCGTTTCCCGATCCGGCCCTGCAGGCGGGTTTCACGCCCGTCGCTCGCCGCTGCGCCCTTTCTTCTACACTGGCAATTCCTCCGTTCAGCGAAGCAGCCAAGGGGCGTTCGGCATGAAAATTCACATTCGCGAGATCGACCACGTCGTCATTCGTGCGACGAATGCCGAGACGATGGCGCGCTTTTACTGCGACGTGCTCGGTTGCAGCCTCGAGAAGGAACAGCGGGATCTGGGTTTGACGCAATTGCGCGCGGGGCATTCGCTGATCGACCTGTTGCAGGTCGGCGCCCGGCTCGATCGCGCCGAAAACGGCGTGCCGGGCACGGGACGGAATATGGATCACCTGTGTCTGCGCGTCGAACCGTTCGACGCCGAGGCGCTCAAGGCGCATCTGACCGGGCACGGCGTTCGGTTGGGCGAGCTGGGACTACGCTATGGCGCGGACGGCTTCGGGCCGTCGCTGTATCTGTTCGATCCGGAGGGCAATATGGTCGAACTCAAAGGGCCGCCTGACTCGGCGCGCATGACGTCGCTCTGAGCGCCTTGGCGTCAGATGGCTGACGCCGGCTGTGTCAGCCCGGCATCAAGCGTTGTCGGGCTCTTTCAACACCGCCCAGTCGATTTTCACGGCGTCGGCGTCGGCGCTGCCGAGCCAGGCTTCGCCGTCCTGTACCGTGCATTGCAGCCGCATGGTCCGCGCGGCGAGCGAGCCGAGGGCGGTGGCGACGTCTTCGCCGAGCGACCACACCGTCACGTTACGCATGCGTTCCACCTTGTTACGCACGCCCTGCCACCAGATATCCGAGGTGCGGCCGCCGTAGGCGATCACGATCACCTCGTTCGAGCGGCCGCTCGCCTTGGCAATGCGCCGTTCGTCCGGCTGGCCGACTTCGATCCACGTTTCGATCGCGCCGGTCAGATCCTTCTGCCACAGGTCGGGTTCGTCGACATCCGACAAACCTTTACAGAATTCGAGGCGTTCCTGCGCGAACAGCGCGAACGCGGCGACGCGGACCATCATGCGGTCGTCGGTTTCCGAGGGATGGCGGGCGATCGTCAGCGAATGGTCGGCGTAGTAGTGCCGGTCCATGTTGGCGATCTGCAGTTCCGCCTTGTAAATCGTCGATTTAAGAGCCATGCCGTTGCTAAACCAGGCGCTCGCTCCACCGGAGCGAACAGAAAAAGAATCGTCGACGGCGCGTTGCCGTTTTCCGTGTTTGTCGTACATCTTAGGGTCCTCCCGCGCCGTAGACCGGCTTCCGATACCACGGGAGACGCATTTATCGCGCCACGACCGGCTCGAATGCCGTGCCGTAGACCTCGCCGGCCGCCTCCCGTAAGGCGTCGAGCACGACGCAGGCGGCTGGCGAAAGGAGATGCGACTGGCGCGTGATGATACCGAATGTATCCATTCTGTACGGTAAATCGATCGGTATACGCTTCAGGACACCGTACTGTTGGTACTGACGCGCCACTTCTTCCGGTAAAACCGCCAACATGTCGCTTTGCAACAGTAAGCTCGAAATCGCCAGGAAATTGTTCGTATTCACGACGTTTTGGGGCGGATTCAGTCCAATATGCGAAAACATCAGATCAAAGCGATGGCGCAACACGCTGCCCGGCGGATGCAAAACCCAGCTTGCGTTGACGATTCCCCGTAGTGTCAAACCTGTCTCATATTCGAGAGGATGGCCGGGGCGCGCGACCACGCACAGCGGTTCGTCGGCGAGCGGTTCGTAGCTGACGTCGGCCTTGAACTGGTTCTGCCGCTCCAGAACCCGGCCGATCATAATGTCCAGGTCGCCTTCGGCGAGTCGCGGCAGCATGACGTCGGAGGTTTCCACTTCGGCCCAGATCTGTAGCTGCGGGTAGCGCTCCTTCACGCGCGAGATCGCGCGCGGCACCATCGTCGCGGCGGCCGCCGCGATCACGCCGATGCGCACCTGCCCCGCCAGACCGGCGCGCAACGCCGAAATCTCGTCGTGCGCATGGCTCAGATTCGACAGCACCATGCGCGCGTGACGAATCATCACCTCGCCGTACAGCGTGGCGCGCATGCCGTGCGGCGTGCGGTCGAACAGGCTGACCTCCAGCATGTCCTCCAGCTCCTTCAGCAGGCGCGACGCCGCCGGCTGGGTCATGCCGAGCATGTCCGCGGCACGGCGGACGTTGCCCTCCTCTTCCATGGCCGCGAGCAACTGCAATTGCCGCGTCTTCAGGCGCGCGCGGACGAACCAGTTCGAGTAGTTACGCGTCATGGCCTGTCTCCCCATCTCCCAATCTCGCAGATTCCCGCACTCCCGGACGATTTGCATCGAACGGCTGAACGCCGTCCGCTGTTCCATGAGTGCCGATCCAGACTTCATGATGCCATACCGGAATTGGTATCGGGTTAGCCTAAAAAGGGATTGGAAAGTTATCGGAGCCGCTCATACCATTCGTGGACTTTCCGAGCCGTTCCGCTTCGCCCCGCTGCCCATAAATCAAATCAACGCAGCCCTACAACTTCAGGAGACAACCATGACCCGCAAGCTTCGTCGTTTGACGCTATCCGCAATAGCCGCCGTCGCACTCGCCGCGCCCTTCGCCGCTCAATTTTCCGCGCACGCGGATCAGCCGCTCAAGGTCGGCTTCCTCGTGAAGATGCCGGAACAGGCGTGGTTCATCAACGAACAGAAAGCGGCGACCGCGCTCGGTCAGAAGGACGGTTTCTCAGTGGTGAACATCGGCACGCCTGACGGGGAAAAAGTGCTGGCCGCGATCGACAACCTCGGCGCGCAAGGCGCGAGCGGCTTCGTGATCTGCGCGCCCGACGTGCGCCTCGGACCGGCGATCCAGGCGCGCGCGAAACGCTACAACATGAAGTTCGTCACCGTCGACGATCAACTGGTCGACTCCACCGGCAAGCCGCTGCCGAACGTGCCGCATCTGGGCATGTCCGCGTTCAAGATCGGCAATCAGGTCGGCCAGGCGATCAGCGACGAAATGAAACGCCGCGGCTGGAAACCCGAAGAAGTCGGCGCGCTGCGCATCACGAACTACGAACTGCCGACCGCGAAGCTGCGCACCGACGGCGCGACGCAATCGCTGCTGGCCGGCGGCTTCAGGAAGGAAAACATCTTCGACGCCCCGCAGAAAACGACCGATGACGAAGGCGGCTTCAACGCGTCGTCGCCGGTGCTGGCGCAGCACCCGAACATCAAGAAGTGGGTGATCTTCGCGCTCAACGAGGAAAGCGTGCTGGGTGGCGTGCGCGCGACCGAGCAGTTGCATATTCCTGCGGCGGACGTGATCGGCGTCGGCATCAACGGCGCGGGCGAAGCCTTCGCCGAATTCCAGAAGAAAGAGCCGACAGGCTTCTACGGCACGATCGCCGTGAGTTCGACGATGCACGGCAAGGAGAGCACGGAGAACCTCGTCGAGTGGATCAAGGACGGCAAGCAGCCGCCCGCCGATACGCAGACCACCGGCAAGCTGATGGTGCGCGGCAACTGGCAGGACGTGCGTAAAGAACTCGGCATTTAAGCAGGGTTCGCGCTCGCACGCGGCGGGCCGTTTCTCGCGGATTCACGCGAACGCGGCTTGCCCAGCTTGTCCATCAGTTCGAGGTTTCGAGGTTTTCGATGACGGCTTCACCCAGTGAGTCTCACCTCGGCGAGGCGGCGCTGCCGACGCAAGCGCCCTCGCCCGTCACAGCATCCAACGCCTCGCGTCCTTATCTGCGACTCGACGGCATCACCGTGCGCTTTCCCGGGGTGCTCGCGCTCGACCAGGTTTCGCTCGAAGTGCGACGCGGCGAAGTGCATGGTCTGATGGGCGAAAACGGCGCCGGCAAATCGACGCTGCTCAAGGTGCTGTCCGGTGTGAATCAACCCGCTGCGGGCACGTTGTCGCTCGACGGCGTCGAGCAGCAATTCACCACGACGAAAGCGGCGATCGCGGCGGGCGTGGCCATCATCTATCAGGAATTGCATCTCGTGCCGGAGCTGACCGTCGCGGAAAACCTGATGCTCGGCGCGCTGCCCAACCGCTTCGGCGTGCTCGACGAAAAGGCACTGGTGGCGCGCGCGGTGCGTGAACTGGAACGGCTCGGCGAGAAAATCGACCCATCGCAACAGGTGAAGAATCTGTCGATCGGGCAGCGGCAGATGATCGAGATCGGCAAGGCGCTGATGCGCGACGCGCGCGTGATCGCGTTCGACGAACCGACCAGTTCGCTGTCGTCGCGCGAAACCGCGCAACTGTTCCGGATCATTCGCACGTTGAGAGCCGAAGGCCGCGCGATTATCTACGTCACGCATCGCATGGACGAGGTCTATGAGCTGTGCGATCGCGTGACGGTGTTTCGCGACGGCCGCCGCATCGAGACGTTCGACGCCGGCGAAGGACTCGACCGCGATCGTCTGATCAGCGGCATGGTGGGCCGCTCGATTGCCGATGTGTACGGCTACCGCTCACGCGAACTCGGCGACGTGCAGCTCGACGTCAAGGGATTGATGGGACGTGGCCTGCGTGAACCGGCTTCTTTTACGGCGCGCCAAGGTGAAATCGTCGGCTTCTTCGGTCTCGTCGGCGCGGGGCGTTCGGAGTTGATGAAGCTGATCTACGGCGCCGTCAAACCCACTGCGGGCGCCATCACGCTCAAGGGAAAAGCGGTGCATTTCGCCACCCCGCGCGACGCAGTGCGCGCCGGTGTCGCGCTGTGTCCGGAAGATCGCAAACAGGAAGGCATCGTCTCGATCGCGTCGGTGTCGGACAACCTCAATATCAGTTGCCGTCGTCACTTCAGCCGCTTCAACGTGCTCAACGGCCGCAAGGAAGCGCAGACCGCCAGGACCTTCATCGGCAGGCTCGCGATCAAGACGCGTAACGGCGAGACGCCGATCGGCACGCTGTCCGGCGGCAATCAGCAGAAGGTGATTCTGTCGCGCTGGCTCGCGGAAGAGATCGACGTGTTTCTGATGGACGAACCCACGCGCGGTATCGACGTCGGCGCGCGCAGCGAAATCTACGGCTTGCTGTATGGGCTCGCCGAGGCGGGCCGCACGGTGATCGTCGTGTCGAGCGATCTCGCCGAAGTGATCGGCGTGGCGGATCGCGTGATCGTGATGAAGGAAGGCCGCATCGTCGGCGATCTGCCGAAAGCGCAGGCCACGCCCGACGCGTTGATCAAGCTCGCGCTGCCGCGCTGAGCGAGGCCTTCGATGCACGACCGGACAAACCAGGCAAACGCACCGCGCCATTGAAACGGAACACACATCATGCAGACACCTTCAACCGACACGTCGACCTCCCCCGTCGCCTCCGCAGGACTTAGCGCGCGCGCCGCGCGCACCTGGGATCTGATCAACAAGTCCGGCATCGTGATGGTGTTCGTGATTCTGTTCGCGGCGCTGTCGTTCACGGTGCCGGATTTTCTGAGCTCGCGAAACATCCAGGGCCTGCTGCTCTCCGTCACGCTGATCGGCTCGATCTCCGTGACGATGATGTTCGTGCTCGCGCTCGGCGAAGTGGATCTCTCGGTGGCGTCGATCGTTGCGTTCGCGGGCGTGGTGGCGTCCACGCTGATCACCGCGACGCATAGCGTGACGCTCGGCATTGCCGCCGGCGTGCTCGCGGGTGGCGCGGTCGGGCTGGTGAACGGCGTGCTGGTCGCGCGCTTCAAGATCAACTCGCTGATCGTCACGCTCGCGATGATGGAAGTCGTGCGCGGCCTCGCCTACATCACGTCGAACGGCGACGCGGTGATGATCTCCGAAGAGCGTTTCTTCGACCTGGGCGGCGGCGCATTTCTCGGCATTTCCTACCCGATCTGGAGCAACATCGTCGGCTTCGTGCTGTTCGGTTTCTTGCTGAAGAAAACCGTGTTCGGCAAGAACGTGCTGGCGGTCGGCGGCAATAGCGAGGCGGCCTTGCTGGCGGGCTTGCCGGTCACGCGGATCAAGATCACCGTGTTCGTATTGCAAGGCCTCGTGACCGGTTTCGCCGGCGTGATGCTGGCGTCGCGCATGAGTCTGGGCGACCCGAAAACATCGGTCGGGCTCGAACTGGGTGTGATTTCCGCGTGCGTGCTCGGCGGCGTGTCGCTGACGGGCGGCGTCGCGACGATTTCCGGTGTGCTGGTCGGCGTGCTGATCATGGGCTCGGTGCAGGACGCCATGAGCCTGATGAACGTGCCGACCTTTTATCAGTACCTGATTCGCGGCGGGATTCTGCTGCTCGCGGTGCTGTTCGATCAGTTCCGCCGCAGCAAGCGCGTGCACTGACGCATGCCCTGCTCCCCCTCTTTGCCAACAGGAGATTTCATGGCTGATTCGAACCAGACTAAAAAGCCGCTGCGCAGCCAGGCGTGGTTCGGCCTCAAGGACCGCGACGGTTTTCTGCATCGCTCGTGGATGAAAAACCAGGGCATTCCGCACGACGAGTTCGACGGGCGTCCGGTGATCGGCATCTGCAACACGTGGTCTGAACTGACGCCGTGCAACGCACACTTTCGCGAGCTCGCCGAGTACGTGAAAAAAGGCGTGCACGAAGCGGGCGGTCTGCCGCTCGAGTTTCCGGTCATGTCGCTCGGTGAGACCAATTTGCGGCCTACCGCGATGCTGTTTCGCAACCTCGCTTCAATGGACGTCGAGGAGTCGATTCGCGGCAATCCGATGGACGGCGTGATCCTGCTGGTCGGCTGCGATAAGACCACGCCCGCGCTGCTGATGGGCGCCGCGTCGTGCAATCTGCCGGCGCTGGCGGTGTCCGGCGGGCCGATGCTCAACGGCCGGTTTCGCGGCAAGCATATCGGTTCGGGCACGGGCGTCTGGCAGATGTCGGAGGAAGTCCGCGCCGGTTCGATGACGCAGGAAGAATTCACCGAAGCCGAGTCGTGCATGAACCGCTCGCGCGGCCATTGCATGACGATGGGCACGGCGTCGACGATGGCCTCGATGGTCGAATCGCTCGGCATGGGCTTGCCGCACAACGCGGCGATTCCCGCCGTCGACGCGCGCCGTCAGGTGCTCGCGCATCTCGCGGGCCGACGCATCGTCGACATGGTTCGCGAGGATCTGACCATGGACAAGATCCTCACGCGTCAGGCGTTCGAAAACGCGATTCGCACGAACGCGGCGATCGGCGGTTCGACCAATGCGGTGGTGCATCTGATCGCGCTGGCCAAGCGCATTGGCGTGGAGTTGTCGCTGGAGGATTGGGAGCTGGGTTCGAACGTGCCGTGTCTGGTGAATCTGCAGCCGTCGGGTGAATATCTGATGGAAGATTTTTACTACGCGGGCGGTTTGCCGGCGGTGTTGAAGCAGATGGGCGAGCAAGGTTTGTTGCATCGCGAAGCGCTGACCGTCAACGGTAAAACGATCTGGGACAACGTGCGCAACGCGCCGAATCACGACGAGAAAGTCATCACCACGTTTGCCGAGCCGTTCAAGCCGAAGGCGGGCATCGCCGTGCTCAAGGGCAACCTGGCGCCGAATGGCGCGGTGATCAAGCCGTCGGCGGCGACCGCGCAGTTGCTCAAGCATCGCGGCCGCGCCGTCGTGTTCGAGAACATCGAGGAACTGCACGCGAAGATCGACGACGAGTCGCTCGACATCGACGAGCATTGCATCATGGTGCTCAAGGGCGCGGGCCCGAAGGGCTATCCGGGTTTCGCGGAGGTCGGCAACATGCCGCTGCCGAAAAAGGTGCTGCAAAAAGGCATCACCGACATGGTGCGGATTTCCGACGGCCGCATGAGCGGCACGGCCTACGGCGCGGTGGTGCTGCATGTGTCGCCGGAAGCGGCAGCGGGCGGCCCGCTCGCGTTCGTGCAAACCGGCGACATGATCGAACTGGACGTCGAAGCGCGCCGTCTGCACCTCGACGTTTCCGACGACGAACTCGCCCGCCGGCGCGCCGCATGGCAGCCGCCTGAGCCGCCCAAACGCGGTTACTACAAGCTGTATGTCGAGCACGTGCTGCAAGCGGATCAGGGCGCGGATCTGGACTTTCTGGTCGGCTCGAGCGGCGCGCCGGTGCCGCGCGATTCGCATTGATCGCCGCGTTGATTGACGTGTTGACTGGTGTGTTGGCTGACGAATGGATTGATTGAACCTGCGCTTTGCGAGAAGGCGTACTGCCGATGTGGGCCGATAAGCCGCATCGGCCTTTTTGTCCGCGTTCGCTTCTGCGTTCGCCTCTGCCTCTGCCACGAATTAGCTGCCCGCACAAAATAAAATCGGCTGGGCACATAATGCCCAGCCGATCCATTACTCACAGGTCCACCGCCTCCGGCTTTCAACAGTCAGAGAATTTAATTGTCAGACACAGCAACTCATTCCGGCGCGAGGCCGGAATGACGGCGTTCAGCTTATTTTCAATTTATTGTTTGATAAAGCGATCGTTTGCCCAGAGGCCTTCCGTATCGCTATTGCCGGAATTCACGAATTCGACGTCGTGGCCGACTACGCGCACCACGCGGAAGCTCGAGTTTTCCGGCGTGGAAACGCATTGATATCCGGAGAAGAATTCCTGCATCTTCTGCTGTTCGCCAGCTTGCGCATGTACGTCGGCGGCGTCGAGTTTATCTTTCGACAGACAGCCGTACGCATTGGCTTTGAACTGGATGGTTTGCTGCGGCTTGATCATGACGTCTTGCGCCTGAACAGTCGCGGCAGCCAAACCCGCAATGGCGAAAACAAGGGCGATTCGCGTTTTCATATTTTCCTCCGGTGCGGGTCGGGAATACTCAGGTTAGCTATGTATTTAACTTTAACGTCCCACCCGCAACTTGCACTTTAGGAGAATGGCGAAGAACGACAAGCACATCTTGTGTGCGGTCGCAACAGTGGCGAATTGTCGCACCATGCGTCATGGCTGCTTAAACATTGAGCAGCCGCTTAAATGGTCCGAATGGCGGTGGATAACTGACGGGCGCGTAAAGCACGGCGCTTTAACCAGTAAAGCTTTGCGGCGCGTATTGGCGTAAACGAGCAGCACCAATTAAGCGATTTACTACATTTGATTTGCGGACTTGGTGCATTGCACACAAAGTCATTCAGATGACCAAAGCAAAATCGCGAAATAACGGTGTACGTGCAGAAGATAAACGATGCCAGGCCGCGTCGCCGGCGCGCGTGAGCGACGCCCGGCGACCCTCAGGCGTTCACTTGACGCGCTGCTTCGACGCGAAAAACTCCGCCTGGAACAGGCACATGCGCAAGGCGTTGTGATAGCTGCCGTTGCCGAAAAACTCTTCGATCAACTCGGCCTCGTGGCGGAAGCCGCACTTTTCGTAGACGTGGATCGCTGCGGTATTCGACTTGTCGACGATCAGATACACCTTGCGCAGATTCAGCACCGAAAACGCATAGTCGATCGCTAGTTGAGTGGCGACGGTCGCGTAGCCGCGACCCTGCGCGTGCGGCGCGATGATGATCTGAAATTCGCCGCGCCGGTGAATATAGTCCAGCTCGATCAACTCGACGACGCCGACGGTTTGCCCCTCGTTGTCGATCGCCACGAAGCGGCGCTCGCGCAGATCGTGCACGTGCTGATCGTACAGTTGGGTCAGTTCGGAGAAGGTTTCGTACGGTTCCTCGAACCAGTAACGCATGATTTTCGCGTTGTTGTTCACTTCGTGAACGAAGCGCAGATCGGTACGCTCGAGCGGACGCAAGGTGAGGTCGTTGCTGCGTTCGGTGGTCATGAGATTCCCCTTGAGAATTATTGGTCTGGGCGCGCGAGGCCGGTGACGGCGCATCAAGCGCGCTCCGGTTAGTCAGGGCGCGTGGCCGGGAGTTCGTGTGACGTGCCGCGCGGCGCGGCATGAGCGCGTGGCGAACCGAGGCGGTGTGCGGGTTTGGCACGGGTGGGGCGTCGCGTTGTCGCAGGTGGGCTGCCGCGTGTTTATGCGTGGCGCGACACCGTTCGGGCACAGGCGGTGCTCTACAATGAAATCATGCTCCTGCGATCGGAGGCCACCGTGATCGAGCACTTGATTCTGGGCGTTTTTCTGGTGATTCCGCTGCTTATCGTCGCGTTTCTTTTCTCCGACGAATTGTGGCAAGAACACCGCCATCTCCACGAGATGCGACCTGCGCACGTTAAACCGCGGCGCATCGACTGGCGGCATCCGTTGCGCCGCACGCGGCCCAGGGCTTAACGCGCCGCTTTGACCGATCGCTGATCCTCTTGGGTGCCGCGCGGCACGAATCGACGCTACCGTTTTAGAATGACGGCCCGTTGAACAGGAGGTACTGTGCGCAAACTGATGTCTTTGATGCTGCTGGCGGCCACCGCCGCGACCTTCGTGCCGGCGTCTGCCGAGGCGCATTCCCATTCCCGGGTGGTGTGCAAACGCGTCTGGGTGCATGGCCGTCTGGTGAAACGTTGCCGCCGTGTGCCGCCGCCGCATCATTACCACCATCATCGTCGGCCGCCGCCACATCATGGCCCGTCGCCGTATCACCGTTGATCGATCACGAACCCGCCGCGCGCGGGTTTTTTTACGCGAGGCGCCAGCGTCGCAAGCGCCCGCGCCGCCGGTGCGCCAATAAAAAAGCCTGCCGTTTCGGGCAGGCTGAAAAAGAGATCCACACTCAATGCCTTGCGGGTACACAAGGCAGAGAGAAGTCTAACTGGTGAACGCGCGCCGCTGGTTTCATGCGCCTTTACAGTTATTACCGCGCAATACGCGAAGCCGCTCAGACTCAATCGGCACGCCAATGAGCGCGAATCCTTTGGGCGAGGGCTTCGAGCGTATCCGCGTCGGCGACCTCGCGGCCGTGCATGCGCAGCGGCTGGCCGTCCCAGCGCGGGATCACGTGAAAATGCACATGCGGCACGGTTTGTCCCGCCGCCGCGCCGTTGAACTGGCCGATGAACACGCCGTCGGGCCGCAAGGCCGCGCGTACGGCAATCGCCAGTTTCTGCGTCATGCGCATGCAGGCCACCGTCGACGCATCCGACAGCTCGAAAATCTCCGCCGCCGCCTCTTTCGGCACCACCAGCACATGGCCGTCCGCTTGCGGCATCAGGTCCATAAAGGCCAGCGCCGTGCTGGTTTCCGCGACTTTGATGCAGGGTAGTTCGCCACGCAGAATCCTCGCGAAGGGATTGCTGTTGTCGTAGTTCATTCACGCTTCCTTTCCTGGGTTGCAGGGACAGCTAGAGGGATGCCGCATTCGCCTCTATTGTCCGCCTCGACTGTTACAACGCGCGGGCTGCGCGCTTGATTGCCTGGGGCGGTTGGCCGAACGCCCGCAGAAAGGCGCGCCGCATTCGTTCGGTGTCGACGAAACCGGTGTCGACCGCGACGGCTTCCATTGAATGGCGGCCTGCCTCCAGCATGGCGCGCGCGGCCTCCACGCGCAACGCTTCAATCGCTTTGGCGGGCGATTGGCGGGTTTCGTCGCGAAACGCGCGGCTGAACTGCCGTGGGCTCAGATGCGCGACGTCGGCAAGCTGTTCGACCGTCAACGGCTCGCGCAGATGGTTCCTGGCATACGACAGCGCGCTCTGGATGCGATCGGATTTCGGCTCGAGATCGAGCATGGCGGAAAACTGCGATTGACCGCCGGTGCGCCGGTGATACACCACGAGCTTCTTGGCAATCGCGCGCGACACCGCCGTGCCGAGATCGCTTTCAACCAGCGCCAGACACAGGTCGATGCACGCGGTCATGCCGGCGGACGTCCACACGGAACCGTCGACAATAAAAATGCGGTCGTCGTCCACCCGCGCGCCGGGAAAGCGCCGTTGCAGTTCGCCCGAATACGCCCAGTGCGTGGTGGCGTGGCGGCCGTCCAGAATGCCGGCCTCCGCCAGCACGAAGGCGCCGGTGCAGATGCTGGTGGTGCGGCGCGACGCCGCGAGCGCGTCGTTCAGGAACGCCAGCATGCCGGGTGACGACGGCGCGATTTCCATCGCGCCTGTCACGACCACCGTGTCGTAGGCGGGATCGCCGAACGGGTGCGAGTTGACCTCGACGCCGGACGAACTGCGCACCATGCCGCCGTGTTCGGAAATCACCTCGACCTGATATTCGGGTTGACCGGCGACCAGGTTAGCCAGTTCGAACACCGAGATCGCGACCATGTCGAGGATCTGGAAGCCAGGAAAAACCACCACGCCGACGTGTCTCATCGCGATGTCCTAAAACGAGGTAAATACGACATTTGTGACGAGAGACTACGCGTCTAGACTTGCCTCGTCAACCTGCAGTGCGCGGCGAAAACGGCACGGCAGCGGCGGTTTCCGGTTTTTCCATTCATCTGAATCTGACAGGGCACAGGCGCAAGGCGCCACGCCCGCAAGGAGCGCTTCAAATGGCAACGCAAGCAAACAGCAAGGGCACGGCATTGGTAACGGGCGCGTCGTCGGGCATCGGCGCGGTGTATGCGGACCGCCTCGCGCGGCGTGGTTACGACCTGATCCTGGTCGCGCGCGATGTCGCACGGTTGAACGGTCTCGCCGAGCGTCTGAAGCAGGCCACCGGTCGCAGCGTCGAGACCATCGGCGCGGATCTGACCGTCAAGGCCGATACGCGCCGCATCGAAGACCGGCTGCGCGCGGACCAGAGCATCACCATGCTGGTCAACAACGCAGGCGTCGGCGCGACGGCGTCGCTGATCGATTCCGACGTCGACTCGCTCGAACAGATGATCGAGTTGAACGTGACGGCGCTGACACGCCTGACGGCGGCCGCCGTGCCGGGATTCGTCGCGCGGGGCAAGGGGATTCTGATCAACGTCTCGTCGGTCGTGGCGTTGTCGCCGGAGATGTTGAACGGCACGTATAGCGGCACCAAGGCCTATGTGCTGAATCTGACGCAGTCGCTGCAGCATGAAGTGGGCGACAAGGGCGTGCAGTTGCAGGCCGTGTTGCCGGGCGCCACCAGCACGGCGTTCTGGGACCGTGCCGGACTCGCGGTCGAGCATCTGCCCGCGCAGATCGTGATGACCGCCGACGACATGGTGGACGCGGCGCTGGCCGGTTTGGACCAGGGCGAACTGGTGACGATTCCGTCGTTGCCGGACGCCGCGGACTGGGAGCGTTTCAACACCGCGCGTCAGGACCTGAAGCCGAACCTGTCGCGTCAGCAGCCTGCGGCGCGTTACACGCGCGCCAACGCGGCTTGATGCGCTAGCGCCAATCCGTCGCCACGTCGTCGGGATCGACCAGAGTCAATCCCGACGATGGCAACGGCAGCGCGGTTTTATAGCGCACCTGCTTGAGCGCAAAACTCGAGCGGATGTTGGAAATACCCGGAATCTTCGTCAGATGATCGACAATGAAGCGCTCCAGCGTCTGCATATCCGGCATTACGACGCGCAACAGATAATCGGCGTCGCCCGTCATCAGATAGCACTCCATCACCTCGGGGCGCGCCGAAATCGCCTGCTCGAAACGCTGCAGCGCGTCTTCCACCTGCTTTTCCAGACTCACCTGAATAAACACGTTGATGCGCAGCCCGAGCGGCTCCGGATTGAGCAACGTGACCTGCTGTTTGAACAGGCCCAGCTTTTCGAGCGCACGCACGCGGTTGAAGCACGGCGTAGGCGACAGATTCACCGAGCGCGCCAGATCGGCATTGGTGATGCGCGCGTTCTGCTGCAACTGGCTCAGGATGCCGATGTCGATGCGGTCGAGCCGGCGGGGTGGCGTGGTCATAGATGAAATATTCCGTGTGGGCGGCGAATTTCGGAATAAATAACCTATCGCAGTGCAGGATCACAAGCAATTCAGACGCTCATTTTACGACCTCATGGTTACCATTGACTCACTCGATCTTGAGCCGAACGCGTCGATTGCGGGAGTGGTGCCATGACGGATTTGTCCAGCGGTAACGAGCAGGTGCGGGCGTTGAATGCGCAGCAGGTCGACGGCGCGGAGCAGGCGGACGACGATCCGCAGGAAACCGCCGAATGGCTGGACGCGCTCGATGCGGTGGTCGAACACGTCGGCCGCGAGCGCGCGCAGTTTCTGTTCGACAAACTGGCGAGCCACGCGCTGTCGCTCGGCGTCGAATCGGCGCGCACCAACGTCACGCCGTACCAGAACACGATCCCGTTCGAGCAGCAGCCGCGCTATCCGGGCAACCTCGAACTCGAGGAACGGCTCGCCGCCGCCTTGCGCTGGAACGCGCTCGCCATGGTGGTGCGCGCGAACAAGGCTTATGGCGAACTCGGCGGCCATATCGCGAGTTATGCGTCGGCGGCGGATCTGTTCGAAGTCGGCTTCAACCATTTCTTCCGCGCGGCCGCGCCGGACGGAGCAGAGGGTACCGGCGACCTGGTCTATTTCCAGCCGCATTCGTCGCCGGGCGTCTATGCGCGGGCTTACCTCGAAGGCTTTCTGTCCGAGGAGAACCTGCAGCATTACCGGCGCGAAATCGGCGGCCCGGGTTTGTGTTCGTATCCGCATCCGTGGCTGATGCCGGATTTCTGGCAGTTCCCGACCGGCTCGATGGGCATCGGCCCGATCAACGCGATTTACCAGGCGCGCTTCATGCGCTACCTGGCCAACCGCGGCCTCGCGCAAACCGATGGCCGCACAGTGTGGGGCTTCTTCGGCGACGGCGAAATGGACGAGCCGGAATCGACCGGCGCGTTGTCGCTCGCCGCGCGCGAGGGGCTCGACAATCTGGTGTTCGTGATCAACTGCAACCTGCAGCGTCTCTACGGCCCGGTGCGCAGCAACGGCCGCATTATCGACGAACTGGAGGCGCATTTCGTCGGCGCCGGCTGGAACGTGATCAAGGTACTGTGGGGCTCGGACTGGGACGCGCTGTTCTCGCGCGACCGCACCGGCGCTCTGCTGCGCGCGTTCGCGCAAACCGTCGACGGTCAATTCCAGACCTTCTCCGCGAACGACGGCGCGTATAACCGCGAACGCTTCTTTGGCCAGAACCCGGAACTGGCCGCACTCGCCGCGCAATTGAGCGACGACGATATCGACCGTTTGCGGCGCGGCGGTCACGACGTGCGCAAGCTGCACGCAGCCTATGCGAAAGCGTTGGCGCATCGAGGCCAGCCGACGGTGATCCTCGCCAAGACGATGAAGGGCTTCGGCATGGGCGCCGCGGGGCAGGGCCGCATGACCACGCATCAACAGAAGAAACTCGATTTCGACGACCTGAAGGCGTTTCGCGACCGTTTCCGGCTGCCGCTGACGGACGACGACGTCGAACAGGTGAAGTTTTACCAACCCGCAGCGGACAGCCCGGAAATGCACTACCTGCATGCTCGCCGGGCGGCTCTTGGAGGCTATCTGCCCAGAAGGCGGAGAGTCGCATCGGCGGGGCTGATCGTCCCGCCGGTGTCCTCCTGGGGGCAATTCGCGCTGGACTCGAACGGCCGCGAGATGTCCACGACCATGGCGCTGGTGCGCATGCTGACCGCGCTGCTGAAGGACAAGGAAGTCGGCTCGCGCGTGGTGCCGATCGTCGCCGACGAAGCGCGCACCTTCGGCATGGCGAACATGTTCCGCCAGGTCGGCATCTATTCGCCGCTCGGGCAGTTGTACGAACCGGAAGACCTCGGTTCGATGCTGTACTACCGCGAGGACACCCAGGGCCAGATTCTCGAGGAAGGCATTTCGGAAGCGGGCGCGGTGTCGTCGTGGATCGCGGCGGCGACGTCGTACAGCGTGCACGATCTGCCGATGCTGCCGTTCTACATCGATTACTCGATGTTCGGTTTCCAGCGCATCGGCGATCTGATCTGGGCGGCGGCGGATCAGCGCGCCAGAGGTTTTCTGATCGGCGCGACCTCGGGCAAGACGACGCTCGGCGGCGAGGGTTTGCAGCATCAGGACGGGTCGAGCCATCTGGCGGCATCGACGATTCCGAATTGCCGCGCTTACGATCCGGCGTTCGCCTACGAGCTTGCGGCGATCGTCGACGAAGGCATGCGCGAGATGGTCGACGCGCAGCGCGACGTGTTCTATTACGTCACCGTGATGAACGAAAACTACGCGCAGCCTTCGGTGCCGGGTGGCGATTGGCCGGCGGTGAAAGAGGGGATCCTGAAGGGCATCTACGCGTTGGGCGCTCAGCAGGAAGGTACCGCGAACGCCAGGGTGCAGTTGCTCGGCGCGGGCGCGATTCTCGGCGAAGTGATCGCGGCGCAGCAGATGCTCAAGGACGACTGGGAGATCGACGCTGCCGTGTGGAGCGTCACGAGTTTCACGGAATTGCAGCGCGACGGCATGGCGGCGGAACGGCTCGCGCGTCTTGGCGGCGATGATGCTGAAACGCCCTACGTCACGCAAGCGCTCGCTGCCTCGCAAGGTCCGATCGTTGCCGCAACCGATTATGTGCGCGCGGTGCCCGAACTGATTCGCGCCTACATGCCGCGCCGCTATGTGACGCTCGGCACCGATGGTTTCGGCCGCAGCGATACGCGCCAGGCGCTGCGCGAATTCTTCGAAGTGGACCGCCGCTCCATCGTGATAGCCGCGCTAAAAGCGCTGGTGGACGAGGGGGCCGTCGAGGCAAGCGTGCTCGCCGGAGCGCGTGCCCGATATCTGGGTGACGCAGCGCCCGGCGCCGCGTCCTGGCAACGCTGAACGATCAGTCGCTCACCGCGACCTGATTCTTCCCATCCCGCTTGGCGCGATACAGGCCGACGTCGGCGGCTTCGATCAGCCTGGTCACCGGCTCGGTCAAGGACGGCACCAGCGTCGCCGCGCCGATGCTGATCGTCACCACGCCGATCGCGGAGCCCGCGTGCGGAATCATGAGCCCTTCGATCGCGATGCGGATCTTCTCGGCAAGCAGCCGCAAGCCGCCCGACGACGTGCCCGGCAACACCACTGCGAACTCTTCCCCGCCGAAGCGCGCGGCGAGATCCGGCGAGCGGCCGAGGCAAGCCTCGACGGTCTGCGCGACACGCTTGAGCACTTCGTCGCCGGCCACATGACCGTAGGTGTCGTTGTAGGCCTTGAAGTTATCCACATCGATCATCAGAAAGCCGAGGCCGGTCTTGTCGCGTGTGGCGCGGCGCCATTCGGCGGCCAGATACTGATCGAGGTAACGGCGATTCGCCAGCCCCGTCAGACCGTCCGAATGCGTGAGCCGCTGCAACTCCAGGTTGGTGGCGAGCAACTGCTGTTGCGACTGACGCAGCGCCTGATAGGCCTCGTCGCGTTGCAGCAGGTTCAGATACGAGCGTGAGTGGTAACGAATCCGCGCGATCAACTCGATGCGGTCCGGCAGCTTCACCAGATAGTCGTTGGCGCCGGCGGCGAACGCCGCGCTTTTCACCAGCGGCTCTTCCTTGGTCGACAGCACGATGATCGGAATGTCGCGGGTGGCCGGATTCTGCCGGTATTGGCGCACCAGCGTCAGACCGTCGGTGCCGGGCATCACGAGGTCTTGCAGGATCACCGTGGCGCGCGTTTCTTCGGCGCAGCGCACGGCCTCTTCTGGCGACGCGCAGTAGTGGAAATCGACGCTCGGCTCGCCGGCCAGCGCCAGCCGGATTGCTTCGGCGATGATCGCCTGGTCGTCGACCAGCAACACCATGATCGGGCATTCGGCAGCAGGCGGATTACCGAGGATGCGAGCCAATGCGTCGTCGACGGCGAGATTGGGGGCGTCCTCCGCTTCCAACGCTTGCGCCTGCGCGCTCGCGTCGTCTTCTGCGAGGTCCTGCGCGGCGGCGTTCCGATGCGGTTTAGGAGTGTCCATGATGTTCAGCCAGAATGAATGTCAGTGAATCGAAGCATGCCCAGATGCGCTCGCGCGGTCAGTGTGCGCCAATCACGGACTGATCGCAGCCGTGAGTGCAGTCGCAATCCTCGGTAATGGCAGGATCCTGACGGCGGCGTCGAGCGCGGCAGCCGCTTTCGGCATGCCGTACACCGCGCAGGTCGCTTCGTCCTGCGCGATCGTGTGATAGCCCTTGGTGCGCATTGCCTTGAGGCCGATCGCGCCGTCGCGGCCCATGCCCGTCAGCAGCACGCCGACGGCGCGCGCCGGCCAGCGTGCCACCACGCTGTGAAAGAACACGTCGACGGAAGGGCGGTACGGCGTTTCTTCCGGCACCCGCGTGTAGCCGAGCACGTTCGGCAACTTGAGATGCAGATGATCGTCGGTGGCGGCGAGCAGCACGACGCCCGCTTGCGGCCGGTCGCCTTCGCGGGCGATCCGTACCGGCAACGCCGATTGCTGGTTCAGCCAGTCGGCCATGCCGGCCGCAAAGGCCGCGTCGACGTGCTGCACGATTACGGTCGCCGCCGGAAAATCTTTCGGCAGACCGGCGAGCAGCGTGGCAAGCGCGGCGGGACCGCCCGCCGACGCGCCGATCGCCACCAGCGGCGTATCGCGGCTCGTCGCGCTGGCGGGCGCGCCGGCAGCGGCCGCGCCGGGCGCGATGCGTTCCTTGACCAGCGCGCCGATGCGGTCGATCTTCGCGATCAGTGTGGCGATGCTTTTATGCGCGTCGGGGCCGCTCAGCGACGGCGTATCGACGGCGTCGAGCGCGCCCGCGCCCATGGCTTCATAGACGCGCCACGCGTTCGCGCCGACGTCGACGGTGACGATCAGGATCGCGCACGGCGCGCGCGCCATGATGCGGCGCGTGGCCTCGATGCCGTCCACATTCGGCATCACCAGATCCATCAGCACGATGTCGGGCCGCTGCGCGGTGCAGAAATCGACCGCCTGCTGGCCGTCTTGCGCGACCCATAGCACGTCGTAGTCGCGGCGCGCCGCGAGCGCGTGGCGCAGCGCCTCGATGGCGAGCGGCATGTCGTTGACGATTCCGATTTTCATCCGTTTTACCCCCGGGCTTAGCCGTAAGCTTCGCCAATCAGATCACGCACCGCATCGAGTAGTGCTTCGTCGTGAAAACTGCCTTTCGCCAGATAGTAGTCGGCGCCGGCGTTCAGGCCGGCGCGACGGTCTTCTTCGCGATCTTTATAGGAAACTATCATCACCGGCAGCGACTGCAACTGCGGGTCGCGCTTGATCAGTGTGACGAGTTCGATGCCGTCCATGCGCGGCATGTCGATGTCGGTAATCACGAGGTCGAAGCGCTCGCCGCGCACGGCGTTCCAGCCGTCCATGCCGTCGACGGCGATCGTCACGTCGTAGCCGCGCGTGGCCAGCAGCTTGCGCTCGAGTTCGCGCACGGTGAGCGAGTCGTCGACCACCAGCACGCGGCGGGTGGTGCGTTGTGCGACCTGCGTGACGCCGTGTTGCGTGTGCTTCAGATCGCCGCCCGCGACGAGCCGTTCGACCGAACGCAACCAGTCGTCGACGTCGGCGATCAGCACCGGGTCGCCGTTTTCCATCAACGCGCCGGCGGTGATATTGCGGACCTTGCCGAGCCGCGGGTCGAGCGGCTGCACCACCAGCATGCGCTCGCCGAGAAACCGGTCGACCACCACGCCGTACGTGTGCGGACCGTCGCCGATCACGATCATGCTGACGGCGTCGCTTTGATCGGCGGGCGGTGCCGTGTCCAGAATCTGATGCGCGGTGACGACGCCGATGCGCTGGCCGGCGAAAGCGATGTGCTGATGGCCTTCGAGTAGTTCGATCTCCGCGCGGTTCACGTTCAGCGTGCGATTCACGTGCGCGAGCGGTACCGCGTACGGTTCGCCCGCGACTTCGACCAACAGGCTGCGTATCACCGACAGCGTGAGCGGCAACTGCAGTTGCACGCGCGTGCCGAGGCCGGGTTCATGGGTGATGCGCACGGTGCCGCGCACGCGTTTGACGACGTCGTGCACTGCGTCGAGTCCGACGCCGCGGCCGGACAGATCGGTCACCTGGTCGCGCAGCGAGAAGCCGGGCAGCAGCAGGAATTCGAGCAGTTCGGCTTCGGACAGACGCGCGGTGGTTTCGTCGCTCGCCAGTTTCTTGTGCACGATCGACGCACGCAACGCGTCGAGGTCGATGCCCGCGCCGTCGTCGGAGACGGTGATGAGCAGCGCGCCGGCAGTGTGGCGTGCGTCGAGCGTGAGCGTGCCTTCTTCCGGCTTGCCGCGCGCAAGGCGGACCGCGGGCGCTTCGATGCCGTGGTCGAGCGCGTTGCGCAGCATATGGCCGAGCGGCGCCTCGAGCAGATCGAGAATGTCGCGGTCCACCTGAGTCGATTCGCCGACCAGTTGCCAGCGCACCTTTTTGCCGAGCGAACGCGCTACGTCGCGCACCATTCGCGCCAGTCCGCCGGTGCCGTCGCCGAACGGGCGCATCCGGCATTGCAGCGCGGCGTCGTAGAGTTGCTGCGACAGGTGGGTCGAGCGACGGTCGAAGCTTTCGAGATCGGCTAGCCGCTCGGCAAGCAGGTGCTGCGATTCGGCGGTGAGACGGCGCACTTCTTCGAGCGCGGCCTGGGCGCGCGGGTCGAGCTTGAGGTCGGCGAGCGTTTCGTGCAGTTGGTCGAGCGCGCGGGTGCCGTCGCGATGGACCCGTTTGATGCGCAGCATCGATTGCGCGAAGGGTTTCAGCCAGCGCGATTCGACCAGCGATTCGCCGGACAGCGACAGCAGGCGGTCGAGGTTGTCGGCGCGGACGCGCAGCATGCGGCCGGATTCGGTGGTGGTGGTTGCAGTAGTCGCAGTGGGCGCGGCGTTCGCGGCGGGTGTTGCGGGCTGCGCGGTGATGGCGTTGCCGGCGATGGTCTCGACGGCCGCCGAGGACGCAGAAGGCGGCAGGGCGATTGTTGGATCTTCGGGTGCGGCCGCAGTTGCAGGTGCGTTCGCAGGTGCGGACGCGCTCAACTTCGCTTCAGCGCGCAGCGCTTCGGCCAGCAGGTTGAACGCGGCGTCGGGGTCGAAGGCGGGGGCTGTGTTGCCGGCAGCGGTTGATGGTGTCGTGGTGCTCGATGCGGATGCCGCAGGCGTGGCGGACATCGCGGGCGTGGAACCGGAAGCGGCCGTGGCGCCGGCAACCGACGCCGAGTCGGTACTTAGCGCAAATCCCCCCCGCGTCGTCGCCCCATGCGGCGGCACACTCGCCATCCGCGTATGCAATGCCGCCACGCAGTTGCTGACCGCATCGCGCGACGATTCATCCTCGTCATTGCCGATGCGCGCGATGATATCCACGCCACGCAGCAACTCGTCGATCCACGCCGCGTCGAGCAACGCGCGCCCGTCCTGCGCGGCGACGAAACACTCCTCCATCTCGTGCGCGAGTTCGACGCCGACCTGCACGCCGACAATCCGCGCCGCGCCCTTCAGCGAATGCGCGGCCCGCATGCAGGCTTCGAGCGCGGCGGCGTCGCGCGGCGCGCGGTCGAGCGCAAGCAGGCCGTCGTTCAGCACACGCGCCTGAGTCCGCGCTTCTTCGCGGAAAAGATCGATCAGCGACGGGCGGCGCGGGTCGTCCGTCATCCGAGACTCCGGTTCAAGGTGTCGAATAGCGCGTCGGCGTCGAGCAGGCCGACGCTCATGCCGCGCCACGGCGCGACCGCGCGCGTGTGCGCGGCGGCCGCTTGCGACAGCGTGGCGGGCGGCGGGCAGAAACTGTCGAGCGCGATCCGGTGCACGCCGTCGACCTGATCGACCGGCAACACCGCGTGTTCCTCGCCGCGCGAGATCACCAGCAGACGTGGCAGGTCTTGCCGCGTGCGTTCGTCGCGCTTGTCGTGTTTTTCGCGGTTGCCTTGTGCAGCGCCGCCGGCATCGAAACCGAGCAGATGCGCGAGCGACATACACACGAGCAACTCGCCCTGCACATTCACCACGCCCAATACCGCGCGATGCTGCCGATGCGGCAACGTATGGATCGGCCGCGTCTGCACGATGCGCTTGAAGATCGGCGTGGGCAGCGCCAGCCATTCGTCGCCGATACGAAAGACGAGGAAGGATTCGCTCGCGCTTTGCCCTTCGTGCGTTGAGCGTGTCTGACCCGGCACGCGAGCTTCATGCCGCGCGAGATCGACGCGCGGAATCGGCCGCTCCAGCAATCGGGCCGCAGCCGCTTCGAACACCGGGCAATTCAGGCAGCGAACATACTCGTCGAGACGCTCGCACGACGAATCGCCGCGCACGCCGATGCGGTTCCAGCAATCGTCGAAACCGATCGTCTGCGTATCAACCACGTGACGCTCCCTGTGTGCGCGACGCGCGTTGCATCAGCAGACGCGCGCCATTGCGGTCGCCTTCGAGTTCGAGCAGCGTGGCCAGATGGGCAAGCGCTTCCGTGTGCTGCGGATCGAGATAGAGCGCCTTGCGATAGTGGCCGCGCGCGAGGTTCGTTTCGCCGTTGGCATCGGCCAGGACGCCGAGCAGATAAAACGCGTCCGCGTGCGGCGCGTGTTGCTCCAGATAAACGTTAATCGCCGTGGCGGCTTCCGCGAGACGGCCGGCATTGGCGAGCGCGTGCGCGGCGTCCAGACTGTCGCGGGCGGCGTTGATCGGCGTGGCGACGGTTGGTGGCAACGCGTGGTGCGTTGGCGCTGAAGTCATTGGCTTCAGTGCCGGCAGCGAATGGCCGTGAAGCGGCGCGTACAGCGTTGCGTCGCTGAGCGCCGTGGTGGGCCCAGCGGCGCTGCTGCCGTTGAACGCCGCCTGAGGCGCGGCGCCATTGAGCGATGCGCGTGCAACCGGATCGGGCCACGCGAACGGCTCCGCGGAGAACACCTGCAAGGGCGCAAGCGCGGGTACCGGTGTGGGTGTCATGGCGAGCGCGGCCGCGGTGGCGAGCGGCGCGGTGTGCCAGCCGTTCAACGGCGTTTCGCCGGACGCCGCGCGATGGAAGGCGAACGCCAGCGGGATCTTCGCGGACTGCATGCCGTAACGCATCAGCAGCCCGGTTTCCGCCGGACCGACGAACAGCGTGCCGTTTTCGGCAAGAACGTTATTGAGCGCTTGCAACGCGGTTTGCTGCGCCTCACGGTCGAAGTAGATCAGCACGTTGCGGCAGAACACGAAGTCGTAGACGCCCAGCGCCGCCGTGTCGAGCTGCATCAGATTGGCGCGCGAGAATCGCACCGTATCGACGATGCGCGGCGCGAGACGCCAGCCGTCTTCGGTGCGCGTAAAGTGCGCGTCGCGAAACGGAAACGCGTTGCCGCGAAACGAATTGCGGCCGTAGTGCGCACGTTGCGCGACGGCGAGCGATCGTTCGCTGATATCCATCGCGTCGATGCGCAACTGGGCGGCGTCGATGCCCGCATCGAGCAGGCTCATCGCGATCGTGTACGGCTCTTCGCCGGTCGAGCACGGCAGGCTCAGAATGCGCAGCGGCAGCGCGTTGCCGCGTTCATACAAGCGCTCGTGCGCGAGCCGCGCGAGGGCCTTGAACGCGTCGGCGTCGCGGTAGAACCAGGTCTCCGGCACCACCACGGTTTCGATCAGCGCCTGCACGATGGCCGGCGACGCGAGCGCCGCGTTCCAGTAGTCGGCGAGCGTGGCGTCGGCGTGACCGTCCGCGTACCACGCCGCGGCGCGCCGGTCGACCGCGCGCTCGATCGCGCTATGGCCGAGCGACGCCGCGTCGAGTCCCATGGCCCGATGCAGCAATTCGGCGAAGCGTCGGTACAGCGGCGCATTGTCGTGGTGCGCGTTCATGCGTGCGCCTCGGGAAACAGCAGCGCTTTCACGTCGTCCGGCAACAGATGCTCGACGCGAATCCATTGCACCAGACCGCCGGCCTCGCTCGCGACCGGGCCGAGATAGCGCGCGTGCGGCAGGTCGATGCCGGCGTCGTGGAACGCGTCGGCCTCCAGACGCAGCGTGCGGGTCGCGCCTTCGAGCAGTAATGCAAGCAGGCGCACGCTGCCTGCGTACGGATAGCGCACCAGCACCACGCGCGTCGACATGAGTTGCGCGGCGGGACGGCCGAGCGCGAGCGCCGGCAGATCGATCAGCGGCAGCGGCGCGCCCTCGTGGTCCAGCACGCCGGCGACCCATGACGGCGCACCGGGGATTCTCTTCGGCGGCGACTGCGGCGTGAGCGGCATCAGACGCTCCACCTGCGTCGCGTCGATCACGTAGCGTTCGCTATCGAGCGTGAAGAGGATGAAGAGCATCGGCGTGGGCGGTGGCGGGACGGGGACGGTGTCTGGCTTCGTTGCGCGGGCTGCCGCGCGTCAGGCCGTGACCTTGAAGCGCGACACGCCGGTGCGCAGACTGTTGGCGACGTGCGTCAGATCGTCGATCGCCTGGGTCGACTGGCGCAGCGATTCCGCCGTTTGCTGCGCGGCCTCGGAAAGCTGCGTCAGCGCCTGGGTGATCTGCTCGGCGCCGGTCGCCTGGGTCTGCATGCCTTCGTTGACCATCGAGAAGCGCGGCGCGAGTTGCTGCACCTGCTGGATGATCTGCGTGAGATGGCCGCCCACGTTCTGCACGTCGAGCATGCCGCGCCGCACTTCTTCAGAGAACTTGTCCATGCCCATCACGCCCGCGGCCACCGCCGACTGGATCTCCTTGACCATCTGTTCGATGTCGTAGGTCGCAACCGCGGTCTGATCGGCGAGGCGGCGAATTTCGGTCGCCACGACCGCGAAGCCGCGGCCGTATTCGCCGGCTTTTTCCGCTTCGATCGCCGCGTTCAGCGATAGCAGGTTGGTCTGATCCGCGACCTTGGTGATGGTGGCAACGACCTGGTTGATGTTGCTGGCTTTCTCGTTGAGGATCGCGAGCTTCGCGTTGACCGAGCCGGCCGCTTCCATCACGAGGCGCATGGTTTCTTCCATGCGCGCGAGACCGGCGTGACCGGTGCCCGCGAGCGCCGCCGACTGGCCGGCGACTTCCGAGACTTCGTTCATGGTGCGCAGCAGATCGCGCGATGTCGCGAAGATCTCGCGCGAGGTGGCGCCGATCTCGGTGGTGGTGGCGGCGGTTTCGTTCGCCGTGGCCTGCTGTTCGCGCGAGGTCGCGGCGATTTCCGTCACCGACGTGGTGACCTGCACCGCCGATTTCTGCGCCTGGCCGACCAGCGCGGTGATTTCGTCGGTCATGCGGTTGAAGCCCGTTTCGAGCGCGCCGATTTCGTCCGCGCGGTTCAGTTGCAGGCGTTGCGTCAGGTCGCCCGTGCGCATGATGTCGACGACCTGCAGCACCTTGGCCATCGGCGTGGTGACGGCGCGCAGCAGCCAGTAGCCGGACAGCACGGCGACGGCCGCGGCGAGCAGCAGCATGACGAGCAGTACGATGCGGGTGGCTTCGACCGAGCCGCGAATGCTTTCGGCGGACGCGTCCGCGTAGCTCTTGTTGTTGTCGACCAGCTTGCGCACCGACAGCCGGCCGGTTTCCCAGATCGGCGTGAGTTGCGTGTTGAAGATGCGCGCGGCGTTGTCTTTCGAACCCGGCAGGACGTTCAGTAACGACGCCTGGATCGGCAAATACTGCGCCTGTTGCTGGCGGAAATCGTTGAAGAGCTCACGGTCGACTTCGCGGAAGATGGTCGCGCTGTAGTCGTTGAGCAGCTTCTGGAGGGTCTGCTGGGTTTCCTGCAGCCGCGTGGTGTCGCGCTTGACCGTATCGGGGTCCGCGTCGACGTAGATCAGGCGCTGTGTGACGGAGTAGTTCTCGAACCACGCCGCGCGCATGGCGGTGGCGTAGTAGAGGCCGGGCATCGAGTCCTGCTGCTGGCTCTTCGCGTTGCGGTCGATGCCGCCGAGCTGTTCGAAAGTGACGATCGCCATTGTCAGCATCACGATCAGCACGATCCCGAAGCTGCACAGAATCCGTTGCCGGATGGTCCATTGTTTCACGCGCACGCCCCTTACTTTTGGCTTGGTCTCGAACCCGGTTAGTCGACGTGGAATGTCCCGGATCGAGGGATCGGAAAGCTTTGCGGGTCGCCGGATCGATCCGACGGCTTACGCGGCGAATTTTACATTGATCGGTGGATTGGGGGGCTGATCTCGTCGACGCTGGGACTTGCGGCAATCGTACGGCGCACGGCGGTTACACGGGTAATGTCCGGTTACCACTTGCAGCATCTATTTCTGCCCGCGCCCGCCACAATCCGTTCCATGCCTCAACGGCGGGAGTCGAACATGAAAAAGATCGCAGTGGCGTTGGTGATGATTGGGAGTCTGAGCGTGGCGGGGCAAGCCTCGGCTCATGGCAATGGCGGCGACGTGGTCGGTGCGCTGATCGGCGGCGCCTTGCTGGGCGCGGTGGTGACCTCGGCGTTGAATCCGGCGCCGGTGGTGGCTTACCCGCAACCGGTCTACGCGCAGCCTGTGTATGCGCAGCCGGCGTATCAGCCCGCGCCCGCCTATGCGGGGCCACCGCCGGGATACTGCTATGACCGCTACAGCGGTGGCTATGTCGCGTGCGAAGCGCCGCCGCCGCAAGCGCAATACGGGTATCCGGGCTATCCGCAGCCTCAGCCGGGTTGGTGAGCGTGGGCGTGCTCGACGCGCGCCGTACGAGCATGAAAAAGCCGTCGCTTTGTTGAAGCGACGGCTTTTTGTTTCCTATGCCGCTTAGTGCCGGTGATGCAGCCACTCCGCATAGTGCGTGTCGAGCCAGCGCTCGAACCGTGGCGGCCTGGTCTTGTGGTGATAGTGGGACGCCGCCCAGATAACCACGCCGACCAGCAGCATGACAACGGGTCCCAGCAAATAAGCCAACAATGATTCAGACATGGGAGCCCCCGTATCGGGTTGCGTCGGACTTTCAGTTTAGGCGATGAATCGCGGGAAAGAAGGGCGAAGTGATGTGCGTGGGGGCGTCCTATTCCTCTCACCTTTTGAAACGCCGCGAAGAAGGTAATTTCCTTTTTGTGATAATGGTTTAAGTCGGGTGTTTTGGGTCTTGTGTACCAAAAAGACGACTTGGTTGAGGTTTCTCGAAGCGGGTGTCGAGCCGGAAGCGTCGATCGTTAGACGCTGCTCAGCCGGTTTTCCGGCCGCTCTCGATGTGCGATTCGACGAAGTCTGCCCAGCTCTGCACGCGCGCACGCTGGTGCGCCGCATCCTGGTCCACGTCCTGACCCGCAGTTTCGGCGGATGCCGGCGACGCGGTTTCATTGGCGGCGTCGGCCGTTTGCGTCATGTTCCGCACATGCGCGGCCGCCGTGCGCCGGAAGTCATGTAGAACGAAATGCTCCACCTCCAGCCCCAGCGCCTTGATCGCCTGATTCAGCGTGCTCCTGGCAATGGGCCGGTCGCCGCCTCTGACGCTCGGGAATACGAAGTTTCCATTCGCCCTGGCATGCTGAAGCTCGCGCAGTATCGACACGGCCTGATGCGGCAGATGCACCAGCTGGTCCTGCTCTTTGTTCAGACGTGTGGCGGGTATCGTCCAGCACGCGCGGTCCAGGTCGAATTCGTCCCAGCGTGCTTCCACCAGATCCGATTTACGGGCCATCGTCAGCACCAGTAGATGCAGCGCCAGTTTCAGCGGACGGCGAATGCTCGACGCGTCGATAGCGCGCAGCATGACGCCGATCTCGTCGCCGGACAGCACGCGGGTACGGCTGTCGAACGTGGCGATGGAGCGCGCCGGAACGACGTCGGCCGGATTGCCGGTGGCGAGTTGCCGGGCGATCAGATACGCGTAGAGACGCTTGATCACGTTGCGCGTGTGCAGCGCCATTTTCGGCGAGCCCCGGCTTTTGATGCGCTCGCAGATTGCCACGACGTCGTCAGCCGTCACCGCTTTGATCGCCATGCCGCCGATGGCTGGTAACACGTCCTTGTCGAGCGCGCGACGGGTGGTGCGGCGATACTCGGCCGATTTGGCCGCCATTTCCGTGGCGAGGTACAACTCGGCGGCTTCGCGCAACACGTCGGCCTTGCTTTCGGCGCCCCGGTCCCGGCGCGCCGTCGCGACCGGCGAGACGCCTTGCGCCACCATTTCCGCATATTTCTGCGCCTTGGCGCGCGCGACGCGCAGCGAGATCATCCGATAGTCGCCGATCGTGGCGAGCGGCTGCCGGCGGCCGTTCAGCGAATAGCGGAAGCGCCAGACCTTGGTGCCGGTCGTCATGACTTCGATGACGAGGCCGTTGCCGTCCGCCACGCAATAACGGGTGGCGCGTGGTTCGAGCGCACGAATCTGGCTTTCGGTGAGCGGGACGGCGAGTCGGGGCATGCTGGGATCGCGGGTAGGTGGGCAGCAGGGATTTTAGCGCTTATGCTCGCTGTGTACCAAAGAATCCGTCTAATTTGGTACTACAGAGGTGACTTGAAGGTGGCCGTTCAGAATAGGATGGCTGATTCAAAAAGCCTATTTTGAAGCGGTATTTCATGAATCTGCCGAAAAAACCGGGTGCCCGCTACTTCCCGATACAAAACCGGCTGAAAATCACCCCGAGAAGATCGTCCGAACTGAATTCGCCCGTGATCGAATTCAGCTGATCCTGGGCGAGCCGCAGTTCTTCGGCAAACAGATCCAACGCCTGCGAGTTCTGGTCCGCGTGGGCGGCCGCCGTCGCGAGATGCTCCTCGGCGGCACGCAGGGCGATCAGATGGCGCTCGCGTGCCAGGTAAACGCTCTCCGCGCCGGCTTGCCAGCCGGCAATGCGCAGCAACTCGTGACGCAACAGCGCCACGCCGTCGCCCTGTTTCGCCGACAGCCGCACCTCGCTGAGTTCGGCGTCGACGTCGAGGGCTTGCTTTGCCGGCGCAAGGCCGGTCAGGTCGGTCTTGTTCAGCACGCGTACTACCGGCACGCCGCGCGGAAAGCGGTCGGCGATCGTTTTGTCCTCGGCGGTCATGCCGATGCGTGCATCGAGCAGATGCAACACCACGTCCGCGCGTTCGATCTCGCTCCAGGTGCGCGCAATGCCGATCTTTTCGACTTCGTCCTCGGTATCGCGCAGGCCCGCCGTGTCGATCACGTGCAGCGGAATACCTTCGATCTGGATGGTTTGCGCGACCTTGTCGCGCGTCGTGCCGGCGATCGGCGTGACGATCGCCAGTTCCGCGCCGGCCAGCGCGTTCAGCAACGACGACTTGCCGACGTTCGGCTGCCCCGCCAGCACCACCGACAAGCCCTCGCGCAGCAGCGCGCCCTGGCGCGCTTCGCGCAGCACGTGCGCGAGGCGCTCGCGAATCCGGGTGAGCTTGCCGCGGGCGTCGGCGGCTTCGAGGAAGTCGATTTCTTCTTCCGGAAAATCGAGCGTGGCTTCGACCAGCATGCGCAGCGTAATCACGTCTTCGACCAGCGCGTGGATGTCGCGCGAAAACGCGCCGTCGAGCGAACGGCCGGCCGAACGCGCGGCGGCTTCGGTGCTGGCCTCGATCAGATCGGCGACGGCTTCGGCTTGCGCCAGGTCCAGCTTGTCATTGAGGAACGCGCGGCGCGTGAATTCGCCCGGTTCCGCGAGACGCAGGCCGAACGCGCGGCCGGCGTCGACGCAACGCTGCAGCACGAGTTGCAGCACGACCGGACCGCCGTGGCCTTGAAGTTCGAGCACGTGTTCGCCGGTGTAAGAGTGCGGCGCCGGAAAGTACAGCGCGATGCCGCGGTCGAGCACGTTGCCGCTGCCATCGAGAAACGGCACGTAGCTCGCGTGACGCGGCGCGAGGGTTTGACCGGTGAGCGCCTGCATCAGCGGCTGGGCCGCCGCTTCTCCAGCGCGGCCAAACGAAATCCGCACGACACCGATGCCGCCTCGACCGGGTGCGGTGGCAATGGCGACGATGGGATCGGAATCGGTGGTGAGCATGGGGTGTCGGGCAGAAAACGGGGGAAGGGCGGCGCGGTATAGCGCTGGCCGCCGCGGCGCGAGGCATTGTAACGCGAGCGTTTGCCGGCGTTTGAGACGGGTGGCTTGCCGCTAAAGTGGCGCGCGGCATCGATCACTTTACCCCGTCGACCTAGACTTATCTCAATTAGGCTAGGAATGTGGCGCTCGGTTATGAGAATAATTAGGAGCGCATAGGCTGGCCGGATCGCCTGAAGGTCCATCCAGTAAGGAAAAGATCGAAAAAATTGAAATCGATGAAACGCGTTGCGCCTAGCGGGAGACAAGCTAAATTTATCTCAATTACGCCACGTCATAGCCCGCCGGGTTGTCAACAGAATGGACGCCGAATTGCACAATCCGGCGCATGCCGACCAAACAAGAAAAAGCCGCCTTCGCCAAGAGACTGAAGGGCCTGCTGGAACCGCTCAAGATTCGCGGTGGGACCAGGCTCGCCAAGGAATTCAACAAACACTATCGTGGCGAACCCGTGACGCCGCAAACCGCGCATAAGTGGCACTCGGGCACCACCATTCCGATGCCCGACAAATTGCGCACGTTAGCCGAGTGGCTGCTGGTGACCGAACATTGGCTTCGCTATGGACCGTCGCCAGGTATGGCCGCGAAGCCGCTCGCACGCGAGGAGAAGTATCCGCCGTCGCCCGAAATCATCGAGCTGGCTTCGAAGATCGGCGCGCTGAATCCGAAGGATCGATTTCTGGTCGAGGAGATGATCGTGCGGTTTTACGGAGAAGAGGCGGAAGAGGGTGAGAGTGGGACGTAGCGCGCGGCAGGGTGCGAGTGTAGTGGCTCGTCTCTCCCTGCTTTTGGCCTGAGGCGCCGCTTTATCTCAGCGATTCGGATTTATCTCAACTAAGCTAGGATTGTTACTGCGATTCTTGAGACAAATTAAGACTTCTACAACCGTAGCGCCGCTGCTGCGCCCGCCACATAAAGAAAAATCAAAAATTTCGCATTCGGTGAAGCGGCCTGTGTGGCGCGGGATACAAGCTAAATCTAGCTCAAATACGCTAAATCATAGCCCATATGGTTGTCAACTGGTTAGACGCTGAATTGCACAATCTGGCCCATGCCGACCAAACAAGAGAAAGCGGCCTTTGCCAAGAGGCTGCGTGACCTGCTAGAACCGCTGAAAATCCGCGGCGGGACCAAGCTCGCCGAGCAGTTTAATCTTCGTTATCACGGGGAGCGTCCGGTTACGACGCAAGCCGCTCACAAGTGGCTATCGGGCACCACGATTCCGAAGCCGGACAAACTGCGCATGCTGGCCGAATGGTTGAACGTGAAAGAGCATTGGCTTCATTACGGCCCGGCGCCGGGCGCGAATGCCAGGCCGCTCGCGCGGGGTGAGAAGTATCCGCCTTCGCCTGAAACGATCGAGTTGGCGTCGAAGATCGAGTCGCTTACGCCGAAAGACCGGTTCCTCGTGGAGGAGATGATCGTGCGTTTTTACGGCGAGGATGCGGCAGGAGAATAGCGGCGACGTTTGCCGGCCGAACTTTGCCGCGCCAAGCATGAAAAAAGCCGCCCGGTTTGCACCGGGCGGCTTTTCTTTTTTTACGCGCTGCAGCGGTTTTCAGTACCGCGATCAGTTGGCGTCGACGTGAATCGGTCTTGCCGACAGCGAGCGCATGACTGCTCTGCTCGCCATTGTCAGACCCGATCTCAGGCCGCTTTCGTCTTCGACTGACCCATCATCCGCGTGATGTAGTACTGCTGGGCGATCGACAACACGTTATTCACGACGTAATACAGCACCAGACCCGCCGGGAAGAAGAAGAACATGACCGAGAACGCGATCGGCATGAACATCATCATCTTGGCTTGAACCGGGTCCGGCGGCGTCGGGTTCAGACGCGTCTGCAGGAACATCGAGACGGCCATCAGCACCGGCAGAATGAAAAACGGGTCCTGTTGCGACAGATCGTGAATCCACAGAATCCACGGCGCGCCGCGCATTTCCACCGACGACAGCAGCACCCAGTACAACGAGATGAACACCGGAATCTGAATCACGACCGGCAGACAGCCGCCGAACGGATTGACCTTCTCGGTCTTGTACAACTCCATCAGCGCCGAGTTCATCTTCTGCGGATCGCCCTTGAAGCGTTCGCGCAGCGCTTGCATGCGCGGCGTGATCGCTTTCATGCGCGCCATCGACTTGTAGCTCGCGGCCGACAGCGGGAAGAACACCGCCTTGATCAGCAGCGTGAGCAGCACGATCGACCAGCCCCAGTTGCCGACATAGCTGTGGATCTTCTCGAGCAGCCAGAACAGCGGCTTCGCGATGATCGTGACCCAGCCGTAGTCCTTCACCAGTTCCAGGCCCGGCGCGATGCCTTCGAGCATGCGCTCTTCTTCCGGACCGGCGAACAGCTTCGCGGATACATCGACCGTTTGGCCCGGGGCAATCGTGGCCACCGGTTCCTTCACGCCGACGCGATACAGCGCCGGATCGATCTTCTCGACGTAGATGTCGCGCTTCACGCCCTGCTGAGGAATCCAGGCCGACGCGAAGTAGTGCTGGACCATCGCGATCCAGCCGTTGTCGGCCGCGGTCGCGTAATCCTGCTTGTTCTTGTCGATGTCGCTGAACGTCATCTTCTGGAAGTGATGCTGGTCGGTGTAAACAGCCGGCCCGATGAACGTGTGCGAGAAGCGCGGCGTTTCCACCGGCTGGTCGTCACGCACCAGTTCCATGTAGACCGACGGCGTCACCGGCGCGGTGCCGACGTTCTGGATCTTCGTGTCGACGCCGATCACATAGCTGCCACGCGTGAACGTGTAGGTCTTGATGACCTTCACGCCACCCTTCACCGGCGATTCGAAGCTGAGCTGGAACGATTTTTCGTCGCCCGTCAGATCGTGCGGCTGGTTCGGCAACGGCGTGTAAATGTCGTTGTGGTTCGGGAAATCGCCGCCGAGCAGACCCGTGCGCGCCAGATACGTATGGTTCGCGGTGCGGTCGAACAGCGTGATCACCAGATCCGGCGTCTTGCCGTCGCCTTGCTTCACGAGCGACAGCTTCGACAGCGTGCCGCCGCGGGTGTCGATCTCGCCGTTATAGACGTCGGTGCTGAACTTGATCAGTTGCGATTGCGCGGCGGCCGGCGCGTTGCCCGGAGCAGCTGCGTTCGTGGCCGGCAGATCGGCGGGCTGGGTTCCCGGCGTCGTGGTTCCCGGTTCGGCGCTACCGACGGTGTGCGTCGGCGTCTGGCTCGGGAAGAACATCGACGGGCGTCCGTGGTCGCGTTGCCAGTTGTCGAACAGCATGACCGCTGACATGAAAAAGATGACCCATAGGACGGTGCGTTTGATATCCATGCGTTGTCTCAGTGTCGATGGAACGGCGCGTCAGCGCTTTTCAGAAGTGGGAGGCGGGACGAGATCGATGCCGCCCGCGGAAAACGGATGGCAACGGCAAATACGCCTGGCGGCGAGATAAGTCCCGCGCGCGGCGCCATGATACTGGATTGCTTCGCGCGCGTAATCAGAGCAGGAAGGGTAAAAACGGCACCGGTTGCCGAGCATTGGGCTCACGGCAACCTTGTAGAAACGCAATAAAGCGAAGAGTACCGTTTGCATGGCTGGTGCGGCTAACAGCGCCGCGCAACGTGGAGGTCCGGGTGATGCCCGCGCAGCAGGGCTGCGGGAGCCGCAAAGCGGCGCAACGGGCGGTCACTTGAGCGTCATTCCGTTTGGGGCGCTTCCGCGGGCGGCGCCTGTCGACGGACAATTTCGCGCGCTGCCTTGTCGAGCAACGCCTCGATTTCGCTGCGGCACAACGCCCTCAACGGCGGCGACGAAGCGCTCGGCAAAGCTTTCTTGTCGAAGCGCGTGTGCAAGCGCAGCAGCACATCCCAACCGCCAAATTCCGCGCGACGCAGCCGGAAGGCTTCCCGCGCGATTCGGCGTACCAGATTACGCGTGGCCGCGCGCGGCGCGTACTTCTTGCCGATCACGAGGCCTAGGCGAGCGTCGTTGCCGGTGGGCCGGCCGTACACCACGAAGTGCGCGGTGCGGCGCCACGGGCGCAAACGAAAAACGGATGAAAATTCATCCGTTTTCAGTAGCCTTGCGGCTTTGGGGAAGGCGGCTTGCGCTCGCAACGGAATCGAGCCCAGTTGCGTCGCTCCGACCGTTCCCGCATTGCCGCGGACTTCGCCAGTTGGCACAGACAGAGCGTGCAATCCGCTCGCCAACCTTAGATGGCGAGGCGCTTGCGGCCCTTCGCGCGACGTGCGTTGATGACCTTGCGGCCACCTGCGGTCTTCATGCGAACGCGGAAGCCGTGGGTGCGCTTGCGACGGGTAACGGAAGGTTGGTAAGTACGTTTCATGTTGCTCTCACTTGATCGACTGATCGAAAAATAACCGCACGATCATCGCTGAAGCGGCAATGGCCGGAGGTTTACAGAATTGGTTTTCGCGGAACCCGCTATTTAAACCGGTTTTCTGTTGGCCGTCAATAGTTTAGCGCTCCCTAGCCTGCGACGACGCCGGCTCGGACCGATGATCCGTCCCTGTGGATAACTCCCTTTCGGGTGGCATTTGGCGTTAGAATCTCGCCTTACTTCCCAAAAATCCTGCACGCCGCTCCGGCTCGCTTGCCCCGCAAACCCTTGTGGCACAAGCGCCTGGAGCCGTTACGCCTGGCTGCTCAGGGCCTTGTTGCGCGCACGCGACAGGGGCAGCGGCGACCGCCGTGCACACCATAACGACAGCAACTCGATGAACGATTTCTGGCAACACTGTTCCGCATTGCTGGAGCGTGAGCTTACGCCCCAGCAGTTCGTGACGTGGATCAAACCGTTGGCCCCGGTCGCCTTCGACGCCGCTGCGAACACGCTTAGCATCGCCGCGCCGAACCGTTTCAAACTCGACTGGGTCAAGAGCCAGTTCTCCGGCCGCATCGCAGACATGGCCCGCGATTTCTGGCAAGCCCCGGTCGACGTGCAATTTGTTCTGGACCCGAAAGCCGGCATGCGCGCGCCGCAGGCCACGTCGTCGCCGGGTTCGACTCGCACCGTGTCATCCTCATCCGCGCCGATGGGCGGCCATGCCGGCGGTGGCGCCGCAGTGGACGCGGCCGTCGGCGCCGTGCAAGCGGCGCATGCCGCGCGCGCCGGTGGGGTGAACGCCGCGGCGCAGCAACAGGCGAACGCGCGCGCGGCTTCCGCCGCCGCCGAAGACGCCGCCGACCTCGATCTGCCCAGCCTCGACGCGAACGAAGCCGCGGCCGCCCGTCGCACGTGGCGTCCGGGCCAGAGCGCGAGCTCGAACGGCAACGGCGAAAACGACTCGATGTACGAGCGCTCGAAGCTCAACCCGGTGCTGACCTTCGACAACTTCGTGACCGGTAAGGCCAACCAGTTGGCGCGCGCCGCGGCGATTCAGGTCGCGGACAACCCCGGCATCTCGTACAACCCGCTGTTCCTGTATGGCGGCGTCGGCCTCGGCAAGACCCACCTGATCCACGCGATCGGCAACCAGCTGCTGATGGACAAGGCCGGCGCGCGGATTCGCTATATCCATGCGGAACAGTATGTGTCCGACGTGGTGAAGGCTTACCAGCGCAAGGCGTTCGACGATTTCAAGCGCTACTACCACTCGCTCGACCTGCTGCTGATCGACGACATTCAGTTCTTCTCGGGCAAGTCGCGCACACAAGAGGAATTCTTCTACGCGTTCGAGGCGCTGGTCGCGAACAAGGCGCAGGTGATCATCACCAGCGACACGTATCCGAAGGAAATCTCGGGCATCGACGACCGTTTGATCTCGCGCTTCGATTCCGGGCTGACGGTGGCGATCGAGCCGCCCGAGCTGGAAATGCGCGTCGCGATTCTGATGCGCAAGGCGCAATCGGAGTTCGTGAGCCTGAACGAGGACGTCGCGTTTTTCGTCGCGAAACACTTGCGCTCGAACGTGCGCGAACTGGAAGGCGCGCTGCGCAAGATCCTCGCGTATTCGAAGTTCCACGGCCGCGAAATCACGATCGAACTGACCAAGGAAGCGCTGAAAGACCTGTTGACGGTACAGAACCGGCAGATTTCGGTGGAAAACATCCAGAAGACGGTCGCGGACTTCTACAGCATCAAGGTCGCGGACATGTATTCGAAGAAGCGTCCGGCGAACATCGCGCGGCCGCGGCAGATTGCGATGTATCTGGCGAAAGAGTTGACGCAGAAGAGCTTGCCGGAAATCGGCGAGCTGTTCGGCGGGCGCGACCACACCACGGTGCTGCACGCGGTGCGCAAGATCGCAGCCGAACGCGGCACTGACGCGCAACTGAACCACGAATTGCACGTGCTGGAGCAGACGCTCAAGGGTTAAGCAAGTCGACTGGGAAAAACGACCTGTTTATTTCCAGACTCGCCCCCATTTTAGTGAGGCGGTTCTGTTTTCAGGCACAATACAGGTTTAACCGCCCGGCGGCCGCGGGCGGGTTTCACGCTGTGGCAGGTGCTGCGTGGCGCCGGCGGAGGGCCACGGCTGTGAGCTGGAACGCTTGCCTGGCAAGGCGCGCAGGCCGTTATATCAACGAAGGAACTCTATGCAACTGGTCAAGACCGAACGCGATAACCTCCTCAGGCCGCTGCAAACCGTGAGCGGCATCGTCGAACGCCGCCATACGTTGCCGATCCTCGCCAATTTGCTGATTACCAAGAACGGCCCTGACGTGTCGTTCCTGTCCACCGACCTCGAATTGCAGATCACCACGCGTGCCGATTTCGGCGTGGGCGGCGATTCGGTGGCGACCACGGTGGCAGCAAGAAAGCTCCTCGACATTCTGCGCGCCATGCCCGACGGGCAGGTCACGCTCACGCTGAACGACAAGCGTTTGACCGTGCAATCCGGCAAGAGCCGCTTTGCGCTGCAAACGCTCGCCGCAGACGAATTCCCGACGGTCGCGCAAGCTAAAGACTACGGCGCGAACCTCGTGGTTCCCCAGAAGACGTTCCGCCAGTTGCTCGGCATGGTCCATTTTTCGATGGCCCAGCAGGACATTCGCTACTACCTGAACGGCATGCTGCTGGTGGTGGACGGCGACCAGTTGATGGCGGTTGCAACCGACGGTCACCGTCTGGCGTTCTCGTCGATGAAGATCGAGGGCACGTTCGCACGTCAGGAAGTGATTATTCCGCGCAAGACGATTCTGGAATTGCAGCGCCTGCTGGAAGACATCGACGACACGCTGAAGATCGACATCGCGCAAACGCAGGTGAAGTTCACGTTCGGCCAGGTCGAACTGGTGTCGAAACTGGTGGAAGGCAAATTCCCCGACTTTCAGCGCGTGATTCCGAAATCGCACAAGAATCAGTTTTTGATCGGCCGTGAAGAACTGCAGCGCTCGCTGCAACGCGCCGCGATTCTGACGTCGGACAAATTCAAGGGCGTGCGCTGCATTATCGAGCCGGGCCAGTTGAAGATCATGTCGACCAACGCCGATCAGGAAGAGGCGCAGGAAGAACTGGAAATCGCGTACGACGGCGACAGCGTCGATATCGGGTTCAACGTCACGTATCTGCTCGACGTGCTCGCGAACCTGAAGGTCGACATGTTGCAAGTGAGCCTGGGCGACGCCAGCTCCAGCGCGTTGATCACGATTCCCGAGAACGACGAGTTCAAATACGTAGTGATGCCGATGCGCATCTAACGCGTCCAATACCGAGAAGACACCAAGGGGCGCAGTGCCCCTTTGGCGTTTTTATGGTGTTTTGAAAAGTCCCGAGCAGCAACCTTGCAGTAACGCAGAACCGGAAAAAATCCATGACTGAAACGAACAATACGCAACCCGACAACAGCTACGGCGCCTCGTCCATTCAGATCCTCGAAGGTCTGGAGGCGGTGCGCAAGCGGCCGGGGATGTACATCGGGGATACATCGGATGGCACCGGTTTGCATCACCTCGTGTTCGAGGTGCTCGACAACTCGATCGACGAAGCATTGGCCGGGCATTGCAACGATATCCAGGTGATCATTCACGCGGACAACTCGATCTCGATCACCGACAACGGCCGCGGCGTGCCGACCGGCCTGAAGATGGACGACAAGCACGATCCGAAGCGCAGCGCCGCCGAAATCGTGATGACCGAACTGCATGCGGGCGGCAAGTTCGACCAGAACAGCTACAAGGTGTCCGGTGGCTTGCACGGCGTGGGCGTGTCGTGCGTGAACGCGCTATCGGCGTGGTTGCGCCTCGTGATCCGTCGCGACGGCAAGAAGCATTTCATGGAGTTTCACCGTGGCGTGCCGCAAAACCGCATCATCGAAGAAATCGATGGCGTGGCCGTGTCGCCGATTCAGGTGACGGGCGACACCGAAAACCGCGGTACCGAAGTGCACTTCCTGGCGGACGACACGATTTTCGGCAACGTCGAATATCACTACGACATTCTGGCCAAGCGGATTCGCGAACTGTCGTTCCTGAATAACGGCGTGCGGATTCGTTTGACGGATCAGCGTTCGGGTAAGGAAGAAGATTTCGCTTTCGTGGGCGGTGTGAAGGGCTTTGTCGAGTACATCAACAAGAACAAGGCTGTGCTGCACCCGAATATTTTCCACGTGAGCGGCGAGAAGGACGGCATTGCCGTCGAAGTCGCCATGCAGTGGAACGACAGCTACAACGAAAACGTGCTGTGCTTCACGAACAACATTCCGCAGCGCGACGGCGGTTCTCACCTGACCGGGTTGCGTGCGGCAATGACGCGCGTGCTGAACAAGTACATCAACGACCACGACATTGCGAAGAAGGCGAAGGTCGAGACGTCGGGTGACGATATGCGCGAGGGGTTGTCGTGCGTGTTGTCGGTGAAGGTCCCGGAGCCGAAGTTCAGCGCGCAGACGAAGGACAAGCTGGTGTCGTCGGAAGTGCGCGCGCCGGTGGAAGATGTGGTCGCGAAGGCGCTCGAAGAGTACCTGCTCGAAACGCCGAATGACGCGAAGATCATTGTCGGCAAGATCGTCGACGCGGCTCGCGCGCGGGATGCGGCTCGAAAGGCGCGGGAAATGACGCGTCGTAAAGGCGTGCTCGACGGCGTCGGCTTGCCTGGAAAGCTCGCGGATTGCCAGGAGAAGGATCCGGCGAAGTCCGAAATTTATATCGTCGAGGGTGACTCGGCGGGCGGCTCGGCGAAGCAAGGCCGCGATCGGAAGTTTCAGGCGATTTTGCCGCTGCGCGGCAAGGTGCTGAACGTTGAAAAGGCGCGATTCGACAAGCTGATTTCTTCGGAACAGATCGTCACGCTGATTACCGCGTTGGGCTGTGGGATCGGCAAGGACGATTACAACCTCGAGAAGCTGCGTTATCACCGCATCATCATCATGACCGATGCTGACGTGGACGGCGCGCATATCCGGACGCTGTTGCTCACGTTCTTCTATCGTCAGATGCCGGAGATGATCGAGCGTGGGTTTATCTATATCGCGCAACCGCCGCTGTTCAAGATCAAGGCGGGTAAGGACGAGCGGTATCTGAAGGATGAGTCCGAGGTTAATGCTCACATTTTGAAGCTGGCGTTGCAGGGCTCGGAACTGGTGCCGGCTGAAGGCGCTACGCCGATTACTGGCGATGCATTGGGTGAGTTGGCTCGTGCCTATCTGCTCGCGCAGGCGGTGGTGAATCGGTTGAGCCGGCTGTATGACGCCGGCGCACTTGAAGCGGTCATGGATGGGGTGGTGATGGACCTGTCCAGTGAGGAAGCAGCCGAGGCATCCGCGCGCGCGATGGAAGCGAAGTTGCGCGATGAGCCGCTGAAGCCTGAAGTTCGCGTGACGACAATGTATGACGAAGTGCGTGAACTGCGCTCGCTGCGCATCGCGCGATCGCATCACGGGAATCAAAAGATTTTTGTGCTGGATGAAGAGTTTCAGCTGACCGCGGATTATCGACAGCTGCTTAATACGGCTAATACGTTTAAGGGGTTGATCCAGGCCGGGGCGGTGATCAAGCGCGGTGAGCGGAGTATGGCGGTTACCGACTTCAAGAGTGCGATGAAGTGGTTGCTGGCGGATGCCGAGCGGAATATCTCGAAGCAGCGCTATAAGGGTCTCGGTGAAATGAATCCTGGGCAGCTTTGGGAAACGACGATGGATCCGACCGTGCGTCGTCTTCTTCGTGTGCAGATTGAGGATGCTATTGCGGCTGATGGGATCTTTACGACGCTCATGGGGGATGATGTGGAGCCGCGGCGAGCGTTTATTGAGTCGAATGCGTTGAGGGCGGGGAATATTGACGTTTAATGTTGTTTGTAGCTGAACGCATAACCTGAGAATCTGGGACCCATGAGTTGAGAAACTCATGGGTCTTTTTCTTTGATAGCTCGAATTAACGGGTACCTTGGAGACCGAGCGCGCTCGTCACCTGGCAGTGCTGGGAATTCGAGCGGTGCGGGTCGAAGAGGCTGGATTGTTGCGAGCCTAGGTCTTTCGAGCCGGGGCGCAACCACGCTGCGTTGTGCTCAAGCTCGATAAGGACGTGGCCCGCAGCAGTAACTGCTGGAGGTGGCACGTCGGTGATTGCCGCGTACGATAGTAGGTCTGATGCTCGAATAGCCGCGGCGGAAATGTTGCCTCGTTACACGGATGCTTTTTTGCGACCCACTCGTGTGGGCTGCAACGGGTCGCTGGGGTCGGTAAGACCGGTGTCGTTCTTTTGTTTGTACTTTTTTGCGGAGCGACCGCTTTTATCTTTAGGAAGATGATACAAAGCCACCGCTATATGCCGAATTTGACATGGCAGGCCGGTGGCGACATGGTCATGAAAAGAGTTGTAGGCCAGTTGAGGCCGAAGGGAGCAATCTTCGACTCGAAAGTTATCCAGCAGTACATTCTTATCCTTGGCCACGTTCGCAGCTTCATCCATCCATTCCTTAAGCAGCGCGGCAGCTTTCGGGCGGAAGGTGTAAGCAATCAGGGCACCTCGTGTGTACAGGGGATTCGCGGTGCGATACCGCGTCGTTAGCTGCAAGAACCCCTCACGGACATCGTTCAGACTCTTGTACTTCTTCGCCTCCCCAATCCAAGTCCATTGAGGATTCTTCCATTTAACTGTGAGGTCCTTGCTGCCACCACCCGCAGTTCCATGTGTGGCGTCGTAACCAGCCATCTTCAGTGACGTAACAAGCTTTTCGGTCAAAGCGTCTTCGTTGTCATTCTGATGATGCTGAGGATTTTCTTCCAGCCGAGTAATTGCGTAATCCAATATCTCACTGAAGATTTCAATAAACTCGTCGTATGTTTTGACAAGGTGCTGGCGGACCATATTCCGATGCACTGGATTGTCCTTCACCATCAACATGAAATCTTCGAATGATACGTTCGGCAGGCCATTCATTTTCTAAGGGCCCTCCGGGCAACATCTGACGGCGCGAAGCACATGAACAGCTTAGTGCGGAGTTCGCTGTCTGGTTCTCCAGTGACTGGATTTATGTTGCGCTCCGTCGCGGCTTTTGCCTCGTCTTCGTCGAGTAGGATTACATCGTCCTCATCCTCGTCGATGTATTCGAACTGCAGCTTTAGAAGCTGGAAGCCAGCGCCCGAGAACAGATGAATTACGTTCAGCACGGTAAGCTTATCCTCTGACCGCACACTATTGGTTGCTTCGAAGAAAGCTGAAAGCGGGAGGAATTTGCTGTCGAGATTCTCGGCAACCAAATCGAGAATGACATGGCCTACCTGCGCCTCGGGGCGGTCGCCCCAAAGCTGCGCAAGTTCGGCCAAGGCCTCGTCTTTGTTTGCAGGAACCATTGCCGCTCAAAGATACTTCAGGACTTTGTTCACGCCGACCGCCATTAGCTGCGTAGAGTCGGCTGTAACATAGAAGCCGTCCAGCTGAGGGGCGGGGCTAGAAACCTCGCGAATCAACGCTTTCATTGTCACCTCGACTTGTCCGGCGGGGAGTTTCAGGTCCCAATCTACGGTCAGTTCGTAAGGGCTAAGCTTGTTGCTCACGGCTTTCGCGCCAGCGTTGTGAAACTTCTCGGAACGCAAATCGTCGTCTGACTTAATCATCTTCTCGTGCTTGCGTGAACCCGTTTGCGTGCGGAACGACAGGGACCGGACCGTACCTTCACCTTGCTGGAAATAGATTCCACCGATTGCCTTGAACACGTTATGGGGTGCATCTTGCCACGCGGTCTTCAACGCGGGAATATTGTTACACAGGGTCCCGAAGACGCTCAGGACGGCCGACCCCAAAAATCCGCGTACGCCCTTAGCGGGCTGGTCAATGCAAACTTCGATTCGCTTGAGTCCCGTGCGGATAACCACGACGACAGACGTGTCGCAGTATTTCGGCACGCCGCTGCTCGAGGCCGGCATGTCGATTCAGCAACTGTCCAAAGCGACCGGATGGAAATGGGAGTCCATCCAGAACTGGGTGGACGAAGGGATGCTGGCGTCGGAACGGATTCAGCGCCGTGGCCAGCCTTGCCGTGTCGTGCTGCCGCAACAGTTGCTGGAGTTCCGGCAAGCCTACGTTCCGCTGGCAGACCTGGCGCGTGCCATGGGTACAAAGTCCTCGGCGCTGTCGCGCTTGTTACCCGGCGTCGAACTGGTCGGTGCGAAACAGCTCCCTGATGGCGCGATGCGGGGCGGCCTGGTCCGCATCGCAGACCTCGGGCGACTGGCAGTTATCGGTGCGAGAGCAGGGCACGACCTGTTTGTGCCCGCATCGTTGACGCCATGAGAGGGCCAGCAATAAGTCTCACCACCTGCGGGTCACGACCGGCGATGTATGCGCGGGTCGGGACATAGCTGGGCCCGCACATAGTGCCGCCGGGTCAATACGACGGAACCGACGGGTATGACTTTCCACCACCAGGAGACCGCGATGCCTATCTGGAAACCACGTCCCGCTTCCGAAGTGCCGAAGATTCCGTTATCTCGATGGCGCATATTCGAGACGGAGGATGGGACCCGGCATTTCGTTGGCGTAGATATGTTTGACTCGTCGGCGCGCGTCAGCTCCCCGATAGTAACGTTCGACCCGGCCACCTTGCAGGGTAAGACTCAGACGGGACGTATTTATGAGCTGGTCGGCAGGAAAGGCTGGTCGTTGAATGTTGAATACGTCTGGATGAGGTGGTGCGAATTGTACGAGGTCACGTCGTACAGATTACACAACGAATGACCTACGATGACCGGTCCGAGTCCGCGATAAACCTCCATGTCCGCCTCATGCGAAAGCCGTTGAAACGTGCGTGGGCAAGTTGTTAAAGGTGCAGTAGGTGTATCTCGTCGTCGCTGGCCGTACGGCTGAAATTATCCTTAGCGCTCAGATGACCATTACGAACGGGGTGGCAAGAGCGACGAGCAGTTGATGGTTGAGACGAAAAAGAGGCGTCGTCGAGAGACTGCGTTCCTGCGAAGCCTTCCCGGTAAACATCGAGTGACTGAGATGCCATACGCAAACCAGGATTTCGAGCGAGAGAAGCTTTACGAAGAAGTTTGGGCGGAGCCCGTCACGACGGTGGCGAAGAGGTATCAAATCTCCGATGTTGGTCTTCGGAAGATTTGTATTAGTCTCGGCGTTCCGCTCCCTGTAGCCGGCCACTGGGCAAAAGTGGCCGCAGGCAAGACTGTCAAGAAGCCGCCGTTGCCGCCGACCAAAGGTCCGACAACTTACCAGCGCTCCATGTTCAAAGACCCGCGAGATGACGAGCTTTCCACACGCGCCCAGGCCAAAATCAATGAGGACGCCGCCCGCGCGCCAGAGGTGCCGGCCATCACCGTGCGCACTACCATTGACGAATGCCTGCCACTTGTAAAGCGGATGGCGAAGAAGCTTGATGGCAAGCAGCGGGATTCGCGCACCTGGCCTTATTGTGAAGGGGCTGGACTCATGCGTATCTCCGTGTCGCGGCAAAACTCGTTGCGGGCGCTTCTTGTGCTGAATCATCTACTCGAGACGCTGTCGGCGGCGGGTTATTCGGTCTCGTCGGGAGACAAGGAAAGCGACCCTGCCTACGCAACTATCTTTGACGTCAAGTTGACGTTTCGCGTGAAGGAACGTAGTCGGCAAGAGAGCATCCCACTGACACAGGAACAACTGGCCGAAAACAAGCGTCTCGGATGGAGCGCGAACCGCCCGAACTCCATTTCTCATCCGACGAACGAATTCGAGATTTCGGCGTTCGAACTCGGGAGCAGCTACGTGTTGGCAAACATCGCGGACACGCGAAGCCTTCCCATCGAGACAAAAATCCAGGCGCTCGTGTGTCGGCTACGGAACTTGGTCATTCGCGAATCCGTGCGGGCAGAGATGGCCGCCGAGGAGCGAGTCATCGCAGCGGCCAAAGAGGCTGAACGAGCAAGACTTGCGGAAATTCGCCGAGTCGCCCTCAATCACCTAAAGCGAGTTGAGGACTGGGCGTCAAAACTGGAGCGAGCGAACCGCCTGCGGGCCCTGGCCGTCGAGTTCGAGTCAAAGCAGCTCAGGTCATCCAATGACGTCGTAGATGCGACGTGGATAAGACGAGCTGCGGATTGGCTGGACCCCACCGTCGAATGTCGATGGGACGATGTCGACAATGCTCCCGCGCAATACGGAGAACTGTATTAGACCGTTGGCTAACCAAGGTGCGAGAGTCCGAGAGAGGTCAGCCGCAGTCGCTGTCTCTCTTCGTCTGTCAGGGGCCGATTCAGCGCAACCCAGAGACTTCCTTCCCATGAAGGAAGCCAAAAAGGGCGACAATAGAGAGTCGTCTTGATGCTACGAGACACTCCGACTTCCGATTGTCTGATGTAGGGACACTACCGAGGTCCGGCGCCCGCTAATTCTAAAACGCTACAAAGTAAGCATGCCACGTCACGAACAGGCCGTAATCGACGGCTTCAACACATTCATGCGCATTGAAGCAGGCAAGCGCCAAGGCAACTTCAGGCATATCGCGCTGGACGGTCAGGACCGGCACGTTCTGGCTGACTATATTTTGACCAATGAATCGACCTTCACGCTCGTCGAGTTCAAATACACGCTATCTCAACTTGCGAGTGAGGAAAAGAAGGATAAGGCCGCAATCCTTTGCGAGCAGCTGGCGTTTACTAGGAGCATGCGCGCTCGTCATGACCTTTGCCACTTCATCGCTTGGATGCACCTTCCTGAGCGCCGCCCCAGCGTTAACATCTATAGGAAGGAGATATGTAATCGTCAAATTTTGGGACGCAATTGCGAGCTCGAACCTGAATTTCCGGCTGCGAAATCTCGCGTAAGTGCAGTCGAGTTCGCACGCTCGTTTTTCGAAGAGCCGACCGCTAGGACGCTGCCCATCGATGAGTTCGAACTCTATGTGAAATGGCTCTGCAGCCTCGGTGGCCGCAATGCTTCTGGACTAGAGCTCCTCGTTGGGGATGAAAATTCTGGCAACTGCGACCTCATGGAATTTGAGTCAGTGAGGTTGCTGTACGACTGGTTTCAAAGTAGGCGCCCCCCTGCGCCCCCGCCTCCGGCTCCAACGTATGGTCCGGACTGGTAAGCAACCACCATGAGCGCACTGTAAGGTAACGCGGGACTGCTGCTGAGGCTCTGTTCATTCGATGTGCCCACAGGGACATGCTATCCCATGGTCGTAGCCAGCAAGCGTACCGCATAGGCACTGCAACTGTGAACGACAAGACTCCTTGGGAAGAAGCCGCTGAAGCGCAAGGCACGACAGACTCGGAACGTGCCCTAGCGCGAGTCGCCCGCAATGCGTTCTTGAGTCTGTGGAACTATTCGAATGTCTACAGCGACGAAGGACGGTCAAGCGGCAAAGGTGATGGCAAAGAGTTAGTAGACCTGCTGGTGGCCCTTGGCGTCCCAAGCGACGTGATAGTACCTGACATCAGATTGCTCCGAGGTTAGGCGAAGTCCTTCGCCGAAACCACAAGCCTTTCATTAGAATAAAACACCGGAAGTACCTCAGTGCGCGCACCACAGTGTCCTTGGTCGCACTTGAACTGGAGAATAACTCGAATGCCATCTCAGATGCAGGCTAATGAGAACCACAAGAAAAAAACATGCGATAGTGCTTCAGCGAGCAAGAATAACACTTCTTCGGCAAACCGAAGTGGCACCTCTCCCACGACACAATTTGACGTTTCGGCGGTCAACATTCAGGGCGAAGCCCCCGCGACTGAAAGTGTGGCTACCGCAAACACGTACATGGATAGCCAGGATAGCGGTCAGCAAAATGCTGTGACTGCCGCCGAGCAAAAGGAGAAGCGCGTCACACGCCAGCTGGCAATCTGGTCGCTAGCCGTTGCTGCTCTATCTGCGGTCTTTGCGGGGATGTCATACCACGAATCTAAGGAAGCACGACTGGATGTTCTGCGCAGCCAAATCCGGTCGGAAGCGTTGCAGGAAATCTCGAATGGGCGGATGACTTTTGCCGTGTTTAATTGTTACGCAGCCATCCGGGGTGTCAATAATCTCACCGGGAAAGAGGCTTTACAGAATCTGATGGACAAGACGGAACCGAAGATTCGCGAATCATTGAACGCTCTTCCTGGTTGGGACGAAAGTGCATTGCTGGTGTTCCAGCAGTCGCTCAACGAGACGGCAGGCTCCACGACCAGAACACTTAGGGAAGCGCTCCTGAAGGCGCGTATCACCTGGTCGAAGGAAGACCTCGAGAGGGCGGACGAGGCATGTAAAGTAGAGAGTATTCAGTAAGCGAGGCGGCCCGTTTTCTGGTCGACCAGTTCTGGGAAAACGTGTCGCCTGACGGACGACCGAAGCACGTGCTGCGCTAGGCCAACGTCTCGATTGCTCGCGGTGACCGCGCATGGCGCCGTCGGCAAGCCGACTCCCCGCGCCTCCATGGCTGCTCTACCTTCACTACCAGCTCGGAGACAAGATTCATTTGTGACCGTTGGATGGGTGGAACATCCCGCCAAGTCGCTCCGCAATCGTCGAAGCCCCCCGCGACCGCGACTTGCCCGCCACCGTGCGTGACGAAATCAAAGACGTGTGAGCGGATGGCATAGACGGACTCGGGACGCGGAAAGAATCCACGTAGAGCCTCGTTCGGCGCGCCTCCGCTATGGCCTGCTTCACAGGGCTCAGACCATACTCCCACCGTCAGGCAGCCTGCGCCCCCCTCTCCGTGCCGCGCAGCCGCTTGCGGCCCGCCTTCGTCAAACCGTATGTGTTGTCATCGAAGCGCTGGACCAATCCGCATTGCGTCAGCAGCAGCATTGCGTGGTAAAGACGGTCCTGCATAAGTCCTACCCCGCCGACTTCGCCCTTGGTCGTGACGCGCTCCAACCCATTGTCGCCGAGGATGAAGAAGAACCGGTTGCGCCCGTCGTTCGTGCGCTCCTGTACCACTGCGAAGTGAAGCAGGATGACGTAGAACTGCACGATGTGCGCAAGGAATGTCGCAGGCGCCTCGTCACGATATTTCGCAAGCACATCGCGCAGTGCCGTAAGAGGGACACGGTCGTTCGCGTATTCCTGCTCGACATACGGATTCACCAACAGGTTCTCCGCTTCCACCGCGCAATAGACCAGCGCAACGTACACTTCGCGCAGGGCGAGCCTTGCTTCCTCGGTGTGCGGATGAAAATTGCACACCGCCTGGAGTCGCGTGAGCATGTCTTCGAGCCGCAGCTCTTTCACATACGGCGATGCCTCGAAGAAAGTGCTGTGCTCGCCTTTAAGTACGAGAAGCTGGTCCGCCAGCACACCCACTGTGCCGTCCTGGCACTCCTCGCGCAACGTCGCCTCAAGGCGCGCACCCAGTCCCTGAGCGCAGTCGGCTATGTCCCGGGGATGCTCATTCACGACGGCGTCGTGAATCCAGAACTGAACGTACCGGCCGAGCGTTTCCATCGCAAGGCGAAGGTACTGGCGAAGCTGGAGATTCGCCCACCAGCCTTGTACTTCTTCAATCTCATCGAGATTGAGCAGCGTCCCGGCCAGGCTGTATCCGCGCGCCATCGTGAAACGCACCGTGTCGAGCGGCACGCCGCGCCAGCCCGCCTCGCGCGCCTGGGGCTGCTCCGCCTCCATTGCGCGCAAGGCAAGCGTTAGCCCAGCCCACCGGTTCTGCCACTGCGCGCCGGTGACGCCTTCTCCGTCCTCCGAGTAGAACTGGCTCACAAATGCTGCGATTTCACCTTCCGACGGCTCGCGTAGGTCCAGCATCTCGCCAAGTTGCAGCATGTCGTCTCGCCGCACGGTGACCTGCGTGACACTCGCCAGCCAGTCCCGGCGCTCATGGTGCTCGATGGCCTCCTCATAACCGTCGGCGAGCGCTTCACCGGCCGGCGTCAAGCGGTACGTGCCCGGCAGCGCCGGCACCTCCGCGAGAAAACGCATCCCCCGCACCAGGCTGGGCCGGTATTGCGGTGCGGTGAGGAAGTGCGCGCCGCCGTCGCGAACCTCATAGTCGGGGTCGACGGCAAGGCGCTTCGCGGTCTGAGTGCCGGGAATCGACTCGAAATTCAGGGTTACACGGCTATTGTCCTGCGGCCAGGTGCGGTCGGCACCGGCCAGGCCACCCACCTCCTCGGTGATGTTGTACCAGGTCAGCAGCAACTGGATTTTTTCGAGCCCGGCGGCCGACATCGCTGCAATATCGGGGTTCCGGGTCTTCTTCGCTGCGATGTCAATCTGGCGCACCATCCAGCAGATGGCGGAATACACGCGGATGTACTCGACCGCGTTGTTGATGCCGGGAAAGATGGAGCGGTACAGAGCCTCCACCGACGGGGCCGTGCCCAGCGGGTCGACGGACTGGGTATCGTCGATGTATTGCGAAAAAACGGGCTGGTCAAGCATTGCGCGGCTCCTTGAAGCGGCCCGCGAGGCCATTCTGTTCGAGATACTCGGCGTCCAGCTCATAGAAGAGCGGGCGTCCGCACGACATGCCCTTGCATACCCAGACTCGCTCGTGGCGCAGTCGCCGCGCGTCGTCCGCGTGCAGGGTAAGACCGCAGAAGCACTGGTTCCCCTTCCCGCGAATGATGCCGAACAGGAACGGCTTGTTCTTGCGTTTTTGAGCCCGCAGCGCGCTGAACGCCTCTGTGTATGGTGCGTCGACACGGGGTGCGGGCTGCTCATCCCGAAGAATCCGGAGGATGAGCAACATCAGCTGCTCGGTGAGCGTCGCACAGTCCTGGACGGCTGCCGCGCTCGTAGCGATAGCTTCACGGTCTTCGGCGGGCACGCGCAGGAAGCGCGGGGAACCCAGTGCCAGGCGCGCGAGCGTCTCCATCTCTCCGGTGGCGAGCACGCGCCCAGCCAGCCGCCCGATGGATTCTTTCAATGCAGGCCACTCGGACTTGTTGTGGTAGTGCGCGGCACAGCATGCCATAGCGCAGAAGAACGGGAGAAGCCGTTCCCTGTTTTCCGGGCTGTAGTCGAATGCCGAATACTGCTGAAGCCACGCGTCCAGCACGAGCGGTTCGACAGGCGGCAGCACACCCTTGACCGCGGTGCGGTGGGCGAAAGCGCGCTTGAGCACCGCGCACCCCGCCAGCTCAACCATCATGGGCACGATAGGCGACTGCGAATCCCGGGCGAGAGCAAGCGGAAGACTCTCGATGAGGTGCTGGAACAGCGCCTTGCTTTCCTCCTCGATGCCGGCGCGTTGCTCATCTTCATCCGCCTCGTCGCTGTCCTCATACTCAGCGTTGTCCGTGGTGAGAAGCTTCATGCGGCGCCCGGTGGACAGGGGCGCGCTTTTTGGTTTTGATTTCCCGGGTTGTTGCTGCGGCTTATCTTTGCTGTCCCCGTCGGCCAGACCTTCGAGGTCACGGTTCAGCCAGCGGAACGCCGCTTCAAGCGAGACACGCGCCACGTCCGCCGACCGCGCGAGCGCACCATATTGCTCGACGCTGTTTCGCCACTCGTCGTAGCTGATTTTCGGGCGCGTGCCCGGCTCCGCCTTCTCTTTCTCGGTTGCTGGCGGCGCGCCTTTGTTAGGGGCGACAGGATGCATCTTCGCTTGCAGCCCCTGAAGCCATTTGAAAATCGTCTCGATGTCGTCGAGATGGTAGTCGCCTGCGCGCATCCGATTGGCTGCGCGCAGGAGCTTGCGCTCCGACTCGTCGGCCGTCAGCGCGAATTCCAGGTTCAGCCAGGTGGCTGCGTCAATTCCCTCGCTGTGCAACACCAACCGTAGTGCCCGCTCAGTCTCAAAGTAGTCTTTCATCCGGACGAGGAAAGCGCCGTCGTCATCGAGCGCAACGTCTCGCATCACCTCCAGGCACTTCGGCCCTTCCCAGATGGATAGCTCCACGCGCATGGCGCCCTGTGCAGGCTTGAGCACGCCGACGATGTGTTGAGACGCGGTCCAGGTGGCCTGCAAAGACAGCGACGGGCCCATCCGGCCGACCTGCTCGAACTCACAGGGCTCGAAGGCGACAGGCTCAACCTCCTTCCACGCAAACGGCGACTTCTTGAGGAAGCGCACGAGCGAGACCTCGACATTGCGGGTGGTCTCCAGGCTCTGCGCCGTCGCGTTGACTGAGCCCGTCATCACCAGCACGCCGTTGGTGCCCTCTAGCTCGAAGCACTTTGCGTGCGGGAACCGGTAAGGACTCTCCGTATCCGCGGCGACATACTCCACCGCCTCGGTGAAGACCATCTTGTCCTCGGCGAACGGCACGATACGCGTCTTCGCGTGCACGCCGACTCGCACGTTGAAAGCCTTCACGGTCGCCGCGAGGTTCTGGACCGGTTGCCCGGACGGGCTGTGATAGGGCGATAGAACGGTAAGTGTTTCGGGGCGCCGCACGCGGTCCGCCAGCACCGCGAACTGGTCGGCGGCCGGAGTTTCGAGGGTATGGATGAGCCAGGTGTCCCGCGCAGCGGCGTCAAGCGGGCCTGCGCGGTCGCGTTGCGCTTGCGCCCGCTGACGGTAGCCCTCGATGACCTTCACGTTCTCGTGCGAGAACTCATGTGCTGCCTGTAGCGAGTCGAGGAAGGCAGCGAATTCGTCGAAGACGCCCGGGTCAGTGTGCGAGCTGACCGCATCGAGCACTTCCAGATTCTTGCCATACCCCGCCAGCGTCAGGTTGCCACTCGAAACGACGAGGTTATCGTACGAGTCACCCTGCATGTAGACCAGCTTCGGATGGAAGACGGCGCCGCCTTCCATCTCCACCGGGATGACCCGGTACGCAGTGCCCGCGTGCAGGCTTGTCGCCTCCTCCGTCGACCGCTGCGCCTCGCGTGCGTCAATCAGCACGTCAATCTGCTCACACCCACAGTTACGGAGTGTCGGCAGCACGAACGTCTCGAACCAGAAGACGCTGAACGTATAGGTGGTGAAGAGCGCGCGACGCGGCTTCGCCTCCTGGATAAGCGACAACAATGTCTTTTGCATAACCCCGGTCCTCAGGCGGCTTCGCTCGGCGGCGCAGTCCGCATGGTCTCTCTCGTCTGTCCATCCCGTGTTCGGGAAAGACCTCTTCTTTACGGCTAAATCTTTCGAGATTTTACGCCTCGCAGCGCGCGTGAGAGCCGCCGTCGCGGCTTGTCGCGGCAATACGTTGGACGGACGTTCCGTCCGAAGGACATTCAACATCGAAAGAACAAGACTTGAAGCATGAAGAACTGCTCCGCCGGCCCGGCAGCCGATTGACCCGTTCACCACTGCGATGCGCGATGCCTGCCTCGCACAAGATAAGGTTCTGGCCATGCGAAAACATATCGGCTCCGGGATTGAGTTCGCAACCAACATCTCGTCGACTCGGGCGGGCGGTCAACGCCGAAAGCCTTGAATTGCGCCACCACCCGATTGGCGCGCCGTTGTCCCGCACCGCTATTTCGAGCCGCGTCGGCCGAATACAGGCTGACTATGGTCCCATAGGTAGTCCTCCAGAGTCTGGAGAACAATGGGTCGCACCTGTTTGCTATCGCGAACGGTCCAATACTCAAGCACCAGCGGCGTATGGCACAGCGTTTCCGGGACCCAGCGCTTCAGATGAAGTGAATAGGTTCCTTCGGAGCCGAAACCGAAATGCTGCTGCAGCCTGCTCGCGAAGCTTCTTGAACTTCCGACATAGAGCGTGACGCCATCATCCGTCAGTTCATTCTTGCGGCTAAGCTTGTACGTGCACGCCGAGCTTTCAGGGAACGCAGCGTGAAATTCCTCTGGTGCCTCGGTCTGGAAACGGTACACGACGAACTCGCCTTCTTTAGGGAGGCTCCATTCATTCAATCGCAAACGCAATGTCTCGGCATTAGCGAAACCGGACAGCGAACACTCAATCCGCTGGACTGGAGACAGCGCAACCCTAGTCACTTCTTCGGCAACACGCGACATCATTTTCCCAGCTTCCATTGCCAGCGACCCGCCGTCGAAGCTCTCAGTCGGCATCAACTGCGCCTGCGCGTCTGACATATCTGCATTTCCGTTGCCATGACGCTCGATGAATGAAAATCGACGACGGCTCGCGTCATATGCTCCCAAGCCAAGATGCTCCAGCGTCGGAACCAGATAGCATGCGAGGTTCTGTTTTTCACGCGATAGCAACCAGTCACCAATACTGCCGAGTCGGGGGTTGTTGAAGCTGGTCCCGACATAAACCGGACCCCCTCTCGACGCAAACTCAGCGAGGAGCGCATGGATAGTCTCCGCGCTAACGCGACCGGGAGTCTGCAGGCCATCGCCGTAGAAGAGTTCGATTCCGGTTTTTGTGTCCCCCGAGTATTCAAACTGCTTTTTCCCCGTCGCCGTACTCAGTCGTGTCATATCTTCTCTCTGATTGCTGTTCGCTGATGGCTTTCGTGAATGCCATGAACCCGTTTAAAAGCTGAGCGCTCGTCTCTTGCCCGTAGATGTGCACTCGCTATGCCTCATTACGACGTCATCGACTGTTGTTAACGACCAACCCTTTCATTTCTTTACCTGCGTGATTTACACGCTGCCACCGAGCACGTTATCAAGCAGCTGAAGCGCTTCGGACGCGCCGCCTGAGATACCCAAACCCACGACTTCCGGAATCGCGTACTCACGCGGGTTGATACGGATGACGCGAGGTCCGTGGCGCTCGCTGAAGCGCCTGACGGTCGGTAAAGCACGGCCTGCCCCCATTTCGACAACGGCGAGTCGCTCGACGGACTCAAGCCAGGTTGCGAGTCGTCTCTCCTGCCGGTCCGCATACTTCTCCACCCATTGCCAGTCCCCAAACATCAGAATGTTCGGCCGTGCGAGGCCATTGCAATGCGGGCACCTCGGCATCGCGTTTTCGAGCAGACAGGTCGTCTCGTTGACGATGGGCAGGAAGGCGTCAGCCGGCCAGGTTTCCTCGGTACACGCCTCGACGCATTGAAGACGGTGGATGGTTCCATGGCATTCCGCGATGCGTTCAACATCAAAGCCTGCTTTCTGGAACTGACCGTCGACGTTGCTGGTGAACACGAAGGCACCGTGCTTCATCGTCGACGCCCACTTGAGAAGAATGTCAAAACCGGCATGCGGTACGGTTGCGCGGTAAAGCGCGAGTCGGTGCCCATAGAATCCCCAACTCAAGCGTGGATTGCTCGCAAAGCCGGCGGGATTGGCGATATCCTCGAACGAAAACCCATGATGGCGCAGCGCCGGGTAGGCACGCCAGAACCCCTCTGTTCCCCGAAAATCAGGCAGCCCGGAATCCACGCCCATGCCGGCGCCCGCAGTGATGAGCAGCCCGTCCGCGTCGCGAATCCAGTCGGCTGCGTGCCTGATTGCATCGTCGTTATCCACCTGGTACCTCGATTACGCTGTTTGACCTATGCCGGGCGGAAACATCGTTTCCGCGATTCAGGCTGCCGCGCCGTAGCGCTTCGCTAACGCGACCGCGTCGCGCGCGAACTCGTCTCGAAGCGCAGGTGGTGCCAGTATTTCCACTGCAGCGCCGAGCGAGCGAAGCCACCATCGCAGCTTCACACTGGGAACCACCGTCCCGGTCACCTTTATACGACCATCAGGTAGCGGCTCAGGTTTTTGGTCTTTCGACATGCGCCGCTCCTCCAGTCGTTTCGCCTCACCCGGTTCCAGCGCAAGCTCCAGTACGACAGGCTCCTCTGGCAGAAAGTCGAAAACCTGTTCATTCTCAATCGTGTCCTGAAGCCGGAAATCGCGTGGGTACGCGAACTTGTCTCCGGAATCGACTGCCGAAACGATTCTGTCCAGCCGATACAAAAGCCGAAGCCAGTCAGGCTTGCCATCATCGGGTCTTGGCGGGTGGTCCGGACTCTGCGCAACCATGTACATGAGCCCAGCTGACTCGACAAGCGCGAGCGGCCAGAGCCGCTTCGGCTTGAAGTCGTCGGCCCTGGTCTCCCTATAAGCCTGGCGATATCGGACAAGCAGTTCGCGCTCAAAGAATGTCGCGGTCACGACCGTCTGAAAGACCTCGGGATTGACGTGGGGCCGGCTCAGCATATAGGTGGGCTCGACCGAGTCAATCTTGTTGACCCATGCCCGATACAGTCGACTGTCCTCGCGGGCTTGAGAAAGTCGCGTGTCAGCGGCCTTGAAGAGTGGCTCGATGTCCTTGGTCACTGCCGCGGGTAGCTTGTCTCCCACAAAACGCCTCAGCGCGTGAAACGCGACAGCCTCGGAAGCGCTCATGAGACTCGCCACCTGGCCGGCGCCGTGCAGCCAGGATTTGCGTTGCCAGAGCCGATGCCGGCCCGACACGGTCGATAGGACAAGCAGGTCCCGCTCCAGCATGGAAAGGCGTCGTCGAAGTTGCTTCGGATAGTCGACGCCGTGTCCCCGGTCTTCCAGCAACTGAAGAACCTGAGACGTGGACATCCACGACTCCAGGTCCCTGTCTGTCGGCAGGATGCGAAGAATCGCTTCATCAAGGCTTGAGGTTGTCATTCTGGGCTCTGGTCGAAGGTGAGTTGTTCTGCATCCCGTTAGCGATGATTCTACGGGACGATGCGGACACTTTTTGTCCCAGTCGTCCTGCATCATGGTGCTCGGCCACAGGAGAGACCTATGACTTCGAGCACGAAAATCACCATCGCTGTCTCCGCACGAGCGCTTTTCGATTTCGAGGAAGAGAACCAGATGTTCGTGGAAGATGACCCGTCAACATATTGCGCGCTTCAGGCAGCGCGGCTGGATATCCCCGCAGGCCCCGGCGTGGCCTTTCCGCTGGTGCGGAAGCTTCTTGCCTTCAATGGCGGCGAGAGCAACGACGTCGAGGTCGCAATCCTGTCGCGCAATGACCCGGTCACTGGGCTGCGGGTGTTCACGTCGGCTCGACACCATGGACTGGCAATCAAACGTGTGCCGCGGCGATTGACTACGTCCTCGAATGATGCCGGCTCGACAGAACCTTCTCACTGCAATTAAACCGTGAAATCCCATGCCACAGATTCTGGAACACGTTGATGCAATCGCCCGGAGACTGAAGCGGGACGTGCTTTATCTCGATTTCCTGAAGGCGAAGCGACCGCACCGCGCCGACTATCGGTGTCTCGAGAGCCGCTCCCACATTGTTCAGTGGCTCGAACGCGAGGGTATCGAATGGAGCGAGTGCGGAGCGCTTGCATCCGAGACAGTAACGGGACGCACGTCCGAACGAAGCGCACCGGATTCTCGCCGCGTGGCAAAACACGTGGGGAAACGAGCGCGTCCGGCTCGTCACCCAGAACATCGACGATTTGCTCGAGCGGGCTGGCGCGCAGCACGTCACACACCTTCACGGTGACATGCATTCGATGCTTTGTACGTCGTGCGACCTCCGCTTCCCTAAAGACGGGGACGAATATCACCTTGAAACAGCCTGCCCGCGTTGTGGCGAGGTTGAAGCGGTCAAACCTGGCGTTGTGTTCTTCCAGGAAGATGCGCCCGAATATGTCAAGTTGCATCGAATGCAACTCGAAATGACCGACGACGACCTCTTCGTCGCGATTGGGAGCGCCTTTCACGTCGTTTCGCCCGAGAGTATGCTGCCTCGCGAAAGGTGGCGTCAGCATGAAAGGAATTTTCTGATTGACCTGGAACCGCGTCGCGCGGAGTTTTTTGGATGCGTCGAACCAGAACTTGCGACTGTCGGCCTGCGCAATCTCGAAAGTCGCGTCCGTGCTTTGATGACGATGCAGTAAAGGGCGTGGCATTCAAGGATTGCCTTACTCGAGACCACTCATGCATATCATTCTTGGACTGAACCTGGACAGTCGACTAGGCCCGTCCCGCAAGGACGCCCTTGACCAGCCTGTCGTCGGGCCCATGGGCCTGCTGGGGCTTCTCGAAACCTGGCTGGGACTGAGCCGTCCCGAGGTGAGCGCGGCGCAGCGCGTCACGAGCTATCTCGGGCACCTGCGCTGGCAAACCGCGCAGCCGCGGTTCTATGGTCGTTCGCTCGAGGCCGATGGTGTCGGTACGAGCGCCAAACTTCTTTCTTGGCGTGACGAATGGCGTATGGGCGGCTGGGATGGAACCGCGCCCACGGATAGTCCCCAACGGCTGCGGGAGATGGCAGAGGTGGAGCACAGTGCGATGGGCAACATCCCACCCGGAGAGGCGGAACGGCTCGTGGCCGTGCTCGCACCGCTCGAAGCTGAGCGGACGCCAATCGAATCGGTACTGCTCGTCGACCCGCTGGACAGTTTCCCACGGTTGTGGCGCGAGGTCCTCTCGTGCCTGCCGGATGTCAGAGAGTGGCAGCCCGAGCCTCAGGGTGATGGACTGCTTCGCGAACTTCAGCAGCACGCGCTCGAGGCGGTTGTGCACGGGGAACTTTGTCCCCTCGTGAACCCGATTGCTGACGGCAGTGTTGTACTCGTTCAGGCGTCGACCCGCGAGGCCGCTGAGCACTGGCTCAGCGCATATTGCCGTCAAACCGCCGCCGACCGGCTCCTGGTCTGTGGGTCAGACGGTGACTCTGTGGATGCCACAATGGTAGCGACGGGTGGCGCCAGCAGCGGCTTTCGCCATACCAGCAGCTTGCGCCCTGCCTTGCAGGCCCTCGGGCTCGCGCTCGAAATGTGCTGGGACCCGGTTGACATCGGGTACCTCGTCGAGTTTCTCTCCCATCCCATCGGTCCCTTCCGACGCAAGGCGCGAGTCCGCCTCGCAAAAGCTGTCGCGGAGCAGCCGGGTATCGGAGGCGGGGCCTGGGAGTCAGCGAAACAGGAAATTCGCGTCGAAGAGAACGGGGACTCCATACTCGAGGACATCGCTTTCTGGCTCGAGGGCGAGCGCTGGAATCGTGATACTGGCGCACCGGTGGATGCGCTGCTGGTACGGGTCGAGAAGCTGGCCGGCGCGTTGCGCAAACGTCTGGCGGACAATGGCCTGCTGAACGCAACGCTCGGCGCTGCGATAGAGCAATGCGCCGCTGTTCGGGATGGGCTGCTCGAGTTGAAAAACCAGGGCGCACCCAACATCACGCCGCGCGTGGTCGAACAGCTTCTGGAACACGCAACGCCCGCGAGTGCAGGAAATCCGTTCGCACCGGCGCAGGTGGGCTGCCTTCGGGCCGAGTCGGACACCGCTGCCTGCATTGAGCCAGCTGACGAGGTCATCTGGTGGATGCCTTCGACCCCGCAGTTGCCCCCGCCGCTTCACTGGACGAAGTCGGAGCTCGAGGCATTCAGTAGCCTTGGCGTCGAGGTACGAAATCCGCAGCGTGAGCTGGAGCTATTGGCGCGGCAATGGCTGCGTCCGCTGCTGGCCGCCAGGCGGCAGTTCATTATGGTTCTGCCGCCTCCTGGGGCTGAGGAGCATCCCGTTCGGCAACTGCTACTGAAACTGTGGCCGGACCTGATGAAGCACCGTGTCGACCTTGACGCACAAGTTGAGAGTGAGCTCGTCGGGACGCTTGCAGAAAACCTCAAGCACACGGCATTGCCTCCAACGCCTCGTGCGCTCGACCTCGATGGTCCGATTACGCTTCCGACGACGGACCAGTCGTACACGTCCATATCCGAACTGTTCAATGCGCCGGCACTCTATGCGTTCAAGCGCATCGCACGTATGCGTCCGGCCTCGATACTAGAGGCAAGGGACGGCAACAATCTCCTCGGAACGCTCGCGCATCGGGTTTTCGAAAAGTTCTTTCAGCAGGCGGACTGCCTCAACTGGACCGATGAGCAAGCAGTGACGTGGTTCCGGGACAACGTCGATTCTCTCCTTCGGACAGAGGGGGCAGTCTTGCTGATGCACGGTGCCGGGGTCGGTCAGCAACGATTCAAAAGCGTATGCGAGCACGCAATCCGCTCGATGATGCGCCATCTGCGTGCGGCGTGCGCTAGGCGCGTTTACACGGAGCTGCCTGTCGCGGGCCAGCTCGGCCACGTGCCGCTCATTGGCAAAATCGACCTGCTCGTTGAACTGCCGGGAGGCAATGTCGTCGCGTTGGATATGAAGTGGCGCGGCGACAAGTATTACGCTGCCACGCTGCTCGATGGACAGCATCTCCAACTGGCACTCTACTCCTCGCTTTACCAGCAGCAAACCGGTGTAACGCCGGCGGCACTGGGGTATTTCATTTTTGAGTCGGGCGCCATGTACGTGAGCGCACCCGACGTTATCCCGACCGCCCAGGTTCGGACACCGCCTCTGGCTGCAACGACTGGTCTCATTCAGCAGGCAAAGGCAAGCTGGGACTGGCGAACCAACCAATGGGCTGCGGGCAACATCGAGGTCGTTCCTGTTGGCGGCGGAGAAGATTTCCAGGGACCGGAGGGCACGCTGCAGGTGAACGGGCCGAACACGTGGGATAAGGACTATATGGTGCTGCTCGGAGGGTGGGAGCAATGAATAACATCGAATTCATTAGTGCGGGCGCTGGAAGCGGTAAGACCTACAAGCTCACATCTACGCTCGCCGAGGCACTCGAGTCAGGTGAGGCGCGGCCGCACGCCGTCCTCGCGACTACGTTCACGGTCAAGGCAGCAACGGAGCTGCGCGAGCGCGCCCGCTCCTGGCTGTTGAATAAAGGCAAAATCGAACTCGCCACTGCCATCGGACAGGCGAAGCTCGGTACGGTCAATAGTGTGTGCGGCCAGTTGCTGAAGCGCTTCTGTTTTGAGATAGGGCTATCCCCGGACCAGACGGTCCTGAGTGAAGGTCAGGGCAGGCGCCTGCTGGCGACTTCACTTGCAGAGACGCTCGATGAATCGGGGCGGGAAAAGCTCGTCGCGCTCACCATCAAGTTTGGCATCGAGCACGCGGAGTGGTCTGCGCAAATTGAGGACGTGGTCAACGCCGCGAGGAATAACGATATTCCCGCCGAAGAGGTGCGAGCGATGGGTCGCCGGAACGCCGACCTGATGTTGGAAAACTGGTCGACCCCATCGACAGGGGACGACCCAACAAGCGTACTTTCTGGTGCCCTGACGAAGGCCCTGTCGGATGTGTCGTTGCACATCGCGGCAATCGAGGCAGCGGGTGGCAATGTCGCCCAAAACCTCCGGAACGGTCACCGGGACCTGGAACGTCTCGAACGGTGTTTTCGTGAGGGGCGCTGGTGCTGGCCCGACTGGATTGCGGCTTGTAGCCTGAATGCCGGCGCGGCGGTCCGTGCGGCCATAACTCCCGTCTCGGAAGCTGCCCAGGCGCACGAATCGCATCCCGAGTTTCATGACGATGTGCGCGCCTATCTTGACCTGGTGTTTGACCTCGCAGGCGGGACGCTCGAGACCTATGCCGAAACCAAGCGCATGATGGGCGCAGTGGACTTTAGCGACCAGGAGGTCTTGCTGCTGGAAGTCATCCGGAAAAACGAGGACGTCCGGAAGGCATTGGCCGACGAGCTCGACCTCGTGATGGTCGACGAATTTCAGGACACGAGTCCGTTGCAGTTGGCGCTCTTCGTGGAACTCGCCAAACTGGCCAAACATTCGGTCTGGGTTGGGGACCCGAAGCAGGCCATTTACGGATTCCGTGGGACGGACGCACGGCTCATTGCCGGCATTCTTGCAGCTGTCGAAAGTTGGGGCGGCAAGCTGGGAGAGCCATTGACCACTTCCCGACGCTCGACGCCATCGCTTGTGTCCCTGACGAATGCTGTCTTCAACTCCGCATTCCTTCCGCAACTACAACCATCGCAGGTATGCCTGCAACCATCGCGGGGGGACATCGCAGGGCAACCAGCACTATTTCACTGGAACTTCGAAAGCAGGAACAACGAGTCCGACTACCTCGCCTTGGGGCAGGCAGTCAGCGAGCTGCTTAAGTCAGAGCTGAGGGTCGTGGACCGGCAAACTCAAGAGGAACGTCCCGTTCGCCCTGGAGACATCGCGGTCCTGTGTCGCAAGAACGACCAGGTTGAACTTGCAGTGACGTCTCTGACGCAATGGGGCGTACCGTCCGCAAGCCCGAGAGCCGGACTTCTTGGCACACCCGAAGCCATCTTCGTCCTTGCGTGCCTTCGACGCCTGCTTGACGCGGGGGACAGCGTCGCAACTGCGCTGATATTGACCCTCGCGGATAGCGTTCCGGCGCAGAAGTGGCTGGGTGACCGGCTCGAATATATCGCCGGCGAGGGCGCTAGCCCTTCCCTGTGGAAAGCCGAGGGTGACGACGCGCATCCGCTTCTTGTCCGTCTGGAGACATTGAGGCCGACCCTCGCTGCTTTGACGCCGCGAGAGGCATTGCGACTCGCGAAGTCCGAGTCACACGTTGCCCGTGTTGCAAGCCAGTGGTCGAGTTCGCCGCATCAGGCAAGGACCCGAATTGCCAACGTTGAAGCCTTAATGGACCTCGGTGCGGCCTATGAAGACGAATGTATCGCTGCCAGGCGTCCAGCCACAGTTAGCGGACTTCTGCGCTGGCTCGACTCGCTCGCCGATAGTCAAGCCGACGACCGGTCGGCGACCGCTGACGACGCTGTCAGCGTGATGACCCACCATGGTGCGAAAGGGCTTGAGTGGCCCGTCGTCATTCTCACGTCCCTCGGAACCGCAACAAGAAGTGCCCTGTGGGGTGTTCGCGCGCGTACTGACGGCGAGTTCAATCCCGAGCGGCCACTGGAAAATCGCTTTGTGCACTTCTGGCCAAAAACCTGGGCCAAGCGAACTCAGCCGCAGTCCGCCGCTAACGCAGAGGGAAGCGCCATCGGGCAGATGATGGAGGCGGATGCGCTCGCGGAGAGCAAGCGCCTGCTTTATGTCAGCATGACGCGTGCACGCGACGCAAACGTCCTTGTCACCTGCCAGCGGAGTCGAGGCGTCAACCGTGCATGGGTTGATGAGGTGAGAGCGGGGGACCTGCTTTTCGGGGCAACCGAGCCAGTCGTACTTCCGGATGAACGAACCATCTTCCGCGAGGCCCGAACTTGGACCGCGGCAGACATTGGTCTTGCGCCGCCCGCACAGGACGAGTCCACATGTAGCTGGTACGTTGCCGCCCCGGCGAAAGATGCGCCGCCCCTCTGGTATCGACCGAGCGATGCGGAAGGCGGTATGTACGCTGTCGCCGAATCCGAACCCATTGGCGTGCGCGTCGCGATTACCGCCAGCATCGAAATGGAAATGCTGGGAAGCGCGTTACATCTGTGTATCGCCCGTGTCGGCGTGGCTGGAAGGGGCGACGTCGCCGATGTCGAACGCATTCTTGGTGCTTGGGGAGTAGCACATGCGGTGGACAGCGCGGCCGTCGTTGCCCAGGTGCAAGCCTTCTTTAGCTGGCTGGAGCGTCGCTGGCCGGGCGGCTCGGTTCGCGTTGAGATGCCTCTCGAGGCGAACCGGACAGACGGAACGCGGCTGCGAGGCCGCGTCGATTTGCTAGTGGATACGCCTGACGGTTGGGTCCTCATTGACCATAAGTCCAACCCGGGCGGTACCAGTCGAGACGATGCGAGTGTGCAAAAGTACGGTTCGCAGCTGTCTGCCTACGCGGAAGCTGTTGAAAAGTGCACGGGTAAGCAGGTCAAGGAGCAATGGCTGTATCTGCCCGTAGCAGGTCGCGTGGTGAGACTTACTGCCGAGACTGTGGCTCGCTAACGCGGTTCGTCGACGAGGGCAGGACAAGCGCCGGCGAGATTGAACTGGACGACGCGCGCCTAGCTGCATTGAGAAGCGGATTGTTGCGATGAAATGTACGTAGCTTGCCGAACCACTCTTCGATGCACTTTCTATGCCCCTAAGAGTCCGCGCTGATGCGAATCACGGGGGGCGCCTACGGGGCGGTGTGATGTTTATGCGTATTGGAAGTGCTGAAAGTCCTTTTCGCCTGGCTGTAGTTTGGAAATACCACGATGGCCCGGTTTGACTACATCACATAAGTCCTTCTTTCCAGCAAGGTCGAACGATGTAGTGTGCCTAAAGGATTTGCCGGTTATGCCGTAACTGCATTGGTGTTGTAACAGTTCTATAGTGCCAGTGGATGCGCCATCCGTTTTGTCAGGTGCGCGGCGTCCATAACAATTGCGAGAGAGACCGTGACCACGAAGCCTGAAAGTGAACTAAATTTCAAGAAGAGTTCAGAGCCTATTCCGACAGTCGAGATTGATACGGATAGCATTTCCGACCTGGAGCGGATGCGAACAATACGGCGGACGCTTGCCTCGCTCGCAAGTAAGGAACCCAGCATGCGCGCCACGATATACGTTCACGCAACCGTAAGTTTCAATTTCCACGAGATGACTAACTCGGACTTCATCGGCGTAGCCGGTCCATTGTCCATTCTTCAGGCGCTCCAATCGGAACTGTCTCGCCTGCCGGGTGCTCGGTCGCGACTGAGCGACTATATCTCGACCCGTGAATCGGTGATGGCATATCACCTTGAACATGGGAACCTGTGGGTTCCTGAGGATGCTCTCACCTGGTCTAGCGTCGAAAGCCGGTCGGAGGATGGTGGCCGCTCACCCCAGTCCCTCGAGTGTGACGACACGGGGACGGAGAAGGCAGTTATTGAAGAAATCGAAGATGAATTGCCAGAGGAGGACGAGGTAAACCTTAAGGGGTTCAGAATTGAATCTGCGGCGCGCTACCGCGCGGCACGTGCTGATGCCAGTATCGGCAGCATCAAACGGCAAATTGAGTCCGTTTTCGGTCTGCCAGAAGGTTCAGTTGCGTTGTGTGGACCGGATGGCAAGGCTCTCCGGTCGGACGCGAGAATTGCTACATTGAGACGGCGCTGGGATTAGTAAGGTTGTACTTTGAGAAGAGTGCTCGAAGTGGATTATCGGGGCGGACTCAGACATGCCGCAGTACGTTATCTCCAGGCAAGAAATTTAACCCTCCAGTGACTATGAGCGACACCCTATTCAAAGAAGTCCACTACAGCCTCGACGGTCTTATCAATGATATTGGTTTCGGCCGCATCGGCCTCCCCGACATTCAGCGACCCTTCGTCTGGGCAAATGCCAAGGTGCGGGACCTGTTTGATTCAATGTATCGCGGCTATCCGGTCGGCTACTTCCTGTTCTGGCAGACGGGAGCGGAGGGCACTGATGCCAAAGTGATTGGTGACCAGAACAAACAGAAGGCACCTTCGCTGCTCATCGTCGACGGCCAGCAACGGCTGACATCCCTGTATGCGGTCATTCGCCGAGAGGCCGTGTTGCGAGAAAATTTTGAGCGCGAACACATTCGCATCGCCTTCCGTCCCCAGACCGGCACTTTCGCAGTACCTGATGCAACCACCGAGCGAGACCCGGAATACATTCTTGATATTTCCGAGGTATTCAGCCGGCCGACCCACAAGACCATTCGCGAATACCTTGAGCGTTTATCGGCAGCGCGCGAGGTGACTGAGGCAGAGGAAGACAAGATTGCCGATGCCATCGGTCGCTTGGCTGGTCTGACGAACTTCCCCTTCATTGCGCTGGAACTCTCGCAACAGTGCAGCGAGGAACAGGTGGCTGACGTTTTTGTTCGCATTAATAGCGAGGGCAAGAAGCTCAACCAGTCGGACTTCATCCTCACCCTCATGTCAGTTTTCTGGGACGATGGTCGTTCCGAACTGGAGCAGTTCTGCCGTCGTGCTCGTCAGCCATCACCCACAGGGCAGCCGAGCCCGTTCAACCAAATCTTTCAGCCGGACCCCGACCATTTACTTCGCGTCGATGTCGGTGTCGCTTTCCGGCGCGCGCGTCTGGAACACGTGTACTCGCTGCTTCGTGGGAAGGACCTATCCACGGGGGACGTGAGTCCAGGCCAGCGCGACAGCCAGTTCACCAAGCTGCGCGACGCTCAGGCCCGCGTGTTGAACCTCACATACTGGGCCGATTTCCTCAATATCGTGCGCGCGGCAGGTTATCGCAGTGAGAAGACCATCAGCTCGGTTAATGCACTGGTATTTGCTTACCAGCTGTATCTGCTCGGGCGCACGGAGTATGACGTGGATGGTTTTCTGCTCAAGAATGCGGTTGCGCGGTGGTTGTTCATGTCGCTGCTGACTGGTCGCTTCACGTCCTCACCCGAGTCACGAATGGAGCAGGACCTCGCCGAGCTACGCGATTTGAAGTCAGCCGAGCAGTTTCTGGCACGTCTCGCCGCTGTGGAGGCTGTAACGCTGACCGATGACTACTGGACAAAGACTCTGCCCATGGAGCTCGCTACGTCGGCAGGCCGCAGTCCAGCACTTTTTGGCTTCTATGCCGCGCAAACGCTGATTGGCGCCCGAGCGCTTTTTTCCAAGAGTCCGGTTGCGGACTTACTGGACCCACCTGCTTACGGACAGAAAAAAGCGCTGGAGCGTCACCACCTGTTTCCGAAGCAATATTTGAAGAAGCAAGGCATTGATAGTGTGCGTGACATCAATCAGATTGCAAACTACGCACTGGTTGAATGGGACGACAACATCGCAATTTCAGACGGGCCGCCGGCCAGCTACTGGCCGCACTATGCCGCTCGTTTTTCGCATGAGGAGCTGGCGCAGATGTGCAGGTGGCACGCGCTACCAAACGATTGGTGGAGCATGGACTACGAGGAATTCCTCACCGCCCGCCGTCCGCTCATCGCGAACGTGATACGCGCGGGATACGAAAAGTTGGCAAGTGACGTGGCTTAAGGTTATTCACGACCGTGCCGCGAGGTGAAACGGGACTGCAGCTGACGCTCGGTTCATTCCGAAAATTTGCCGAGGCTTGCGACCCCGTGGTTGCAACTAGCGAGCGAGCCGAGAAGACGCTGTAACGGTATCCGGCAAACCGGACTGCGTGCTCCTGCCCCTCGTCTATTCACCGCTAGTGGCCTTGGTCGTGTAACGGGTTCAAGCCGTTCAGACCACTCTATCGAACGGACGTTTCGACATAGTCATTGGGCGTCATAGCTCCCGCATGCCCAGCCCACCCGCAATCGACTTACGCCAACAACGACAAAACATGCATCACGGCTTTCCTCTCGATGGCTCGGCATCGGCTCACTGGCTTGAACACCTGTCCGACAATCTCGAACGTCTGCCCGCCGATGCGCGACGCACCGCGTATTCGCTCTTATATTCACCGTGGAAATGTTCGCGTGATGATGTGCTCGAACACGTGCCGTCGCCGTTGGGTAGTTCAATCGTTTTCTTGCAAGACAGCGTCTTGCGGCATGTCTTTCGGGAACGGTCTCGCCTGAGCCTGGGTACTGCCGCCCTTGATGTGTGGGTCGGCGCATTTGCGAATGAACCGAATGGCCCTCCCGAGCCACTGGGACAAAATACCGTCATCGCAGTCGAGGCATACGTTGGGTTAGCCAAGGAAGACCTGGCAAAAGCTAACATTCGATGGAATGAATTATCCGGGCCGGCTCGGGCCTCGCTCCTGGCGCTCTATGTCAAATGCGAGGTCGCTGTGCACTTGATGACCGGTATGTTCGAAGCCGCCAATGATGCCGGCCGCGCCATGCATTACGTCATTCCTGCTCGACTGCATGCCGCGCGCAAGATACGTTGGTTCTCACTCTACTGGGCGCAGCAGAGCAACATGGCGGACACTTACAATGCTTTGATGGTGTCGCGCAGCCTTGACCAGTTTGACGGACCGGCACGAGAAGCCGAGTACTTTCGAGCATGGGTCGATTCCATCCTTGATAAGTACCTCTGCTTGCACCGGCAATACGTCACGAAGCTCTTGCCGACGAAGAATGGTGCTGTGGTCCCAAAACTGTGGGCGCGCGCCGAGCTTCTGTGCTTTGTCTGGTTGCATCCCCTTGCAACTCGATGGGACGTGGGTAACTTCTCGCGCGTCGTCCTGGAAGACCGCCCGCTGGCTTCAATCTCCCGCGAGCACTTGCGGCGAGCAGGGTTTGGCAATGCGGAAATAGATGCGCTATTGGATGAATCGGCCGCGCAAATTCCCGGCGACCAGTTTATTACTCAAGCGGACGACTCTCGACACTTGCACGTCCACAACCTGAATTTAAAATTCGCAGTGCAACGCTATGTGCGGCCGCTTTTCAGCCAAATCGGCCCACCCATCGGGCACTGGTTCGAACGCGACTACATTCTCCAGTATCTCCGGGACCGACTCGAAGGCTCGCGTTTTATGGCGTGGCCCGAATTCAAGGACAAGGACGCCAGGTACGACGCAGACATCATCATTTACGACAATGCGACGCACCTTTTTTACTTCTGCCAAGTCAAACATCGAGCCCAGGTGCTTCAACCGTATTTGCGCGACGAACTCGACGAGTTCGGTCGCGGCGAAAACATCAATCACGGTATCGGGCAACTCAGTCGCCTCCGCGAGTTGATTGATACAGAGCAAGTTCGCAACCGTCTCGTGAGTAAGCTGGGAAAGAAGTTGGTGGGTGCAGGGCCACTGGGCGAGAGGAGCCGCTTTCTTCTTGTTCACACAGTTGAAAACTTTGACATGTGCACACGGCATGGAATCACCATGTACGAGTGGAACACATTTCGGAACCTCCTCCAAGGCCAGATGCTACTCGCGCGCCGCGACCTCGACGGCGCCATGCAATACGAAACAGAAGAGCTGGACTTCGCCAATCTTGAATCGGTCCAGGAACACTTGATGCGGGTTACGGCCCGCTTGTCCGCGGAAATCGCACCGAGCCAGCCAACGCCAGAGGACACGTACGCGCTTCTGCAGCACGCGGAACTCTCACTTCAATATCGGAAGTCGCTTTGGCTGAACGACAAAGCGTTAGGTAAATTAAGAGCGAGAATGTTGCGAACCCCGCTGCTATAAATGAATTCGACCCATTGCCGGATACATAGGGTGAGCTAGTGGCCACACCGCAGCGGTTTGTCGCAACTCATCGGGTGACGAAGCATCGCCACTGTTATTTTGCTCGACGACCGGCCGGCGGTACCGCCCCATTCCTCACGGTGGTGCTCTCATCATGTCCGCCATACGCGTGAGCGCCACTTCTTCACGGAATCCGCCAGAATTTCCTTGTTTTACGGGCAGTTTTTCGCACAACGCTCTGGTCGATATTGCGGGCTTTTGTCAGCAGCGTTTATGTTCTTCGCTCAGTTACGGTGTAGTCGTCTTTTCAGGGAAAATCAGCCTGTAGTTCTTCAGGTCTTCCTGAAACGCGTTGCTCAGTTCGAGCTGTTGCTTCAAGCCTGCCCGCGGCTGGCGATAGTCGAATCGCGAGGTCCAGTCTTGTGCACGCGTCATCGACCTTATGTATGGCCCCGCGTCCCGTTCATTTGACAATCGCTTCAAGGGAAGCAGGTAGTCCTCGCGATACACGGTAGGCACAATAATGCGGCAAAGGCCGGCTTCCGTTAAGGCGCCGTTCATTGCCAGTCGCGCCGTACGGCCGTTGCCATCCTTGAACGGATGAACCTCCGTCACTACGAACATCGTCATCAGCGCTCGTGCCATGGGGTCCGTCTGTGCAGCAATGCGTTCGTACCCTTCTTTCAATGTCCCCGGCACCAGTTCTGGCGCGACAAAATACGTGTTCCCTGCCTGATTTGCTTGCTCCTTCCACTGTCCCGGCAACTTGTCGGGGCGGCCCGACATCACAATTGCATTGATGTTTTTGAGCCAGGCGAGAAATTGGTCGGCGTTCGGCGCGGTCCTGTTTCTCCAGGGAGACGAAGTCGCAACATGGAATGTTCCGAGAATATCTTGCGAGTCCTCAGGACGGTCTTGAATAATGGCGCCCTCGAAAACGATTTGCTCGGCTTCAGCTACCTCGAACGTTGTGCCTTCGATGTAGTTCGAAAAGTATGCCTCGAAGAAAGCAAAATTCTCCATGGCGCTGCCTTCTGCCGCTGGGTCTGCGACGTGCGGAAACACATTCGCGGTCAACTGCGCGAACAACGCATCAAAGAGGTCGAGCCGCTCAGGGTCATATGGCTTGCCTGCTGCTCTCGCTAAGGCTTGTTTGCTTTTGAGTTTTTTCTTTTCATGTGTGCCCAACAGCGCGCCGATAAGACCGTCAAGCCGCGTGAACGCCGATTGCATGTCCAGCTTGTCCGCGACCACCCGAGCGCACTCTCGCAAGTCGTTAAGCTTGAACTTGCCCCTGATGGTGAGAATGTTGTCGAGCCGTCGCTCAACCGCTTCCTGAGGCATCACCCGCTCGGAAGCTCCGCGTCCCGTTGCCATGTTCTCGAGGAAACCCCGTGCCTCGCTCGGCAAGTAAATGCCGCGATAGGGAACGTCCGACGCCGGCGGTTCGAGTAACGGTCCCGCTCCCGGATACACCTCGACAAGGAGTCCGGGCAGCGCGAGCGTGCGGCGCGTGCGGCCGCGGCGAACGTGGATGACACCGTCAACCGGACGATGCTCCAACGCAGACCGGTACGCCATCACTGCGCCCGGAAGCAGGTGGCTTGCAATTGCCGCCCAGTTTCGGGTAACGACCGATTCGAGTGGACTGTCCAGGTTTTGCGTGAAGACGCCAGCGTAAATGCGCCTGAACGCGCCACTCTCTACCTGGCGGCGCAGCGCGCGCGCTTGAGCCTCGTCTTCCCCGGAAAAGAAGACCTCTGCCGTGCTCGCGTCTGAATTTAGCGTCATCGTCCGTTCCGAGATGACCAGTTTGTCCGTAAATTAGCGAAATAATACGCCGCACTGTCCGGAACGCATGCAATACGCCGGAATAATGTGGCGCTACCGTTAGCCGAAAATTATCTGAATTACCGGCCCGTTACCCATCGTTTGTCCGAAAACAACTCGAATTACGATAGATTTTGTCCGATTATTGACTGATTGGCCAGTCTGATTGTCTCGTTCGCCTGTGTGGTCGACGGTCTTACCCCAGCATGGGCAGACACTCTGCGCGGACCAGACATGGCTGTCGCAATTTCAACGATGTATCGTAAGGCGAATCTCTTGCATGGAAGCCCAAAAATGACGATTCGCCAGGTCGGCGACCAATGGCCGCAAATGTAAAACGGGGTATCAATGAAGAACACTGGGACCTCATGAGTGAGGACCGAAAGCTTGGCTGGGAGCTGTTCACGAGGACGTTGGCCATCGTTGCTGCGCGGTTCGCCGCGAAACGGGCGCGCGGTTCTGCAAAAACGAAAGAAGGACGCAACATCGCCATTGCGGGGCGCAGAAGTCGAATCGATGGCGCTTATCTCACTGCGCGTCGCACGCGGTGTGGACCGCCGCTATGTCAGGGTTCGACTAGAGGACCGCGCTGAATTGCTGCTGGTCGAGGGAAATGGTTGCAATGATGGACTCGAACGCCACCATCAAATCCGGATGACGTTGAGCAACGTATTGCCGCGCAGAATCGTTTTCGAGGAGCTCGACGAGATATCTTTTCGCAAGCACTAGATTATTGAACTCGCCCACCGCCATGGCGTAAAAATTGAGTTGAACGACGTACCTATCGCCCATGGAGGGCACTCACATCGGGTCGGAGATGAGACGGTCGTTGTGCGGTTTGCTTGGCAGCGCTGCCCCATTTGCTCGAATGACGGCAATGAGTTCCGACGGCGTTATCTCGTGCCTCACCTCGCGGTGTATGCCGGGTTTGCGCTCATCGACTTCCAGCAGCAGAACGGCTCTTCCATTGGTCGCAGATTCCAGTCGCAGCACGCGTATTGGGCTGCCCGCTACGTCGTATTCCGTTATCAGCGTCATCGCGCCGGAAGCGCCTCTTGCAGCCATGATGATTTTCCCCGTCCTTCTCGATGCGCCGATTTTAGCGGCTGTTGCGGCCAGGTCGGAGAAGCGCGCGTGAGCGCCACGCGCCCGTCTTCCCCGGTCACCGGCCGGTCTCTTGCCACGGTGTTTTCCGGTCACTCGTTGCGAATCGCAATAGCCGCCTTTGTGCCCCGAGCATGACGCCGACAGGCGTATTCGCCAGTTGCTCGTCATGAAGTGCCAGCAGCCGTTCGAGAATCGCCGCTTCGTCCGGACTGACCTGCCAGACATCGTCTGCTGTTGCCCGCGCCGCGCTGCTCTCGAGCGCCTCTGCGGCTTCAGGAAAAAATGCGTGGTGAATCGCTCCGAAGCCTGCTTCACGAAGATACCAGGCTAGGTACAGCGCACGTATCAGGTCGCTTAGCAGGTGCCCGTTTCCACTGCCTGCTCGTAATGCGGTGAGCGCAAGGTGATTGCGTAGTGAAAGCGAGCGGACAGCTTCTAGCGTTGGTGGTAGAAGCGTGGCCTTTGCGGATGTCTTAGTGGATACATAACGACCACCGCCTCTCTTTCTATTCATTTCGCATAAAAATCGCAAATCGATTGATTCTGGCGCTGGCCCATGAAATCCATACACGTTGTACTCGTTTTCAATCTTGTGGAGTTTTGTTGTCAATGACCCGCTGAAAACATAGGCACTATGAATCCAAAACGAAAATCGCTGCCGTGGATTGCAATATTTAACAATCTGAAAGTGATGCTTAGGTGAACATCATGTGTCATTCATCGGCAGTTGCCCCGGAAAACTGTTTTTCCATAAAGTGCGGGATGGGGCAACGAATGTTGGCTGGGAACGTAAATGGCGTGTCAGTCGGAGCGCGGCGCGTACTCGGTATGGGCGATATTTGTGTTTGTCCATGATTCGGACGCTTCGATATTTCAATTTTTGAGGGAGACTACTGCGACAATCAATGCAGCCTGTTCATCGCATAGCAAAACTATCTCCCGCCGCGCAGATAAACACCAAAGCGGAAAAAGCTACCTTTCATGTGCGCATCTGCAAATAATTCCGAATCGCAAACTGATTGCACGCGTTCGTTGACAAAAATTGTCTGGAAAAGTTTTTCATCATATTATTCTGCGTGGCAATCTGGGGGTGGAGTCTGAAAATGACGGTAAATGACCTGGCAACGGTGCTGGGCGCGGGGATGGACCAATCTCGACGCTTGTTGAAACTGGATACTGCGTTGGGCGGCAATACGCTGGTGCCAGTCCGCGTGGTCGGCACTTCACGCATTGGACGCAACTACGACTTCACTGTCGATGTCGCTTCCCTGAAAGACTCTATCGAGCTCAAATCCCTCATCGCGAAACCGGTGACGCTCTGGACTCAACAGACTGACTCGTCGTATTTACCGCGTCATGGCTACGTTCATACTGCGCGATTTCTGGGCTCCGACGGCAGCGTTCAGCTTTACCAGATTAGCTTTTCGTCGTGGTTGCACTTCCTGAAATTTCGCAGCGACGCGCGGATATTTCAGGACAAGACGGCAGAGGACATAATCTCGGCGGTATTCAACGAGCATCCCCAGTCAAGTGGCGCTTATCGCTTCGACCTCCGTAACCAGCTACCTCCGCGGTCGTTCTGCGTTCAATATGAAGACGACTGGAACTTCGTGCACCGGATTATGGAAGCGGAAGGTCTCTTCGGCTATTTTGAACAGGCGGATGACGGCAAAGCGCACACGCTGGTCATCACGGACGACCTCTACACCGTTAAAGCCCTTGCTCCGCAAGATGTGTCGTTTTATCGAGCGGGGGCTGGAAGTGAAACGGATGCAATAGTCCAGTGGGGCGGAGCACGCACATTGCAGAGTGTGAGCTACACCACGCGCACATTCGACTATAAGAATCCAACCTTCAAGAAAGAGCTGTCCACGCCGACAGTCGACAAGCAAGGTGACCTGCCCGACCAGGCCGAGGTCTACGAGTACACAGGCGCATATACCTACGGCGACAGTGCTCGTGGCGACACTTTGTCAAAAACACGGCTCGAAGAATGGGAGTCCCGCGCGAAGCGCTTCTTTGCGACGGGCAGCGTACGGCGAGCCGATGTGGGACGTTGGTTCCAGCTTGAGGGCGCAACCGCTCTCGCATCCGACAGCGCGGAAAATCGTCAGTTTGCGATTCTGGCCGTGACCTGGTACATCGAGAACAACCTGCCGGTTTCGACCGGAACACAGTTCCGCCATAGCCTTCAGTCACAACTTGCTGAAGCTCGCTCATATCACGCGGGTTCGTCGGATGCCTTCAATGTAAATGACGCGTTGGGCGGCGAAGGTTTCTTCCTCGTCGAACTGGAAACGCAGCGACGCACTGTTCCGTTTCGCAGTCCCTTCGAACACCGTAAGCCCCTGATGCATACCCAGACCGCGACAGTGGTCGGCCCGAATCATGAGGAAGTGTTCACGGACAGCCTCAACCGGGTCAAAGTGCTAATGCACTGGGACCGGCAGAACGGCGGCGATGAAAAGGCTTCCTGCTGGCTACGCGTCATGTCACCGAATGCCGGCGGGACGCTCGGCGGCGTATTTGTCCCGCGTGTGGGACATGAGGTGGGAATCGTCTACCTGGACGGCGATTGTGACCGCCCGGTCGTCAGCGGAAGCCTGTTCAACGGACAGCAGACGCCGCAATGGCACTCCAACGGCTTGCTCTCGGGTTACAAGTCCAAGGAATTCCAGGGCACAGGCTACAACCAGCTTGTCATGGACGATTCGACGGGCCAGAACCGGGCGCAGCTTTTCAGCAGCACGTCCCAAAGCTATTTGCATCTCGGCTACCTCATTGACCAGCAAGGCAATACGCGCGGCAGCTATCTCGGGACTGGCTTCGACCTGAAGACCGATTCGTACGGCGCTGTGCGCGCTTCGCAGGGTATGTACCTCTCGACGTACGCGAAGGTCGGCACGTCGAGCCAGCCGCTCGATGTCAAGGAGGCACACCAGCACCTCGTCGACTCGGGCGGTGTCGTTGAGCGACGCTCCGAAGTCGCAACAGGCAGTCAGGCCGAAGGCTTGCAGGATGCTCAGGACACCATCAACGATTTCGCAGCCGCGACGCAGAGCGCGCGGCAGGCAAACTCGGGGGGCGGCAACACGGCCGGCGGTGGAACTGGCGAGGCGAATGGATTCGCTCAGCCCGTGATGCTGCTCGCCAGCCCCTCCGGTATCGGCCTTTCGACGCAGAAATCCATCCAGGCCGCGGCGACGGAGCACGTCAACATCGTGAGTGGCGCCAGCACGCACATTGCGGCGTCCAAGTCACTCATCGCAAGCGTGGGCGAAAAACTCAGTCTCTTCGTGCAGAACTCGGGCATGAAGCTCTTCGCAGGCAAAGGAAAGGTCGAGCTGCAGGCCCAATCCGATAACGTCGAGATTACGGCCGACAGGACTGTCAAGGTTGTGTCGACTTCTGATGCCGTCAATGTGATGGCAGACAAGGAAATCAAACTGATGGCGGGTGGTGCAACGATTCGCCTGGCTGGGGGCAACATCTATGTACATGCGCCGGGCCTGGTCGAAATCAAAGGTACCCAGCATTCGTTCCAGGGCCCGGCGAGTGAGAACGCCGCAGCACAACTGCCAGTGACTGAGTCGTGTGCGCAGAAATTTGCTTCTGCCTCGCAGGCCGGTGCGGCCATTGTCGACTAGGCGTACCCATGGACCAGTACCTGATTGTGGAGCCCGACAACGGCCTCGTTGACCTTGGCACGGCGCCACGGATGTACGAAGTCGGCGAGATTGTCCCGACTGCGATGCCGGAACTCAAAGGGGTGATGCCGTTGCTTTACGCAGTGGAGCACTCTGAACAGCAACTTCCGGCTATCGAGACCATTGCGGCTCGGGACCTGCAGGAGGGCCTCCCACCGCGCGTCTGTGCGCTGCTTGAGACTGATGCAAGCGCCGAGACGTTGATGCGGCACGTCAGTGGCATGCTTGCGCTGCCGCGCGAACCCGAGGGCCACTCGGTATTCCGATTCTACGACCCCCGGGTGGTTCGCAACCTTGGATGGGTGCTTCGACCGGAACAGCTATCGCTCGTGTTCGGACCAGTGCTGCGCTGGCGCTATTTCTCAGGCAGTGGATGGCTGACGGTGGAGCGTCCGGCGGTCGCGCCTGCTGAACGCCTGTCGCCGTCGACTGACCAGTGGGCATCGCTGCGCCGCCTGCATCTCATCGAGCAGGCGCTGCAGTCCATCCGGAACGCTGGGGAGCCCGTTGATGAGCGCACCCCTCGTCAGCTCGACGCCCTGTTCACGAAGGGAGCCCGATATCGCCTCGCGGGAGAGGACCTGACGGTGTTTGCCGTACAGGGCTTGCTGGTCTCACCGAATTTCGACCGACATCCGAAGGTCGCCGCGGCGCTTCAGCCGGGGCAGACGTCGTCGTACTCGGAAATCACCGCTTTGTGGACCGATGAAAACTGGGCGCAGATTGCGCAGGAAGCGGCGCTGTATGCGTAACGCAACAACACATAACGCAAGGCAGAGAGAGTAACTATGGGTACCATTCCGAAGGTCCAGGCCGCATCGGCAAACGCCAAAGCCAATGCAGCGTGCCAGAAGTCCTGCAACATGTGTGAAAAGACGGGTCTTCTGATTCTGCCGGTACGGTATGCGGCAGCTGCCGCGACCAATGCTCACAATCTCGGCGCGGCCACGGCGCTTGCGTTGCCGAAGGGACCGTTTGGTGACGGGGTCACAGGCGTAGGTCCCAAGAAGGCGACCTACTTCTTGCGCTCGGTGCGCAAAGGGTTCATCCACGTCTATTACCCGTCCCAAAGCAAGTGGCAAATCTACGGCGTGACGTCCGAGGGCTATGTCTTCAACTACCCGCTCGACGTCGACCTGCCTGAAACCCAGGAGAAAGGGTTCAACTGTCAACAGACCGGGCACAAGGAACTCGCGCAGTGCATCAGCATCGACCATCCGCAGAAGGCCGGCAAGGTCTATCTGGCTTTCAGCGACGTACGCTGGACGGGCCCTGTGCGCAAGCGCTATGAAGCCAACGAAAATGGTTGCAGGGACCACCGGATGCAGCTCTTCGATGCAGCGGGATGGGCGAGCGGCAACCATTCGCAGAAGCATGCCCAGACCATTGCGCACGTTACCGACTATGTGCTCGAGTACAAGGGCGGCGTGGACGTCGCTGCATCTTGCTCGCCGTTTGCCTTCAAGGACCGCGCAAGCGAAGCGGACGGGCTCAAGCAATTTACGGACGCACACGACAAGGGCAATGGCGTCTTCTTCGCACTTTGGGACCCAGCTGGCATCACGCAGGAGCTCAACGCCGAGCAGTTTGTAGCGATGGGTGCGGCCATGAAGCCGTATCAGAGAAAAATGTGGACGGCGAGCGCGATTGACGGAATGAAATCCTCTATCGAAGAAAGTGCAGAGGAGGACGAGAATGCGGCCGCAGAGCAGCTCAAGGGACAGTCGGCTGAAACGTACGCCCTTTACTCCCTGTTTGATGGGGGGAAGGCCTACGAAAAGGAGGTCAAGTCCATCGACGAGCAGAAGGAACGGGAGATGGATTCGGTGAAGGCCGCGGCCTGGAAGCCGTACACCGAATCCTACAGCCAGAATGCGGTGACGCAGTTCCGCAATAACATGAAGACGCAGATGCAGCAGATAGAAGACACTGTGCTCAACCCGCTCGCAGACGACTATGTCGCCTGGCTAAAGGGCACGCAGCTGAGGACGGTGTTTGCGTGGGACTTCCACGAACTCGATGTGGCAAAGGGCGTCGAATACGCCGAACTCTTCTACGCATGTATATATGGGTCGGCTGACCGCAGGGTGGTCTATGACCTGGTCCTCGAATGGGCCAAGGGAGACTTGAAGGACCGCCACAATCCGCTTCTGCGTTCGATGATTCTGAACCACGACCCGTCGGCTGAAAAACTGAAGGAAGCGGCAGGATTCCCTATGCTTGAAGTGCGGGAGCCGGCAGCAAAGCTCATTGAGCTGAACCACGCTGCCAACGAGATTCTCGAGAAGAAAGGTCAGGGCCTGATTGTGCGGGCCGACAAGGCAGTGGCTGGAATGCTGCACGAACTGGGTGGCCCGATTGCCGGCTTTATTGCCAAGACTGGCGATACAGCGAGTGTCCGGGTTCTCACAGCGTGCATGAGTCTGCGTTCGCGCACCACCGTCATCTACAAGCCCGTCGAAGGAACCGTCAACCAGTGGATTTCCTATATGGCGCGCCAGATGTACGAACAGATGCCCGCGAACAAACGTCCAAGCCTGGGTTCGTTGAACGCGAACCTGCGTAAGACTTTCCAGAGCTCGTCTCCCAAGGATGGCCCAATCAAGGTTCCGCAGTTCATTGTCTTCAACGCCGATGAGGCTCTCCAGGCGTCATCGGGCGCTACTTCCCTCAGTGGCAGGGGGGCGGCAATCTTTGCACCGGGAGTGCGCGCGGTATTGACGGAAGAGAACATCAATGCGAGCTTTCTTCCAAAATTTCGGGCCGCGACACAGGGTGAAGTTGGATACGGCGTCATCGGGGTCATCTTCAATGCGGTGAACTGGATGTTGGCTAGCAAGGAGTTGGCAAAGTCGAGTGCGCTGAACCGCAAGGAGAACCATGACAAGTTCGTTGCTGCTATCGTCTCAACGTGTGCGGCGTCCTTCCAGACGGTTGGTAATGGAATGAAGGCATTTAGCAAACTAGGGGGGCGTTATTCGCAGCTGTTGCTGAAATGGGGCACCGTTATCGAAATTGCCTTCCGTGTCGTAGGTGCGGTAGCCGGATTGGTCGGGGCGTGGTATGACCTCCAGCAATTCAAGACCGAACGAGAGTCCGGACATGCGGGCCTAGCCTCCTTGTATTTTGCATCTGCCGTTACAAACGGCCTGCTGTGCCTTGCCATGATTGCCGGCGCAACCGTCCTGATTTTTGCACTTATGGTTGTGCTTGTTGTCATCGGTCTTTTAATAGCATGGAAGAAGCACCGGGAAATCGAGGAATGGCTCAGTAAGTGCTTCTTCGGTACAGCGACGGAAAAGTTCTCAGAACTCGACGAACGCAAGCAGTTCGAAGCGCTGACCTCATAAGCGAGTCACCATGGCATACGATTACCTGACAAAGATTCAAATCAACCGTCCACTAACCGAGGAAGAGGTCGCACGGCGCATTAATGTTCACAAGCCCGTCGTCGATGAAGCTGCCGATGCTTACACCGTATTCGGGATGAACGATGTTTATCTCGAAGTCTGCGACGCTTCTTACTCGCAGATTGGCTGGGGCCTTCTTGCTTTCCTGCTTTGTTTCCCGGCATTTGCTTTACTCACCGTGGAAGCCGCGCAGAGCGCGATTGTCGATACGCCTGCGATGGTCAGGAACGGTGAACAGGGAGTGTTCAGCGCCGGCATGTGGGTCTTCACCGTGATTACGGTGCTGTGCTGCGTGCTCACGGTTGTGATATTGCTGCGCGATTGCTTCAACTACAGGCACAAGGCCGTGCGCTTCAATCGCCAGACGCGAATGGTGTACGCCTTCCGGCACAACGGGCCGGGCGGAGTAATCGCGGTACCTTGGGACAAGGCGTTTTTCTA
>NZ_QLTK01000007.1 GCF_003269035.1 Paraburkholderia bryophila | reverse complement strand
ATCTTCACCTTCTATGAATCGCTTCATCCGGTCACCCATGCTGAATGAGTTAATCCAGTTTAGGCGATCAGCGCGTTTTCACACAAGCTCGACCCAGAGGGGGCGATTTTTTCCCATCTCGTAGTCGACGAAACAATCTCGGTACTACGCGTATCCACGCGTGGCGGACGAGTGGTTTTCGCCCTCGTGGCAAGCGCCGACCTGGGTGAAATCGCGCCCATCGCGCGGCGCGCCCGAGCGCCGCCGGATTGTGGCGTGGCTCTTGTAGAGCAAGGCGCGCGCCACATTGGCGGCCAACTGGCACGAAGCTTGTGTGAAGGAGGGATGAGAGAAGCATTCGATCCGCCTGGGTCTGTTCGCCTTCTCCTTGAACTCACTCACCTGACGCCGGGACAATCTCATGCGGCAATCCGATGGCAACGGAAGTAAAGGTCCGAAGCCGCTCAACGCAACAAGCGATCCGGTCTTCCATCCGCCGACGCGCCGCTACGACCCTGGGCATGGAGCGGTCGGTAGCGGCAGGCCGCGGTCCCTGAGCGCGCCGCTCCCGATCGGTGTGCATTCCAGCGGCCCGGTGCTGTCGCCGATGACTCCGCCGCCGCACAGCAGCCCCGGGCGTGCGGCCACGCCGCCCGTCGACAGAGCGCAGAACAGTGCGGCGACGCTGTCGCCGATGCGTTCTGCGCCGTCGAACCGATCGGGCGGGGCGGCGCTGACACCGATGCAGCACAATCCGTCCAGCGGTTCTAACTCGCCGGTGCTGTCGCCGATGCAGCATCAGCCGTCGGGTAGTCAGGCTTCCGGGCCGCGTCCCGACCATGTCGCGATCGACCTGGCGCCGTCGCAACCGCTTCATTCGCTTGCGCAGCCGCTCGTGCAGCAGGGTGGCCAACAAGCGGTACAACCGGTGCTACAACCGGTGGCGCAACAGCCCGCGAACCCCGAAACCGCACGGCAAAAAGTGGGCAAATTCGCGCCGCTGGTCGACGGTTTGGCTGCGGGGGCGTCGCTGGTGGCGTCGAGGGTCGTACCGGGTTCCGTCGCATCGACGGCAAGTGGCGCCGTAAGCGGCGTGTTATGGGGCGCCGCCGCGGGGATGTCGGAGGCGGGCAACACACAGCCCGCCAGCCGGCTGGCATCGTTCGGCAACTTCATGAACTTCAGCGCGGGCGCGTTGAGTACCGCGTCCGTGTTCAATACGGACAGCACGCAGACGAATCTCGGTTACGCGTCGTCGGCGGCATGGGGCTTGAGCGCGATCACCGGCATGGCGCACGCCGCGCTCGACGGTACCCGCGGCAGAGTCAGTCGCGGGCTGCAGATCGCCAGCGGCGTAGCGAATCTCGCGGCGGCCGGGTTATCGGCGGCGTCCGTCCGTGCGTCGTCGGAGAACGATACGACGAGTGCGGCCTGGTACGGCACGGCGTCTTCGCTATCGTGGATGGCAGGGGCGGCGTTTGCCTACGGGTCGGCACGCACGGCCTCGAATCCGTCGCCTCGCGTGGTGCCGGCGCTGCCGTCCGAGTCGTCGTCGCTGCGTTCGGGGAGCGCTGGACGTTCGTTTGGGACGATACAGTCGGTATAGGCGGAGAAGCGATCAGCGCCGGTTGAGCGACAGCCGCGAACGTATGTCGCATCATCCATTCGCCATGGCCTTTCTCGCGTTCCCTACCGGCGACACGTTTCAAGCTCGCGAGTTTGAAGAACCTGATTCTGGACGAACGTATGCCGTCGCAACGTGTGGCAGAGGGACGGGAGGGGTAAGACGACGCGTCCCGCAACGCACGCGAGGCACTCACCGCTTCAGACGGCAATCGCGCCGCGCAGCATATCGGGAATCTTCTCGAGCTTCTCGAACGAGGCGGGATCGAGTCCATAGCCATCGGCTAGTACCTGGGTCACGTCGAGGTAGTCAACGTAGACACGCGCTTCGCTGTCCTCCCACACCACGGCTTTCAGCGGCAGTTCAACCGCGGCATGCGGGTTCGCCGCCATGATCGGCGTACCGGCCGCGGGATTGCCGAACAGCAGCAAAACCGTCGGTCGAAGAAGGGCGCCGGAACCTGCCGCCGCCTGCGCCTGGTCCACCTTGGCGAAAAGCGTGATATGGCGGCTCGCGAATGCGGCTTCGAGACGAGCCACCGTGGTCGAAAAATCCGCGCGACTCGGCAAGCTGATCACATGGGGCGGAAGTGCGAACGACTCAGAGGCGGAACGGGTCATGACCGGTAGCTCCCAAAAATGAAGAAAAACGCCGTGCGGACGACGAGTGTCGCATCACGCAGCATCGACTCGTCCCGGCGCTAAAGCGCAAGCGAGCGTCCAGTGTCTCACGCTGCAAGTCATCCCGAACGCGAATGCGAGCCGGACCGATACGAATGGATAGCCCGGATTACGCCAGTGACGCGAGCGACCTCCACGCTCATGGCGGAAGTTGAGACGATCGAGCTAGTTTTCGAGCGTCGCGAGCGTCGGCAAACGCCGGTTGGGCTCATAGAATTCACTCACTGAGATCTGAGCCGATGCGCTTCCGGTTGAAACGCACCGGGCGACAACCCAAACTGGAGTTGACGATGTCGAATATCGAACACTATGAATATGTTTTCCTTGGCGGCGGCAAGGGCGGCAAAACGCTCGCGATGGAATTGGCTCAAGCCGGCAAGCGGGTTGCGCTCATCGAGCGCGGAATGATCGGCGGATCGTGTATCAATGTGGCCTGTATTCCGACCAAGGCGTTGATTCAGAATGCGCGGGTCGCGCATGTGCGCAATGCTCATCGGCACGATAGCGAAGTGACCGAAGGCCCGAAAACCGATATGAAAAAGGTGCTCGGCAACGTGCGCTCGGTGGTGAATGGCATGGTCGACACCAATCTGAAAGCGTTTCTCGGTTCAGGCCTCGATCTGGTATTGGGAACGGGCCGCTTTGTCGGCCCGCGCAAGATTCATGTCGAGATGAACGAAGGCGCTGCGCGGATCATCGAGGGTGAGCACGTTTTCATCAATACGGGCACCACGGCCGCGATTCCCGACGTGCCGGGTCTGAAAGACGCCCAACCGCTCACGCATGTCGAAGCTCTGCAACTGGATTCGCTGCCGGAGCATCTCATCGTGATCGGCGGTGGTTATATCGGCCTCGAGATGGCGCAGGCGTTCCGGCGTTTGGGCAGCAGCGTCACCCTCATTCAGGAAGCTCCCCGTGTTGCAATGCGCGAGGATGAAGACGTCACGTCGGAAATTCAGGCCGCGCTGGCCGAAGAAGGCATCGAGATTCTGGTCGGCGCCAGGCCGGTGAAGGTGACGGGCACGTCGGGCCACGCCGTCAGGATCGAGCTGGACAGCGGCGCGCTGGTGTCCGGCTCGCACGTGCTCGTCGCTGCGGGGCGCACGCCCGTGACGAAAGGTTTGGCGCTCGATGCAGCCGGCGTCGAAACGGACGAACGTGGCTTCATCAAGGTCGACGAACGGCTCGCAACGACTGCCGCCAACACCTGGGCCATCGGCGAAGTGGCAGGCACAGCGATGTTTACACACGCCTCTTTCGATGACTACCGGGTCCTGAAGTCACAACTTGCCGGCGGCAACATGACGACGAAAAACCGCATGATTCCTTATGCGCTGTTCATCGAACCCGAACTTGGCCGCATCGGACTGAACGAAACCGAAGCGAAGGCACGCGGTATCGAAGTGCGGGTGGCGAAGATTCCGATGGCGATCGTGCCGCGCGCCCGCACGAATGGAGCGACGAAGGGCTTCATGAAGGTGCTGGTCGATCAGCATTCGGACCAGATTCTCGGCTTCACGATGCTGGGCACGAACGCCGGCGACGTGGTGACGGCCGTGCAGATGGCCATGATCGGCAAGCTCCCTTATACAGCGGTGCGCGACGCGATCATCGCGCATCCGTTGATCTCCGAAGGCCTGAATATCCTCCTGGGCAAGGTTGCTGCACGCGCTGCCCATCAATGAATATCGGCCCTTGTTCGTTCCCGGTCGCGCCACTCATTCTTCTCGCAAACATCGGCATTGCTCTGTGGGTGGCGCGTAAGGCTAGCCATGGCGGCCCTGCCGCGGAAACGACCATTCTGTATAGCGTGGTGGCCGGGCTGTTGGCGTCCCGACTCGCGTTCGTCGGGCAATACCTGCCGGCCTATCGGGGCGATGTGCTGAAAATGCTCGATTTCCGCGACCTGGGCTTCGACCCGGTGCCGGGGGCCGTAGCTGGCGCGGTGGTTCTGCTGGTGATGGTCGCGAAGCGGCGAGATGTGCGCCGCGCCGCGACGCTCGCGGCTTTTGCCGGTTGCGCGAGTTGGGGCCTGGCGACGGCTTTCGCCGATACGGAAGCGCCTGCAGCATCTCTTCCCGCCGTCAACGTGCTCGACATGAATGGCAACCCGCAGCCCCTTGCATATAACGACGGCAAGCCGCTAGTCCTTAATCTCTGGGCGAGCTGGTGTGGACCCTGTCGAGCCGAAATGCCCGTTCTGGCCGAAGCGCAAAGAGACTTCACGCAGGTGGACATCGCGTTTATCAATCAGGGGGAGTCGGAAGCCGCGGTGAACGGCTTCGTGACGGAGCACGGGCTTGTGCTGCACAACCTCGCGCGTGATCCGAACCTATCCGTTGCGCGCGCAGTCGGTGCAAGAGCGTTCCCGACCACGCTGTTTTACGACCATACCGGTAAGTTGCTGGCGATGCATCTGGGGCCGTTCTCGCGAGCAACATTCGAGCAGGCACTTGAGACGCTTTACCCGAAAACGGTGCGTGGCGCACTTCATTAACGGCTTTTTCAATTCGGCTGTACGCCGCCGTTCATTGTTCCGGTACTTTCATTGACTATGCGACTGATCTCTCTTCTCATTGGCGCCGTTTCCTGGTTGCCGGTCTTCGCGCACGCGCAGACCAGCCCGGCGATCACGCTGCCGTTCGAAACCCATGCCGTCTATTTTTCCCGCGAAGTGACGTCGCCAACGATTCTCGACCCGCAGGTCTTCGTGCACGATAAAAGCGCCCAGGCGGAGCGCCATTGGCAGGGTATCGAACATGTTGCGGGTGTGCGCAACGCAAAGTTTGACGATGCTGGTGCAACGGATCTCTATACGGCCAGAGGTACGCCCCTGGGGATGACGGCTGGGCAATGGTTCGCAGCCGGCGGCGTCGTGATGCTAAAGCCGCGCGCGGATGGTCGGGAAGACGTAACGGTGCAGTTGCACGGCCTGAAACCCGGTGGAAAATTCAGTCTTTTCGAAAATCACTTCGATCGGCAGCCTACTGGTTTCACGCCGGTCGACGGTACGGGAGACGGCAACTCGTTTGTCGCCGATCCGAATGGCTTTGCAAACGTCAGCATGGTCGCGCCCGCTCGGATGAGCCATGCTAACGCTGTACTCGTTGTGTATCACTCCGATAACGAGACGCACGGCAGCGAGCGCGGCGCAATGGGCGAGACCGCGCACCATCGATTGATTGCGCGGGTGCCTTGATGCGCGGTACGTTCCGCGAAATTGATGCCGCATGCGCACAAGCTGCGTGGCGCATTGCGCGTCAGGACCTGGGCTTTGCTGCTGCTTGTCAATCGGCTTATGTGCTGAAGGCTAATTGAGCGCGAATGCTATCAGCGTCCGGAGTCGCGTTGGTGTCGAATGGCACCAGGACGGCAGCGTCGGTTACGGCTTGAGGTCGTCACCGAAAACCCGTTGGGCGACGCCGGTACGCTCGTGCGTGAGTAGAGCGTTTTCGTTCATTCGTGATTTTAGCGAACGTACCCCGGGACGGATTTGTTCGGTCCGCGTCGGACCCAACGGCCGCCGCGGGATGCGCGACCGCAGCGAATCCATAGCGCGTGACCCATTCGCTGTAACCCCTGACCAGAAAGCCACCTGAGCGATCAACATATTGCTGGCGCGACGTCTCATAGATGCCCCGCAGCGCAAACCACGGCACATGCGGCAAGTCATGATGCACCAGATGATAGTTGTTGTTCAGAAACAGCAAGCGCCAGAACCACGACGCTTCGTTAATCACCGTGCGATGTTCGGAAGCCTGCGCGACGCGATGCTCCTGAAACGAGCGAATCGAACCCAGCGACAACGCGCCGTAGCCCACACCGACAAAAAACACCCACGCCGGAATGCCGCAATAACTGCGCAACCACAGCGTTAAGGCAGCCAACGCCGCAAAGTGCGTAAGCCATACCGGCACATCGCGCCAATCACCGCGCCTGACTTTGGCAAGCGCATCCACACCGGTCGCTGCAATGGAAAACGCCGGACCAACCAGCAATCGACCGATGAACGTATTGCGGAACGTGAGCAGCGCACGGATCGCCCACCCAGCGCGTTGCCACACCGCTGAATCGACGAAGTAGCTTTCCGGATCGCGTTCCGGGTGCGTCAAATGCGCATCGTCATGATGCCGAAGATGCGAATGCCGATAGACGCCATAGGGAAACCACACGGCCAGCGGCGCGAGGCCGAGCCCTGCATTGAACAGACGTGAACGGGTTGGATGACCATGCAACAGTTCGTGCTGCAGCGACATGTACCACGCGCCGAGCAAAGCGAGCAGCGCCGCGGTGAGCGGCAAGCCGATCTGACGTGCGTGAACGGCGACACCGATCCATCCGCTATAAATCGTGACGATCAGTGCCCATGTCGGCCATTGGGTGCGCCATGTCCAGCTTGTCGCGAGTCGGGCGAGGGCTTTGCGCTGCGTATCGTCGAGGTAAAACGCCATGGGCTGGATCGGTCGAAGTGCATGTTCAGACCGATCCTACGGACCCATGGGCGCCGCCCGAACCAATTTGTTCAGCAATACATCTGCCTGATCGTGCTTAGGCGTGGCAGATCAAACTAGCCCGCATCCGGCGCGAGCCGTTGCTCGATGATGCTGACGGTGCTCAATGCGCGTCCGCCACGCGGCATGTGTGATCCAGCAAGGGTTCGGCCGTGCCGCTGCCGTTCTCCACTTCGGTGCCGCTATTCACCAGCAGCCAGCCGTCCTGTTGCGCGTCGGGCCCCGCAGCCGTCACGAGAATGGTCTGCGTGGCCATGGCCGCCTCGCCCGGGTTATCGCGCACGACGACGCGAAACGGATTGCCGCCGTTCGCCAGCGTGGTGACGCGCATGATCCGGTAACGGCTGCCGTCGAGCGTGTCCCAATGCCATTCGCCGGGCGTATCTTTCGCGTGACGCGCAAGCGCCTCGCCGATATCGCCGCGCATGCAGTCGATGTGGATATGCAACTGGTTTTGCGAACGCCGGTACTTCGAATTGATCTCAAGGCCGAGTTGATTGTCAGGCAGCGTGCGCTTGACCGATTGCTCGACATAGCGGCGCGAATCCCATGCGTCGACCCAATAGTCCTGAGCATGCGGCGCCAGCACGAGCGGACTTTCTATGCCGGTGATGCGATCGGTCGGAATCAGCAGATGCTGCGACCGCCCGACGATATCCTTCAGGATCGCATAGCGTTGGTCGAGATCGACGGTCGTGCATTGGCCCGGTGTGCCGGTTGCCTGTTGCGACGGCACGCAGCGCAGATCGACGATCTTCCATAGCGCGTTGGAATCGACCGTGGCGAGGCGTGCGCAGCCGGTGGTCGCGAGCGCTACGGTCAACGCGGTCATGGCCACCCGCAGGCCGACGCCGCGGCGCGAAAGAGTCCGCCGTGACAGGCGGGACGTGGGTGTTTTCAACGGTGTATCGATTGGCGTTTTTGTCGGCACGGTCATTGGCATTGCAGGACGGTTCTCAAACGTAGGTGGCGGCGCGGCTCAAAGCGTCGGCGCGGGCAGCACGCCGAGCCACTGCTCGAACGCGACGCCGATTGCCAGCAGCCGCCGGTCTTCGCCCAGCGGCCCGTCCAGTTCCAGACCCACCGGCAAGCCGGCTGCGGTCATGCCGGCTGGCAGCGACAGCCCCGGAATGCCCGACGTGCTGGCCGGATCGGTATTGCGCAGGAACGCGTCCATGGTATCGATCGGTTCGCCGCCGTCGATGCTGACGGACGACGAGCCATGAGCGTCGTCGATCGGCGCGGCGGCGAGACGCGTGGTCGGAAACAGCAGCGCGTCGAGCCGCTCGTCGGCGAAGGTCGCGGCCATATACGCCCGCAAACGCGGCCGCCATAGGTTCAGCGCGTCGTCGTATTGCGCGGCCAGCACGTCGCCGAGCACGCCGTCGTAAATCGCGCGCACGTCCGGGCTCGCAATGCGAGCCGCGAGTTCGGCGACGGTTTTGACCGGCGCGTCGTTCGCGACGAGCCAGGCGCGCACGTCGTCGAGCGCTTCGTGGACCGCAATCGGGCCGCCCACCATGCCGTTCAAATGATCGAGTTCGCGCATCGCCACCGGGACGAACACCACGCCCGCTGCTTCGAGCCGCCGCAACGCACTGTGCGCGATGTCTTCCACCTGCCGCTCGAGGCCCTCCCACAGCGGCGCAGGCAAACCGATGCGCAAGCCGCTCAGCGCGACATCCGGCAACGCGCCGCTGTTGGTGATCACGCCATCCAGCAGGGCGATATCGGCGACGGTGCGCGCCATCGGCCCGACCGTATCGCGCGTATGGCTGATCGGCACCACGGCATCCGGGTCGTGATAGCGCCGTTCAGTGCCGCCATTGCCCACTGAAGGACGGAACCCCGCGGTGCCCGTCAGCGCGGCCGGAATACGCGTCGAGCCGCCGGTATCGGTGCCGAGGCCGGCGGGCACGATGCGCGCGGCGATCGCCGCCGCGGTACCGCCCGACGAGCCGCCCGGAATGCGTGTGGGATCGTATGGATTGCGCACCGGGCCGGCATGCGTGGCGAGGTTCGTGCTGGTGATACCGAACGCGAGTTCGTGCATGTTGGCCTTGCCGAGCACGATCGCGCCGGCATCGATCAGGCGCTGCACGGAGGGCGCGTTCGCCCTCGGAATGAAGCCCTCCAGCGCCGGCGTGCCCGCCGAGGTCTGCAAACCGGCCGTGTTGATGTTGTCCTTCACGACGATCGGCAAGCCGGCCAGCGGCAGTTGCGCGAGCGCGGCGGCCGGCAAGGCATCGATGCGCCGCGCAGCGGCGAGGGCGCCGTCGAGGTCGAGCGTGGTAAGCGCATTGAGGCTCTCGAGGGATGCCGCGCGCGCGAGCAGCGTGGCCACGTAGTCGGCCGCCTTGAGGCGGCCCGACTGAATGGCGGCGATGGCTTCGGTGGCGGTTAGCGCGAGTTGTTCATCGACGGTCCATGTCATGACCGGTGTCTCCCTGGGTTGAGGTGCCGGCTCGGCGCGATAGGTTTCGTGACTGGCAGCGAGCGCAGTGCGGGCGAGCGCGGTGCGGCACGCGCGAACGCGGGCCATTCGGCGACGATTGAGCGATCGGTACGGGGGAAAGCGCCCAGGGAACGCGAGCAGCGAAGAGCGGCGACAACGGTCGATACGTCGGTCATGGCAGGCGTGCAAGGGACGAGCGCGAGGTGTCGTCTATTCTGGCACAACCTGCCGGGCGTCGACGGCGGTCGACGCAAAGGCGTGGCCGAGGGCGTTACTGGTGATTATCGATCCACATGCGTCCCCAGCGGAACGCGTAAGCGAGCGCATGTTCTTCGTCGAAAAAGTAGTCCAGCGCGTCGAACGAATAGGCTTGCTCGTGGTTCGTAGCGGTTTTCTCGATCGTCAGGTTGGCGGCGAACAGGCCGTTGGGCAGACGTTGCGCAACCGGTGCGACTTCGTAACCCTTGTAGCGGAGATGTGAATTCATGGTCGTGGCAGTGAGTATGCCCGCTTGCGTTGTCGAGGAAACCGGCACGGGAGACGCGCGGTTGCGGCGTCGGGGCGGCCGGTGAGTCGGCGGGCAGGATCAAGCGTAGGGGGCACTGCGCAGCCGGTGAACCAATCATTCGTCGTAAGCAAATCAGCGCGGTTCGGGAACGGTCTTCATCCGTTCGCATCGGACCATATCGGTTGTGCTCGCACACACTATCCGGCGTGGCGGATCGGCGGTCTGTTATGTGCCGCACGGTTCGGACAAGCGCGATTGCCGCGGGCCGCCAATGCGGCGCCACGGCATGCATACAGCGTGTTTCGAGGGGCTTAGACCGCGTGCAGCAAGCGCGCGGGTTGCGCTTCGTTGCGTGCCGCTTCGTTCTGCGCGCCGCCGACCGGCGCGGCAGACGGCGTGCGATGCGAGGCAAAGGCCAGCGCGAACTGCGCGGCCTGCTGACCGACCGTGGCGAGTTGATCGACCACTTTCGGATCCGAACAGGTGTCCACGCTGTCGAAGCGCGTTTCCAGCGTGTTGATGCCGGCGCCGAACGGCGTGGGCCAGCCGCGCAACGCGTGGACGATCGAGCGCAGCGAGGTCAGCACCGAGCCGGCGGCTTGCCAGCCGTAGGCGGTAACGATACAGCCGACCGCGCGGCCGTCCAGATAGGGACGCTCGTCGGCGCGCAATTCCTCGAGCGTGTCCAGCGCGTTCTTGACGAGCCCGGACACGCCGCCGTGATAACCCGGCGTGGCGATGATCAGTGCGTCCGCGTGGCGCACGGCTTCGATCAGTTCGAGCTGTTCGTCGGTACGGGCGGGGTTTTCAGGGGCGTAGTGGGGCAGACTATGCAGGAAGGTGCCGCCGAACAGGCGGGTCTGTGCGCCGGCGGCTTCCGCGCCGCGCAGCGCAAAACCGAGCGCGCGCTCGGTCGACGAGGCGGCGCGGGTCGTGCCGCCGATGCCGATAACGAGTGGCCGGCGCTGATGATCGAAACTGGTCAACGAAATGCTCCTTCCGTAACGGCTCACAGCTTGCCGGCGCGGGGCTGCGCGCAGCGAAGCCGGGACGAACCGGACTTTGAAGTGTCATCTTAAAGACCATCGCGGGCGACGCGAAGCGACTTTTTGTTCTAACGATATAACCCGCGTGAGACAGCGGGTCTTTTTTCTGCTCGCGAATGTGCGCTGGAATGCACTTGAACCGATGCGGGATAAGCATATGGCGAACGATTGGTTGGGGGCGCAAGGCGCTGACGCTATGATCGAATCGTCTCCTCCATGACATCTCCTTGACATGGGACTCGGCCTCGCTACGTTAAGTGGCGAGGCCTTTTTTTCGTCCGTCAGAACTTGTAGGTCGCGCCGATCTGCGCAAAACGCCCGACATAGGAGTACAGCGACGTGTCGTAACCGGACTGGTAGCTGGCGTTCATGAAGGTCGGGTCGAACGGCGGCGCGCGGTTGAAGAGGTTGTCGACACCCGCGTAGAGCGTCCAGTGCTTGATCCCCGTGTAGCTGACGAACAGATTGAACTGGCTATAGGACGCCATGCCGTCCTTCATGCCGGGGTAGTTGCCCGGCGGCAGAATGGCCTGCGCATAAGGCCCGGTATAAATCCAGGTCAAGGTCGCATTCCACTTCTGGTAATTCCAGTTCAGATCGGTATTGCCTTTCCAGCGCGGGAAGCTGGCGCCGAACGGCGTATTCTGCGCGCCGTTGTTGCCGGCGAAGTCGGTGGTGACGCCGCCCACCGGCATCTTGAAGTGCCACACGTAGGTCCAGTCGCCCGACAGCGTGAACGTACCTATTTTGGTCGCCACCGACTGCCGGAACGTCGTTTCGAAGCCGTCCGTGTCGAGCGACGCGAGGTTCTGGTACGGCAGCAGGACATATGCGATCGAACCGTTCGGGTTGCGGATCACTTTCGACGGATCGTTCGCATTCACCACGGACTGGATATCGTCCGTGCCGATCACGTTGTCGATGTGGATCTTGTACCAGTCGAAACCGATGTCGGTGGTGCGCGTCGGCGACAACTGGAAGCCGAGGTTGTAGTTCTTGGTCCGCTCCGGTTGCAGGTTGCGCGAGCCCGCCTGGATTTCTTCACGCAATGCGTAAGCGCCCGGATCGTTCGGATCGTTGGGATCGATCGCCCCTTGTGCACCGAACGTTTTCGACGAAGTGTTTTCAATCAAGGTCGGCGCGCGGAAGCCACGCGTGTACGACCCGTACATCGTCAATTGCCGAACCGGCTGGAAGCGAAGCGCGAAACGCGGCGAGAACGCACCGCCGAAATCGCTGTAGTGATCGTAGCGACCGGACTGGCTGAAGGTCAGGTTCGTCAGCAGCGGGATATCGACCTGGTAATAGGCCGCGGCCACGTTGCGTTCGCCGTCGACGGACTGGATCGACGGATTGACATAGGTGCCGTTCACGTAGCCCGCGCCGGTGCCGATGTACTGGCTCTGGTGCAGGAACTGGGCGCCGAAACCCAACCCGACGTCGCCGGTAGGCAGCGTGAACAGATGAGGTGTCGCCAGCGTGGCATCCACTGCGTCGAGCTTGGTGATCGCCTGTGTCGAGGTGCTGCCGTACAACCCGTTCAGGCCGTTCGGCGTGGCGGACGGATTGGCGAAGTCGAACACGCCGTTCTGAATGATGTTGGTCAGCGCATTCGCGTTGAGCAGGTTCGTATAGTTATTCGACACCGTATTCTGCGAATGCGTATACGCGGTGTTCCAGTCCCAGTCTCCGATGCCGGGGGTCGTGAACGAGCCCTTGACGCCGGTGGCGGCGCGCCAGAAATTGGAACTCGTGCGAACCGACTGCGTGGCGGGGAACGCGTAGCGAAGCTGCGTCGGTACCCCGAACGGGTTGTAGGGATTGCTTGCCGGCACCACGTTCGAGATCAGATTGACGCCGCCGGTGGCGGGATCGTAAGTCTGCGTGCTGGAGCTCAACCGCCCGACGAAATTATTGGTGTTGGTCGTATTGTTGCTTTCCCACAGATCGGCGAACGCCTGCATCGCGTCGTTGATCTTGAAGTCGGCGTGGACCTTCGCGCTCAGGCGTTCGGTCCACGGGGACAGGGAGGTTGCGTAGGCGGTGTTGTTCTGGCACACGGTGCCGCCGGCACCGTAAGTCTGTGCATTGGCATTGCCCGACACGACCGTGCCGCCGTTGGGGCAGGGGCTTAGCGGCACATTGCCGATGCCGTTGCCGCGCTTCCAGTACGACGGCGACTGGTTGGAGAGGCCGCCGGGCTGATTCGAGAAATCCTGGTTCTGCGTCGTATCGCGGTCGGACGCCAGAAAGCCGTTCGATTTGTAGTAACTGAGCGCGGCCGTTACGTTGAAACGGTCTGAATTCAGATCGCCGATACCGCCCAGAATGCTGAACCGGGTGGTGCCCTGGCCGCCGCCGTTCTGCGTGGCGCCGCCATAGCTGCCGCCCAGTTCCAGGCCCTGAAAGTTGCGCCTGGTGATGATGTTCACCACCCCGGCAATGGCGTCGGAGCCGTACTGCGAAACGGCGCCCGTCTTCACGATTTCAATGCGATCGATGATGTTCAACGGCAACGTATTCACGTCGAAAAACTGATCGGTGCCGTTCACGGCGAATGCGTAGGGCGCGACGCGCTGCCCGTCGACCAGCACCAGGGTGTACTTTTCGCTCAGACCGCGCAATGCGATGCCCGCACCGCCGGGCGCGAAGCTGTTGGTCGATCCCTCCCCCCAACTGCTCGCCGAATTGGCGGATACGCCGCGCAGGTAGTCGGCCACGTTGGTGTAGCCGCTGTTCTCGATATCCTTCGCCGTGATTTTCTGAACCTGATTGAAGCCCACCTTGTCGGCGCTGCGAATCAACGATCCGGTCACTTCGAAGGTCTTGATCTGTTGAACCTTCTCTTTGGATGGCGTCGCCGCGTTGGCGGCCGGTGGCGTAGCGCTATTGACCGAAGGTGTCGCGGCCGTGCTGCCGGCAGTGGCGGGCTGGCTCTGCGCGAAGGCCGGGACGGCGAGCGCAGCCGACAATGCCAACTCGGCCCAGATTATTCTTTTTATGGCAAATGCCAATGGACGCTGTTTCAATTTTTCCCCTTCTCGGTTGTAAATAGAGCTACGCCAAAATGGTTGGCGAGGTCTCGTGAACCTCGCCACGCGAATGGCGGCGTTATTGCGCCGCACCATATAAAGCTGTCCCATCCATTCACTTCATGGCGTGCCGATTCACGCACGCTTATTTGAAGGCGAACGGAAGGGACACGCTAGATTTCAACGTGTCGGATTACCGGGTGATCGAAATGAAAGTGCCTCTTTTTATCGTGTCTCACTCAGGCATGGCCGAAACGACGACCTTTCGTTTTAACAGCTACCTCGTCTGCTTAAGCGGCGTAATCGTCATAAGGTGGAAGCGCCGCATATCCTGTTTTCGGGAATAAAAAGGCCTGCAAATAATATGCATCGAGCCTACTTTAGCCCGACAGATTTCATGCTTTTTGCTGTTTGTAATATTACGTAACCTCTTGAGATCGGGAAGATAGCAAGAAAAAAAATTACACACCAAACTTTTTTTGACTGAAACACAAAAAGTTTCGACAAGGATGGAGCTTGTCTCGATGGGTGAAAGGTATTGGTAATATATTTTATGCCGTTCGAATGGCTGACCGGTGCGCGAATAGCGCGCACGGTAATCGGCTTAATGTGTTTGACTGGAATTAATCTGAAGGCGGAGAGATGCGTCGAGGAAATTTTTTCTGCGACATTCCACTGGATTAATGCACTGGCGGAACATAGAAATCGAGTCGCCGGGATTGTCTGCACGCCACAATTTTTGGAAGAGCGATTGCTCGACGGTGGATGTCGTCTATCGGCGCGAATATCGCGCCGACGATTGGAGTCCCGTTTTCCAACCGTATTCTGTGTTATCGCCGCATCTGAAAGCTTCGCGAGAAAGCGTGCGAAACGGGGTAGTTACCGCATGTGCCGCTAAACTTCGCAGCTAGCCACCTGTGCGGCGCGAAAGCGCGGTCATGCCGATGATGTCCGCACAGTCCGCCCATGCAGGTGGCTGACATTTTTCACATGCTACGATGGCCTGCGACACGATTCACGGCGAGGTCGAGCAGGCAATGGCAACTCTTTATGACACGCTTGGCGTGCCCACGCACGCCACCGACGACGAAATCAAGCGGGCCTACCGCAAGGCCGCGATGAAGTGGCACCCGGACCGCAACAGCGGCGCGGAAGACGTTGCACGCGCCACTTTCCAGGAGATCAAGGACGCGTACGCGATCCTCTCCGACGCCGCTCAACGCAAGGTGTACGACGCGGTCTACGCCGAGCAGATGCGCGGCTGGGAAGCGCAGCGCACGCGTCAGCAACGGGCCCAGGCCGAGCGCGAAGCAGCGGCGCGAGCCGCCGACGAAGCGGCCTATGCGGAGATGGTGTCGCTCGCCATGCGTTTCGCCGACGAAGGCCACAATCGCGACGTGCTGTTCGGCGTGTTGCTCGGGCGTCGCTGCGAGGCGCGGCGAGCCGCGCAGATCGCGGATAGCGTGGCGGCGTTGCAGATGGCGCGGCGCGAGGCGGAAGCGGCGGCGAAGGTGGACGTCGAGGTGGCGGCGGGTGAGGCTACGTCGGACGACGCAGACGCTACAGCAACGCGGGCGACAGCTTCGGCTTCGGCTTCCGCGAAATCACGCGCTGCGGCGCCTGACGCACCGGCGCAGCGCGCGGGCCGTGACAGGCGCGAGGATAAGCGTGAAGACAAGCGCGCACCGCAGCACGACGACAAAGACAAGCCCGACGACCCCGCTTCCACCGCGCATCCCGCCGGCGTACTCGGCGGTCTCTGGTTTCAATTCCTGAACGGCTTGCGCTTCTGACGCATCACGCGGGCAGTTTCGTGAGCCGCGTCAGCTCGGCTGCGAGTTCGTCGATATAAGGATCGTTGAGTCCGCAATCGTCGAGCGCGGTCTGCAGCTTGAACACGTACTCGGCATTGGTGCCGAATGGACCCGTCGCAAGCGCCATCGACGCCCCGATTGCCGAGGCCCGCGCGTCGCCCTCGTATTGTCGATCCAGCGGTTCGGCCACGAAGGCGATTGCCTGGACTTGCGTGCCGTCTTCGAGCGTGACCGGCGCCCAGGTCGGACGATACGCGCCGGTCACCATTTCGCGAATCCACAGAATCCGCAGCTCTTCGCCAAGCGTTTCGCCGCATAGACGTAGCGCGACGCCTTGCGTGCTGCCGTCCGGTTCGAGCGCAAGCATGCGGCCCGGCTGCTCGGGCGTCGCGCGGCCCGCGATCAGCCGGATGCAGAAGCTGCGATGCCAGCCGTGCAGCGTCGCGATGCGGCGGCAGTCGAAGTCGGAGATCGGATTCCACATCAGCGAGCCATACGCGAACACCCAGACCTCGCCGTCGTCGGGACGCTGCTGCAGCGTCTGCGCGAGCGACGCGTCGATCCGCTCCTGCGTCCAGAGCATTTCCTTGGGCAGCGAATCGAAGCTCTCGAGGTAGGCGCCCGAGCTGATGGCGTTTCTGTTCAACATCCGATGGTCCCGTCATGGTGTGCCGCGCGCGGTTCAGACCGCATCGGCGTGAAAAGATCAGTGTCAGTATGAACGCGCAGGCCGCCCGGAAAAATCCGTCTGACGGAAATGGTGTGTCGCCGTGGTGGCGACAATCGATATCGCGCGGTTGGCGTTGCCATTGCCATGCCATGCCGCGACGGAGCACCCACGCCATCGCAGCACCCTCAGCATCGCGATTGTCGCGTTTCAGGCCGCTCAGTCACGACCGGCAGGCTCTTTATCCGTTCCATTGCGGTGGCCAGAATAACGCCCTTGAGTGCCTGCGCTTCGCGGGCACGCCCGGCCGGCGCTCGTGATTCGCCACACCACACCACGCCACACCACGCCACACCACGCCACAGCGCGGCCGGATTTCGGGGGAGAGTCGATCGATGAAAACTGTAACGTCACACGAAGAGGCGAGCGCCAAACCGCTGATACTCGCCGCCGTCTGTTTGTCCGCGCTGGTGCTGCCGCTGGCGTTCTCGGGCGGCGCGGTCGCCACGCCCGCAATTGGGCGCGATCTGGGCGGCAGCGCGGGCGCGCTCACCTGGATCACCAACGCCTTCATGCTGAGCTTCGGCAGCCTGCTGATGGCGGCCGGCGCGCTCGCCGATCAGTTCGGCCGCAAGCGGCTTTTCGTGGCCGGGCTGGGCGGTTTTATCGCGGCGTCGATCGCGCTGAGTCTGGCGCCCTCGGTGGCGTGGCTCGATGCGTTGCGCGCCTTGCAGGGCATCGCGGCGGCAGCGTCGCTGGCGAGCGGGTCCGCGGCGCTGGCGCAGGAATTCACCGGCCATGCCCGCACGCGCGCGTTCAGCCTGCTGGGGACGAGCTTCGGACTCGGTCTGGCATTCGGTCCGCTGATGGCGGGTGTGCTGATCACGCACTTCGGCTGGCGCGCGATCTTCGTGGCGATCGCCGCGATCGGTGCGCTCGCGTTCGTGTTCGGTGTGCCGCGCATGCGCGAAACACGCGATCCGGCCGCTACCGGTCTCGACTGGCCCGGCACGCTGAGTTTCACCGGCACGCTTGGGCTCTTTACAGTCGCGGTGATTCAGGCGCCGCAAGCCGGTTGGTCCAGTGTGCCGGTAATCGGCCTGCTGGCTGCGTCGGCGGCGCTGCTGGCCGTGTTCGTGACGGTGGAGCTACGCGTCGCACGTCCGATGCTGGACCTGAGCCTGTTTCGCTATCCGCGTTTCGTGGGCGTGCAGATTCTGCCGGTCGGCACCTGCTACTGCTACATCGTGCTGATCGTGATGTTGCCGCTGCGCTTCATCGGCGCGGAAGGTCTCAGCGAAATGGAGGCGGGACTGCTGATGATTGCGTTATCGGCACCCTTGCTCGTCGTGCCTCTGCTGGTTGCCGCGCTCACGCGATGGGTCTCGGCGGGCGTGCTGTCGGGGCTGGGTTTTGTGATCGCGGCGGCGGGACTTTACTGGTTGAGTCGTGTCGACATCGGCGCTTCGCGCGGGGCCGCGATCGTGCCGATGCTGATCGTCGGTATCGGCGCGGGAATGCCGTGGGGTTTGATGGACGGTCTGTCGGTGAGCGTCGTGCCGAAGGAGCGCGCGGGCATGGCGACGGGCATTTTCAGCACCACGCGGGTGGCCGGCGAAGGCATTGCGCTCGCGATCGTCACGGCGCTACTCGCGGGCCTCGCGCAACACCGCCTCGCGCGACTCACGGCGGACGGCAGCCCCGCGATGACGCAACGCATCGCCGAGGCAGCGCAGCGTCTGACGACGGGCGACCTCGCGAGCGCTGCCGCGAGTCTGCCGCAGATCAGCCGGCACGAACTCGCGCTCAGCTATACCCATGCGTTCACCAGTTTGCTGCATGTGTTGATCGTGATCACGTTGCTGTCAGCGTGTGCGTCGTTCGCGTTTTTGAGCCGCACGGGAGCGCGGGATAACGAGCGCAACGGACACGACGAGCCATTGCACGAGGTCGAGGAATCCGCCGTGGTGTGACGAAAGACACGTTGGCCGCCAGACCATAGACGTAGGCCGATTTAATAGAGACAGCGACCTTTAGCGCGGCAAGCCGCGCTTCTAGAATCAAAGCACCTTCTTACCGTTCTCGACGCGAGTCAAACGAACGCCGTTCCGTACCGACCCATCTCCAACTCCAGCTTCAGGCAATTCCTCGCGCGGCCATTTACGTGGCCTTTCACTCAGCCCCGCCCAGGAGGTACGACAGCCATGTTCACTTTCATCATTGTCGTCGCGGTGGCGGCTTTCGTTCCCTATGTCGCGGCGCCCGGTATCGCGAACGGCGTCAAGTCGATTAATAAGCCTACCCCTGCTGCCATGCAGTTCGAAACAGCGCCTCCCGCGACCGCGCGAGGCAGCGACGCGGCCAATCGGATCGTGTCGGAGAGGCGCGACAGTGAGGCCGTGAGTTGATGAAGTTCGATGCGTCGCAGTCATGTGACGAAACACCGCGCGTCGGCGCGTGGGCGACAGCTTGATGAAAGCTTCGTCGCTCACGCTGCTACACTGGCGGGCAGAAGCATCGCGCGGCGCCGTGGAGTCCAGCCCCCTGGTACAACTTCCTGTAGCGCCATCAATCTGGTCATCGTAGTGTCACGAGGGCGCAAGACTGCGACGGCAGAATGCTGCACAGAAGCAAAAATATATGGGTACGGGGTGAGCGTGACCAGAAAATATAAGGTGCTGTTTCTCTGTCGTGAGAATTCAGCCAGCAGCATTATTGCCGAAGCTTTATTGAGGGAACTGGCGGGACACCGTTTCGATGCATTCAGCGCGGGGCCGGAACCGGCCGCGCAGGTTCATCCATTTGCCGTTGCGCAATTGCGGCCGGGTATTTCGGAACTCGGCGTGCTCGGCGCGAAAAGCTGGCTGGAATTTACGGGCGAATGGGCGCCGCGAATGGACGTGATCGTCGCCATGGACGAATTCGTCACCGCGCCCCATGCGCCAGTCTTTCCGGGTGAACCGGTTTCGTATTGCTGGCGCTTTGCCGATCCGCTGGCGGACGGCGTTTCGGAGGCCGAGCAGGGGCGGCTGTTCGACAAGCTGTTCTGGCAAATCGTGCGGCAGATCAGTGCCTTCATTCAATTGCCGCAATACACGGTGCCGCCGCAACTCAGTACCTGCAGCGCGTGAACTCAGTATTAACGATTGGTCGAGCGGGCGAGCGGGCTGCCTGCGAACGGATCGTTTTTCCAGTCCACGTTTTTCTTCGGCTGCGGCGTGGGGGCGGGCGCAGCGGACAATTCAAAGTGGTCGATCGATTGCCCCGCGCTGATTGCCTGTTTGAGCCATTGGGGCATTTCGCCCTGGCCGTCCCAGCTATCTCCGGTCGCGCTGCGGTAGCGTGCGTCCTTTTGTGCCGCGGGCTCGGCCGCCAATACCGCAGCCAGATCTTCCGGCTCGATACCAAACTCTTCCATGCGATGGCGGAGATACGCAATCATGCTATCTCGCTTCCTTTCGTCCATAAGATATTCGTCCTTCTAAAGCGTCCGGCGTTCTGTCAGTTACAGATTGCAAGGAAAAGCCGCGTAAGCCTCGAGCCCATCTAAATGGGGCCGGCCCGCGGTCGGGTTATCGATTGAAGGAAATGCTTCTGGCAGCGTTAAATAACGTTGCTCCGTAAATTGCGGTACTGCATTTGTCCGGTCAGGCTGCCATTAATACCAGCTATGCCGATCGGCACGATCAAGCACATTCAGCGCGTATTCCGGCGCACTGCCTGACGGCAGATAAGGCTGGATAAGCCTTGCGGCCGCCTGGGAACGAACGATGTTGACGATGCGCTGATTGCGTCCGGCTGGTTTCACGTCCACGCTCCGTCTCTCGCCGGTGCCTCGCGTGGGGCCGTTTTTTTACGTTATGGCAGCATCATAACGCACTGCGCGGCCAACGCACGCGCTGGCTTGTCGGATTTTGTTCGCGACTGCGGCCAGGCGAACCGTGCCGACTGCAAATCGCATAGCTGGCGAGTCGAGATTGAATTCCTGAACGGCCGACCTATAACGGAACAGCGGAGCCAAAATCCGCGTTTCCAGCCTGTGGCCATCGATTCCGGCTCGCCGCGAGAACGCGTCCGACATCGGTCGCAGGTCTGGCAATGGGTAGCTTGTTTAGTTCGGTGACTTGCCGCAGCAGTCATGCATTGGCAATGACTCGCCCGTCGGCCCGATTGGGCGGCCACGCGTTTTTTCGCGGATCAATTGTTTGGGAGGACGGGTACTGCTGCGCCGGATTCGAGGAGTCTGGACATGAAATTTCTTTTATGGGTGGCAATGGCAAGCGCGGTTCTGCTACTCGTGCCGATTAGTGTCGGCGCGCAGCAGGCGGACAGCGCGACAGGTGACGGCATGTCGGGCCGCACGCTGATGCAACGGAACGCGAACGAGTCGGTACAGGCCACGACCGACATGTCGTTCGGAGAAGCGGGACAGGCCGTACAGGGTGTGCGGAACGCGTCCTATGGCGGCGTGGCCGCGGGACAATCGGAAATGGGCGGCCGGCCGGGCCAGCCATGTTCTTCCGGCCCGCTATGCCGGGTTTATTTCGGTCAATGAAAAGGGCCGGCGGGCGAGGGTGCGGTGCGCGTGACAGACATCGCAACTTCGCACCGCTTTCATGCCCTTTCATGCAATGAGCCCGATGACACCTTTAAGAAGCAACACCCTCATACGCGTCAGCAAGCGCTGTGCCGCCTCGGCGTGGCCGCATCAATAACCCCACGCGCGACTGCGATTTTTCGGTGTGGTCAGCGAGCGGTTTAAGACGATGTTATGGTGTGCCCATTCTGGTGTTCACTCGCTGATTTCCGGTGACGCAATCTCTGGCAGGTCGACAGGACCTGCTTTTTTATTCATGGTGGGCAGTCCGCGAATCGATTAGCACGGCACTGCCGCTCCAATCCCACCCGTTGTTAAGTAACTCGCAAACAATACTATGTTGATGGAAGATAATCTGCCGTCGAGCCACGCCTCGACGGACGATGGTGCGTCGTCGTCCGTGCGTTCGTGGCTCGCGGTCGGCGCCGTTGCAATCGGCGCCTTTGCCTTCGTGACGACCGAGTTTTTACCGGTCGGATTGTTGCCGCGCGTCGCGGCGGATCTGGGCGTGTCGCCGGGCACCGCGGGATTGATGGTCACCGTGCCCGGCGTAATCGCGGCTTTTTCGGCTCCGGGTCTGATGCTGGTGGCCGGCCGCATGGATCGGCGGCGCGTTTTTCTGCTGCTCACCGCGTTACTGCTGGCGTCGAATCTGATCTCCGCCCTTGCGCCGGATTTCCTCGTCATGCTGGTGGGCCGTGCGTTGCTCGGCGCCGCGTTGGGCGGTTTCTGGACCCTGGCCACGGCGGCGTCGGGACGCCTCGTGCGGCCGAAGGATTCCGCACGCGCCATGGCGACGATATTGACCGGCGTGACGTGCGCAACGGTGATCGGCGTGCCGCTCGGCACGTTCATCGCGAGTTTCGCGTCGTGGCGTGCTTCGTTCATGGCGACCGGTGTGCTGGTTGCCGTCGCGCTCGTCGCGCAGTTCTTCTTCGTGCCGTCGTTACCGTCGAACGCGGCATTGCGCCTGCACGATCTGACGACGCTGCTGCGCCGTTCGCATCCGCGTAAAAGTATGTTGATGGTGGCGCTGGTGTTCGGCGCGCATTTCTCGTCGTACACGTACATCACGCCATTCCTCTTGCGCAATGCGAATCTGGGCATGCCGACCATCACCTGGCTGCTGCTCGGCTTCGGCATGATCGGATTCATCTCCAACTTCGTGGTGTCGTCCACCGTCACGCGCAATCTGAAGGTGTCGCTGGGCGCGATGGTGTCGCTGCTGATGATCGCGTTGGTTTCGTTGCCGCTGATGCAGCATTCGCCGGTCGGCGTCGCGGCGCTCGTGCTCGCGTGGGGCGTTTCGTTCGGCGCGTTGCCGCTCTGTTTCAGCATCTGGATTCAGCGCGCCACGCCGGATTCGCCGGAGGCGGGTTCGGCCCTGTTCGTGAGCATCATTCAGGTGGCGATCGCACTCGGCTCGCTGGTGGGCGGGGTGGTGGTCGATCACGTGGGCATTGCCGCCGATCTTCTGCTCGGCAGTGTTCTCGCGTTGCTGGGGCTCGGGGCGTTGCTGAGTTTCGGGCGAGGCGAGCAGGGCGGGAGGGTTGCGACTGGGGTGGCTGAGTCGGGGCGTCATGCGCTGGATAAGCTGGCAACTGAGCATGCGACTCAGCCGGCAAAGACGCCAGTAAGCGAGCCGGCTGCTACGACGGTAGTGTGCCCCGCGTGTACCGACTAACGTCGTCGATGCCGTGCATCGCGGCGCGCTTCGTTACAGCGTGAGCGTCGCCGCACGGCACGCAAAATGCTATCCGACAGAGGTGAACCACAACTGTCGGAGGCATCCGTGCCAGAAACAAAATCGGGCGCTTACGCCGAAAGCCTCAGCACCGTGCCGGACACGTCGAGCCCGGCATACGCGACACGCCACCCCATTACACGCGCTTTCGACACCTTCGCCAGTTCGGTCACGCGGCTGGCCGGTTCACCGGTCGCATTCGGCGTCGCGGCGATCACGGTGATTGTCTGGGCAGTGACGGGGCCGCTATTTCACTTCTCCGACGGCTGGCAACTGGTGATCAATACCGGCACGACCATCATTACCTTTTTGATGGTTTTTCTGATCCAGCAAAGTCAGAACAAGGACAGCGTGGCGGTGCATCTGAAGCTGAATGAACTGCTCGCGTCGCATCGCGCGGCGAACGATCAATTGATCGGTATCGAGGACGCTTCTGAAGACGAACTCCGCCGACTCGCCGCTGCTTATTCGCGGCTGGCGAGCCGCGCACATGGCAACGATCAGGACAGTGTCGACGTCGACGCGTGCATGGAAAAGCCGGTCAAGTCGCGGGGATAAGCGGGCGGTTGATCAGGCTCGGGGAGTGGAGGTGTTCGACCATGGCTGCTCTTCCAGGCGTGTTCGCTGCGTGACCGATTGGAGAAAAAGTCTGGATGCCTGTCGTTTAACGTGACGTGAATTACGTGGCTCAGATGGCGAGCACGGACTCGATACTTGCCGCGTTGGACGTGTCGTTCAACGCACCACCTGAACCGGCGAACCGGTGTAGTTCACGCGAAGCACATTGCCTTCGGGCGTCATGATGCGAGGAATGTCGGTGGGGCGTGGTGCTATAGGCTTTTTAAAGGTATCCGACACACGTTTTTTGCCTGGAACGGATTGCCCAACCGCATCTGCAACCCGGCGTGGCGCCGCTCTGGACGCATGGCGAGAAACGGGTGGCCGCTTGCCCGCAATGCCCTTGCCGCTAGCCGATGCCTGCGGGAGCCGCGCTTCCGGCGGATTCCAGATCTCGATGTAGTGCTCGCTGGCCGCCGCTGTCGAAGCGAACGCCAGCAGCAATACACCTTGAATCGCAAATCGAAACATGTTTTCTCCTATGCTTGCCCCATGTTTGCGCTGCGTCACGACTCCGCAGTGCGGGTGCCGGGGCCTGCGCGTCTGTTCGTCGGCAGGTCCGGACACCATGGTGAGATACTGTACATCCATACAGGTTTTCGCGCAATCAAGTGATTGCCTCAGGGCCGACCCTCGTTCAGTGTGAATTGCCCCGAAGAGTGGCGGTCCGGGTCGAGGCCCGAATTGTACTCACGCAGCATTCGCACGCCGATTAAGAGCACGGTCGTTTCCTCACGCGCGGCAATAGTGTTTGTATTGCAAGCGCGTGTAACGTGCGTAGTCGGTCGATAGCGCCGCCGCCGTTTTTCCAATAGAACACCACGGCATCGTTGCCGCGATCAAAGTCAGTTCGAGCGATGAATTTTCCCGTCGAATCTCCACGCACCTGCAATTGACAATAGGGTGAGCGAGAAGGCTCCGATGTGAAGAGATCAATGCTTTGGATGGCGAAATATAGCGATGTATTACTGCTCATCTTCACGAGCGCCCGCGCACGAAATAGCAGCCTGTCATCTGCGGATAATTAAATTTTGGTAGTCACCGAAAGTCGACGCATTGACGTATACGCAATGTGCAAGCGCACGAATGCGGGGTAATGCGCGTAGGGCACCGCAAGCTCGCCACCGTCCGTCCACCGTCCGCTAACCGCCCTTTAAGCGCCCTTTAAGCGCCCGTAATCATTCATGGTTTTTTCTTCTAGCTACGCGCGCCGCGATTCGCTATGCTGCGGTTCATCGGTGCAGGGATGGCATATATCGATTATGCAATTAGCACAATTTCATTAAAGTCAATTGAAAGCCGCTATGCGTTAAAACGCATATCGTGAATAGACGAAATGCGTGCAATGACCTGTGCCCCGAGGTCCGATCCAGCAATACGCTGTATAAGAAATTGCGGCGTCGCCGCGTTGCTCTACAAGAAAAGAAGTTATCCGCGAGGCGCTCGCGGATCGCTAAATTTATAGACCAGCTTCCGGGGTGCGCATGGATCCGTTCGTTCGTCTCAATCTGCTAGGCTCGTCCGCGGCAATGCACGCGATGAGACGGCAAATCGAAAAGATCGCCAGCGTGGACGTGCCGGTCACGGTGCTTGGCGAGACCGGCACCGGCAAGGAAATGGCGGTGCGGGCGATCCACTATCTCGGCGAGCGAAAGCAATGCGCTTTTGTGCCGGTCAATTGCGGCGCCTTGCCGGAAATGCTGGTGGAAAGCGAATTGTTCGGCCATGAGCGCGGCGCGTTCACCGACGCGAAGCTCGACAGTCCCGGGCTGATCGGCGAGGCCGACGGCGGCACGCTGTTCCTCGACGAAATCGACGCGCTCGGGCTCAAGGCGCAGGCGTCGCTACTGCGCTTTCTACAGGACGGCACGTATCGCCGTGTGGGCGGAACGCGCATCCGTCAGGCGAACGTACGGATCATCGTCGCGACCAACGCGAACCTCGCGGAACTGGTGGAAGCGCGGCATTTCCGGCGCGATCTGCTGTACCGGCTCGACGTCGTCACGCTGCGCATTCCGCCGCTGCGCGAGCGTTCGGACGACAAGATCGAACTCGCGCAAGTCTTTCTCGACCGCTTGCGCAGCCGCTATTCGCGGCACGAAATGCGCTTCGACGCCGTGTCGCTGGCGTATCTTCGTGAGCATTCGTGGCCGGGCAACGTTCGCGAACTGGAGAACGCGGTACATCGCGCGTTTCTGCTTGCCGATAGTGATCTGGTGTCGGTCGGCCCGGCTTCGGCGGCGGCAGCGGCTGCGATTGCGGCTTCTGCTTCGGCTTCGGCAAGTTCGGCCGGCGGCGCCGACGTACCGCGTGGTTTCAAAACCGAAAAAGCCGCGGCGATTGCCAGCTTCGAGGTCAACTATCTGCGCCGCCTGCTGGAGGAGTCGAACGGCAATCTGTCGCTCGCGGCGCGGCTCGCCGGCGAGGAGCGCAGTGCGTTCGGCAAACTGGTCCGCAAACACGGCCTGGCCCGTGATCGCTCGAATTGACGAGCGGGTCAATCCGGCGCGGTTCGCGCACTGATCGACGGATCGCATCGTGATCGATGATCTGACGCGAATCGCCGCGCTGCAAATCCTCCGCTATCTGCTGGATCATCCGGCCGCGGCCGATACCGTCGAAGGCGTGCACTTCGTCTGGATCGGCACGCACGCCGCGGCGATTTCACCCGATGTCACGCAGGCCGCGCTCGAGTTGTTGTTCGAACAAGGGCTGGTGGCGTGCGTGCCGATCGGCAGCCGCCTGCTGTGGCGCGCACGGCGCGATTCAGGCGCGCTGGGCTGAGCTAAGCGGGCGCTGTCACTGCGCGCGTGAGCCTGAAGCTGTCTTCTACGTTTGTCGATTTTCCATCAGCGCCGAAGCGCTGCTTCAGCGTTCGTTCGGCCATTGCCCCGATTCCACTTTGCCTATCGCACATTCGCGCGAGGCGCACGCACGCCTGCTCTAAACGCGCGCCGATTCGCGACTAACGCGGGGTGCGATTCGACCCACGGCGAGGTGAATTCATCCCACCCGCCTGCCGGTCGACAAACCGCCGGATCGATCATGCGCCACGGCACCGGAGCGAACTTTCTCAACGTCCGAGTCGACCGTCGACCTGGGTGAAATCGTACTCATCGCGCGACTTGCATCGCTCGCGTCGCTTTGCGCCGTCTACCCCACGCAGCGAGGCTCACGCCACGTTTTCCGCAAGCTGGCACAAAGCTTGTATGAAGAATGGACGAGAGAAGCATCCGATCAGGCTGGGTCTGGTTCGCCTTCTCTTTCTTAACCGATTGAAGCGAGGCGAGCACATGGGGTTTATAGAGGACGACAACGTCCAGCAAAAGCTGACGCGCGTGCGACCACCGCGTGTCAAGATCACCTACGAGGTGGAGACCGGCGGCGCGCAACGGGCGACGCAATTGCCGTTCATCGTCGGCATCTTCGCGAATCTTTCCGGCGATGCGGGCAGTGCGGATTTGCCGATACCGTACAAGCAGCGCGAGTTCATCGAGATCGATCGCGACAACATTTTCGACATCATGAAGGCGTCCGGCGCGATGGTCGACCTGTCGAAGGTGGCGTTGCCGCCGACGACACCCGGCGGCGGCCCCGAGCATGATCCGACCAGGCTGACGTTCGAGACGCTCGACGACTTCAAGCCGATTTCGGTGGTTAAAAAAGTGGACCGGCTGGCCGCGCACAATGCGGCGCGCGCCAATGTGCGGATGTTGCAGGCGCGCGCCGAGATCGACGACGAACTGGCCGCGGCGCTCGATCGGACTTGTGCACCGGATCAAGCGCCGTTGCGCAAGGCGATCGCGGATAAGTACAAGTCGGCGCAGACGGCTGGGGCGAATGGTGCCAATGGTGCGAACGGTTCGAACGGCGCCAATGGTTCGAGCGGTGCGAACGGTTCGAACGGCGCCAATGGCACAGGCAGCACAAGCGGCACCGGCGGCACAAACGCCACAACCTCGCCATCGCCGTCCGACGCATGGCGCACGCTCGGCGTGACGCCGGCCGCAAAGGCCCTGCCGCCGGCCCAATTGACGCCGGACAACGTGCTGTCGCAATTGCTCAGCCATCTGGTGACGACACCACCGCCTGCTCCGGCCAGCAACAGCACCGGCACGCAAGGCACCGGTACGCAAGGCACCGGCACGCAAGGTGCAGCATCGGGTGGCCAGGGCGGTGACAACACACAAGGCGGTACGGACAACGGGCAGGGCGCCAACACTCAAGCCAGCGGAGCCGACGGCACTCCCAGCGCCGCCGTGACGCCGTCTGCAACCCCGTCCGCAACGCCATCTGCAACCCCGTCTGCAACCCCGTCTGCAACCCCAACCCCGACCCCCGCAGCGTCCCCCGCCGCAACCCCACCCGATTGGGCCGACGCACTAGCCCTGCTCGGCTACTTCAACGAGGTGGTGCTCACCGCGATCGACGCCCAGCCGGCGCAGTCGCAGCCCGCTCCGGTGATGCACGCGGCACAGTGGATCGACGCCGCCGTCGTCGATATCGACAACAAGCTCAGCGCCAACATCGACGCGATCCTGCACTCGGATTCATTCCAGAGTCTCGAAGCGACGTGGCGCAGCATCGCGAACCTGGTGGCGAACACCGAAACCGGCACGATGCTGAAGCTGAAGGTCTTCAACACGCGCCGCGACGAACTGTCGAACGATCTGGAGACCGCCGTCGAGTTCGATCAGAGCCTGATGTTCAAGCTCACGTACGAAGCGGAATACGGCACCTTGGGCGGCAATCCGTTCAGCGTGCTGATCATGGACTACCCGATCGGCAAGGCCGATCTCGACATCGAGTTCCTCAACAAGGTCACACAGGTAGCCGCCGCGGCGCACGCGCCGCTGATCGCCGGCGCGCAGCCTTCGATGTTCGGCCTCGACGATTATTCGCAACTCGGCAAGCCGCGCGACCTCGCGAAAATCTTCGAAGGCAACGACTGGATCTCGTTCAACGCATTCCGTCAGACCGAGGATTCGCGCTACGCCACGCTGGTGCTGCCGCGTCTGTTGTTGCGCCTGCCGTACGACTACACGGTCGCGCCGGTCGGCTTCAACTACATCGAAGATATCTCCAGCGACGGCCGGCGCCCGAGCACCGATCCGACCAACGTGGACGCCGATCAGAACGGCGTGAAGTTCGCCGATATCGACTCGGACAGCAAGTTCCTGTGGGGCAATGCGGCCTACGCGCTGGCGCAACGCATCACCAACGCGTTCGCGCTATATCAGTGGACCGCGGCGATTCGTGGCGAAGAGGGCGGCGGTCTGGTCGACGGTTTGCCGCTCTACCAGTACCGCACCGATCGCGGTTCGCAGGTGCTGTTCTGTCCGACCGAAGTCGCGATCACCGACCGTCGCGAGAAGGAACTGAGCGACCTCGGGTTTATCGCGCTGTGCCATAGCAAGGGTTCGGCCAACGCGGTGTTTTTTGGCGGGCAGACGGTCAACCAGCCGATCACGTACCTGTCCGACGAAGCCAACGCGAATGCGCAACTTTCCGCGCGTTTGCCGTACATGCTGGCCGCGTCGCGCTTCGCGCATTACGTCAAGGTGCTGGTGCGCAAAAAGGTGGGTGGCTTCCAGAATCGCGCGACGCTCGAAGCGTATCTGAACACCTGGATCGCGCAATACGTGCTGCTCGACGACAACGCGACCCAGGAAATCAAGGCCAGCTATCCGCTGCGCTCGGCGAGCATCGTGGTGACCGAAGTGCCGGGCGCGCCAGGCTCGTACAAGGCAACCATGTTCCTGAAGCCGCACTTCCAGCTCGAAGAACTGACCACCTCGATCCGGCTCGTGGCCGACCTGCCCAAGGCAGGCTGATCGCTCATAACGTTAAGGAACAACGATGGACCTCATTCTGTTGCAGCCGGGCGACGCCGACGTATTCGGCGGCCCGAACAACTGGGACAACGGCGGCAGCCTGATCGACGACACCTGGCGCGACAAGGTGCTGGCGCTCGGCGAATGTATCGAGCTCGTGTCGGTTCACCAGGGCATGAAACAGCAGATCACCACCGACGTCAGCAACTCGGCGCGGACCTCGGGCCGTCCGATCATCACCGAGTTCACTTGCACCAAGTACGTCGACAAGACCTCGGTGAAGTTCTACGAGTATTGCTTGCGCGCGCAACCGCTCGGCAAGGGCAAAGGGCAGCCGACCAAGCTGTATATCGCGCGTAATTCGGGCGAGCTGACCGGCAATATCCTGACGTTCCAGTTGCGCGACGCGATCATCAGCGAAATCCAGTTCCAGTCGCATCCGGACGACATGCCGACCGAGCAGTTCAAGCTCAACTTCACCGAAATCCTGTGGACGTATACGGTGCAGCGCGCGGACACCATGCCGGCCGGTAATCTCGCGACCGGCTGGTCGATCGCGCGCAACCGCCCGATCGGTCAGTTCACCGACTGAACGCAGCCGCACCGCCTGTCGGCTTCAGCTTCATACGAGGTTCACGCTTCATGCGCTATCTGTTCGAACGTCTCGCCGCCGCGACGCCTACCTCGGCGGCGCATGCCCGGCCCGTGGATCTGGGCGTGGCCGTCGCCGAGCAGATCCAGCGCATGGTCGCGACGCGTCCGCGCAGCGCCGGCGACGCCAGCGATCTGCTCGGCTTCGGCATGCTCAACGTGGTGGACGTGTCGGCCAACGGCGGGGCCGGTTTGACCCGCTACGCCGCGCGTCTGAAGCGGATGATCGAGCGTTTCGAGCCGCGCCTCGCGGAGGTGGAGGTGACGCTGGTGCCGGACGCGAATCCGTTGATGCCGAACCGGCTGCGGGTATCGGGTGTGTTGCGCAGCGCCGACGCGCAGCCGTTTCGCGTGCTGCTCGATGCCGCCACCGGCGCCGCGCTCGAGGTGATGCTGCGATGAAGCTTGCCAATACCACGCTGGCCGATTATTTCAACGCGGAGCTGGCGGCGCTGCGCGGCGACGCGGCGATTTTCTCGCGCAATTTTCCGGCGGCGGCCGGCGCACTCGGTTTGAGCCAGGGCCGCTCCACCGATCCGCAGGTGGAACTGCTGGTGCAGTCGTTCGCGTTTCTCGCCGGACGTCTGCGCTATCAGCTCGATCTCGGCCAGGCGTCGCTGCCCAATGCGCTGACCGATCACCTGTATCCGCATCTGTCGGCGCCGTTACCGTCCGTGGCGATCGCCGCGCTCGACGTCAAGGCCGACGGTGCGAATTTCTCCAAACGCCAGGTGCTCGAGCGCAAGCGCCTGATGACCGCGAAAGGCCACGACATGCGCGGCAATCCGGTCGCGTGCCGTTTCATGACCTGTTACGACACGCCGCTGGTGCCGCTCGAAATCGAGCAGATTCATCTGGTGGCGCCGAGCAGCCGCTCGCTCGATCCGGCCGACTGGAAGAACCCGAATCTGCGCTCGGTGCTGAGCGTGACGCTGCGGCGCACCGGCGCCGGCACCCTGAGCGAACTGCAACTCGGTACGCTGCGCTTCTACCTGAACTGCGCGCCCAACGACCTGCATACCTTCTACGAGATGCTCGCGCTCGGTCTGGCGAAGATCGTCGCGCAACCGCTCGGCGCCGACGGCAAACCGTCCGGCGCGCGCCAGGAGTTGCCGTTGAGCGCGTTGACATGGCGCGGCTTCGCGCAGGACGAAGCGATGTTGCAGGTCAGCGCCAACACGCATCCGGGCTACCGGCTGTTGCAGGAATACTTTGCGTTTCCCGAGAAATTCCTGTTCTTCGACGTGGAAGGTCTCGCCTTCACGAGCGGCGCGAGCGCCTTCGAACTGATGTTCATCGGCACGCAGACGCTCGACGTGGTCGCAACGTTGCCGCCCGATCTGTTGCGCCTGAACTGTGTGCCGCTGATCAACCTGTATCCGCAACGGCTCGAGCCGATCGCGCTCGATCACACGCGTTACGAATACCGCCTGCAAGGCAACGCCGGCGATCACCGTTACTGCGAGGTGTATTCGCTGACCGAGTTGTACTCGACGCGGCCCGGCGAGCCGCCGCGCACGCTGGCGCCGTATTTCTCGATGGACGATTTCCAGCGCCTGCAATCGCAGCACTATTTCTACATGACACGCCGCGAGGAAGCGCAATTGGGCGATGTGCAGGGCACCGAGTTGTACGTGTCGTTTCTGGACGCTACCTTCAATCTCGCGAGACCCGCCGACGAAACGCTCGGCGGTTCGGCGCTCTGTACCAACCGCAATCTGCCGGAGCAGTTGCGGCAGGGCGATCCGTTGCGGCTCGAAGGCGCGGGGCCGATTTCGGGCGCCTCGATCGTAGGTCAGGTGACCTCGCATCAGACGCCGCGACTGATCGGCGCGCGGCCATGGGCGCTCGCCGCGCAACTCGCGTTGAACCGGCTCTCGCTCGCCGACGGGCAGCACGCGCTGGCGGCCTTGAAGGACCTGCTCAAACAGCACGTCGGCATGCGCGGCGAAAGCGGCTTCAAACAGATCGACGGGATTCGCGACATGCGCACCGCGCGTGTGATGGTGCGCCGGGGCGACGACGCGTGGCGCGGTTTTGTCGACGGTTTGCGGGTCGATCTGTGGCTCGATCGTGCGAGCTTCGCGGAAGGCAGCGTGATTCTGTTCGGTGAAGTGCTGCGGCACTTCTTCGCGTTGTACGGCGCGGTCAACGCCGGGGTCGCGCTGCGGATCAGCGTCAACGATATCAAGGGGATCTTGCGCGAATGGCCTCAGCTCGTCGGCCTCCAGCCGGTTCTGTAGAAGAACAGCTGTTCGATCGGCCCGAACGGATCGACGTGTTTCAGCTCGTCCGCCTGTTGCGCGTGCGCGATTCGTCGCGGCCGTCCGTCAGGAAACGTCTCAAGGTGCTGTTGACATGGCGGCTCATGAGCGGCGAGGCGGACACCCGTAGTTTCGCCGGCTTCGCGCGCCGCTTGCGCTTTACCGCCGACCTGTCGCCGGCGTTTCCGGGCGTCGAGGTGACGGGTTGCCGCCGGCTCGACGCCGTCGATCTGCTGGATACGCCGGGCGGCCGGGCCGCGCTGCGTCATGTGCCGGACGCCGCCGTGCACGCGCTGCTGAACGAGCCGGTGAACGCAGCGGTCAACGCGCCGTCCACCGCGACGCTCGGCGCCGCGTTGACCACGGCGCTGACCAGCGTCGAGAACGGCGAGGTGGTCGAGATCCGCACGCCGAACTACAGCGTGGCGAGCGAACTCGGGCCGCTGCCGGAGCCGTTTCTGGAGTGGGTGCGCGACCGTCTGCGCGACGACGACCAGACCTTCGCCGCCTTTCTCGACGTCTTCAATCATCGCATCAACGTGCTGCGGCACCAGTTGAAGGCGACCCAGGACGTCGCGCTCGACTACGCGTTGCCGCAAGACACCTTGCAGGCCGATTTTCTGGCGAGCATCGCCGGCATGGCGTCGCTCGACGCGGAGGCGCAGATCGTGCTGCCGCGCCGCGCGTGGCTCGGCATGACGGCCACGCTGGCCGACCCGCGCCGCAGCGCCACCGCGGCGCTGACCGCGTTGCGCCAGTACCTCGGCATGCCGGACACGCAACTGGAACAACTGGTGGGCGACTGGCGGCCGCTGTCGTCCGCGCAATGGTCGGGGCTCGGCAAGCAGGGCACGCTCGGCGGCGATGCGGTGCTCGGCACGCAGGTGTGGAACCAGATGGCCGGCGTACGCCTGAGCGTGCCCGCTGTCGATTACGAGCGACTGTGCAATCTGCTGCCGCCGCCGTGGCAGCCGCAAGACCCACCTGAACCGCATGATCCATTCAACCAGGCCGGCGCGACGCATCCGCATCACCACCAGAGCGCCGCCGAAGCGGCCGCCGACAACGACGCGCCGCTCGACGGTTACGCCGGACTCGCCGCCATGGTGCGGCTGCTGTTCGACCGGCGCGTGGACTGCACCGTCGAGCTGAGCATTGCCGCGTCCAGTTTGCCCGCGTCGTTGCTGAGCGCCACGCCCGGCAGCGGCGTCACGGCACCGGCCGTGCCGCTGAGCACGGCCGGGTTGCCGGCGGGTGTGCGCTATCGCGGCCTGCGCCTCGGCCAGACGGCCTGGCTGGCGGTGCGCTCCGAAGCGTCGGGCGGCGCGGGCTCGGATGCATCCCCCGACCTGCGCAGCGTGAGCTACGCCATCGCGGGCGACCCGCAAGGACCGTTGCAATGAGCACGCCCGACACCCTCGGCGTCACGCGTATCGACAAGGTCGAGCGGCCCGCGCCGGCCGTCTTCCTGCACGTCGCGTTCTTCCTGCCCGGCGGCTACACCGTCGGCGCGGAAACCTTTCGCGCGACGAAAATCAGCGGCCAGGAACAGGTCTCGCAGCCTTTCGAATTCCAGCTCGACCTGCGCGCCAACACGGAAGCGTCGGGCGCACCGGTCATGCGCTTCGATCAGTTGATCGGGCGGCCGGTGACGATCGGCATCGACCGGCCGGATTTCCGGCTGCCCAACGACCGCATGCCCGACGCGCTCGCCGGCGCCTCGAACGAACGTTTCGCCACGGCGCTCGGCGGCGGTGCGCCGGACCCGACGTTATCGCTGTTCAACGGCATCGTCACGTCGTTCTCGATGAGCGAGCCGGGCGTATACAAAGCCGCCATCAAGCCCGCGCTGTGGAAACTCACGCTCACCAACCGTTACCGGATGCTGGTGCAGCAGAGCGTCGCGCAAGCGATCGAAACGCTGATGCGCGAGCACGACGTGACGTTTTCGCTGAACGGGATCGGCGGCAATCACAACCTCGCGCAGACCCGCCTGCAGGACTGGATGCAGGCCGGCGAATCGGACTACGCGCTGTTGCAGCGTCTGATGGGCAAGGCGCAGATTTACTACTGCTTCACGCACACCGGCAACAGCCACACGGTGGTGTTCTCGAACCGCGCGCAATACCCGTCGATTCCGTTCGACCGGCCGCTGCGCTACACATCGAGCGACACCAGCGCGCTCGGCCTCGCGCAAGCCGACGTGGTGTCGCAATACACGTATGAGCAGTCGCTGGTGACGACTGGCGTCGAGTGTGTGCTGGCGCGTCAGCAGGAATCGTGGGACGTCGACGCGATTCCCACGTTCCAGACCTTCGCGGCCGGCGCCACCGAGCCGGGCGAATTGCCGTTCACGCAATACCGCCAGTTCCAGTACGGCGTGAGCGACTGGCAGGCGCGCGAGACGCAGGGTTTGTCGGAAGCGTCGCGGCGCGGTTCCGCCGAGCGTTTTTCGGGCACCAGCAGTTGCGCGCAAATGCGCGTGGGTCACAGCTTCACGCTGCGGATGCCGAAGGGCGGCGCGGCCGGCATGACGATCCAGCCCTCGCTCGATGAACAGCGCTTCGTGCTGACCCAGGTGTCGCACGAAGCGAGCCTCGACGGCGACTATCAGAACACCTTCAGCGCGACCGATCCGTCGAGCCTGATCACGCCTTTCTCGATCGAACAGACGCAGCAGGGCTCGCTGCTGGCGATCGTGGTGGATGCCGACGGCAGCACCGCGCCAAAAGACTGGCGCTACTACACGAAGCAGAACTTCGAGATGGTCACGAGCAATCAGACCGATCGCGATGCGAGCCCGGCCACGCTGAACGCGAAGGGCGTCTATGTGAACTTCGCCACCGACCGCGCGGTCAACGCGGCCACCCAGCCGGTGTGGGTGAAACTCGCCGGCCATATGCAGACCGTGCCGGAAGTGGGTGTGACCGTGGTGGTGGCGCGCGCGCAGGACGAGTCCGAGTTGCCGGAGATCCAGAGCATCGTGCACGCGAACGGTTCGCGCGTGGTCACGCCGTCGGGCTGGACCGCGAACACCTCGGTCGGCAACAATTATTCGACCTCATACAGCGACAGCAAGAGCATTCGTTTCGGGGCGTCGTCGGAGGCGACGGACAGCACGCTCGATACCGCGATCGACACGGTGACGAGCGCGTACGCGAGCGGGCAGTATCGCGATGCGAGCTACTCGCAAGGCGCGAGCTTCAGCCACGCGACCTCGGAAAAAAAGGAGCGCGGTCTGCTGAGCCAGTCGTATTCGTACGGCAGCAGCTACGGACATAGCTGGGCGCTGCAGCAGCAGAACTTTTCGGCGGTCGGCAGCACGTACAACCAGAGCGTGGTCGGCAAGTCGAGTCCGGATGCCGTGCAGCCGTCGCCGTCGCCGGATCCGGGGGCGGTCAGTGTGAGCGTGAACGACGTGTTCGGCGACACCTACGGCAGTTCGTCGAGCACCGGCAATGTGACGAATCTGAGCACCGTGACGGGTAATTCTTCGTCCGAGAACACGGTGACGGGCATCAGCGCGTCGAAGTCGACGATTACCGAAAACCAGTCGACCTCGCTCACCGGCAAGTCGACCAACAGCAGCACCACCGGCGTCTCGATCAACAGCAATATCATCGGCGAATCGCACGGCACCAATGTGGTCGGCTCGTCGACCGAGAATTCGACCACCGGCACATCGCACACCAGTTCGCTGACCGGCAGCCAGAACAGCACGAGCGTGACCGGCATGTCGGATACGACCAACGTGACCGGCATCTCGTCGTCGATGTCGATGACCGGCGTGCAGACGTCGACCAACATGGTCGGCGTGTCGAACTCGGTCGACATGCAGGGCGCGGTGAACTCGGTCAGCATGGTCGGCGCATCGAGCCGCGTCAACATGTCCGGCGTGACTTCGGACGTGACGCTGGCAGGCATCCAGAGTCAGGTGACGATCTCCTCGGAGAGTCACACGATTTCCCTGGCCGGACCCGGCTTGCGGATCTCCGAGGAAGCCGCCGTGCCCGAGATCAAGATGTCCAATGCGACGATCACGATCGTCGGCGTGATCCAGATCTACCTGTGAGCGCCCGATGAAAATCGTCAAACCGCTCGGCCTCGGCACGCTGACCCGCTCGTATCAGATCGGCGGCGAACGGCGTTTCGTCGTCTCGGCGCTGGGCTTTTTTCCACTCGGCGAGGCGGCGGTCCAGCGGTTCGCGATGGAAAACGAACAATGGCCCGGCGTGCTGAAAACCTTGGCCACGCAAGGCGTCACCCAGCCGCTCGACGAAGTGCTGCCGAAGTCGCGCGCTGAACTGCTGGTGTCCGGCAACGCATATGCACCGCAAGGCAAACCGGTCGAACGGATGCAGGTAAGCCTGAGCGCGGCCGGCGTCGACAAGACGCTCGACGTGATCGGCGAACGCGTGTGGCGTTACGCGCCGTGGTTGCGGATCGACGCGCCCACGCCGTTCGTGTCGATGCCGCTCGCGTACACGCACGCGTTCGGCGGCGCGCATCACCCGGACAATCCGGTGGGCTGCGGCTACGAGCGCAACCGCTTCGCCGCGCTGGCCGGCGTCAACACGCGGCCGATGCCGAATCTCGAACTGCCGGGCACACCGGTGCGGCGTCATTGGGTTCGCTACGCGCCGGCCGGCTTCGGCCCGCTCGCGTTCGACTGGCAGACGCGTTCGCGGCATGCCGGGCGCTACGGCGCGAAGTGGCTCGCGCACGAAGCGCCGGGGTTTTCGTCGAGCGCAACGCCCGCCTTATTCCAGCGCGCGCCGGCGGACCAGTGGCTCGCCGCGTATCTGCGGGGTGGTGAACCGTACCGTTTGTGCGGCATGCATCCGCAGCGCGAGGTGATCGAAGGGCAGGTGCCGCCGCTGGTCGCGCGGGGTTTCATTCAGCGCAGCGGCGCGGCGTCGCTCGAGGAAGTCGCGCTCAGGTTCGACACGGTGTGGTTCTTTCCCGATCTGCTGACCGGCGTGGCGATGTACCACGGCGAGACGCCGCACGCGCATTCGCTCGGTTTCGATATCGACGCGCTGATGGTCGCTTACGAGCATCGCGACCGGCCTCGTTCGTTCGCGCATTACGCGCAGGTGTTCGCGCGGCGCACCGATCCGGCGACGGCCGCCGCGCATCTGTTCAACGAGTCGGATCTGGCCGCGGATTTCGACGCGCCGACCCGCATCGCGCGCGCTGCGGCGAGCGCCGCGCGCGCGGACCAGGCGGCTGCCGCGGAACAGGCGCAGCTCGATGCGCAGCTCGCGGAGTTTTATGCGGTGAGTGGGATGACTCCGCCGTCTGCGATAGTGGCCCAGGCTACGGCCGGGACGGCCGCCGCGACCGCCGTCACCGACGCGCCTACCAAGCCGACCCGTTTGCCGCGCCTCGACAGCGTCGCGATTGCCGAATCGGATTTCGATCTGGCGCCGATGCTGGACGGCGCACGCGACATGATTGCCGAGGCCCGCGCGCAAGCGGACCGCCTGCGGGCTTCGTTACCCGAACTGCCTACCGGCATAACCACCGCCGCGCCCGACCCCGCCGCGCGCCGTGAAGCCGCCTGGACGCGGATCAGCGTCGCGGCCGTCGACCTCGTGCCGCTCGATCCCGTGGTGGGTCTCACACCGCCGAGCCGCAACGCAGCGTCCCCGGTTCCGGCCGCCGCTGCCGCACCAGAAAGCACCGGCGTCCCGCAACTCGACGCCGCACTCGCCGCACAACCCGCGCAGGCTCGCGCCTCGCGCCGCGCGAGCTTGCGCTACACCGATCCCGACGGTCCGTTGCCGCCCGACCTCGCGCGCTGGCTCGGCAGGCAGGTCGAGCAATGGCATCGCGCCGGCGTGCTGCTCGCCGGTCGCGATCTGGCCGGCATCGACCTGTCGGGTCTCGATCTGTCCGACGCCGATCTGCGCGAGGTGCAACTGGAAAACGCCGATCTGCGCAACACGCGACTGAGCGGCGCACGCCTCGATCGGGCGGTGTTGAGCGGCGCGCAACTCGACGGCGCGGACTTCACCTGCGCCACGCTCGTCGACGCGAACCTGTGCCACAGCAGCGGCGCGCGGACCGGTTTCGGCGGTGCTGACCTGACGCGGGCCTGGGCACTCGACGCGCAATGGCCGCAAGCCGATCTGAGCGACGCCTGTCTCGATCATTGCCTCGCCTCGGGTATCGGTCTCGCCGGCGCACGGCTGCAACGCCTGACGGCGACCCAGGCCGTGCTGCTCAACGCGAACGCGCCGTCCAGCGACTGGCAGGCCGCCCAACTGGCCGCCACCGTATTGATGCGCGCGGACCTGAGCGGCGCGAGCTTCGCCAACGCGACGTTGCGCAAAACCGTGCTGATGGATGCGAAGCTGATCGATGCCTCGTTCGAAGGCGCGACGCTGGTCGACGTGCCGGGGGGCGGCACCGGTGCCGACTGGTCGAACGCACGCATGACCGGCTTGCGCGCCGAACATTGCAGTTGGCAACTGGCGACGCTGCGCGGCAGCGACTGGCGCAGCGCGACACTCGCCGCGTGCGATCTGGGCCGCACCGATCTGTCCGGCGCGCAACTGTCGGACGGTCAGTTCAGCGGCTGCCTGTTCACCGCCGCGACCCTGACGGGCGCTCGCGCCGAGCGCGCGAACCTGTTTCGCGCCGTGTGCCGCGAGGTGAATTTCACCGATGCGTCGCTCGTCGCCGCCTGTCTCTATCAGGCCGACACCAGCGACGCGCTGTTCACCCGCGCCGATCTGCGCGACGTGCAACTCGAAGCGGGCAGGAGGGCGATCGCATGAGCGCGCAACCGTTGCCCATTGGTGCGCCGATCTCGGCGTCCGCGCTTGCTGCCGCCTTCGCCGCGATTGCGAAGCAGCGCGCGCTGGGCCGTCCGGTGACCGACCTCGATCTCACGGGCGCGGCTCTGCGCGGCGTGGACTGGTCGGGCCTGGTGTTCAAGAACGTTCGTCTTGCCGGGGCCGACCTGAGCGGCGCGGATCTGAGCGCTGCGAAGTTTCTCGACTGCGACCTGTCCGGCGCGCGACTCGGCACGGCGACGCTGATGCGCACCGCGCTGATCGGTTGCGCGTGCGTCGCGATGGAAATGGCTGGCGCCAGCGCGCTGTATCTGACGCTGATGCAATGCGACGCATCCGCGTCCGACTGGCGCGGCGCGAGCCTGCAACAGACGACGCTCTCCGCCGCCACGCTGAGCGGCGCACGCTTCGACGGCGCGACGCTGCTGCGCAGCGTGCTGTTCGGCTGCCAGGTCGGCGGCGCGAGCTTCAGCGGCGCGCGGCTGGATCAGGCGGCGCTCGCGAACACCGATCTGCGCGCGGCGAACCTGAGCGGTTTGACGGCGCAGACCTCCGTGCTGATGGACTGCGATTTCTCGGGCCTAGCTTTGCCCGCGATCAGTCTGGTGCGCTGCACGCTGCAAGGCTGCAATTTCACCGACACCGATTTGCGCGAGGCGACGCTGACCGAAGCGAATTGCAGCAAGGCGATTTTCGCGCGCACGCGGGTCGACGGCTTGCGCGCGGAACGTGCGCTGCTGCTCGACGCGCGACTGAGCGATGTCGATCTGTCGCGCACCACGCTCACCGGCGCGATGCTCGCGCGGGCGCAGCTCACGCGGGTGCGCCTGAACGGCGCGCAACTCGAACAGACGGTGTGGCACAAGAGCCACCTGATCGACGTGAGTTTCGACGACGCGCGGCTCTCGTATGCGCAGTTCGATCATGCGCGCGGCGCGCGCGTCTCGTTCGAGCGCGCGTGGCTCGAACACGCGAGCCTGCACGACGCGCGCTTCGAGCAGGCGTCGTTCGCGGGCGCGCACACGTACCGGATGAAGTCGACCGATACGGCGCTGCTCGACGCCGAGCGCCCCACGTTACAACTGGAGACCCTTAGATGAACGACGAGTTGCTGAGACACCGGCCGGCCGCGCCGCTCGCGCCCCATCTGCAGGAGGCGGCGGTCGCGGTCGAACTCGACGGCGGACGGGTGCTGCTCGACGACGGCCGGATCGCGTCGACCGCGCTGACCTGCCTGCTCGAACCGCGGGTCGGCGACGCCGTGCTGGTGGTCGAGCGCGCGGATACGAGCCGCTACATCGTGCACATTCTCGCGCGCAACGCCGAAGCCGGCGCGGCGCAAACCGAGGCGACGCTGAGCGTGCCGGGTGCGAAGAAGCTGACTATCGCGCAGGCATCGATCGATATCGTCGCGACCGAGCGGGCCGCGCTGCGCTCGATGAAAGACGCCGACATCGTGGCCGCGACCGGCAGGCTGAGCGTGACGGCGAACGATCTGTTCCGCAGCGTCGCGCAGAGCGTGGTGGATGCGTTCAAGGACTACGTGGGCCACGGCGAACACTATCTGCTCGACGTCGATCAGTTGCTGCGTCAACACGGCAAGCAGGTGATGGTCACCGCGGAAAAAGACGTCAAGGTCGACGCCGACCGCATTTCGATGGGTTGATGCCATGTTCGCCAATACCAATCTCGGCGTGCTCAATTTCGCGTTCCCCGACGTGTGCAAACTGCTGCCCATTCCGATCCCGTTTCCGTTTCCGAATTTCGCGCTGTCGTTCACCCACATTCCGTCGGTGTTCAACGTGATCTTCGGCGGCGGTCTTGCGGAAAATCTGATGACGCAAGGCACCCTCAGCCTCGGCGATATTTCGGCGGGCGGCGTGGTGTCGCAGATCGAAATGGGCCCGGACCGGCCACTGCTCGGCAGCTTCAAGGTAATGGTCGGGGTGATGTTCGCGACCCGGCTGACCACCATGACGATGCAGAACGGCATGCCGCCGAACGCGGTCGGCATGTCGATCACGCCGGCGCAGTTTCGCGTGATCCTGCTGTCATGAAATGGCAATCGGCCCGGCTCGCGAACGTGTGGCCGATAGTCCGCCTGCTGGTCTGTTCCGGCCTGCTGTTCGCGGCCGGCTGCAGCTGGTTCGGACCGACGAAGACCGCCTTGCGCGGCGTAACCGTGATCGCGCAGAACGGCGCGAACAACGCCAGCGCCACCGCGCTCGACTTCGTCTACGTGTACGACGCGACCAGCGCCGCCGTGCTGCCGCGTACCGGGCCGGACTGGTTCGCGCATCGCGCGGCGCTCCTGAGCTCGCTCGGTCCGAAGGTCGAGGCCGTGTCGGTGCAACTGCCGCCGAACCAGAGCAGCGCGCCGGTGCCGTTGCCGGCCCGCTACAAGAAGGCACTGGTGGTCTATTGCTATGTGAATTTCGTGGCGCCGGCCGGTCAGGGCGTCGCCGATCTGACGCAGTACAAGCGCGTGGTGATCACGCTGGGTCCGCAGACCGTCACGTATGACGGCACGCAGTGATTGCGCGTGTCGTCCGCGCCGCCGGGCCTTTGAAAAGTTGCACCGCTGAACCGCCCGTAATGAACATCGTCGCAGCACTTGCCGTATCGAGGAAATGATGACCCAGTCGAGCTCGCCCGCAGATCTGCCGTATGGCCTCCAATGGTCGGAAGGGCTGTTGCTGTCGCCGCAGCATCTGCAGCAGAACGATCGCTTCTGGCATGCGCAACTGCGCTATCTGATCGAGCGCGCCAATCCGGATTTCGTCGGCGTGCGCCATCTCGAACTCGACGAGGGCTTGCTCGGCAAGGGGCGCGTGACGGTGCGCGCGCTCGAATGCGTGCTCGACGACGGCACCCCGATCGTGCTCGACAAAACCCGCGACCACGCGCTCGAACTCGACGTGAGCGGCACGCTGACCACCACCGGCGACCGTGCGCAGATCGCCCTCGTGCTGCCGTTGCGCGGCGACACGGCGGCCACCGCCGGCAGTCTGAACCGGCGTTACGAATCGGTGCCGGGCGTGGCCGCCGTCGACGAAAACACCGGCCGCGTGCCGGTGCTGGTGCCACGGCTGAAGCCGGTGCTGCGGCTCGACACGGGCTGGACGCCCGGCACCAATCTGCTGGCCGGCTGCCCGCTGTTCCAGCTCGAACGCACGTCGCTCGGCACCTATCGTTGCACCGACTATCTGCCGCCGATGGCGTCGCTCGGCGCGGCGGAATTTTTGCGCGACAAAAGCTTGCAGGGCCGGGTCGGCGCGCTGCGCGACAGCGTGCGCATGAAGCTGCGCGAGATCGCGCAGGTCGGCGAGGGGGCCTTTCTGAACGCCGCGATCGGCGACGCTTTTCTGGCGCTGGCCGCGCGCCGGCTCGCGGCGATCCTGCCGGATCTCGACGTGCTCGGCCTCGGTGCCGACGTCGCGCCGCGCGCGCTGTATCTGTCGCTCGCGCGCGCGGCCGGCGAGATGGCCGCGCTCGATCCGCTGCCGGATCCGCCGGTGCTGCCGCCGTACGACCATTTCGATTGCCAGCCGGGGTTCGACGCCGCGCTCGGCTTTATCGAAGACCACGTCAAGGCGATCCGTCCGAGTTTCGAACGCTTGCCGTTCGTGCGCCACGATGGCGGCGAGTTTTCGCTGCGCTTGCCGCTCGACGCGGGCGACACCTTGCTGGTCGAGGTGGTGCCGTCGGCCGCACAGAGCCGCGCCGACCTCGAACGCTGGCTGGAGAGCTGCACGATCAGCCAGCCGCAGCTGCTCGATCCGCTCGACAGCCGACGCATGCCGGGGGCCTCGGTGAAGTCGTCGGACACGCGCCGCAAGGGCCTGAATCCGGCGGGGCTGTACTACGAGATCCGCAACGCCGCGTTCGATCTCGACAACGTGATGCGCAACATGTTTGCGCCGGGCGAGACGCTGACGATCCGCGGCGGCGGCCGCCATGCGGCCACGCATGCGCCGGGCGGCATCGTGCTGTACCGCGAGCCGGGCGGCGCCCAGGCCAGCCACGAAACGCGAGGCGGACGTGAAGGACGTCATGGCGCGCACGGTGCCCACGGCACGCACAACGACATGGCGCGGCAATCGGCGCCACTGCCGATGCAACAATCGACGCAGCAGTCGACACAACGACCGGCGCAGCAAGGTCAGCCGCAGCCGCCACGGGCAAGCGGCAACGGCGAGGATGCGGGGCATGCACACATCTGAGCGCGAAGAGCTGCGCACGCGGCTGCCGCTCTACACCTACTTCTGCGATTTCTACGGCTTGCTGGTGGAGATCAAGCACGGGCTGGCGGCATTGCCGGCCGGCCATGCCGTGCCCGCGGCGCTGACGGCGGCGGCGGTCCACACGCGCCTCGTGGAATGTCTGCGCGAGCAATACCGCACGGTGCAGCGCGATTGCACGCCGGATCTGCTGCGCATTTACCGCGACGCCGAATACGCGATGGCCGCGCTCGCCGACGAGCAATTGCTGCTCGAAGTCAGTTGGGCCGGCAGCGGCGAATGGCTCAACCTGATGCTCGAAAGCGCGCTGTTCGATACGCGCAATGCAGGCGTGCGGTTCTATCGTTTGATCGACAGTTTGCTGGCCGTGGCGTTGCCGAGCCAGGCGCATGCGGAGTTGGGGCTGGTGCTGCTCGGCGCGCTGGAAGTAGGTTTTCGCGGCGCGCTGCGCGGCGATCATGAAGCGGCCGCGCTGTCGGCTCGCCGTGACGAACTGGTGAAGTTCGTCACCGATGTGCGTGGCGACGACCCCACCGCCCACGCGTTCGAGCAGGCCTATGAACACACCATCGGCCCGCAGGATCCCGAACCGGCGAGTTGCCGGCTCGCGCCGCTGTCGCCGTGGTTCAACGCGGCGCGGCTTGCGCTGGTCGCGTATCTGCTGGTGTCGGCGGCTATCTGGTTCATCGTGATGCATCCATTCAGGCAACTGGTCGCCGACGACCCCACCGCGCAGCGCGTGCGCGCGGAACAGCAGATCGGCAAGGCGGCGGTGGCGGATGGCGAGGCCGGGTCCGGCCCGACCGAGACGTCGGGCGCGATCAGCGCGGCGCCGGGGAGTGCGAACGCGGGTGCGAATGCGAGTGTGAATGTGACTGCGAACGTGACTTCAAACGTAGCTGAAAACGTGGCGGTAAACGCGGCTGCAAACGGAAGCGCCGCCGCAAACGAAAGCGCCGCCGCGAACGGAAGCACCACCGCGAGCGCGAGCAAAGCGGCCGCCGCGCCGCAAGCCACTCGCGGCCCGACGACCGGCGCGGCCGCGTCGAAGCCTACGCCACGGGGAGAGGTGTTGTGAGCGCGGTATTCAGAATCTTGCTGTGTATCGGCCTCGTGCTCGGCGTGATCGCCGCGCTGCTGATCTGGCGCGCGCGCAATGCGCCGCGCAGTGCTGCCGCCGCGTCGTCGGCCGATGCGGACGACAGTGCCGCGCCTGGCTGGATCAGCACCGCGCTCGCCGCGCTCGACTACGCGCGCACGCGTCGCGAGTGGCGCTATCGCATGCCGTGGATCCTGATGCTCGGCGAACGCGACGCGGGCAAGACCAGCTTCGCCTTGTCGGCGGCGGTGCGGCTCGCACAGTCGAATCCGGACCGGCGCTACGCGTCGCTGCGCATTCCGGGCAGCGCGGTGTCGGTGATGAATCGCGGCGTGCTGATCGATATCGACGGCAGCGTGTCGTCGGAGGGCGCGCATGCGGCGGTGGCGACGAGCGTTGTGGCAGCGGGCCAGGCAAGCGCGGGCGCAGCCTCGAGCGCCGCCGCAAGCTCCACCTCGAGCGCATCCGTTTCAAACGTCGCCGCCAGCGCTTCCACGGGCGCGCCCGCCAGCGCCACGGCGAGCACCTCGCCAATGCCCGCCGTTACCACCCGACACGCGAAGAAAGCGCGCTCGCGCTGGGAGACGCTGCTGCGCACACTCGTCGATCTGCGTCCCGAACGGCCAGCCGACGGCATCGTGCTGACGGTATCCGCGCGCAGCCTCCTGAGCGCCACGCCCGATCAACTGGAACGCCTCGGCGCGGATGCCTATCGCCAGTTGTGCGACGTGCAGGACGCGTTCCGCTTCGTCCAGCCGGTCAGCGTGGTGGTCACGCAATGCGACCGGATCGACGGCTTCGCGCCGTTCTGGCGTGCGCAGCCCGACGCGCTGCGCCAGCAGATGTTCGGCTGGTCGGCGCCGGTGCTCGCCAGTAACGACACGCCGCAGGACTGGTGTCACGAAGCGTTCCGCGTGGTGATCGAACAATTGCGCGCGTTGCAGATTGCCACCGCGGCCAGCGCGCAAGCCATCGCGAACGACGTTGACCGCGACGGCATGCTGCTGTTTCCCGCCCGTCTCGACCAGCTGCGCGCGCCGCTCGCGCAATGGCTCGCGGGTGCGTTCCGCGCGACGCTCGACCGGCCCGGCCATCTGTGCCGCGGCGTCTACTTCACCGGCGACCTCGACGGCGCCGGGGTCGGCGCGAGCGCGAACGTCTCGTTCGTGGCGGGCCTGCTCGACGACAAGGTGTTCGCCGAGCGCGGCAATGCGCGCGTGGTGCGTGCCTCGGCATGGTCGCGCAACCGCTATCTGCGCGGCTTCCAGGTCGCCGCGCTCGGCGTGGCCGCCGCGCTTACGATCGCCCTGGGTTTCGCCGGCGCGCGCCTTTACAAGACGGTCGGCCAGCTCGACCGCGCGCTGGTCCAGTTGCAAACCATCCGCCCGTACAGCGGCGGCGTCTGTCCGAGTGCAAGCGAAATCTCGACGGTGCTGATGTCGGTCCACGAACTCGATACACGCTCTTTCGATCTGGCCAATCCGTGGTCGTGGCCGTGGTTCTGGCATCCCTTGCGCGACGGCGCGGCGCAGGTGGTGGCGGGGCGCGTCTTCGCGGGCCTCGTGCTGCCGGGGCTCGGCTGTCAACTGGCGGTGCGCGCCAAGGCGCTGAGCGCACGCGGCACGGAAGCGCCCCGCATCACCGGCGACCCCGGTGAAGACGCCCGCAACGCGCGCAGCCGCCTGAACCGCCAACTGCGCGAGGTGACCGATCTCGAAGCCGGCCTCGGCACCTTCTACAAGATCGCCGAGCCGTTTTCCGGCGCCGCCACCGAACAGGACGTGATGCGCTTCGCGAGGCTCGTCAACTTCGCGTATGGGCTGCCGGTGTCGCTCGTGATGCGTGACGGCGACAGCGGCTTGCTGGCCGCGTCGCTGAGTTCGGCGTCGACCGACTACCGGCCCGATCTGCCGGAGAATCTTGCCGCCAGCTACCGCAACCAGCTTGCGCAAATGGAAACGGATCTGCGTGACGCGCTGGTGACGCAGGCCGGCTCCGGACAACAACTGCTGGTCGATCTGCAGACCGGTCATGGCGACCCTGCCGCGCAGACGCGCCAACTGGTCGCGTGGCTCGCGTGGACGCGCGACAACTGGCTCGGTGCGGTCGAGCAGGAAGCGCAGCGCAATCTGTGCGGGCAGATCCGCACCGACTTGCGTCAACAGATCCGTCAACTGGTGCTGGTCGATGCGTCGTCGGGACGCTCGGTGCCGGGCGCCACCGCGACCCAGGCCGCGCGCGCGTCACCCTATGCCGCGCTGCTGGAGACGACCGCGAGCACCTTCTCCGTGGCCGAATGCGACGACGAGGTCTATCAGAAGCTCGACGCGCTTTCCGTGCCGCCGTATAACCCGCTGATCGTGCGGGAGCAGGGGCGGCGCGCGTTCAACGCGTCGTTCACGCAGGAATTCGCCGGCCTCGCCGCGCTGTCGCAACTGCATTTCATGCAGGTCACGAAGCGCCGCACGGCCTTCGCCTGCTCGATCAACGGCGCGGGCGCAAACGGCGCGCGTAGCTGGAATGCCGGGCCGCTCGGCGATGCCGCTGCGTACATCGACGAATACCGGCGCTTCGCGCAGCGGTTCGCGTTCCTGCCGGCCAGGGTGCCGGCGTCGAGTGGCTTGCCGGTGGCGGGGCCGCGTCCGCTGTATGCGCAGATCGCCGCCACGCAGTTGGAGAATTCCCTCAACGACGCGCTGCTCGAAGCGCAAAGTCCACCGCCGCCGGGTCCGGATGTCTGGCCGGCCGCGACGACGTCGAATGCGTTGAGTGCGGTGCCGTTCGACGAACAGGCGCTCGCGCAGGCCAGCCGCGATCTGTCGCGCACGCTCGGGCCGTTGATCCAGGTGGAACGCGCCTACAGCGAGTTCGGCTTCAGCAAGGGCTTCAGTGCGTTGTCCGGTTGCCTGCAGCAGTATGCGGCGGACCGCCTGTCCACGGTCGGCAGTCTCGCGGTGCAGAGCCAGTTGTACCAGCCGCAGAGCGACACGACCGGCGGCGAGTTTTTCGAGCTCGGCACGGTGCCGGTGACGCGCGATTACCTCGCGCGCCAGGTCGCACGTTCCCAGGTGCTGGCCGCGTACGCCGCGCCGTTCGCGACGCTCGCGCAAAACTCCGGCAATGCACCCGCCAACAGTCCGAACGTGCAGACCGCCGCGTACTGGGGCAATTCGATCGCCGAGGTGAACCGCTACGTGCCGTCGAACGATCCGGCGAGCCAGATGGGGCAACTGGCGTCGCTATTCGTGGACCGGCTGAACGGCATGACGACGCAGAATTGCAACGCGCGTCTGCAGGACCCCGCCAGCGCCACCGACGACGGCGCCAACGATCTGTTCGCCGCGCGTCGCCGCGACCTGATCAAGGTGGCGCAATCGCTGTGTCAGGGCAGCGACGCCGTGGCGTTTCAGAATCTGTTCTCGCTGTTCGACGCGACCTTGGGCGGCCGTTATCCGTTCGGCCTGGCGGGTGCGCCGGAAGCGTCGCCGCTCGCGGTGCGCGACTTCTTCGCCGTCTATGCGCAACAGAGCGCGGCGTTGCGCGCGCAGTTGACGCGGCTGCCGAAAACGCAGCGCACGGCGGCCAGTGCATTCCTCGACCAGCTCGACGACGATCAGAAGTTCTTCGCGCAGACGCTGCGCGCCGACGGCAGTCTCGGCGTACATCTGAACGTTGCTTTTAACGTGCGGCAAAGCGCCGAACGCGGCGCCGATCAACTGGTCGGCTGGATGCTCAGTTCGGCAAGCCAGTCGGCCGTTTATCCGAACGGTCAGAGCGGACTCGACTGGGTCGCCGGTCAACCGCTCGCACTCGATCTGACGTGGGCCGAGCTGTCGCGCTGGGCGCCGTACGTCAATCCGGCCGTGCCGAATCCACCGGATGTCGAGGGCCGCACGGCGACTTTCAGCGCGGGCGGCACCTGGGCGCTGATGCGGCTGGTTCAGCAGCACGCGATGGAGCGCGGCGCGGCGGCCGCCGACGGCATCACGCTGCGCTTCAGCGTGCCGATTGCGAGTGCGGCGAGCGTGGCGGCTGCGGCGTCCGTGGCCACGAGCGCATCGGCTGGTTCGGGCGCGTCGAGTGCGGGCGTGTCGCGCGCCGCGACGCCGCCGCTGTCGTCGGCCAGCACCGCGCAGTTGATGATCAATCTGCAATTGCAGGGCGTCGATCCGGTGAGTCATGCGGCGGCGCCGCTGAAACTGCCGGCGTTTCCGACCGGTTCACCCGCGCTGCCGGCGTCGGCGCGCACATCGCGCGGCGGCGCGGTCAGTGCGCAGATTCCGACTATTCCGTCGATCCCGCCGCTGCCGCCGGGCATGGACGGCCCCGCGCCGGTCGCCAACACCGCGGCGGTGTCCCAAGGCAGCCATTGAAAGTGAAGGAGTGAGACATGGAGCATCCGCTCGATTATGCGAACGGTTTTTTGAGTGCGGCTTACGGCATGACTTGCGCGACGCTGCTCGCGCCGGTCAGCATCGCGCAGCCGCAGGGCGAGACCTTGCGCGGCACGCCGGTGTGGCATGCGATTCGCCGCGCGCGCGAAGCCGATGACGCGTCGCTGCCGCTCGGTGCATGGGTGCGGCAACTGAAGCGCGCGAACTGGGGTGAGGTCGCGTCCGCTTCGCTCGATGCGCTCGCGCATCGCAGCAAGGATCTGCATCTGGCGGTCTGGCTCACCGAAGCGTTGCTACATGAGCACGGTTTCGCGGGCCTCGCGGCGGGTATTAGCGTGGTCGACGCGCTGTGCGAGCGCTATTGGGATGTGCTGTATCCAGGCGTGGCGAACGGCGACTTCGAGCATCGGGCGAATCTGTTTCGCTGGCTCAACGAGAAGTTGATTGCGCCGGTGCGGCTGGTGCCGTTGACGGTGGCGGGAACGGTTGCGGTTGTTGCTGCTGCTTCTGCTGCTGCGAATGGCGTGGGGTTGGCGGCGGTGCAGCCGCAGCCGTCGTTGGACGAGCCGGAGCGGCGTTATGCATGGGCCGATTGCGAACAACTGCGGCGCCAGCAACAGTCGCCGCAAAGCGGCTCGCGTGGCGGCGACGAAGGTGGCATCGACTCCGCCGATTTCGATAAGACGCTAGCGGCGACGTCGACGGAGGTGTTCATCGCTCATCATGCGGCGTTGAGTCAGGCACTCGCGGCGCTGGCCAGGCTCGGCGCGACGCTCGATCAATGTTTCGACGGCGATCCGCCGGGCGTCGGCGCGCTGCGCGGCGTGCTCGAACAGATTCATGCGTTTGTCAGCGCGCAACTGGTGCAGCGGGGTATGCCGTTCGGCGTCGCCGCGCGTGCGGCTGGTGCGGCTAGTGCGGCTGCGCCGGCGCAGGGGTACGGGCACGCAGCGTATGCCGAAGCGGGTGTCGTGCCGTTGACCGATACGATTTCCGTCGCGGTGTCGATGGCGGGTTCGGTCAATGCAAATACGGATGGCGGAGCCTATTCGGTTGCGGCTGCGACTGCGGCTGCGGCGAACGTGGATAGCGCTACGCAGGCGGCTGTGCATCACGCATCGGACCACGCTCAGGACCACGCAGCGCCACCGACGCTTCGCGACGAAGCGAGCGCCTTGCCGCATTCGGTCAGCGGGCGCAAACGCGCCTACGCGCAACTGGCCGATGCCGCCGCCGCGCTGGCCGAACTCGAACCGCACAGTCCGGTGCCGTATCTGATACGCAAGGCGGTCGAGTGGGGCACGCTCAATACGGCGCAGCTCTACGACGAATTGTTCATTCAGGGGCGCGGGCAACTGAACGTGTTCGATCTGCTCGGGCTCGGCGTGCCGCAAGCCGAGGAGCAGGCATCGTGAGGTCGATCCTTGTTCTGGCAACGCAAATCGTAGGGGGCCGCTGATGGCACGTATCTACCAGACCGAGACGATGGGCGAAGCGGATCTGCGAGTGGCGCTGGTCGCCGATAGAGGACGCGCGGATCTGCTGGTGAATCGTGTCAGCAGTTACGGGTTGGCGGTCGGAGATGCGCTGTGGTTCATAACGACGCAGCGGCAGAGCGCGAATGTGACCGTGTTCTTCTGCAGCGAAGGATTCGCGCAACTGAAGGTGTGTTTGGTGTCGACTCGCGGCGAAGCGGGCTGGGTGCATGACCGGCCGCATCGATGGAGAGGGCGGATTGGGCGGTGAGGTGAACGGGTTATGTGCGCTGGGCGAGGTGCGGGTGGATGAAGCGTCGCGGCGCGCGATGGGCGGGGCATTACGTTCAATGGGCGATTCGCGGCGTGCAATGGACGGGCACTACGTTCGGTGAGCGATTCGCTGCGCTCGACAGGCGAGTGACCCCAAAGAACGATTCTCCGCGCTTAATGCGCGGGCGGCGGCAACAGCACGACGGGCGGCAACGCAGTCGACTTCAACTGCCGGCCGACCACCAGTTGATCGGCGCTGGCGGCTTCCGGCGACGGGTAATCGCCGACCGCGACGATCAGCGGCTGGCCGCTGTCGGTGATCGGCACGATGGTCGCTTTGTAGCCTTGCTCGCTGACGGAGCCGGCGAACAGCGAGGCGGCGTCGCTCGACGTGAAGGTCGCCGCTTGCAACGCGTAGTGGCCATGCGCGGGAGGCGGCGCCGGCACCAGCAGACTGGCGATCGGCGCCGATGCGGCAAAGACCGGGCTGGCGACATTGGCGGGATTGGCGGCGCCCGCGGGCGCGGCGCTCTTCGCGATCACCGCACCGCCTGCGACGGTCGAGCCGCCGGTGGAAGACGACGCTGACGACGCGGAAGACGACCCGGCAGCCGTTTTCGGCGCCTCGCCGGGCAGCAGCGCCGCGGTCTGCGCGGCGAGCCGCTCGATCGGCGCCTTGAGGTTCGAAGGCGCGAGGGTGCCGGCGGCGAACATCACGGCGCCGAAGGCAACCAGCAACAGCAGAAAGAAGGCTTTAAGCATTCTGGTAGCGCGGTAAGCGGGCAAGGGGTTCGTTAGAACAGCGGCCTCAATCATAGACAGTGACGTGCCGCTTGGCGAGTTCGATCGACACCGATCGAAGCCGATCGGACCGGATTGAAACAGACGCCAACGTATTCAACGCATCAGTCGCCGGAGACGCATACATCATGAATGGATCGCGCAAAGGTCCGAAGCCACCCCGTACGCCGCTCAAGCATATTCCGACCGCCGATGAGCGGCGCGCGGAGCGCTTCCAGGAGAGTCTGACAATCTTGGCGGAGCGCCGCGAGAAGGCGATGACGGCGCGGCGCATGTCGGCGCCCGTCACGCCGGGCGGGGCGATGCCGCATCCACCGGTTTCGCCGGTTTCGCCGTTCTCGCCGATGCATCCGGCGCACGCGCCATTCTCCGCGCCGCACGGTATGACGCCGCCGTCGCCGTCGCTGTTTTCGATGCCCGCGCCATCGCATTCGACGCATTCGCCGTCGTCGTCGTCGTCGGCGATGGCGGTCGATACGCCGATGCCGCACAGTGCACCGTCGAGCTCGCCGTTGTCGCCGCTGCTTCTGCCTCAGTTGCACGCACAGCCGCACGCGCCCCTGCCGGCGCTGCCGCAGGCCCCCGCGCCCACGCACGCGCTCAGCCAGTCGCCGGAAGGCATGGCCAGGTTCACCGAGCGCTCCGCAACCGAACGCCGCCGCGACGTGATGGGCCTGCCCGCGCCGGTCAACCGGCCGTCGCCGGAACTCAGCAATTTTCTCTACGACAAAGGCGGCCCGACGCTCCAGCATCAGGTGAAGTACGGACCGGGCGCAGGTATTAACTCGTCGGATCAGGCGAAACTAGACCTGCATTACGGCGCCAAAACCAAGCCGCGCCTGACGCAGTATTCGTCCAACCGCGAGCACTATGTCCGCGCCGCGAACGAGGCCAGCCGTCCGCTAACGCACCAGGAGTTCGACGTCAGCAAGGGCAACGATCCCGGTGCCACCAGCATCAATCACGTGATCGCGAGCGGTACCGGCCAGAACCTGCTGAACCGGATGACGTTGCAGTTCAACGAAGGCGTCGCGGGCTTCGGTGCGTCGATGTCGAGGAAAGATGGGGCCGGCGTGCTCAAGGGCATCGCCCAGCAAGCGGCGGCGGTCGGCCGGATGACCGGCATCGGCCGTGCGATCCAGAGCGAGGAAGCGCCCCAGGGACCGTTCGCCAGAGCGGTGAGCAGCGACCCGGGCGGCTCGGGCGGTGCGACTCGCGACGCGCATCTCGTCAAGCGCGACACGATGATGAAGAACGTGCTGACCGCATTTCAGGGAAGCAGCCCAGACACGCGTTTGGACAGCTACAAGGGCTACCTGAAGAGCACCTTCGATTCGTTCGGCAATCTGCGGCTCGGGCATGGCACCGGTAATGGCCGTGTCAGCACCGGCCTCGATGTGCCGCTGACCAGCAGCATGACGCCGACTGCGCGCGGCGAGCGGCTGTATCAGGCGAACCTGACGTTCGGCATGCCGTCGATGGAGACCGCGCAGAAGGTGACCGGCACAGGCGGCGACTACCGTCCGGGTATTTTCACGACCACCACGACTGGGTTGAAGCTGACCAGCAGCACGGAAAAATGACGGGACGGGGAGGCGGTATGAGCGACATGGATTTGGCGGTCGAGGACGGGGTGGTGGGCGGTGGTGAGGGCGACGGCAGTGGCGACGGCAACGGCAACGGCGACGGCAACGGCAACGGCAACGGCAACGGCGATTTGCGGCACGGTGCCTCAGCGCCGACCGTGTCGCACGGCGACGCACAACGCGACCGGACAGGCCTACGTTTCGCCGACGTCTGCGCGACGCTGCCGTTGGCCGGGCCGCTCGCCGACACGTTGGCAGGACCGCAATGGGCCGCGGCTTGGGCTGATGCGATCGTGTGTTTCTGGGAAACGGAATGCGCGCTCGGCACGCTCGATGTGGACCAGCCGCTTTATGTGCTCGATGTGACGCCAGGGCGCGGCGTGCTGGCGTGGTTGCTGGTGCAGGCGATCGAAGACCGGTTGCCGTCGAGTGGCGTGGCGGGAGTCGATTGGCGTTATCTCGTCTGCGATGACGGGTGTGAAGAAGGGGGTGAAGCGGGCGAGGTGGATGCTGTTGCGACAGCGAGTACAGCGCACGAAACGCTGCAACGTCTGCGCGCGCATCCGCGCTTCGCTGCGTTGATCGAAACGGGACGCGTCGACACAGCACGCTGGTCGATTTCCGCCGACGGCGCGGTGCGTCCCGATGGCCGGCAAACGGTGATGGCACGACTCGCTAACCCGGTCGTCGCCGTCGCAGCCGGCTGGTGTTCGCGGCAACGTGCCGATCTGTATGCGGCACATTACGGGCAATGGCTCGAAGCGGAAGTCGATATCGACGTCTCGGCGGACGCCGCCGCGTACACGCTGTCCTATCGTTGGCAACCCGCGTCGACGGATGATTTCCCGCCAGCGTGGGCGCCGCTCGCCGAACGCTATGTCGCGAGCCTCGTCAGCGCATGCGTGCTGCTGCCGACCGGCGCGATGGCGCTGGTGGATTCATTGCGACGGTTGAGCGGCGATCGCTACCTGCTGCTTGCCTGCGACATCGGCGCATCGAGCGAAACGGACTTGTGCGACGGTGCGCTGAGCGCGCCCGACGCGTGGCTGCCCGGCGACACGAGCGTGCCCGTCAACTTTCACGCGCTCGCCTGGCGGCAACCGTCCGCGTGGGTGATGCAGCGCCAGACCGACGCGCACGATCTGGCGGTCCAGGCGGTCTGGTCGCGCGCCGGCATTGAACCGCCGATGGCGGCGCGGCTGAAACTCACGGACATCATCGAACGATACGAGCCGTGCGACCCGCGACGACTTGCGCAGGTCGCCGAGTCGGTTGCGGAACACGCGCCGCTCGACACACTGGCCACGCTGTTGCGCGCCTCCGCTTACGACCCAGCCGTGCTGGCCGCCATGCTGCCGGATTGGTCCGCACGTTCGACGCAATTCTCCGGTGCCTCGAATGAGGCCGTGCAGATGTGGCGGCGCGCGTTCGCGCGGACGTGGCGGCATCATTTGCCCGACACGCGGACCGCGCAGTTCGATGTGCAACTGGCGAGCGCTGTCGCCGCGCTAGGCGATTGGCAACTCGCGAAGGAGATCTGGCGTAGCGTGCTGGTGGTGGATGAAAATGCACGCATCGGCGGGGTAAGAGGCGTTGGTCAGACTAGGCGGTTGGGCGAAGAGAATGCGGCGAACGTGGCGCAAGCAGAGAACGTGGCGCGAGCAGAGAACGCAGCGAACGATCAACACCACGCTCGCTGGCGCGCTTGCGTGCACCTGCATCTCGCGCATTGCCTCGCCTCGAGCGGCGAGCTTCCAGAAGCCTGCAAGCACGTCGCGCACGCGCATTCTCTCGATCCCGACGACCCGGACGTTCGCGCCTGGCAAACTGAACTCGAAGCACGCGCGGCCCGTCGACGCGCGCTACCGTGGTATCGACCGGAACTCGCACGCGACGCCGGCCTGTCGATCGAGCCGCTCGGCGTCGAACATGCCGACGCGCTGCTCGCCGCCTTCACCGATCCGCACCTCGCCGCGCTGGCCAATCTACCGTCGCTGAATGAATCGCAAGACGTGCGGACCTGGCTCGAAGCAGACGCCGCCGAAGCAGGCCGCACGAGTTACGCGGTGATGGATGCGTGGCGCGGCTTCGTCGGCGTCGTGAGCCTGTGCCGCGCGGGCGACGCCGCGCACTTCTACTTCTGGATCGATGCTCACGCGCAAGGACAGGGCTACGGCACGCGCGCCGCGCGCTTGCTGTTCGAGCAGGCGCGAGCGGATGGCATCGCGGATATCTTCACGGCGTCGTATGCGGCAAATGCCCGCTCGCACGCCGCGTTGCGACGGCTCGGCTTCGACCGTCTGCCGGTGCGCCCGGCGGCGGAGCCTGAAGTCGGCTTCTTTCATCTCTGCACCGCACCCGCAACGACGGCCGGCGCCGCGGCGCACGTGTCGTTAAAAGATACGATCGCGCGCTTCACGAGTTTGTGCGAGGCGATCGACGCGCCGGTCGAACTCGCCGTCGAAACAGCCTGACCTGTCACGACACATACGCGCCGATTTGAAATCCCATAAACGATAGACCTGCAACGGGAAGCTCATCATGCATGGAAACGGCGGCACAGGCTCGCCCGAACATACGCAAGCAATTGCCTTCAATGGCGGCGTGCAACGGCGCAACTCGATCACTCAGGCGCATGAGATTCACGCCTTGCAACCCACCGGGGCGGCGACGCACGTGACCAGGGCGCAACTCGAGGGCGTGCGGCACGGTGGTTCGATCGATGCGAGCGCGCTGATGGGACTGCTCCATCCGTCGACCGAGATCCCCTGGAAGCCTCACGTGGGCGGCGGCCGCGATCAGATACGCACGGGACGGAATTTCTCCGTGCCCGACAGTGGCGGCGGGGCCAACTTCGATATCCGTGTCCATACGCGCGACGATAAGCAGGCACGCAAGGATGCCGCTAAAGGCACGACATCGAATGCCGGTATGGGCTCGGTCATTCGTGTCGAGCAAGGCAAGAAAGTCATGCTTTCAAAGGAAGCGGTGAGTAGTGACTCGAGGGTCGGCACTTTCAACTGGAGCGCGTTGAAAGCGGATACCCCTTTACGGGACTCCGCCCATATTCCTGCCGTGCTGCCGCCTGTGCCGACACCACCGACGTCCACCGCCATGGCGTCGATCGCCGCGTCGTCGGTATCGTCGTCGTCATCGGGATCGACACACGCGATGCCGCCGGTCGCGACACCGCCCCGAAGCCGTGCGTGGGACGCCATGGGGCAGATAACCAGCATGGCCGGCACGGCGCTTTGGCATGGTTCGGGCGCATCGTCGATCGTCGGCGGCACACGGCAGTTCGCGCGGAACATGCAGCCGGGCGGAACATGGACCGGCGCGGGAATCGGCGCGGTCCGAGCGGTGGCGGGCGCGGCGGTGATGACGTCGCTGGCGACTTCGATGCCGGTGCGCGCTGCGGCTAGCGCGGGGATGGCGGGTTTGTCCGCGATGGCGGGGATGCTGGGCGGCAAGCGGTAGTGGGACGTTCGCCACCCTTCAGCGAACGTCTCAGGTCACACCCCATCACCCGCTCACACCGTCACAACAATCTTCCCAAACTGCCCATTGGTTTCCAGGTACCGATGCACCTCGACCATCTCATCGAACGAAAACGTGCGATCGATCACCGGTTTGAGCGCGCCACTCGCCAACCCTTTGAGAACATAATCCACTGCCGCCTTGCGACGCGTCTCATCGCCACTCGTCAACCAGATGTTGTGCGCCTTCACGGTGATCATCTTCGCGATCATTTCAAGCACGGGCAGCGGTGTGACCTCGTCGCTCAACGCGCCGTAGATATACGCTATGCCCCGAAACGACAGCGCCGAAATCAGTTTCGCAAAGTTCGGCCCACCTACCGGATCGAACACCACGCGCGCGCCCTTGCCATCCGTGATGCGCATCACTTCATCGAGCAGATCGGTTTCGTCCGTCACCACCACGTGAGCGGCGCCCGCGTCGAGCAACTGCTGACGTTTGGCCGCGCTACGCGTTAGCGCAATGGAAGTCGCGCCGGCGTAATTCGCCAACTGGATCGCCGCAAGTCCAACGCTGCTCGACGCCGCCGGTACGATCACGAAGTCGCCCTTCGTCACCTTGGCATCTTCGATTAGCGCGCCATACGCCGTCACGAACATCATCCACACCGAGGCTGCCTCGGCGTACGACAGCGACGCCGGGTGTTTGACGACGGCGTACGCCGGCACGACGATCACTTCGCCGTAAGTGCCGTACTGATTCATCGAGAACGACGGGATCACACTGACCGCGTCGCCGGCCGCGAAGCCGCTGACGTCCTTGCCGACCGCATCGACGATCCCGGCGGCTTCATAACCGAGACGCGCCGGAAACTTGACCGGCTCGATGTACTCGTCGACGCGCCACATCGCTTCCGCGCGATTGATGCCGATCGCTTTCACATTGATGCGAATCTCGCCCGGACCCGGTTCGGTTGCGGCTGTGTCGACGAGTTCGAGAACTTCGGGTCCGCCGGCCTGGGCGAACTGGATAGTGCGTGACATGAAAACCTCCGTTGATTAATGACGAAACACGAATCGACTCAGACGGTCGCTTCGGCTTCTGCGACAGGCTGATAGGCAGGGAAATCGGAGTAGTGCGTTTCATCGCCGCCCCAGAACGCGGCGCGAACGTACGGCGTGAGCGGCAGCTTATGCTTCAGACGATACGGCAAATCCGGGTTGGACGTTAGGCTCGGCCCGACGAAGATAAAAAACTTTGTAGGTGGGGCGGCATGCCTGGGAGGCATGCCGTAGGGCGGCCGTGGTCCGGCTGGACGGCTCGGGCTCCGCGCTGCCGGATTGGCTTTGCGGCGAACACAGCGAGAATTCCGCGCCCTCGCGGAAGGCCCCTCCGATCCACTTTTGTTATCACCCCCTCCAATACTCGGATTGTTAGCACATCGCCCCGCTCGTATATTGGCCGGACAGTGAGCGGCAAAGCTCACCCCGCCCATAGACAAAAACACAAGGGCAAGCCGCCCGGCTTGCCCCAGGAGCACAGCGATGAATCGGATCGATCTGGAGGGACGCGTGGTCGCCATTACCGGCGGCGCGCGCGGAATCGGCTACGCGGTGGCGCAACGGGCGCTGAACTCGGGCGCATCCGTCGCGCTCTGGGACGTCGACGCGGACCGTCTCGCGCGCAGCCAGCGCGAGTTGAGCGAACTCGGCAAGGTCACCGCCGTCAGCGTCGAACTCACGCAGGAAGCCGCCGTCGCCGAAGCGGTCGGGCAGACCGTCGCCGCGCACGGCGCGATCGACGTGCTGATCAATTGCGCCGGCATCACCGGCGGCAACGGCGCGACGTGGGAACTGGAGCCCGATGTGTGGCGCCGCGTGATCGACGTGAACCTGATCGGCCCGTATCTCACCTGCCGCGCGGTCGTGCCGCAGATGCTCAAGCAGGGCTATGGACGCATCGTCAATATCGCCTCGGTGGCGGGCAAGGAGGGCAACCCCAACGCCTCGCATTACAGCGCCTCCAAGGCCGGCCTCATCGGCCTGACCAAATCGCTCGGCAAGGAACTCGCGACGAAGAACATTCTCGTCAATGCCGTCACGCCCGCCGCGGCTAAAACCGAAATCTTCGATTCGATGTCCCAGCAGCATATCGACTACATGCTGTCGAAGATCCCGATGAACCGTTTCCTGTTGCCCGAGGAAGCCGCCTCGCTGATTTTGTGGCTGTCGTCCGAGGACTGCGCGTTCAGCACGGGTTCGGTGTTCGATCTGTCCGGCGGCCGCGCGACTTACTGAGTCGAACCGTGTCGGTGCCTGCCGACAGTCGCTGCACCCAAGATAAAAGCGCGTAGCCGCCGCCCGCCGGCGAGCTTCGCGAAGGAGACGACATGGACCCGCAGGCGAACGTTTCGCTGGAGGCGATCAACAGCAAGGTCATGCGCCGGCTGTTGCCGTTTCTCCTGCTGATGTACGTGCTGGCGTTTCTCGACCGCGCCAATATCGGCTTTGCGCAGAAGGCGTTGCAGCACGATACGGGTTTGTCGAACGCGGCGTTCGCGTTTGGGGCGGGCGTGTTCTTCGTCGGCTATGCGCTGTTCGAGGTGCCGAGCAATCTGTTGCTGCATCGTTTCGGCGCGCGGGTCTGGATGTGCCGGATCATGGTCACCTGGGGCCTCGTTTCAGCCTCGATGTGCCTCGCACACACGGCCGCCACGTTCTACGCGCTGCGCTTTCTATTGGGCGTCGCCGAAGCCGGTTTCTTTCCCGGCGTGATCTATTACCTGACGCACTGGTTTCCGCAACGCGCGCGAGCGCGGGCAGTCGGTGTGTTTTATTTCGGTGCGCCGCTGGCGTTTATCTTCGGTAGTCCGTTGTCGGGTTCGCTGCTCGAGTTGCATGGCATGTTGGGTCTGGCCGGCTGGCAATGGCTCTTTCTGGTGGAAGGCGCGTTGGCGTCGGCGGTGGGTGTGTGGGCGTTCTGGTACCTCGACAACCGTCCCGACGACGCCCAATGGCTCGATCCGCAAGAGCGCGCCACTCTGGGCACCGCACTCGAAGACGATGCGCGTGCCGCATCCGCGCATGGACCGCATCGCATTCTCGCCGCGCTGGTGGATCGTCGCGTGTTGTTGCTGTCGGCGATCTATTTGCTGATTCAAATGAGCGTGTATGGCGTGATTTTTTATCTGCCGCAACAGGTGGCCGCCTTGCTCGGGACGACCGTCGGTTTGCGTGTGGGTCTCGTCGCCGCGTTGCCGTGGTTGTGCGCGTTGGCCGTCACCTGGTACGTGCCGCGCCGTGCGGATCGCACGGGAGGGCATCGGCGCTGGGCCGTTGCGCTGCTGGTGCTTGCCGGTCTCGGCATCGCTGCGTCGGGACTCGCGCATAACCCGGCGCTCGGGCTGATCGCCTTGTGTTGCGCGGCGAGCGGTTTCATCGCGGCGCAACCGCTGTTCTGGACCTTCCCCACACGTCACCTGACGGGCGCCGCCGCTGCCGGCGGCATCGCGCTGATCAATTCGCTCGGCGGCCTCGGCGGTTTCTTCGCGCCGAGCTTGCGGACCGCGGCGGAACGCGTGTTTGCGTCGACATCGGCGGGACTGGTGGTGCTGGGCGTGTCCAGTCTGCTCGCCGCATTGCTGATCGGCACGCTGTTGCGCCGCGACGCAAGCGGGGCGAACGATTCTTTCCAAACCTTATTGCATCGCGCCCGCTAGGCGCATTGTCGGCCGCTGCCTTGTCGACGCACTCATAACGGAGCCCCTTTCATGGCCATGCCCACTATCCGGCACGTGCGTGCCTTCACTGTTCGCGGCGGCGGAGCGGACTATCACGATCAACCCGGCGGACACTGGATCGACGATCATATTTCCACGCCGATGGCGCGTTATCCGGAGTACCGGCAGAGCCGCCAGTCGTTCGGCATCAACGTGCTCGGTACGCTGGTGGTGGAGATAGAGGCGAGCGACGGCACTGTCGGTTTCGCGGTGACCACGGGCGGCGAGATCGGCGCGTTTATCGTCGAGAAACATCTCGCGCGTTTTCTCGAAGGGCAACGCGTGACCGACATCGAGAAGATGTGGGATCAGATGTATTTCTCGACGTTGTACTACGGCCGCAAGGGCGTCGTGCTCAATACCATTTCGGGCGTCGATCTCGCACTGTGGGATCTGTTCGCGAAGGTGCGTAGAGAGCCGGTGTACCAGCTACTGGGCGGCCCGGTGCGCGACGAACTCGTGTTCTACGCGACCGGCGCGCGACCGGACCTCGCGAAGGAGATGGGGTTTATCGGCGGCAAGCTGCCGTTGCAACACGGGCCCGCCGAGGGCGAAGCGGGCCTCAAGCTGAACATCGACAAGCTCGCCGAGATGCGCAGCCGGGTCGGCGACGACTTCTGGCTGATGTACGACTGCTGGATGAGCCTCGACGTGCCGTACGCAACGCGGTTTGCGCACGCGGCGCACGAGTACGGCCTGAAGTGGATCGAAGAAGCCCTGCCGCCCGACGACTACTGGGGTTACGCCGAACTGCGCCGCAACGTGCCGCGCGGCATGATGGTATCGACCGGCGAGCATGAGGCGACGCGTTGGGGTTTTCGCATGTTGCTGGAGATGCAATGCTGCGATCTGATTCAACCCGATGTCGGCTGGTGCGGCGGCATGACCGAGCTGATCAAGATTTCCGCGCTGGCCGATGCGCACAATGTGATGGTGGTGCCGCACGGTTCGTCGGTGTACAGCTATCACTTCGTCGTCACGCGGCACAACTCGCCGTTCGCCGAGTTTCTGATGATGGCCCCTAAAGCCGACGAGGTCGTGCCGATGTTCACGCCGCTGTTGCTCGATGAACCGGTGCCGGTGAATGGCCGCATGAAAGTACCGGACACGCCGGGCTTCGGCGTGAGACTGAATCCGGAATGCGCGCTGGTGCGGCCGTATCCGCGCTGAACGTTGAAATCGAAAAGGAGAAAGACGTGCTGCTCAAGGACAAGGTCGTGATCGTCACTGGCGGTTCCCGGGGCATCGGCCGCGCGATAGCGGTTGCGTGCGCAACCGAAGGCGCGGACGTGGCGATCAACTACTGGGGCGATAACGACGCATCGTACGGACGCCGTTCGGCGGTCGCGGAAGTGGTCGGGGAAATCGAGGCGCTGGGGCGGCGCGTGATCGCGATCGAGGGCAACGTCGCCGCGCGCGAAACCGGCCAGGAGTTGGTGCGTCATACGGTCGAAGCCTTCGGCAAGGTCGACGTGCTCGCCAGCAACGCCGGCATCTGTCCGTTTCACGCGTTTCTCGACATGCCGCCGGAGATTCTGGAGTCGACAGTCGCGGTCAATCTGAATGGCGCGTTCTACGTCACGCAAGCTGCCGCGCAACAGATGAAGGCGCAGGGCACGGGTGGGGCGATCGTCGCAACCAGCTCGATCAGCGCGCTGGTGGGCGGCGGCATGCAGACGCATTACACGCCGACCAAAGCCGGCGTGCATTCGCTGATGCAATCCTGCGCGGTCGCGCTGGGCCCGTACGGCATTCGCTGCAATTCGGTGATGCCCGGCACCATTGCCACCGACCTGAACGCCGAAGATCTCGCCGACGAAGCGAAGAAAGCCTACTTCGAAAAGCGCATTCCGCTATGCCGCCTGGGCCGCCCGGAAGACGTGGCCGATTGCGTGGTGTTCCTCGCTTCCGACCGCGCGCGCTACGTGACCGGCGCCGCGCTGCTGGTGGACGGCGGCCTGTTCGTCAACCTGCAGTAACGCGCGATGCCGCTGCCGCTGCCGACACCACCTTCAATTCACCGGAACCGAAGCGCTCGCGGAGGGCGCCACGGATGCGCTTTCCAGATCGTCACGCGCCAGTTGCCGCGAGAAACCTCGCAGCAGATCGATGAAACGCAGTGCCGGTTCGGCGAGCGGTTCTTCCTTGCGCGTGAGAATACCGAAGCCCGCGAGACTCTTGCCGATTTCGAGCGGCAACGCGACCAGCAGTTGGCCGCGCAAATGATCGCGCACCACCGACTCGGGCAACATGGCCACCGCGTCGTAATTCTCGAGCAATTGCAGCGTCGCGAAGATCGACGCGCATTCGGTCAGGTTGACCGGCGTGGCCAGTCCCGCCCGCGCGAGTTCTTCCTCGAACAGCACGCGCGCCGGGCTGGTGACCGGTTGTGCAACCCACGGCCAGTCGATCAGCTCGGCCAGCGTGATGCGCGAGCGCGCGGCCAGCGGATGCACCGCGCGCACCACCAGCAGCAAGGTTTCGCGCGCCAGCGGCTCGAAACTGAAATCGTTGTGCTGGAGAGGATTGGTCAGCCGGCCGAGCGCCAGATCGACTTCGCGGCGATGCAGCAATTGCACGACCTGGTCGCTGGTTTCGCCGAGAATCCGCACGTTCAGCAGCGGGCTCTCGGTTTTCAGCGCGGCGACCGACATGGCGAGCAGATCGGGCGCCGCACCCATGATCGCGCCGACCGTCAACTGGCCATGTCCGCCACGCCGTTTGACGTCGAGGTCTTCGGCGAAGCGGGTCAATTCGGCCAGCGCGCGCCGCGCGTAAGCGAGCGTCACGACACCGAGCGGCGTGGGCGTCATGCCGCGCGCGTTGCGCTCGAACAGCAGAAAGCCGAACGCTTCTTCGATATCGCCGAGCATGCGGCTCGCGCTTGGCTGCGCGACGTTGATGGCCTCGGCGGCTTGATGGAGGTTGCGGGCGTCGTCGAGCGCGACGAGCAGCGCGAGATGTTTGAACTTGAGCCGATTGACGAGTGCGACGGCAGCGGAGTGTTGGCTCATGGCTCTGTGCGATTCGGTTTGTGGATCGCCCAATCCCAACAACGGATTGAGATGCTATCGACGCAGGAATTATAGTCGTATCAGACGCGAGACCGCATCGCCGGAAAAGCGCCCGAATACGACGGGAGACAAGCCGCAATGGAGACAATCGCTTTCCGGATGGTGCTCAACCCCGGCATGCGCGAGGAATACGAACGACGTCATGCGCAAATCTGGCCCGAACTGGTTGACGCGTTGCACAACGCCGGCGTGCGCGAGTACCGCATTTTCTTCGACGCGGACACGCACCATCTGTTCGCCATCCTGACGCGCACCACGCATCACACCATGGAAGAACTGCCGCGACTCGACGTAATGCGCAAATGGTGGGATTACATGGCCGACATCATGCAGACCGCGCCTGATCACACGCCGTTTCAGCAGCCGCTCGAACCGGTCTTTCATCTGAATTCGCTGAGCCTGAGGTGAGCCGATGAACGCGCCCGGTTCGGCAGGCTCGCCACGATCAACACCGCACGGAGAAACGCGCATGCAGGTGGTCGATTCACATATCCATTTGTGGGATCTGAAAACGCATCGCTATCCGTGGCTGGAGAACCCGGGCGTGTCGTTCGTCGGCGACGCGCGCGAGCTGAAACACGATTACCTGCTCGACGATCTATTAGGCGAGGCGGGCGACATCGAGGTGCTGAAACTGGTGCACGTCGAGGCGAATCACGATCCCGCCGATCCGGTGGAAGAGACGCGCTGGTTGCAGTCCATGGCGGACGGCACTGAAAATCGTGGCGAAACCCGCGGCATGCCGAACGCGATCGTCGCGGCGGTGGATCTGTCCGCGCCGAACGCACCGGCGCTGCTCGACGCGCACGCGGCCTTCGCCAATACGCGCGGCATTCGCCAGATTCTGAACGTGCACGACAACAAGCTGTTCGATTACACCGGCCGTCATTACATGCGCGAACCGCTGTGGCGCGAACATTTTGCGTTGCTGCGCCGGCACGATCTGTCGTTCGATCTGCAACTGTATCCGTCGCAGATGGCAGACGCGGCAACGCTGGCACGCGCTCACGACGACACGCTGTTTATCGTCAACCATGCGGGCATGTTCGTGGACCGCGACAGCGTGGCCGGTTATCGCGCGTGGCGCGACGGCATGCGCCTGCTCGCCGGTTGCAGGAATATCGTCGTAAAGATCAGCGGACTCGCCATGTTCGATCACCAGTGGACCGTGGAAAGCCTGCGGCCCTGCGTGCTCGAAACCATCGACACCTTCGGCGTGGAGCGCGCCATGTTCGCATCGAACTTTCCGGTCGACCGGCTGTTCGGTTCTTACACAGATCTATGGCATGCGTATGCGTCGATTGTCGGCGGCGCGAGTGTCGCGGAAAAAGAGGCGCTGTTTCGCCGCAATGCAGAACGTTGCTACCGCATTTAGCGCATTTAACGCATTCGATGCATCCGGTGCGGTCGGCCACGAGAAACAGGAAGGAGACATGTAGTGCAGCAATCCACATCCGCCGTGCCGAGGCTTGAATTGCGGCATGCAAGCAAATCGTTCGGCCGGGTTCGCGCACTCTCGGAAGGCGATCTCTCGCTGTGGCCGGGCGAGGTGCATGCGTTGCTCGGCGAAAACGGCGCGGGCAAATCGACCGTCGTGAAAATTCTCGCCGGTGTGCATCAGCCCGATACCGGCGAACTGCTGGTGGACGGCGTGGCGCGCCGCTTCGCGACGCCCGCCGAAGCACGCGACGCCGGACTCGCGGTGATCTATCAGGAACCGACGCTGTTCTTCGATCTGTCGATCGCGGAGAACATCTTCATGGGGCGGCAGCCGGTGGACCGCATCGGCCGCATTCAGTACGACGCGATGCGCCGCGAAGTGGACGGCCTGCTTGCGGCGCTCGGTGTCGATCTGCGCGCCGATCAACTGGTGCGCGGCTTGTCGATCGCGGACCAGCAGGTGATTGAAATCGCCAAGGCCTTGTCGCTGAACGCGAACGTGCTGATCATGGACGAACCCACGGCGGCCTTGTCGCTGCCCGAAGTGGAACGGCTCTTCGCGATCGTGCGCAAGCTGCGCGAGCGCGACGTGGCGATTCTGTTCATCACGCACCGGCTCGACGAGGTGTTCGCGCTGACGCAGCGCGTCACGATCATGCGCGACGGCGCGAAAGTGTTCGACGGGTTGACCGCCGATCTCAGCACCGGGTCGATCGTCGCGAAGATGGTCGGCCGCGATCTGGAGACGTTCTATCCAAAAGCCGAACGACCACTCGGCGACGTGCGGCTGTCGGTGCGAAAGCTCACGCGCGTGGGCGTATTCAAGGACATTTCGTTCGACGTGCGCGCCGGCGAGATCGTCGCGCTGGCCGGACTCGTGGGCGCGGGGCGCAGCGAAGTGGCACGGGCCATCTTCGGTATCGACCCGCTCGACTCGGGGGAGGTCTGGATTGCCGGCGAGCGCTTGACGGCGGGACGGCCGGCGGCGGCTGTACGTGCCGGTCTCGCGCTGGTGCCGGAAGATCGCCGGCAACAGGGCCTTGCGCTGGAGTTGAGCATCGCGCGCAATGCGTCGATGACGGTGCTCGGGCGGCTCGTCAAACACGGCCTGATTTCGAGCCGCAGCGAGACGCAGCTTGCCAATCAGTGGGGCACGCGGCTACGCCTCAAAGCGGGCGATCCGAACGCACCGGTCGGCACGCTGTCGGGCGGCAATCAGCAGAAGGTCGTACTCGGTAAATGGCTCGCCACCGGTCCGAAAGTGCTGATCATCGACGAACCCACGCGCGGCATCGACGTCGGCGCTAAAGCCGAGGTTTACGGCGCGTTGGCCGAGCTGGTGCGCGACGGCATGGCCGTGCTGATGATTTCGAGCGAGTTGCCGGAAGTACTCGGCATGGCCGACCGCGTGCTGGTGATGCACGAAGGGCGGATCAGCGCGGATATAGCGCGCGCCGAAGCCGACGAGGAACGTATCATGGCGGCGGCACTCGGCCAACCGGTTCCACCGTTGGGGAACGCAGCATGATGCGCCATTCTTCCACTCATCCGGCGCCGGTTCAGCCGCCGCTATCGAAGCGCAACGCGGGCACGCCTGGCGGTTTGGTGGCGGGTATCGCGAAGAGCCGGGAAACCACGCTGTTCGTCGTGCTGATTCTGTTGATCGTGGGCACGGGACTCGCCAAACCGCAGTTCCTGAATCTGCAGAATCTGCGTGACGTGCTGCTGAATGTGTCGATTATCAGTTTGCTGACCGCCGGTATGACGGTGGTGATCCTGATGCGGCATATCGATCTCTCGGTGGGCTCGACGGTCGGCATCAGCGCATATGCGGTCGGCAGTCTGTATGTTGCGTTTCCGCATATGCCGGTGCTGATCGCGTTGGCCGCGGGGCTCGTTATCGGCCTCGTGGCGGGTAGCATCAATGCGCTGCTGGTCGCGGTAGGGCGCGTGCCGTCGCTGGTGGCGACGCTCTCCACGCTGTACATCTTTCGCGGTGCGGATTACGCGTGGGTACACGGCGGGCAGATCAACGCGACCAGTTTGCCCGACGCGTATTCGCGGCTCGCGACTGGCACGCTGCTCGGGATTCCCACGCTTGCGCTGATCGCCTTCGTCGTGCTGCTCGGCCTCGCGGTTTATCTGAAACAGTTTCGCGGCGGCCGCGAGCATTACGCGATCGGTTCGAATCCCGAGGCGGCGCGACTCGCCGGCGTGAACGTCGAGCGTCGCGTCATGGCGGGTTTTCTGCTCTCCGGCGCGATTGCCGGTTTCGCCGGCGCGTTGTGGCTGGCGCGTTTCGGCACCGTCGACGCGAGCACTGCGAAGGGCATTGAATTACAGGTTGTCGCCGCCGCCGTGGTGGGCAGTGTCGCGATTACGGGGGGCGTCGGCACGATTCTCGGCGCCACGCTCGGCGCGCTGGTGCTCGGCGTGATCAGCATCGCGCTGGTCGTGCTGCACGTGTCGCCGTTCTGGGAACAGGCAATTCAGGGCGCGCTGATCGTCACGGCCATCGCCGCGGATACCTTGCTGGCCCGCTCCGTCGCCAAACGCATGATGAGGAAACGCGATCATGGCTAAACCCGATTCCGCGCTGCTCACGCGCAAGCGCGAAACGCCGTTGCAGTGGGAAGTATTGCTGGTGATCGTGCTGATTCTGTCGCTCGTACTTGGCCGGGTGCTGTCGCCCGTATTCCTGAGCGGCGCGAACCTGAGCAACGTACTCGCCGATCTGACCGAAATCGCGCTGATCGCGCTGCCGATGACACTGATCATCGTCGCCGCCGAAATCGATCTGTCGGTGGCTTCCGTGCTCGGCGCCTCCAGCGCGTTGATGGGCGTGCTGTGGCATATGGGCTTGCCGATGCCCGTCGTGATCGTGCTCGTGGTGATTGCCGGCGCGCTGGCCGGTTTGTTGAACGGCCTCGTGATCGTCAAGCTCAATCTGCCTTCGCTCGCGGTCACGATCGGTACGCTGGCGCTGTTTCGCGGGCTCGCCTATGTGCTGCTCGGCGATCAGGCCGTGGCGGATTTTCCGGCGGGCTATACGGCGTTCGGCATGGACACGCTCGGCGCGAGTTTCATTCCATTGCCGTTCGTGATCGTGATCGTCGGGGCGGTGTTGTTCACCGTGTTGCTGCAATCCACCGCGTTCGGCCGCAGTCTGTACGCGATCGGCGCGAATCCGACTGCCGCTGCGTTCTCCGGCATCGAAGTGGCGAAGCTCAGGCTGCGTTTGTTCGTGTTGTCCGGCGCGATGAGCGCGCTGGCGGGCGTGGTCTACACGCTGCGCTTCACCAGCGCGCGCGGCGACAACGGCGAAGGCTTCGAGTTGTCGGTGATCGCGGCGGTGCTGTTCGGCGGCGTGAGCATTTTCGGCGGACGCGGCTCGATGATCGGCGTGCTGCTGTCGTTGCTGATTATCGGCGTGCTGAAAAACGCGCTGACACTCGACGACGTCTCCAGCGAAACGCTGACCGTGGTGACCGGCGTGCTGCTGCTGGCCTCCGTGCTGATCCCGAATCTGGTGGCCCGCTGGCGCGCGGCGCGCGACCGGCGTTTCATCGCGAAGTCCGCTTCATCCCTATGACGTTTTAATCCCGGTACACGAAGAGAAAGTCCAACGACCGATAACCCGGACATCGTCACGTCCAACAACAAGCAGGAGACACTTCATGTTCAAACCTCTACGTCACACCGGCGCGGCCGCGCTTTGCGTCGCGTTGCTCGCGATCAGTTGCGCCGCGTCCGCCGCGGATCTGAAAAGCGGCCTGAAGATCGCCTTCGTGCCGAAGCAGATCAATAACCCCTACGAGGTGACCGCCGACAACGGTGGCCTCGCCGCGATCAAGGAGTTCGGCGGCGTGGGGAAGGTGGTGGGGCCGTCGGATGCGGGCGCTTCGTCGCAGGTGCAATACATCAACACGTTGATCACGCAACGACAGAACGCGATCGTGATCGCCGCCAACGACGCGAATGCCGTGGTGCCGTATCTGAAAAAAGCCATGTCGCAAGGCATCAAGGTCGTGACCTTCGACTCGGACACGGCGCCCGAGGGCCGCCAGTTGTTCGTCAACCAGGCGAATGCCGAAGGGATCGGGCGCAGTCAGGTCCAGCTCGTTTCGAAACTGATGGGCGGCGAGGGCGAGTTCGCGGTGCTGTCGGCCACGCCGAACGCGACCAATCAGAACACGTGGATCAAGTGGATGCAGGAGGAGTTGAAGAAGCCCGAGTACTCGAAAATCAAACTGGTGAAAATCGCCTACGGCAACGACGACGATCAGAAGTCGTTCACCGAGACGCAGGGCTTGTTGCAGGCGTATCCGAATCTGAAGGCGATTGTCGCGCCGACCACGGTCGGTATCGCGGCGGCGGCGCGGTATATCTCGTCGTCGTCGAGCAAGGGCCGGGTCGCGGTGACGGGATTGGGCACGCCGAACCAGATGCGTGCGTTCGTGAAGAACGGCACGGTGAAGGCGTTCCAGTTGTGGGACCCGAACCAGTTGGGCTACCTGGCCGCTTATGCCGCGGCGGCGTTGTCGTCGGGCACGATCACGGGTAAGGAAGGCGAGTCGTTCGACGCCGGCAAGCTCGGCAAGCGCACCATCGGACCGCAAGGCGAAATCATTCTCGGACCGCCGACCACGTTCGATTCGAGCAATATCGACAACTTCAATTTCTGAGCGGCGAAGCTTTTAGCCATAAAACGAGGCGTGCCGGGCGATAAACGTCCCGGCACGCCTTGTATGCCTTGGCGGCGACCGACCCGACCGCCGGTTTAGAACCGGTGCTGGATCCCCGCCGTCACGCCTGTTTGCGTATCCGCCGCGCCGGTCAGATCGCGCGACAGACTCACCGCGTTGTCGTGCTTCGCCATGGCGTAACCGCCCGCCAGATACAGTACCGTGCGCTTCGACAGCGCATACTGCGCGCGCAGCGAGAACAAGGTCGGATCGGCGTCGCTCGCATCCTTGATATCCTGGTGGTAGATCGCGGCGAACACCGAGACGAACGGCGTCACGTCGTATTGCCCGCCGACCCAATACATATCGCTGCGCTGCGTCGGCGCAGCAGTATGGAAGGTGCGCCGGTAATTCCGGTAGCCCGCCATGGCCTTCACCGCGCCGAAGTCGTAGCTCAAACCGGCATGGATGCCCTGGATGCAGTTCGTGCCGTCGATCGGCGTAACGCTGTCGTACGCGCCGTTCTGCCGGTCGAAGGTCACGACCGCCGCGAACGGGCCGCTTTCGTAGCCGAGACCGAAGTCGTACTTCGAACTCGATTTCAGGCTGCCCGGTACATTGCCGAAGCCGTACATCGCGCCGATCTTGACGCCCGAGAACATGCCGTCGTAACGCACCGCGTTGGACGAACGCGAAAACAGACCGTCCTTCCGGCCGCCGGTCGCGGTGGATGAACTCGCCCACGAGTAGTTCGGCGCATAACCCATCGGGTCGAACTGCAGCATGTAGTCGTACGTGGTCGTGAAATTGCGGCCCAACGTGATCTGCCCGAAGCGGTTCTTCAGGCCGATCGTCGCGCGACGGTCGAAAATCGCGCCGGTACTATCGTCGAACTGGCCGTTCGCGATGTTGATGCCGCTTTCCAGCTGGAAGATCGCCTTCAGCCCACCGCCCAGATCCTCGACGCCGCGCAAGCCCCAGCGCGAGGTGTTCTTGCCGCCCGACACGAGACGCGTCGCGCTGCCGGCGGCACTCGCATGGTTCACGTATTCGATACCCGCATCGACGATGCCGTACAACGTCACGCTCGATTGCGCTTGCGCGCTGCTCGCGAACCCCGCCAATCCAGTCAATCCTGCAAGACCGGCGCAGGTCGCGCCGAGGGTTGCCTTCTTCATGCTCCACTTCATCTACTGTCTCCGGTGGTTGGTTTTTTTGCTGCGGCTGCTGCTTTTCTCGAACGACGGGTGGACGTCAACTCGCCTGGGCGAACGCCCAGCAATCGTTGGCGGGAAATTCGATCCAGTGGCGGCCCGCCGTGCGCGGCACCGAGCCGAACGCGCGCAGACGCAGCTCGCCGCAATGGAACAGGTACTCCCAGCGGTCGCCGAGATACATCGACGTGATCAGATCGGCTTCGAGGCGATTCGCACCGGGACCGTCGGCCACCTGCACGCGCTCCAGGCGAATCACGGCCTGGGCGTTCTGTCCCGGGGTGAGCGCTTCGCGTGCTTGCGCCTGCAATTGCCAGCCGTCGCCGGCGAGCGTCACGCGCTCGCCGTCCACGGCGGCCACGCGCGCATCGATGCGGTTGTTGCTGCCCATGAACTCCGCCGTGTAGAGCGAGCGGGGCGCGCCATACAGTTCCGCAGGCGTGCCTTCCTGCTCGATACGGCCGTTGCGTAGCAGAAGAATGCGGTCGGACATGGCCATCGCTTCGGTCTGGTCGTGCGTCACGCACAGGGCGGACAGCCCCAGCGACACGATCAGTTCGCGCAGCCACGCGCGCGCTTCTTCACGCAGCTTGGCGTCGAGATTCGACAGGGGTTCGTCGAGCAGAATCACCGGCGGGTTGTAGACCAGGGCGCGCGCGATCGCCACACGCTGCTGCTGACCGCCCGACAGTTGATACGGATAACGCGCCGCGAGATGACCGAGGCCGAGTTGATCGAGCGCGGCCTGCACGCGCTTTTTCTGCTCCGCGCCGGACACGCGCCGCAGCTTCAATCCATAGCCGACGTTATCCGCCACCGTGCGATGCGGCCACAGCGCGTAAGACTGGAACACGAGTCCGAGCGAGCGCTGTTCGACCGGTAGATCGACGTGCTTTGCACCGTCGAAAAACGTTTTACCGTCCAGTTCGATACGTCCCGACGACGGCTGTTCAAGACCGGCCACCGCGCGCAACAACGTGGTCTTGCCGCTGCCCGATGCACCCAGCAGGCAGACCACCTCACCGGGATTCAGATCGAACGACACGCCCTTCAGAATCGGGTTGTCGCCATAGCTCAGAAAGAGGTTGTCGACCGAGAGCTTATCCATGCAATTTCACTCCGAAGCGCAGCGCGACGCCGAGTCCGACGCCGACCATCGCGATGTTGATGACAGAAAGCGCGGCGACCTGATCGACCGCGCCGGTTGCCCACAGCGACACGAGTAGCGCGCCGATCACTTCGGTGCCGGGCGAGAGCAGGTAGACGGCAGTCGAGTATTCGCGCTCGAAAATCATGAAAATGAGCAGCCACGCCGCCAGCAGACCGAAGCGCACGAGCGGCAGCGTTACGTCGAGACTGACGCGCGCACGGGTGGCGCCCACGCTGCGTCCTGCCTCCTCGAGTTCGGGACCGACCTGCAGCAGCGCGCTTTGAATCAGACGCATGCCGTACGCGAGCCACACGACCGTGTAGGCGATCCAGATGCTCCACATCGAGTTTTTCAGTTCCTTCAGGCCGGGCACGAACAGAAAGATCCACAGGAACGCCAGACCGGCGAGCAAGCCCGGCACCGCGCGCGGCAGCAGCACGAGGTAATCGAGCAGACGGGTCGCCCAATCGTTACGTCGATGCCCAGCGAACGCGACCAGCGCATAGAAGCCCACCGCCAGCGCGCCGCCGAGCACGCCGATGCCGAGCGTGTTGAGAATCGCGCGGACCAGGTTGTCCTGTTCGAACAGGTCGGTGAAGTTGGCGAGCGTCAGCACGTCGGCGAGATGCACGCCTTCACCCCAGTTGGTGACGAACGCGCGCAACGTGATGCCGGAGAGCGGCACGAACACGGTCAGCATCAGCCACAGCGCGACGATCGCCAATGCGACCCAGCGCCACGCGCCGAGCGGCAAGACGGTCTGACGTCCCGCCTTACCCTTGACGGTGACGAAGCGATTCGCGCTTTTCAGCAGGCGTCGTTGCAGCAGCACCAGCGGGAACGTGATCGCGACGATGCACACCGCGACCGCGGCCATCAGGTGGTACGACGGCACGCCGAGCTTGTTGGTGAGCTTGTAAAGATAGGTGGCGAGCACGAGGTGCCCTTCGGGGTCGCCCAGTACGAGCGGCAAACCGAACACTTCGAAGCCGAGGAAAAACACCAGTACGCCCGCGAACAGCAGCGCGGGCAACGTCATCGGCAGGCTCACGTCGAGCGCGACGCGAAACGGCCGTGCGCCGGCGACGCGCGCGGCTTCCTCGACGTCCGAGCCGAGATTGCGCAGCGCCGCCGACGAATACAGGTACACGTGCGGCACATGCGTCAAGCCGACGATCACTGTGATCGCGAGAATCGAGTAGACGGACCACGGCGCTTCGGCGCTGCCGAACAGTTCCTTCCACCACACCGAATAGAAACCGACCGGGCCGGCCGCGACCACGTAGCCGAAGGCGAGCACCATCGGCGAGACGAACACGGGGGTCAGCAGCAGCGGTTCGAGCCAGCGGCGGCCGGGCAGATCGGTGCGCACCATCAGGAAAGCGAGCACGCCGCCGAGCGGAATCGAAATGAACAGCATGCCGGCGGCGATCGCGAACGAGTTTTTCAGCGCGGACCAGAAGTCGGGGTCGCTGAAAATGAATTCGAAGCCGGCGAGGCCGAGCGTGCGTTTGGCGTCGAAGAACGGTGCGTTGAGCACGCTCTGAAACAGAATGAAGCCGAGCGGCAGCGCTACCGCGACGCTCAGCACCGCGACGACGAGCCAGCGCAGCAGTCCCGCGAACGGCTGCAGACCGCCGCGCGGCAGCGCGCCGATGGAGCCGCCGTCGGCCGCGAGCGACGGCGCGTCGCGGTGTCCGGTTGCGCTTGTGGAAAGCATGAGTGTCCCCCTGCGGCAGACAAGCCGCATATCGACAGGTAGTGAAGGAAGGGCGGCCGCGCGTGTCTGCGCGGCGGCCGTGGCGTTAAACGCGCGTGCTTAACGCTTGATGGACTGTTGCCATTGCTTGAGGAATTCGAGGCGCTTGGACTGGTCGAGGTAGACCAGCAGGCCCGCGCCGATCGGGATCGGCTTGAGCGAATCGCCGAGCTGCTTCGTCAGGCCGGCCATCGACGTTTCGCCGTCCACGTCGGCGCGAATCGAGAACAGGCTGGCCTGATTCGCCAGCAGCGTCTGGCCGCGTTGCGACAGCAGATAATCGACCCACAGCTTCGCGGCGTTCGGGCTTTGCGCCTTTTTCGAAATCGTCACAAGGCGGCTCACCACCAGCGTGTAGTCCTTCGGGTAGACATAGCCGATCGACGGGTCCTTCTTCGCCTTGGTCAGCGCGTACGACCCGAGAATGTTGTAGCCGATCAGGTTTTCACCCGACGAGATGCGCTCCATCATCGCGCCGGTGCTCGACTGCAATTTCGGACCGGTGGCGCCTATCGCCTTCACCAGATCCCACGTGACCTGCGGGTTCACGCGCGCGTCTTGCGTCAGATAGTTGAAGCCCACACCCGACTTTTCGATGTCGTAAGTCGTGACCTTGCCTTTGAACTGATCGGCTTTGGCCTGCAGCAGTTTGATCAGATCGGCGCGCGTTTGCGGGACGTCGCCGGCCGGCACGAGACGCTTGTTGTAGACGATCGCCAGTGGCTCGTACGTGGTGCCGTACGCCTGCTTCTGGTATTGCGCCCATTGCGGCAAGTGCTTCGCTTCGGGCGATTCGTACGAGGCCATCAACCCGTCGTTGACGAGCTTGACCTGCAGGTCCATGGCCGAGCTCCACAGCACGTCGGCGCTGGTGCTGCTGGCCGCGTTTTCGCTGATATAGCGGTTGTAGAGCTCGGTGCTGTTCATGTCGTTGTATTCGACCTTGATGCCGTACAGGCTTTCAAAGTCCTTGATAAGCGAGCGCACCAAAGCAGTATCCGTGACCGAGTAGACGATCAGTTTGCCTTCCTTCTTCGCGCCGTCTACCGTGCTCTGATAGTCGCCCGGATAACCGGCCGGAATGGCCGACCAGGTTGGGTTTGCGGCGAATGCGACAGCAATGGCGAGAGCCTTCAAAGCGTTGTGCACGTCTTCCTCCAGAAAACTTCGTGTTGATTTTGTGTAGGCGAATGGTAAGAGAAGATCGCTTTCTGAAAGCTTTCATTTTTCGAAGGAAATGCGTCACAATGGTCGAATTCGCCTCATGGATTTCCCTGGGATTCTGGTTATGCGTGTGCTGCTCGTCGAAGACAATCCGATCCTTTCCCGTTCGCTAACCGACGCGCTGACCGGCGCGAAACTCACCGTCGACTGCATGCATGACGGCGAATCCGCCGACCACGTCTTGCGCACGCAAGACTACGCGCTGGTGATTCTCGACATCGGCCTGCCCAAGCTGGACGGTCTCGAAGTGCTGCGGCGTCTGCGCGCGCGGCGCAACGCCGTGCCGGTATTGATGCTGACAGCGCATGGCTCGGTGGAGGAGCGCGTGCGCGGTCTCGACCTCGGCGCGGACGACTATCTGGCCAAACCGTTCGCGCTGACCGAACTCGAAGCGCGGGCTCGCGCGCTATTGCGCCGCAGTCATGGGCAGGAGCCGCAGCGTGCGCAGTGCGGCACGCTGCAGTACGACAGCGTGGACCGCGGCTTCACGCTCGGCGGCGAGCCGCTGGCGCTGACCCCGCGCGAGCGTTCGGTGCTGGAAGTGCTGATTCTGCGCAACGGTCGCGCGATCAATAAAGACACACTGTCCGAGAAAATTTTCGGGCTCGACGAATCCGTGAATGCGGATGCGATCGAGATTTACGTCCACCGTCTGCGCAAGAAACTCGAACACAGTTCGGTCGGCATCGTGACGCTGCGTGGACTCGGCTATCTGCTGGAAGCACGGGGCGCATGAAGCAGCCGAATCTGCGCGTGCGGGTCGCGCTCTGGTTGCTGTTGCCGCTGCTTTTACTCCTCGCCTTCGACGCGTGGCTCACCTATCAACGCGCCATGAATGCGGCCCACGACGCGTTCGACCGCACGCTCGAATTCTCGTTGCGCTCGATCCGCGACGGCATCCGTTTGCGCGACGGCGAAATCGAAGTGGACCTGCCGTATCTCGCGCTGGAAATGTTCGAATCGAACGGCGGCGGCAACATCTACTACCAGATTCGCGAGGAGGGTGGCCGCGTGGTGACGGGTTATCCCGATCTGCCGAATCCTCGCAAACTGCCGGCCGAACCCTACAGCGTGCAGTTCTACGACGACGAGTTTCGCGGCCGGCCGCTGCGCATCGCCATGCTCCGGTTGCCGGTGCACGACGTGCCGAGCGCGCAGACGCGGGTCGTGCTGGTGCGGGTCGGCGAAACGATCGAACCGCGCCAGGCGTTGGCGCGTGAGATTCTGACCGGTTCGTTGCAGCAGGAAGGCTTGCTGGTGGTGCTGGCGCTGGGCATTGTGTGGCTGGGTGTCGCGCGCGGCTTGCGGCCGCTGAATCGTCTGTCGGCGAAAGTCGCCGCGCGTGCCGAAGACGATCCGGTGCCGCTCGATACGGTCGGCTTGCCGAGCGAGGTGACGCCGCTGGTCGATTCGATCAATCAGTACATTGGCCGCACGCAGTTGATGCAGTCGTCGCGCCGGCGGTTTTTCAACGACGCCGCGCATCAGTTGAAAACGCCGTTGGCCGTGATCCAGGCGGAATCCGAACTGGCCTTGCGCGATCTCGACGGCGTCGAGGAAAACGCCGGCGGCAACCGTCGGCAAGGCGTGCATTTGCGGCGGCTGAACGGCGCGGTGCAGCAGGCGGGGCGAATCGTGCAGCAGTTGCTGTCGCTCTCGCGGCTCGACGCGGACAGCGGCTATACCGTCAAGCATGCCGCGGTGCCGCTGCATCAAGTCGCGCGTAGTGTGACGCTCGACTGGTCGCCGGTGGCACGCTCGCGCGGCATCGATCTGGGTTTCGAACAGGAGGTGCGGATCGACGTGACGGGGCAGGTCGATCTGCTCGCGGAGCTGGTCGGCAATCTGATCGACAACGCGATCCGCTATTCTGGCGATGGCGCGGTAATCACGGTGCGGGTCGCGACCGAACGCGGGCAGCCGCTGTTGCAGGTGATCGATAACGGGCCGGGTATTGCAGCCGGCGAACGCGAAGCGGTGTTCGAGCGCTTCTATCGCAGCGAAGCGACGCAGGCGGTGGAGGGTAGCGGACTGGGTTTGTCGATCGTGCGGGAAATCGCGCGCGTGCATGGCGCGTTGATTGCGTTGACCGATGCACACGGTGGCGGGCTGGTGGTGAGTGTGCTGTTTCCGCCGTGTGAGGGTGAATGAGGTTGCGTCAACGCCGAATCGGAAAACTCGACGCATACGCGGCGGATGGCGTGTCACGCCCCCACACCTTGCCGTCGATCAACACGCGCTGCGCCACGTTGTCGCCCGGCACCGCGACGTTCATACCGGTCGCCGCCTCGCGATACAACTGCGTCTGATTGATGCGCGCCGCGATCGCGTCGTAGTCCGTGCGCGCGTCGATCATGCCCCATCGCTCGAATTGCGTGAGGAACCACGCGCCCTCGAACGGATGCGGATAGTTCACCGTGCCATCGTCGAAGAAACGCACCGGCAGGCCGCGCGGCGCGGACACGGCGATGTCGCCGCCTAGCCGCGCGGCAATCAGCGCCGCGTCGATGCCGATGTAATCGGGCCGCGCGAGCCAGTGCGCGATTTCGTCGCGATGCCCCGGCCCGTCGAGCCAGCGGCACGCTTCGAGCAGGGTTTGAACGAGCGCGCGCGCGGTATTCGGATGCGCTGCGGCAAAATCGCGCCGACAGGCCAGCACTTTCTCCGGATGATCGGGCCAGACCTCGCTCGAATAAGCCACCGTTTTGCCGACGCCGTCAGCCTCGGCCTGCGCGTTCCAGGGTTCGCCGACACACAGACCGTCGAGTTTGTCGTCGGCCAGCGCGGCGACCATTTGCGGCGGCGGAATTGCCACACTATCGATATCGCGCAATGGATCCACCCCTTGCGAGGCGAGCCAGTAGTACAGCCATGTGGCGTGCGTGCCGGTCGGAAAGGTCTGCGCGAACACGGGCTTGCGGCCGAGCGTCGCCAGCGCCGTGGGTAGCGTGCCATGCTCGGCGAGCGCGGCGGCGAGACGGTTCGACAGTGTGATTGCCTGGCCGTTGCGGTTGAGCACCATCAGCACGGCCATGTCCGTTTGCGGACCACCCAAACCCAACTGGACGCCGTAGACGAGCCCGTACAGCGCATGCGCCGCGTCGAGATCGCCGGACAGCAGTTTGTCGCGCACGGCGGCCCACGACGGCTGACGGCATAGCTCCAGCGTCAGCCCGTGCGCGTGACCGAATTCGAGCAGCTTCGCGGCGATCAGCGGCGCGGCGTCCGAAAGCGCCACGAAACCGAGCCGCAAATGGGTCTTCTCGAGTTGACCCGACGAAGCCGGTGCGGTGAAAGAGGAAGAAGAGTTCATGAGCGGCACTTCATTTGAGCAGATCGGCCGACGCGACGATTGCGCGCGCGATCTCGGCGAGTTTGACGCCCTGATTCATCGCGCGTTTGCGCAGGTTGGCATAGGCGGCGGGTTCGGTGAGATTCTGCTGATCCATCAGCAGACGTTTGGCGCGATCGATCAGCTTGCGTTCGGCCAATTCGTTTTCGGCTTGCGCGAGGCGCTCGCGCAATTGCGATTCCTGCGCGAAGCGTGCGAGCGCGACTTCGAGGATCGGTGCAAGCCGCTCGGTGGCGAGCCCTTCGACCAGATACGCGGTGACGCCCGCGCCGACCGCGTCGCGGATGAGCTGCTGGTTGGCGTCGTGGCTAAACATCAGCACCGGACGCGGCGCGGTGGCGTTCATCACCGCGAGTTGTTCGAGCGTATCTCGCGAGGGCGACTCGGTGTCGACGATGATCACATCGGGCCGCTCGCTTTCCACCGTGCGGTGCAGCGCTTGCGGCGTTGCCGTGCCGGCCAGCATGTCGTAGCCGAGCCGGGCGAGAGTGTCACGCAGATCGCCTATGGGCTTGTCGGTATCGGTGACGAGGAGAACACGCAGCATGGAGTAGGTTTATCGACGACTGGCTAAGGTTAAAGCAACGGCTATGCCAGTCGTCGCAACGTGCGCTGCAGTCAGCGTAAGCACGGGGTTGCCGCGACGGTGGACTCTTCCGTCTGCACCCGGGCGGGGCATCCGGACGGCGTGCACCGAAGCGGCACATCGCGCCATGCGCGCAGTGCGTCGGCGATGTCGTCGACGACAGGCGCCCACTCGCCCGGCTCAGGTTGGCGGAACAGACGCATGGACGGATACCAGGGGCTGTCGGTGCGCTCGGTCAACCATCGCCATTCGCCGTGGGCGGGCACCATGACCCAGACCGGCAACGCCGCCGCGCCGGCGAGATGGGCGACCGACGTGTCGACGGTGATCAGCAGGTCGAGCGAAGGCAGGATCGCGAGCGTGTCGGCAAAGTCGTGAATGACCGGGCCGAGCGTATGCAGATCGCGGTGCGTACTCGCCAGCGCTGCGCTGTCATGCTCCGGTTCGCCTTTCTGCAGCGAATACCACGAGATGTTCGCGAGCGCGAACAGCGGCTTCAACGCGTCGAGAGGCATGGAGCGAAAACGGTCGAGTGCGTGAGCCGGATTGCCCGCCCATACGATGCCGACGCGTTTGCGTTTCGCGTTCCCTGCGCGTGGAGAGATCGCTTCGAGACGGGCCTGCCAGTCCCGCGTCTTGCACGGGTCCGGGGTGAGGTAGGGCATGGCGATGGGCAGCATCGGGACGTCGAGTTTCATCGGCTCCGGCATGCCGAGCATCAGGCAATGATAGTGGTAGAAACCCGGCGGCAACGTAGTGAAAACGGTCCGCACGCCGGTCATGCTCGCTGCGAGCGCCGCTATCGGCTGGCTGACAAGCAAGTCTACGGTGGCGCCTTGCCGATGCAACCAGGCCGCGAAGCGCAGGCACTGGATTTCGTCGCCACGGCCTTGTTCGCCGACGAGCAGGAACTGGCACCCTGCGACGGGTTCGCCTCGCCACGCGGGAAAGCTCGCGTGAACCCGCTCTTTTTCCTTGCCCGGCAGCGCGTAGAACCATTTATAACGCCGCCATCCGGCCACGAAATCGCCGAGGCCGAGTTGTACGCCCGCCAGTTGAAATTGCAGGTGGGCGTTGTCGGGCAGCAACCGCGCCGCTTCGAGACCGTGCGGCAGGCTCTCCGCGAGACGGCCGAGCATGCTCAGCGCGCGCGCCGCGTTGTGATGCAGTAGCGGATGCTGAGGATCGACCGCGAGGCCCTGTCGGGCGACGCTGAGCGCGTCGCGGAAACGGTCGTGGCTGTTCAATACGAAGGCGAGCGTTTTGAGCGACTCGGCGTGATGGCCGCAGCGGGCTCTCAGTTGTTCGACCACGTCCTCGAGTTCGCGGTGGCGATTGTCGCGGGCGAGCGCGGCGACCAGATCGAAGCCGTCCTGCAGACGCGCCGGATCTTGCGCCCATGCGCGTAACCAGTAAGTGGCGGCGTCGCGGGTTCTGCCGAGTGCGGTGGCGAGCCGCGCGGCCGAGCGCAGTGCATGATGTAGAAACGGCTCGATTTCAAGCGCCCGCTCGTAATGCGTGATGGCCTCGGTGAGATGGCCGGCGAGCCGCAGACTGTCGGCGAGGTTGCGATGCAGGCTCGCCGTCCCGACGCTCGACTCCAACGCGCGACGGTAATACGCCTCGGCTGCTGCGTGATCGTCTTGCATCGCCGCAGCCAAGCCCGCGTGTTCCCAGAGTTCCGTGTGGTTCGGCGCGGCGCGCACGGCTTGCGCGAAGAAGTAACGCGCGCGGCTCAGTTCGGCCGTATGAACACACGCGAGGGCCATGCGATGCAAGGCATGCACGTTGTCTGGATGCTGGAGCAATGCGCGACAGTAGAGGCTCATCGCCGCATTCATGTGACGCGCGGAGAAAAGAACGTCGGCCCGCGCAACGAGTGCGTCGAAACTCGCGGCGGTTTCGTCGCGAGACAGCAGGGAGAGACTTTGTTTCGACACGCGACCTGGGTTTCTGTTGAGCGATGGGTGTGGAACGCGGGTGCCTGATGCGGCTGCATGACGCGATTGCCGCATGCAGGCGCCCGCGTTCCGACCTGGGCGGCGCAGTGGCCTATTGGTAGTAGTAGAGCGAGACAGCCTTGATCGACACGTTATCGATCGCGGATGCGCTGCTCACCAGCACGTAGTACGTGCCGATCCCAACGCCATTCACCACGCAAACGGCCGGCTTTCCGCCCGACATGACCGACGTACAACTCGGATTGGCCATCGAAGCCGTTCCGCTTTTCAGCAACAGGGTGGCCACGTCGCGCGGTGTGTCGGGCGACAGCGTGAAGGTCAGGCTTTTAACGCCGACTGGCGCCACCGAACTTCTCGCGTCTGGCGGAATCGTCACCGAAAAATACTGCTTGTCGCCGGCGCTCATCGGGAATCTCACCGCGCTTCCGTCGTCGGCAATGTTCGTGACCCGCATCGGTTCGACCTCGAAGGGACGCGTCACCTTGCTGATACCGCCATTGGCGTCCGTCACCGTCAGCGTGAACTCGTACGTGCCAGGTTGCTCGAAATCGAGCTCGGGGTTGGTCGATTTCGTGGTGACCGTGTCGCCCGCCGCCGTGCCGAAGTTCCATGCCCACGAACGGATCGGTGCGCCGCGCGCGGTCGACAGGTCCGTGCACGACACGTGCATCAGCTTGTCGCTTTGCTTGCAACTGAAGTTCGCCGCTGCCGGAATTTTCCCCAGCCGTGCCGCCGCGACCGCAGCGGTGGCATCCAGAATCCCGGCGCCGATCGGTTGGTCGGGCTTGCCGCCGGGAAACGGCTGCACGTTCTGTGCAAGCAAGGTCCGCAATTCGATGGGGGTGAGCGGGGTGGGCGCCACCGACTGCATCAGCGCAAGTACGCCGCTCACCGCCGGCGCCGCCATCGACGTGCCCGAGGCATAGGCGTACCCCTCCGTACCGGGTGTGACGGCGCCGTTGTTATAGGTCGACCAGATCGAGTCGCCGGGCGCGGCGATATCCACCGTCGGTCCATAGTTCGAGTCGACCCAGCGCGAGCCCCAACGGTTGCTGCCGCCCACACTAATGACGTTGCGGCAGTTGGCCGGCGAAAACTTCGTTGCGCTCGTTGCGTTGTTGCCTGCCGCGGCAACGACCGTGGCGCCGCGCGAGACGGCGAAGTCGAGCGCATTCTGCAGCGTGCTTTCGCAGCCGCCGAGGCCGCCCAGGCTCAGGTTGATGATCTTCGCGGGGTGCGTGTTGGCGGGCACGCCCGACACCGTGCCGCCGGCCGCCCAGACGATGCCGTCGGCGATGTCGGACGTGTAGCCCCGGCCGCATGCGTTCATGACTCGCACCGGCACGACCTTGGCGCCGGGCGCCACGCCGGCGCCGCCGTAGCCGTTGTTGGTCAGCGCGGCCGCGATGCCGGCGACATGCGTGCCGTGCCAATCGACCGCGCAGGTCTCGGTGATGATGCCGGGGTTGGTGCCGTTGCCGCCGCGATGGGTGGCGGTGAAGTCATAACCGGGCAGGATGTTCGGGTTCAGGTCGGCATGGCTGGTGGTGCCGTTGTCGACGACCGCGATCACGGCGCCGGCGCCGTTTGCCATGTCCCATGCGCCTTCGGCGCGAATGCCCGGATAGCCGCTGCCGGCTTTCTGGTTCGAGCTCAGACTCCATTGCCGGCTGTAGTCGGGATCGTTCGGTGCCATCGTCGTGGACATCTCGCGATCGGCCTCGATATAGTCGACGTTCGGGTCCGAGGCGATGGCGCGCATGAACGCCTTCGCCTCTTTCATGTTCAGCTTGCGTCCGGTCGTCACGACGTCGGCGCCAATGCCGGTGCGGCGGAAATGGTGTGCCTTGGCAGGGAACGCCGCCGACAGTTTCTGCAGTCTCGATTGCACCGCCGAGGTCGAGTCGCGTTCGGCGGTGCCGTCGCGATATTTGACGATGAAGCGGTCGTTGCTGGCGTCGGGTTCGAGTCCGTCGGTCTTCATTTTCAACGACAACGCGAGCGGCACGCTGGTCGACTCCGCGGCGAGCGCCGCCGAGGTTTCGATGTCGGCGTTGGCGGCAGGCGCCGCGGCTTCGTCGCCCGCGCCCGAACCGATCGTGCCGCTGCCGTTGCTGCCGCCGCAGGCGGCGAGTGTCAGCGAAAGCGACAGCGCGGCGGCGCAAACCAACGTTCGGCGTGCGGTGATGATGGATCGCGACGCGGCCAGTGCCGCGATCGTTGTGCGGGACGTTTCGCTCCCGCTTTCATGTCTCTCTTTTTGCATCTTGTTCTACCTCGTACGACAAATGAAAATGACTGTCTCGCCCGATGCAGCCCTCGTACGGCTGGATCAGGATCGCTAACTAATCGCTGCTGCCAGGGCTCGGCGTTGACGTTCCCGTTTCGCCGCGATGAACCGAGCCACCGCGGTTTTGCAGGGCATTTGAAAAATTAGCTCGATCAGGAGATTAAATATCCTGATCAGGTTAAGCAATCAGGCAATTCTATTTGTGTGTCGGAGGAATTACCCAGCCTGTAGGACTGAATGTGCGACGGGCGCGGCAGGCGCGCGTGAGTCGCGTCCAGAGCGGACGCGGCAGGAAGGTTGGTGAACAGAAGCAGGTGGGTTTTGTCGAGTCGGCAAGCTTGACGCTCACCGTTCAATTGCCGCGTCATTTTTCAAATGAGCGGCTGCGGAGGAATGGCGAAAAACGAATCTGCCCGGTCAATTCCACCGGTCATAGCTGCGCGGCGAAAACAGCAGGCTCAGCCCGATCATCGCGACGACACCGACTGCCAGCATCACCCAGGCGGCCCCGAAACTACCGGTCCAACCGCGCGCCATGCCGGCAAGCATCGGCGCGATCGCGGCGACCACGAAGCCGACGCCCTGGGTGAACGCGACCAGCTTGCCGGCGATGCGGTGGTCGGCGGAATGATCCATCGCGGTGACGAGCGTCAGCGAGAACGTGCCGCCGAGTCCGGCACCGGCGACGCCGACCCACAGCCACGCGGCCGTATCGGGACATGCAATCAGTCCGAGCAGTCCGATGAGTTGCGCGGACAGGCCGAGCACCAGCCACGGCCGCCGATCCCGGAACGACGCCGCGGCAAGCGGCAACAACAGGGCCGCGGCCGCCTGGAAGACCGTCATGCCGGCCAGCAGCGAGCCGCTATCCGTGACGCTGACGCCGCGTTGCTGATAGAACGCCGGGAGCCATGCGACGAGGCTGGTGTAACCGCCGTTGACGATGCCGAAGAACAGACCCAGCGTCCATGCGCGGCGTTTGCGCCAGAGCGGCGGGTGGAGCGTGGAGGCGTGGGAAGGAAGGCGCGCGGGGCTTGGCGAGGAAGGTTGATTCGGAAGATGGCTCGAAGATTCGCTCGATGGGCCACGTGTCGAAGGCACGTTTGACGGGGAGTTCGAAGACACGCCCGAAGACACGCCCGCGCGCCGCCGGTTCAATCCCAGCCAGCAAGCCAGTGCGACCACGGCGGGCAACGCCCACACCGCGAGGCCTGCGTGCCAGGACCCCAGCGCGTTGCTCACCCACGGACTCAGGCGTGCGCCCAACCCGCCGCCACCCATGATCGACGCCGAGAATACCCCCATGGCGAGCGGCACACGCGCGTGAAAGCGCTGCTTCATGACGGCCGGCAACAACGCCTGCACGGCGGCGACGCCGACCCCGGCGAGCGCGGCGCTCAACAACAGCGCCGCGCCGCTGGCGGTGGCCCAGCGCGCGCCGCACGCGAGCGCGATCGCCAGCAAGCCCAGCGCGACGCCACGAGTTTCGCCGAGCACGCGGGTCAATGCGCCCGCGCCGAACGCACCGATGCCCATTGCCACCACCGGCAAGCTGGTCAGCAAGGACGCGCCGTAAAAGCTCAGCCCGGTGGCCGCCCGAATCGTGGTCATCAACGGACTGATCGACGTCAACAACGGCCGCAAATTCACGCCGATGACGACGACCGCGCCGAGCCACAGCGCGTCCTGCCAGGTGAGTGGTCGGGATGCGTCGTTCGTGTGGCGGGGAGTTGGGCTGGCGCTGGAGTGCGAATTCACTATAGACCTGGGAGAGAGAAGAGCGGCACCGTCCGCGCGGGGGCGCCCGTAAGAAAGTTGGCGCGGCGAGCGAAGGCAAGGAGACTTACGTGCTACGAAAAATCACGCAAACGCATTTTTGGTTAACCATAATAACCTGAAATGGTTGACCATTTTTGCAATGACCGGTATAGCGCACGACATAAGCGGATGGCGCAGGTGCGGCGTCGCCGCTAGAATGCCCGGCGCCGGTACGCGGTTTTCAACGCGCGGCGGCGCGCCGGGTGATTGCCTGGTTTGTGCCTGGCTATCGCCTGGTCACGGCTCACCGCGCAGTTATCACCTGGTCACCACTCACACCCGTCACCGAAACCATGGCCTCACGTTCCCCTCGCTCACCGCCCGCAGACACCGCAACGGCCAGCCTTAGCGCACCGGCAGACGATCCCGTCGGCGTCGAGCAGCGCATCTACGCGTCGATCACCGCGGCGTTGTTGCAAGGCCGTTTGCGGCCGGGCGCGCAACTGGTCGAGCGGGATCTCGCCGCCGCCTTCGGCTGCACGCGCGGCGCGCTGCGCAAAGTGCTGGCGCGCCTGGGCTTCGAGGGCAAGCTGGTGCTGGAGGCGAATCGCGGCGCGTTCGTGCCATCGCCGTCGGAGCAGGACATTCGCCAGGTGTATCGCGCGCGGCAGATCGTCGAGGCAGGGATCGTCACGGCGCTGTGCGGGGCGTTGAGCGCCGCGCACAAGCGTCGTCTGCGCGCGCATGTGCGCAGCGAGGAAAAAGCGGCGCGCGCTGGCGCGATCGACGAATCGGTGCGTCTCGCGGGCCAGTTTCACGTGCTCTTGACGGAGCTGGCGGGCGGCACGGAATTGTTGGGACTGGTCGGCCAGCTCGTCGCGAAGACCGAGCTCTACAAAGCCTTGTTCGACCCGTCGAAAGGCTCGTCCTGCTCCGCGGACGAACACCTGCGAATCATCGAGGCGCTCGACGCAGGCGACCTGCAAGAGGCGTTAGCGGCGATGCGCGAGCATCTCGCTGAACTGGAAGAGCGCGTGATCGCGCAGGTGCGCCAAAGCGCCGCCGGCGAGGATCTCGGTGCGGTATTCAGAAGATAGGAGTAGGGACGGAAACAGAAGCGCCTGGCGCCGTTCAAGGTCGCGAGGGTGTGAAACGCCATTGCCGCTGAAAGAGGCAGGCAGGGGCAGACAAATGAGCGAACGTCGCCGCAGCGCGCCGCTCAGGCTCGATTCAACGAGTCAAGCCGGAGAAGGCGCGCGAAAGGCTTCGCGTACAACTGACTGCAATCGATCACACCGGCGCCATGTGCAACGCGCTCAGTGTGCCGTCCGTCTTAACGGCGACGGAATTGCGAATTGTTACGGGCTGCACCGCCACCGCTGGCGCGCTCGTCTTTGTGACGGAAATTGATCCGGCCTTTGGTCAGGTCGTAGACCGACAGTTCCAGCGTAACGCGGTCACCCGCGAGAATACGGATGTGATTCTTGCGCATGCGCCCGGACGCGTAAGCGCCAACCACGACGCCGTTGTCGAGCGTCACGCGGTAACGGCTGTCCGGAAGTACTTCGTCGACGATACCGTCAAGTTCAAGCAGTTCTTCTTTCGCCATGCATAACTCCTGGTCGATGGGATAGCGGGTTGCTGGTCCCCGGCGAGGCCGGGTGCACAGCAGGGATTACGAATGTTGACAACTGGCTTTCAGGCCCGTTGCCTTGCGGCATCAGCCTATGCGCTGATAGTACCGCTCAAAGATCGGCGACGGACTGGCCGTCTACTCGGCCGTCGATCAGTTGTTCGGCGTGAGCCATGCACGCGATGCGCGCCTTGCCCGTACCGTCGAACGGAAACAGATACTGCAGACGGAATACCCGGCCGTCGGCCGCCGGATTGGCGCCCACGCGGCAGATGCGCACCGACGCGTCGTAGCCCGCGTCCGGATTGCGGCCCGTTTGACCGTCCGCCGGACGGCGCGGATAGACGAGCGGGTGAATTTCATAACCCTTGTACGTCTTGACAACTGAATTCATGAAGCACGTGTCCTGTATTACGTGGCCGGCGTGTCACGCGTGTTACGCGCGCTACGACAGGCCGGGCAGCGCAGCACCCTGGGGCGCGCCGCCATGGAAAAAGGTTGGCACAGGCCCGATGGCAAGGGCTTGAGCGCGGCCGCGCAAAATCGCGGATTCGATGGAGAAGAAACACGCTGATGTCGCGCGGACATCGGGCGCGTAAAAGCTGAACCACTCAGCTGCACAACTCGCGACGGCGCATGCATGCAGCGCATTGCCGGAGTGACGGGATCGCCGACAGGCGGCGGTCGAACAGTCGAGGGTGGTGCGGAGATGCGGGTTTGAGACGGCCCGGTGTTACCTGGGTGTTGCGTGTTGCTGCCGCTTTTTGCTCCCGACAGTGCGAATTCGGAATGCAGCTATTCCAATATGATGCACTAAATGGGGCTTATTGGATAGCGAAAAGTTCCACGCGCGAGCCGACGGCCCGGCTGGCGGGGCTTTGAGCGAAACGCGACGGACACGGGCGGGGCGCCCACGCAGCCGTTGCGTGCCGTCACGCGTCATCGAGCGGCCGGCGCGACGTTCGGTGCATCGTTGAGCGCACCGCGGTTGGTCGTGGCGAGCGGCGTACCGCCTCAGCGGGTCGTCTCGGCAACGCGCTTCTGTAACTCGCGCGACGCCGCCAGCGGAATGCGCGCGTCATCCCAGGCCGCCAGCCATTCCACTTCCTTCGACGTAAAGATCTGTCCGTGATTGCGCAGCGCGTACTGCAGCGAATCGATGATGTGATTGCGGATGATTTCCGGCGTGCCTTCGTCATCGAGCACGGCGCGAAACGCTTCGAGCGTGGCCATCTGTTGCTCCGTGAAATAGATGGCCTTTTATCGCACGAAAAAAAAGCGCTCGCCACGCGAACAAAATTCGCCGTGCGCGATGGCGGCGTTGCGTGCGCTGCCGGTTTTTGAGGGCGTGATCGGTGCGGCGGTCGCGGCGGCCGGGCCGGGTGGCTACAATGTCGAGTTGCCGCGCGAGGCCATCCGGCATGGCGGGCACGCGGCGTCCTTCGAACACTGCGATTTTCTAATGCGCAAGACAACCGTGTCTCCTGTGAAAGACCTGCTGCTGGAGCGCTACGCTCCCATCGCCGACGGTATCGCGGCGCTGTTCTACCCGTGTGCCGAAGTGGTGATACACGACCTGCGCGATCAGACCATCGTCTACCTCGTGAACAATCTGTCGAAGCTCGAGGTGGGCGGCCCGTCGGTGCTCGACGAAGTCCACTATGCGGCACGCGGCCAGACCATCGGTCCGTACGAGAAGCTGAACTGGGACGGCCGGCGCATGCGCTGCGTGAGCAACATCCTGTTCGACGACGAGCGCAAGCCGGCCGGCATGTTGTGCATCAACTTCAACATCGCGGTGTTCGAAGACGTGCGCTCGACGCTCGATCTGTTCATCAAGGGCGGCACGCTGTCGGACGCGCCCTCGGAGGACCTGTTCCGCGACGACTGGCAGGACCGCATCAATACGTACCTGCACACGTGGCTGCGCGAGCGGCAGATCGGCGTCAACGCGCTCACGCGCGAGCACAAGCGTGAAATCGTCGAAGCGCTGCATGCGCAGGGCGCATTTCGCGGCCGCAGTTCGGCGAATTACGTGGCGGCCGTGCTGACGATGGGACGCGCCACCGTCTACAAGATTCTGAAGCAGATGAAAGAGGGCGGCTGAGCTCGGAACGACCTTCCTGCAAGGGACGCGGCGAGCGTCGCGAACCTCGCGCGCCGCGGTTTTCAATTCAACGAAGGAGCATTCGAATGGTGCGCTACCGGCACTACAAAGGCGGTCTGTACGAACTGGTTTGCGAGGCGACGCTGGAGTCCGATCCTACGATCACGATGATCGTGTACAAAGCGGCCAATGGTTCGATCTGGACGCGTCCGGCTTCGGTGTTTTTCGAGCTGGTCGACGTCGACGGCGTTAAAATGCCGCGCTTTGCGCCGATCAATTAGGCGTTAGTGTTTCTGTTTGCGTTTGGGTTCGCAGTAATGCTGTAGCGGTCTTGATTGCCGCCGCATTCGCGCCTGAATAACGCTTGCCTTCATCATCATCATCCAGTCAGGAATTCCGAATGCGTCTCTTGCTTGCCATCGTTTTGCCGTGGTTTCAGTTCTTCACCATCGGTCGTCCGTTCGCGGGGATCATCTGTCTGTTGCTGCAACTCACGGTAATCGGCTGGATTCCGGCTGCGATCTGGTCGGTGTACGCGCTGAGCCAGTACACCACGGACAAGAAAATTGCCCGGGCAATGGGCAACTCGCGGTAGGCCAGTCTGGCGAGCATCGGTGAAAGGACGCGGCAAGCGCCGCGTTCATTTCAGCGGCGCCAGCTCAATCGCATCGGGGATGTCCAACACCACGTCGGTTTCCGCGATCGCCACGCACGGCAAGATATAGCCTTCGGTCTTTTCTTCGCGGCTTAGCCCCGGCCACTCGATCGTGTAGCGCACGCGTCCCGCCGTCATCCGGCACATACACGTGCGGCACGTGCCATTGCGGCATGAGCGCGGCAAACGTAGATGGGCAAAACCGGCGGCTTCGAGAATGGTCAGCGAGTCGGGGGCTTCGAAGCTTTGGCCGAGCGGTTCGATGCGAACCAGCGGCGGGCGGGTGGAATCGGACATCGTGTGAGTCTGTGACGGATTGCGTCACACTTTACACGGTGCTGCGTTGATTGTTCGCCTTGGCGAGCCGGCTCAACGCGCAACCTCAGCACCCCACCTCAATGAGCCGCCCCGGTGCGCCGCAAATACCGGTACACCGTATTGCGCGCCAGCCCTAACTCGCGTGCCGCCGCCGACACATTGCCGCCGAGCCGAGCGAGCGTTTGCGCGATCAATGTAGCCTGCCAATCCTCCATTCGCGCAGGCGATTGCGTCGTGACGCGACCGACGCGAGCGTCGCCGTCCGCGCAACGCTCCACCGCCGCCGACGGTCGCCCGGCCTCACCGCCCGCCACATCGACACAATCCAGCAAAAAGTCTTCCGGCAAATCATCGAGCTCGATCTGCTCCGCGCCTTCGGCCATGATGCTCGCGGTGCGCAGCACGTTGGCCATCTGCCGCAAATTGCCTGGCCAGCGGCACTGCGCAAAACGTTCGAGCACGGCGGCCGATACGCGCCGCGGCAGACGTTCGCCATCCGGCTGCAAGGCCAGCATGCGCGTCACGAGCGTCGCCAGATCGCTGCGCTCGCGCAGCGCCGGCAACGTGACGACGAGTCCGTTGATCCGGTAATACAGGTCTTCCCGAAAGGTCCCCGCCTCGATCATTTCACGCAGATTGCGGTGCGTCGCGCAGATGACGCGCAGATCGACCGGAATCGCGCGCGTGCCGCCGAGCGGCACGACGGTGCGCTCCTGCAGCACCCGCATCAGCCGCACTTGCTGCGCGAGCGGCATGTCGCCGATTTCGTCGAGGAACAGCGTGCCGCCGTCGGCCTGCACGATCTTGCCCACACTGCCGCGCTTTTTCGCGCCGGTGAACGCGCCGTCTTCGTAGCCGAACAGTTCCGCTTCGATCAGCGTGTCCGGCAGCGACGCGCAATTCAACGCGACGAACGGCGCGGCCCGTCGCGGCGAATCGTGATGGATCGCGCGCGCGAGCCATTCCTTGCCGGTGCCGGTCTTGCCGAGCACGAGAAGGGGAATATCGCGGCCCCGCAGTTTGGCTACCCGCCGCAGCACGGCGGCCATGTACGCGTCGCCGGTGTCGAGCGTTTCCAGCGTCGCGAGCGGAACGGGCTCGCCTCGCTGCTGCGCCGCCGTGAAGGCCGCCTGTCCCGCCCCGGTTCCAAACTCGCGCGACGAACCCGCAAGACTCTCCGCCGGCGCGACATAACGCGGCGTCGCATACTCGCCGCGCGCCACCACCCGCACGCCGCTCGGCAACGTCAACTCGATACTTTCACCAGGCGCGCGGGTGATCTGCTGCAGCAGCTTGGCGAACCCGATACCGAACAGCGCATCGATCGGTTGCCGTTGCAGGTCGGCGAGCGGTTGCCCGAATTGAAACAGCGCGCTGCGATTGGCCGACAGAAACCGGCCGTCCGGTGCAAACGCCGCGAGCCCTTCGAACAGTGTGCCGATGAACTCCGCGCGCGCGTGAAAGTGGACCCGGATCGCATCCGCGAACTGATTGGAGAACAGATGATTTTCGATCATCTGCGCCGACATTCTGACGAGCGCGAGCGTGTGCTTATGAAAGCCGCGCGTGTCGCCGCTCACGTCGAGCGCGCCGATGGTGCGCCCGAACGGATCGGCAATCGGCGCGCACGAACAGGTGAGAATCCGGTTGGCATGCAGGAAATGCTCGCCGCCATGCACGACGGTGGGTTGCCCGTCGACCAGCGCCGTGCCGATCGCATTGGTGCCGCGATCCGCTTCGGCCCACGACACGCCCGGACACAACGCAACGCGATTGGCTTTCTCGACGAAGTCGCTGTCGCCGAGACTATGCAGGATCACGCCATGGCTATCGGTAAGCAGCACCATGCTTTGCGTGTCGACGATCTGCGCGTGCAGCGTTTCCATGACCGGTAATGCATGCGTGTAAAGCGATTGATTGCGCTCGATGAGTTCGCGCAACACCGGCTGACGCAGCGGATGAAAGTCCGGCGTTTCCGACGCACGCAGGCCGATCTCGACCGAACGGGCGTGAGCTTGCGCGATGACATCGGGCCGGCCGAGGCTGGCCGGCGAGGCTGGGCGTTGGGTCAATGCATGTCTCCGGTGATCGGCTGCGACGGGTGCGTTGCCCGTCGCGCGATGCCGCATCGCAACATATGCGTCGCGGCCCAACACCGATATTACAGGACGAAGCGCGTCGCGCGCGGCAGGGAAAAAATCGCGATCAGACCCGAAGCACGCCCGGAAAAAAACCGCACCAGGCACCAAAATCAAGCAAACGAAAAGGAAAACTTGCGCCGCGCCAGAACTCGTCTAGAGTGAATCAAATCACCTCCGCGGGCCGCGAACTGCGCGGCCGTCGCCATGGGGTGAATAGCCCGCGTCGCCGGTCATCGATCAGGGAGGAGGCAACGGCCAGGCGCGATCGGACGTAACCAGCGTGCGCATAACCCGGCGGCACCATGCGCGGCGCCCAACCTTCCAGGTGAACTCCCATGCAGATCCTATTCCCGAACGAATCTCCTGAATATTCAGGTCGCGAACTTACCCTGGCGTTCCCGGCGATGGTCGACGGGCAAAGGGTGGAATGCATGATCACCGCGGAAGCGCTGGAAGATCACTACGGCGCGGCATCGCCGCGACTGGAAGACATGGTCGGCGCGTTCGACGCGCATCGCACCCGGATCGAAGCGGCTACGCGGCGTTTGCTGTCGGAAACGCGCGCGCAGTGCCTGGTGTTGCGCAGCGGCTATGTGCGCTTCTACGAAGCGAACTGGCGCAACTAAGGCGCCCATGGTCTGACTGCCGGAAGCGTGGCGGGTGAGCTACCGCGCCAACCGGCGTCCCGCGTATTTGAGCCCAATCGTGCTTGAGCTTGCTTGAGCCTGCTTGAGCGCGCAGCTTTGCGCCGCATCGACTCGTGTCGTTGCCGCATGGCGCGGCAGCCGAATTTTCAAATCTTCAGATCATGCGTCGCAATTATTCGCTGCCGAGATAAAAATACCGGAACAGGAAGATCGCGGCGATGATCCACACCACCAGTTTCACCTTGCGCGCCTGACCCGTCAGCAGTTTCAATCCCGCGTACGAAATGAAGCCGAACGCAACGCCATTGGCGATCGAATAGGTGAACGGCATCAGCAGCGCGGTCAGCGCGGCCGGCACGACTTCGGTCGCGTCGTCCCACGGCAGATCGAGCATTTCGCGCAGCATCAGACACGATACGTACAACAGCGCCGGCGCCGTCGCGTAGCCGGGCACGACGCCCGCCAGCGGCGCGAAGAACAAGGCGGCCAGGAACAGCACGGCGACGGTGATCGCGGTCACGCCGGTGCGGCCACCCGCCTGCACGCCCGACGCGCTTTCGATATACGCGGTGGTCGACGACGTACCCAGCATCGAGCCCGCCAGAATCGCCGTGCTATCGGCGAGCAGCGCGCGGTTCAGTCGATGCATCTTGCCTTCCACCAGCAGCCCCGCGCGATTGGCCACGCCCATCAGCGTGCCGGTCGCGTCGAACAGTTCGACGAGGAAGAACACAAGGATCACGTTCAGCACGCCGGTGGACAGCGCGCCGCGAATGTCGAGCTGGAACAGCGTCGGCGTGATGGACGGCGGCGCGGACACGATGCCGTGAAACTGATTGCCGCCGAAGAAAAAGCTCAGCACGGTAACGCCCACGATGCCGATCAGAATCGCGCCGCGCACCCGCAGATAATCGAGCGTGACGATCGCGAAGAAGCCGATCACCGCGAGAATCACGTGCGGATTGTGCAGGTCGCCGAGCGTGACGAGTGTGGCCGGATTGCCGACCACCACGCCGGCCGTCTTCAGCGAAATGATCGCGAGAAAGAGGCCGATGCCACCGGTGATCGCAATCCGGATGGAGTGCGGAATGCCGTTGACGATCACCTCGCGCACCCTGAACAGCGTGACGACCATGAACAGGCAGCCGGAGATGAACACCGCGCCGAGGGCGGCCTGCCACGTGAAGCCCATGCCCTTGACGACCGTGTACGCGAAGTACGCGTTCAGGCCCATGCCGGGCGCGAGCGCGATCGGGTAATTCGCATACAGACCCATGATCAGCGAAGCCAGCGCGGCCACGATGCAGGTCGCGACGAACACCGCGTCTTTCGGCATGCCGGCGTCGCCGAGAATCGCCGGGTTGACGAAGATGATGTAAGCCATCGTCAGGAAGGTGGTGAGGCCTGCGAGCACTTCGGTGCGCAGGTTGGTGCCGGCGGCGTCGAAGCCGAAGTAGCGGTTTATGGCGTCCATGAGGCGGGTCTCTCGTCGTTCAGAAGGCGTTTCTTGTGGGTGAGGCGGTGAGGCGGAAAATCGGGCGATGCGCGCTGGCGTTATCAGGTCCGCGTGGTTTTGCGTCTGTGCCACGGGTGCACGGCAGCACTACGGCCGGATTGTAATCACGATTGATGGCGGCACGGCATGTCGTGGCTTGAACTCATGCGCAAATGCCTAGGCGGTGGACGATTCGTCGGGCGACTGTGGCGTCGGCGCATCAACTGGCGCGGCGGGCCTGGGTTGCCGTGCCAGCCAGCGATCCAGCTCGCTCGCGAAGCTCTTGCTGTCGCGCGGGCTGAAGGCGGCTGGCCCGCCGGTGTCGACGCCGCTGCCGCGTAACTGGTCCAGCATCGAACGCATGCGCAGCCGTTCCTCGATCGTGCCGGGGGTGTACCACTCGCCGCGCGGGTCGAGCGCTTGCGCCTGTTTGGCCAGCACGGCAGCCGCGAGCGGAATGTCGGCGGTGATCACGAGATCGTCCGCCGCGACGCGTTCGGCGATCAGATTGTCGGCGGCGTCGAAACCGGCCGGCACCTGGATCGCGCGGATCAGCGGCGAGGGCGGCACGCGCAGAAACGCATTGGCGACCAGCGTCAGCGTCATGCCGGTGCGGCGCGCGGCGCGGTACAGCATTTCCTTGATCACGACCGGACAGGCGTCGGCGTCAACCCAGATTGGCATCGTGTGGATTCCCACTGCGGGGTGTATCGAAGGGGCGAGATGATACCTTGCCAGCAAGCTCGGCGGCGCGGCAAGCGGATTGACGACGTGGTGGGGCGTGTGGAAGGCGGGACCGTGGAGCGCAGACGTACACAAGCTGAACAGCCGGACAGAAAAGACACACCCGACCCACTGCGCCCACGACCGTTGCAGTCGCGGGCGGCCCAGCATGCCGCGTGACGGCGGCAGCGCCGCTTATTGCGTCATCGTCCCGCCGGCCACTTGCGCGCGCCGTGCCGCGACGATGCGCCCCGCGCGCTGCGCGTTGTCCGGATAGTCGATCCAGTCGAGCGGATCGTAGCCGGCGGCGCGCCAATCGGCGAGATCGGCCCGGACCTCGGCGCGCGTTTTCGGCGCCGATGGGTCATTGGCGCGAACCGACGTCTGCGCGAACGCGTTGCTCATACTCACGGCGGTCAACAACGCGCCGAGTCCAACCAGAGATGCAATTCTCATGACGAGCTCCCAGGGAGCGGTTAAAAACAATCCCCGTATTCTAGTTTTGGCGTCTCTGTCGAGTAAGGCGGTTGAAGGCAATGCACCATTTCACTTCGTGGCGCAATTGGGATTTCATGGCGCCGACGGCTTAACGAAACGATCCAGCACCGCGCTCAACAGATCGATCGGCAGCGGAAACACAATCGTCGAATTCTTGTCGGCGGCAATCGTGGTGAGGGTTTGCAGATAACGCAGTTGCATGGCCTGCGGTTGCCGCGCCAGCGTCTGCGCTGCTTCCAGCAGATGCTGCGAGGCCTGCAATTCGCCTTCCGCGTGAATCACCTTGGCGCGCCGCTCGCGCTCCGCTTCGGCCTGGCGGGCGATCGCGCGAATCATCGTTTCGTTGATATCCACGTGCTTGATTTCGACGATCGACACCTTGATGCCCCACGCGTCGGTTTGCGCGTCGAGCACTTTCTGGATGTCGGCGTTGAGCTGCTCGCGATCGGCCAGCAGTTCGTCGAGTTCATGTTTGCCGAGCACCGCGCGCAGCGTGGTTTGCGACAACTGGCTGGTGGCTTCGAAGTAACGCGCCACCTGAATCACCGCCTTCTCCGGATCGACGACACGGAAATACACCACCGCGTTGACCTTCACCGAGACGTTGTCGCGCGTAATCACGTCCTGCGGCGGCACGTCGAAGACAACGGTGCGTAGATCCATGCGCACCGCCTGCTGCACGATCGGAATGATCAGCACGAGGCCCGGCCCCTTGACCTTCCAGAAGCGCCCGAGCATGAACACGACGCCGCGTTCGTACTCGCGAAAAATCCGTATCGATGAAGCGATCAGCGCGGCCACGAGCAGAATCAGAATGCTGGTGAAGCCGAATGTGAAACCGATCATGAGCGTTCTCCTTGTGGTCGCCCTTCCGCCGGCACCACGGTGAGCGTCAGGCCGCGCCGCGCGATGACCCGCACGGTGTGGCCCGCCGCGACCGGGGCCGCGCTGGACACCCGCCAGCGTTCGCCATGCACCTGCGCCCAGCCGCCGAGCGGGGCGTCGGCGGGGGTTATTTCGGGGACGGTGGCGGTGCGGTTGGCGGCGCTGACCGCGCTCCTCGTGGGGCTTGCGGTTGCGTTGCCACCTGCGCTTCCGGCAGCGTAATCAGCCGGGTTTTCGGCTGGGTTTTCAGTGGGGTTTTCAGGCAGCAAACCGCCGTCGAGCACCACGCCGATACTGCCGATCAACGCTTCCGCGCCCGTCACCACCGGCCGCCGCCTTGCACGCAACGCGAGCCGCGACACCCCGAGCACGAACAGCACGCTGAACACGACGACGGCGGCGATCATCGGTAGCGGGATGCCGTAACCGGGCACGTCGGTATCGATCAGCATCAACGCGCCGATCACAAACGCGACCACGCCACCGAAACCGAGCGAGCCGAAGGTCGGCAGGAACGCCTCGCCGATCAGAAACGCGATGCCGAGAAAGATCAGACCGAGGCCGACGTAATTGACCGGCAGCATCTGCATCGCGAACAGGCCGATCAGCAGACTGATCGCGCCGACCACGCCCGGCAGCACGAAACCCGGGTTGGCGAATTCGAAGAACAGGCCGTACATGCCGATCATCAGCAGGACCAGCGCCACGTTGGGATCGGTGATGACGGCGAGGAAGCGGCTGCGCCAGTCGGCTTCGAGTGTGACGATCGGGGCGTGCGCGGTGTCGAGCGTGACGTCGCCGCCGCGGGTAGTGATCTTGCGGCCGTCGAGCTGGCGCAGCAGGTCGGGGAGGTCGCGCGCGTTCAGATCGACCACGTGTTGCGCGAGGGCTTCCGCCGCCGACAGGCTGACGGCTTCGCGTACCGCGCGCTCGGCCCAGTCGGCGTTGCGCCCGCGCATTTGCGCGAGGCCGCGGATGTAGGCGGCGGCGTCGTGAACCTGCTTGCGGAGTTCGGTCGATTGGGTGTCGAGGGGGAGGGCGTTGGCGCTAGCGTTGGCAGCGGCGGAGGCGCTCGATGCGCCGCCGGTACTCGTTGAACCCGCACCCGCACCCGCACCCGCACCCGCACCCGCACCCGCACCCGCACCCGCACCCGGCAATCCTGGCATGCCACCGCCTGCGGGCGGCTCCGCACCGCCCATGCCCATCTGAATCGGCGTGGCCGCGCCGAGGTTGGTCCCCGGCGCCATCGCCGCGATATGGCTGGCATAGACGATATAGGTCCCGGCACTCGCGGCCCGCGCACCGCTCGGCGCGATGAAGGTGGCGACCGGCACCGGCGAGGCGAGAATCGCCTTGATGATCTGCCGCATCGACGTGTCGAGGCCGCCGGGCGTATCCAGTTGCAGCACGGCGAGTTGCGCGCGCTGCTCGGCGGCTCGTTGCAGACTGCGCACGATAAAGTCGGCGCTGGCTGGACCGATCGCGCCATCCACCGGAATCACCACCACGCTGCCCGGCGCCACCGCCGCTTCGGCCCCGAACGGCGCCACCGTTTCGCACGATGCGAATCCGATGGCCAAAAGCACGCCGAGCGCGGTCATGCCGCGCATCAACCGGCTCACGACACCGCCACGGATAAGCGGCATGCGCGAGCCGGACTGCCGGAACGGGAGACGCGGATACGTGCTCATCGCTGACGGCTGCCGCGCCGCGTCGACAGGATGCGAGCGGCGCGGGCCGAACCCTCTGGTAAGGCAGGCCTGCTGCTTACAGCTTAGTCCGATTCCGCGCGCCGCGTGAAATCGCCGCGCCACCCCCAAGCCCACCACCCCCAGCCGGCCGGTAATCCGTCGGCCGCATCCCCGTCCACTTCCGGAACGCGCGATGAAACGCGCTCGGTTCCGCAAACCCCACCGATGCCGCGATATCCGCGATCGTGCGATCGGTGTCCTGCAACTCGCCGATCGCGATGTCGCGCCGCAGGTCGTCCTTGATCGACTGATACGTGTGGCCTTCCTGCTTCAGATGCCGCCGCATGGTCGCTTCGGCCACGTTCAACCGCTCGGCCATCCGGTCGGCGGCGGGCCAGCCGGACATGGGCAGCGCGCGCAGCATCTTGCGCACGCGCGCCGCGAGCGAACCGGGATTGCGGTACTTGACGATAAAACTGCCGGGCGCGTCGCGCAGAAATGGCTTGACCGATTTCGTCGTCTGAATGACGGGCAGGTCGAGAAACGCCGGCGACAGATCGACGTATGACTCGGCCTGATCGAAGCGCATCTCGTCGCAGAAAATCAGCCGGTATTCGCGCGCGGCGGGCGGTTCGGCGCAGCGAAAGCACGCCTCGAACAGCGGAATACGCCGTCCCACCAACCAGCACACCAGGCCATAAACGAGAATGAACCACGTCGCATATGCAAACATGGCCGGCGGCGCGGCACCCTCGCGCTCGACGAAACGCAGCCTCACGCGTTGCGCATCGGTCTCGATGCGCGCGCCGAGATCGTCCAGCACCAGCCGCATGAAGCCGACCGCCCGCGCCAGCGCCTGCGCGCCGTTGCGCGCGGTCAGCGCGGTTTGCGTCATCGCGATGAAGCTGCCGCTTTTCATGCGATGCGAATCCTGGCCGAAGAACTCGTCGTCCAAAGCGCGCGCGATGCCGGCCCACAGCGCGCCGTATTGCGCCGCCGACACGCGGCTCTTCGGCGAAGCCAGCAGTGCCGCCGCGATACCGTTCGCTTCGGCCAGCGGCCGCGCGTCGAAGCCGCTCGCGCGCGCCAGCGCCAGGGTTTCCCCGACCATGCTGACGGAAATCGTGCCCTTGTCGTTTTTCATCTGACTGTGCTCAAGCTGGCAAAAGCGCTCAGCATTTTCCTCGTGACGATTCGCCAGGCCCTTGAACTTGCGGCTCGAATCGGGCTTGCATAGTATCAGTATGGTAAATACGCTCAGCCAGAATGATCGGGCTGAGCATCGAACCTGTCCAGCGGCTTGCCTACACTTATCTTCCATGAGATCGCGGCCGGCCACGGAGACAGGCCTTCACCGCGATCAGACGGACCAGACAGGATCGAGCGCCATGGACAGCTTCTACACCGAAGACCAACGAATGATCCGCGATGCCGCGCGTGACTTCGCCACCGAACAACTCGCACCGCATGCGGCGCAATGGGACCGCGAAGCGCAACTGCCCGCCGAGGTCGTCACGCAGATGGGCGAGCTCGGCTTGCTTGGCATGATCGTGCCGGCGGAATGGGGCGGCTCGTACACCGACTACGTGGCCTACGCGCTGGCGATCGAAGAGATCGCGGCGGGCTGCGCGTCGTGCGCCACGTTGATGAGCGTGCATAACTCGGTCGGCTGTGGGCCGATTCTCAAATTCGGCACCCAGGCGCAGAAAGACCGCTATCTGCACGATCTCGCGGCCGGCCGCACGATTGGCGCGTTCTGCCTGACCGAGCCGCAAGCGGGTTCGGAAGCGAACAATCTGCGCACCCGCGCCGTGCTGCAGGACGGCAAGTGGATCCTCAACGGCAGCAAGCAGTTCGTGACCAACGGCTCGCGCGCCGATATCGCGATCGTGTTCGCCGTCACCGATCCCGAGCTCGGCAAGCGTGGTTTGTCGGCCTTCATCGTGCCGACCGATACGCCCGGCTTCAACGTCGGCAAGCCGGAGCACAAGCTCGGCATTCGCGCGTCCGACACCTGCCCGATCTCGCTCGACGATTGCGCGGTGCCGGCAGAGAATCTGCTCGGCGAACCGGGCGAGGGATTGCGCATCGCGCTGTCGAATCTGGAAGGCGGGCGGATCGGCATTGCCGCGCAGGCAGTCGGCATTGCGCGGGCCGCGTTCGACGCCGCGCGTCGCTACGCGAGCGAACGCATGCAGTTCGGCAAGGCGATCAAGGACCATCAGGCCATCGCCTCCATGCTCGCCGATATGACCACGCAACTGAACGCCGCACGCTTGCTGGTGCATCACGCGGCGCGCTTGCGCACGGAAGGGCTGCCGTGTTTGTCGGAGGCGTCGCAGGCGAAACTGTTCGCGTCGGAAGCGGCCGAGCAGATCTGTTCGAAAGCGATCCAGATTCACGGCGGCTATGGCTATCTGGAAGACTATGCCGTGGAGCGTCACTATCGCGACGCCCGCATCACACAGATTTACGAAGGAACCAGCGAAGTGCAGCGTATGGTCATCGCGCGCAATGTTTAAACGCCGGGCGGACGGCGTTTGAGCGCAAAATAGTTTGGCTGCGGAGCCGCCGCGCGAAGAAGCCGGTGCGTGGTTGCAAAGCGGCAAGGAAACAAGGCAGCAACGCAGCAAAGCCAAAAAAACGGAGCGCATAGCGCGCCACCCATGCGACCCGAGTCGGCGCCCACCGCCAACCCGGATCGACACAGGAGACGACGATGACGGCAGCGAAAGGTTTCTTCGACGCGCGCGATTTCCTACTGCGCCACCGAACCGACTACGACCGAGCATACCGCGAATTCAAGTGGCCGGCGTTGGGCGAGTTCAACTGGGCGCTGGACTACTTCGACGTGATCGCGCGCGACAATCACAACCCGGCGCTGTGGATTGTGGATGACCCGACCAGCGACGGCCTGCGTTTGTCGTACGCGCAGATGTCGGAGCGCTCCTCGCGCGTGGCGAATTACCTGCGCAGTGTCGGCGTGGGCCGTGGCGACCGTCTGCTGCTGATGCTGCCGAACCGCGTCGAACTCTGGGACGTGATGCTCGCCGCGATGAAGCTCGGCGCGATCGTGCTGCCCGCCACCACCCAGTTGTCAGCCGACGACGTGCGCGACCGCGTGCAGATCGGCGGCGCGAAATTCGTGGTGGTCGACAGCGCGGAGCTGAGCAAATTCGACACGCTCGAGGTGCCGCTCACGCGTATCTCGGCCGGCGCACCGCGCGACGGCTGGCTCGATCTCGCCGCGGCCTACGAGGCATCCCCGGAATTCACACCGCAGGGCGTCACGCTCGCCACCGATCCGCTGCTGTTGTACTTCACATCGGGCACGACGTCGAAGCCGAAGCTGGTCGAACATACGCATCAGAGCTATCCGGTCGGGCATCTGTCGACCATGTACTGGATCGGCCTGCAACCGAACGACATTCACTGGAACATCAGCTCGCCTGGTTGGGCCAAGCACGCGTGGAGTTGCTTCTTCGCGCCGTGGAACGCGCAGGCCTGCGTGTTCGTGTTCAACTTTCCGCGCTTCGTGCCCAAAGACACGCTGAACGTGCTCGTGCGTTTCAACGTCACCACGCTATGCGCGCCGCCCACGGTCTGGCGCATGCTGGTGCAGGAGCATTTGACCGATTATCCGGTCAAGCTGCGCGAGATCGTCGGTGCGGGCGAGCCCTTGAATCCGGAGATCATCGAACGTGTGAAGCACGCGTGGGGCATTACGATCCGCGACGGCTTCGGCCAGACCGAAACGACCTGCCAGATCGGCAACTCGCCGGGACAACCGGTGGTGGCGGGATCGATGGGACGTCCGCTGCCCGGCTACAGAATCGAACTGGTCGATGCCGACGATCAACCCGTCAGCGAAGGTGAAATCGCGCTGCCGCTCAACGGCGCTCGACCGCTCGGCCTGATGACCGGCTACGCCAATAACCCCGACGCCACCGCGCAAGCCATGCGCAACGGTTTCTACCGCACCTCCGACGTCGCCTTGCGCCGCGACGACGGTTACTACGTCTATGTCGGCCGCGCCGACGACGTTTTCAAATCGTCCGACTACCGTCTGAGCCCATTCGAACTCGAAAGCGTGCTGATCGAACACGAAGCGATCGGCGAGGCGGCGGTCGTGCCAAGCGCCGACGCGCTGCGTCTGTCCGTGCCCAAGGCGTTCGTCACCGTGCGTCAAGGTTACGAAGCCGGCCCGGAACTCGCGCGCGCGGTGTTCGCGTTTTCGCGCGAAAAGCTCGCCCCGTACAAGCGGATTCGTCGTCTGCAATTCAGCGATCTGCCGAAAACCATCTCCGGCAAGATTCGTCGCGTCGAGTTGCGGCGCCGTGAAATGGAGCGCGAAGCCGAACCCGCGCGCCTGCCGGACGAGTACTGGGAAGAAGATTTCCCGGACCTGCGTTGATTCTTTTCATTCCCAGTTACTGCCCGGCCGCCGCGCGGCCACTGCACAGGAGTTTCAGCATGAACGCAATTGCTTCGAACCAGGCGGCGCACGACGTGGCCACCGTCAAGTTGCTGATCAACGGCGAATTCGTCGAATCGAAGACCACCGAATGGCGCGATATCGTCAACCCGGCCACGCAGGAAGTGCTGGCGCGCGTGCCGTTCGCCACCGCCGACGAAGTGAACGAGGCGATCGGCGCCGCGCACGCCGCGTTCAAGACGTGGAAGGACACGCCGATCGGCGCCCGCATGCGCATCATGCTGAAGTATCAGGCATTGATCCGCGAGAACATGCCGCGCATCGCGAAGACCTTGAGCGCCGAACAGGGCAAGACGATTCCGGACGCCGAGGGCGATATCTTCCGCGGTCTGGAAGTGGTCGAGCACGCCTGTTCGATTGGCACCTTGCAGCAAGGCGAATTCGCGGAGAACGTTGCCGGCGGCGTGGACACGTACACGCTGCGGCAACCGCTCGGCGTCTGCGCCGGCATCACGCCGTTCAATTTCCCCGCCATGATCCCGCTGTGGATGTTCCCGATGGCGATCGTCTGCGGCAATACCTTCGTGCTGAAGCCCTCCGAACAGGACCCGATGTCGACCATGCAACTGGTCGAGCTCGCGCTTCAAGCCGGTATCCCGAAGGGCGTGCTGAACGTCGTGCACGGCGGCAAGGATGTCGTCGACGCGTTGTGCACGCATGAACTGATCAAGGCGGTGTCGTTCGTCGGCTCGACGGCGGTCGGCACGCATGTGTATCGCCTCGGCAGCGAACACGGCAAGCGCGTGCAGTCGATGATGGGCGCGAAGAACCACGCCGTGGTGCTGCCCGACGCGAATCGCGAGCAAACCCTCAACGCGCTGGCTGGCGCCGGCTTCGGCGCGGCCGGCCAGCGTTGCATGGCGACGTCTGTCGTCGTGCTGGTGGGCGCGGCGCAGCAGTGGGTGCCGGAGATCGTCGCGAAGGCGAAAACGCTCAAGGTCAACGCGGGCAGCGAGCCGAATACGGATGTCGGCCCGGTCGTCTCGCGCGCGGCGAAGCAACGCATTCTCGGCCTGATCGAAGCGGGCGTGAAAGAAGGCGCCACGCTCGCGCTCGACGGTCGCGACGTGAAAGTGCCGGGCTACGAGCAGGGCAATTTCATCGGCCCGACGGTGTTCACCGACGTCACGACCGAGATGCAGATCTACACGCAGGAAATCTTCGGACCGGTGCTGGTGATTCTGAACGCCGCCACGCTCGACGACGCGATCGCGCTCGTCAATCGCAACCCGTTCGGCAACGGCGTCGGCCTGTTCACGCAGAGCGGCGCGGCGGCGCGCAAGTTCCAGAGCGAGATTGACATCGGCCAGGTCGGCATCAACATTCCGATTCCGGTGCCGGTGCCGTTCTTCAGCTTTACCGGTTCGCGCGGCTCGAAGCTCGGCGATCTCGGCCCATACGGTAAACAGGTCGTGCAGTTCTATACGCAGACCAAAACCGTCACGGCCCGCTGGTTCGACGACGACACCGTCAACGACGGCGTCAACACGACCATCAGCCTGCGCTGAGCGCTTATCTGATCAAGCGATCACGTTCACGCGAACACACGGAGACGACATTATGAAAATAGCTTTCATCGGACTCGGCAACATGGGCGCGCCGATGGCGCACAACCTGCTGAAAGCCGGCCACGCGGTCAATGTGTTCGACCTCAACGCGCAGGCGGTGCAGGCGCTGGTCGACGCCGGCGCGAAGGCCGCCGCGTCGCCACAGGCGGCGGTGACCGACATGGAATGCGTGATCACGATGCTGCCGGCCGCCGCGCATGTGCGCAGCGTGCTCACCGCGGCCGACGGCGTGTTCGCGGGCATCGCCAAAGGCGTGACGATCATCGATTCGAGCACAATCGATCCGGTCAGCGTGAAGGCCTTCGCCGAACTCGCGGCGCAGCACGGCAATGCATTCGTCGATGCCCCCGTGTCGGGCGGCACCGGCGGCGCGGCGGCCGGTACGCTGACCTTCATGGTGGGCGGGAGCGCCAGCGCTTTCGAGCAGGTCAAGCCGGTGCTGTCGGCCATGGGCAAGAACATCGTGCACTGCGGCGACACCGGCACCGGCCAGGTCGCGAAGATCTGCAACAACCTGGTGCTCGGCATCACGATGGCAGGCGTGGCCGAGGCGATGTCGCTCGGCGAGGCGCTCGGTATCGACGCCAAGGTGCTGGGCGGCATCATCAATACGTCGACGGGGCGCTGCTGGAGTTCGGACACGTATAACCCGATGCCTGGCGTGATCGAAACCGCGCCGTCCACGCGTGGTTATACGGGCGGCTTCGGCACCGACCTGATGCTCAAGGACCTGGGCCTCGCCACCGACGCCGCCCGAAGCGCGCGTCAACCCGTGTACCTCGGCGCGCTCGCGCAGCAGCTTTATCAAACGATGAGCACGAAAGGTGCGGGGCGTCTCGACTTTTCCGCCGTGATCAAGCTGTATCGCAAGGACAGCAAGGACGGGGACGCGTGATGATCGAACTCGACTACGCGCACGACGGCGCCGTCGCGCTGCTGACGCTGAAGCGGTCGCCCGCGAATGCGTTCACGCCCGAGGGCTTGCTGCAATTGCAGCAGACGGTCGAGCGACTGAACGTCGAGGCACGCGTGCGAGCCATCGTGATTACCGGCGACGGCCCCAAGTTTTTTAGCGCGGGTGCCGATCTGAACACGTTCGCAGACGGCAATCGCGAAGTCGCACGCACGGCGGCGACGCGCTTCGGCGCGGCATTCGAAACCTTGCAGAACGCGCGGCCCGTGGTGATCGCCGCGATCAACGGCTATGCGATGGGCGGCGGCCTCGAATGCGCGTTGGCGTGCGATATCCGCATCGCGGAACAGCATGCGCTGCTGGCCTTGCCCGAGACGGCGGTCGGCTTGCTGCCCTGCGGTTGCGGCACGCAGACGCTGCCGTGGCTGGTCGGCGAAGGCTGGGCCAAGCGCATGATCCTCACCGGAGAACGCGTCGACGCGGCGACCGCGTTGCGTATCGGCCTGGTCGAGGAAGTCGTGGAGAAGGGCGCCGCGCGCGAGGCCGCGCTGAGCATGGCGGCGCGGGTCGCGGGCCTGAGCCCGCAAGCGGTCGGCTTCAGCAAGACGCTGATTCATCAGGGGCGCAACGGCGTGCCGCGCTCGGCGGCGCTGGCGCTGGAGCGCGAGCGCTTCGTCGACCTGTTCGACGGCGCGGATCAGCGCGAGGGCGTCAACGCGTTCCTCGAAAAACGCGCGCCGCGCTGGGCGGTGGCGCAGGGGCGGCGGAACGATCAGGCTGACCAGGCCGCTCACGCCACGCAGGAGACGAAGCGATGAGCGCCGTGCAAAGCGCCGCCCTCGACACGCAAGTCGAAGCGGAACGCGAGATTCTGTTTCGCGTCGTCAATCGTGTGGCGATCATCACGCTGAACCGGCCGGCGGCGCTCAATGCGCTGTCGCACGCGATGGTGCGCGAACTCGCGGTGCTGGTCGAACATTGCCGCAGCGACGACGGCATCGTCGCGCTCGTGCTGAAGGGCGCGGGTGCCAAGGGCTTCTGCGCGGGCGGCGACGTGCGCGAAGTGCAAAAACTGGCGAAGAACGCCGACAGTCGCTGGCTCGCGTTCTTCGTCGACGAATACCGGCTCGACCATGCGCTGCATACGTTTCCGAAGCCGGTGGTGGCGCTGCTCGACGGCGTGACGATGGGCGGCGGCATGGGGCTCGGCCAGGCGGCGCGGCTGCGCATCGTCACCGAGCGCAGCAAGATCGCGATGCCGGAGACGCGCATCGGTTTCCTGCCGGATGTCGGCGCGACGCACTTTCTGGGCGAGATGCCGCCCGAACTGGCGTTGTATGTCGGATTGACCGGCGCGACGCTGTCCGGCGCGGATGCGTTGCGCCTGCAGCTTGCCGATCTGTGCGTGCCGGCGGAATGGCTCGCCACCTTCGAGGAACGCCTGCAGCGCATGCCGCACGACGGCGATCTGCTCGCCGCGTTGCGCGGCGTGTTCGAACCGCCGTGCAACATCATTCCGCATGCGGCGCTGGGGCCGTTCACGCAACTGATTCTGCGGCATTTCGATCGGCGCTCGAGCATCGAGCGCATGGTCGCGACGTTGCGCCACGATCTGGAGCGCGAGCCGCCGCGTGAAGTCAGACAATGGCTGCAGTCCACCTACGACGCGCTCGCGGGCCATTCGCCCACCATGCTCTACGTGACGCGCGAGGCGCTGTTGCGCGGCCGGCAGATGACGCTCGCCGAGTGTTTCCGGATGGAATTGGGCATCGTCAAACGCGTGATCGACGAGGGTGATTTCTGCGAAGGCGTGCGGGCGCAACTGATCGATAAAGATCGCAAACCGCGCTGGGCGCCGGCCACATTGGCCGAAGTGCGGCCCGAGCGGGTCCGGCATTTTCTGGCTTCGCCGTGGAAGCGCGAGGCGCATCCGCTGGCTGCGTTAGGGGCGTAATCGAGCGCGATTTGTCAAGGTGTAACGCGGCGCCGGTCAGCGCTGCGGGTTGACGCTTGAATCCGCCTGGCGGCGCCGCAATGGCGCCGTACTTGTACTTTCTACCGGCTCCCCCCGAAATTTGCCCGCGGCGGATCCGCAAAAGCGTGAAGTTTGCCGGTTCGCCCACTCAATCGGCCTGTGTCACCGTGCACCTGGTGCACTTGCATCAGTCCAACTGGTGCATTGGCTATTGGCAAAATGCCGCGATTTCGGCGATTCTGCGGTCTGGACAGGCTATCGCGCACGGTTCGCGCGCTAAATCATAATGACCGACACGACTTCCGCTGCACCGGCATCTCTGGTGCAATCTCCCACTTCGTCCGCTTCGGACGACACCCCGCCGCCCGACGACAAAGTGCTGCGCTCGCAGACCGATCGCCGGCAACTGCAGCAGATCATCACCGGGCTCACCGAGGGCGTGATTCTGGTCGAGCCGGATCAGACCATCGTGTGGGCCAATCAGGCCGCGCTGGAGATGCACGGCATCGCCGAAATCGCGCAACTGGGCGCCGACGTCACCGAGTACCGCGAGCGCTTCAGGCTGCGCTACCGCAATAACCATCCGTTGCCGCAAGGCAGTTATCCGATCGAGCGCGTGGTCGCGGGCGAGTGCTTCAGCGACGTGGTGGTCGAAGTCTTTCCCGCGCACGACGACGAAGTGAACTGGGTGCACCGCGTGCGCAGCCTCGTGCTGACCAACGCGCGCGGCGAGCCCGACTGTCTCGCGCTGATTCTGCACGACGCCAGCGAATGGGCGAGCGCCGAGAAGCGCTTCGAAAAGACCTTCAACGCGAATCCCGCGCCGGCCGTGATCTGCCGGCTGAGCGACCAGCGCTATATCAAGGTCAACCTCGGTTTTCTGGAGATGACCGGCTATGCACGCGAGGACGTGATCGGCCGCTCGGTGTACGAGCTCGACGTGTTCGAAGGCGCCGAAAAGCGCGACCTGGCGATCGAGCGCCTCAGCGAAGCCGCGACCATTCCGCAGATGGAGGCGCTGCTGCGCCTGCCCGAAGGCGGCACCAAGTTCGTGGTGGTGGCCGGCCAGCCGATCGATATCGGCGAAGAGGCCTGCATGCTGTTCACGTTCATGGATCTGGAGCCGCGCAAACGCGCGGAAAGCGCGCTGCGTCAGAGCGAGGAACGTTTCGAGAAGTCGTTCAGGATGACACCGGTTTCCACCGTGTTATTCGTCGCCGACGACTACACCACGCTCGATATCAACGACGCATTCACCGTGACCACCGGCTTCGGCTCCGAGGAATTGCTCGGCAAGCCGCTCGATCAAAGCCCGCTTTGGACCGACGACGCCTGCGCGCGGATCAGCGCGGCGCTGGTCGAGTCCGGCAGTGTGCGTAACGTCGAATTTCTGGTGAAGAGCCACCGCGGCGAGACGCTGAACTGTCTGGTGTCGGCGGAAGCGGTCAGCATTCATGGCAAGGATTGCGTGTTGATGACCTTGCTCGATATCACCGAGCGCAAGCGCTCCGAAATGGAACTGGTGACCGCGATCGAAACCGTCATGCAGGACGCCTCGTGGTTCAGCCAGACCTTGATTGAAAAGCTCGTCAACGTGCGGCGCGCCAATGCGCCCGACGCGGGCGGCCATCTCGCCGATCTGACCGCCCGCGAGCGCGACGTGTTCGCCTGCCTGTGCGGCGGTCTCGCGGACAAGGAGATCGCACGCGAATTGGGGTTGGCGCCGAACACGGTGCGTAACCATGTCGCCACGATCTACGCGAAGCTCGACGTGCACAGTCGCGGCGAGGCTATTGTGTGGGCGCAGACGCGCGGGCACTTTGGGCTCGCGCCGGGGAGTGCGCCGCGCCGTAAGGGGGCGAAGGGGGCGTGAGTGGGGTTTCAGCATTTTTTGCCGGAGAAACGGTCCGGGAATGAACCGTGCTGATGGTGTTCGGCCTGGTGTGAAATGGATCGGGCCGAAGCGGAGCGAATTGTCGCGCGATGCAGGCGGCGGCGACGCGTAAGGAGAGGCTCAAATGCACCATGCGATCACCTGCATTCGCGGCTGTCGGCCGGTGCATCGAGCCGGGACAATGAAATCCTGAGTCGGCAACGTTTTGGCAACTCAACCTTTTTCAAGGAAACCATCATGGACAAGAATCGCGTGGAAGGTGCGGCAAAACAGGTCAAGGGCTCCGTGAAGGAAGCGATCGGCAAGGTCACGGGTAACCGCACGACGCAAGCCGAAGGCGCGGCGGAAAAGCTCGCCGGCAAGGTGCAATCGAAGGTGGGCGAAGCCGCGGACGCGGTGCGCGATCGCGTGAAGCGCTAGGCCGATATCGGACCGATGGCGCATGACGCCGTCACGGCCGGCCGCCCACGGGCGCCGGCCGCTTGCTCAACCTGTTGAAGGAGAAACACGATGAATGCCAACCAGCTCGAAGGAACCGTGAAAGACGCCGCAGGCAAGGTGCAGGACGCTGTCGGCGGCCTCACCGGCGACGTGGATTTGCAGGCCGAAGGCAAAGTCCGCCAACTGGCCGGCAAAGCGCAGGCGAAATACGGCGACAGCGTCGAGCATGTTGCCGAAACGGCTCGCAACAATCCGATCGGCGCGCTGCTGATCGCGGTCGGCGTCGGTTTTCTGCTGGGCAAGCTGATGTGACGCTTGTGACGCTTCTCGCGTGCCGCGCCGTCGGATACGTTCGGCACCGGCGGCACACGGCACGCTTCGCTGTTTCAACCCCGCCGGTGCCTGATTGATCCGATGGTGGTCCGATGCTCCCGGCGCATTCGAGGCGCCGGATCTCATCGTCTATTCGAGGAAGGTTCATGCTGGGATTCGACGTTTCCACGGCCAGAAAAGTCTGGACCGCGTTTCTGATCGCGTTGTTGCTGTTTGTTATCTATACCGCTTCGTCCACGGTACTGGTGGTCGTGTTCGCGGTCTTCTTCAGCTACCTGATTTACCCGATGGTCGATCTCGTCGAACGGATCCGGCCGCGGCGTGTGCCGCGCGTGGCGTCGATCGCGCTGGTGTTCGTCGTGGTGGTCGCGGTGATCGCGGTGGCCGGCTCGATCTTCGGCGTGCAGTTGCAGGATCAGGCCTCTCATCTGTTCGCGCAACTGCCCGAATTGATGAAGTCCGACGTGCCCAACCGTCTTCCATTACCGCATTTTCTCGAACCGCTGCGCGAGCGCATCGTGGATTTCGTGCGCAGCCAGATCGAGACCGGTTCCGACAAGGCGGTGCCGATGGCGCGCAGCGTCGGCCTTGGCGTCGTGCACGCGGCCAGCAACCTGATTTATCTCGTGCTGATTCCGATTCTGAGCTTCCTGCTGATCAAGGAAGGTCCGCAAATGCGCGACGCTTTTCTCGCGTTGCTGACGGACCGGCATCGTGTGTTGTGGGCGGAAATCGTCACGGATCTGAACGTGCTGTTGTCCAAGTACGTGCGCGCGTTGCTGTTTTTGTCGCTGGCCACGTTGATCTGCTACGGCGTCGTGTTCTCGCTGCTCGGCGTGCCTTACGCGTTTCTGCTCGCGTTCAGCGCGGGGTTGCTGGAGTTCGTGCCGTTCGCGGGGCCGCTAGGGGCGGTAGCGATCACGCTGGTGGTGGCGGTGTTCAGCGGCTATCCCCATCTGCTGTGGCTGGTGATTTTTATCGCGCTGTACCGGCTGTTCCAGGACTATGTGCTCAATCCGTATCTGATGAGCGAAGGCGTGGAAGTCAGCCCGTTTCTGGTGATCGTCGGCCTGCTGGCCGGCGATCAGCTCGGCGGGGTGGCGGGGATATTTCTCGCCGTGCCGGTGATCGCGATGCTGAAGATCATCATCGGCCGGGCGTGGGTTTTCTACTCGGCCTCGCGTGCCGAAGGGGAAGCCGCGCGGCGCGCGTTGACGGGTAAAACCGATTGACGGTGTGCGTGGGTCTCGTGGGTTCTTCTGAATGAGCGAGCCGCTCCGCGCTCTGGATGCTTTGGACCAGAAGCACGGAGCGGCCGGCAGATCAACTTTCTCCGATCGCATCGACCGGCAACGCGCTCGGCGGCGGCGCATTGTGTTTCGAGCCGTGCACGCGGGACACCCAGAACAAACCGATCGACGCGATGGCTACCGCGACCACGCCCACGGTGCCGTATCCGTCGATCCGCCCGGTGGGCGAATTACTCAACATCAAGCCGCCGAACCACGCGCCGCAGCCCATGCTCAGCGCCTGAATCGCGCTGTTCGCACTGAGGAACGCACCGCGCCGCGCCGGCTCGGGAACGGTGGTCAGCAGCGCCTGCATCGGCACCATCCGCCCGGACAGCAGAACCATGAAGAACGGGAAAAATAGCACCAGCCCGTAGAACGGCAAATCCGGCAGATGCGTGACGAACAGCACGGGCAGGAACGACAGCACCGCCATGACGCGGAACACGCGCCGCGTGCCGTAACGGTCCGCGAGTCGGCCCACCCGGCGCGAGGTGAAGAACGTCGCCGCGCCGCCGGCCATGTACAGCCAGGACAATTGCTCGGGCGCCACGCCGTGATTGGCAACCAGCACCGGCGAAATGAACGGAATCACCAGCATGTGCGAGACCATCATGACGAGGGTCAGCGCGAATGCGTTCAGATGACGCGGGTTGGTCAGCAGCCGCCACAGATCAGGCAGCACTTCGGCGAGCGGCGGCGGACGCCGGCTCAAATGCTCGGCCAGCGACGGCACCTGTTTCCGGGCGACCACCCAGACCACCAGCGACAACACCACCAGCAGAAAGAACGGCGCGGCCCAACTGAAGTGCGCCCCCAGCATCACGCCGGCGGGCACGCCGGCAATCGCGGCGAGCGAGAAGGCCGTCATGATCGTGCCGGTTGCCGCGCCGCGGCGATTCACCGGAATCACGTCGCTGACGATCGCCATGATCACCGAGCCCAGTACGCCGCCGGTCAGGCCCGCGAAGGCCCGCGCCGCGAGCAGCAGCGGAAAGCTGCTGGCGAGCGCGCAGGCGAGGTTCGACAACGCGAACAGCGCATACACGGTGAGCAGCAGGCGACGCCGGTCGAAGCGGTCGATATAGGTCGCCGCGAACAGCCCCGACAGACCCGAACACCACGAATACGCGGAGACGGCCGTGGCGAATGCCGCCGGCGTGATCGCGAAGGTGTGCATGATCTGCGGACCGAGCGGCATCATCACCATGAAGTCCATGATGATGGTGAACTGCGTCAGCGCGAGCAGCCATAGCAGATGGCGCTCGTGTTTACTGCTGATTGAATACATCGATTGATTCCTCGTTGTCGTTGTTGTTGTCCGACGCGCGCCGTTCGATGCCGGGGCGCCGCGCGAATTATCGCGCGGCGCGTTGGCTTAGTCATCGAGGTTTTCGTGAACCGCGACGGCGCCCTGTTTCCAGTAGCTGGCCGCGCGAATGCGCGATTTGTCGACGCCGCGTTCGGTGCAAAGGTGATAGCGCACCGCGCGCATCGTCGCGGATTCGCCGGCGGCCCACACGTAGCCTTCGCCGTCTTCGGGCAGGTAAATTTCGCGGACCGCTTGCAGCAGCGGCTCGCCGCGATAGCCTGTTTCGTTGCGATAGCACCAGACCAGATGCAGTTCGGCGCGGGTGCTGAACTCGATACGCGCGGACGGATCGGCCACTTCGATGACAGCGGCGGCACGCGTGCCGGCTGGCAACTCTTCCAGGCGGCGAGCGATGGCGGGCAAGGCAGTGTCGTCGCCGATCAGCAGATGCCAGTCGAAGCCGGTGGGAATCACCAGCGAACCGCGCGGTCCGCCGACGCCGAGATATTGGCCCACTTTGGCTTGCGCCGCCCAGGTGGCTGCGGGGCCCGCTTCGTGCATCGCGAATTCGATGTCGAGCTCGCGCGCTTCGCGGTCGAACCTTCGCGGCGTGAAATCGCGCGCCGTCGGACGCGGCTGGCCGGCCGGGAACACCGGACCGTCGGGGCCGGCTTCCGGCAGCGCCGGCCGGTCCGCGCCGGGTTCGGGGAAAAACACCTTGATGTGGTCGTCGAACGAAGCGGAGACGAAGTCGTGCAGATCGTCGCCGGTGAAGGTCACGCGGATCAGGTGCGGGGTCAGCGCATGCACCTGCTTGACCTGCAGCAGACGGAACTTCAATGGATGCCGCACGCGCTGGACTGTCAGGTCGGCTCGGTGATCATTGGTCAGCATAGAGGGTTACTCCTGTGTCGACCCGGGTTGGCGCTTGGCGCTGAGCCGGGTCACATGCAAATGGTTGTGTCGATTCGAGTTGGTGTTTCAGCGCTTTAGCGCTTTGGCGCTTGCTCGGGTCGATGCAGCACGGTTGCGGTTGGTCGGTCGACGCGAGCACATGCGCAGGGCGGTGCTTGCTCGCGGGGGAAAACGTATTGCGGGGACGGACGGCGCGATCTCAGGAGGCGGGTTGCTCGCCGCTTGAGTCGTCGCCCGGATCGTTGCTTGCGCTGCCGGGCTTGGCGTCGCTTTCGATCTCTCTCGCCGCGCGCATCAGAATCACGGCGACGCGGCGCTGTTCGTCCGCCGACGCGTTGCCGCGCAACACCAGCAGGTTCTTCAGCTTGCGCCGCGCTTCGGTCAACTCGGGCAGCCAGCCGCCTTCGCTGATGTCGGCCGGTTCCTCGCCGGCAAACGCGCGCCGCACCGAATCCATCTTGCGGGCGAAATGGCTCAGCTTCGCGAGCATCAGGTCGATGCGGTCGCGGTTGGTGGCCAGATAGTCGCGGCCCGTGTCCGACAATTCGTAGCGTTTGCGATTGCCTTCCAGTTGTACCGTCACGTAGCCGAGTTCTTCCAGATACGTGAGCGCCGGATAGACCATGCCGGGGCTGGGTGTGTAGAAACCGTTCGAGCGTGTTTCGAGCGCTTTGATCAGTTCGTAGCCGTGGCTCGGCTGCGCTTCGATCAAGGACATCAACAGCAGTTGCAGGTCGTCGGAGCTGAATTTGCGGCCACGCGGGAAACCGTCGCCGTCGCCGCCGAAACCGCCTGCGCCGGAGCTGCTGCCGCCACCTCCGCCGAAGCGGCCGCCCCGGCCGCCGCGATGTTCATGGTGGCCGCCGATGGCGTGCCACAGCGCATGGAGTGAGAGGCGGTCGTGGCCGCGGTGGCCGTGGGTGTGACTGTGGCCGTCGCCGTGACTCGCGTGATGACGCCCACGGCCCCGGTCGTCGCGTTGATATTCGCCGCGCTCGCCGTGACTGCGTTCGAACCCTTCGCCACGTTCGCCGCGATACTCGGGATGCCGGCGGGCGAACGCGTGCCACAGCGCATGCAGCGACGCACGTTCATGGCCGGTGTGGATCGTGTCGTCCGCGCTGTGCGAACGGGAAAAACGATGGTGATGACGCATCTGGGTGCTCCGTTATGTCTTAAGATGCATCGTAAGATATATATCTAAAGATAGTTTGTCAAACACCTTTTTTGCGAATATCGGCAGACAACAAGGTCTGCGGGAGGGGGAAAGGGGGCGTTTGGAGAGGACAAAGTCGGCGGCAACACGGCCGGTTCGCTGCATGCAGGGGCTACGCGGACCTGCCAAAACGGTATGAGACGCCAAGGTCTGTCGCGAGGCGCCACGCGTACACGCGGGAATACGAAACGCCAAAGCGGCGAGTTATCAATTCCCGCAGCCTCAAATTTGTCCAGTTGTCGGAGTCAAAGCCGTATTCGCGTGGAGACCCGCGCAATGCTTCCGCTAGCCACGCACGAGCCTCAGCGTCCAGAGATGAAGGTCGGCCGCCCACGCCGACGTCGCGCAGCGCGTCAAGACCTCCTTTTTCCAGCAGGTGCTGGTACTTCTCTACTGTGGCGTTCTTCATCCCCATAGCCTGCGCGACCTGCGCGAGTGGAACGCCGTCGTGCAACATTCGGCCCGCGGCAAGCCGTCTTGCGATGCTCGGCAAGTCGTTATTCGGGTGAGCCATCGGAGCGCTCCGACTCAGTTCATCTGCCGGCGAGGAAAATTGCCAATCGGACTACGATTAGCCTACGCGCTTTTTATGAATAATCGAGAATCACACGCTTGTGTCTGCGTATATAAAAAATTAATGTTTAAGAGACACTTGATAGTCACCGAACTGTTTTTCAATAAAGAATTTTTGGTGCTGCCTTTCGTTTTGCTTAAAAAATCGTCTTGCTCTTCGGAAGTTCGTTTGCTAACCTGAGTTGCACACTTGCCTGTTTTAATTGTCGGTTAGCCTCGCCACTTGCCATCGTGTCGACTCGGGCCGCGCTACCAGGCATCGTGTCGAATGCTTTGAGATGGCGCGCCCAGCTTCTGAAATCGTGTTCGTTTGCATGCCGCAAACGTAATTGCTAATTCGGTGGAAATGCATATTTAAATGCATGGCCAAGCTTGGTTTATTGCTTAACCATAACGGGATCGGATATGGCAAAGCATTTTGCGATTTTCTTTCTGTTTGCATTCTATTCCGTTGCTGGTTTCTCCCAGAGCGCCGCCGAAGACGCGAACAAGAGTAATAACCCGCTCAACCTGGCCGCCTCGTTCAATCTCCAGAATTTCTATACGCCGAGTCTGTTTGGCGTAAGCAGCCAGACCAACGATTTCCTTTTGCGTCCAACCATACCGATCGGCCCGAACGGTCTGATCCCGGTGCCGCAAATCTTCCGGATGACGGTGCCCGTCAGCACCCGTCCTGACCCGAGCGGCGGCTATAACACGGGCCTTGGCGACATTAACCTCTTCGACATTTTTCTGCTGCACAGCGGCGAGACGCAGATCGGCGTCGGTCCGCTCATCACGATGCCTACTGCGACCGACCCGACGCTTGGCACCGGAAAGTGGCAGGCCGGTCTGGCGGCCGTCGTTGTCAACGCGAACAAGCAGCGGCTTCTGGGCGCGCTGGTTCAGTGGCAACACTCGTTTGCAGGGCAAAGCGACCGGCCGGCCGTTCAGTCCTTGACCGCGCAGCCTTTTCTCATCTGGAACATGCCGCAGGGCTGGTACATACGCTCGACCGGTACGTGGACCTTCGACCTCCAGCACGGCGCGTACTACCTCCCCGTCGGACTTGGCGGCGGGAAGGCCTGGAAAAGCGGCGCGACCATCTACAACGTTTTTATTGAACCGCAGTATTCGGTAGCGCATTCCGGCAATGTGCCGAAATGGCAGATATTCGCCGGCCTGAACATGACCTTCGGGAAGTGACATGAAAATCGTTAGAAGTCGGAGTTTGCGAGCGGCCGCTATTGCGGTATTGGCATGTGCCGCAGCCGGTGCGTCGGCAGCGGCCCACGAGACTGCAGAGCCACAAACTCAGGTGGTGCCTGGACCCGTCGAGGGTTACGTCATGTCGGAAGCGTATGCCCGCACAATGGCGCGAGCGGTCTATACGTGGGCATGGCCCATGACGAACGTCTATAACCGGCTGCTTGCCGCGAGGCAGGTGCCTCATCCGGGACTTAACGAAGGTATCGTGCCGCTTGGACCGCCCAACCGGCTCGCCATGTTGCACAACTACATCGAGCCTGCCGAGCGTTTCGTGGCCTGCCCGAACCAGGATGTGGTCTACGGGTCCGCGATACTCGACCTGGGTGCTTCGCCTGTCGTGGTTCAGGTTCCCGATTTTGGAAGCAGGTTCTGGGTCATCCAGGTTGTCGATACCCGCACCGACAGTTTTGCAAGCCTCGGCAAGATGTATGGCACCAAACCGGGCTTCTATCTTCTGGTGGGACCTCACTGGAAGGGCGCGATACCCAAGGGCATCACGAGGGTGTTTCGCTCGACGACGTCGACGGGGCTCGTCATTCCCCGGGTCTTCATGGACGACACGCAGGACGACCGCCTGGCCATCCAGCCGGTCATCAACGGGCTGGGCGTCTATCCGCTCGCTGACTTCACGGGTACCGCGAGATTGACCGACTGGTCCGCGCTGCCGACGCTCGGTCAGGAAGGGGGCAGCGGAGAAGGGGAAATCCGGTTTGTCGACCCCGACAAATTCTGGGACGAGTTGCCCCTGGTTCTGAAAGCTGCCCCGCCCATGCCGGGAGAGGCTGCCATCTATGCCCAGGCCGCCAGCCTCGTGGCCGCCGCGCGCCAGAGTCCAGCCATCAAGACGGCTATCGTGGACGAAAGCAGGAAAACAGAAGCCGAGGTCATCTCGCCACTGCTGAACTTCAACGCGTTTGGCAAACCGTTGGCCAATCACTGGAACACCATCAGCAATGGCGCTGAGTTTGGCACCGATTACTTCACGCGCACGGCCGTGGCAAGGTCGAACATTCTGGTCAACAGGAGCAATGAGACCAAATACTTCTATCTGGACAGCGACAGCTCGGGGCAACGACTTAGCGGCGCCCATGCCTACACGGTGACGTTTGCAAAAGGAGCGACGCCGCCAGTGAAGGGGTTCTGGTCGTTGACCTTGTATAACGCTCACCATTTCTTCGTGCCCAACGACATCAAACGCTATTCGATAGGCACGAAGAACAAGGATTTGAAGTTTAACGCTGACGGCTCGTTGACCATCTATATCCAGAGCACGCCACCCGAGGGTGACAAACGTGCGAACTGGCTGCCATCTCCAGCCAGCGAAGATTTCTCGCTCTACATTCGCGCTTACTGGCCGCTACCGGCGGCACTGGACGGAACGTGGACGCCACCACCGGTTGCAGCCGCAGCGCAGTGACTTTTCGGGAACGGGAGAGTATCGATGAAAAGACAAATCCGTCTGATTGCGTGTGCTACTTCGATTAGCGCAAGCACCGTGGCTCTCGCTCAGGCCACCCACTACAGTGACCTTGCCAATCTTCCTTTTCCCGGCGGCTACCCGGCGCAAAAATCGGTGCAGCCTTTGCAGGACGAGTGGCTGTTCCAGCGCGCGGTTCAGTCCTACCTGTGGGCGCTCCCGGCACTCAACGTCTATGCGATGAAAGAGGGCTCCGAAAAGCGCTTTGGCGCCGGCTACAACGTCCTGCCCATTTTCAAGCAGCGCCTGAATGCGGCGACGCTTATTACCACGCCGAATTCCGACGTCATTTATGCGCTGGGTTATCTCGACCTGGCAAAAGATGGGCCCATCGTAATCGAGGTGCCGCCGGGGCTTCAGGGCATTCTGGATGATTTCTTCCAGCGTCCCATTTGTGGTCCACAGACCGACGGACATACCTGGTGCGGCGATGTGGGTCTTCCAGGCCCTGACAAGGGGAAGGGTGGCCAATACCTGCTGCTGCCTCCCGGATTCAAAGGTGATGTGCCGGAGGGCTACTTCGTGTATCGGCCCCGTACCAATGGCGTGTTCGTTTTCTGGCGCGGCTTCTTCAAGGACCCGAAACAACTCGAAGCTCCGGTTAGCGTTCTCGAGCAGACGAAGATTTATCCGCTCGGACAGCAAGCGTCGGCGAAGCCCATGCAGTTCCCCGATGCGTCCGGCGTTCCCGTCGACATGCTCTATCCGACCGACGGCAGCGCCTTCGACATGCTCAAGCGCTTCATCGACAGCGAGTATCCGGACCCGGCCGATATGGAAATGCGAGGGATGCTGAGCAGCCTCGGCATTGTCAAAGGACAGCCGTTCACCCCGGACGACCGTTCGAAGAAAATTCTCGACGAAGCAGCCCGGACAGCCGCGAAGATGGCACGCGTGGTTGCGGTCGCACCGCCGGCAAACGGTGCGGCGCCGAAATATTATCCGGACCGGCAGTATCTGAATGTTTTCCCGGGCAACGCCGATTTCACGTCGCCCACATTCAATTACATCGACCAGCGCACGGGATTTTTTACTTTTGCTTATTCCGCGAGCCCTGGCATGGCGGTGAATATGGTGAATGTCGGCGCGAAATATCCCGTTGCGTTCCGCGACGCCGACGGCAGCCTGTTGATGGGAGAAAACAGCTACAAGCTGCATCTGCCGCCCGATATTCCCGCTGCGATTTTTTGGTCCGTCACCGCATATGACGGATGGAGTGGGTCGGGCCTGAACAACGGCCAACCCTTCCCATCCATCAATACGATGGACCAGCCGTCGAAAAATCCCGACGGCTCCATCGACATTTATTTCGGCCCCACCAGGCCCGTTGGTGCGCAGAACTACATCCGGACCATTCCCAGGAAAGGCTTCTTTGCGATTGTGCGGCTCTACGGTCCGACGCAACCGTTCTTCGACAAGGTGTGGAAACCGGACGACCTCAAGAAGCTGAGCCGTTGATTCGGGCCGTCTTCGGGCTGGAACGCTGCGGTCAGCCTTAGCTGCAACGAAACCATGGGCCTGGGAGCCGTGTTTTCCCGCAGACTTTGTCGTGCGCTATTAGCGATACGGCTCCGCGAGGCGTTGCTAACGCTGGGCAATGGCGTGACTATGCTGCGACGGCGCGCGTTACCCGACGCTCGGCCGCAAGCGCGGCGCGCCATTGAGACGATCGGCGGAAGCACCCGGGTTGGCTGCCGGTGTCGGTGAAATCAAAAAATCGACTGCCCGGTAAACGTGGTCAACCACTCGAGCGCCATGACCCCCGCCAGCGAATTCCCATTGCTATCCAACCCCGGCGACCACACGCACACGGCCATCTCGCCCGGCAGCACCGCCACGATGCCGCCGCCCACGCCGCTTTTAGCCGGCAAGCCGACCCGGTAGACGAAGTCGCCCGCCGCGTCGTAGGTGCCGCAGGTCAGCATCAATGCCGAAAGCCGCTTGGCCGAACTGGTATCCAGAATCCGCTCGCCCGTAGCCGGCACCACGCCATGGTTAGTCAGAAACAGCGCCGCTTTCGCGAGCTCGACACAACTCATCGAGATCGCGCATTGACGGCAGTACGCGTCGATCACCACCTCCGGCGGCATCTCCATGTTGCCGAAGCTCGCCATGAAATGCGCCATCGCGCGGTTGCGGTGCGCGTGCTGCAACTCCGATTGCGCGACGCGCAGGTCGTAGTCGATGCCGGTCTCGCCGGTCAGCCGTCGCATGAATTCGACCAGCGCGGTTTCGGCTTGCACGAAGCGGCGGCACAACACGTCGGTGACGACCAGCGCGCCGGCGTTGATGAACGGATTGCGCGGTTTGCCTTGCTCGGCCTCGAGTTGCACCAGCGAATTGAACGCGTTGCCGGACGGCTCGCGTCCCACTCGTTGCCAGAGCGCGTCGCCGAGCAGCCGGAACGCCATCGTGCAGGCGAACAGCTTGGAGATGCTTTGAATCGAAAAGCGTGTATCGGCTTCGCCGGTGCGGAACACTTCGCCCGACGCCGTCACGATCGCCATGCCGAAGCTGTCGGCAGGGACGTTGGCGAGTTCGGGAATGTAATCGGCGACCTTGCCGGTGCCCAGATAAGGCTGCAGATCGCGATGAATCTGTTCGAGGATGGATGCGTAGTTCATTGGGCTCGGACCGTTGAAGCCGCGATTCTACTGGCAAGCCGGCGCGAATGGCAGACGTCCGGGCAGCGCGTCCGGGTCGCACATGTGTGGGGCAGGAGGCCGCTTCGCCTATGCTAATCTTGCTGCCTTTCCACCCATGGCCGGGCAAAACGGACGCCTGATGCAAGCCTTCGATCCGGACTTCATCGAGCCGACGCCGTTCGTGACCGGCGAGCGCCACGACGCGCTCGACGAACCTTGGCGAGCCTGTCGGCGCGTGCGCTTGATCCACGTCGGCGCAGGCGTGCTGACGGTGCGCACGGAAACGGCGCACTGGGTGGTGCCGCCGGGCCACGCGGTATGGATAACGGCCGGCACGCTGCACTGCCTGTCCGCCAGCCGTCCGGTGCAATATGTTTCGCTGTACGTCGACACGGACGCCGCGCCGCTGCCGTCGCACAGCGGCGCGCTCGCGCCCGATCCGTTGGTGCAAGCGTTATTGGCCGCCGCAGCCGCCGAACTATCCGATCACCCACAACCCTACGACGAACCCGCCAAACGCCTTTTGCAAGTGCTGCTGGATCGCCTCGCGCAGGTGCCTGCCGCGCCGCTCGGTTTGACCTGGCCGCGCGACCCACGCATCCGGCAGATTGCCGAGGCGTTGAGCGCCGAGCCGACGCAGTCCGCAGTACTCGACGAGTTGGCCGCGAGCGCGGGCGTCACCGCGCGCACGGCGGCGCGTTTGTTCGTCAAGGAAACGGGGCAGACCTTCGGTCAGTGGCGTCAGCAATTGCGCCTGCTGGTCGCGCTGGAGCACCTGGGCGCCGGTGCAAGCGTCACGCAGGTGGCGCTCGACGTGGGTTACCAGGACGTGTCGTCGTTTATCGCCGTATTCCGCGATGTTTTCGGCGACACGCCAGCGCGTTACTTCCGCGCCGGGTGACGCTGAGGTTGACACCGGGGTCGACGCTCACCCTCAATGCGCGCCCGCCGCATCCGCACCGCCGCCGCCCTTGGCCGGCCGCGTGATCCAGATGAGCGGAATGATCAGAATGAAGATCACCGCCGACACGAAGAAAATATCGTTCAGGCCCATCATCGCCGCTTGCGTGTTGACGGTGAAGTCGAACAGCGCGTGCGCCGATTGCGTATTCAGATGCAGCAGCGACTGGGTCGAGTCGATCTGCTGATTGAACACCGGGTTGGTGACGGACGCCTGCTCGGTGAGCCGTTCATGATGCAGCACCGTCCGGTTGTTCCACTCGTTACCCGCGATCGACGTGCCCACCGCACCGCAAAACACCCGTGCGAAGTTCGACAAACCCGCGGCGGCCGGAATCTTGCCGGGCGGCTGGCCCGACAGAATGATCGACGTCAGCGGCACGAAGAACAACGCCATCGGAATGCCTTGCAGCAGCGTGGGCAGCACCAGGTGCCACGTATCGATTTCGACCACGTACTTCGAGCGCATGTAAAACACGATCGCAAAACCGATAAACGCCAGCGTGGCGATCACACGTGCGTCCGAGCGCGGCAGCACACGGCCCATGACCGGCGCGAGCAGCACCGCGAACACGCCGAGCGGCGCGGTGACGAGACCGGCATCCACCGAGCGGTAGTTCAGGTACTCCTGCATCCATTGCGGCAGCAGCACGAGGTTGCCGAAGAACACGCCATACGCCACCGAAATCGCAATCGTGCCACCGAGAAAATTGCGTTGCTGGAACAGCCGCAGGTCGACGATCGGATTTTCTTCGGTCAATTCCCACACGAGGAAGAACGCGAAACTGATCAGCGCGGTAATGCCGAGAATCACGATCACCGGCGACGAAAACCAGTCGAGGTCCTTGCCTTTGTCGAGCATGATCTGCAGCGACGCCACCCAGGTGATCAGCAGGCCGAGTCCCACCACGTCGATAGGCGGCTTGCGGGTGGGCGATTCGCGCGTGCGATAGATCATCCACGTCACGCCGGCCGCGAAAATGCCGACCGGAATGTTGATATAGAAGATCCACGACCAGCTATAACTATCCGTGATCCAGCCGCCGAGCGCCGGACCCGCGATCGGTCCGACGGTCGCGGTCATCGCCCAGAGCGCGAGCGCGGTGGACGATTTCTCCTTCGGATACGAGCCGAGCAGAATGGCTTGCGACAGTGGAATCAACGGGCCGGCCACCGCGCCCTGGAAGATCCGCGCGAGCAGCAAAACAGGCAGCGTCGGCGCGATGCCGCACAACCAGGAAGCCAGCACGAACGAGAGAATCGCGCCGACGAACAGCTTCACCTGGCCGATGCGTTGCGTGAGCCAGCCGGTCAGCGGAATCGATACGGCATTGGCCGCGGCGAACACGGTGATGACCCACGTGCCTTCGTCGACCGAGACGCCGAGATTGCCGGAGATGGTTGGGATCGCAACGTTCGCGATCGACGTGTCGAGCACGTTCATGAACGTGGCGAGCGCGACGGCGATGGTCGCCAGCACCAGGCGGCCGCCTTGCAGCGGTGGCGGCGGTGCGGGCGGCGGCGGTGACGCCGAGGCAGGCGCGGACGAGGGCTGGCTCAACGGATTCTCCAGATCGGGATGCGGCGGCGGGCCGGCGCAGATGGGCTGCCACGCCCGTGCGGCGGGCGCCGCGGCAGGCCGGCCGGGTGCTCGCAAAAGCATACCTGCAATCATGCCCGGACGTCGTCGAACTCCGCAGACAAGGCGGCGCAAACCGGTCCGGCAGCGTATGCTCGCGGCTGAAGCCGTACGGGAACCGGCCGGCAGGCCGCAAGGCGAGGCCGTCGTGTGCGGCACCCCACAACCTGAAACATCAGCGAAACGAGGAATCGGACATGGCCTGGGAGCAATTCGAACACGGCTGGCGGCGCGCACCGGCAACGGCGCCGGCCAAGGGTCTCGTCGTGTTGTTGCACGGTGTCGGCAGCAACGCGCGCGATCTGATGCCGCTCGCGGACATCTGGAGCGAGAGTCTGCCGGATATCGCGTTCACCTCGCTCGACGGTACCGAGGCGTTCGACGGCGGCTTCGGCGGCCGCCAATGGTTCAGCCTGCGCGAGGTCAACGAAGGCAACCGCGAAGCGCGCGTGGCCGCCGCCTATCCGGCACTGCGCGCCGTGCTCGACGCCGAACTGGCGCACTGGCACGTGGCTTTCGACCGGCTTGCACTGGTCGGCTTCTCGCAAGGCTCGATCATGGCGATGCATCACGTGGCGAGCAGCGCGGAGGGCGCGGCCGGCGTGGTCGGGTATTCGGGCCGGCTCGCGTCGGCGATCGCTGAACACAACGGCACGCCGCTCACGCTGATCCATGGCGAAGACGACGAAGTGATCCCGATCGAGGCACTGGAATACGCCGCCGACACCTTCAGCAACGCCGGCTATCCGGTCGACGCCTACGCGCTGCCCGGCATTGGTCATACGATAAATGCGGACGGCGTGGCGCTCGGCCAGGAGGCGCTGGAGCATGCCTTGGGCGCTTTGTCGCGCGGCCGACACGACCCCGATTGAAAAGTGGCCCTAAAGAATTCGATCTGCTTGCCGTTAATAGCTCATTAGCATGAAAATCACCCCCGCCGCGCGGACCGCGTTACGTCCTGCTGGGCGTGCCACGCGGCTCGGGTGACCGGGGGCGCACTTTTCAGACTGCCCGGTATGGGCGGATAACGACACAACAGAGCCTTCTTATGGCCAAACCGACGCCGCATTACCCGCTTTTCGATCGCCTGTTCCGTCATTCCGTGGCGGTGGACCTCGGCACGGCCAATACCCTGATCTATACCGACGACGGCGGCATCGTGCTGAATCAGCCGTCCGTCGTCTGCTTCGAGAAACAGCCGGCTTCCGGGCCGCAACGCGTCGCCGCGGTCGGCACTCAGGCGCGTCAACTGCTCGGCCGCGCGCCGCGCAATCTCGAAGCCGTACGGCCGATGCGTCACGGCGTGATCGCCGACTTCTCCGCCGCCGAACACATGATTCGCCAATTCGTCGACATGGCGCGGCCGCGGCCGCTGTTTAGCCGCCGCGCCGCGTTTACGCTGTGCGTGCCGGCCGGCGCGACTCAGGTCGAACGTCGCGCGATCAAGGAAGCGGCGGTTGCGGCGGGAGCGTGGAAGGTGAGCCTGATCGGCGAATCGCTGGCGTCGGCGGTCGGCGCGGGCTTGCCGGTGTCGGAGGCGACCGGTTCGATGGTGGTGGATATCGGCGGCGGAACCACGGAAGTCGGTGTGATCGCGCTCGGCGGCATGGCGTACAACGGTTCGATTCGCGTCGGCGGCGACAGCTTCGACATGGCGATCATCAGTTACGTGCGCAATCTGTACGGCGTGTTGCTCGGCGAGCAGACCGCCGAGCACGTCAAGAAGAGTATCGGTTCGGCCCTCCGCGACGTGCCGGCCGAACACATGAACGCGACCGGCCGCAGTGTCGACGACGGCTTGCCGCGCACGGTCCAGTTGAGTAACCACGATATCGCCGATGCGATCGAAGGGCCGCTGCGGCAGGTGATCGGCGCGGTAAAGCGCGGCCTCGAACAGGCGCCGGCCGAACTGGTGACCGACATTGCGAACAACGGCATCGTGCTGACCGGCGGCGGCGCGCTGCTGGGCAATCTGAGCCGCCGCCTGACGAATGAAATCGGCCTCGAGGTGCGCGTCGCCGACGAACCGTTGACCTGCGCCGTGCGCGGCGCGGGCGCGGCGGCGAGCGCCGGTTTGCTCGACGAACTCGCGTACGAATGAGCCGGCGTGGAATCGACCGCGTCGTCGCATCGCGTTGAACGCCTGCCACGCGGTTCGAGCGGCTGTGTGACAATACGCGACGCGTCCCAATTGAAGGGACGCGGACCCGCCTTTTCTTTCAATTCAATTTCAAGCCGGCAACGCTGAATCCGCGCGTCGCCGCGCTGTCCGTGAACCACCCGTGAATCAATCTGTTTCCGCTTCGTCCCCGCCGTCTTCCTTTATCGAACTCCAAAGCGGCTTGCGCATGCCTTACGTCGAAGCCGGCGAAGGCGAATTGCTGCTGTTCGTGCACGGATCGCTGTGCGATCTCCGTTACTGGCAACCGCAACTCGCGGGACTGTCGAAGCATTACCGCTGCGTCGCGGTGAGTCTCACGCATTACTGGCCCGTGACCGATACCGAACCCGGCCTGCCGTTCAGCTGGAGCGACCATGCGGACGAGGTCGCCGAATTCATCGAACGTTTCGACATGGGGCCCGCGCACGTGGTGGGGCATTCGCGCGGCGGCTGCGTGGCCTACCATTTCGCGCGACGTCACCCTGAGCGAGTACGCACGTTGACGCTCGCCGATCCGGGCGGTCCGCTGCAGATTGCCGGGCGTCCGCCCGCGAGCTTGCCGGAAACGGTCAACGCGTTACGCGCCAAAGCCGCGCAACTGATCGAAACGGGTGACGTGGAAGCCGGCTTGCAACTGTTCGTCGATTCGGTGAGCCGGCCGGGTTTCTGGGCGATGAGCACGCCGGGTTTCCGGCAGATGGCGACCGACAACGCGCACACGCTCGCGCGTCAATTCCGCGATCCGTTGCCGGCGTACGTGCCCGACGAAGCCGCGGAAATTCGTTGCCCGGTCTTATTGATCGACGGCGAAAAGAGCCCGCTGATGTTCCGCCGGGCGGCCGACGCGCTGCAGGAATGGCTGCCGGACGCGCGCCGCGAGACGGTGCGCGGCGCGTCGCATGGGATGAACCTGGCGCATCCGTCGGCGTTCAATCGCTATGTGCACGAGTTTATCGGTGCGATCGGCGCGGCTTGAGGGCGCCACGCGTCAAGCCGGCAACAACTCAAGCCTTGCGATGGGCGTCTTTGTCGAGCGCGAGTTCCGCTGCTTCGCCAACCAGACCGTGGTAGTACAGATGCACGCCGATCGCGAGCGAGTCGTTGCGGATTTCGTGGAACGCTTTCCACGCTTTCACCGGGTCTTTGAACAGCAGATAGTGCGCTTCCCGCGCGATCAGATCCGCGACTTCGTGCAGACCGTGGCCGTGCAATACGTCCACGAGCGCGTCCAGGCTGCGATGGGTGCGTGCGTCGGTGCGCGGGTAGAGCATATGCAGTACCGCTACATCTTGCGTCTTGAGCGCTGCTGACAACGCGACCACGATGTCCTGATGATTCAATGCAGTGACGATGTTGTCTTCGTTGTGGACATGGTCCGGAAACAGCGTTTCGAGAGAGGCGTTCATCGGGTCCTTCCTTTGTTCTGGCCGATTAAAAAGGCCCGCCGTCAAACGGCGGGCCAAAGACAGCATGTGTTTGCAAGGGAAGCAAAAACACGAGACCAGTATCGCAGATGGATTCCGCCGGTGCAGCGCCGACTGGCGCAAAACATTGTTGCAACGCGCGCTCCAGCTTTCATTTCCGCGGTACGTGTAAATAGTTGCACGACACGTGCACGCGCAGCCTGCCGGCGCGGATTTTCAGCGTCGTTCGCGGCAACGAATGTTGCGCCTGTCGAGATGGATTGTTGCGGTCAATCGTCGCAATCAAGGCCTCTCTGGACCTTAGAATGCGAAGCGGAGCCTGAGCATGCCAACCCGGTCATAGCACGCTATGACGATCGAGCATGCCGGCACGTGTGCGATGTGACAGTAAAAGGAACGCGTAGATGAACTCGAAGACACACGCAACGCTGAGCTTTTCCGACAGCGACCAGACTATCGATCTGCCGATCTATCAAGGCTCGCTCGGGCCGGACGTCATCGACATCCGCAAGCTGTACGGCCAGACCGGCAAGTTCACGTACGACCCGGGCTTCATGTCGACGGCGGCCTGCAATTCGGAAATCACGTATATCGACGGTGACAAGGGCGAGCTGTTGTATCGCGGTTATCCGATCGACAATCTGGCGCAGAATGCCGACTTCCTCGAAACCTGCTATCTGCTGCTGAAAGGCGAACTGCCCACCGCCCAGCAGAAGGAAGAATTCGTCGAGACCGTCACGCAGCACACGATGGTGCATGACCAGATGCATTTCTTCTTCCGCGGCTTCCGTCGCGACGCGCATCCCATGGCGATTCTGGTGGCGGCCGTCGGCGCGCTGTCGGCGTTCTATCACGACTCGCTCGACATCAACGATCCGCTGCACCGTGACATTTCCGCGGTGCGCATGATCGCGAAGCTGCCCACGCTGGTGGCGATGGCGTACAAGTACACCGTCGGCCAGCCGTTCGTTTATCCGAAGAACGAGTTGTCGTACAGCGCGAATTTCATGCGCATGATGTTCGCCAATCCCGCCGAGGAGTACGAGGTCAACGACGTGCTGGTGCGCGCGCTCGACCGTATCCTGATCCTGCACGCGGACCACGAACAGAATGCGTCGACGTCGACGGTGCGTCTGGCCGGTTCGTCGGGTGCGAATCCGTTCGCGTGTATCGCGGCCGGTATCGCGTGTTTGTGGGGGCCGGCACACGGCGGCGCGAACGAAGCCGCGCTGAACATGCTGGAGGAAATCGGCTCGGTCGAGAACATCCCCGAATTCATCGCGAAGGTGAAGGACAAGGACTCCGGCGTGAAGCTGATGGGTTTCGGTCACCGCGTCTACAAGAACTACGACCCGCGTGCGAAGCTGATGCGCGAAACCTGTCACGAAGTGCTGGAAGAACTGGGCCTGCACGACGACCCGCTGTTCAAGCTGGCCATGGCGCTGGAAAAAATCGCGCTGGAAGACGAGTACTTCGTGTCGCGCAAGCTGTACCCGAACGTGGACTTTTACTCGGGTATCGTGCAGCGCGCACTGGGTATTCCGACCGCCATGTTCACGTGCATCTTCGCGATGGCGCGTACGGTCGGCTGGATTGCGCAGTGGAACGAAATGATCGCCGATCCGGAGCAAAAGATCGGCCGTCCGCGCCAGTTGTTCGTCGGCGAAACGCAACGTGAAGCGAAGCCGCTAGCACAGCGGTAAAGCAATCGTGTGGTGCATGACGATTGGCTGAAACAATTCACTTCCGTTCAGTGGAATTCAGCCCCAGCAAGGCGCGAGAAATCGCGCCTTTTTTCATGTCCGTATCAGGCGTAAGACGGTGCGGACATGAAAACCCTGCAGGTCCCGTGCCACGGAAAAAAACCGAAACTCCACTGTGATAAGTTCGTCTGACGCGGACAGACCCTCTACAATCGGAAGCGACCGGGCTGGTCCCAGCAGCAACCGAACGTGACACTGAACGTGCAAGCGAACTCATAGGAGTGACTCTGATGCAGCAGCCAGAAGCCCTCGGCGGCCTGTCGGGCGGAATCGATCATCACGAACCCGAGCCGGACGGCGCATTCATCCCGACGGAAAATCTCAACGTCGCGAGCGCCGCCCAGCATGTGCTGAAGTCCGGCGACACCTTTATCGTCAACGATCCGCTCGGCGATATCACGGGCCATGACGACGGCCTGTTCGTCAACGACACGCGGGTGCTCTCGCAACTGCGGCTGACCTTCGGCGGCCGCGCGCCGTCGCTGTTGTCGGGCAGCGTGAGCAGCGACAACACGTCGTTCACCGCGCATCTGACCAATCGTCCGCTGCCGCCGCTCGGCGGCGACAGCACGCCGGAGGGCGTGATCCACGTCGAGCGCGTGCGGGTGCTCTCCGGCACCGTGCTCAACGAAGCAATCGAACTCACCAATTACGGCACCAGCGACGCCGTCGTGCCGTTGTCCATTTCGTTCGCCAGCGACTTCCGCGACATGTTCGAAGTGCGCGGCCTGAAGCGCGCCAAACAAGGCCGCATCGAACCCGCGCGCATCGAGAATCGCGAGGTGCTGCTCGGCTACCTGGGTCTCGACGACGTGGCGCGTAATGTGCAGATCGCGTTTTCGCCGGAACCGGACAAGCTGTTCGCCGACCGCGCCGACTACACGGTGAAGCTGCCGGCGCAAGCGTGCGTGTCGATTTATCTGTCGGTGGCGGTGCAGGTCGTGCCGCAAGCGGGCAAGCCTGCCGCCGAAGTCTCCCAGCCCACTCACGCGCAGAGCGAAGCGCACATGTCGCAGATCGACGCGGAGCGCCCGCGCGTGGGCCGCGCCGCGGTGCGTGCCGCGCTGGTCGACGCCCACCTCGTAATGCGCGAGCGCCGTCGCGTGACCGCGCGGGTGCGTTCGAGCAATCCGCTGTTCAACGCCTGGATCGACCGTTCGCTGGCCGATCTCGGCCTGCTGACCACGGACCTCGCCACCGGCCCCTATCCGTATGCCGGCATTCCGTGGTTCTCCACGCCGTTCGGCCGCGACGCCGTGATTACGTCGCTGCAGACACTGTGGCTGCAGCCGCAACTGGCGGCCGGCGTACTGCGCTTTCTCGCCGAGCATCAGGCGCGCGAAAACTCGCCGTTCCGCGACGCCGCGCCCGGCAAGATCATGCACGAAATGCGCAAGGGCGAAATGGCCGCCACTGGCGAGGTGCCGTTCGCGCTGTACTACGGCGGCGTCGATACCACGCCGCTGTTTATCGTGCTGGCCGGCGCCTACGCGGCGCGCACGGGCGACCTCGCGTTGATCGACGAATTGTGGCCGGCGCTGGAGCGCGCGGCGCAGTGGGTGGCGGGCGTGTGCGACAAGAACCGTTTTGGCTTGCTCGACTATCAGCGCGAGTCGGACGGCGGCCTCGCGAACCAGGGCTGGAAAGACAGCCACGACTCCGTGTTCCATGCCGACGGCCGCTTCCCCGACGGGCCGATCGCGCTCGTCGAAGTGCAGGCGTACGCAAGCGCCGCGTTCGACACCATGGCGCACTTCGCCAAGCTGCGTGGCCTGCACGAACCGGCCGAACACTACAGCGAACGCGCGAAAAAAATCCGTCAGTGCGTGGAAGAAAAATACTGGATGGAAGAGTCCGGCTTCTACGGCATCGCGCTCGACGGCCACGGCGAACTGTGCCGCGTGATGGCGTCGAACGCCGGCCATCTGCTGGCCTTCGGTCTCCCTGCACGCGAGCGGGGCGAAGCGGTGGTGCGCGCGCTCGACTCCACGCTGTTCCATACCGGCTGGGGTGTGCGCACGCTGGCCGCGAGCCAGGCGCGCTTCAACCCAATGGCCTATCACAACGGCTCCGTCTGGCCGCACGACAACGCGTTGTGCGCGCGCGGCCTGTCGCGCTACGGTGGTAAAGCGGCGGCCGTGCGGCTTCTGCAGGCGCTGTTCCAGGCGGCGGTCAACTTCGACATGCGCTTGCCCGAACTGTTCTGCGGTTTTCCACGGCGGCGCGGCGAGCCGCCTACCGCGTATCCGGTCGCCTGTCTGCCGCAAGCGTGGGCCGCCGGCTCGCCGTTCATGATGCTCGAAGCGTGTCTGGGCATCACGATCGACGCCGAACGCCGCGAAGTGCTGATCGAACAGCCGATGCTGCCCGAAGGCATCGACTGGCTCGAAGTCGGCGATCTGCGGGTCGGCGATTCGTCCGTCTCGATCACGTTCCGCCGCATTGGCGAGAAGGTGGTTGCGTCGGCGGAGCAGGGCGACGTGCGGGTGGTGGCGCTGCTGTGAAGCGACGGTAAAACCGCGGTAAAACCGTTGGTAGCTCGCAATCGATTGTTGTCCCGTGCACGCTCCCTAACTGACTGAATGCGTTGAAATTGTAAAAATTGCAGGGCGTGTCGTTCGCAATCCAATCTGGCCTACGGCGCGTTGGTCGAAAGTTTGCAATTGCAAACGAAAGCTGTCCCGAAAATCGCTATCAATGTTGTCCTAACGCGATGCTCGGGCCGAGGTGTGATTTCGGTTGCAGCACTCAGCCCTGTTCTTTTATATAGCGACAGAAAAAAAAGACCGCCCAATTGGGCGGTCTGCAGAAAAGCCGGGCCGATGCCGGTCAGGGCATCAGACTTCTACTTCGACTGGCGTTATGCCGCGTTGGCGACAGTAAAATATCGTTTTCTCATTTCGAGAACGGTTGCGACGAGCTTGTGCCATTTGCCAGACCGTCGATAGTCTCGATAGAGCGAACTCACCGCCGAAAGTGTTCCATGTTTTGAATTCACCGAGGTCCAACCGACACCCGTTCCGAGCTTTTCCAAGATTGCGTTGACAAACGCGCGCGTTTGTTCGCCGCTTCGACATTGTGGACCAGTTGGGAACAGGTATGCGACACAGGCCCATTCATCATCGGAAAGCCCCCAGCCGGACGGGCCCTCAATAAGGTCAGAGTCGACGAGTATCGGGTTGAGACGCTCCCCGGGTGCCGGCTCTCTGAGTCGAAAGTGTTGCGGTTGCCGGCCGGCCCAGTCAAAAGGTGCTTCGAGTGGAGAGCATCTGACAATGCTTAAACTCGACACAAAGAACTTGCGTCCTCTTAGACAACCTTTTACCGAGATGTCTATCTCGGCTGTCGGCAACTTGATTCCAACGACTCCGTAGGTAGCCCTGGTGTAAACGGAATCGAATGCAGCTCGGGCTGTGGGAAAACAGTAAAGCCATCGAAGTCGCTCAAGGCCTGTGTCGCCAACCGGGACATGTTGTCTAAGCTTTCGAGGGAGAATTGCAACAGTTGTTGAACCATTCGCGTACACGGGAGCGAGCAGCATGTCTAGTCCTGAAGGTCGAAACAGATATTGAAAGACGGTCGCATTCGGTTTGAACAACGCCTTGAGCACAAGTATCGCCGGCAAAACCAGACGAAGCCCATTATGGTCGACCTCAAACATCTGGTGCTTGTTAGCGGCGGGGTAGGCTTCAATAGCCATCTCTGAGAAGAAGTCGGTGGCATCCACTACCTTCCATCGTGAAAAGCACGTGGCTACCGACATTCGGCTGGTGCTTGACGCGTGTATGTCGGCCTCCCAAGCGGCTTCGACGTTCATCCATTCAACATCCCTATCTCCGTTCACTACCCTTGCCGCCAAAACTCCATTTCTTCGTTCAATCGCTTGCAGCCACATGTCCTGCGCTCCATAGTTGTCTATAGAGCGTGTAGCTATCAGCAAAAGAAATTGCGGTGCTGGTCGCCTTCTAAAATTTTAGGAAAAGACGTAGCAAGATGTGGCGAAGCTGAAATAGTGGAGAAGGGCGTGCGCCGTGAGCGAGGCGAGCTGGCCACGCATCCGAGCCTACCGAAGATAAGTGGAGGCCGACCTTGTCGAGGAACCGGTCACCGTAAAACCGAGTGAAGTCAACTACACACTGCTGAACGTCCCAGCAGCATTGCCGGTTCCTGTCGTCAATTTCCATTGCGTATCGTAAATATTCATCGCTGACATCGTTCCAAGTCTCCGCAGGTAGCGCAATCGACTCGAGCACGGCAGCGGCGAGTCGCTGCAATGTTTGCACGTCGAGCCCCCATTCGACCGGGGTGCCTTCGACCTCTTGCGGAAGCTTTGCATTGACATTTGACAGCTTTGGTAACACGGAGATGCCGGAGACACAGAGTGGTTCGCCGTGTTTAGGGCACACAAACACGCCCGGCAGCGCATGCAGGCGATGCCAATAGCTCTCGCCGATTTCCTTGCATTCCTCAGCACGACATTTCTTGCAAAACCGTCGGCGGGACATGTCTTTGACGTGCAGGCCTAAGGTAGCGCGCAGGCGGACGCTGTTTCCTCGCGCCGTGGCGGTCAGAAGTTCGCGTTCCAGGAGCGCCCGCCGTTTTGTTGGCAAGGCAATTGCCGCATACGGAAACACAGTGTGGTCAAGCAGCATCTCACTCGGAGACAGATTGGTTAGACGCGACAACCCTTGGAAGAACGACGGGTACAGATATGAGAGGTCACTCGACCCGTCTTCCAGGACCTTGACGAGCGACGCCGGGGGAAGCCCAAGATGATGGCAGGCCCGGATGAGCAAGCTGCCGAGCAGCTCATCCGGATAAGGTGTCGGAAAATATCGCATTAAACGTAGCCGAGCAACTCGTGCAGGGGGCGCGCCGCCCCCATGGCGACGAGTTCGTCGAAGGTTGTCGTATCGCGTTCGTTAGCCTGACGGATGGCGTTCCGATAATCGTCCGGCGCAAGTTCTACGACTTCGGCCGTATCGTCAACCGACTTCTTCTTACCGCGAACGGAGGCCGGAGGCTTCGCGAGCTTCAGCGCCGCACTGGTGGCTTCGACAAGGCCGACCGCTTTGCCTTCCTGCGCGACCTTCGAAGCCATCGAAACCGCGCGGTCTTCGCTGATGCCAGCTTCGACAAGTATGCTAGCGACACGCGGTACGAGGGCAGGATTGCCGGCAGTAAGTGCCGCTCCACGCTGACGCACGCCTTCATAGGCGTTAAGGGCATCGTCGAGAAGTGATGTGAACTCAGGCGGCGTGATGTCTTCGTAAAGACAGAGTGCGTCGGTATCGCCGGTCCTGAGCGCGTCGACAATCGGTGCGACTCGCGAGAGCTCGTTGGACATGATTGCAGCGAGAGTCTCAATCGAAAACGTCTCGGTACCATCGAGCATCCCGCGCCACTGTGCGCACATGAACATTTTGACGGCAATGTCCGGGATTCCCTGGCAGCATTCGTACACGAAGTTGGACATCACGTTATCGAGCGACACAGGCTTCAGCAGCCACTGGAATGACCACAGCGACGAAATGAAGTCTTCCCACTCACCGGGTTCGTCCAGATTGTCGCTGCGTGACAATGCATCCCACGTAGGAAAGCCAGCGCCGCAGCTGCGACGAGCAACGCTGCCATCAAGCCCGAGAACCTTGAGTGCCTTGTTGGTACCAGCGAACACGATGGGAACGTTAAGCTCGTTCGAGCTTGTTACCAGTGCGGCCATAAGCGACACCTTCGTCTTGCCGGCATTCCGCAGATTCTGGATTTCGTCGATTACCAGCACTCCGACATAATGGTTGTGCAAGGCACGTGCACAGTGATTCAGCAGTACCTCTGCCGCCATGGATGGCTTGTAGAGTTCGAGGTATTTTGCATCTGGCACGAGCAAGTCGAGCTTTCTCAGAATAGAGAGGGCCAGGCCTTTAACTGAAATACCATCGTGCGGACACTCGATGTGCAGGTACGGAATCTGCACGACTCCGTCCGGATGAATAATAGCCTCCGGATAGCGCAGAAATATACGGCGCACGGTTGTAGTCTTGCCGGTCCCTGGAAGCCCAACCAGGGCTGACGATAGCTGGGCGTTTGCCGAGCGTTTCATCTGGCTCGGAAATGCGCGCCCCTCCTGTTGTGCATCGTAGAGCCGCTGATACGTCTGAATGTGTTCCTTTGAACGAATTCCGCGCCGCGAATAGCCGGTGCGTATAAGCGTGTCAAAGGCACGGGCCAGATTGAGATGTCGCTGCAGTGGCCGCAGAAGATGGGCGAGTTCCGCAACCATGCAGAGGCGCTCGCTCGTGGGCCAGTCACGTTGCGCAACGGAGAACACCGGAAACTCGAACAGTTCGTCCGCGAGCTGCTCGTCCGACGGAATGGGTGGGAGGGCGGAAATAAGCACGTTATCGCGGAACTGCGGGATACGCTGTTCCGTGTATCGGGCTTCGACACAGTATGGATTAGAGATGGGTGAGTTCATTTGTCTTCTCCTGTGCCTTTCGGCGCAGCAAATCATCAATAGTCGAGCGCGGCCGTTCGGCCGCGTCCTCAACCGGTATTTTCGGTTGTTGGTGAGCACAGCCCTCGACATGGTCTGACGAGTGAAGCGCAATCACGTTACCAACACGCTTCGACTCGCTGTTGGTGGGCGGCATGGAGGTCTGTAAACGTCGAAGACGACTCTTTTCTGCATCACGCTCAGCAGCGGTATCTGCTTTTCGAGCGGAGCGCGCTGCACTTGTCGCAGCCTGTTTGGTCGCGGCAATCGCTCTAGTTGTGATGGCTTGAGCCCTTTGCCGCCGGCTCATTTCAGCCTGATTGGTCTTGTCTTCCAGCAATTTCTTTGCTCGCCGCTCTTTCACGATAATGTATTCAACTTCTGCGAACGAATAGCCAGAAAAGCGGCCACTGTCCTTGGCCAGCGTGCAAGGAAATGTCCGTCCCTTGGAATCGTGAACAATGATGTTATCCACCAGTCGGAGGTCATAAGAGCAGTGCACTTCCGGCGACTTTCCCATGCCTGCATTGACCATCCATTGTCGAACGGTCGGGTCGTCATCTACGGATTTGTAGATGCAATTTTCGAATTCAATTCCTTGTTGTGTCACTTTTGCCTTTTTGCTTTTTGGGTCGTCTGTTGTTCGAGGAAGCAATTGCAAGTGAAGATAGTCGTATGTGTAATTCGCACCGGCACAGCCATTGAGTTCAAGTTCCTGTTTCCAAAGCTGAGTTGGAATTGCATTCCACCCAGCAAGAACCTGCGCTGGTGATAGCGGATAGTTTTCCATCGCCGTCGTGTTGTGCTTTATGATTTGACCCAAGATAAGCGAAGTGCATTCTTCGAGTGTCAAAGCAGCATCCAGGTGATATTTCTTCGCACGACGTTTCACGGCTTCCATAGGCGGCTCGTAGCCTGGCGCCATGTCTTTAATCGCGCAGTGAGCGGCGTGGAACCCTGCCTCCACAACGCCTTTCGTGATGGGGAGAAGGGACTGTGTGTTCGAGATGGTGGCTTCCATGCCGTCGCATATACGGTCGCTGTTTCGCGAGGCCATTTCGCCACGGTCACCGAGAAACTTTGCGGGAAATACTCCGTCGGCGGGCCAGTGAGCGGGGTCGTAAGGATGCCCGTATTTCTCACACAGGGCACGTTTGTCCTCAGCAAGACTTAGGATTGCAAGCATTGCACCGGTCCATGACGCGTTTTCCAAGCCGAGATAAAAGCCCACAATCAGACGTGTCTTGCGGTCATATATCAGGTATAGGGTCGGTTTACCGATAATGTGATGCCGATTGGCTTCGGCCACCAGGAAGGTATCGAAGATGGTCGCATCGAGCTCATAGATGTGACCGGGCGCGACAGCTTCTTCGAGCGAACTGCCGGTCATCGGCTTGTTTTCGCGGTCAAAGTTCTTATCGCCTTTCTTACCGCGCTTCACGTCTTCCGGGGTGAAGAGCGTTTTGAGAACATGTCGCAACTGATGGATGGAGGGATGCTCGCCCTCAGGACGCTTCACGAGGTCACCGTTTCCGTCCCTGAACGAATAGTGTTTAGCTATCAGGTCAATATGGACGCCCTTGAGCGAAGCGTGTTCCTTTTTTATGTAGCGCTTTTCGAGGAACTCTTTCGCCCGCTTGATATCTTCGGCGCCCATCTGAAATACGCTGTATCGGCCGTCCCCAGGCATACGTCCACGGCCACTCGTTCCTGACGTTTGGTTCTGGCCATTGCGTGCACTTCCAGGAATCAGGACATACTTGCTTTGTCCTTGTGACCACCATTTGTGCAGATAGCCATAAATAGTTGTCTTGGAGATATCCAGTTCGTCGGCGCGAGCGAGTACAAGCCGATTGCGTTTGCGCTCGTCAAGGATATCGTCATTCTCGGACCCATCTGCATTCAGAATCAGGGGTTTAATCACCTCATATGCGGCGTTGGCGCGATTGCGCGCCTTTTCAGAATAGAACGCAAAGTCGGGCAATTTCGCGCAAGCAGTGGATTGCGTGGCGACGCGAGAGTGGCTGCGGAGAACGCCAAAGTCACGTTCGACAGGCCAAGAGTGCGCACGGGATAGATTTATGACCCAGCCAGTGTTGGGAGAGGAAGTCTTGACGACACGATATTGGCAGCCGTCGTTGCCATCAAAAACGTCGTTTTTCAAAAGGGCCTGCATGATTTTCTCAGTGTATGTTGTGCCGATGGAAACGCCGAATGCCTAGAGCGACCGGTTCCCTTCTGCGATTGCCTTCTTGAGAAACTGAAGGAACTGGTCGTAGGTGAGCGTTGAATCGAGGCCGGTCGATTTCCTTGAGTTCCTGTGGAACGTCGGGGTCCCATACATTTGGGTGCACTGAGGGTTGGCGCGTTGAATGATAAATTCGACGGCGCCTTCAGAGGAGGGGTTGCTAGGAAACATGAGATATGTCCTTAAAGTCGAGTAAGCGGAGGTCTGGTTGTTAAAGGTCTTACTGCCCGACGGCTCGCTGGGAGGCAGAATCAGCCTCGACAAGGAAGCTTTGGAGTGGAAGTTTGGCCACGTCGGAGTTGCGCAGGTCGCATTTCAGCCTGCGGTCCCAAAGAAGCATTCGAGCCGCCCGTGACGCATCGCCACTTCGCAATCCATGGCGTTCATCGAACTTCTGGCAGTACTCGACGAGGGTTCCGTTGTACGAGCTGTTCGCGAGTTCGTAGAACATCTGATTAGATTTTTCACTGATGTAGCCGACATACGCTTCGTCTTCGCCGGTCTTCGCAATTCCACCGCGAATCCACTCAATGTTCTTGACCAGCTGCATGTGCAACTGTGAATGCAGTACCAGATGGTGTGGCACATTCATGCCGGCGAAGTAGGCTCGCGTAATCTGTAGCTTGGCGATGATGTGGTCTGCGTTTTTTGCATCCATGTCCTCCGAGCGTTTGCAATCAAAGGCCGCGATGCGCAGGTCGCCACCCCGCTTATCAACACCGAGAAAATCCACAGTCATTACCGTCGGGACATGCGTGCCGGGATAGTAGGGGTGCTTGATACCGAGTGCTGCCGCAATCTCTAGCGTCAGTTTGCGTTCAAGTGGATAGCCTTCGTACAACTCGGGAAACTTGCGAGAGAATTCGAGGAGCAGGAATGTACGCCACTCAACATCCGACTGAAGATGTATGGTGCGGCCATAGACCGGGCTCCATGCGCGATGCGTGCGCCCCATTGATGCCATGTCGTGGACCCCGACCCAAGGCACGTAATCTGGGCCCTCTCCGGAACCTTGACCCTCTTTAAAGAGCCGTTCAATCACCGGCTCGCTCCACTTCTGTATTCCCTTTGCCATGACAACTTCCGTAATAAATGTCCTTGAGCGACATGTGCTCAGGACATGTAGCGAGAAATGGCCGGGTAAAACTTTTTCAAAAATTTAGGGGCGGGCGACGCGAGGCCGGTTTTCTTTAGATAAAACTGGGGCGTCGGGCTCGCGAGTCCTGACAGATGCTGTTGCCGAGGGCGGGGTAGGCGGGACTGACCTAAAGGAATCCCACTGGCCAGCACGAATACGGCTGCGCTTGCACGGGCGCAATCCGTCGTCGCCGCAAAAACGCAGAGCATGGTCTGAAGCAGTGGAGCGCGGTCATCTTTAGCTCCTAATGCCTAACGGCGGTCTATCGAAAGCATCCCGCGCCCGCTCAGGCAGGCGTGTACTTTTGAGATAAATCGCAACGCGTATATGGACTAAAAATCGCATATATGCGATTATAGGAGCGTATCCGAAGGAGGCAAGGAATAATCCGCCTTTTGCAATCAGGTCACAGGCGGATGGCGGACTGGTACCAAATCGCGGGGAATGTGCTGCGGGCCGAGCTTGCTCGCCAAGGCATTACCTATCGCCAGCTCGCAAATGCGATGGCGCAGATTGGGGTGGCGGAGACAGAACGCTCCATCGCCAGCAAACTATCCCGGGGTAGCTTTTCCTTCGCCTTCTATCTCCAGTGCATGCGCGCCCTTGGCCGTACTGACTTCCGCGTCGATATCACCGACGTGCCGTAATCAAAGTGACGTCGTCGAACGACACCGAATCGATATGTCCGGTCTGCCGGGAGCAACGGCGCGGCCGCAATATTAAGTATTTGCATAATCGCACATATGCGATTATTGTAGCGAATATGGGCTTGAATTTGCCATTTCGGTCTCTTCAGCTCGGTGGAGGCAAAGCATGACGACTCCGGCGGAACGGACGCGTTCGATTTCTGGTGCCCGACGATTTCTCGAGTCAGTTGCCGAAGGGATTTCGGATGTCGACGCGCGGCTGGTGCGAACGCTCGCAATGAGCCTACTGCGGCACTTCCCGTCCGATACCGACATTTCTGCATCAAGTGCTGTTTTGCCCTCAGTTTGGGCGATACCGCAGCACGATTTGGTAGCGGTAGATACCAAGCAGGTTGAGCAAAAGGGCACCCTTCATGAAGTCACCGGCGCGACGGAGTTTTCGCGGTAGCAGACGCGTGGCAACGCGGAGTCTGCGGCGTGTTCCGCATCATCGATGGCGTTACCGCTGGCCCAATGAGACGCCGTGGCCTCTGCCATCATTGCGTGCACGTCGGTCGTTGATTGAGTTTGCCTTAGCCGAACTGGCCATCGAATTTGCTCGCCGGTTTGAGGGTTACATCCAGCGTCGCCGGCGTGGGTTGAGGAAGCGAAGGGAGCTGATAAGCGCGTCGAGCGTGCGAAACGTCCTGCAGTCGTCGTTCGAGGCAACGATGCTGCATCCGAAGTCGGGTTCGCCAGTCGATTCAAGTCGAAGGAATGTTTTTATCTACTTATTCGCCGAAGCAGCATTGAGGAATACCAGGCAAAAAGCTTCGGCCTTGTAGAAACCAGTGTGCGCCGAAGCATAGCTGCGTGGAGGCGCACGCAGTCGTACCACGGCAAGTGCTTCATTGTCGCCACAGCGCGAGAATAGGCGCTGGGGATGGGAGCGTAGACGATGAATCGACTCATGAATCAACTGCTCCCATTGTTGCTAATGCCAGCTGCGTTTGCGGTCATTGGCTTCACGCTAGGGCGCTTGATTCGTGGCTGCAGGCCGAAGTGTGATGCTCGATATCCCCGTCTCGTGATGAGTTCGATTTATCTGCGGGATGCACATAACTCGGCGTTGTCACAGCATACCCGAATGTGGTGCGCATTTGAAAGCATTTACTTCTGTTGTCTAGAAGTCGTCGTTGCGCGTGGCTTGGACGTGACGGAACTGGGCCATCCTGCCGCGGGTGTCATGCACGCGGGATTGACATCAATGGCCGCTTCACCCGACGAAATCGCCACTGCGCAACTGCTTGCAGAATGGGTGCACGAAACGAACCCCCGGTTGCCGGGCGTTACTGTTGGGGAAGCTTGCAAGGTGGCTAAAAGCGTGGATAGGAAAACTACCAGGTTACTGTCATAGGCTCGGTGAATCACAACTTTTGCATCAGTTGAGGACCGTCTTGAGACCCTATTCAACGGTCAACTACCGTTGCGTCATATCGATGGCTAATCGGCTACAAGCGGAGGCAGTGTGCGTGGTAGGAACGTGACTATCGTGGTCGAGGCAACTTTGACGTCAAAAGGATGCTTCATCTCTGCTGTGAATATGAAAGCCGCCCTCAGGGTGGGACCCGATACGCAACTGAAGTGGCACGTGCTGCTCCAGGGCGGCGTGATTGTTCGGGCAGAGGAATTGGCAATCTTGAGCTTGGCAGGTCCCGTGAAGGCAAGCAGGCATGTAGCCATTGAAGACATGTGCCCATAGCGCTGGCCTGCCGACGGAGCGCAACTTTCGACGGGACACACCAACGGGATGGGGGTATTCGTGCTGCGAGTGACGGTTGAGTTGTGGCCAGATGGTCGAGAATCTGGCAAGCGCGTGATTGCTACTGCGGACATCGGGCGTATTGCGGATGGGGCTCTTGCCGATTACGAAGCGCGCCTCTATGAAGACGGCCTCGGTAGTGTGCGGGCAGGGCATGTCTCCGCGTACCCGCGCTGGTCCGCATCGATTTGGGATTTAGTCGCGCGCAGCATTTCCGCTGCACTAGGCGACAACGCGGACCAGCTACCGCCGCGGCCCCTGCAACCAGATGTCCCAATGCACACAACCCCCGAAGGTACCCGGTATGTCAGGCTTCGCGAGGTTCCCGAGCCTGCTCGAACGCATTTTTTTCGCCGAATTGAAAACAAAACGCGGCCCCTGATTGATGAAGACCCAGAACCGGAAGATTGCGCGTACTGGCACGATTGGCTGTACTTTGTGCGAGGTTAAGTGTTTTCAAGCGTGTCTGTCGATGACCTGCGCGTCATGCGGCATTGCAAACAGAGCAAAGGCGCGGGAGACGTTTATCTATGACCGAAATTGACGTCACAACAGCAATGAATTCAGACACGCCCACGCTGTATCTAGGGTTCGAGAATGTGCTACATCACAGTGAAGCGTGGCTGGATACGCTGGGAAGGGTAAGTCTGGAATCAGGTGGGAAGCCGTTTGCCGAGGCACATCATCTGATAGATGCGTTGACGCCATATCCATGCTTGCGAATAGTGCTTACGACGAATTGGGCATGGTGGGTTGGCGACGAGAAGGTAATCGGCTTGCTGCCTACAGCGCTTAGCCAAAGGGTGACTGGTACTACGCGTGAGTTTCCGCCGCGCATTGATGAAACAGAAAATGGTTGCGGCGATGTTGGGCCCGTCGTACGTCACGCGACTGCGCACCGCTTGAAGAGCTGGCTTGCGATTGGCGGCAATTTTCGCTGCGTTCCAACTCACCTTACTTCGCGCTTTTTGCGGTTGTCGGATACTGGGCTTGAGGCCAGCAGCAATCGAGAAGCGCTGCGTGCGGGGCTGCAGTCAAATTTCAAGAAAATGTGAGGATGGGCGAGATGCGCGGAGCTGGCTTTAGCTAAGCATCGCCCTGATGCACGGAGAAATCCTATGGGCGCCACAAGTTACCAGGTGCCAGACCCGCTCGTAGACACACGAGTCCGCGTGTATGTGGGCCGTCTGGAGGCGCTCTGCGACCAATTGCGCTCGCCCCCAGTCTTTGAGGGGCGGTCGATTACGTTCGAGGGCACTCCTCGGCAGCAATGCATCGCTGCACTGCGCTCAAGGTCCATACAAGGACCGTTTCCTGTCTCGAAAGCTATAACGCTCAAAATAAAGCAGCGGACGCTGTCATTGCCACGGACGCTTACAGCGTGGCTTGTAGACATTAGTGTCGAGGACGAAGCTGCGCATGCGCGGATTTACAGCACTCTACCGCGACTCGACGTTGGCCCGATTCCGGTCGGGTCAACGGACGACGCTGTAGCCATTGCAATCAAAGTTCTTGAGGCCGCTGATGCTTAAAATTACGTTTTATGACGGAGAGTATGACGGCGACCTGACGGCGCTTGTGCCCATTTGCGAAATTGATGGCAGTGTCGTGCCCGAAGACCGCTCGCCCTACACCACGCTGGAAGAGACGCTGCGATTGCTGGAAATGTGCGCCGACAAATATAGCGTACCCCGGCCCGCTGGTCAGTGCTTCACGGTTTTGATTGGTCGCAAAGCCGGCACCAAAGTCGTATCGCTGGCACGCCTGGATGTACATGCCTGCAACGGTCGCGCCAGCGCGAATGTGCGATGCAAAGGCGCTCCTGACTGTCACACGGGACCGGTGTGCTACGAGCCAGAGGACGACGCGGCTGCCATTGTACTCAAGGTACTGGTCAAGGTCTTACACGATGAGTCTCGACTGTCGACGCTTGCACAATCCCGTCTAGATTCTGTGAATCGGGCAATCAAGGTAAAGCTCGACGAACTGTGACGAAGCCGACCTTGGCGGCAGAGAAATCGTCTGTGCGTACATACCCGAGGCAGAGCTCTTGACCTGACCGTTTACAGGGCTATTGACCAGCGGACGTACACATAAATATCGACGAATTGGCCCGGTACACGAAGCTCTATATTTATGCCAAAGACTGCTCGCGCTCTTCGACAACCGCCGCCGGCCACACATCATGTTCTCGAAAAACTGGGAGCCGACTTGGCCGTCGCACGGTTGCGTCGCAAAGAATCCTTGAAGACACGGACCAAGCGCGTGGGAGTTTTGATATCTACGCAAGTCATCGGAATTTTCAAATGAGCACATCCGTACCTGACGACTTCCCTCGAGACCTTGCGCCGGCTGCTCTTTCTGGCGCTCAGCCAAAACTTGCGGCCAGAATAACTGACGGCAAGTTCGTCGCTGGTCTGACTGCAGAAGAGCGGGCCGAGCGGTGGAAGGTTTGCGAAGACCTCGCGCATCAGCTTGTTCCCAAGACCATCAAGGATGCGACCAAGAATCCCGACCATTCGCACGATGAGACGTTGCGGCGAGTGCGACGAGCAATTGAGGCGAAGGGGTGGACGGAACGGCCGGAAACTGATTGGTTGATGCGAAGGCTGCGCGTTCTTCTAGCTTGGTGAGAAACGAAGGCATTAGGAGGATTATGGGCTGATGAATAGCATCTGCGCAGTTGCATATCGAAGCAGCGCTCAGCGTTGTGCGTTGTGCGTTTCCCTGTGGGCCTCAATAACGGCAGTGGGCTATCCCCCGCCGAAGCCCGTCTCTTTCCGGATAAGACTAATTTCGCCGTTGCGTTCAGGATTGGCACTTCGCACTTTACCGAGGTCGTGCGTGCCGAGTTCCTGGCGGACTGCCTCGGCGACGTCCCTTCGAGTAACCAGGGCCGCGGACATTTCCCGTTCGCTGAACTGGCCATCGCGGAATAGGTCTCTCTCAACTCCGACAGTGAGGGATTCTAGCGTTTGCGACCTCACGCAGGCCCACGCGAGCGCACGGTGTATCAAAACCAGAACGAGCGACGCTATAAGTGTCGGGACCGCCGCTGAAGCGCCTACAATTACGCGGCTCAGCGTCGCACCGAGCAGAACCATAATGACGTGGTCGAATGGTGAACGGTGACCGAACGACCGGCGACCAGATATGCGGATAAAGATAAGGGTCGCGAAGAATATCGCCGCCGCCCGCGCAGACATCTGTAGGCTGGTCAGGTCCTTGCCCTCACCAAAAAGTGCAACGAGCAGTTCCATCACTGTCTACTCCGTTGGTTTGGCCTTGACATAGCGGTTCGCCAGGCCCTGTCCTTACCCTCCAAGGTTCAATGCGGTTGAGTGGGACCGATGTAGCCGGGCAACCCGGCAGCTGAATCGGTCTTCGCAAGGGCTATCGCCTGTTTCAAAATCTTCTGAACTGTTCATCGCCCGAGGGCAATGGAAGCATGCTCCGGAAGAAATCTGCCCACCTGAAATCTTCGAGCGGGGTAGAGGTTCTTCCGTACGCGCCTGCCTCTCGCGCAAAGGCTGCGAGGCTCCGGCAGACGTCGTCCGCCAGCTGCCAGACGTGCCGCGGCATCTCGGCAAAAGGCCGGCGCTGGCCTCGTACGTCGTACGGATATGCCCATCGACGGTTCTCCATCGTGAACCAGAATTCTTCCGGTTCCATCGACGAAAGGTCCTCAACCAGCACGACCGGAACATCCGATATGCCAACAAGACGCAGGGCAGCGGCGATGTGACGATGGTCAATAACGTAAGGCCTGCCCGCGGGTCCCAGCATTATGAGGACAGGCTTTTTCGGCGATGGCCATTTTGAGGTCATGCCCGCTGAGCTTCCGGTAATCGTCCGTTTTCTTCGCGACTTCGCGTTCGCCGTGTGTCATCTGCGTCGGACGCAATTCTTTGATGGCGATGTTTTTCATGATGGGTGCCTTTTCGGGACTTAGGTCACGCGAGTCGATATCCGTATGTGCCCACTGTGGTAATCGGGAGCGACCTGGATGAGGCACGAGCAGCAAATGACGTTCCCATTTTCAGGTGCGGGGCAAGAGCTGGTACAGGCATAGACCAAACGGTCAACGGCTTAGGCGGGAAGCGAGCGGCCGAGCGGTGTCGCGCCGGCAATAGGCCGTTCGAATTAGCGACTGCCGGCTCTTGTTTTGAGGATGGCGTTGAGTCTATCAATAGACGCGGGTTTCGTGAGGTGACAATCGAAGCCAGCTTCAAGTGCGCGCGACTTGTCGGACTCAGATGCATACCCGGTAAGCGCCACCAGTAGCAGACCGGGGTAATCCCCACTCCTCCGGATGGCGCGGGCGACAGCGAAGCCATCCATGCCGGGCATAGCCACGTCGATTAATCCCACATCAGGTGTCCATGATTTCAGAAGCTCAAGGGCCTCGGCCCCGGTCGTTCGGGACTCGACCGTATGGCCATGTGTCTCGAGCACTGCGGTCAGAGCATCCAGTGCGTCGCGACTGTCGTCGACCAGCAGCACACGTGCCGGTGCATTGACCGGCTCCAGGTCCGCATCGCCAGTGCGCTGGGCGACCTGCGAGTCGAGCAGTATGGGGAGGTCGACCTTAACCTGGCAGCCTTGACCAGGGCCAGCGCTTTCGATGGCGATGCCGCCGCCGTGCAACTCGGTGAGCTTCTTTACCAGCGCCAGACCGATGCCGAGGCCGCCTGCGTCTACTCCTGTCGCGCGCGTGGACTGTACGAACAATTCAAATACATTCGGAAGCATCTCCCGGGCAATTCCAATACCGTTGTCGCTAACGCTAATGGTGACGCAGCCGCCGGTAGCCGACGTATTCTCAGAGCATCGGGTGACTACCGATAGCCGTATATCACCGCCGACCGGCGTATACTTCGCCGCGTTCGAGAGCAGGTTGGCGACTATCTGGCATAGGCGGACATGGTCTGCGCGAACGTACACGCTCTCCTCAAGACCCGTAACGGTTAGCCGGTGGTGGCGACTCTCAATACGGTGTCGCACCGCAGCGATGGCGTCGGTCACGACGTCATTGAGCGACGTTTCACTCACCCTGATGCTGAGCTTGCCGTGCTGCATGCGAGCCGCGTCCAGCAGGTCGTCAACGAAGGTCTTGAGATGCCGCATCTGTCGCCTCGCGACCTCCAGCATTTTTAAAGCACGTTCATTACCCGGGCAGAAGGCAGCAGTCGCCTCGATGGCGTTATCGATGGGCGCAAGCGGGTTGCGGAGCTCGTGCGCCACTTGCGCGACGAACTCGTCATAGCGCCGGCTCTGCTGTTCTCTAAGGTCGCGTGCGTCAACGACGGTCAGCGCAGCACCCGCGAATATGGCAAGGTTAGATAGCAGCCTGACATCCTCCTGCTCGAAGAGACGGTCTGCCGAGTGCGCCATCACCCAGATGGCACCGAGCTGCATGCCATCGGTGACAATCGGTACAACGAGGCCCTCGGCTATGGGCGTCGGGCCGCCCCGCAGTAGGGAGAAGTGCTGTTGCGGTTCAAGGAACAGTTGAGGCCTTCCTTTATCGAGCGTAAGACCGCAAGGGCATTGACTCCACGGCGTCGCCTTTCCCTGCAATGTTGCAAAAGCGCCGCTCACTGCCAGCCATCGAAACAGCCGTTCGCCCTCTTCGGGTTTCTCAACCAGACTTATGCCCGCGCTGCCGGCATGACAAAGGTTACGGGCTGCATCGGCTATGGCCTGGAGAAACGCTCCGCGTGGGCCTGTCTGTGCGTTTGCAAGAAGTAGAAGAGCGGAATTTTCCTGCTCGAAGTCTGACGGGCGCGATGCCCGCGAGTGCAGCTCAGCCGTCCCGATTCCTTCGGCGTTCGGTCCTAATCTCATGGCACCTCTCCAGGGGCGTTCGTATGAGCGTGGCGATGGTCGAGAAGGGTGCGCGTCGAGAGATTGCAGCAAAAGGCCCTAAAATAGGGACCGACTATGCGGCCTTGTGCCGGTTGCTTCAAGGTAGGGCAGAAGTGCGTCGAAGTCAATTGGGCGGCGCAGCCCCCGCACCTGGTGATTGAAGTCAGCATCGACCAACCGCACCGGGTCACCGGGCGCTCGCAACAATTTACGTTCAACTGCAGCTGAGATGCGATTGCGGCCGTCGGCAATGGCTTTAAGGATACGTGCGTCGCTTGCGCCTGGAGGCATGCCATTACGAACAGCAGTCCAGCTCGCGGAACGGAGGACGCGCTGAGTTCGCATCGCATCACTGCGTAGAGTGTGCGGGCGTTATTGGATGAGTGTAGTCAATTCCTGGGGGTCGAAAGGTTTGGCGAAAATCGGTACGCCGGTCCCTCGCGCCCGTTCGAGTTCGTCGGCGTATCCTGTCATCAGTGCGACAGCCTGCCCTGGACAATGGGTCTTCAACCAATCGACCAGGTCGATGCCGTTCAACTTTCCCGGCATCTGCACATCTGACAGAACAAGGCTGAATCGCTGGCCGCCCTCTAGAGCAAGCAATGCATTGTCTGCATTGTCGAGGTGAACTACGTCGTGCCCCATCAGGCGAAGAACAGCCGCCAGCCCGGCCGCGACCTCATGGTTGTCTTCCACGAGCAGAACCGACGTGGTCGCGGAGTCTGTTGGCGTTGTGTGCACCTTACCCTGGCCTGTCGGGCGCTGCTCGCGTGAAACGCACCGGGGAAGATAGAGACGCACAGCGGTCCCGACCTCGAGTGTGGTGGTGATTTTGGCTGTGCCGCCGCTTAGTTCGCAAAACGCCAGCACTTGCGCCAACCCTAGGCCGGCCGCAGTGCCTTGTCGTTTCGTAGTAAATAGCGGCTCAAATGCGCGCTCCGCAACGGAAGGTGCCATGCCGACCCCGTCGTCCGACGCGGTCACAAGCACAAAGTCGCCCGCTTGCACGCCACCCAGTAGGGATTCGGACTTCACATTTTCTGCCGAAAGAGTAAATTTACCGCCCCGCGGCATCGCGTCGCGAGCGTTTAACGCCAAGTTAATAATTGCCAGTTCGAATTCTGCAAGGTCGACAGTAACCGGCCATAAGTCGGGCGAGACATCAAAACCGATTGATATTGCGTCACCGACCGCGGCGCGCACAACCGGTCGGAGCTTTGGAATTGCCTCAAAGAGGTCGACTTCTGCCGGCTTGACGGGTTGCTTCCTGGTGACGCCCATCAGTGTTCGCACAAGTCCGGCGACGTTGTGCGTTGCCCGCTCGACGGCGAGCACCTGGTCCTCAACATCCGTGTATCTCTTTTTGCGTGCAATGGTCACGTTCGAATTGACCGCCATGAGGTGATTGTTAAACTCATGTGCCACGTTTGCCACAAGATTTCCCAGCGCACCCATGCGTTGCAGATGACGTCCTGATGCCTCGGCATCCCGGCGCCGCAGGGTTTCTTCTCGCCACTTCTTCCACCCACGTTCTTCCGCTGCCAGTTGGCGTAGCGAAAATCCGAGCAGCGCCCAAATCGCCGAGCAGGGTAGTCCTGCGAGTGCACAGATGAGGAAGAAGTGGTGAAGCCAGGCGATAAAGAGCTGATTAAGGAGAAATCCGGCAGTGACAAACAAATGGTATTGCCCCACACGTCGAAATATGAGGAGACGTTGGTCTTTGTCGAAAGAGCGGCCAGTGATTAGCTTCCCTGCAAGCTCGTCGTGCTCCAAAGCATCTGTTAACGCGTGGGTGGTCGCTTTGCCTGCCGTTGCGTCAACCTCCGGGTAGGTCACGAGAGCCGTACCATCGCTGCGGTACAGGCCGATAAAAGATTCCTCATCCTCCTGCATCAGCTTCTGATGAAGCCTATGAAATAATCTCGCCTTATTGCCACCGAGACGGTGCCGAGGAACGTGCCGTCGGTCGCACTTCGAGCTTTGACGATATTGAAGACGCTAGCTCCCGAGACGCTTGCAGCCATCGGCCTTGACACATATTGCTCGGGGCTGAGACGCTTTGACACAATAAAGTCTTCACGCTGGCTTATGTTGATTTTGGGCACGGGGAAAAACCGGCTGCTCACAAGCAGATTCCCCCTGTCCCCGAAAGCTGATACCGCCGCTACCTGCGGAAAGCCACCGGCAATAGCATTCAGCTTCTCGTGAATGGCTAACTCGTTGTCGCGAATTTCAGCGTCTGTCGCGTCGCCCAGTTGCTCTTCAATACGCGACACCAGTTCGGCGTTCAGGTCCATGACCTTGAGGGCCTGTTCCTCTGCAACGCGTGTTGAACGTTCACTCGCGGTGACGGCATCTGCATAACGGCGCTGATAGTCGTAATACCCATATCCGGCCAGACAAAGCGCAGGCAAGGCGAGCGAAACCAGAAGAAGAGCGAGGAGAACCTTCCTGGTCGCTGCGAAGTTACGAGTGGGCGGAGGCACGCCGTCCCGGAGTGGGTCTTCGGACGAACCTGAATTATCCGCCCCGGGACTATTATTCGTATTTTTGTCCATGAACAACCGCACGTTCGCTGCCCTATAGTCTGCACGTGTTAAGTCTCGGCACATGTCGGACCATGCTGGAGCCGACATAACTGGCGAAAGCATTTTACATGCCAAAATGCTCATGCGGAGCACCAAGTGATTGCCGATGCGCCGCTCGGCGGTGCCGCGCCCACCGACGCACGCCACCTGCAAGGCACAACGTATATGAGGCCGCCCTTTGCAGTATCGCAATGTAGAAATTACGCGAGATTTCCTCGGCACGGCGTGCGACGGATGCGGCCCGCTATCACCGAGGCCTTGTCGCAGGTTTGACTGAAAAAGAGCAGGCCGAGCGGTGGACGATTTGCGAAGGCTTGGCGCATCAAAGTGTTCCCCAAACTTTAAAGGATGCGGCCAAAAATCCGGACCATCCGCACGATGGACGCTGCGGCGAATACGGCGTGCAATTAAGGGCAAAGGCTGGACGAGTGTTGTTGAAACGGATTGGCTTATAGAGAGACTGCATAACTTGCTTGATTGGTAGAAAATAACTGCATCAAGGCTGGCGCGAGCGTCGAAATCCCACGGATGTGACGGGCTGTTCCGGTTGTGCGCCCGCCGCTTTTTCCTGTCGCGGTCGGGCCAGAGCCCAATGTCTAGAGCCGACATGATGCTTTATCGCATTATCTCGCATTCTCTCTCGTGGAATGCTGCGGCCCTTGTTCGGTCCGCGTTACCATTACAGCAGCGGTGAAATTTCTAGGCATCGACCGACTCGGCGATGTAATCAACTCCGATGGTTCTGCCTTATTTATTCATCACGCAGTGTCCCGAACTTGTATGGGCGCGCCCGGTTCGAGGTGGCGAACCAGCTCCGCCGCGGAATGGGGCCATGTATCGAAAGAATTCATATTGAAGGTCGCGAGCTCTGGACAGCAGTCCTCCACTGGAGAGCCAACTAGGAACGGATGGCGAGCTACCGCGAAAAACGAATGGCCATCTTTGTAGACCACGCAGTCGGTACGCCCACAAAGAATAACGATTGGCACGGTGCAGCTAGCAGCATCTGGAAGGACGCCAACAAACTCTGCATTCAACGGTCGACTGGGCCTAGCGACGTCGCAGACCAGTTGAATTTACAAATCCTAGGGGCAACTTCACTGCGCCATCCCTCGCGTCCGTGGTCGTCACTTAACACCCCGGTGGGCATCGCCTTTTGCATTTTTTAAGTGGCAGTTTCTTATACCACTAGAGCGTCGTCGATATACGAGCAATGGCAGCAATGCTGCGATGCAAGCTTGACGAGAAAAATTGACGACCGTCATCTTGAAGTTGAGAAAAAGTAGGCGGCAGCTTCAATGAATCTTGCAGACCTAGAAATCGACGCAGCATCGATTCATAGCGAAGTAGTTAACGAAAAGCAGCAGCTTCGCATCACCATGGGCGAGACTGCTGAGTGAAGCGATAGAGAAAAAGTGAAAACATGCGCCTGAGGTGCACTGTATGCGAGTAGTCCCGTTGCGGGGCGAGTATGATTCCATAAAAGCAAAGTCATCGCTACAGAAGCATACGAGCGTGGATTGAGGCCGGAATTTCCGAGGGCAGGAAACGTGCGTAGCACTCACCAGTTTGTTAGGCAGGTCGAGGGCGGGATACGTCGTGCGTCCAGACAAGCCTGGAAATCTCGGGCTTTTGGGCTTTGTGGGGCATTGGCCCTGATTATTTCATTGGCAGGTATAGCGACCAGACATCGCGAGCTCGCGCCGGCGCTTGTCAGCGTCGTGTCCGTCATGTTGGTAGTACTTGCCTGCGGCTACGCACTGCTACTTGGTCGTCTGGCTTCTTCACGGCAGCTGGCCTACGGTCTCTGCAGCGTTGCAGAGGATTGCATCAAGCTGCTCGATAGACGCGGTCGCATAATCGCGATATCGGAAACGGGTAGAGAGCTCCTTGAAGCCACATCCACCAGCCAGATGCCCGGAATGGATTGGCTGTCTCTATGGGAAACCCCAGATGCGCGAGCTGCTTTCGATAAAGCGCTCTTGGGGAAGTCGTCGAGCTTTCAGGGGCACTGCCACACGATGACTGGCAAGCCGCGGTATTGGACATCAGCCTATTGGCCGGTAAAAAAGGCCAACGGAACCGTTGTTGCCGTTCTGTGCAAATCCCGCAACATAACTGATGAAGTGGAGTTGGTAGCTGAGCTGCGAAGGAAGTCCCAGATACAGAGGGACATGGAAGACCACGTAGACGTGGTTTTTGCTAGTGCGAGCCCCGATTTTGAAAAGCTCAACCACATCAGCTCCGCCTTTGAGAGGATGTGGGAGTTGCCCCTTTCCGCCATGGCCGAGGACAGCACGATATGGTCAAAGCGTGTTGAGCCAGAAGACCTCAAGATTCTCCGCGCCCGGATGCGTGAAGCGGTGGAATCAGGTCGGCCGACGCAGGCATATTTCCGCCTACGCTTCGCCGGACAGCGGACAAAATGGGTTCGCGCCGATATCTATCCTGTCGTTGAAAACGGGTCTGTGCAGAGAGTTGTCAGCGTCTGCGTCGAAGCAACTGAAGAGCGGGAACGTCTGCAGAAACTCGATTTCCTAGCGCATTACGACGACCTCACGGGGCAGCACAATCGCCGCGCAATGATGGATTTGCTTGCAACCCTGTGCAAGGGTGACGCATCTTTTGCCTACCTGTTCATCGACCTTGACCGATTCAAAGCAGTGAACGACTCCTTCGGGCACGCCATAGGGGACGTTGTACTGCAAACCATCGCCAGAAGAATCCGCGCTGCCTTGCCAGCGGACGCGACTGTTGCCCGCGCAGGAGGAGACGAGTTCACCGTTGTGGTCCCCTGTCGGTCGGGCAATCAGGACGTAGCCGCGGTGTGCCGCCGACTGATTTCCGCCTGTCGGCCGACTATTGAGGTGGATGATAAACGCATCTCAATGACATACTCCATCGGGGTCGCGCTATACCCGCAGCACGCAAAAACCCCCGAGTCACTGTTCACAAGTGCAGACATTGCGATGTATGCCGCGAAACGTTCAGGAAAGAACACATTCCGGGTCTTTGGCGACAAGGAACGTACCGACCTTTACAAGATTCATCTCGAGACAGAAGTCAGAAATGCTGTTCGTGAACGCCAGTTCAATTTGCATTATCAGCCCCAGTTCTGTGTCCATACCGGAGAACTCGTTGGCCTGGAAGCGCTGCTGCGCTGGAACCATCCGACCAGAGGATTGATATACCCCGACCTGTTCATCCCAGTTCTTGAAACCACCGGGTTGGTCATCGACGTTGGACACTGGATTTTTCGCGAAGCGTTGCGCGCGCTGGGTGAGTTTTCAACTGTCGGCGCAAGAAGTATTGCGATGTCAATTAACGTATCCGCGACTCAGTTGCGTGATTCACGGCTGGTTTCAATGCTCTCTCGCGCCGTTAAAAAGCGTGGCATTGTTGCATCGCAAGTGGTCGTCGAGATAACAGAGTCAGCGCTGATTGATAACCTTGAAGACGCGCAGGGCATCCTTGAAGGGATTCGAGCGTTGGGTATCAGGATAGCAATCGATGATTTCGGCACGGGGTACTCAAGCCTAAGCTACCTGACAAGATTTAGCCCGAATATCGTCAAGCTGGACAAGTCATTCATCGATGACATCGCTGCCGACAGTTTGACAAAGACTGTCGTCGAAGGGGTTATCGATTTGGCTCATAAATTGGGTATGTCGGTGGTAGCAGAAGGAGTCGAAACACAGGAACAGCTTGACGTGCTTAGGGCTTCCCAGTGCGATAAAGTGCAAGGATATTTGCTCGGAAGGCCCGGCCCTGCGCCGGACATCCTGGAGCGCTTTGCTCTCGATTTTTCTCAACGGTAGTATTGACACGCTACAGAACGCGATGGGATGACTTGTCCTTAGAGATGCAAAGCGTAGTTGCCCGACTCTCTCTTCTGAACGCGTTGCTTTGGTCCGCGTTTGTCGTCATTTTAAACTACTCATTAGGGTGATGCCGCTGCTAGACCTTGTTGCTGTCGCTGGACAGTAGAGCTGCTGGGACGGCTGACAGCTTCATTGGCTATCCTTCCGTTCACATTCGTATAGCGCGAAAAGAGGTGAAGTTTTTCCTTTATTCCTTTGCGTGCCGCCTCATTCTTACGTGTAAAATCTTACTCCTCCCATGCTCTATTGAGCCCGCGGATTTGAATCACTGGAATTTTTCAGGCCGGCGCAAGCCGGCTTCTTTTTCTGCGTTCCGGCTTCAGGGATTCCGTCTAGCACATAACTATCATCGACAGACAACTCGCCAACTGCGCGCTTGAAGTACGCCTTCATCGAGGATAATCGATGCTGCCGGCCAGTCTGAGTGCTATACGAAGTGCTGGAAGTCAGTTGCCAATTGATATCATCAGCACCGGTAACGCACCGCGCACGACGAGCCGCACCAAAGCCGCGTAAGCATCGATATACTTGGTCGCACAATTCAAGTTGATTCACACGCAGGTTAAAGCTGAATACGGCTGGCCCGGCGTGTGGAAGGAGTTGCTCACACAAGGCTTGCGCGTGGGCACCATCGACAACATGGCTTGCGCCGTTAAGGCGTGCTTTCAATGGAAATTTGTTGCGGGTCTCTAGTAGGTGGAATCCCTATCAATTTTGCAGGTTGCTTCGAATTCGTCTCTCGCGTAATGTCCCCAACGGAACGTCTAAAGACGTCCAACAAACATTAGAACCTGAGAGAGTGCTGCGAGGGTAGATATGAACCCAATTGTCGAGCGCGACATCGCGCACGTCGGCATGGTCATGCGCGCGTCCATCATGTCGTGTGCACCACAAATCGCGTTGGTCGACTACTGGCGACGTCGAGTAACGTCATTGATGAAAGAGAAGCACCTGGCCGAGCTTCAAGTCTGCGCGTTGCAAAGATTGTTGAGCGAGCTGGCGGAGATTGAGAAAGAGCTCAATGTCATGCGCGCAGACCGACTGCCCAAGGCCCCGGCGTAGACCTACTGCAGCGGCAATGTTCGCAAACCTCTTTCTGTCTGTCGTGGCGTCAGGAGGTCATCAACCATATGCCGAAACGCACGGGGGAAAGGATAGCGACAGCGGCACCGACCTGTCGAATCTTGACGACTGCCGCGAACTTCCTGCTTCCGTTACCCCCTTTTTCTCTAGCTATAGTCTTCCTCGACAGCAACATCGATATTAAAGCCGCGATACTCGTAGGTATGGTTCATTTGAGTGCGTTGCAAGGAGGCAGCGCCAGCTGCCTTGCCTCATCAATCCGCGAGGCTATAAGTGCCAAGAAAGGTGCGACAATATCGAGAGTCGATACGCTGGCGGACAACGTTGCGATTTTGACAGGGGAGAGCCATTTGCATTTCGCAATTTCATTGCAGGGCTCCGCTGCGGCGTGCTGAATCCTCGAAACTGGAATAGGTAGGTGAGCTCCTGAGGTACGAGCGTAGTTTCTTCTCCCAATTCCCGTCGCGAGGCCGCAAGCGGTAGCTCGTCTCGACGAATTTTCCCTTCAGGCAGTGCCCATCTCGACCGCTCTCTGGCCACCAGGAGAATACGGCTCTCACTTACGCATGTAACAGTTGCCCTGTTTTTCAGGCTTGTCTCGCACGTCTGATTGCGGCCACTTGCGATGCGGCGTCGCCCAACGACCGGCCGTTGAATCAGAACGGGCTAGCTGAGACTGCTTCTTCTCAGATGATGTTTGGTCGTTGACGTACGGGAGTTCCCGCGAAGGCTTCTCTTCTTCGTTTGCTGACCTGCTTTTCCAATCGCGCCGGGTTGACTTGGCGAAGGCCGCGTTCCCCATACGATGGGGTGTCGATTAGTGAGCCTCTTCAATCTGCTGCAACTGGTGCGCGCAAAGTCTCCGGTGTTATCCAGAATGCACCGGAACGACGTTCCTGTATTGCCGGTACGACTGGCTTTTTTTTGACCACTGCCGCGCCAATTGGACCTCGTAACGGAACGTCTCGACCACTCGTGCGCAGTCGCCTGAGTAGTTCAGCAATTGTTCCGTCTGCAAGCCATTCTTCGAAGCGTCGGCGGCAAGTGGGGGGCGACGGAAATCGTGCGGACAATGTGGCCCAGCCTCCCCCTGAGGCCAGTGCCCACAAAACGCCATTCACTACTCCGCGAGCATCAACACGAGGTCGGCCGCGCCGCTCATTTGGAATGCGGCTCATATGAAATAGTGCCTCAACCAGTGCCCATTCGTTATCTGTCAAATCGTCGTACACCATCATTTTCTGCATTAGCCAACTCGAACGTATTGTGCTGCCTAGGCCGTAGGGCATCGCTGCGCATCGATGCAATGAACCTGCAACTCGGATGGGGCGCACCTATGTCTTTCATGCAGAGCGCCACTACTCGCGCGCACTTTCAAGACAATTACATTTTACTCGGTCGTCGCGGTCGTTGGACACGCTTTATATCATATGTACATCGAAGAAAATAACGGTGAGGGCTTGCCCCAATTTGGGGCCTTGCTTTTTATGCTCCTTAACAGGTCTCATTTTTCAAAGCAACATCGAGCTTTGTTCAGAAAACGAAATGACCTTAGGATGGCGCGCGCGACTTCAAGTAATTTTCCACCGCAGAGGTGACGAGTTTATTTCGTGGAATTTGTTGCGTAATGTGCTGTCTTGACGAGTTCGGAGTTGTACCGACCTGCGAAGCTTGAATAGTTCGTGGCTCTTGCTCGCGCTTATGATTGGTCAAACCGTCGCTACCGGCATTCCACCAGTTAATCCGGATATCAAAGCAAGCTATGCTCAGCCAGCATCAGTAACTTCTCCCCTTTGTTATACACCTCCGTCTGAAGATGCTGGAAACTTCCGCTCCGATACTCGCTGCGTCGCAAGTATCACAATAGGAAAATGGGCCAAGACATGCGTGAGTTATCCCAAAATTAAGCAAGCGTGGTAGGGAGAAATTTGGTACATCCGACGGCAGAGCTGTGGCTCGGTGTGACGACGATAGTGGTCTACCGATTCTGTTGCGAACTGCTGTGGCAGGTGCTTGACCGCATCGTACGATACATGCGGTTTTACCGATGCTCACAGTTGAGATTGTGTTGACGCGGCCATGGCAACGGTTCGAAAACAATGTTTGCGAGGTGCTTGCCAAACGGCTATTCGTCACCTAAAACGCGTCATACGGTAACGCGAGATGCGATGAATGAGGACGGGGTGCGTAAGCTTTTTGGGTACGCTTTCTGCCCCTGACATTCCTACGGCGAGTCAATACCAAAGCTAGCGGAAGGTCTCGGTATCGTCGTACTAACCTTCTGCCGCAAGTTCACAGCGGCATGACTGAGCTTAAGGGCTTACCTTTGTTGAGTCGTGAGTGCGGAGACCGCGATGCCCTCGGTGCGAAGGTGGAGCGTCTGAGTAGTAGCAGAGCTATGCACGGCATTGCAGCATGCCGGACTGAGCTATCAATCGACCGTTCAGGTCGCCGTGTAAAACTGGAGAAACCACGTGGCCAAAATTCTAGTACTGTATTACTCGTCCTACGGACACATCGAAGCAATGGCGAACGCTGTCGCTGAAGGTGCGAGCTCAGTTGCTGGCGCGACAGTGACGCTCAAGCGAGTGCCTGAAACGATTCCTGCCGAGCAGGCAAAGGCGTCCGGCATCAAGCTGGAACAGGCCGCACCTGTCGCAACGGTTGACGAACTCGCGGACTACGATGCCGTCATCTTCGGCACGCCAACCCGATTCGGTAACATGGCTGCACAGATGCGTAACTTTCTGGACCAAACCGGCGGTTTGTGGATGAAGGGCGCGATGGTTGGCAAGATTGGAAGCGTGTTTGTGTCCACCGGCACGCAGCACGGTGGTCAGGAGACCACTATTACGTCTTTCCACACCACGCTTCTGCATCATGGCATGGTCTTGGTCGGGGTGCCGTACGCATGTGCCGGCCTCACGAAGATGGACGAAATCACAGGGGGCACCCCATACGGCGCGACGACGCTCGCCGGCGTGGACGGGAGCCGTCAACCCACCGCTAACGAATTGGACATCGCGCGCTATCAAGGTAAGCATGTCACCGAGCTAGCGGTCAAACTCGCTTCCTGATAGAGGGCACACAGCATTCGAAACAGGAAGCATCGGAAAGACAGGGGGCGCTGAGAGAGTGGTATAGAGGGGCAAGCTTCTCAATGGAAGTATGCGAGATAGGTTTGGTCCTCTCCAATTCTCGAGGCGTGGCTGCACGAAAAGGCATTGCAAGGTGGAAGGACGCTGTAGGCCGTTAAGCGTGGAAAATTACACGGTCGGTATCTGCGGTAGCCGCCGTTGAAGAACGACAACGGATAAAGCAATGAATATAGCTCCGAGCGCCAGAAAAAACGGCGTTTTTACCGCATGTCTGCTTGCATTGTCGTCGATGCTTGCGAATAGTGCTAACGCGAATCAGTTCGGGCTCCAGTTTGTCGGAGGCGTTGCTGACCATGACGTACGCAAGGCAGAAATGGGATTTGTATGGGACCCCGGACTGACCTGGTGGGAAATTGGCGGCTATCACTTCACAGTCGTCGGCGAGGGGCACCTAGCTTACTGGGATATCCGCGAGCATCCTGCGAGTCATCCGAATATCTGGGAGTTCGGTCTCACCCCGGTATTGAGGTTTGTAAAAAGTTCGGGCTCGTTCAGGCCGTATATCGAAGCAGGTGTTGGCGTGAGGCTGCTCTCTCACGTCGATGAAACCCCCGACAGAAGCGTCTCCTCGTCGTTCCAGTTCGCCGATATGGTCGGCTTGGGTGCCCAGTTCGGTTTACGCCAGAACTATCAGGCGGGATTTCGGTTCCAGCATCTGTCCAATGCCGGCATCAAGCATCCGAACCCGGGAATTAACTTTAGCGAGATATATTTGCAGTATAACTTCTGACGCGCGTTAGTTGTGCGGCGTAGTGCTGGCTTAGGGCTGCGAGGCACGAAGCACGGTCCCGTTTGATGATGTGCCATATATTGTCCACGCTGGTTCGCGAGCTGGCAGTCGGCCTTACTGCGGGTCCCGGACGGGAAGTAGTGTCCACTCTGTTTCACCTGGAACCTTCGGAAACGTCTGCTCAGTCCATGCCAACTTTGCGGCTGCAATCTTTTGCCTGGAACTCGACACGAAATTCCATTCGATGTATCGGTCGCCGGGTAGGTGGGCGCCCCCGAGAAGCATCATGCGAGCCCCATACACACTATCGAGCCTTACGCCCGCGCCAGGAGTCAGCACAGCCATTGTCGATGCCTGCAATGCTTCGCCGTTGATAGAAAGGTCACCGTCGATAAGATATGCCGCGCGCTCCTCGTGTTCGTTATCGATGACCAGCGTGCCGCCAGCGTCGAACTCGGCTGATGTGAAGAGCGTTGGCGAGAAAGTTTCGACTGGTGACACGAGTCCAAAAGCGGTTCCGACAAGCACGCGTACCCGCACACCATCCCGCTCGAAAGTGGGCAATGAAGCGGCCGGGTGATGCGAGAACATCGGCGCCGCGTCTTCGTGCTCAACAGGTAATGCGACCCAGGTCTGGATGCCGTTGACGACGTGACCGCTGGCGCGCACCGCATCCGGTGTGCGCTCCGAATGCACGATTCCCCTTCCCGCGGTCATCCAGTTAATATCGCCGGGAAGGATGTCCTGGAGAGACCCGAGGCTGTCACGATGGGTTATCGCTCCTTCGAAAAGGTAGGTCACCGTTGCGAGCCCGATGTGAGGGTGCGGTTTGACGTCGAGTCCTTTACCGGACGTAAAAGTGGCGGGCCCCATGTGGTCGAGAAATATGAACGGTCCGACAATGCGCGCAGCACGCTGTGGCAGGAAGCGTCGCACGATGAGATTGCCGATATCGCTCTCGCGCGGCGACAACATGACCTTTATCGACTCAGACATGATGGTCTATCTCCTTGCTCCGGTTGCTGTCAGGCGCCATGTTTGCCGCGGTGGTCTCATGTGGTGGCGGACAAATTCTCGTGCATGTCCTCGCTGTGCTTCCAGGTACAAGCTCTCGCTTGCCTTTGCGGATGATACTGCCCGTGCTTGATGGCTCTCGGCACCGGTCGTAGTCGAAGCCTCGCTTGTGGGACACGGCTCGAAATCACTCGGCATCATCGCAGGAGTTGGCGTCAGGATGCCGCTCAAGGCAAGTAGGCCGGCTTTCCTTCAGCGCCGCCGCCCGTAGCGCCCACAGTAAATGCCGCGAGACCCGCGTCAGCGAATGTAAGCCCTACTATGCCGCATCCGTTACGCGGTTATCGACGCGCTTATTGAAGGCGTTGATGCTGACACTCTGCCACAACCCAATCCTGGCGAACGGGTCGTTCTCATTGAACCTGATGACTTCCTCTTTGGTATCTGCCTCCAGCAGGAAGAAAGAGCCAATCATCGTTGCACCGTCGTCGTCCAGCAAAGGACCAGAGACAATAGTCTTGACTCTGGCGCTGGAAAGGTACGATTTGTGGTCTGCATAATTGTCGAGCCTGGTCTGAGTCTGGCAGGGTTTGTCGAGTGCGTGGATGATGTAGAACATGACTGTCCTCTCTCGAAAAGTGCGCGGCACGAAGGGGCAACTTCGATATGCGACGAGCTGCGTAGTTGCGGTATAGGTATCCGAAAGACAGCGGCTTTATGAGTTATCGAGGCGGGGTCGCGTGAAGACCTGTTTTTTTGATGGTTGATACATTTATAAGCGACACAACACATCATTAGATGTGCCGATGCGCCCGCGGACGAGTCAATTCGGTGTCGCGGCGGCAGGGGCTCTAGAAATCAGTTCGGTGTTATTCGATTGAAACGTATGTTTAGTCTGCGTCTGCACCGTTTCTGCATTTAGGAATGGAAGCGTCGCGTTCGCCATGAACTGGCGTCCGGTCGGAATGATTTGAGTTCCGATGACTATCCCGAGCAATCCCACAAGGGCAATCATGGGCGGTGCCGGCGAGCGAACGCGAAGCAAGCTGTATATCGCACCGGCGAGAACGCCACCAAGGAGAGAGAGAATATAGGGCTTCATTGGAAAGTCCACCGACTCGCGCATCAATCTGACAGATGGCTTTCTCAAACCGTTTGCATCCCGGCGAGAGACGTTGTGTCGAAAGGCTCGTGTCGGAGTAATGGAACCGAATACGAGCCTGACAGCTCAGCATGCGTTTTTACCTTAGGTCTTCGCCGGTACTGGAGCGAGAGCCTCATGCTTTGTTGAAGTACGCTGAGGGGCGCCATGGACCCTCGTGTAGGCGTAGTCAACGCCCATTCCGTATGCGCCCGAATGCTCCTTCACGATTTCCATCACCGCGTCATACGACTCTTTGCGCGCCCAGTCGCGTTGCCACTCGAGTAGCACCTGTTGCCAGGTGACAGGAACCGCGCCAGCCTGAACCATTCGCTGCATCGCGAAGTCGTGTGCGTCTTTCGACGTTCCGCCGGATGCATCGGCGACCATGTAGATTTCATAGCCGCCTTCGAGCATCGCGCAGAGCGCGAACGTCGTGTTGCAGACCTCCGTCCATAGGCCGGAGACAACGACCTTGTTACGGCCATTTTTCTTGAGTGCGTCGCGGACTTTCTGGTCGTCCCACGAGTTCATCGAGGTTCGTTCTAGGGTGGGGGCGTCGGGAAACACGTCAAGCAGTTCCGGGTATGTGAAGCCGGAAAAGCTTTCGCTTTCGACTGTCGTTATAGTTGTCGGGATGTTGAAAGCCTTCGCCGCCTTAGCCAGTCCCACGACGTTGTTCTTCAGTACTTGCCGGTCGATTGACTGAACGCCAAAAGCCATCTGAGGTTGCTGGTCGATGAAGATGACCTGGCTGTTGGTTGGAGTAAGTACCTCCAGTTTCTCTTTGCTCATGATGCCGTCCCTTCGTATGAAGTTTTAACGAACGTCGCGGCAAATTTGAACGCCGGACGAGCCACTCACGTTGCTCTTCGCTTAAAAGTATGACGTGTCACAGTCGGAAAACGAGACCTGAGCAGTGCCGTTTCGTGGTCCAAAACTAGCATAGTTCACATTGCAGGGATGTGAAGTTGTCGAAATCGATACCAGGGTTTTTTGTATGGCGTCGATGCTAAAAAGCCACTTTTCTTTGGAGTTTTGAAGTCCTAAGCTACTAGGACACCGAAAGAGTTTGGGGCAAAAAGGGTTGCCGAATTCTGCTTATATTAATCCTAGCTGTGAGTGGTTCCCGGAGGATTGCATACGGCGGCCGGATGGGGGGCTTTGATGTCCGGTCACGAGGCTTCTCGTCAGTTTGGGAGCTCTTTTTCTGTGGGGTCATCGCTGTGTCAGATGCTTGTTTTCAGTGTCCCGGAGGAGGGTGGGTCAATGAAAGCGTATGTACTTTCGCTGCTGGCTGGAATCCTGGTAGGTTTGGTCTATAGCCTGATTGGCGTGACCTCACCGGCCCCTCCTGTCGTCGCGCTGGTGGGCCTGTTAGGCATACTCGCTGGCGAGCAGATTTTTCCTGTTGCAAAGAAGATGCTTTCCGGTGCCAACTTTCGTCTGGCCTGGAAGGAAGAGCATTGCAACCAGCACCTGTTTGGGTCTCTGCCTGGCCGTAATTCCGGAAGTGCTGGGCCTATGGCGGGGGTAACGTCTGAGGAGAAGCGTTCATGACGTCTCATCAAGATGCACCGGACCTGATTCTTTTTAACGGCCGCATTACCACACTAGATAAATCGAAGCCAGCTGCAACCGCAGTTGCTATCAAGGACGGTAAATTCATTGGTGTGGGTAGTGGCAGCGAGGTAAGTCAACTTAAGTCCGATAGCACGCGCGTGGTCGACCTGAAGGGACGCTCAGCGCTTCCCGGGTTAATCGACAACCATCTCCACATCATCCGTGGTGGGCTGAATTTCAACATGGAGCTACGCTGGGACGGTGTGCGCTCTCTGGCAACCGCCATGGAAATGCTCAAGGCGCAGGTTGCTATCACGCCGCCGCCGCAATGGGTACGTGTTGTCGGTGGATTCACGGAGCATCAGTTCGACGAACGTCGCTTGCCGACCGTTGATGAGCTGAACGCTGTAGCACCCGACACGCCGGTTTTCATGCTGCACCTCTACGACCGGGCGCTGCTGAACGCTGCAGCGCTGCGGGTGGTCGGCTACACGAAGGACACGCCTGAGCCTCCGGGAGGCGAAATTGTGCGCGATAGCGCGGGCAATCCGACAGGGCTGCTGCTGGCGAAACCGAACGCGGCCATCCTCTATGCGACGCTGGCGAAGGGCCCCAAGCTTCCGCCTGAATATCAGTTGAACTCGACGCGGCACTTCATGCGCGAACTGAATAGATTGGGGGTCACTGGAGCCATTGATGCTGGCGGTGGCTTTCAGAACTTTCCGGAAGACTACGCGGTCATCCAGCAGCTTGAGGCCGAAGGGCTGCTGACAATCCGGCTTGCCTACAACCTGTTTACGCAAAAGCCCAAGGGCGAGAAGGAAGACTTCCTCAACTGGACGAAGACCTCTAAATACAAGGAAGGGAGTGACTACTTCCGGCATAACGGCGCCGGCGAGATGCTTGCATTCTCAGCAGCAGATTTCGAGGACTTCAGGGTGGCGCGCCCGGACATGCCTCCTGAAATGGAGGGCGACCTCGAAGGCGTCATCCGCGTACTCGTGGAAAATCGCTGGCCGTGGCGCATGCATGCGACGTATGACGAGACCATCAGTCGCGCACTTGATGTATTCGAAAAGGTAAACGGCGATACACCGCTTGCCGGCCTGAACTGGTTCTTCGACCACGCGGAAACGATTTCGGAGAAATCGATGGACCGCATCGCGGCTCTCGGAGGGGGAGTGGCCGTGCAGCATCGAATGGCGTACCAGGGCGAGTATTTTGTCGAGCGATACGGCGAGAAGGCGGCGGAGGGAACCCCACCTGTTGCGAAAATGCTCGAGAAAGGGATTCATACGTCGGCGGGGACCGACGCAACTCGTGTGGCGTCATACAACCCGTGGGTCTCCCTCTCGTGGCTGGTGACCGGCAAGACGGTCGGTGGCATGCGCATTTATCCCCAGCGTAACTGTCTGGACCGTGAGACGGCTCTGCGCATGTGGACCGAGAAGGTCACCTGGTTCTCGAATGAAGTCGGCAAGAAAGGGCAGATTGCCGAGGGTCAGTTCGCGGACCTTATCGTCCCTGACCGTGACTTCTTTGCCTGCGCCGAGGACGACATCGCTGGCGCTTCGTCTTTGCTCACGGTGGTGGGCGGCAAGGTCGTGTATGCAACTGGCGAATTCGCCGCGCTGGACGACAGTCCGCCGCCTCCCGCAATGCCGGACTGGTCACCGGTGCGAAAGTATGGCGGCTTTGGCGCCTGGAAGCAGGGCGTCGCTTCCGGTGCTCCACTGCAGCAGGTTGCGACCGCTGCATGTGACTGCGCGCGCGCTTGTGGCATTCACGGGCACGACCATGGCCGTGCCTGGCTTGGCAATGCGCCGACAACGGACTACAAAGGCTTTTGGGGAGCGCTGGGATGCGCGTGCTGGGCGGTCTAGAGAGGAGGCCAGCGGTGGACTGTCCATCGTGGGTTGCGACGCTACTGCGTCAACCGTGGGTAATGCCGCTGGTCCGCATCTGTCTTGTCTCAGCGTACCTCATTGGCGGCGTTACCAAGTTGTTGCATTTCGATGCGGCGGTTGCTGAGCAGGTGCACGTCGGCCTCCATCCTGGGTGGCTCTGGGCTGCCATGGCGATTCTCGTGGAGATAGTCGGCTCCCTGTGCATTATCTTCAACAGGTTCACGTGGCTTGGAGCGGGAGGGCTGGCTGCGTTGACGGTGGTGGCGATGCTGGTTGCGAACAACTTCTGGAGTCTGGAAGGTGCGGCGCGCTTCATGGCGTTGAACAGCTTCTTCGAACACCTTGGGCTGATTGCCGCGTTCGTGATGGTCACTTGTCTGGCTAGCAGTGAGCGACGCTCTCGCGTCTAAAAAAACAGAACTGGAAACTCACTATCATGCGTAACGTTAAATATCTCGGTGTCGCCGTTGCCATTGCATTTGGCCTCGTTGCTACTACCCCGTCGATTTCTTTGGCCAAGGCAAACCTCGGGGTGCCGCAGTCGGCCTCCTTCTCGGTTGGGACTCAATACGACACGACTCACGTGTACGTGGCGCCGGAGGACTTCGACAAGTTTACGGACAGCTTCGTCGCGACGTTCGGCGGACACAAATCGCAGCAGGGGGTATTTCAGGTGACGCCGACGCCTAGCCAGACGATGTCTCAGCTGGTATTCACGCCAGTAGGCACTATTTCGGTGTTCGGCTTCAAGACGCCGATTCCGTATCCTTTTGGTGACGAGCGTACCGGCTACCTCGTCACAGACATGGATGGTGCGATGAAGTCGGCGAAGGCTCACGGTGCCGATGTCGTGGTCGATACGTTCCCGGACCCGATTGGGCGCGATGCAGTCATTTCGTGGCCCGGCGGTGTGCACATGCAACTCTATTGGCACACGCAGGCGCCGAACTACGGACCACTCGAGACTGTTCCCGAAAACAGGGTTTACGTCTCTCCGGCGCGTGCTAACGCACTCATCAAGAACTGGGTCGCGTTTTCGAACGGGAAGGTTCTCTCCGATAACCGGCACGCGCCGGGCGTCGAAATCGGACGACCAAACGACACCTTTCGTCTCGTTCGGCTGACGTCTGGTTTCGGGAATATGACGGTCTTCGTGACGGATGGCCATCTGCCCTACCCCTACGGTCACGAGATGACGGGGTACGAAGTGAAGGATTTCGATGACACCCTGAAAAAGGCGCAGGCAGCTGGAGTTTCGGTTCTCGTGCAACCTTTCACGGCAGACCAGAGAGAGTCTGCAATCGTCCAGTTCCCTGGAGGATACATCGCGGAGATTCACGCAACCGCGAAATAGGACAGTGTCACGACGAAGACCGAGCGCCGATATCTGGGAGGCCAATCCTCGCTAATGCTTCTCCACAGGGTGCGCAATGAATGATGATAATTTGCTCTCGGCAACCGCTGGCTATGTCGACACGCTCAGCTTCGTCTCGCTGTTCGGGCTCTTCACGGCACATGTGACGGGAAACTTCGTGCTTATTGGTGCTGGGGTCGCCGGATATGGGCAAGGGGTCTTCCTGAAGCTGATGGCGTTTCCTGCCTTCATCCTGGGGGTTGCGGTGAGCAGCTTCATCATCCGCGGCCGCAATCCCGAGACACCAATGCGCGGTGCGTGCATGCTTTACGCCGTGCAGGCGTTTCTGCTTCTGGTGTTCTGTTTTGCAGGTATCAATCTCGGACCCAGGTTCAGCCCTGAAAGTTGGGCCGTGGTCGTGTGCGGAATGATTGGCGCAACTGCGATGGGTGTCCAGAACGCGCACAGCCGGCTTGTCGCACGCCCTGGGGTGCCGAACACCGTCATGACCGGGAATGTCACGCAGGTCATTCTCGACGTGCTTGACCTGTGTTCGCCACGGGTTGGGGCCGACGTCAAGGCAGCGGCGCGAGCGCGTGCCACGAAAATGCTTCCGGCTATCGTAGCGTTTGGCCTCGGAGCCATCGCTGGCGCTTTTGGATACAGAACGTTTGGCTTCTGGGCTCTCCTTTTGCCGGTAATCGGGCTCGCCTGGCTGGCGATGCAGGCATGGATGCACCGGAATGCGGTAGGCAAGCTCGTCTCATGAACATACTCCGGCGTTCGACCGTGATGGTAGTGCCACAAAGATGGGATGTCACCTACGGCGCCTGGATGACATCTGGAGAGTGTGTTGAATATGCGGCAGCACAGGACTTAACTCCGTAGCGGCCAGAAGAATAATGTTCGACAGGGCGGGAGGCCCGGTGTGATGAAACTCGCGGCGTGCATAGGTATTGCCGTTGCTGGGCTTGCGCTCGGATACTGCGAAGAGACACGGGCGGATAGTGAGAGCGAGGTGCAGACCTCTCAGCAGACCGCGACGCCGACTGACACGTGTGATGTTAAGCGGCCGGTCGTCATGTTCAATCGCTGGCAAGAGGACTGGTCCGTTCTCAAGAATCCCTGTGTACCGCGTGAGCCACTCGATAGCCTGAAATACATCCCGCTCGGTGGTGACCCCTATTCGTATCTGTCGCTTGGCGCCAATTTACGCGAACGCTTCGAGGTCAGCGAAACGCCGCTTTTCGGGCTCAGCCCTGCACGCTCCGATAGCTCCCTGATTCAGCGCGCGCAGGTTCATGCTGACGCCCACGTTGGCGAATATCTGCAATTTTTTGTCCAGCTCGAGGACGCAAGAGCCTTCGATAAGGACCAGGTCAAGACCACCGACAAGAATCCGCTGGATTTGGAGCAGGCATTCGCTGCCTGGGTAAGTCCGCTCGGCCCGGGAACGATAAAGTTGCGCGTTGGGCGGCAGGAGATGGCTTTCGACTTGCAGAGATTTATTTCCGTACGTGACGGACCAAACGTGCGGCAGGCCTACGACGCACTATGGGCGGACTACGAGTATCAGAAGTGGCGGTTCATTGGATACGCGACGCGGCCGGTTCAGTATCGCGACATCTCGGCGTTCGACGATACGTCGAATCGCCATCTGACCTTCAGCGGCGTGCGCTTTGAACGCAAGGATGTGGGTCTTGGAGACCTGTCCGGATATTATTCGCTTTATACCCGTGCAGGCGCACAGTTCATCGATGCGCAAGGTGAGGAGCATCGCAATGTATTTGACCTGCGATATACCGGGAAAGTCTCTGCCACTGATTGGGACGTTGAGTCGATGTACCAGACGGGCTATGTCGGCGACAAGACAATTGCGGCTTGGGCGGTGGGCTCACTGTTCGGCTACACCCTTGATACTCCCTGGGCGCCGCGCTTCGGTCTGCAGGTTGATGCGGCATCCGGTGACCGTCATTTGAACGACAGTCGCGTCGAGACCTTCAATCCACTTTTCCCGAACGGTTACTATTTCACACTGGCGGGCTACACAGGGTATGCAAACCTCATCCATGTGAAGCCCTCGATTACGCTCAAGCCCTCCAGCAAGCTAGCCTTGTTGTTCGCCGTAGGATTGCAATGGCGGATGAGCACAAACGACGCGATTTATCAGCAGGGAAGTGCTGTGGTCCCGGGTACGGCTGGCCACGGCACGCGATGGACTGGCGCCTACGCGCAGATACGTGCTGACTGGACAGTGGCGGCGAACCTGATTGCATCGGTTGAGGCCGTTCATTTCCGGGTCGGAGATTCCATCCGCGAGTTGGGCGGAAGTAACTCCGACTATGTTGGGGTGGAGCTGAAGTATGGCTGGTAGCGTGGTGCGCGCGATGCCCGTGCGCTCGGAATTACGTATGAATAACGTCCAGTTCTTCCATTACCTGCTGGTGCTGATGGCGGGTGCGTGTGTGCTGACATGCGTTGCTGACCGCCTGGAATTTCCTCGTGCGCTCGTACTCCTGGTCGCGGGATGCTGTGCCGCTCTCATCGGAGGGCACTATCCCGAGATTGACCCTGGCCTCGTGCTAGCTGCAGTCCTTCCCCCGCTGCTGATGTCCAGCGCGTTCTATACCGCATGGGATGACTTTCGCCGGGAAGTCGGCCCAATCATTTCGCTGGCACTGGGGGCTGTGCTGTTTACGACCGTCATCGTCGCAGTCGTTGTGCACGTGGTCAATCCATCTCTACCGTGGAGCGCATGCCTTGCTTTAGGCGCCATTGTGTCTCCGCCTGATGCGGTCGCGGCAAAGGCCATTCTCCAGCGCAATCCGTTGCCAGACAGGTTGGTCACGACGCTCGAGGGGGAAAGTCTCGTCAACGATGCATCGGGCCTCCTGCTGTACCAGATTGCTATTCTGTCAGCATCCACGGGCAGTATCACGCTGGCCCGCAGCGGCAGTCTCTTTATCTCGCTTGCTGCCATCGGGATTGCGGTCGGAGCGCTAAGCGGTACGGTGATGAGCTGGCTTATTGCCAGAATCGAAGACATCGCTATCGGCATCAGTGTGACTTTCATCATGGCCTGGGCAAGCTACGCCCTGGCTGACGAAATGGGCGGCTCTGGCGTGCTCTCGGTTGTAACGTGCGGACTGATATTAGGAATTTGCCAGCATCGTATTTTCGGCGCCAGCATGCGTCTTAAGGCGAAGGCCACGTGGGAAGCCGTGGACTTCGTTCTCAACTCTCTGGTGTTCATTCTCATCGGTCTCGCGCTGCGAGGCATCCTGTTTCGTATGCAGCAGCAGGATTCGTTGCTTGTCGACGGACTGACGATGGCTGTACCCGCCGTCATCGCAACCTTTGTCGCCAGGCTCGTCTGGGTTGGCGTCGCCATGTACCTCCCGGGAAAACTGATAAGGAAAACGAAGGTTGTTCGGGCTTGGTCGTTTCGCGAGTCTTTGATTCTTGCCTGGGCGGGTATGCGCGGGGTTGTCAGCCTCGTTGCTGCACTCGCGTTGCCTCAGGATTTCCCCGCCCGTGATTTAATTGTCTTCAGTTCGTTTGCCGTCATAATTTCTACCCTGGTCATTCAAGGCGGAACGTTGACCATTCTGATTCGTTTCATCCAACTTCGTCCGGTGAAGCGGCGTACCCTATCTGAACTAGAGGCGCGGTCAAGGACATTCAATGCTGCGTTGCAGGAGCTTGGGGCGAGAAAGGCCAGCAGTGGCTTGAGTGATGACTTCGCTCTCGCACGGCTAATCGACGAATACAAGGTTCGTGTCAGCAACAATGAGCGCGCTCATCTTGAGGGGCGCGTGCAGGTCAACGCAAGAGCGAGGCAGTTGCGCCTTGAGCTCGAGATGGTGAGTGTCTCGCGCAAGGAGTTGTTGAAGCTCAAGGAGGCGGGGCGCATCGACGACGCCGTCCTGCACCGCATTGAAGCTGAGCTTGACTTCGAAGAGTTAAGGCTTCTGCGACTGCTTGAGCCTTAGCTTTTCTGTTCTTCCGATAGCGTATAGAAAACAACGCGTCGGTCTACGGGAATCATGCCTAACCTGATTTGTCTTTGCTTTTTTCTGAGGAGCGACCATGGATACGAAGGTAATGACGGACGAGCAGCGTCGAGCACTTGCTTTGGAGTATCTGCGGCGCCTCGATTCCCGGAGCAGCTTTTTTGAACTGTTCGATGACCAAGCCCAAGTATATTTTCCGAAGTGGGGGCTCGCGACAGGGCGCAGCGAGTACGAGCGACTTTTTTCTGACCTCGGCAAGATGATTGCGGAGTTTAGACATGACCACGCTTATCTGAATATCATCCAGCAGGGGGACCTTCTTGTCATCGAAGGAACGAGTTCCGGTGTGACCACAAATGGGGTCTGCTGGAGTGCGGGTCAAACCTTGGCCGGGAGGTGGTGTGATGTCTTTGAAATACGTGATTTCAAGATTCAGCGGTGTTTCATTTATCTCGACCCGGACTATGAGGATGCGGACACTTCTCGTTACCCATGGCGTACTGAGTGAACGCGCCTAGCCTTAATGCTCTGAATTTTCAGACCAGCGACCGCGTCAGGCTAGCCCCACAATTGAGGGTGCTTCGTCCGAGCGGGCTCGGTGACAGTGTCGCCGCGGCCCACGGGCGCGCTGGTCTGCGAGCGGATTCCCGGCCTTGCAAATGACTCGAGGGGCGCCGCGCTGGAAAGGCGATTTCACCGTCATCCTGCGGGCAGCAGAATTCTTACTCGCGCTAGCTGAATCCGCTTGCCGGGCGCCGTCTCGAAGAGCGCCCTTATCTCGGCTCCGGGACGCATGTACGGCGCCAAGAACACTTTGACGTGACTGATGCCGCCTTGGTTTCCGGCTGCCTTCGAACCGCTATCTAGAAACTTTCGCCTGAGACCACGGTGGCCGGTTAGCAACGAAGGCTTTCAGCGATAGTCATTGAGTAGGTCGACGTTCGTTGTTCTTTGTTTTTGTCGCTCGTAACGGATTGCCTCTTCCAGCCGCAGCGCCGCACTGCGTCGCGATGAACCTGTTTGCCAGCTTGCCCCCACTGTACTGGCGGTTATGGAGCGCGTGAACGCGAAATGGCGGCTCTCAGGGACATTCGCAGCCGTAGCATTGGGTGCCCCGCCGGTTTCAGCATTGGCCTGTAGGGTTTTACCCTGGTCTCTACTCTCGTATTACGGTGATATCGTAATCGCATGTTGAAATGGTTCGGTTGCGGCTTGCATTCAACGTCGCGAGCCGCACGAAGGTTCCGCGCAGTCAAGCGTGGGCCGCCAATTTTGTTCAAGAGGCACTGTTATGACTGCACCTCGTCCTACCGATTTACTGGCTGAAATCTATTCACAATGGGCTACTGAAATGAGCCGGCACCCGGAAATGTCGGTTGAATTGTTGCGAATCATCTTCGATGACTGGCAACGTGCCACAGGGGAGCCCGAAGACGTCACATACAGCTCAAGAACTGTGGGCGGGGTGCCTGGGCTATGGGTTTCCCCGAAGAATGCGGAGCCCGGTCAGGTGCTACTTTTCCTGCACGGCGGCGGATTTGCCTTGGGTTCTTCCACGAGTCACCGGAAGATGGTCGGACATCTGGCCAAAGCAGTCGGCGTTTGCGCATTCATCGCGGATTTTCGCCTCGCTCCGGAATACCCGTTTCCAGCCCAAATCGACGACAGTGATGCTGCATTTGAGGGACTCGTTGCCGACGGCTACCGACCGGAAAATGTCATCCCGGTCGGTGACAGCGCCGGAGGAAATCTGGCTATCAGTCTTGTGCTGAGATTAATTGAGCGGAAGGCTGTGCTGCCTCGTCAGGTCGTGGTGATGTCGCCATGGTTGAACATGGAAAACAACGGCGCCACCCTCGACTCGAACGACCCCACAGACTTTCTCATTACTCGAGCCGGCTTGCAGGCAAATATTGACCGCTATCTTGGCGGCAAGGTCTCCGCGGCAGACGCGCGTGTGAATCCGCTCTACGCTGATTTCACCGGTTTTCCTCGTCTCTACATCAACGCTGGGTCAGTCGAATCCCTGTTGGACGACAGCATCCAGCTCGAGGAACGTGCGAAGAGGGCTGGTGTTGACGTGACTCTGACTGTTGCAGAGGGAATGCAGCATGTCTATCCGTTCCTCGCGGGCAAGCATCCTGACGCGGACGCCGAAATGGTCAGAATCGCTGATTGGTTTTGGAGGCGCTGAATGCGCGCTGACTACCCGTTAATTTAGTCCGTCAGGTTTTCTTAAATATCAAAGCCTGATAACAAGATTTGGCATAGGAGATAAGTAGTCATGAAAGATTCCACTGTCGCGAACACGACCGCAGCCTCATCTGCAGAGGCAGATTATGACGCCATAATCATTGGTGCGGGATTTTCTGGCCTCGGGATGCTGCATCATCTGAATCAGCTTGGCTTGCGTTCGCGTGTTTTTGATGCGGCGACGGGTGTCGGCGGAACATGGTACTGGAACCGTTATCCGGGGGCTCGCACCGATAGCGAATTTTACTACTACGCGTTTTCATTTTCGCGTGAGGTTCGCGAAGAGTGGAAATGGAACGAGCGTTATCCGAGTCAACCGGAAGTGCTCCGGTATCTGGAATTCGTCGCGAAGAAGCTCGACCTCTACAAAGACATCACTTTCAATACGAAAATCACCCGGGCGAAGTACGACGAAGACAACAATTTGTGGCATGTGACAACGGCGTCCGGAGATACGTTCACGGCGCGTTACCTTGTCAGTGGCATGGGCGCCCTCTCGGCGCCTTCAAGGCCTGACATCAAGGGGGTGTCGTCCTTTAAAGGCGAAATTTATCAAACGGCGACATGGCCAAAAGAAGGGGCGGACCTGGCAGGAAAACGGGTTGGCCTCATTGGCGTTGGTGCGTCGGGTGTGCAAATTGTTCCAGTCATCGCGCCCATCGTTAAGGACCTTTACGTGCTTCAACGCACGCCGAACTACGTAGTGGCTAGCAGCAACTACGAAGTTAACGAGGACTGGATGAACGAAATCCGGAAAGACTACGACAACATTCATAAGCAGGCAACGTCGCACGGTTTTGCAGTGCCTTTCAAAAAGCCTGTGGTTGGCGCCAAGGACGTCTCGCCCGACGAGCGAGAGCGGATTTTTGAGGACGGCTGGAAGGAGGGCGGCTTCCACTTCATGCTCGAGACTTTCAATGACCTCGCTTTGGATGAAGAGTCCAATGCTTATGCCTCAGATTTCATTCGCCGTAAGATTCGCGAGACCGTGAAGGACGCGGCCACGGCCGAGCTCCTTTGTCCGAAAGACTACCCGTTCAATGGGAAGCGCCCGCCGGGCGGACACGGTTATTATGAGGCGTATAACCGGCAGAATGTGCATCTTGTAGACATTCGCCAAAACGGGATTGATGAAGTAACGGAAACCGGTGTTCGTATCGGCGACCGTCATATCGAGCTCGATGTGTTGATTTTCGCGACCGGCTTCGACGCGATGACCGGCACGCTTACCCGCATTGATATTGTTGGCCGAGACGGGCTCGTCCTGCGGGATAAGTGGAAGGATGGCCTGAAGACGAATATGGGCATTGCCGTCAACGGGTTTCCGAATTTCTTCATGATACTTGGACCTCAAACACCTTACGCGAATCTTCCTGTGGCTATTCAGGAGGCGGTGGGTTGGGTATCGCGCGCAATTGCTTTCGCGGATGCAAACGGCATTCGATGTATGGAGTCAACGGTCGAAGCGGAAGACGCATGGGCAGCTGAGGTGCACCGGGCCGGCTCTGCCACCATCATGGCCAAGGGAGCTGGGGCGCACGCCTGGTTCCTTGGCGCAAATATCCCCGGTAAGCCGACGGAATTCAACGTTTACATGGGGGGGGCAGATGTCTACCTCAAGCGTTGCGAGGATATTGCCAGCAACGGGTTCGTTGGTTTTCATGAGGGCGCGCTGACGACCTGTTAAGCGCTGGCGCTGCCCGCTGCTGTCAACGCGACGGCCGCCGGACGCGAATGCCGGCGGCCAATACAAGCCCCTTTTGCGCTTTCGCCGGATTACCGGCGTTTGTCTCTTCGCGCCCAGATACGTGCGCCGTTAGAGAATAGGAGTATTTCGAATATGCGATTTCAAGATAAGACTGTTCTCATCACCGGCGCTGCTCGCGGGCAAGGCGCAGCGGAGGCGCGTCGCTTCGTTTCGGAAGGCGCGAAGGTTGTGCTGAGCGATGTTCTGGACGAGGAAGGGCGTGCACTCGCCTCTAAGCTCGGCGACGGTGCCATATACGTTCATCATGACGTTACCAGTGACCTGTCGTGGCGGGCGACGTTCGAGGAGACCGAGCGGGCGTTCGGTAGCTGCGACATCCTGGTCAACAACGCTGGTATCTACCGGCCGGCGAAGATTGAAGACACGACCGAGCAGTTGATGGAAAAGATGTTTCAGGTAAACCAGATGGGTACCCTGCTCGGCATGAAGCATGCCGCAGCTTCGATGAAGAAGTCCGGTGGGGGCGCTATCATCAACATATCGTCAATCGCTGGACTGCGCGGCTTCGCAAATGCCATTGCGTATGGCAGTACCAAATGGGCCGTTCGGGGGATGACGAAGGTCGCCGCCTCGGAGCTTGCCGAATTCGGTATTCGAGTGAATTCTGTACACCCGGGTTTCATATCCACGGATATGCTGAAAGAGAACACCGATGAAATCAATCGAATCGGTGCGGAGTCCGCGCCCCTGAAGCGCCACGGTACACCGGAAGAGGTCGCTGCACTCATCGCGTTTCTCGCGAGCGACGAAAGCGCCTTTATCACTGGTGCTGAAATCGCCATTGACGGCGGTTGGGCAATCTAGTTGCGTGAGGCAGTCGGTACATCGAGGTCGCAAGACCGAGGTGTCTCTTGCTGCCTGCGGTGGGCTCTGAAGGTCGAGGTCTTCAATAAGACTGCCCGCTGGAGCCGTGCGAAGCCTTATAGCTTAAGCGACGGTCTCGGCTACGGACGCATTTTGGGGCAGGCGCCTTTCGTATTCCTGAATCGCAAGTTTTCCCGCAAGGTTGACATGCTCTTCGCATGCGTTACGCGCTAGGTCTGCATCCCTCTTCACGGCAACAGCGTCGATTATGCGACGCAGTTCATTCATCGAAATCGCGACCCTGGCTTCATCAATGAACGCGTATCGGCGAAAAATCGCAATGCGGCCGTGAATCACGTTCATCGTCTCTGCCAGGACCTTATTGCCTCCGCCTTCAAGAAGAAGTTCATAGAACTCGCTCTTGATGTTGTCGCGCGACTCAACGCTACCCTTAAGGAACTCCGTTTCCATTCGCGCCAGCAACTCAATCATCTCTTTGGCTTGTTTGTCAGTTGCATTCACCGCGAAAAGCATTCCGGCGAGTCCTTCGAGGTTCTGCCGTACCTGATAAATCGACTCGATGTCCCGCTGGGTAAGAACAGTAACGATGGGACCAATGCTAGCTATGACGGTGACAAGATGCTCGGACTCCAACTGACGCAACGCTTCGCGAATGACTGTCCGCGAAACGCCGAAAGCGTTGCACAGAGCGCTTTCAAGAAGCCTTTCTCCGGGCGCGAGTTCGCCATCGAGAATCTGTTCGCGAAGCAGCCTGACTACCTGCTGGCGCAACGGCGCCGCGTGTCTTTCCACAATAACCGAACGTGCCATGACTCGGACCCTAAAACCATAAGTGACTATTGCAATCAAGTCTACCACCTAACCGCCATTGCCAAACATCCTGTCACTCGGTATTATCATCCACATCGTAATACGGTATTACAGCACCAAAAGGGTGCGTTTGTCGACGTTTCTGTCAGGACAGGAGGAGAGCGATGCAAGTCAAAGTTCATGGCGTTCAGCTGAGCGAAGTGGTTCCGCTAGGCTTGTTTATCAATGGAGCGTGGCGAGCATCTCAGGACAGATTTGTAGTCGTAAATCCTGGAACGGGGGCTGTGCTGACCGATGTGGCCAGTGCCTCCATCTGCGATGCACGTGACGCTTTGGAGGCCGCTGTCGAGGCACAGGATTCATGGCGTGCCTATTCGCCGCGGGCACGTGCAGACCTGTTCCACAAGGCGCACCGCCTTCTTGTCTCGCGTGCCGACCTCTTCGCCGAAACCATGACTCTCGAAAGCGGTAAGCCTTTGACTGAGTCGCGTGGTGAATTCAAGCTGTCTGCTGAGTTTTTCCTTTGGTACGCGGAGCAGATTGCTCACCTCCACGGTACGTTCGCCGACGGCTCACACGGCGGATATCGGGTCGTCGCAACCCATCAGCCTGTTGGGCCATGCCTGCTCATCACTCCGTGGAACTTTCCGCTTCTGATGATTGCCCGCAAGGCGGGTGCCGCTCTGGCAGCGGGTTGTACCGTCGTGACTAAATCGGCGCAAGAGACCCCACTTACCTCAGCTCTGTTCGTGAAGGTGCTGGAGGACGCAGGTTTCCCGAAGGGTGTTATCAATCTGCTTCATACGGCCGACGCCGCAGGCGTTTCTTCGGCTCTGATGAGCGACAGGCGTCTGCGCAAGGTGAGTTTCACCGGCTCAACCGGTGTTGGCAGTACGCTTCTCGGTCAAGCTTCCGAGCACATCATGAATGCATCGATGGAATTGGGCGGTGACGGTCCGTTCATCGTGCTCGATGATGCTGATGTCGATGCTGCGGTTGAGCACGCAATTGCCTGCAAATTCCGAAATGCGGGGCAGGCTTGCGTTGCGGCCAACCGAATCATCGTCCATCAGGCAGTTGAAGAGGAGTTCACTCGGAAATTTGTCGAACGCGCCAAGGCGCTCCGTGTTGGCAATGGGATGGAGGCGGTCGACGTGGGCCCTATCATTTCTGAGCGGCAGCGTGACCGGGTACATCGTATGGTTGTTCGATTGGCGGACGCCGGGGGCGAAATAAAGTCAGGGGGTAACGTCGTCGCCGGCGACGGATATTTTTACGAGCCGACGGTTGTTCGCTTTCCGAAGGCAAGCGACGCTCTCTGTGGCGATGAGCTCTTCGCGCCAGTTGCGGTCATCTTCCCGGTTCAATCGACTGCGGAGGCCATCGATTTCGCAAACGATACTCGATATGGTTTGGCCGCTTATATCTTCACCAAGGACATCTCGCGCGCCATCGTGTTAGGCGAAAGGCTCGACTTCGGCATGGTTGGCATCAACCGCGGAATCATGGCGGACCCGGCCGCGCCGTTCGGTGGCATCAAGGCATCAGGATTAGGACGTGAAGGCGGCCATGAAGGCATCTACGAATTCCTGGAAACCAAGTACCTGGCGCTTACCGTGAAGTCTGAGCAGGAGATACTGGCATGACTGACACCACATCGGGTTTGGGGCTGCTGCGTCAGCCTAAAAGCGTCCTCTTCGGGCCAGGGCAGCGCAGACAATTGCCTTTCATCACCAAGGGAATTGCTTCCTCCGTGCTTATCGTCACCGATGCGCGAATGGCGGCAAGCGAAGATTTCCACGAAATCAAGGCGGGGCTTGAGGCTCATGGCATCGCGGTTTCCGTCTATAGCGAGACGGAACCGGACTTGCCGCGCGACAACATCCTTGAGGTCGTGAGTCGCTACTCTTCGTCTGCGGCGCCCCGGGCCATTGATGCTGTCATTGGAATTGGCGGTGGAAGCTGCCTTGACCTGGCAAAGGTCGCAGCGATTGCGCTCGTGAACCAGCATGATGTGCGTGACTACTACGGTGAATTTCGAGTACCGGCTCCGGGACTTCCAGTCATCACCGTTCCGACGACCGGGGGCACCGGCGCCGAAGTCACCTGCATTTCGGTTGTGTACGACCGTGATAAGGGCATGAAACTCGGCATCGCCAGCCCGCACCTCGAGCCGTATGCAGCGGTGATTGACCCCGAGCTGACACTGAGTTGCCCGCCCGGCCTGACTGCTGCCACGGGCGCGGACGCTTTGTCTCACCTCATCGAAGCATTTACGGCTCGCGCGAAAAACCCGACTCCGGAAGAAATTGACACGAAGCTCTACGTCGGCAAGAACCGGTTGACGGACCTATTTGCTGGTCACGGCCTCTCCTTATTGAATTCAGGTCTTGCTCGGGTCGTCGCCAATCCGCAAGATATTAATGCGCGCGCAGACGTAATGTTCGCGGCGTACGCCGCTGGCATGGCAATTAACACGACTGGCACTGCGGGTGCGCACGCCATCCAGTCGCCAATGGCGACCTACAGCGATGCACCACACGGATTCGGTGTTGGCGCATTATTGCCCTACATTATGCGATTCAACCTGCCCGCCCGAGTGGACGCATTCGCAGAAGTTGGTCGTATCTTTGGCGTTGCTGATTCTTCATCGCCTCTGATTGAACAGGCGCACGCCGCAATCCAGCGAGTTGAAGAATTGCTCGAGATTGTCGGCGCACCGCTCGACGTCAAGGCCATCGGACTGAAGCCCGAGCACTTCGATGCCGTCGCGGACCAGGCGATGATGGCAACCAGGTTGCTTGCAAACAATCCGCGAGTACTCACGAGAGAAGCGGTCATTGCCATCTTGCAGAAGGGCTACGAGGGTGACCGAAGCTGGTGGGAGCTGGTATGAGTTCAATCGAAGCGCATTCGGCTGACGAAGAGCAGAACTCGGCTGCAGATGGCCAGACTATAACTATAGCTGGGGCAGGTTCTATCGGAGTTGCCTTTAGCGTCCTTTTTGCATTGGCTGGATATCAGGTGCGTGTCTGGGACGCCTTCAGTCAAACATTTAGAAGGGCTCAGGACGACTTCGACGCGAGAATGTCTTTGATGTCGGACTTTGGCCTGTTAAAGGAGGCGGCACATGTCGTTCGCGACAGGGTGAGCTATCACGAGCGGCTCGACGACGCTGTGGCTGATGCGGTTCTCGTGCAAGAGTGCATCCCCGAGCAGCTAAAGCTCAAGCAGGCGCTGTTCATGCAACTGGCCTCGCTTGCGACGGGCGGCACGGTATTAGCAAGTTCGACTTCTGCGCTAACGCCAACAGCGTTAGGAGAAGGTACTGGCGCACAGGACCGAATCATTGTTGGACATCCAGGCAATCCACCATATTTGCTACCAGTAATTGAGGTTGTGCCGACCGAATTTACCTCGCCGATAGTTACGCAACACGCGTCGGAAATCTATGCGCAAGCGGGCCTAAAGCCGGTCCTTGTTCGGCGGGAGGTCGAAGGATTCGTATTCAATCGTTTGCAAGGAGCGCTGCTGCGCGAAGCGTACTGTCTTGTACGTGATGGAGTCGCGTCTGTGGAAGACATTGACGACCTTGTCCGGCTCGGACTTGGCCGGCGGTGGAGTGTCATTGGGCCGTTCGAGACTGCCGACCTGAACACGCGAGGCGGAATTGCTTCTCATGCCGAGAAGATGGGACCTGCTTACGAGCGGATGGGCGCCGAACGCGGCCAGCATGACCCCTGGTCAAAGGAGCTCGTCGAAGACGTGACTCGACAACGTCGGGCCTTACTCAGTCTGGATGACTGGGCCGCGCGAGTACGCTGGCGAGACGAACAGTTACTTCGTGCGCTTGCATCCGAAAATTCCTGATTCAGGACGTCTGTGGACGCACGGGATATTTGGCTACGCAGAACAGGAATTTCTGGCTTTCCGGCGTTTATAAGTCCGCGATTGTTTTGCCCAGCTCTCAAGCGTCGATTGTTCGTTGGGTGGGCCTTTCTGAGGGTTGGAGATGCCTTCTCAAGCGGTTTAAGGCATGTCGTTAATCTTAGACGCGTACGTTCCGTAACTTCTGCGGTGGCTTCGGAAATGGGGGGAAGGGCTTCCTTCTCGAGTTGATACGCCTCGGTCTTCGTCTGCGCACTACGGCAACACGTTTAGCGCTGACTTGCACGCGTTTATCGAAACCACCTTTGAGTCGCGTGTCAACACTCCACACTGTGCAGTGAGTAAATCTAGTTCAATACAAACAAGTAATTAAAACCAGAAATCTGACCTGTTCGAGGGGAAGTGGCAATGACAGTCGAAAAAGGTTCTGCTTCACGTGTGCCATTGTCCGACGATGATTGGGCCCGCGTAGCTCACCTGTTCCATGACTCGACCGAAGTCCGTCGAGGTCGTCCGACCCGAAGTGACAGAAATGTCTTGAACGCCATCCTCTGGATATTGGAGACAGGCGAGAGCTGGTCTCAGCTACCGCATATATATTCGCCAATGCAGACCTGCTATAACAAATGGTTAATTTGGCGAAAAAACGGAGTGCTTGCCCAGGTATTTCAGATTCTGGATATTGAGGGTATTGACTAGTCCGGATGCGAATCGAACGACACCTGACGAGCATGTGGACTGGTCCAGCTAAAGGCCGCGGCGAGAAAAATTGTTTTCAGCTGTTCATCAAGACTCGGTCGAGTATGCCGTTAGCTTAGTTACCTCGGACTTATCCTTCTATTCCTTGATAATTGCAATATGAAAGGCGTATCGGGCGCTCCATTGGCGCGAATGAAAGCAGGGTTCATTTCCGCAGCTCTTGCCTTTTTGCAGAGAGTCAAGGCGGTGCCCGCTGTTACGCCGTCGTTAGTAAGGCAAGGTTTGGCTGCCGCCGGCCAGTTGTGGTTACCATTGAGCGCGGCCGCATTGTGTCTTGCTATCCTTTACCTACCCGAGCAATCAGTTGCGTTGTGTCGGTCGCTATCCGCCGTGCTATCGGAGAGCGGTCAAAATAATCTTGGAACTACGGGGTTTACCGCGACGCCAAGCAGTTTAGCCCATCGCTAGGTGTGTTCAGTTCGGACCCGAATCGTAAGCGCAGCCACCCGCATGCGGAGGTGGTGAAAGACTTTATGAGGTACGGTCCTGTACAGGTTCACACGCAGACTTCGTTATTCGTGCAGTATGAGATGAAATGGGCAAGCTGAGCGAATATTTTGATAAGTGTGAACAAGGTAGACGTTACCAACGAGTTCGTCGCCGACTACCGGATTCCTGTCTGGCGTTAATAGACTCTTGCCGGGATTGGCAGCGGACCGAAACATCCGTCGCTTCGACCCATTGCTGATAGCAGAGAATATCTGTGCTTGCGATTCGCAACTCAACGCGGGCGTGTGGCATAGTTCCGGCGTCACGGCTACGGAGGCCAAAATGGCAACTCTCGAATCACTGCAGGCAAGAATCAAAAAACTGGAGCAGCAAGCCGAGTCTCTCATCTCGAAGCAAGCGTCGGGTGTCATTGAAAAGATTCATGAGTTGATGGCAAAGCATGGGCTGACGACTGCGGATATCGATGCGCATGCAGGTGGCAAGAAACGTGGACCTAAGCCGGGCGCCAAGGCTGCCGCGAAGTCGTCGGCGTCGGCCGCGAAGTATCGTGACCCGAAGACCGGTTCCACTTGGACCGGACACGGCCGTGCGCCGGCTTGGATTGTTAGCGCGAAGGACCGTTCGAAGTTTTTGGTTGAAGCTAACGCGGTGTCTTCCGCTCCTGCTGCCAAAAAATCGGCGACAGCCGGGAACTATGTCAGGGGCCCGCAGCCGGCGCTTTATCTTGACCCCAAGAGCGGCGCGACATGGAGTGGACGTGGGCGCGCGCCGGCGTGGATTGCCAACGCCAAAAACCGCAGTCGATTTCTGATTGGCGGCGCCGGTGCTGCGGCCGATGCGAAACCGATGGTTACGAAGGCAGTTGCGAAGAAGGCTCCGGCGGCGAAGAAGACTGCTGCCAATAGGGCGGTGAGGGCGAAGGTGCCGGCTAACGGGACTGCTGCGAAAAAAGCGCCGCGCAAGAGTGTGGCTGTGCCCACTCCGGTGGCCACAGTCGAGCCGAACGTCGAATTGACGACCTAAGCGTAGTTTGCAGTTGCCTGATGGACCAGCGTTCTTCTCGGTCCACCTGGCACACCGAGCGTACGACGCCCTTTTGCGCCTGTGTCGCCTGGCGTTGCGCGGCTTGCTGTTGAGCGTGCTGCTTCGCAATGTGCCTGCCGACCATGCAACCACTGACCGCACCAACGACAGCGTGAAGCCCAGCATAATGCCCCGACTGCGCCTACCACCGCACGCTTGCGGGAGCATGCATGACGGAGGTGACGGTGCGTACACTGGCTCCGCCGGCGCATACACGGCGGCGGGGATGCCCAGTCCGATGGCGACGTCGACGTGTGCCGATGCTGTCAGACCGAGCGCTGCGAGATACTGAGCTTCCCGCTACGCGGCTAACTGCGACACAGCGCGCATCCGTCTGTGCTGGCGAGTTCTGCCACGTAGCGCAACATGGTGCAGTGCCAGCGAGCGCAGCCCCTTCGAACCACGCGACGGTAAGATATCGCACAATATGCGGTCAACGAATACTCCGGAAACTCAATTTCAACTACCGGGGGCCATTCTCCGTCCGTTCACTTGCATTGCGTATTCCACTTATCGATATCAGGATTGAGCGTGAGCAAGCAGACCATCGAAACGTTCTTCGCAGGCAAAAATCTGGTCGTACCTAGTTATCAACGCGACTACGCGTGGCGCGAGCGAAATATCAACGAACTCTTTTCCGACATTGAAGAGGCAATCGATGTTGGAGGTCACTATCTGGGGACATTTATCCTTTCGCAGAGAGCACCTGGAGAACCGGTTTTCGTTGTCGACGGACAGCAGCGGTTGACAACGTTGACAATGCTTTTGGGCGCGCTGATTGACGCGCTGGCGGAAGAGCGCGTGCGCAGTGCCATGTACAGCTCCTATATTTGTAGCCCGCTTGACGGAGTAAAGTTTCAGGTGTTGGGTGACAACATGGAATTCTTTCAGGCCATGCTGGCGAAGAAAAATCCAACGCCAGAGTCGGCTGGACAGAAGCGCTTAGCAGACAATTACGAGCACATCCGTCTGCGCGTCCGAGACCTGGTTCAGCAAGGAGGACATCCCCTACTTATCAAGTGGCTCAAAACACTTACGAAAATGGAAGTGCTCGAGTTTATCGAGCCCGATGAAGGAAAGGCCATCCGCATGTTCCAGACGGTCAATGACCGCGGCGTGCCTCTGGCCAAGATGGATATTGTAAAGAGCCTGCTCGTTTATTATTCGAACCGATACCTCGGTGGCGAACTGGACAACTATATTGCCGTCCAGTTCGGCAAGGCTTTCCGCGCTTTCAATAACGTTAAAGACCTGGCAGCCGAACGTGGGTTTAAGATTCGCAACATTGACCGGGATGCGTTTGTTGAAGACGATGTCCTCCGGTACCACTACCTTGCCTATGACGGACGCATATTTGGCGTCGACGCTGGGGGCGACTACAACGCGACGTCCGCTTCCGTCCTGGAGACATTCCTGAAACCAGCACTTCAGAATCTGCGTGCTAAGCCCGACGTCCTGCGTTCATTCATCGAAAATTATACGGAGGACCTTACCTCTTTCTTTTTCGGGCTGGAAGCGATTGTCCGGGCGACGCGCACCGACCGCGACACGTATATGCTTCTCGTCGTACAGGACTTGAATGCCACTTTGTATCCGTTGGTCATCCGGCTTCAGTTGAATGGATGGCTGAAGGAGGTCGGAGACACGGACTCGCGGACGCTGCAGGAGCTTGTGGAAGTCACCGACATTCGAGTATTCAAACTGAAAGGCACGAATCCTCAAGCCGATGTGTTCTCCATTACACGAAACCTTTCGAAGCTAAGCGTTTCAGAAGTAGCGACCCGGCTGAGATGGTTCTGCCAGAAGTTCATGCCGGACACGTTGATGGTGCAACAGTTAGAAACTGAGGAGCTGTATCGGAACGCCGGGGTTCATCGGATGCTATGGGAAGAAGAAGACGCGCTACGCGCCGAGCTACCATTGCCTGCGGCAAGCATCGAGGAGTTGGTGACTTTTAACTCTGGCGGGCTTTCTGTTGAGCATGTTCTCCCGCAGAAGCCGTCCTTCAGCATTGAGCATTATGGCTTCGTCGATTCCGACCAATACGAGCAGCACAAGCATCGCCTCGGGAATCTGCTTCTACTGGAAGGCAGTCTGAACAGCGCCTGCCAGGATAAGACCGTTGAGGCTAAAGTCACCTCACCCTCGTTGTACCTCTCTTCTGGAATGAAGACAGTGAAGGCATTGGCAGCGACGCGCAGCGGGCTAAGTCAGGGCTACCGTCGGGAAAACATCGAAGAGCGCGGCGCTCGACTGGCACGCCAGCTGCAGAAGCGTTGGCCAATTTTCAGCGCGACGCTTAATATGGAAGGCGCTGCGGAAGCAGCAGAGCAAGCGTGACCCTCGCGCAGGTTTAAAGCGTCGACGTTCTCTCACCCCTCTCTGGCTTTGCCGGCGGAGGGTATTTCATTGCGCCGCTGACGGGGCGCCCGGCCGTTTATCAACATCCGGAAAAGCGCATGCCAGGGTTAATCCACCACAGGTTACAGAACTGCGCTTCCGGCGAGCGCGTCCCCGGTGCGAGCAGCGGCGCAACCTCCACACCGGGGAATTTCAGAGTCTGCGAGTTCGAGCCATATATGCCGAAGATGGGGCTCCTTCTGGCGTCGCTTCAATACCCACGCCAATCACGATGCTCTCGCCACTAGTGCTCGCGCCATTCCTGGCGGCGCCATTCACGTTCACGCCACTCGCGACGTCCGCGCCATTCGCGGGCTCGCCAGTCGTCATCACCACCGTACGCGACGGCGACAGGTGCGGGAGCGTACATGACGGGAGGTGGCGATGCGTACACTGGCTCTGCTGGCGCATACACGGCGCCGGGGATACCCAATCCAATGGCGGCGTCGACGTGTGCCGATGCTTCCGTTGATGCTGCCAGCACTGCCAGACCGAGCGCCGCTCCCAGAATCTTCTTGTTCATGTTGCTACTCCTCGCACGTTTGAGTGCAATGTTACTGACTACGACTCGGACTGTAAGGAGTGAGGTCGGATACATGTGAAACCGCGGCGCGAGACCCGTAACGCGCCATTACTGACGTACAGGAAGCGAGCAGAGGCTTCAGGAATGGGCATGCGACTTCGAAGTGCACTCCTTAGCCAGCCTGGAACTGTGGTTCAATGCTGACTTCTTCCCGGACATGGTTGCCCAGTTGTTTCGACGAATTTAGCGCGCGACCTTGCGTAGGGTTAAACAAGCGATAGTACGAGACCCTGGCGTAGCATTGTGCCGACGAGAGGGTCTCGCGTAGCGTGCACACGCGGACGAAGTCGCGTCAGTGTCTTTTCGGTGCCGGACACGTCATATTGCGAACGGATTCACGTCATATTGGGTCTGGTGAAAAATTGCAAGGGATTGAATATAAAGAATTTTTCTGACTATTTTTCGCGTGCTCTATTCTAATCTAGGCATTTGCAAAGAAGCCTCTCTATTCGCAGGAACGTTTGCCCTATGATGGAAATCGGGGCGCTGCTCAGCGCTCGGCGAGGTTCCAGCCTCTATCTCGCGTCTCCCGCTAGCGATAACTGATATCGCTCCTTTTTCCGCCCATACCTGCCCCAGTGTTTTTCGACTAGATTTTCAAGATTTTTGGTGGAAAGCGGAACCGTAGCTACGGGTGCTCGCTCCGTGGATAAAAACGCCGCGCCTCTCAAAGTAGTAAGCGTCCGAGTCCATCTACTGCCACGGGAGCCAACCGCCGTACGATAAATAGTTTTTAGCTATTATATTTTTCAAGCAAATAGCAATTCCACGTATTTTGACATAGTCAAGCGTAAAAAAGTTTTTCTTTGACATTGTCAATTTTGAGCCTATGATTGCGTTATGCAGGCTCCTTGGAGAGTGAATGCGTGACGACCTTCATACGACGGTAGCCCTCAAATCGCACTGGCGCAAAGCAGTGCGGCTGGTGGAGCGTTCTGAAGCCGCTGGCGAAAGTGAAGCGGCCTTGGAGATACATCGGGCAACTTGTAACGAGTGGGAGTTGGGGGTACGCGCTCCTTGGTTCGCCGAGCTCACCGCACAACTCGAACGGGCGAGCAAAGACCTATTCCGCGTCGACAGCCTGCTCGCCGTCGTGGACGACTTTGAGCGCCGTGCCGAAAGGCCGCTTGAGCAAGGTGCATGTGAAGTTGCTCGCTTGATTATCTACGGCGACCCGGTCGACAAACTTCACGAAGCAGTTCGTGCAACGGTTATCTCAGACTGCGCCCTTCAGGGAATTGAACATTGCGCACTGTCCGTCGCGGGCCAGTTTGGCGAGTTTCAGAGCGCTTCGTTGCGTCGGGAAATGACGAGACTTGTGGCTGAGCTCGATTTTTCCGAAGACCCTGCACCAAAAGCGAAGCGCAAGCTCGACAAGAAAGATATGTTGGACTTTGGCCTAAGCCTCAATATATGAGCGCTCACATGCCCGTGATTGATATCCCCGTAACCGCTTTTCGGGTCACCACGAAGCGCGCACGTAAGTCAGCCAAGGTTGAGATTATCCGCTTGGGCGAAGACATTCAGGTTGATGCGAGTACTCTTTCGGAATACGCCTTTCAAGAGTCGGACGGCATCGCGCACGACCTTATGACGCTAATTGGCGCCGTTAAGTTTGCCGACCGCTCGCTTCGGCGACATCACGCAAAGAGTTGGACCCGTCGCATCCACATTGAAATTCCAGTTTTCAAGCTCAATGCCTGGCTGATGCCGGGGGTGCGCGATGCGCTCGTGCAATGTCTCAACTACCTGACTGGGGATAGCTGGTCCTTCGAGTTTGTCGCGCGAGACGGGGCAGCGCCGGCATTACAACAATCGCCGCTATCCGATATTTCGTTGCGCAACCGTGACATCGTTTTCGTCCCATTCTCTCACGGGCTGGACTCTTATGGCCAGGTAAGACTGCTGCAATTATCCGAGCCGGAAACCGAAGTTGTGTGCGTCTATGCTGACGCGCGTTCGGCAGGCGGGCACCGGAGTGCTCTGCAACGGAAGAACATGGCGGGGGTGCAGTATGTGGGCGTGCCCGTCAAGGTCCGAAGGCTTCGCCATCCGGAGGGTAGTTTCAGGTCAAGGCCTTTTATGTTTTATCTCCTGGCCAGCCTCGGAGCAATTGCATCAGGCGGGAACCGCGTGATGATTCCCGAAAACGGGCAGGGGAGCATAGGAGGCTCGTTGGTCACTACGGGACACGAGCCGAAGCACCGCAGCTGCTACCCGGGATTTACTGCAAAACTGTCCAATTTTCTTAAAGCGTTGACGGGGAGTCACGTCGCGTTCTACCACCCCGCGCTTTTCGAAACAAAAGGGTCACTATTGCGTGCTCTTGCTGAGCACCGCGAAGACGTACGGGCAATTTTGAGTCGGCATCCGTCCTGTTCCTGTGATGCGCGTTTAGCTTCGCACGACCAGAAAAAATACCATTGCGGTATTTGTGGCAACTGTCTGCTTAGACGCGCTGCGGAACACAGTGCTCGACTCGAAGATGGCACTGAATACCTTTTCAATAACTTGAAGGCGAGTTCGCTGGAGGACGCTCTCCGGCCAGGCGACAACAAAGTGAAGTTGAAATTTTTTGGAGACCTGGCACGCAACGGTGTACGCGACATGCAACGGCTGGCAGATGCAGGAACTGCCTCACAACGTCGTGCTGTCCAGGCGGCTGCAATCGATTTAAGCCGGTTTGTCGACGATGACATCGCAGTAACCACAATGAAGCTCTCAGGCCTGCTGGAACAGCACGCCCTCGAGTGGAGCGCATTCCTGGCCACGTGTGGCCAGGATTCATGGATTTCGAAAATCGCGAGGGGATAGCATGGCTATCGAAATTAAGGTCCGCCCTGAAGTGTTGGGGCCGCGACTTAAAGGTGCCCGCTCGCTTGCAAAGCTGACGCAGGAAGCGGCAGCACAGAAGTTGGGTTTTGCACGGACGACTGTCGTCGCTATCGAAAGCGGCAAGCGTCCCGTTTCTTCCGATGAGCTCCGGGCATTTGCCGAGCTATATGCTGTGCCCGAAAGCGAACTGCTTGCCGCCGGGACGCCAAGTCTGGATATGGAACTGAAGTTTCGCGCCCATACCAACAGCGATGATGTCGACGGCGCGGTTGCACATCTTCTTCTGAACAAACTTGCCGCCGCCTCGGTAGAACTCGAGAAGATGCTCGAACGACCGATGCTGCAACCCGACCTGCCTATTGTGAGCGTCTCTCGCTCGGGTCCCGTCGACCAGCAGGCCGAAGATGCGGCGCTTGGCGTCCGGCAGAGGTTGGGAATCGGCTTCGGGCCCATACCAGACCTTATTGCTTTGGTCGAACTCGACATGGGTTTGCGCGTTTTCGAACGAGGACTGCCGTCCAAGGTGAGCGGGGCGTTCGCCTACGACGACGAGATAGGTGGCTTTATCGTCGTGAATGCAATTCATCCCGCTTCCCGTAGACGGCTGACGCTGGCTCACGAGCTTTGTCACGCGCTGTTGCGACGCGCCGGAGTCGTCGTACACATGACCGACGACGATTTTTCAGACCGTGAAGAGAAGTTTTGTGATGCCTTTGCGCGTGCTTTTTTAATGCCGGCAATGACTGTTCGTAAGAAGGCGGCAGAGCTACGGGATGCAGCAGGGCAGTTTTCGGTCCGGCAGTTGCTCGCAATGGCGGTGTACTTCCATACCTCGATTGAGGCGATGACGCGCCGGCTTGAGAGTTTGGGTTTGCTGCCGAGGGGTACGTTTGATTCGCTGAAGGCAAGAGGCCTCGGAACGCAGCATCTGGAAGAAGTGCGGCGAGAACTCGACGAACCGGAGGTTGCGGGAAGATTCACCCCCCGCACGTTGCTTCTTGCAGCAGAAGCATTCGAGAAGGGGTTGCTCTCAGAGCAACAGATTGCGCGCAAGCTGCAACTCGATTTGGGAACCGTTCGCGAAGTCTTGGAACACGTCGCGCCGGATGGCGAAGGAGAAGAGCTTGCGCTTGCCATCTAGCGAATTTCCAACAGGACCGCTAGTCCTGGACGCCAGCGTGCTGTTTAATCTTTTGGGTACCGGCAGACCGAAGGAAATCCTGCAAGCCATCGGTGCCACATGCTGGGTGGAACAGCGAACGGCGGCGGAGGTTCGGCGGATGCCTGGTCAGCGAGCAGAAGGAGCGCCGCTCCAGCCTTTGCTCGAACACGGCTGCCTCAAACTTTGCCGGATGTCCGAACAGGCATATGAGACCTATCTTTCGCTGGTGAGTGGCCCTGCTACGGATACGCTGGACGATGGCGAAAGCGCTGCAATTGCGATAGCGGTCGACGGGTTGGGGAGCGTCGTACTTGACGACAAAAAAGCGAGGCGGATTCTTACGACCCGTTTTGAACAGGTCATTGCAGGTAGTTCTCTCAGTTTGTTGCTTGCAGCAGCAACTCGAGCGAACTGGACCCTGCTTGAACTCCGCGCGGCCGTCTCGGCGGCGCGCACTGTCTCTAGAATGGCGGTCGTGCCCGATGAGCGCCCGCTGTTCTCTGAACTTTTTGCAGAGGCGGGCGCCGCTTGAACACTTTTAAATTAAGGAAGTGGAACGAGCGGCCGCAATCAGTGTTGAGCTAACCAGAGTTGTATAAGAGAAGCGAAACGACGTATTAACTGACTTTTTCTAATTGAGGGGCGTTATGACTGAGGACATCACGAAACTTTTAGAACTTGCCGAACCTTTTTCTTCGAGCTCGTGGCTGCAGTTCTTCGTCATAGTGCTGATTGCGCTGCGCGTTGCGAGCTTTGCTAACAGAACTCTCGGGGAACTACGGAAGTCAGCAGGAGATTGGCAAAAGACGGTGGCCGCAGCGCTTTCCTTTGCGCGTGCGGCGTTCCATAGGCTAAACCGGATGGTCGGAGGAGATATTGAACGCAAGCGGCGTCCGTCAATACAGGCAACACTGCTGGCTGGCGACATTGTCTTGTATTGGGGATTTGCGCTCGCACTCTTTGGATACTCAGCTGTTTTCGTTCTGCTGCTGGTACTTAAGCGGCCTCACGAATTGAAGCTCTGGGCAATGACCATTGCAGCGACCATAGTCTTCTACTTTTTCTCGATGTTCTACCGAAATCTGGGTGCAAAGAGTTTCGAAAGCCTGGTGCTGCTGTACAGGACGCATTCTGGTGACAGAATCACGGTGGTCTCAATGAGTGGGGCAATTGTTTGTCTCGCGCTAGCAGTTGGAGTCGCCGAATACCTCGCTTGGCCGCTGTTGCGTTGAGCGTAGGCAGGCGTGGCCGCGGCGTCATAGATGGAGGCGTTCGCGGCACGCGGCATACGCTTTTATTGGCATCACGCATCGTGACCTGAGTTTATACATCTGAGAACGGCTTCCCTAAGGGCGCGTGAGTCTGGCGGTTCTTACGACGGATATTGCATACATGTTGGCAGACAATGAATTCTTCTATTTCGCCTACGGCTCGAATATGTCGACTCGCCGGCTCGTCGCGGGACTGCCTTCCGCGAGGGTAGTCGCCACCGGCTTTCTGATTGGCTATAAGCTCGCGTTCGATAAAGTTAGCAAAGACGGCTCTGGCAAGTGTGATTGCGAACACACTGGAAATGGTGGCGACCGGGTCTACGGCGTCATTTTCTCAGTCGCGAGTAGCGAGCGGCCTGCGCTTGATAGATACGAAGGGGCCGGTCATGGCTACGAACCCAGCAATGTTCGCGTCGAAACGGCTGGCGGCGAAATGGACTCGCTGACGTACGTTGCCACGGACAAGCAGCCCGGCTTGCGACCGTATGACTGGTACAAGCACCACGTGGTGGTAGGGGCGCGCGAAGCGAACTTGCCGGAAGAATATGTGCGGGGAATCGAATCGGTCGTTTCCACGGTTGACCCCTTACCGACTCGAAGCGAAAAAGAGCTTCGCGCGTATCTGACCGTGTGACTGAATCCGGTCCAACTCAACAGCCGTCATGAGGTGTCATACCGTGCTCAGTTCGAACATCGAGTACGTATAAACAGGCTAGCACTCGACCGTGAAAATCCTCCCGTATATCACACTCCGGCTACTGAGGTAAATATCTATTAAAATCAATGGGTTGCGACTGTTCTGCATGGGTCAGTTATCGTTTGCACACGCGATTCGCCGGGCCAACTTTGTTTGCAAAGCGGAACGCTAACTTATTGATTTATCTACAATCTGCGTTCTGACTGGCGACTCATCTGTAGTAGAGGAGCAGTTGTAAATATTGCAACGCTCAAAAAGGCGTCACTCGCACCACAGCTTGCGAAGGCTGCACACGCCTCTAATCCTCGGTAAATCAATTTGTTAGCGAATGCGCCCAGAAAAGCGACTCCTCGCTGGGACAGATTTGTTTGCAAAAAACACGTTGGGACAGGTTTGATTGCAACAGGACAGCTATCGTTTGCCAGCTACCACCGTGTTGTCACTAATGTTGGATGCGATGGGCCGGGTGGTAACATTTGTTGTCATCCTCATCGGCCGTTCGCCCGGTACATTCGCATGCCAGACAGTTTCGACCAGCTCGCCGCCCTGATCAGGGCGCGCTTCTCCGAACTGAGTCCGCAGTTCCAGATGGGAGCGGGTTTCCTGCTCGATCATCCCGACGAGGTCGCGGTCTCGTCCATGCGCAAAGTGGCCGAACGCGCGCAGGTGCAACCGGCTTCGCTGGTGCGCCTGTCGCAGCAACTCGGTTTCCCCGGCTGGAACGAATTGCGCAACCTGTTCGTCGCGCGCGTGCGCACGCGGCCCGAAGCGCTGACCAGCCGCGCTCGCTCGCTGGTCAAATCGAAAGACGCGCTGGCCATCGATCTGCTGGCCGCACAACAGCACAATCTCGCGGTCACCGCCTCGCACAACGGTCGCGCGATCGTGGAAGCGGCACGTCTGTTGCGACGCGCGCCGCATGTGCACGTGGCCGGTTTTCGCTCCTGCTATGCGGTCGCTTTCGGTTTTGTCTACGAGTACCGGCTGTTCCGCTCGTCCGTGTCGCTGATCAACGGCGAGGCGGGCACGCTGGAAATGCAACTGCGCACCGTCGAGCGCGATAGTGCGACCGTGGTCGTCAGTTTTGCGCCGTATTCGGTGGAGGCGGCGCGCGTGGCCGAAGCGGCGCAGGAAAAAGGCAGCAAGCTGATCGCGATTACCGACAGCGCGGTCTCGCCGATCGCATTGAATGCCGACAAGGTGCTGATCTTTTCTCACGAGAGTCCGTCGTTCTTTCCGTCGCTGGTGGCGGCCACCGCGATTACCGAGTCGCTGGTCGCGCATCTGCTGGCGCTGGAAGGCGCAGACGCGGTCGAACAGCTCGCGATCGCCGAGCAGTCGTTGCACGCCAAGGGCGCGTACGTTCCTTGAACATGTTGGGTTGAGTCGAGGTTAAAGATCACCCGGAGCAGCACGGCACCGGGTGGTTCACGGTCGCGCCATTTGACAACAAATGTTGTTGTGAAGTATAAATACGTATCGATTGTTGATTCAATGCCAGCCGTTCCGCGAAAGCAGGATTTACCAGGAAACCGCCCACCATGTCCACCGTCTTTCATCGTTCGCCGAAGCAGTCGCTGCCGGTTGCCGTCGCGGGCGAGGGCATCGAGATCATCGATGCCAGCGGCAAGCGCTATATCGACGCCTCGGGCGGCGCCGCCGTGTCGTGTCTCGGTCACAGCAACCAGCGCGTGATCGACGCGATCAAACGGCAGTCGCAGCAGTTACCGTACGCGCATACGTCGTTCTTCACGACCGAAGCCGCCGAGGAACTCGCCGACCGTCTGGTCGCGAGCGCGCCGGCCGGGCTCGAACACGTGTACTTCGTGTCGGGTGGCTCGGAAGCGATCGAGGCCGCGCTGAAACTGGCGCGTCAGTATTTCGTCGAGAAGGGCGAGCCGCAGCGCCGGCATTTCATCGCGCGCAGGCAGAGTTATCACGGCAATACGCTGGGCGCGCTGGCCATTGGCGGCAACGCATGGCGCCGCGAGCCGTTCCTGCCGATCCTGATCGAGGCGCATCACGTCAGCCCGTGCTATGCCTATCGCGAGCAACGCGCCGACGAAACCGACGCGGCCTTCGCGCAACGTCTCGCCGATGAACTCGAGCAGAAGATTCTCGAACTCGGCGCCGATTCGGTGGCCGCGTTCGTCGCGGAAACGGTGGTGGGCGCAACCGCGGGCGCGGTGCCGCCGGTGCGCGAGTATTTCCGCAAGATCCGCGCGGTCTGCGACCGCTACGGTGTGCTGCTGATTCTCGACGAGATCATGTCGGGCATGGGCCGCACCGGCTATCTGTACGCCTGCGAGGAAGACGGCGTGGCGCCGGATCTGCTGACTATCGCCAAAGGTCTCGGGGCCGGGTATCAGCCGATCGGCGCGACCTTGGTGAGCGACCGGATCTATCAGGCGATCGTCGGCGGATCGGGCTTTTTTCAGCACGGCCACACCTACATCGGCCACGCGACCGCCTGCGCCGCCGCGCTGGAAGTACAGCGCGTGATCGCCGACGAGCACCTGCTGCCGAACGTGCTGGCGCGCGGCGAGCAGTTGCGCGGCCGCTTGCGCGAGCACTACGCGCAGCATCCGCACATCGGCGACGTACGCGGCCGCGGGCTGTTCGTCGGCGTCGAACTGGTCAAGGACCGCGCGAACAAAACGCCGTTCGATGCCGGGGTGAAACTGCACGCGGCGATCCGGCGCGAAGCGTTCGCACGCGGCTTGATGGTGTATCCGATGGGCGGCACGGTCGACGGCAAGATCGGCGATCATGTGCTGCTGGCGCCGCCGTTCATCTGCACGGCACGCGACATCGACGAGATCGTCGGGCGGCTGAGCGAGGCGATTGGCGGCGCGTTGGCCGCCGTGTGATGCCGACCGCCACGCATTCACCTTTGACAACGCCACGCGACCTGCGAGACCGATGATGACCGAGCGTTTGCCTCACTTCGACCTGTCCGACGTCACCCCCGAACAGAAAACCGTGCTGGACGAAATTCTGTCCGGCCCGCGCGGCAATCTGAACGGGCCGTTTCTCGGCTGGATTCATAGTCCGGAACTGGCGCAGCAGGCGCAGCGCCTGGGCGCGTTCTGCCGCTACCGGACCGGTTTGCCGCTGCGCCTGTCGGAGCTGGCGATTCTGGTGACCGCCGCGCGCTGGCAGGCGCAGGCGGAGTGGTACATCCACTATCCGATTGCGTTGGAAGCGGGTGTCCCGGCCGCGGATGCCGAGACGATTCGCGAGGGGCATCGTCCGGATTTCGCGGACCCCGACGACGCGCTGATCCACGATTTCGCGAGCGAGCTGTACGACACGAAACGCGTGTCGGACGCGACTTATGCGAAGGCGGTGGGGCGCTTCGGGCATCAGGTGGTGATCAATCTGGTCGGCTTGCTCGGCTATTACGCGCTGGTGGCAATGACGTTGAATGTGTTCGGTATGAGGGCGGTCGGGCAGGAGAGTTTGCCGTTCGACGAATAAGGGCGTTTTTGCACGAACCGCATCCGATATTTCTGCATTAAACAAAAAGCGCTGAGGCGGCGAATTCACTTCGCCACCTCAGCGCTTTTTTACTGGTAAAGCCAGACCCCTTCGTTGCCGTTACCAGAGCGGCGATCTGCTTACTGCCCGCGATAAGTCGAGAACAAACGTTGCTGTACCGACGTGGGCGCGCCAGCCGCCGACGATCCGGCGCTCGTCCCGCCCACGTCCTGCGAACCTTGTTCAGCGACCGCGACCGGGACCGCGTTTTGCGGCACGGTCTTCGGATAAGTGGTGTCGTTCTGGTTCAGGAGCCCCGCTTGCTGCGCGGCAACCAGTTCAGCGCGAACCTGGGCGCGCGTCACCGGACCATTCGTCTGCTGCGCGAACGACACGGCCGGAACGATGAGAGCGGATGCAACGACCACTGCGGAAATAAGCGATTTCATGATGACCTCCGGGATTCGATTGTTGGAGAGATCGGGTGCAATGCTGTGTTCCGATCTGTTGAAATCAGTCTATTTCTTGCGAGGTTCGTGAAAAAGCGGCTTTCCAGAGAAAGATTGTTACCAATATTGATATGGTTCGCGCGAGGAATTCCGTGCTGGGGCATTTGCGGCATCGTCACGACACCGGCACACGGAAGCGCCTATGATGAAGTTCGATTTCCGCCCGAGAGGGTACGCCCGAGAGGGCATCTAGAGGAGAAAAGCGATGAAGCGCAAAGCATCAGCAGTCTGGCAAGGCGGCCTGCAAGACGGTAAGGGCACGATTTCCACCGACAGCGGCGTCCTCAAGGAGACCCAGTACTCATTTGCGACCCGTTTCGCGGACGGCATCGGCACGAATCCGGAAGAGCTGATCGCGGCTGCGCATGCGGGGTGTTTCTCGATGGCGCTGTCGGCGGAACTGGGCAAGGCCGGCATCACGCCCGAACGGATCGGCACCACCGCCACCGTCACGCTGGATAAAGACGGCGGCGGTTTCTCGATCACCGCCGTGCATCTCGACGTAGCGGTGAAGATTCCCGGCGGCGACAAAGCCGCCTTCGACAAAGCCACGGCAGATGCCAAGGCGGGTTGCCCGGTCTCCAAGGTTCTGAACGCCACCATCACGCTGGACGCGAAGCTCGAAACCTGAGTCGCAATTTGAGTTGAAATCCGAGCGACAACCCGGGCGACAACCCAGCCCGCATCGCGAGTTGCCGCCTTCAAAGCCGCTGTCATAATGCGGCAAGCCGGTGCGCGGCTGACCCCGCCGCCGGCTTTTTCTCGTTGCTCTGCAAACCTCCTCAACGATTCACCGCTGCGCCAAGGCAACCTGCCGAGGCTGGCGGTTTTCCATGGAACCGTCAATGACAACGCAATCCGACAAAGCACGGCAATTCCAGTCGTATCACGCCGCCGGCGAAGCCTTCATCATCCCCAATCCGTACGACATCGGCACCGCGCGACTGCTCGCGCTGGCCGGCTTCAAAGCGCTCGCCACCAGCAGCGCCGGCTACGCATTCACGCGCGGCTTGCCGGATAACGCGATCGGCCGCGCGCAGATGATGCTGCACCTCGCCGAGATCGCCGGCGCCACCGATTTGCCCGTCAGCGCCGATCTGGAAAACGGCTTCGGCGACGCCCCCGAGGATTGCGCGGAAACCATCCGCCAGGCCGCGGCGGCCGGGGTGGTGGGCGGTTCGATCGAAGATTCGACCGGCCGCGACGACGACCCGATCTATACGTTCGAGGCTGCCGTGGAGCGCGTGCGCGCCGCAGTCGAAGCCGCTCGCGCGCTGCCGTTCAAATTCACGTTGACCGCACGCGCCGAGAACTATCTGACCGGCCGCCCCGATCTCGACGACACGATCCGCCGTTTGCAGGCATATCAGGAGGCCGGCGCGGACGTGCTGTACGCGCCCGGCCTGAAGACGCGGGAAGAAATCGCCGCGGTGGTCGGCGCGCTGGACCGTCCGGTCAACGTGTTGATGGGCCTGCAAGGCGTGGTGCTGAGCTTCGACGACCTGCGGGCACTCGGTGTGCGTCGCGTGAGCGTGGGCGGCTCGCTGGCGCGCGCGGCGCTGGGCGCATTCCTGCGCGCGGCGCACGAGATGCGGGAGCACGGCACGTTCGATTTCACGAAAGAAGCGGCCAGCGGCAGCGAGATGAATCAGTTGTTCACGCAGGCGGATCAGAAGTGGAGAAAGCCGGGCTGAACAGCGCGCCAGCCGGGGTCTACGAAAATTCGACAAAAACTCGACCTTGCTTTCTTGAACGGCTAGTCATAATATCCAGTCCATGAAGCAATCCGGCTCTCCCAAACAATCGGCGAAGAAAGCAGGTGCGGTGTGTCCACGCGGCCGGCCGCGCGAGTTCGATACCAACACGGTATTGGCGAGCGCGAGCCAGGTCTTCTGGAACCACGGCTACCACGCCACGTCGATCGACGACCTGTGCAAGGCGACCGGCCTGTTGCGCGGCAGCCTGTACGGCGTCTTCGGCGACAAGCACGGCATCATGCTGGCCGCGCTGGATCACTACGCGGAAGGTTCGGTCGCGCGGCTCGCTGAGCGGCTGAACGCGCCGGTTCCGGCTGAAGAAGCACTGCGCGACGCGCTGCTGCATTACGCCCGGGTTGCTTGCGCATTGACCGGCGAGCGTAGCTGCTTCATCACCAACACCACGCTCGAAATGCAACCGGGCGACGACGAGTTGCGCACCCGCGTCGCCGCGATTCAGCGGCGCATGGCGACCCTGCTCGCGGCGTCGGTGATTCGCGGCCAGGCGAGCGGCGCATTCAACGCCACGCTCGACGAAAAAGCCGTCGGCGATTTCCTGCTGTGCATCATGCAGGGATTGCGCGTGATGGGCCGCGTAGCCCATCAGGAAGACGCGCTGATAAAAATCGTGGACGTCGCGATGCGCGCGCTCGTCTAAATTTTTTTTTGCCTAATTTTTGAATGATCAGTCATGAATTGTGAAGCAATCAAGTCCGCTACGGCGGCAAGCGCGAAGCAAACCGCGCCGCGCGGCGAACGGCAGGGGCTGGCGCTCGCCGTGCTGTTCATCGGCGCGTTTCTCGCACCGCTCGATTACTTCATCGTCAATCTCGCGCTGCCGTCGATTCATGCCGGGCTGGACGCCACGAACGCGCAGTTGCAACTGGTGGTATCCGCCTACGCGTCGTCGTATGCGGTGCTGCTGATTACAGGTGGTCGGCTCGGCGATCTGTACGGCCGCCGTCGCATGTTCATGACGGGCATGGCGGCCTTCGTGGTCGCGTCCGCGTTGTGCGGCTTCGCCACCAGCGGCCACATGCTGGTGATCTCGCGGATCGTGCAAGGGATCGCCGCCGCAGTGATGGCGCCGCAAGTGCTCGCGACGATTCGCGCGGTGGTGCCGCTGCATCGGCAGACCAAGGTGATGAGCCTGTACGGCTTCATGTTCGGACTGTCGTCGATCGTCGGGCAGTTGGGCGGCGGCGCGTTGATCACCTATCACCCGTTCGGGCTCGACTGGCGGATCATCTTTCTGATCAACATTCCGATCGGCATCGTGGCGTTCATCGGCACATGGAAGTTCGTGCCGGAAAATCAGCCGGCCACCCGCGCGGGCATCGACCTGAAGGGCGTGGCGTTGCTCTCCGCGGTGCTGCTGCTGATCATTTACCCGATGACCCATGGCCGCGAAGCCGGCTGGCCGGCGTGGACCTTCGCGATGTTCGCGCTCGCGGTGCCGGCCTTCGCGCTGTTCGTGGCGACCGAGCGACGGGTGGAGCGCAACGGCGGTTATCCGTTGATCGATCTGCAATTGTTCCGCAATCCGGCGTTCGCGCTGGGTCTGGTGCTCGCGTTCCTGTTCTACTGCAACAGCGCGTTTTTCCTGACCTACGGGATTTTCCTGCAGACAGGTTTGCACTGGACGCCGCTCGCCTCCGGCATGGCGATCATGCCGTTCGCGCTGGGTTTCGTGGCGGGCCCGCTCACGTCGCCGATGGTGGTCAAGCGGATCGGCAGTCACGTGCTGACGCTCGGCTTCGCGATGATGACGGTCGGCTTCACGTTCACGGGCTGGGCCTCGGCGCAGTCCGTGACGCCGGATCTGCCGTTCTATCTGGGGCTGGTGTGCGCGGGGATCGGCCACGGCTTGCTGCTGCCGTCGATCGTGCGCATCGTGCTGCTGGAGGTGGCGCCGGAGAAGGCCGGGCTCGCGTCGGGCGTGGTCTCGTCGACTTTGCAGATCGGCTCGGCGTTCGGCACGGCGGCGATCAGCGGTGCGTTCTTCGGCGTGATCGGCGGCCATTCGACGCCCCACGCCTACGCGCACGGCTTCCAGTTCAGTCTCGCGATCAATGCGCTCCTGATGTTCGTCTGCATCGGCTTGAGCGTGCTGCTGGTGCGCCATCAGCAACATGCGCTGCGCCTCGCGGCACAGCCGGTTTGAAAATCATGCCCCGGTAATCGTTTTCATCTAGCTTGCCGGAAATTATTATGCGTTTTCAACAAACCGTAATACTGCATGTGAGTTATTTGCCGGTGAGCGCGTCGTTCATAGGTAATTCCGTTTGGCGGGTTTGACGGGGATCATAATAAACCCTGATAGCACCATGTAAGCGTATTAAATATGAGGAAATACAACTCGCATTTTCTACTGGAAAAGCGAGTTGACGGCTGTAACTCTTGCGCTCGTGCGGTGCCGCATGAGCGGCATGCCCAGCTTGGCATTGAAGGGTTTTCCCTGCTTTTTGTGTGCTACCGCGCCATGCCAAACCTATTGCAGTGCCGCTGAAAACGATGTCAATAAAAATTGCTTGCCGGGATTAAATTCGATTGTTAATCTGGCTTCTCTTTTTAGAGTCATCCTTCAACAGTTCAAACGTCGAAAATCCGGTGCAATGACCTGAATGCCGCTCAACAGTTCCTGGGGATTGAATATGCCGACCGCCACCATTGACGCACTGCAGATAGCGCCAGCCGCGAGCTTCAACGTCGGCGACGTCGTGACGTTGAAGGACGGGGGCTCGCGTATGACGATCACCTATGCGGGACCGGTGGCGCTCAATCCCGGCGACTGGCTGATCTGCGAGTGGTTCGACGAACACGGCGAACTGCGCCGCGAGATGTTCGCGCCGGCCAGCGTGCGCGCCGCGCCGCGCTCCATTCCGGCCGGGTCCGTGCAATGGAGCCGGGTGGGGCGGCGGGCCGCCTGAGCGCCGGCGGCCAGGCAAACCAGCTCGGCTTCGCGGCCTTACTTCTTCAAACTATCCCGTGCCGTGGCGCGTCGTTGCACGCGTACCAGCAACGCGGTCGAAAAAGCCTTCATCCGCACGATCTTGCGTGTCTCGACCACCTCGCCGGCGACGTTCTTCGGCGGGTTCGGTTGCAACGACCAGTAGAGCGCAAGCAGCCAGCCGAAACCGGTCCACCCGAGGCACGCGTTGAAGAGCGCCAGCGTCAGCACGTCGTGACGCTTGCGGCGATCCGCCAGAACGGCCGGCAGAAAATACAGCCCCAATGCGAGCACGGCGGCCACGGCCTGAACGATGACATTGCCCGCCATGGGGGCGCTCCTCGAACGCAACGTAAGCCGTGATTGTCGCGCGATTGTTTATTTTGCGCAGCGTCCATGCGGAGCGATTTTTCGTGTCGCGCGCCCGGTCGCCGCAGGCCCCGTCAGGCCGGGCCGGGTGGCGAGGGCTTCAGCGCGTCGGGCATCAGGACTATCATGTTCGTTTCGACCGACCCGATCCGACACGGACGCCATCATGATCTCCGACGATACGACCCAGCAGACCCAACGCATCAACCACGACACGCTACGCGAATTCGTCGACCGTAAATGGAACGATGAGATCGTGCCGGCGTTGACGGACTACATCGCGATTCCGGCCAAGAGCCCGGCGTTCGATCCCGCGTGGGTCAAAAACGGCTATCTGGAACGCGTGATCACCGACGCCGCGCAATGGGCCGAACAGCAATCCGTGCGCGGCCTGAAGCTCGAAGTGATCCGCTTGCCGGGCCGCACGCCGGTGATCTTCTTCGAAACGGCCGCGACCCGTTCCGGCAGCGAGGAAACCATCGTGCTGTACGGCCACCTCGACAAGCAGCCCGAGTTCGACGGCTGGCGCAACGACCTCGGGCCTTGGACGCCCAAGCTCGAGAACGACAAGCTCTACGGCCGCGGCGGCGCCGACGACGGCTACGCGATCTACGCCAGCATCACCGCGCTTGCCGCGTTGGACGCGCAAGGTATCGAGCGTCCGCGTTGCGTCGGTCTGATCGAAACCTGCGAGGAGTCGGGCAGCTATGATCTGCTGCCGTACGTCGACGCATTGCGCGAGCGGCTCGGCAAGGTCGGGCTCGTCGTGTGTCTGGATTCGGGCGCGGGCAATTACGACCAGTTGTGGCTCACCACGTCGCTGCGCGGGCTGGTCGCCGGCGACCTCGAAGTGCAGGTGCTCGACGAAGGGATTCATTCGGGCGGTTACGGCGGCATCGCGCCATCGAGCTTCCGCATCATGCGGCAACTGTTCGACCGTCTCGAAGACTCCGCGAACGGCACGCTGCTGCCGAAAGGCTTCCACGTGCAGATTCCCGCCGACCGTTTGCGCGAAGCCGAAGCGACCGCGAAGATTCTCGGCGACGACGTCTGGAAGAAACTGCCTTGGGCGTGCGGCGAGAACGGCCGCCAGGTGCTGCCCACCACCACCGATCCGCGGGAAGCACTGCTCAATTCGACGTGGCGTCCGTCGTTGTCGGTAACGGGCGCGGCGGGCATGCCCGCGCTCGCCGATGCCGGCAACGTGCTGCGTCCGCGCACCGCGTTCAAGCTGTCCCTGCGTCTGCCGCCGATGATCGAAGCGGAGAAGGCCGTCGCCGAACTGAAGGCGCTGCTCGAAGTCGACCCGCCGTACAACGCCAAGGTGACGTTCAAGCCGGACGCGGGCGCGGCCAGCGGCTGGAGCGCGCCCGATCTCGCACCGTGGCTCGCCACCGCGCTCAACGACGCCTCGCGTCAACACTACGGCGCCGACGTCGCGTACATGGGGCAGGGCGGCACGATTCCGTTGATGAACGTGCTGAAGGCAGGCTTCCCGAAATCGCAGTTCATGGTGTGCGGCGTGCTGGGACCGAAGTCCAACGCGCACGGGCCGAACGAGTTCCTGCATGTGCCGTACGGCAAGAAGCTGACCGCCGCCGTGGCCGATGTGATCGCCGCCGCGCCTTGAGCGTGAGTGCGTAAGCGCATCCGGTCGTGCCGCTCGGTCGGAGCCGAGCGGCACCACTGGCATAGCGCGGCGAAGTGCCCGCGCTATGCAATTCAGGTATTCCGTCTGTCAGGCCACAATTCAAAAAATAAACATCCGCAATCCATATTTTCGATTGCCTTGCCTAACCGACCTTTATTTCATTCTCATTCCAATTCGGCAAAAAATTCGAATTTACGCCGCTCGCTATTTGCGCGCGGCGGCATGTTCATTTACGGGCTAATTTCGCCCATCTTCGGTGCGCAATCGTTTGCGTCCCCGGCATGGCGTCGATAGGCGGCTGCCTGCCTCCGGAGCGCCGTCCGGCGTGGCTTCGATAAGCGCTTGCATTCATCTGTTGGTTACCCCGCTCCCATCCGATTCCGGTCTGCTTTAGGCTCGCATTGCATTACCAGTGTTTAACCTTAAAGGACCGTTCAAAATGAATCTGCATAGCCACCACGCCTGCCGTCCGTTCATCGAAGCCGGCAACCTGTCGCAAATCTCCGCTTACTATGAAGAAGGCCGCAACATCATGTGGATGATGTTGCGAGCCCAACCGCGTCCCTGTTTCAACCTCGATCTGGTGCATGACATTCTGGGGCTCGCGCAGGCGGCGCGAGAGTCGGGGCTGCAGATCGATTTCTGGGTGACCGGGTCGTTGATTCCGACCATGTACAACGTCGGCGGCGATCTCGATTTCTTCGCCGAGACGATTCGCTCGGGCAAGCGTCAGGCGCTGATGGCCTACGCGCGTGCCTGCGTGGATTGCGTGCATGCGGCGGCGCGCGGCTTCGACACCGGCGCGATTTCGATCGCGATGGTGGAAGGCACGGCGCTCGGCGGCGGCTTCGAGGCGGCGCTGGCGCACCATTTCCTGCTGGCGCAGAACGATGCGCGCATGGGCTTCCCGGAGATCGCCTTCAATCTGTTCCCGGGCATGGGCGGTTATTCGCTGGTGGCGCGCAAGGCCGGCATGCGGCTCGCCGAGGAACTGATCGGCGTGGGGGAGTCGCATACGGCGGAATGGCACTACGGCAAGGGGCTGGTCGATCAGCTGTTCGAACCCGGCGATGCCTATCTGGCCACGCGCACGTTCATCGATACGCTCAAGCCGAAGATGAACGGCATTCGCGCGATGCTGCGGGCTCGCCAGCGCGTGCTGCAATTGTCGCGTGCCGAACTGATGGAAATCACCGAGGACTGGGTGGATGCCGCCTTCACGATCGAGGAGAAGGACCTCGCTTTCATGGAGCGGCTGGTGACGCTGCAAAACCGTCGTACGTCCAACCTGCGTCAGACGGCCTCCAGCGCGGCCAACTTCGCGTGAATCGCGGCTGATGAATCGCGGCTGATAACTCGCGGCTCTCGCAAACGCCTCGAACCGCAACGGGTGGTCTCAATGGGACTTCACGGCGCGGTCGGAAGCTCAGGCAATCAGTCTGAGCTTCTGCCTATCCTGCAACCAGCGTTCGAATTCAGCGGCCGGCATGGCCTGGCCGTACAGGAAACCCTGCACGTAATCGACGCCGAGCCCCTTCATGAACAGTTCTTCCGATTCGGTCTCGATCCCCTCGGCCACCACCTTCAGATCCAGCTCCTGGGCAACCGCCACCATGGAGCGCACCAGCGCCTGCGCCTTGGTGTCGGCGTTGATCGAGCGCACGAAGCTGCGGTCGAGCTTGATCACGTCGAGCGGAATGCGGCCCAGTTGCGACAGCGACGAGTAGCCCGTGCCGAAGTCGTCCAGATGCACCTGCGCGCCGAGCACGCGGAACTGTTTGATGAGTTCCAGCGCGGCCGCTTCGTCTTCGATCAGGCAGCTCTCTGTGAGTTCGAGGTCGATCAGGCAGGGGTCGAGCCTGGCGTTCTGCAGCGCCTCGGTGAAATGGCGCACCACCGCCGTATCGACCAGTTGCCGCGCCGATACATTGATCGCGATGCGCAGGTTGTAGCCGTCGGTTTTCCATTTGGCGGCCTGCTTCGCGGCGGTATTCATGACCCAGCGGCCGAGCACGCCGATCAGGCCGGATTCTTCCGCATAGCGGATGAACTCCGCCGGCATGATCTGCCCGCGTTCCGGCGAATTCCAGCGCACCAGCGCTTCGGCGCCTTGCACCGTGCCGGTGGCGAGCGACAGCTTGGGCTGGTAATGCAGCGTAAGCTGGCCTTCGTCGAGCCCGCGCCGCAGGTTGGTGTCGAGCCACATATATTCGGCGACCCGGCGGTTCATGTCCGGCGAGAACACGCGGTGCGTGCGCTTGCCTTCGTCTTTGGCGACGTACATGGCCGTGTCGGCGGAACGGATCAGCGATTCGAGACTGTCGCCATGTTCCGGATAGCACGCAATGCCGATCGAGCAGCCCGTATAGACCTCCACGAGGCCCAGCGCGAACGGTGTGCGCATGCGCTCGAGAATGCGTTGCGCGGTGAATTCGAGTTCGTGCGCGGTGCCCTTGGCGGCGAGCACGATGAACTCGTCGCCGCCCAGTCGCGCGAGCACGTCGCCTTCGTTCAGACAGGTGCTGATGGCCGACGACACGTCGCGGATCAGCCGGTCGCCGAATACGTGACCGTAGTGGTCGTTGACCTTCTTGAAGTTGTCGAGATCGAGGAACAGCACGCCGACCGCTTCGCCGGGCGCGGCTTCTTCGATCGCGACGCGGATCTTGTCCTGGATCGCGTTGCGGTTGGCGAGGCCGGTGAGCGCGTCGGTATTGGCCAACTGGGTGAGCCGTTCCTGCGCGAGGCGTTCTTCGGTGATGTCGGTGCCCGAGCAGATCAGGAATTGCTCCTCGACGCCGCTGCCGCTCTGGACGAATTTGTTGCGGAACAGGAAGAGCCGTTCGCCGTGCACCGTCTTGACACGCCGCTCGACTTCATACGACACGCCGCGATTGAAGAAGCCCGCAATGTTCTGGCTGGAGGCGGCGCCGTCTTCGGTGGACATGAACAGCGCCCACACGTTGCGGCCGATGATGTTCTCTTCCTTGACGCCGGTGAGTTCCTCGGCAAGCCGGTTGAAGCGTTGTATTCGCCCGTGCCTGTCCACGATCACCACGACCGAATTCACTTCGGAGACGACCTGCTCGGCGAACGACAGACCATGCACCAGATCGCGCGCCACCGATTCGGTGTCGTCGTACGCGGAGGCGGTGCCGGCCCAGGTGTTGCTGTTGAGCTTCTTGCCGACCAGATGCAGACGCAACGGCTCACCGAACAGGCGCACGTCGGCGATCAGATGCGAGGTGACGCCGGTCAGGCAGCGAATCTGCGAAGCTTGTTGAGGGTTCAGCGGAATCGCGACATTCGCGGGCATGTCGCCGGTAACGGGCGTGAGTTCAAGCGCGTTGCTGTCGGTCGACAGACGCCAGCATGGGCTGCTTGTGCCGAACTGGGCAAAAAGCACCTGCTCGTGTTGGTCGTCGTTCATGGGGTCCCCGGGCGATGTGTGCCGTTGGCCGCCGTTAAGGCGGAAGGCGGCAGACAGTCTTCATCATACTTAAGACTCTACCCATTGTAGCTAAGCGGCAGCGCTTCGGGCTTATAAACATTAACGGAAGGACAGTCCGGAACTTTAAGGCTTGCTTCAAAATCGGCTTTAGTGCTTCTAAATGACCCGACTGTGTAATTAGCCGAGTAATTCGCGTTCAAAACGCGTGCAAAGCGGGTGCAATCCCTAGAGTCTTTTTGCCAGCCAGCTGCGTGCCCGCTCCCGTTCGACGGGATTGCCGTCCACGATGGGCGCGAACCAGAAAGTCCCTGCCACGAGTGTGGCAATCACCACGCCATCGCGATACAACACCCGATTACCGGCCACGGCGGACACGCGTTCCCCGACCAGCAAAGTGCCCGCCAGATTCAACGGATCGGTGCCGGCGACGCACACAAAAGCACCATCGTTCGCATGGCGGCGAACCTCTCGCAATACGGGAATCGCTTCCGGCAACGCGAACTGTTCGCCCGCGAGTCCGTTGACGAAGCGTCCGCCGCGAATCACGCCGCGCGCTTCGAGGCGTTGCAGCACGCGCAGCAGATCGCGCCACGGCGGCAACCAGTCGGCCTCGCGTTCGAGCAGACGCCAGAACACGACGCCATAGCGACGCAGCAGTGTCATGGCGACATGCTCGAGCACGTCGGGCGGCAACTGTCTGCGGCGCTCAGTTGCGGGTACGGGCTCGGGCTCGGCAGCGGCCGTTGGGCGGCTGACCAGCGCCCAGCGGCCCGCGTCGTCCATTCCTCCGATCAATGCGCTCGATCGCGCGCGCCGGTTGCTGGGGAACGCATTGCGTTTGGCCACGGGCTTCAGCAGCGCACGCAGACCCGCGAAACTGTCCGAGTTCACGAGACCGGCGGCCACCAGTTCGCCTAAAGCGTTCTCCAGTTCCATCCGCAAAACGCGGACTTCCGACAGCAATTCGTCGAAGAACATCGCGCCGTGTCGCGCCAGCGCGTCGTAGACGCTTTGCGCGCGCGCCGACAACGCCGCTTGCTTCGACGGGTCGATCAACGCGTTCCACACGCGCACCTGAGCGCGGGGCAACAGCACGATCGGCGTGCTTCGGATCGGTCCCGCGCCGCTGCGCGCGCGGTCGCTCAGACGGGTCCAGACGATCTTGCCGGCGCGGCATAGTTCGTCGAGCGAAGTGTTCGAATAGGCCTTCACGCGAGCCGGCAGAATCTCGTCTTCCCATGCGCCCGCAGCGGCCTGAAAGCCTTCCATCTGGTCGAGTACTGCGGCGAGCGCGTCGCGGCCCTCGCTGCGCGTGTCCGGTGTCAGGTGCTGCCAGCTGAACAGAAAGCGCATGAAGTCGTGCCGTTCCACCGGCTCGATTTCGCGGCGTAAGCGTTTCACCGTGTAGCGGTGGATGCGTGCCAGCAGATGGCGCTCGCACCATTCTTCCAGGTCGGCGTGGGGCGTGAAGCGACCGCGCATCACGTAGCCTTCCGCTTCGAGGCGTGTCAGCGTCTGTTCGACCGATGCCGCCGGCAGGTCCAGCGCCTGGGCGATCGCTTCGACGGGCAGCGGGCCGAAGCCGGTCAGGCGCGCGCGCAGGACGTCGAGCAGGGCGTCGTCGGCGGTCCAGGTGTCGGCGTAACCTTTGGGTGCGACGAGCGGCGGCGCGTAGCGAGTGGCCGGGACGCCGGGGTAGAGCGCCTGAAAGCAGGTGAGGCGCTCGACGGGCAGCCATAGCGCGACAGTGTCGCTGACCTGCAGGCGCGTCGCGCGGCCGGACCCGGCCAACCCGGCGAGCCACGCCGGCCAGCCTTCGTGCGTCTGCGCCTCGGCCTCGGTGATGCAGGCGAGGCCCGTGAGCGCTTCGTGCATCTCGTCGGCATTGCGCGCTTGCGGCCAGGCTTCGTCGCGCACGCTGTCGATCGCATCGGCGTCGAGCGCGCCGAGGTCGTCGGCGCTGGCGGGATCGGTCCAGCGGCGATTCATCACCGCCTGGGTGCGGCGCTCCTCGATCGGCGAGTCGTCCAGATACGCGTACGGTTTCGCGGTCAGGATTTCGGCGGCCAGCGGCGACGGCGCGGGCAAATCGCGCGCCACCAGTTGCACCTCGCCCTGTTCCATACGGCGCAGCAGCGCCAGCCAGGTGTCGCTGTCCATGGCTTCGTGCAGACAGTCGTCGACCGTTTGGTCGACGAGCGGATGGCGCGGCAGTTCGCGCTCGCCGACGAGGTTCTCCAGACACGCCGCCTGCTCCGGAAACACGCTCGTGAGCAGGTCTTCGCTGCGCATGCGCTGCAGTTGCGGCGCGGTTTTGCGGCCGCCGGTGTAACGCGGCAAACCGAGCGCGGTGGTCGCGTTCCAGCGCCAGCGCACGCCGAACAGCGGCGCGTCGAGCAGCGCCTGGATCAGCAGATGCTCGGCGCTGTTCGAATGCAGATAACGCCACACTTCGTCGAGCGCGAACGCGTGGCTGCCGGTCAGCGACAGGACGATGGCATCTTCGGTGGCGGCGGCCTGCAGTTCGAAGTTGAAGGTCCGGCAAAAACGCTTGCGCAGCGCGAGGCCCCACGCGCGGTTCACGCGGCTGCCGAACGGCGCGTGAATCACGAGCTGGGTGCCGCCGGATTCGTCGAAGAAGCGTTCCATGACCAGCGTGTTTTGCGTCGGCAGTACGCCGAGCGCGGCGCGGGCACGGGCGAGATAGTCGACGATCTGACGCGCGGCGGCTTCGTCGAGATGCAGCGTGTCGATGAGCCAGTCGATCGCGTGGTCGAGGCGTGCGGGTGGGGTTTCTGATCCGGTTGCCGGATCGGTTTCGGTTTGCGCTCCGAGCCGATGCCCGATCTGCTCTCTCAACCTTGCCACGCCGAACGAGAGTTCGTCGCTGCGTCCCGGTGCCTCGCCGAGCCAGAACGGAATATTCGGCGGCTGGCCTTGCGCGTCCTCGACCCGCACGCGGCCGCTCTCGATCCGCAGAATACGGTACGACGCGTTGCCGAGTTGAAACACGTCGCCGGCCAGACTTTCGACCGCGAAGTCTTCGTTGACGGTACCGATGTTGATCGCCTGCGGTTCGAGCACGACCGCGTAGTCGGCATTTTCGGGAATCGTACCGCCCGAGGTCACGGCCACCAGCTTGCCGCCGCGCCGGCCGCGCAGCGTCCTGCTCACCACGTCGCGGTGGATATAGGCGCCGCGCGGACCGTTGCGGCTCGTGTAGCCTTCGGCGAGCATGCGCAGCACGGCGTCGTACTGCTCGCGCTCGAGGTCCGCGTAGGGCGCGGCGCGCCGCATCATGTCGAACAATGCGTCTTCGTTCCATTCGGCGCTGGAGACTTCGGCGACGATCTGCTGCGCGAGCACGTCGAGCGGCGCGCGCGGAATTCGCAGCGCGTCGAGTTCGCCGCGCTGCACGCAATCGAGCAGCGCCGCGCATTCGATCAGATCGTCGCGCGAGGCGGGAAACAGCCGGCCTTTGGGCATGCCGCCGACCTGGTGGCCCGAACGTCCGACGCGTTGCAGGAACGGTGCGATCGCGCGCGGCGAACCCATCTGGCAGACCAGTTCGACGTCGCCGATATCGATACCGAGTTCCAGCGATGCCGTCGCGATCAGCACTCGCAACTCGCCGCGTTTGAGGCGCTGCTCGGCGTCGAAGCGATGTTCTTTCGCGAGGCTGCCGTGATGCGCGGCGACCGCGTCCTTGCCCAGCCGCTCGGTCAGATGACGCGCCGCGCGTTCGGCCATGCGGCGCGTGTTGACGAAAACCAGCGTGGTGCGGTGCATCGCCACCAGTTCGGCGAGACGGTCGTAGACGCGTTCCCATACTTCGTTCGACATGACCGCTTCGAGCGGCACCGGCGGGATGTCCAGCGCGAGATCGCGGGCGCGGATATGGCCGACGTCGACGATCGCGCAGTCGGCGGGTTCGCTGCTCGCGAGGCTCGCGCCGCCCACCAGAAAGCGCGCGACCGCGCTGACCGGCTTTTGCGTGGCCGACAGGCCGATCCGCGGCAAGCGGCGCTGGCACAGCGCGTCGAGCCGTTCGAGACTGAGCGCGAGATGACTGCCGCGCTTGCTGCCCGCGAGCGCGTGAATTTCATCGACGATCACCGTACGCACGGTGGCGAGCATGCGGCGGCCGGAGTCGGAGCCGAGCAGCACGTAGAGCGATTCGGGTGTCGTCACGAGGATATGCGGCGCGCGCTTTTTTAGCGTGTTGCGTTCTTGCTGGGTGGTGTCGCCGGTGCGCACGGCGGTGCGGATATCGAGCGGCGGCAGGCCGAGCGCGGCGAGTTCTTCGGCGATACCTTGCAATGGGGATTGCAGGTTGATGCGGATGTCGTTGGACAGGGCTTTCAGCGGCGAGATGTAGACCACCAGCGTTTCGTCGGGCAGGGCGCCGCCATGGGCGAGGCCTTGCTGGACCAGATCGTCGAGTGCGGAGAGGAAAGCGGTGAGGGTTTTGCCCGAACCGGTCGGGGCGGCGACCAGCGTGGAGCGGCCACTGCGGATGGGCGGCCATGCGGCGGTTTGGGCGTCGGTGGGCGCGGGGAAGGTTTTTTTGAACCAGTTGGAGACGGCGGGGTGGAAGGGGGTTAGGGCGGTGAACGTGTTTGATTTGGCCGACGCCGTGCCCGCCGCTTTGCGCGACGCTTTGGATGGGCGAGCCGCGTTTAGCGCGGCAGTGGGCTTTGTCTTTGCCGAAGTCATGAGGGCTTAGATGGGGGCGTTGGGGGCCATATCTAGAGGCGTGGTTTCGGTCAGTCTGGCAGGTTTAGGCGGGGTTTGCTGGGGGGACGTGAGGCGGATGACCGTGCGCGCGAGCGAGCCGGGTGGTCGATGCAATCAATTGCAATGAAGCGATTGCGGCACGAAATAAAACCCCCGCGCTGGGCCAAGGAACGGGATATCTAGGGTTGCCGGCGAAGGTCGATATTGCACGTTGCTTCGATCTCGTCGGTGTCCCATCTCCCGCGTCGCATCGCTTCGGCGAGCATGCCCAAGGTAAGGGGCACGAGGTCTGGATCGCGGAATTTCTCCGAGAACACGCCGAGAACTGACTTGATCACGTCGAGGCTGTCGGGGCCAAAGTAGCGACGATATGGGAAACCATAAGCCTTGACGTGGAAAGTCTCGGCCCATTTGTCGATAAATTCGACAGCATCAAGCCCAGTTAGCCGGAGGTCTTCTTCAAGCCTGCTAGCCGGCGTCAATTTAAGTGGACCGCCGAAAATCGGCCGCCCCAATTCCTTGCGGGCAAACGCTTCAAGTTGATCCCAAGCTACATCAGCCATTTCAGAATATCCGGTCTTCGGGTTTTACCAGCCTGTTAAACATCATCACCGAGTGTCTCATGATAAGAAAGACATCGCGAGCCAGGACCACCACGCCGATCACCGGAATCGCTCTCCCGACGAAAGCGCCAAGACTTCTGGTCATCGCAATTCGAAGACCGCCGATTCCGTCTCGGGTAATGGTAGGTAGACGGATTGCCACGTTGAAGGGGAGGATTCGCCGCGCTGCTAGCGAGGCGACTGATGTGCCAGTCACCGCACCTCCAAGCTTTCCTGCAACGGGTATGTCATTGTTACCCAGCAAGATAGCTGCCGCGCTGGCAAGGTCATCGAGACCAAGTTGCTTTCGAGTTTCGTCCAAAGCCACGAAGAAAAACAGGTCTACGGGGCGAAGGTTGGTATGGAGGCCATATCTATAAACGTTCTCGTTATCGCTCATCGCATTCTCCGGTATAAGGCCGCGATTTTAGCGGGCAAATTATTCCAATTTATGCGATTCCGATATTGGGATGGCCGTTATGCGCGACGGGTTCCTGGTAAGCAGTGGGACGATATGGTGAATTTGTCGGCGAGGATGTTTTTTCAGGTTCAGATGGCGCCAGCGGGGGGCTGTTCCGATTCTTGTAATTCCGACTCTTATGACTAGTGCCGTTCGCCGACGTTGAAGAGCCACACAACCAACCGCCAACGATCAGGCAGGCGAAGAAAATCACGACCCCGACAAGATCAAACATATCGTCGGGATTGTCGTACGCGGGAAGGCCAGGCAGACGTAGCGCGAACCGGATAGACCCGTTCAACCATGGTCATCCGACAGGCAGATTAGCAACACACCGGGCGAGCAGCACGCCCGGCACCAGCGTTGCTGCCACGTTTGCAATGTATCGAGTGACCCGAATCACTTTAAGGTTTCGCCAGCTCCGCCAGACAGGCATCCTTCACGTTTTGCAATGCCGGATCATGCACGTCGCGCAACGCGGCTTTGGCGCGCCTGATGTACGCCGGAATGTCTTTAACCGTATCTTCGATGAACGGAGCAGAGCAGACGCGACCAACGCCAAGCACCGGCCCGTTATTCGGATCAATGGCCTTGAGTACCGCTTTGGGGTTCTTTGGAAGAGCGTAAGCCAACCCGATTCCAAGGTCTTCGGAATATCCGCCGTCCGTCCCTTCGGCTAGCTTGGGCGCAAGCGCAACCCATGCCGTGTTACCGGAATCGATACGAGTCAGGACGTTGTTCCACTCAGACTCAGACATCCCGCTCACCGTGGCCTTTGCCCCTTTGTTTTCAAGCTGATTTACGAGAACGGACGCGTTTGGTTGATCTGCAATTGCAGGTGCGGCTGAGCAAGCGAATACGAGTGCCAATGTAAAACCAGAAACGCGCTTCATTGGATGACCTCCAGGCGTCGGTCGCCGCTTGACCAAATACGGTGGCGAGTATGAACGCCCATGATGATGCATCCGTCAGATGCCTGCCCCGGATGAGCTGTGCTGTCGCCGTGGATTCGGAAAGCGCTTCGCCCGAAGGTATTCGTTCCCACCATGGGCGCGAGGTTGAGCGTGAAACTTCCGGTGTGTGGAGAGCTGTGAGGCGCACCGATTTGCCAGCTACCGCGTGGGATCGGCCCCACGTTCTGAATTGACTGCATGGCCGGATTGTTCTTACCGGTGGCAGCACCTGAATAACCCGTTTCGACGGGCTCGCCATTAAACGAAAGTTTCCCGGTGCTTTGCTGAAATGTCCACGGCATGAGGCTGCCCCAAAGCTGAAAACGCCAATTCTAAATGAGGAATAGAATCGATTTTATGCATCGGGAATTTGATTCCGATGCCGTAGCAAAATTTTACATCTTCGAGTTCTGACGTTAAATCCGCTGCCTGGCCTGATATAACCGCGAATCAGTTTAGTCCTATACGGAACTCATATTTATATCGTCAAACCTCTCTGAGCCAGGAATACATCACGACTAATCCCACAGCCCCCGCCGTTTGTCAGAATCCCACGCAATCAACAGCGCCAACTTTCGGCCGGTCATAGAACGTACCCGATGACCATTGCCGCGCCCCCAGCCGACTTCCCCCAATTGCAGTACCCTCTACGCCTCACCCATCCACCCCTTCACGATGGAGTCTGCGCAATGCGTTACAACCCGTTAGGCCGCACCGGTGTGTTTGTTTCGGAGCTATGTCTGGGCACGATGACCTTCGGCGGCGGCGAGGGCATCTGGAAGCAGATCGGCGATCTGCAGCAGGCCGACGCGGAGCGGCTGGTCGGCAGGTCGCTCGACGCGGGCATCAACTTTATCGACACGGCCGACGTCTACGCGGGCGGCCTGTCCGAACAGATCACCGGCCAGGCGCTGAAAAACCTCAAGGTGCCGCGCGACCAGGTCGTCGTGGCGACCAAGGTGTTCGGCCAGACCGGCGAGTTTCCGAATGCACGCGGTGCGTCGCGGTATCACATCATCGACGGTGTGAAGGCTAGCCTGAAACGCCTGCAACTCGATCACGTCGACCTGTATCAGATCCACGGTTTCGATCCGGCCACGCCGATCGAGGAAACCGTGCGCGCGCTCGACACGCTGGTTCAGCACGGCCACGTGCGCTACGTCGGCGTGTCGAACTGGGCCGCGTGGCAGATCGTCAAGGCGCTCGGGATCGCGGAGCGCCTTGGGCTCGCGCGTTTCGAATCGCTGCAGGCGTATTACACGCTGGCGGGGCGCGACCTCGAACGCGAACTCGTGCCGATGCTGCACAGCGAAGGCCTGGGCCTGATGGTGTGGAGTCCGCTCGCGGGCGGTTTGCTGAGCGGCAAATATGGACGTGAACAGCAGGGCGAGACGGGCAGCCGGCGCACGACGTTCGATTTTCCGCCGGTCGACCGTGAGCGCGCGTACGACTGCATCGACGTGATGCGCGACATCGCGGAGGCCAAACAGGTATCGGTTGCGCAGATCGCGCTCGCGTGGTTGTTGCACCAGCGGGTGGTGACGTCGGTGATCGTCGGCGCGAAGAAGGTCGAGCAACTCGACGACAACATCGCCGCGACCGCCGTCGCGCTGAGCGCGGATGAACTGACGAAACTCGACCAGGTCAGCACGCTGCCGGCCGAGTATCCGGGCTGGATGCTGGAGCGGCAGGGCGAGGTGCGTCGCAAGCAGTTGGAAGAGGCGCGGCACGCGGTGTAATTGCAGCGAAGGACGATCTTTACAGGGCCGCTCGTGACGTGAAGATGCAGGCATTCTTGACGGCACCAAGCCCGCTCTGGCAGCGGGCTTTTTTGTCCTTACGGGCTGTTCGATGTCACGACGGGAACCGCCACCGGCTTCTCCGAAGAAATGCGCGCACGGCGACTGGCCCGCCCCATACCATCAGCGCTGCGATGATGAAGCTCACGACGAGCATGACAGCTACAACCGGATCGTCATAGCTTTCACCGTCGAGTGGTTCGAACGGGAGTGAGGCCCATCCGAGCACCTTGTGCCCCAAGGGGCTTTTGGCGAGTGCCCAGAACCAGTCAAAAGACCCCAGCACCCAACCGATGGGTACGGTCAGCACGACCGCCAGAAAGAGCCTGGTCAGGAAGCCTTTCATCGCACGTTCACCGTTCCGTAATAGCGAATGGTTGTACCAGGAATAAATGTCGCTGGTTGATAAAGTAAGTGCCGGCCGGAAGGGGACCCTCATCCTGCTTCGTGGTTGCGTTCGGGTCATCAATGGACTCACCATCACCTGAGAAGGCTGCAACGCCGCCCAAACCGGGGCAAAGCAAGATGGACATTCGTTTGCCGTTGAGGCGGAAAGAGCAGGACACAGGCATCGACTGCTTCCTAAAACTAAAAAGCGCCGATTTTAACCAGGAAAATCAACGATTTTATGCGGGACCGATGTCGGTCCGCAGACTATGCAGCATGGATTGAGAATGGGCGTGTATAAGGGTCGTCGACTCGACCTGTGAATTTCTGACTGAAAAGAAAAAGGCGGCAGTGTGATTTTTTGCTCACTCAGCCGCCTTCCGCGCACGTCGACATCGCTGACCACACACGTCACCCGTTACCGCCCCCCATCCGCCGCTTCACTCGAATAAGCCGCGACCGCATCCATCGTCCGGGCCGAGTACACCATTGCCGCGCCGGCATTCATCGCCACCGCCACGCCCAGCGCTTCGGCGATTTCATCGCGCGTCGCGCCTTGCTTCAGCGCTTCGGCCGTATGCACCGTAATACAACCGTCACAACGCAAGCTCACCGCCACAGCCAGCGAAATCAGCTCACGCGTCTTCGCGCCCAGCAGATCGCTTTTCTGACCGGCGCTCGACATCGTCTGATAAGCCCGGACGGTATCCGGCGACAGTTTGCCGATTTCGCCGATGCGGCCGAACAATTCTTTGCGGTATCCGATCCAGTTCAACATGGCCATGCTCCTTCGTCTTTATTGCGCGTCGGCGGGTGCCGGCGTCGTGAGACAAAGTATTGCGCTGCGCCGCGATATCCTGAATACTCGATTTGCTCAACTTTTAGCGCGATCGTCTCATGGACATGCTCAGCCGATTGATCGACCTTGCCCGCCCGCAAGCCAGCCTCGATCTGCGTTGCCTTCTCTCGGGCGGCTTCGACATCGATCACGCGCCGATGGAAACGGGTATCGCGCCGTTTCATCTGGTGCTCGGCGGCGCCTGCCTGATCGAAACCACCGGCGGCGGGGAAGTGGCGCTGCGCGCGGGCGATTTCGTGCTGTTTCCGCACGGTGCAGCGCATCGCGTGCGCAATGTGGCAAGGAGTAGCGCCACGGCGCCCTTGACGCTAAGTCATGACGGCATGCTGCCCGTACGACGCAACGATGGCCACGACAGCAACAATGGTGACGCCGGCAACGCGCCCGCGGCGCAGCCCGATGTCGATCTGCTCTGCGGCCGCTTTGTCCACTCGCCGGGGTCATCCGCGTTACTGCTGAATGCGCTGCCCGATCCGTTCCACGTCTCGCTCGGCGGTGCGCAGGCACTCGGCCCATTGCAAACGGTGATCGCGCTGATGCGCGCCGAGGCGGAGCATCGTCAGCCGGGCGCGTTGGCCATCGTCACCGCGCTGAGTCACGCGCTCTTCGCGATGGCCTTGCGCGTGCATGGCGAACAGAACGCGTCGACCTCGGGCGTGCTGACGCTACTCGCCGACGCGCGTCTGGGCGCATCCGTACAAAGCATGTTGAGCGCGCCGGAGCGTGCATGGACCATCGCCGAACTGGGCGACCTCGCCGCGATGTCCCGGGCCACTTACGCACGTCATTTCAACGAACGGGCGGGCATGACGGTAATGGACTTCCTCACGCAGATCCGCATGACGATCGCCTGCGATCTGCTGCTGCGCACGCAGCGCAGCGCGGCGGAGATCGGCGAGATGGTGGGCTATCAATCGGAAGCCGCGTTTGGCAAGGCGTTTCAGCAAAGTATCGGCGACACGCCTGGGCGTTACCGGCGTCGGCCGCAAGAGGGCGAGGCGGCGCAAGGCGAATGATTTAGTGCGAAGAGAGCGATGTGCCGCCAAGCGAACAAGCGGGTGAAAATGCCGCCATTCCCCGCAACGCCTCCTTCCCTCACGTATTCCGCGGCTTCCCAAACCACCGCTGCTCGACCTTCGACATCAGCCACGCCGTCAACAACGCGCAGACCGTGCCCAAGGTCACTTCACCCAGCCGCAGCAACGCCTTATCCCAAGGCGGCCCCATCCCCGGCACGAGCAGCATGATGGTCGCGGTAATCCCACCCAGCCGCGCCGCGCTGCCCACGTTCAGAATCCAGCAGGCGACGATCGCGACGCCCACGGTAGCCGCATAAGCCGCGAAATGCCCACCGCCGAGCAGCGCGCCACCTAACCCGCACACGCCGCCTACCATCGCGCCGATAAACTGGTCGCGCGACAGATTGCGCGTGTCGATATAGCTGTGCTGGCTGACCGCGATCGCGGTGATCGCGGCCCAGAATGCCTGCTCGGTATGCAGCAGGCGGCCGATCCCGAACGCGAGACTCGCACCGGCCACCGCCTGCACCGCCATGAAACCGCCTTCGATCAGCCGCTCGCCGAGCGGCAACGCCTTCAGAAAAGCAAACAGCGAATTGGCGGCGCTCGCTCGCGCATGACGTGTCGATTCGTCGGGTACGGTCATCGAAAGAAGAGGCCTTATTGCAGCATGAAGGTCTCGTATTCTAGCGATTCCAATTTACGATCGAGCAGGTAAAGACTCGCCAGCACGACCACCAGCAGCGCGCCCGCGAAACCGTATCCGTAGAAAGCGGGGTTGAGCGCGAGCGTGAGCGCCGTGAAAATCACGTTCAGCGCGACGAATCCCGCCACCAGACACAGCACGATCTTGCGCTTGTCGAGATAGAAGAACACGTTGATCGTGCCCATGAAGACCACCTGCATGCTGGCGGCGATCACGTCGATATAAAGCAGCGGCAGATACAGCGTCGAGATTTTCAGCCACGACAGCAGCACGGTGCCGGCGGCGAACAGCACCATCGCGGCGATGGTCTGCACCTTGATGATTTCCCAGATGCCGTTGCGCAGTGCCTCCACCATCGCGTTGCGCATGCGTTCGATATGCTGCAGCGACGCACCTTCGCGCACCGCGTCGTAGAAGGCGTCGTAGTACTCCACGAAGTCGGTTTCAATCCGCATCAGAAACACCGCCATGCCTGGAATGATCGCGAGATACGCGAGAAACACGGGAATGTCGTAGATGAGCGACGCCCGCAGCGGCCCGATCACCGGCTGGCCGGTGCCGGGCGAATACCAGAACATGAACTTGTCGACCCAGATCGCGAGGTTATACAGCAGGCCGGTGAGCATCAACGACGGATAGCGGTACTGCTTCCAGAACATTTCGAACGAGATGAAATGATCGCTGCGGTAATCGCGGTAAATCAGTGCGAGCAGGCCGACCAGCAAGATCGTCTGGCCCGTTACGAAGCCCGACAGCAGCCCGGTCAGGCCGAAGCGGTTGAGCGCGAGCGCCGCGCCGGTGGTGAACGAATAGCCGATAAAGAACACCACGATGATCGACACATACTGCTTCATACCCGACAGAAAAATCGTCGCGATCCAGATGTTGCACATCACGACGAAGCCGGCCAGCATGAGCAGCCGGTACGCGACGGTCTGCTGCGGAAATAGCAGCACGATCGCCAGCGTGCCGAGCACGGCTGACGCCACCGTCACCACGAACGCCACCGCGTGATAGTTCGGCAGCACCAGATCGTCGCGCTTCTCGAACAGACGGTCGGAGGTAAAACGGGTGTAAGCGAGTTGCAACGGACCCGTGAGGATCAGCGACAACGAGATCAGATACGTCACCGAGACCTGAAACTGCGTGATGAGCCCGGTGGGCAAAACGAACGGTAGGCTCAGCACACCGATCAGCAGAATGCCGACGATCGACAGCACCCATGGCCCCGCGCCGATCAACCCGGCGTACGTATAAGCCTGCATCAGCCCCAGCAGCGTATCGCGGCGGAGCATCTTGCGCAGTTCGAACCCGATTCCGGCCATGGCGATCCGTTCCGTTTGCGTTGAGTGTGGGGTGGCTCAGTGCCGCGTCAGGACGACAGCGCCTGCTGCGCTGTCGGCTCCAGATCCGCTAGCGCAGTGAGGCGCGCATACAACTCGCGATACGAGCCCACCATCTGATCCTGCGTATAAAACCGCTCGACCCGTGCAATGCCCGCTTGTTGCGCCGCGTGCCAGTTGCGCTCGTCGAGCAGGTCCAGCGCTGCTTCGGCGAGCGCACGCGGATCGGCGATCTGCACCACGCGGCCCGCTGCGCCGAGCGCGGCGTCCTCGCCGTCGAGTCCGTAAATCAACTGGCGGCACGAGCCGACATCGGTCGTCACCGACGGCACGCCCGCCGCAAACCCTTCGAGCACGACGAGCGGCAGCGCTTCGGAAATCGAACTCAGCACGAGTACGCCGCATTTGGGCAGCAATTCGTCGATCTTCTGGAAGCCGAGAAACTTCACCTTGTCCTGCAAGCCCAGACTCTCGACCAACGCACGGCATTCGTTCGCATATGACTCGTCCTCGTCTTCGGGACCGGCGATCCAGGCTTCGGCCTCCGGCATCTGACGCACCACCGTCAGCATCGCGCGAATGAAGGTCTTGATGTCCTTGATCGGCACCACGCGGCCGATCAGGCACAGCGTCTTCGGGATCTGCGCGCCGCGTTGCGCGCGTAGCGGCGCGAGCCGCGGCAGGTTCACGCCGTTGGGAATATTGGCGGTTTTGTGTTCGGGTGCGCCGTCGACGATCTGACGTCGACGGTTACCCTCGTACAACGCGATGATGTCCTCGGCGGCGTCGTAGCAAACGTGGCCCAGCGTTTCGAAGAAACGCACCCACAGGTCGCGAAAATAGCCGATCTGCGACACGTCGCGTTCGAAGATGCTGCGGTTGTCGCGAATCCATTGGCTCTGGAACAGATCGATCTTGCGTTCCTTCGTATAGATGCCGTGTTCGGACACCAGCAGCGGACGGCCATGCCGGTAACGCAGCAATGCGCCCAGAAAACCCGCATAGCCGGTCGAGACGGTATGGAACATCTTCACCCTGGGCAGTCCCTCGGCAATGCGGGCCAACTGCCACAGCGGCTTGTGCATGATGCGCACGGTCCAGAAATAATCGACGAACGACGGGTCCGTGCAGTACTGCCGGTATTGATCGGTCAGGTAAGTCCACGATTCCTTCGAATACAGAAACGCTTCTTCACCCAGTGCGCCGCCGGGACGCAGATCGTCGAGCATGTCCCTGAGCATCCGGCCGGCCGCCTGGCGCATGGCGGGGTTGCGCAACTTCTCGTGCATCTGGCCGGCCTGCATGAAGGCGGCGGGGTCGCCGGGCTGATGACGGATCATCGGCGGCGGCGCGAAGTCGTACAGATAGTGATTCTCCAGATGCACGACGTTGTCGGGCAACGCATACGACATCTTCGGATAGTCCTGCGGACGGCTGCCGAGAAAGCACAGTGCGAAGGTGTATTCCGGGAACGCCCGGATGATCTGGTTGACCCAACTGGAGACGCCGCCGCTCACATACGGGAAGGTGCCTTCGAGTAGCAGCGCGATATCGGCGGAGGCCGCGCGCGGGAGTTTGGGCGCGGCGTGTGGGGCGTGCGGGACGGTAGCGGTGGCGGCTTTGGGAGCGTTCATGTTGGGCGTCTCGGCGGTGCGTCCGGCGCGGACAGGTGGTCGGGCATGGCACGGTGCATGGCGTCGCGGGCCGATGAGTCGGAAGCGTTAGACGAGTTGGACGCGTCGGGCGCGTCGGGCGCTTTGGCGTCGGCGTCGACCGCGCGCGGGCCACCTGAATCGCGCGGGCCGGCAGCGCTATTCGTTGCACCCGCCTCGCGCCCCTGCCAGAACGCCAGCACCGCGTGCAGCGTCGAGCCGCCCGCGTGACTGTCCATCTCGCGCAGCAAACGGCGCACGCGCGCAAAATCGCGCCGCAAATAAGCGGCTTCGGCGAGATACGGCAGCATCCGTTCGCGCGGAAAACCGCAGTCGATAGCGCGTTGCAGCATCGTGTCGGCGTTGTCGAGTTCGCGGCGGTCGAGCGCGAGACGGCCGCGCAGGCGCCAGAGCGAGGCGTCGTCGGGATCGGCGTCGAGCGCCGCGATAGCGAAACCGTCCGCCTGATCGGCGGCGTTGCGATAGACGTCGCCGGTGACCAGATGCTCGTAGATCAACTCGCTGTACAACTCGGCGAGGGTTTTGTTGGCGCGCCGCCGGTCGGTGTCGTTCAACGCCGGATGCAGCTTGCGGTCGAGCTTGGGCCGTTCCAGCAGAATCCGCTGCGTAAGGGCCTTCTCGCGATTGTCGAGAATCCCGTACGCCAGCAGGCGGATGTCGTCGAGCGGGTCGGCCAGCATGCCTTGCAGCAACGGGGAAACGGTGCGCGCGGGCATCGATTGCATGGCCAGCAGGGCGGTCATGCGGAACGCGGTGCCGGCGTCGGCGTTCTGCAACTCTGCCTTCAGCCGCGCGCCACGGCCGTACGACACGTTGCCGATCAGATTGGCGGCGAATTCGGGCTCGTCGACTTGCGTAACCGGCAAGCGCTCGGGCGGACGCGGCAGGATTCTTGCAATGGCGAGCGCGCCGAGCGTGCAGGCCACGCCGCCGATCGGCAGCGCGAAGTTCAGGAACCACAGTGCGGCGAGTACGCCCTTGCGCGGCGCGCGGTAACGCCGCGGCAGCGCACGGGCAATGGCGAGCGAGATCAGCAGCGCGGCCAGCGCCTGGACCAGCAGGCAGAGCAGCAGCGTGTGCGTGTTCAGACGCGCGGCGTCGCCGGACGGTGCGTCGTCGGGAAGGCCGCCGAGCCATTGCGCGGATGTATCCGGCGCGCCATGGGCGGCGATCGAGAAGACCGCAAGTTGCAACGCGATGCCGGCGAGTCCGGCAAGCATGGCCAGCAGCGCGGACCCCATGCCGGAGCGTGAAGCCGAAGCCGATCCCGCATGAGCCACACCCGCGACCCCAGCCACCCCAGCCACTCCCCGCGCCGCGCCAACGCCCCTCGCTTCCCGCGCCGAATCCGCATCAGACTCGCGCATCGCAGCGCTCCAGCAAACGCCGCAATTCATTCACCGGCTCCGCATCGGCGATCACCATGGCGTGCACGGCAATCCTGGCCGACTCGAAATCGACGCCGTATTGCGCGCGCAGATTGTCTTCGATCCGCAGCAGATAACCGTCGATCGAGCCTTCACCCGACAGCGGCATCAGCGTCAGAATCGCGCGCAGCGGCCCGGTGTTGCGCGCCCATTGCACGTCCAGCGCGCGCCGCGTGCGCAGCACGTGGTCGTACCAGGTGGTGCTGGCGGTGCGTTCGTCGAACACCAGCGCGACCAGCGACGAACGCACCCGCGTATCGCGATACAGATGCACGAGCCGCGCGTAATCGAGCGCGAAATCGTAGGGACAATCGGCAAACGCCTGCAGCAGATCGCGCGTGACGTCGGCATGCTGCACGCCGTCCGCGTAGTAGTTGCACAGCACCAGCAGAAATTGCAGGTTATCGCGTGTCAAGGCGAGAAACGGCATGCGTTCGATCACCAGCAGACCCACCGGTTGCTTCAGCGCATCGATCAACGGCACGCAGGCGATATAGCGGCTTTGCGCGGCCTTTTGCTGGGTTGCCGATTCGATATGCACCAGCGTGCGGACGTCGAGCGCTTCGCGCACCAGCGGATCGTCCGCGTCGAGTTCGAACGTGGTGCCGATCCACGCAGCGGCTTCGTGATGCGGATGGCCGTCGCGCCATGCGTAAAGACGCGCGCCTTCCAGCTGGCAAGCTTGCGCCGCGGTATCGAGAAACTGTTGCGCGCCACGCAGATCCACCACGCCGCGTTGCGCGTTGCCGGGCTCCTGGGTCAGCGTCACCGCCCGCATACGCGCCAGCGAATCGCGCAACGTCGCGGGGCGGCCGAGCAGATCCTGTTCGAGGCGTTCATGCGAAAGCCGTAGCAGAAACTGATTGCGCGTGAGGATCGACAGCCGCTCGGCGAGGTAGTCGTTGGCCATGCGCGCCTGGCCGAGCCGCGTGATCCAGACGTCGCCGAATTGTCCGCACAGCAGCGTGAACGCGAAGCCGCCGAAGAAGAAGCCGACCGGAAACGGCTGCGGCTCCATGTGCGGCTCACCCAGCGCATGCGCGATCGAACCGAGCGACGACGGGTCCGCGCCCGGATACAGCACGTACCACGCGCCGAGCAGAATCAGCCCGGAGAACGTCCCGGCAATCGAACCGTAGCGCAACGCCAGCACGATCGGCACGCTCCAGATCCACACGAAGCCGACGTGAATCAGTAACGGGTTGAGTGGCCGGAACAGCCAGCACAGGCCGATCGCGAGCAGCGTCGCGAGGACCGATTCGAGCGTGGTGACGGCGCGTCGACGCGCCGTGCCGCGCGGCGGCGCGACCAGCCGCGCCCACCACGAGCCCGCGCCGATGCTTTGCGCCTGGCGACGCTTGAAGCGGGAGCGCGGCGCGAATTGATCCGGAGCACGCGTGTTCATGGCGAGGGCTTCCTGATATCGGTTGAAAGACCGCCGGCGTGAGCGCCTGGCCCGCACGTTCGTCGTGAACGCAGCGAACGCTGAGGCGGCGCCGGGCGCATCGGCATGATCCCGGCTCGGCGTCAGCGCGCCAGTGGGCTCAGCAACTCGCGCTCGAGCTTCTGCGCGACGCCCGACACCGCGTCGCGGCTCCAGCCGGTGCGGCTGCCCGTGCCGGTCCAGACGACCTTGCCGCTTTGCACGTCGAGTACCTCGAACGTGATGCCGACGGCCGGCTCGCCATCCACGCCGACCTTGTAGCGCCACTCGTTGACCGCGCCGCTCAGCGCATAGTGCGCATTCTGCTGACGGGCCCAGTTCAGCGCGTTCTGCTGGGCGTCGGGCTTGGCCGGATCGAACAGCGTTTCGTCGTCGGCGCTGGACGGATAGCGCGTCAGATTCGCGTAGCCATATGCGCTCAACAGGCTTTGCGCGATCGATGCGGCGCGCTGTCCGGCTTGCGGCGTCTCGGTGTTGTTGGCGATCGGCAGGATCACCCACGTGTCGCTCTTCGAGAACGCCGGCGCGCTGCTGCGGTCGATCACCGAGCACCCGCCCAGCGTCACCCCGAGCGCCGCGCCGAGCACGATCGACAGCACGGCGGCGCGCCCGCGCGGCCGCTTCGTTTGAGCTTGTTTTGCTTGGTCCATCTTGCTCTCCAGTCAGACAGGCTTGATTCGATTCACCGGGCAAGCCACGGCTTGCCGACGTCTTCTTCTAGTACAGCCACTGATACCGCGCGCCGATTTCCTTCACCGAGGTCGAGTGATTCGACGACGCCCCCTGATACAAGCCGTAGATCAGCACCTGATCGCCGCCGAACAGACTCCCCACGAAGCCGGCCATCACCTGGCCCGACCAGCCCGCGCGCGAGTCGCGCAGCGGCCCGGCGGAGAACATCGGCCGCCAGCCTTTCGAGTAGTTCTCCGGCAGGTCGTCGCCGAACGAAAACAGCAGGCCGCCCTGCGTGAAGGTTTGCGGCATGAAGGCCTGGGCGTTGAACGGGGTGCCGGCCGGCAGCAGGTTCTGCAGCGCGGCGCCCGGCGTGCCGTTGGCGCTGTACTGGCCGTGCGAGAACACCGCGCGGATCGTGTAGTCGGGGTAGTCGGCCTTGATTTTGTAACCGGCGTTCAATTCGATCAGATGCCCGTCGCCGAGCGACGAACGGTCCTGGCCGTGAAAGCGGTCGTACTCGTAACGGCCGCCGCCGAACCAGTGCGAGTCGAGCCGGTAGTTGAAGCCGACCGACGCGAGGTCCTTCACGCCGGCCACGGTCAGTTGCGTGGTTTCGGTGGCGGACTGGTTATAGCCGGCCGCATAGGTCAGTGTGAGTTGCGGATTGACCGCATAGGTCCCTTCCACGCGCGCGGTCACGAAGTCCTTCAACGCTTCGCGGCGGCCGACAATCACGTGTTCTTCGTCGTATTGCCCCTTGTGCGAGTAGACGCCTTCGAGCAGGCGGTCGTGATTCGGCGCGTTGGGCAGCGACCCGGCGTCGGTGCTCTGGTCGCGCTGCCGGTAGCGCAATTGCAGGGCTTGCGACGGGGTCAGCCGCACGCCGCCGGTGATCGATTCCTCGCTGAAGCGCAACGGTCCCTGGTCGCTGTAGCGCACCGACGGCGCGACCGCCTGCGCGTTGCTGAGCAGCCGGTCGTGCAACTGGCCGTGCATCACGCTGTCGTTGGGCAGGCTCGTGAGCGACTCGAAGGCGGTGGTTTGCGCGTCGGCGTTGCGGCCGGTCAGGGTTTGCGCATCCACCTTGTTTTGCCGGGGAATCAGATCGGGCAGCGTGTCGAGCAGGCGTGACAATTCGTTCACGTCGCCTTCGTTGATGGCCAGTTGCGCCTCGGCATACACCGGCCGCGTGCTGCGTTGAATGTATTGCTTTTCGAGCCACGCGCGCTCCATATCGGAGGCGTCCTGCACCTGTGCCCACGAAATCGCCGCCTCGCGTGCAATGGCCGTATAAACGCGCCGCTCCTTGCGGATCGCCTCCTGTTGCACGGGCGGCAGCAGGCCAATGTCGCCGAGCCCGGAGGTCTGTGCGGACGGCGCCTCGGTCTGACTCGCCTGGTCCGCGCGCAGCATGTCGATCAGCACGGCGCGCGAGCGGTCGCCGTTGTCGAACAGCGTGCTCAGCGCGACATAGCGGCCGCGCAAATCGTCCTGCTCCGCGGCGGGCAGCGCGCTCGCCTGCGCCGGATCGCGGCGGCGCCGCGCGAGTTCGAGCCAGACGCTGCGGCGCAATTGCCACGCCTCGTCGATGCGGCCGTTCAGCTCCAGCGCGTCAGCATAAGTCAGCCGCCAGAGCGGACTCTGCGCGGCCTGCGCGGACTGCTTGTGCAGATAGTGCAGCGCCGCGCGGCCGTCGCCGAGACGCATCGACGCCGCGGCGTAGGGCGACCACAGTTGCGGGTCGTTTTCGGCGTCGCCGGCGTAGCTGCGCAGGGCGTTGCGCAACTCGGCGTCGGTGCCGCGGTCGGTCAGCATCCACAGATACGCGGCGCGCGCTTCGGCGTTGTCGGGCGCGAGGCGCGCGGCGCGTTTGATATCGCGCTCCGCGTCCTCCACCGAACCGGTTTGCCGTTCGTATTCGGCCCGCGCCAGCAGGAAGGTAGCGGACTGTTCGGCGGCGCTGCGTTCCTCGGGTGAGAGCGATGCAAGCAACACGCGAATCCGCCCCCAGGCCCGCGCGCGCTGATAGTGGTAAAGCGCCTGCGAGAGCGCGCGCGGCGGCCCGCCGTGGCGATACGCGTATTCGGCGAGGCGGCCGGCGTCGAGCGGCGAGTCGTTGTAGAAACCGGTCATCGCTTCGTAGTCGTCGGCGTCGGCTTTGCCGCCGGCAATCAGCGCGCGATAGCCCAGGTTCGCCTCGTGCGGATGCTGGACCGTGTTGGCGAGCAGCGCGTAGAAGCGCCAGAAGTCGCCGTCGGTGTTCGGCGCGGCGGCCTTGGCTTCGTTCATCGCGGCGAGCGCGGCATCGAACTGGGTTCGCGTGTAGAGCAGGGTGGCGATTTTCAGGCCATAGGCGCCGTTCGGGCCGAACTCGCGTTCGAGGTCGCGCCAGGTGTGCAGCGCGAGATCGTCGTCGCCCTTGCGCTCGGCGATCAGCGCGTAACGCTCCATGACCGCGCGACGCTGCGCGCCGTGCATGCGCGCTTGCAGGAAGCGCAGCGCGCTGTCCGGGTCGGCGAGTTGTTCGTAAGAGAACACCACGGCGTCGATCAGCTTCAGATTGTCCGGCTGCTGTTCCGACTGATGCAGCGTGACGGCCAGCACGGCGGCGTTGTCGTTCAGGCCGGGCGCCAGCCGCGCGACCTGCTGCCAGGCGTTGGCGTCGCCGGTGGCCTGCGCTTGCGCGAGGTAATTGCGCAGCGCCACCTGCGGTTGATGATTCCATTCCGCGACCTGCGCGAGACGGCCGCGCCAGAGGGCGGATTGCGGGTCCTGGTCGAGCGCGGCCTGAGCGATGCGTTGGGCGTTGGCGACGTCGCCATTGGCGAGGAACACGCGGTAGGCGAGTTCGTTGTCGGATTCGGCGGAAGCGCCGGTGGGCGTTGGCGTGGCGGCCGAGGTTGTGCTCGTGGCTGCCGGTGTAGGTGTAGGTGCGCTTGCCGTCGTCGTGGCGATTCTGATGAACCTGCCGCGCTGATCGATCGGTGAGTGGGCGTTTCGCGGTCCACGCGCGTGTTTGCCGTTGCAGGCTCCGTTCGTCGTTGCGCAGGCATTGAACGTCAGCACGACATGTTGCAAACCACGCGCTTGATGCTCAGGTCGATACCATGCGGCGCGTAACCAGATGCCGTGGGCGTTGCGAAATTCGCCGGGCGTGGTGTCGGCCAGCGCGGCGGTCCGCGCGTGCGGCGGGCTCGCGCTTGTGTTTGCGTTTGCGTCGGCGGCCGAGGCCGCGGCATGCGCATCGCCCGCAGTGCCTCTCGCAAATGCAACCACGCGCATCCCTCGCGGCATGACCGCCGACATCTTGAGCAGCCGCTTCACATACTCTTCGGCCAGATCCGGGCGGCCGGCGGCGAGCGCCAGATTGGCGAGATAGCGCAACGTCGCGGGATCGTCGGCGAGATCGCCGAGATGCGCGTTCGCCGCCTGAATCGCCGCGAGCGGATCGTTGCCCGCCTGCAGCGCCTGCACGCCCGCAATGAAACGCGCGCGCCGCTGGTCCCGGTCGTCGGCGTGCTGCTGCGCCTCGAACCACGCATTCGCCGCCGCCGCATAGCGGCCGTTGCCGAGTTCGGTCTGCGCGAGATCGACCAGCCAGCCGCTCGCATGCGCGGGATCGCGCTGGATCAACTGACGGTAGTAACGCGCGGCGAGTTCGCTGTCATTGAGTCCACGCGCCTGACGCGCCAGCAACGCAAGCTGCTCGTTGTCCCACGTGTACGGGGCGGCCTCGCGCAACAACGCGTCGAGTTCGCGCAGCCTCGCGGCCCGCGCGGGATCGTCGGCTTTCAGCGCGTATAGCCGTTGTTGTGCGATCGACACGCGAATCGCCAGCGCGCCTTGCCGCGCGGCCGGATCGTGCGACTGCTGCAAGCGGTCAAGCACGCGCGACGCCTCGGCGATGCGTTGTCCCTTCAGATACTCGCGCGTCAGTTCCGACAACACGTCGGGATTGTCGGGATCGATCCGCAGCCACGCTTCCAGATACGCGATCGTCAGGCCGTCCGTGTTGGTGCCGCGCAGCAGCCGCGCCTCCAGCTTGTCGCGCGGATAGGCGAGCACCAGCATCAGCGCGGTGAGCGCGCCGAGCACGAGGATGACGGCTGGCGAAAACAGCCGTTGCCGTTCAGGTGTCGCAGGCGACGTCGACATGCAATTGGTGGGCGTCGTTGGAAAGAGGTCGGCGGCTCACGCGGCAGGCACCCGCATTTGCGAGGCGCCACTGCGGCGCGATCCGCGCGCGCAGATCGAACGAGAAGCCGCCCGCCGTGCGTTCGAAATGGTCGATGCGGCCGTTCGCGTCGGCGAGATACGGCACGCGCGGCGCGCTGGCCGCATCGATCACCGTGAAGCTCGCTTCGCCGCCGGTGAGATGCACATAGGTGCCGCCCGGACCGGGCAGGTAACCCGCCACGCCGGTCGCGCTCGCCATGTCCGGCACCCGGCCGGCCGGCAGCCGCACGGTGCGCAGTTGACCGGCGTCGCGCACTATCCAGCGCGCGCCCTCGCGTGCAATGCTCAGGTCGAGAAAGTCCAGCACCTTGCGGGCGTATTCGGAGGAAAACACCGGATTCACCGGCTGCCGCAAGACGGTGTCGAAAATCTGCTGCAGCGCCTGCACCGACGCGAACTTGGTGCCGGAGAACATGTGGTAGTAGATGTCCATCGGCTTGAAACGGAGCGGCTGGTCCGTCATGGCGAAGGTTTCGAGCACGCGCGTGAAGCCGTAGTACGGTCCATGCCACAGGTCCGTGTACAACTCCTCGTTCTGGTTCGGCGCGAACACCTGGAAGTAGCCGTCTTTCATCACGCCGAGCGGCGCGATCGCGGTCCAGCTCGGATAGCTCTTCGTGATTAGCGTGTCGCCGCCGTTCATGTTCAGCACACCGGCTTCGTACGCGGCCTTCAGCACCGGCGCGGGGACCTGGCAGTCGCCGCTCCACAGCACCATGCGCACCGGTTTCGCCAGCGGCGTGATCCGTTTGTCGATATAGCCGATCGACCCGCCGATCTCGCGGTCGATGTTGAAGCGATAGCCCGGAATGTCGATCGACAGACCCGTGCTGTTGGTCTGGCTGCCGCCTTCGGTCGGCACGTCCTTGTCGTTGGAAATGCCAAGGCCGGTGACGCGCATCCATTGCAACGGATGCGTGTAAGTGTGGGTCGCGACTTCGACGTTCGGCAATTCGAAAATACGCCGGCCGAGCAGCCGCAAATGCGCGGCGAACGCCTTATACGGGCCATCGTCGCTGACTTCGCCTTCGATCAGCGAGACCGTGGTCGGCATGCCCGAGTCGCGCAGTAGCCGGAACAGCACGTCGCCGGAATATTGCGGCGATGCGTCGGTGTTCGTCGTGCCGTGGTCGCTGAATTCCGCGCGCGACGCGAAACCGTCGCCGTCGATATGCGACATCAGCAGGCGGCGGCCGTTCTCGGTGGTGGTGTCGGGCACCGGCAGGTCGGCGGGCAGGCGCAGCGCGGCTTGCAGAAACGCAATCGGCTGCGTGACCCAGCGCGCCTGATTGACCGCGCCCAGGTCGAACACGCCGAACGGCCGCATCGCATAGCCGCCCCACGGCGTAAGCGCCGCGCCGTCGATCACGAAGTGACCCGAGCGCAGTCGCAGCAGTGAGCGGCTATGCGGGCCGACGCGCACCGCGGTGTAATCGTGCGGGTCCGGGCGCGGCTTCATTTCGAAGCCCATCAGTTTCGGATCGAACGATTCGACCTCGAGTTTGCCGTTCGACGGTTGACCCGGCACGACCTGCAAGTCGAGCTTTTGCGCGAGCGCCGGATCGAGTTGCACGCCGAACGAGGTGAACACCGCGATCGGCAAGCCCGCGTCGATTTGCGCGGAGAGCCACGCGCGATATTCCGTGGCGCGCGGCACGTCGTTGTTCATCCACAGCACGATGCCGGCGTAGCGGTCGCGCAGATCGCCTTGCGGCAACGGCTCGCGCGCGTCGGCGTAGTCGATCCGGTAGCCCAGGTAGTTCAGCGGCATGGCCAGAAAACGTACGCCGGGCGACACGTTCAGATCGGTGCGCGCCGGCGGGTCCTGAATCACGAGAATGCGGCGGCGCTGCGGTTCGACCGCGCCCGCGCCCACGGTGACGAGCGCACCGTCGGTCACGTACGGCACCACGCCTTGCGCACGGATTCTGCCGACGGCGTCTTGTGCGCAGGCGCGATCGGCAGGCGGGCAGTAGTCGATCGAAATGACCGGCAGACGGTATTGCTCGCGGATCGTCCTCGCCTCGCCCAGCAGCCAGTCGCGATCCGCTTGCGGGACTTCGGTATAGCGCTGCTGCGCCTGATTCCAGCCGCGATATAGCGATTCGAATGCGACCGCATAAGCGAGATCGTGAATTTGCGGCAGAATTTCAAAGCCGCGATTCAGAATCAATTTCGCATTGGGATAACGCTGTTTGATAGCGCGGATCACCGCCACCAGGCCGGCTTGCTGCGCGGCGCGATCCGTATCCGTTTTGGCGACTAATTGCCATGAATCGAGCGTGTCGAGAAAAAAACCGCGATAGCCTTTATCCCAGAGCGGGGCAATGACGTGTTCCACATACCAGGCCGGCCAGCCCGGCTGACTTTGATCGACCACGCGCGAGGCCCATGCTTCGTTGTGGCCCGCGAGCCAGGTTTTGGGCAAGGCCGCGTAGTAGCTGCGCGAAGGCAGTACCTCGCCGACGCTCGCGTAAGCGAACCAGGTGGTGTGAGGCAGCGCGTGCGCCAGTGGATTGAATTCGCTGTCGGGTTCGACCACCGCGGCGTCGTAGGCGGACAGCAGTTCGACGGGTGGATTCTTGCCGTAGTACAGCGCGAAGGAAGGCTGGCGCGGGGCGGCGGCGGAAGCCTCGGCAGCGGCGGAGGTCTGCGACGCGAGCGCGCGCGGATCTGTCGCATTGGCGGTATCCGTCGCGGCGCTGGCGGCTGCGCCATGCAGCCAGACCGCTACCGCAACGAGCGCGCCGAGCGCAATCCGCGCGACGTGTGAGGCCGCGCGTTGCGGCCGCGCGGACATCGGCTCACGTGCTGCCGGCCGAAGCCAAACCCTGGGCGAATAACGCAGGCCAAGTTGCGTCATTTATACGTGGCATTCGTATGGAACGGCAATAATGACCCGGTACTTTGGCATTGATGTCGTCGCGCTCTCAGCAATGAGTTAGCGGTTATCTTAGTTAAGAATGCTTAAAGCGACTAGACTCGATTTTGGGTTTTTTGCTTTCTTTGATTGCCGACTAGTGGTAATTATTTTCAAAAAATGCATTGCGCATCGGTATTCGGATTGCTAGCGGATTCTTCAACGCATTGTTTGAAAAGCGGTGGAAAAACCGAACGGGCTTTGCCGGCCGCTATGCATGCCGTTTGCATTGCCGCCGGTAGGCGTTCGCTCGCGTGCCCGGGGCGATGTGCTTATCAGGTCTCGCGGCTGCGCAAGCGGTGATACCAGTTCATCAACGGCGTGGCCGATACACCATGAATCACTACGGAGGCTGCAATCACCGCGAGCGTGAGTGGCACGAGTCGCGTGACGTCGGCGGGGGCGCCGTTTTCGAGCGCGTAGGCCAGGTAGTAGAACGAGCCGATACCGCGAATGCCGAACCAGCTCATCAAACGCCGTTGCGTCGGCGTCGCGCTCGAGCCGAGCAGCGACAGTTCCACGGCGACCGGTCGCACGATCGCGAACAACGCGGCGCACAGCGCGATGGTCTGCCACGTGAAGAGCGGCGCCGTCAGATTGGCGAGCACGTTGCCGACCATCGCCATGACGGCCACTTCGGCAATGCGTTCGAGTTCGATCGTGAAACCGAGCACCGACTCCGTCATATATGCGTGGGCTTTGTCGGGATGCGCGGCGGTGGCGTCGACATCTTCGGAATCGACCGTGCCGATTGCCTTGCGGGGCGAGATGCCGCCGCTCGCACGATGCTCGACGCGGCGCATCGCGACGCCCGCTGCAAACACCGCCAAAAACCCGTACGTGTGTGCAAGCTGTGCGGCGCCGAACGACAACACGATCAGGCCCAGCGCGAAAAAACCTTCCAGCCCGAGCGCCTGCGCGTGACGCGTGCGCAGCCAGGCGACCGCGTGCGTGGTGGCCCAGCCGAGCCCGCCGCCAATGGCGATCGCACCGGCCACCCCCCACACCATGCCGCCGACGAGCGCGAGGTTCAGTAAGCTGACCGCGTGACCGGCCGGCGTGGCGCAGACCGCGAGGCCAAGCGCCGCGAAAGGCAGCGCAATGCCGTCGTTCAGGCCACCTTCGCCGGACAGCGCGAAGCGCAACAGATCGTGATCGCCGGGGTTGTGGACCTGTACGTCGTGCGCGAGCACCGGGTCGGTCGGCGCGAGGATCGCCGCGAGCAGCAAGGCCGGTCCCCACGCCAATTGCAGAACGTACACGCCGAACAGCGTCAAAAGTGGAATGGTTGCCAGCATCGCGACGAAGCCGAGACGCAGCGGCACGGTCCACAGTTTGTCGAATACGCCGAGCCGCAGGCGCAAACCGATGGCGAACAGCGAGACGAGCAGCGCGATTTCGGTGACCATGCGCAACACGTGCGCGTCGGCCACCATATCGAGGCGCAACAGATCGAAGCCGGGCGGCCCGAGCAGGTAGCCGGTCAACAGGTAGAACATGGCGGCGCTGACGGGCAGGCGCCGCAGGGTCGTCGCCGCCACGCCCATGAAAACGAGCACGGCACCGACGATAAGAAACCACAGTGTTTCGTGCATGAGCATCCGGTGAAGGTCGGCATGCGCGTGGCGCAGGCTTGACCGGTTGAGAAGGGCGCAAGGCTGCAGGCGTTGCGTCAAGGTTCGCGGCCGAACGCTTCGCGTAATTTGCGTTTGGCCTGCTGCAAGGTTGCGCGCCGCGTTCTGGGCAGATTCTTGCCGGTGCGGTTGAGGTAGAAATTCAGCATCGACATGGCGGACCGCCGCGCGCCGCTGCCAAAGTGAAACGCGCCGGCCGCCGCAAGCGCGGCAAGCCGGCGCATCGAGCCGGGCAGAACTTTTACAGCTTCAGCCCGCCCGCTTCAGGCGCATCCGACGAGCCCGCCGGGATGTCGCCGACGCCGAGATCGTCGCGTGTGTCGTACGCACCGCGGCCCCAGTAGGGTTCGCTGCCGTAGTACTGGTGCACGGAGGTAGCCCAGGTCTGGTCCGCCATGGCCGGCCAATGATCCTTGTCGAATCCCGGTGCGTTTTTGACGCGCTCCGCGGTCATATTGAGCGTGAAGCACTTCTGCTCGGTATCGAGCGTCAATGCGTGCCATGGAATGGCCATCAGCTTGTCGCCGATACCGAGAAAACCGCCGCTCGACAGCACCGCGTACGCGACGCGGCCCGAGCCGACATCGAGCATGATGTCCTTGATCTTGCCGATGTCTTCGCCGTCGCTGCTAAGCACCTTGTTGCCGTCGAGAGTGGCTGCAGCCATCACGTCCGGACCGGGGCCATCCGCGGTGGCGCTGCCTTTGCCGACGATGCGGGCGCCCTGGCCCTGGCTCATGCCGGCTTGCGTCTGTATCTGGTTCAACATGGTGTGACTCCTCTACAGGTTGGGTGTACGCAAACTGCAGCAACCGGCGTTCCTCGTTTTTTATTGGTCGATCGCGTGGTTGCGCCGAAGTTGTGCTGCGTCAGGCCGCCGTCGCTCGCGTCGAAGTCCCTCCACCTGCTTTCCCGTTCGTCTTCGCCTTCGTTTTCGCCGCCATCCCCTTACGCACCACGCGCGATTTCTTCAGCAAGCTCGTCAGCGTATCGTCGACGCTTTCCGCGACGACCGCCTCGCGCGTCTTGCGTCCCTTCGCGCCAGCCTGACGCGCCAATTTTGCCGCGCGTTTTTCCGCCTGCGCGAGCAGCGCCGCGAACGCGACTTCATCGACACGCAAGCCACGCCGCGTCCGACCGGACGGCAGCGTCTGCAACTCATCGGCTTCGAAGGCGCCGATCACCGCCGGATGAATGTAGCAACGCCGGCACACCGCCGGCGTATTGCGCAACAACGCGGCCACGTCCTTGACGGTCGCCACCAGATGACGGCGCGCTTCCGCCGCGCTGTCGCAGATCAGGCGACGCAACGCGGCCAGCGCATAGACGCTGCCGGCCCACGTCCGATAGTCCTTGGCGGTGAAATCCGCGCCGCTCGCGCGCCGCAGGTAGTCGTTGATATCGGCCGAGCCGACCGTGCGGCGGGAGCCGTCGTCGTCGAGATACTGGAACAGGTCATGACCCGGCAGTTCCGCACAGCGTCGCACGATCCGCTTGATGCGCGGATTGTTCACCGTGACGTCGTGCTCGATGCCGCTCTTGCCGCGAAACCTGAAACGCAATTGCCCGGCTTCGATTTTCAGGTGCTTCTTGCGCAGCGTCGTCAAACCGTACGACTGGTTATCGCGCGCGTATTCGACACTGCCGATGCGGATCAGCGTCGTGTCCAGCAACAGCACGATCGCGGCGATCACCTTGTCGCACGGCATGCCGGGCAGTTTCAGATCGCGTGCCACGCGGGCGCGGATCTTCGGCAGCGCGCGACCGAACTCGGCCATGCGCTCGTACTTGTCGGCGTCGCGCGTCTCGCGCCAGCGCGGGTGATAGCGGTACTGCTTGCGCCCACGTGCGTCGCGGCCGGTCGCCTGAATATGGCCGCGCGCGTCGGGGCAGATCCACACGTCTTCATAGGCCGGCGGAATGGCGAGTGCGTTGATGCGTTTGATCTCGTCTTCGTCGTCGATGCGCTTGCCCGCCGTGTCGAAGTAGCTGAAGCCGTCCTTCTCCGACTCGCGCTTGCGCGTGTAGCCGGGGCGGGCGTCGTCGGCGTGGCGCAGGCCGGGCGGCATGGCAGGCGACACGGTTTGCGGCGCGGCGCGGGTTGCGCTGTCGCCGGGACGTTCCGCGCGGCGCGGATTCGAAGTGGGCGTGTCGGTCATGGTCGCAGGTAGAAGTTTCAAGCGGTTTCAAGCATGAGGCGCTGATGGGGCACGGACGCGCCGATGCCTGCGCATCAAGCAAAGGCAGTGCCCGGCGCTTGCTGCGGTGCACCGTGGTTGCACCGCCGGGACGCGAGCGGAACGGTCCTTGCGCAGCTTTTCTCGCTAGCGACATCACCTCGAACCTCACCCTCAAGGAGCACGCCATGAGCAGCACGTTAAACCCCGATGAAGAGCCGCAACAGGTCGTCAAGCAGACAGCGGGCACGACCGGCGCGCTCGGTCCGAGCGATTCGTCCGACAGCGGTAGCGACGTGGCCGGCGCGAAGCGTCATGCCTTCGACGTCGATTCGGAACTCGACAACCACGCGCTCGAAACCGGCGACAGCGAACTCGGCAGCGATACCGATCGGGCGGGCACGGGCGAGCGCGCCGCAGCCGACGGCGACTCGACGCTAACTCCGGATCGCGATATCGAACCGGACCGCGTGATCGATCCCATGGACCCGTTGGCCCGTGACGACGACGGTCTCGACGACGACCCGCATGGACTGTGATTCGCCGCACGCGACATAGGCACGTCTTTTGCTGATATCCCCAAACAGCAGGGTCCGGCTAATGTGATTGATGCACCCGGTCCCGGCACTCTGAAGGAGAGCACGAATGAGCAATACGCTGAACGGATGCAAGATCGCGGTCCTCGCCATGGACGGCTTCGAGCAGGCCGAATTGATCGAGCCGAAACGCGCGCTCGCCGACGCGGGTGCCACCGTGCACGTCATTTCGTCGAAGCCCGGCAAGATCCAGGGCTTCAAACATGTCGACAAGGGCGACACCGTCGACGTCGACACCACCTTCGACCGCGTCACCGCGTCCGACTACGACGCCGTGGTGCTGCCCGGCGGCGTGGTGAACGGCGACGCGATCCGTTTGCTGCCGCAGGCGCAAGCCTTCGTCAAAGCGGCCGATAGCGCGAAGAAGCCGATCGCGGTGATCTGCCACGGCGCCTGGCTGCCGGTGTCGGCGGGGATCATCAAGGGCCGCACGGTGACGAGCTGGCCGAGCTTGCAGGACGACATTCGCAATGCGGGCGGCACGTGGATCGACCAGGAAGTGGTCGAGGACGGCAACCTGATTACGAGCCGCAAGCCCGACGATCTGCCCGCATTCAACAGAACGCTGATTGCGCAACTATCGAAGCGCAAAGCGGCATAAGCGCGAGCGATCGACGCCGCGCGTCGGTGACCCCGTCGACCAGGGAGAAAATGCATGAAACTCCGGTATTCCCTACAAGTGATGACGACCGCGCTGGGGCTGGGCGTGGCGTCGATCGGCGCGGTGTACGCGCAAGCCAGCGATGCGCCGGCCAGCGATGCGCCGGTCGGCGGCACACAGCTCTCGCCGGCCGACCAGCAATTCGTGCAGGACGCGTCGCAAGCCGATGCCACCGAAATCGCGGCCAGCAAGATCGCGCTGAAGAATGCCAGTGATCCGCACGTGAAGAAATTCGCGCAGCAGATGATCGTCGATCACACGAAACTCTCGCACGGCATGGCGGCGCTGGTCGCGAAGAAGGGCTTCACCACCACGCCGTCGGCCGATGCCGCGCTGGTCGGCAAGCTTCAAACGCTGAAGGGCAACGCGTTCGATCAGGCGTACGTCGAGCAGATCGGACTCGAAGCCCATCAGCGTGCGGTCGACCTGTTCCAGCAGGAAGCGCAAAGCGGCACGGATTCGCAGTTGAAGGCCGCCGCCGCGCACGCGTTGCCGACCATCAAACATCATCTCGCGATGGCGCAGCAACTCGCCGGCGCCTTGAAGGGTTCGTCATGAACGCGATCCTGCCGCGTCCGGCCTATGAGGACTCTCTTATGCAGATCACTTTTTCCGACGACGAGCCGGCCTTCGACGGCGCGAATCTGATGGTGCGCTTCATGGCGCGCGTGGATGGCGAAGCGGTGTCGTGCGCGATCACCGCCGAGGCGCTGGAAGATCATTTCGGCGCCGATTCCGCGCTCGAATCCGCGTTGATGTCCGCCTTCGACAAAGGCCGTCATCGCATCCGTTCGGTTTGCGCGGAAGCGCTCGACCTGAACGCCGGCGAAGGCGTAGTGTTGCATAGCGGACTGTTCAGGGTGGAAGGCATGGAACCGGATCGCGGCGCCACGGCGTAGCGCCGACGTTGTCGTGTGCCGGCTTGCGCGCGGCTGCCTGGGTGTGTTTTGTGGGTGGCTGGTGTGTCTTGCAGCGCGGCAGTGCACGACCGCGCAGTTTGCGAACGCCAATCAACGATGCAAGGAGGCCTCATGTCACTCATCGTCGCAGCACGTTTCACGACTTTTCCGACTGCGGAAGACGCGGCGCAAAAGCTCTTCAACGCAGGTTTCGTCGAAGAAGACGTCACGCTGTTTTTCGTCAATCCGCGCGGCCAGCACGCGCGTTATCCGCTTGGCGGCGATACCGCCACCGATGCGAGCGCGAGGGACGCGCCGAAGGGCGCAGGCCTCGGTGTCACGATCGGAGCGGTAGCGGGGGCAGTGGTGGGCGTCGGTATTTTCGCGGCATTCTCGGCGCCGATTCTCGTGTCGCTGATCGCAGCCGGGGTCGGCGCTTATATCGGCTCGCTGGCCGGCGCAATGATGCGCACGCGGGGCGGCGGCAAACCGGGTCATCGTTCGCCTTTTCACGAGGAAACGCGCGATTCGGGCGTGCTGGTGGCGGTCCATGTGTCGCCGGACAATCAGTTCGACGCCGCGCGCGTGCTGCGCGAAGCGGGCGGCGCGGCGGTTGAGCGCGCGACCGGCCGCTGGCAGCAGGGTCGCTGGGCGGACTTCGATCCGTTGAAGCAACCTGAACCGTTGAACGAGTTCAAGGAAAGACACGCTTGATGCAGCGCCGGTGAGGCGGTTCCGGATTCGATCTGGACGACGCCCTGGATAGCAAACGGCCCGACAGTTGTCGGGCCGTTTGCGTTGCTGAAGCGCGTTGCTTGAGACAGCGTTGCCGCATTCACACCCAGATTCGCGGCGTATCGTGCGGCGCTAGCGGTGCACGATCCACCTGGCGATTGTCGCCGGTCGCTTCGCATCCGGCGGGCACCAGACCTTCGTCCGTCGCGCCACAAGCCGCCGACATATTTTGCATGCTTGTCGGCGGTGTTTCGTGTTGCAGGAGATGCTCGCGAATCTGCATCACGGCGGCCGAGGTGACGATTGCAACGGCGACCAGAAATTCCGTGCGTCTGATTTTCATGGTGACACTCCCTGTCGTTTTTGCCTGCCTGTTGTTCTGAATTCCTTCGCACGACTAGCCGGATGTTTTTCGCTGCCGTTTTCGGTGTCGTGCGGGCGCAGCAGATTAAGCAACCCGCGTGCCATTCATAAAAGCACCGCGCAGGAGGGCGCCCAGCGCTCGCAGTACCAGGGCGGCACGCAACATTTACGTGGCTTGGCAAGAATGGCAGCGGCCACGGCAGTCTGTTTCACGTCGATTCGCCTGATCTTTGGCGTGCGCATGCCGGGCACGCGTCATGCGGTTATCCCTACGAAGACCGTCGGTGGGCTGCACCTGCTGGCCGACGGATTCCACGATCAACGAAACCCCTTGGAGGTATTGCATGGCTACGAACGTTGTTTCCGTACTGAACGATCTGGTCGAAACGTCGAAGGACGGCGAGAAGGGCTTTCGCAAAGCGTCCGAAGACGCGCACGATACGCAGTTGAAGGCGATGTTTCTATCGCGTGCCGAAGACTGCACACGCGGCGCGCGCGAGTTGCAGGACGCCGTGCAGGCATTGGGCGGCAAGCCCGACACGGGCGGCAGCGTGAGCGGCGCCTTGCACCGCGGCTGGGTCGATCTGAAGTCGGCCGTCACGGACCGTAGCGACCACGACATTCTGGCCGACTGCGAAAAGGGCGAAGACGTCGCGAAGAAGCACTATCACGAAGCGCTCGAAAAAGATTTGCCGGTGGATGTACGCGCGATCGTCGAACGGCAGTATCAGGGCGTGCTGCAAAACCATGACCGCGTGCGCGATCTGCGCGATCAGTACGCGGCGGCGAAGCGTTGATAGCGGCTCAATGTGCGGCCACGCGTTAGTGTTCGTGGCTGCATGAGCTAGTGAGTCGAGCAGTTCGGCGGCCTGGTGCTTGTAAAAGCGCCAGGCTGTTTTGCATTGAGCGTGATGTTCCGCGATGACCGGCGCGCCGACTGCACTGCACATCGCCGTGAACCTCGCGCCAAAAAAAAGCCGCTCGACAGAGCGGCTTCGACACGAGCGGGCCGGCGGCCCGCTACGGCATTAGTCGTCCAGCAGCGACAGATCGCGCACTGCACCCTTGTCGGCCGACATCACCAGCTTGGCGTACGCCTTCAGCGCCGCGGACACCTTGCGCGGACGCGGATTCGCAGGCTTCCACCCCTTCGCGTTCTGCTCTTCACGACGGCGCGCAAGTTCTTCGTCGGACACCAGCACGTTGATCGTGCGGTTCGGAATGTCGATGCGGATCTTGTCGCCGTTACGTACCAGACCGATCGCTCCGCCGGCTGCGGCCTCGGGCGAGCAGTGGCCGATCGAGAGGCCCGAGGTGCCACCCGAGAAGCGGCCGTCGGTCAGCAGCGCGCAGGCTTTGCCCAGACCCTTCGACTTGATATAGCTCGTCGGGTAAAGCATTTCCTGCATGCCGGGACCGCCCTTGGGGCCTTCGTAGCGCACGATCACCACGTCGCCGGCCTTGACCTTGTCGTTGAGAATGTCTTCGACCGCTTCGTCCTGCGACTCGGTCACATGGGCCGTGCCCTCGAACACGTGAATGCTCTCGTCGACGCCCGCCGTCTTCACCACGCAACCGTCGAGCGCGATGTTGCCGGTCAGCACACCCAGGCCGCCTTCTTTCGAGAACGCGTGTTCGTACGAGCGGATGCAACCCTCGGCACGGTCGAGATCGAGGCTCGGCCAGCGGGTGTTCTGGCTGAACGCGACCTGCGTCGGGATTCCGGCGGGGCCTGCCATGTAGAAGGTCCGCACGGCCTCGTCCTGCGTACGGACGATGTCCCACTGGTCCAGCGCATCTTTCAGCGTGGCGGTGTGCACGGTGGGCACGTCGGTGTGCAGCTTGCCGGCGCGGTCCAGCTCGCCCAGGATCGCCATGATGCCGCCCGCGCGATGCACGTCTTCGATGTGGTACTTGTTCGTGTTCGGCGCCACCTTGCACAACTGCGGCACGACGCGCGACAGGCGGTCGATGTCGCTCATCGTGAAGTCGATCTCGGCTTCGCGGGCAATCGCCAGCAAGTGCAGGATGGTGTTGGTCGAGCCGCCCATCGCGATGTCGAGCGCCATGGCGTTCTCGAACGCCTTGAAGCCCACCGCGCGCGGCAGGATCGACGCGTTTTCTTCTTCGTAATACTGGCGTGCCAGTTCCACCACGCGGCGGCCGGCGCGCTTGAACAACTGCTCGCGGTCGGCGTGGGTTGCCACCACCGTGCCGTTGCCCGGCAGCGACAGACCGAGCGCTTCGGTCAGGCAGTTCATCGAATTGGCCGTGAACATGCCCGAGCACGACCCGCAGGTCGGGCAGGCGGAGCGTTCCACTTCGGCGACGTCGGCGTCGGAGTAGCTCGGGTCGGCCGCGATCACCATGGCGTCCACCAGATCGAGCTTCTTGAACTCGATGGTGCCGGTTTTAGGATTCGCGAGGCGCGTCTTGCCGGCTTCCATCGGACCGCCCGAGACGAAGATCACCGGGATGTTGAGCCGCATGGCGGCCATCAGCATGCCGGGGGTGATCTTGTCGCAGTTCGAGATGCAGACCATGGCGTCGGCGCAATGCGCGTTGACCATGTATTCGACCGAGTCCGCGATGATGTCGCGGCTGGGCAGCGAATACAGCATGCCGTCGTGGCCCATGGCAATGCCGTCGTCCACGGCAATGGTGTTGAATTCCTTGGCGACGCCACCCGCGGCTTCGATTTCGCGCGCGACGAGCTGGCCCAAGTCCTTCAGGTGGACGTGACCGGGCACGAACTGGGTGAACGAATTGACCACCGCGATGATCGGCTTGGAAAAGTCTTCGTCTTTCATGCCGGTGGCGCGCCACAGCGAGCGCGCCCCTGCCATGTTGCGGCCGGCGGTGGAGGTTTTGGAACGGTATGCGGGCATTGTGATGGTGGAAAAGTAACGCGGAAAAGGTAGCGGGCCACGGGAGTAAGGCCCCTCACGCGCCCGTGCGAACAACCTTTTGAGCCGCGCTTCGGGCAAACTTCATGATTATCCCATACAGGTTGGAGGCGTGCGGCGTAAGGGTTCCGGCTGAGCGGCCGGCTGCTGAGCGGACCGGATGCAGCGAACGCGCCGAACGCAGCGAACTTAGCGCGAACACACCGCGCCAAAGAAAAAGCCGTTCGCACAAGGCGAACGGCTTTTCCATGTTCCGCTGGAGCGCCACGGGAAGAAACCGGTACGGACCGGCTCCCGCCCCTCGGATCGCCCGACCTTATTCGGCGGCGATCTTCAGATGGTTCTTCACGCTCGACACGCCCTTGACGGCTTCGACCACTTCGCCGGCCGCGGCCTTGTCGTCGGCCGAAGGCACCGAGCCCGTGAGCCACACCACGCCCTTGCGGGTCTTCACGTGGATATGGGTCGACTTGACGTTCTTGGCCGCGAGCAGATCGGCCTTCGCCTTGGTGGTGATGGTGCCGTCGTCGACGTGCTCGCCGATGGTTTCCGACGCGGCCGACGGTGCCGAGGCGCTGGTTTGCGCCGTAGCGTTCAGTGCGAATGCGACACAAGCAATGCTACCTGCTGCCTTGAGAAATTGGATCGTCTTCATAGGGTTTCTCCTTCGGGTGTTGATGAAAATGGCGGTCTTGTTGCCTGCGAACGATCGCGGCCGAAGCCGCCGATGACTCGCGTGGGGTCGTTGCCGCTACGGTTCCGTCAGGGCCCGTTATCGACACCGGACGAGGGTGTTTGCTGCGTGTCACGGCATTGCTGCCCTGCTGCGTTGCCGCTGATTGCCACTGCAAAAATGCCACTGCAAAAATGCCACTGCAAAAACCCGCGTCCGTCCACATAGTGCCCATCCGCAAGGGCTGTGCCCGGTATCTGGTCGAGTTGTTCCGCAAATGCGCCAAGCCTTTACGGGGCGGACATTTCGCCTGAAGAATAGAACGGGACAGCGGCGCGACGCGCCGCCCGGCGGCCCGCGCCGACAGGGTCCGGAATTTGCCGGGTGTTTGTAAAAAAGGTCGCGCGGCGCCTGCGCAATTGGCGGGCCTGAAAACGCAAATCATATAAAAAACAGTGTGTTGCGCGAGCTGGTACGACAGTTGCTCTAAGAAGGTCACGAACCAATCTTCGGCTACTAACGGGACCTCACTACAATGCCTTCCATCGAACTACGCACGAGGCAGTCTCTCGCACTCACGCCGCGTCTTCAGCAATCGGTGCGTCTGTTGCAGTTGTCGTCTCTCGAGTTTCAACAGGAGTTGCGCACAGCGCTCGACACTAATCCGTTCCTCGAGTATGACTCGTCGGACACGGAAGACGTTGCGCTGGCAACCAACTCGCCGGGCGAAGACGCCGGCGCGCTACCCGCAACCGACACCGTCTCGACCGCCGAGCCCGACAACATGCCCGCCGAAGCGGCCAGCGGCGACTCGATGGAAAGCGCGGGGCAGGACGACATGCCCGGCGACTCCGGCGATTTCGGCGGCGAATTCTCCGGCGACTACGGCAGCCGCGGCTCGTCGCGCCAGAACGGCGACTCCGACAGCAGCGACCCGGCGGAATGGGCGCGATCGCAACCCACCTTGCGCGAGCAACTGCACGATTCGCTGCGGCTCTACCGTCTCGATGACCGCGATCGCGCGGTGGCGCGATTCATCATCGAGGCGCTCGACGACGACGGCTACCTGCGTCAGGACCTCGCGGATCTCGCCGACAGCGTCGATCTCGAACCGGAACTGACCGAAGACGAACTGCTGGTCGCGTTGCGACTCGTGCAATCGCTCGACCGTCCGGGTTTGGGCGCGCGTTCGTTGTCGGAGTGCCTGTCGCTGCAGGTGAATGCCTTGCCGTCCGACACGCCTGGCCGCGAGGTGGCGCGGCAGATCGTCGACCATCATCTGGAACGCCTCGCACGGCGCGAGCAGGCCGAACTGCAGAAGCAGATCGGCTGCAGCGCGGAGGAATTGCGCGTGGCCTGCGCCCTGGTGCGCAAGCTCGACCCGAAGCCGGGTAATTGCTACGGCCGCACCGAAGACAACTACGTCGTGCCGGACGTGATCGTGCGCCAGGTGCGCAACAAGTGGACGGTTTCGATCAATCCGGCGGTGCAGCCGCGCGCGCGCATCCACCGCATGTATGCGGAGTTGTTCGCACAGTCGGCGGGCGCCAGCCGCTCGCCGCTCGCGCAGCAGTTGCAGGAAGCGCGCTGGTTGATCCGTAACGCCCAGCAGCGCTTCGACACGATTCAGCGCGTGGCGGAATGCATCGTCGCGCATCAGAAAGCGTTCTTCCAGTATGGCGAGATCGCGCTCAAGCCGATGGTGTTGCGCGATGTGGCCGACGAACTCGGTTTGCACGAGTCGACGATCTCGCGTGCCACGGGCAACAAATATATGGCCACGCCGCGCGGTATTTTCGAATTCAAGCACTTCTTCCCGCGCGAACTCGGTACCGAAAGCGGTGGGACCTGTTCGGCCGCCGCAGTGCGGGCGCTGCTCAAGGAAATGATCGCCGCGGAAAACACGCGCGATCCGCTGTCGGACGTCTCGCTCGCGAAGATGCTCGCCGATCAGGGCGTGCTGGTGGCGCGTCGTACCGTGGCGAAGTACCGCCATCTGATGAAGGTGCCGCCGGCGGAGTTGCGTCGCCAGGTTTAAGCGTCGTCGCCGCCACCCGGCGGCGCGTGCCGGTTGCGCGAAAACCGGGCTGACTGGTTGTCGAAGAAGCGCTACGCGAACTGTCCGTTCGCGTAGCGCTTCTTCGTATCTGGACGTTTGGTGCTTGCCCCATTACATTGGCGGGTCCAGTGAAAACGGGGTGAACGCAATGAAGTACTCGAATCTGGTGGAGCGCCTGCAGGGCAGACGCACGTCGGCGTGGGAGATTCATCGCACCGCGCAACAGGCGCTGGCCAATGGTGAAGACGTCATCGTGCTGAGCGTGGGCGACCCCGATTTCGCGACGCCCGCGCCGATCGTCGAGCGCGCCGTCGAGGCATTGCGCGGCGGCGACACGCACTACAGCGCGGTGTCGGGCCGCGAACCCGTGCGCGTGGCGATCGCCGAAGAACACACGCGCATGACCGGCTGCGCGACCGGCGCGGCCAACGTAATCCTCACGGCGGGCGCGCAGAACGGCGTATTCGCCGCATCGCTGTGCCTGCTGCAGGCCGGCGACGAAGTGATCGTCCCCGAGCCGATGTATCTGACCTACGAAGCCTGCGTGCGCGCGGCCGGCGCCACATTGGTGGCCGTGCCGGTCGACGCGGCGCGCGCCTTTCATGTGAACTGCGACGTGCTCGAAGCGGCCATCACGCCGCGCACCCGAGCTATTTTCTTTGCGACGCCGTGCAATCCCACCGGCGTGGTGATGCCGCGTGCCGATCTGGAGCGCATCGCACGGCTCGCTTGCGAGCATGATCTGTGGGTGCTGTCCGACGAGGTGTATGCCGATCTCACCTTCGAACGCGAGCATGTGAGCATTGGGGCGCTCCCCGGTATGGCGGAGCGCACCGTGACGCTCGGTAGTCTGTCGAAATCGCATGCCATGGCGGGCTGGCGCGTCGGCTGGGCGATTGGGCCGACGGAGCTGATCGAGCATTGGGGGCGGCTTGCGCTTGCCATGCTTTATGGTTTGCCGGGCTTTATCCAGCAGGCCGCATTGACGGCGTTGCAGCACAAGGCGCACATTGCCGCTGAAATGCGCGAGATTTACCGGCGTCGCCGCGACGTGGTGTTCGAGCGCCTGCATCGTGTGCCGGGTCTGCGCTGCCTGCTGCCCGAAGCGGGCATGTTCATGATGGTCGACGTAAGCGGCACCGGCCTCGACACGGTCGATTTCACGTGGCAACTGTTTCGCGCGAAAGGCGTCTCGCTGCTCGACGCGAGCGCGTTCGGCGACACCGCGAACGGCTTCGTGCGGCTCGGATTCGTGGTCGACGAAGCGCAACTGATCGATGCGTGCGAGCGGATCGCGGCGTTTGTCGGCGGATTGAAGGCGGCCCGGGTATCGGCATAGATCGGCGGCTCTCGTTTATTCATCGGGGACACCATGGGCGTTCGGTTTGATTGTTCGTGGCGCGGCTTCGGCACGGTGCTGCCGGTGAAGTCGGCTTGCGTGGCGCCCGCACTGGCAGCCATGAGTGTTGTTGCGATGTTCGCGTTCGCTCGGCCGTGCGCGGCGGCCGAAACCGATAACGCGCCGGGTTCAGCCGCCAGCGCCGAAATGGCCGCCTCGGGGCCGGGCGTGCCACCGGCGCAAACGCCGGCAGCCAACCCGCGCGTCGACGCCAACAGCCGGCCAGACGGCGACGCGCAGGCAAATCGCAACCCGCCGCGCAACGACGCCCCGCAACGTTCGTCCGCCGCCACGCACAGCGGCACGCCGAACGCTTCCTCGCACGATTCGTCGAAACCCGAAGCCGCGGCGATCCCGGTGCCGCCGGAAACCACGGCGGTGACCCAGCATTCGATTCGCCTCGACGGCCGCAAGCTCGACTACACCGCGAGCGCCGGCAATCTGCTGCTGCGCGACAAAAGCGGCCAGGCCAACGCGAGCGTTTTCTACGTGGCCTACACGGTTGCCGGCAAACCGCCCGGCACGCGCCCGGTCACGTTCCTGTTCAACGGCGGCCCCGGCGCCGGCAGCGTCTTCCTGATGATGGGCTCGTTCGGACCGAAGCGGGCGCACACGGCAAGCCCCGCGATCACGCCGCCCGCGCCGTACGTGCTCGACGACAATCCCGACAGCTTGCTCGCCAGCACCGATCTGGTCTTTATCGACGCCGTCGGCGCGGGCTTTTCGCGGGTCGTCGGACACGGCACGGGCAAGGATTTCTGGGGGGTGGACAAGGACCTCGACGCGTTCTCGCAATTCATCGACCGCTATCTGACGGTGAACCAGCGCTGGAATTCGCCGAAGTATCTGCTCGGCGAGTCGTACGGCACCGCGCGCGCCGCGATGCTGGCGTATCGGCTGGGGCAGGACAATATCGGGCTCAACGGCGTGATCCTGATGTCGTCGGTGCTCGATTCCGCCGACTTTTCGCCGGGCTCCGATTTCCAGAGCGAAAGCTATCTGCCGAGCTTCGCCGCGATTGCGTGGTATCACGACAAGATCAATCCGAAGCCGGCCAGCCTGCCGGCGTTTCTCGACGAGGCTCGCGCGTTCGCTCGCGGACCGTACGCGCAAGCGCTCGCCCAGGGCGACGCGTTGCCCGACACCGAACGCGATGCGATCGCGGCGCGTATTGCGCAGTTCACGGGCCTCGACGTCGGCTATGTGAAGCGCAGCCGGCTGCGCCTGTATCCGTCGCGTTTTCGCAGTGAATTGCTGCGCGATCAGGGGCGCAGCGTCGGTCGTTACGACGCGCGTTTCGAAGGGCTCGAATTCGACGGCGTGTCCGAGCGCCCGGATTACGACGCGTCGGTGACCAGCGTGTCGAGCACGTTCGACGCCGCGCTGCATCAGCACCTCGCGCAAGACCTGCACTTCACGCCGACCGACCGCTACCGTGTCTTCAACGACGAAGCGTTGACGCAATGGGACTGGAAGCATCGCGAATGGTGGGGCGAGCATCTGCCGGTGCCGTACGCGGCGGGCGATCTGGCCGAGGCGATGCGGCAGAATCCGCAATTGCGCGTGATGTCGCTGAACGGCTATTTCGACCTCGCGACGCCGTTCTACGCGACTGAGTACGCACTCGCGCATCTCGGCGTGGATGCGCCGCTGCGCGCCAACGTGCGGCTCGCCCACTATCCGACCGGCCACATGATCTATCTCGACGACGCGGCGTTGCATGCGCTCAAGCGCGATCTGACGAGCTTCTATGCGGGAGCGGCGGCGCAGTAGGCTTCGAGGGCGGGATCGGCGTGAACCGCGAACCGTAGGCCGGTATAATTCAACGCTTCAACGCACTCGCATCTGGTCTCGCTTGCGCGGTCGCCGGGTGCCTTGAATCCCGCCTCATCAACCCGGCTTTCACCACTGTTCCAGCGCTGCCCATGCCCTTTCGCCCGATCCAGTCCTTCACACGCAAACGGCTTTCCGACGTGGTGTCCGACCAGATCAAAGAACTGATCTCGGACGGCACGCTCATGCCCGGCGACCGTTTGCCGGCCGAACGCGATCTGGCCACGCAACTCGGCGTATCGCGGCCCTCGCTGCGCGAAGCGCTGATCCGGCTCGAAGCGGACGGTTACATCGAAACCTCGGGGCGGGGCGGCTTCACGGTGGTGGACGTCACCGCGCCGATCATTTCCAAACCGCTCGCCGAACTGCTGACGCAGAATCCGCGCACCAGTGCCGATATTCTCGAGTTGCGCCAGGGGCTCGAAGCGATTTCCACGGTGTACGCAGCGGAGCGCGCCACGGCCGCCGATCAGCGCAAGATCACCGGCGCGTTCGAGGCATTGAAGGCCGGTTCGCTGTCGCAAGACCGCGCGAATCTCGCGGAACTGGATGCCGCGTTTCATCTCGCGATCGCGGACTCCACGCACAACATCGCGTTGGCGCATGTGATGCACGGCATCCATACGCTGATTCGCGAGGGCATGCGCCAGTACCATCGGCTGATCGATTACGACGAGGCGATGGAAAAGCAGTTGATGACCCAGCATCAGGCAATCTACGACGCGGTGATGGCGCGCGACGCGCAAAAGGCGCGCAAGGCGGCCGAGCGGCATCTGAGCTTTGTCCGCGAAATCTACAAGGACGACGCCGCGAATCCCGCGGCGAATGTCGTCTCCTAAGCGCCGCTGAGGCAAGGCCGCCACGCCGCCTGGCTCCCCTGAAGCCCATTCGCGGATTGACACCGCCCAGGGACTTCCTTATATTTCGTGGTCAGACCAACATTACCACGCTGACCGATCGGGCAAAACCCGTGGTTCGGCTCATCGGCGCGATTCCGCAGTACAGTAGGTGAATCGTCGGCTGCCGATTTTCTTTAGAAAAACTTATGAAAGTCGCCCTGTTTATCCCGTGCTTTATCGACGCGTTCTATCCCGAAGTGGGCATCGCCACGCTCGAGCTGCTTGAACGCTTCGGTATCGAGGTCGACTATCCGCAGGAGCAGACCTGCTGCGGGCAACCCATGGCCAACAGCGGCGCGCATGCCGACGCGGCCGGTGCCGAACGCGTGTTTGCGCGCAACTTCGCGGGCTACGACTACATCGTCGGACCGTCGGCGAGTTGCATCCACCATGTGCGCGACCATCTGAGCGCGCTGGAGCAGACCGACGAGGTGAAACAGGTTCGCGCCAACGCCTATGAACTCGTCGAATTTCTGCACGACGTGGTCGGCGCGCGTGAATTTCCGTGGGCCGAATTTCCGCATCGCGTGGGTCTGCACAATAGCTGCAGCGCGTTGCGGCATCTGAAGGAAGCGTCCATTTCCGAAGTGTCGGGCACGCCGTTCTCGAAGCCACGCACGTTGCTGGAAGGCGTGAAAGGTATCGAGTTCGTCAAGCCGGCGCGGCCCGACGAATGCTGCGGTTTCGGCGGCACGTTCTCGGTGACCGAGGAACCGGTGTCGGTGCGCATGGGGCAAGACAAGGTCCGCGACCATTTGCAGGCGGGCGCCGAATACATCGTTTCCGGCGACATGTCGTGCCTGATGCATCAGCAAGGTTGCGCGGAGCGTATGAAGGCCGAGGCGCGCTTCATCCACATCGCGCAGGTGCTCAATGGAGCGCGCACATGAGCCGCATCGATCACGCGAAAGCCGCCGGCGCTTTCATCAAGAAGACCGAGCACGTGGCGTTTCACGATAAGCGTCTGTGGGATTTGCGCGAGAAGCGCGACGCGCAGGCGCACGGCATCGCCGAATGGGAGACGATGCGCGAGTTGGCGTCGGGCATCAAGGAACATACGCTGTCGCATCTGTCCGAGTATCTGGAGCAGTTCGCCGCCGCGGCCGAGGCTAACGGCGTAACCGTGCATTGGGCGTCGACCGCCGAAGAGCACAACGAACTGGTGTACCAGATCATGTCCGGGCGCGGCATGACCACGCTCGTCAAAAGCAAGTCGATGCTCACCGACGAATGCAAGATGCGCGAGTATCTGGAGCCGCGCGGCATCACGGTGATGGAAACCGACCTCGGCGAGCGCATCCAGCAACTCGATCATCAGGACCCGAGTCATATGGTGGTGCCGGCGGTGCACAAGCTGCGCGCGGATGTGGCCGAGCTGTTCGGTCGGACCATCGGCACCGATCCGAAGAACAGCGACATTCACTATCTCGCGGAAAGCCAGCGGATGAACACGCGGCCGTACTTCGTGCGCGAAAAAACGGCGGGTATGACCGGCTGTAATTTCGCGGTGGCGGAAACCGGCACTGTGGTGGTGTGCACGAACGAAGGCAATGCGGATCTGTCGGCAAACGTGCCGTCGCTGCATATCGCGTCGATCGGGATCGAAAAGCTGATTCCGAAAGTCGCCGATCTCGGCGTGTTTATCCGCATGCTGTCGCGTAGCGCGCTGGGTTCGCCGATCACGCAGTACACGTCGCATTTCCGCGCGCCGCGTCCGGGTACGGAGATGCACTTCATCCTGGTCGATCACGGCCGTTCGGAACGGCTCGCGATGGAAGACTTCTGGTACTCGCTCAAGTGCATTCGCTGCGGCGCCTGCATGAACACCTGCCCGGTGTACCGGCGCAGCGGCGGCCTTTCATATGGCGGCACGTACTCGGGGCCGATCGGCGCGATCATCAATCCCACCTACGATCTGAAGCGCTATAGCGCGCTGCCGTTCGCGTCGACACTGAACGGCAGTTGCACGAATGTGTGTCCGGTGAAAATCAATATTCACGAGCAAATCTACAAGTGGCGCACGGTGATCGCCGAGCATCACGAAGTGCCGTTCGTGAAGCAGGAAGTGCTGAAAATGGCAGGGCGCTTGCTGGCGAGTCCGACCTTGTACCGTGCGACGGTGTCCTCGATGGGCAGCGCATTGCGCGGGCTGCCGAATTTTATGTTGTACAACCCGCTGAATATCTGGGGCAAGCAACGGGCGTTGCCGGAGGCGCCGAAGCTGACCTTCCACGCCTGGTACAAGAAGAATCGTGGAGGCAAAGATGGCAACGCGTGAGGCATTTCTGGAGAAGGTGCGGCAAGCGCAACCGGCTGCGCGGCCCCGGCCCGAGGTGCCGTTGTTCGATGCGGTGGGTGGCGATTTACGCGCGCGTTTTACCGCTGCTTTGCAGGCGATGGGCGGCACTTGTGTCGAAGTTGCCTCCGCTGCCGACGTAAGCGCGCTGATCCGCGAGCGCTTCGGCGATACGGCGTCGGTGGCGTCGGCTACCCCGGAGGTCGCGGGCACGCGTGTGCTGACGGCGCAGACCGAACCCGCGTCATTGCAGGATATCGACGTCGGCGTGGTGCGGGCGCGTTTCGGTGTCGCCGAGACCGGCTCGGTGTGGTTCAGCGAGCGCGAGTACGTGGTCAATGCGCTCGGCTACATCGTGCAGCATCTGATCGTGTTGCTCGACCCGGCGGAGTTGGTGGACGGATTGCAGGACGTCTACCGGCGCGACGATTTCCGTGACGCGCGTTATGCGGCGCTGGTCACCGGTCCTTCGGCGACGGCGGATATCGAAGGCGTGCTGATTCGCGGCGCGCAAGGGGTGCGCTCGCTGATGGTGGTGTGGGTGGCTGCGCGTTAGCGCACAGCTCAAGGCGCACAGCTCAAAGCCCGCGCGTATTCAGGCATCCGGCAGCGTGGACTTCTTTCTGGCGCGCCGCGGTTTCGGCTCGACGCCGATTCGCGGATCGCGCGCCAGCACCAGCGCGGTCATGCTATCGGCAACGGCTTCGAACGCGGGATTATCCTGCGCGATATAAAGCCATTTGCCGAGCACCGGATGCGGTTGCAAAGCGGGAAACTCGTCGATCAACGCGGCGTGACGATCATGTGACGTGCAGACCAGAAGACCATTCCACGGCCTGGTGCGATCGGCGGCGATCAGACACAACAGACCGTCCAGATAGGCGGCGTCGCTGCCGAACATCCGCTTGGTGAGGTAGGTCGGATCGCGCTCGAAGGCATCGAAAATCCAGACCAGCGAATTGCGAACGGAAGAGGGCATGGCGGTGAGTTCCTGTCGATGAGTCCGGTGTTAGATGGGGACATGTCGACGTCTACCGCGCGCGGCGCTGAACGGTCCGCCGTGGCCAAACGCGAGCTGGCCGAAGCGCTCGCCGATCCGGCGATGCGCCGGCCCGTCCGGGTGAAGTTGATCGGGCAGCGGCAGTTCGGCGAAATCCTTCTCGCCGTATAGCGTCAGACCGTCCACATAATGCAGATGTGGATCGTCGGTCGCACGCTGCCTCACGATGCGTTGCAACTCGTCGCGAATGAAGGTGAGCGTCAGCTTGCCCGCCTTGCGTTCGAACGCATTGCCGGTGGCCTTGAACGACACCTTGCTGGCAGCCAGCGCGTCGAGATCGAATGCGCCGGGGCCCGGCGTGTCTTCATGAATCGGACAGTACAGCGGCGAGATCACGACGAGCGGCGTGACCGGGTGACCTTCCCGAATGGTGTCGAGAAAACCATGCACGGCCGGCGTGAAAGCGCGCGCGCGCATCAGATCCGTGTTGCACAGGTTGATGCCGAGTTTGACGCTGATCATATCGGCCGGCGTGTCGCGCAGCGTTCGAGCGGTGAACGGGTCAAGCAACGCGCTGCCGCCGAAACCGAGATTGATCAGTTCGACATGACCGATCGACCCGGCCAGCGCCGGCCAGATTGTCGTCGGACTGGGCGCGTTGGAGCCCTGGCTGATCGAGCTGCCGTGATGCAGCCAGATTTTGCGGTTTTCATTGCGGCCCGGTTCGAGGCGAGCATTGGTGCGTAGCGCGACCAGTTCGGCGGTTTCGTTGTGCGGCAGCCAGATTTCGACGGTTTTTTCGTGGTTCGGCAAGCCGGTGAAGCGCAGCGTGCCCAGCTCGTTCGACTGCTTCGAAGCCGCGCCGGTGCTCATGTCGATCGTCACGACGTCGCCGCCCGTCGCGCTGGCTTGCTGAACCAGTTGGCCATCGACCACCAGGTCGTACACGCCGGGCGGGCGAGGCGGAAGGCCGGCATAGACGTAGCGGGTGGGCAGCACGTCGAGTTCGATCGTGCTTGCTGTGGTGCGAAATACGAAGCGCACGCCGGAGGGTTGCGATTCCACCATCGCCAGTTGAGGGTCGTTGCACTGCGCACGCGCTCGCGCGGGTAGCCGATGCGGAAGCACGCCTCGCGCGGTCGTTTCGAGTTCGAGCGCGCCGGGCAGGATGGTTTGGGTGATCGGTGTGGTGATCCAGTGATGCGAGTCGTTCGTCATGGCGGTTTTTGGCGTATTTCAAATCACAGTATGGTGGGGGCTGGCGAACCGCGCAAACCGGCACAAGCGGCCCTGACATGCTTCTCTCAAACCCACAGCCGGTACAACCAGAACGACTCGTCCTCGGCGAAACGCTGCGCGAATTCGCCTGGCGAAAATCCGGTGATACGTTTGGCCGTGCGGCTCAAATGAGCCTGATCGGCGAAGCCTTCGTCGAAGGCGAGCGCGGCCCAATCGACGGATTCGCCCGCATCGTAGCGGTCCCGCGCGTTGAAGAACACGCCTTCGGTTTTGACGAGCAACTGCCATTCACGCAGCGAGCGGCCGCTATGCGCCTTGATCCGCCGTTCGACCTGACGCGCGCTGTGCGTATTGCGCCATTCATGCGCCTGCAGACCGAGACGTGCGACCCAATGCCGGCCGATCTGCCGCAACGACGGCGTGGCCGACGCGCGACCCTGCAACGCCTGCCAGCGCGCGGCCAGATGCTGCTGCAAGGCGGCGAGCGTGGCCGCGTCGTCGGGGGCGTCGAGCAAGGCTTGCAGCAGCGGCTGCCAGACCTCGCCGAGCACCGTTTGCGCAGGGACGCAACGGTCCTGCACGGCGGCCGGGTCGAGCCCGAACAGCGACCGCGCGGTGTCGGCGGTGAAGCAGATCATGCAGCCACGACCGCCCGTAGGCGACCAGCTCGCGGTGGGCTGGCACTGGCTGCCCGATAGCGTGACGGACGCACCGAACGGCTGCCAGCGCGGCCCGTCGGGAGTACGTTCCACGAGTCCGCCCTGCATGTCCTGGAACGCCGACAGACTCACCAGCGGCGACGCCGGAAAATGCGTCAGACGCTGCGCATCGTTCAATTCCACGCCGCGCGTGTCGCGCGTGATTACCGCGACGACAGCGCCTTGCAATACGGCGGGCGCGAGATGAATCCGCCCATGCGCGGCGTCGCTCGCACGGGAGAGTCGCGCGGCGCGCGCGAGCGGATCGGGGCAGGACGCCTGGTGCGCAAGCAGGTCGAGTGTCATGGCGGCAGAGTGTAAGTAAAACCGGTACGGGTGTCAGCAACCGTCGCATGTCACGGCGCAGCCCGCATGCCGGTTGTCGCGCGATGTCGTTTGCGTTCAAGACGAGCGCGGCGCACCGGCCAACAATGTGCGACATGACGACCCCACCGACCTCCCACTGTCCCTTGCACGCGGATGAGCCGCCTCCGCCCCCGGTCCCTCACGCTCCCGGCGTCTGGCCGCCCGGACCGTCCGTCGGCCTGACCGGCTGGGGCGCGTTGAGACGCATGTCGCGTGACCTGCTGGCGACGGTGGCCGAGTGGCAGCAAGCGTTCGGCGACGTCGTGTATCTGCGGATCTGGCCGGAGCATCAGCTTGTCGTCAGCGATCCGCAGCTGGTGCGTGAACTGCTGGTCGATCGCCACGACGCGCTGATCCGCTGGGAGCACGGCATGCGCGTGTTCGGCGAAGTGCACGGACACAGCGTGCTGATCGCCGAGGGCGATGCGTGGAAAGACAAACGGCATTCGCTGCAGCCGGGTTTCTCGCGGGCGTCGGTGCATGCGTTCGTGCCGACCATGGTCGCGGCGGCCGGCGCGGCGTTCGCGCAATGGCCGCGGAACGGGGAAGCGTGGCCGATCGAGAGCGCGCTCACGTCGCTGGCCATGGACGTGATCATGCGGATGATGTTTTCGAGCGAGATCGGCAGCGATGCGCGGACGGCCGAGCAAGCCGCGCATACGTTGATCGTATCGACCTACACCGGCCTCTACTGGCCGATGCGTTCGCCGCGCTGGGTGCCGTGGAAGCGCGCCACGCGGCAGGCGCAGGCAATGCTGGACGGTTTGATCGAACGTCATCTGCAAACCAGGTTGCGCCTTGCGCGCGACGCGTGGCCGGACGACCTGCTGTCGCGTCTGCTGACGCTGCATCTGTCCGACCCGGCGGCGTGGCCGTTGCAAGCCGTGCACGACGAATGCATGACGACCTTCCTCGCGGGCCATGACACGAGCGCGGCCACACTCATCTGGTGGGCATGGTGCATGGCCGCCAATCCGGCCACGCAGACGGCCGCGCGCGACGAAGTCCAGCGCGCGCTGCAGGGCGCCCAACCCGACCCGGACAGCTTGACGTCGCTGCCGTATCTGACGCAAACGCTGCAGGAAACGCTGCGGCTGTACCCGTCCGTGCCGGTGCTCAGCAGCCGTCGCTCGACGCAGGCGATCACGCTGGGCCGCTGGCAATTACCCGCCCGGACGATGTTCATGGTGCCGGTGCAATTGATGCATCACGATCCGCGCTGGTTTCCCGAGCCGCTGACGTTTCGGCCCGAACGCTTCGGGCCGGACGCGCCGAGGCCGCCGCGTGGCGCTTACCTGCCGTTCGGCGCCGGTCCGCGTGTGTGCCTCGGACAGCATCTGGCGATGACCGAGCTGACCGTGATCGCGGCGATGCTGTTGCAGCGCTTCGAGCTGAACGTGCCGCACGGGATGACAGCGCCGCGACCCGTGCTGAACGTGTCGCTGAGGCCCCACGAACCGCTGCGCTTGCGGCTCAGCCAGGTCGGCGGCTGACACGAAGGTAGTGAAACCGCCTTGGACTTTGCTATGATCACTGTATAAACATACAGGTATCGTGAAAGCACCTTGGCAACCGGCGCCCGGTCAGATCCGCGGTCTGACGTCCCTTACTATCTGCTGAACTTCGAACGCGCGCTGGCGTGGCTGGCCGAGCGCTACGACGACTTGCTCGACGTCGAGGAACAGGCCTTTCTGCGCGCTTTCGCGGGGTTGCCGCAGGCGTCGCGTGCGCTGCTGGTGCGCATGCTGATGCGCCAGGGTACGCTGTTCCGCGCGAGCCGGCTCACTTACAACGAAATCGGCTGCCCGTTGCTAGCGGCCGCGCCAATGGCTGCGTTCGGCTGGATCGATACCGAACCCGGTCTCACGCTCGATAACCTGTTCGCGCTGACCACACGGCCTGAGTTGCTGGAGATTTTTGCCGGGGCGATCGCGCTGATTCCCGGCGCGAAGGCGTTGCGTAAGGCCGATCTGCTGGAGACGTTGCGGCCGTTTTATGCGGGCGATGGCGGTAACGACCTTGAAGGCGACGCCGACAATCCGGCCGTGCGTCCACTTTCCTCGTGGCACGGCGCCACGTCCGATCGCATTCTCCACGTCGCGATCGCGCCGCTCTGCGAGCGTCTGCGGCTAATGTTCTTCGGCAATTTGCAGCAGGACTGGTCGGAGTTCGTGCTCGCCGACCTCGGCGTGTTCCAGTACGAAAAGGTGCCGTTCGCGCCGTCGTCGCGCGCCTTCCAGCAGCGGGCCGATGTCGATGTCTATCTCGCGCTGCAGGCGTGCCGTGAAGCGTTGGACTCGCTGCCGGACGGCGACGCCGAGAGCGCTGCAATCGGCACGCTGGTCGCGACCATCCGCGCGATTGCGACATCGAACGCGTGGCTCGAAACGCGTCGCGCGAAACTGCTGTTCCGGATCGGGCAGCATTGCGAGCGTCGGCAGAACTGGGCGGCCGCGCTCGCCGTTTATGCGGCCTGCGCATGGCCGGGCGCGCGTCATCGGCGGGTGCGCGTGCTGGAACGCAGCGAGCGTTTCGCCGAAGCGTTCGCGCTGGCGGGCGAGGCCTGCGCCGCGCCGGAAAGCGAAGAGGAAGCGCAGCGTGTCGCGCGCATGATGCCGCGTCTGCGGCGCAAGCTCGGCGAGCCGATGGTTCGCGTAACGGCGGCGCGTCCGGTTGCGCGCAACACGCTGGTGTTGCCTAAACCTGAAAACGCGCTACCGGTCGAATACGTCACGCGCGACCATCTCACCTGCGAAGCCGCGCCGGTGCATTATGTCGAGAACGCGCTGATCAACTCGCTATTCGGCTTGCTGTGCTGGGAACCGGTTTTCGCCGCGGTGCCGGGCGCGTTTTTTCATCCGTTCCAGCGCGGTCCAGCCGATCTGCACGCGCCGGATTTTCACGCGCGTCGCGCGGCGCAATTCGCCGCGTGTCTCGCGCAACTCGACAGCGGCGCCTATCGCGAGACGATTCTGCGGCATCTTCAGAGCAAGGCCGGCCTGCAATCGCCGTTCGTGTTCTGGGGACTGCTGACGCCGGAACTGGTGGCGCTCGCACTCGACTGTCTGCCCGCCGCGCATCTGAAGCTGTGGTTCGAGCGTTTGTTGCGCGATGTTCGAGGCAATCGCAGCGGCTTGCCGGATCTGATCCGCTTCTGGCCGGCCGAACGCCGCTATGAGTTGATCGAGGTGAAGGGGCCGGGCGACCGTTTGCAGGACAACCAGATTCGCTGGCTCGCGTACTGCGTGGAGCACGGCATGCCAGTGCGCGTGGTCGACGTGCGCTGGGCGGGGGATGACGCCACTGCCGCCACACTCGACAGCATTCACGTCACCGAGTCCCTCACATGACCTACGTCGTCGCCGTGCGGGCCATGTGCGAATTCACCGCCAAGCGCGGCGATCTGGACCTGCGCTTCACGCCCGCGCCGACATCGCTCGAAGGCATGGCGGGCCATGTCGCGGTGGCCGGCCGTCGCGCGAGCGGTTACGAAACCGAGATCACGCTGACCGGCACGCATCGCGGGCTGACCGTGCGCGGCCGTGCCGACGGTTTCTATCCACTCGCGAACCGGCTCGAAGAGATCAAGACGTATCGCGGCGACCTTGCGCGAATGCCCGGCAATCATCGCACGCTGCATTGGGCGCAGGCGCTGGTGTACGGGCATCTGCTGTGCCGCGCGCGCGGGCTTGCCGCGCTAACGGTTGCGCTGGTGTACTTCGACATCGGCACCCAGAAAGAGACGCTGCTGGAAGAGTTTCACACCGCGCGCGATCTGGAGATTTTCTTCGTCGAACAATGCGAGCGGTTTCTCGATTGGGCCTTGCAGGAAGAAGCGCATCGCGCCGCGCGCAACGCCGCACTCGGCGCGTTGCAGTTTCCGCACGGGCAATTTCGCAGCGGCCAACGTGAGCTGGCGGTGTCGGTCTATCGCGCCGCGCGCGACGGTAAGCCGCTGATGGCGCAAGCGCCCACCGGTATCGGCAAGACGCTCGCGACGATTTTTCCGCTGCTGAAAGCGTGCGCGGAAGATCAGATCGAGCGCATCTTTTTCCTTACCGCGAAAACGCCGGGCCGTGCGCTCGCGCTCGATGCCATCGACACATTACATCGCTGTGCCGGTTCGGCGTTGCCCTTGCGAACCCTCGAACTGGTCGCGCGCGACAAAGCCTGCGAGCATCCCGACAAGGCCTGCAACGGCGAGTCGTGCCCGCTCGCGCGCGGCTTTTACGACCGGCTCGACGCAGCGCGCGGCGCGGCGCTGGCCGGCGCGAAACTCGATCGTGCGGCGGTGCGCGAAGTCGCGCTCGCACACGAGGTCTGCCCGTACTATCTGGCGCAGGAGCTGGCGCGCTGGGCCGACGTGGTGGTCGGCGATTACAACTACTACTACGACAGCAGCGCCATGTTGTACGCGCTCACGCAGATCAACCAGTGGCGCGTCGGCGTGCTGGTGGACGAAGCCCACAATCTGCTCGACCGGGCGCGCGGCATGTACACCGCATCGCTCGATCAGGCGGCGTTGCGGCTCGCCCGCAAAACCGCACCGGCCGCGTTGCGCAAGCCGCTGGAGCGCTTGCAGCGCGAATGGAACGCGCTCAAACGGGCGCAGGACGAGACGTATCGGGTCTACGGTGAGATTCCCAGCAAACTGCTGTTCGCGGCGCAAAAGCTGATCGGCGAGGTGACCGATCAACTCGCCGACGCGCCGCTTTCCATCGACGAAGCCTCGCTGCGGTTTTTCTTCGACGCCATGCATTTCGTCGCGCTGGCCGAGCAGTTCGGCGAGCATTCCATTTTCGACATCACGCTCAGCGCCGATCGTTTCGCGCCGCGCGATAAAACCGCGGCCACGCTGTGCGTGCGCAACGTGATTCCGGCGCCGTTTCTTGCGCCGCGCTATGCCGCTGCGCGCAGCACGGTGCTGTTCTCCGGCACGCTGAATCCCTATCACTTCTATCGCGACACACTGGGTTTGCCTGAGTCGACCTCATGGCTCGACGTCGAGGGACCGTTTCGCGCGGAGCAATTGCAGGTGCGCGTGGCCGGCAACGTGTCGACGCGTTGGCGCGATCGCGAGCGCTCGCTCATGCCGATCGTCGATCTGATCGCGCGGCAGTACGCGGGGCAGCCCGGTAATTATCTGGGCTTTCTGAGCAGCTTCGACTATCTGCGGCGCGTGGTCGAACTGATGCGCGAACGGCATCCGGACGTGCCGGTCTGGGCGCAGGAGCCCGGCATGGACGAAGCCGCGCGCGACGCGTTTCTCGCGCGCTTTCGCACCCACCACGAGGGCGTCGGCTTCGCGGTGCTGGGCGGAGCATTTTCGGAAGGCGTCGATCTGGTCGGGCAGCAGTTGATCGGCGCGTTTATCGCGACGCTCGGCCTGCCGCAAATCAACGACGTCAACGAGCAGATGCGCCGCACGATGGACGCGAAGTTCGGCAGCGGCTACGACTACATGTATCTGTATCCGGGCTTGCAGAAGGTGGTGCAGGCGGCGGGGCGCGTGATCCGCACGGAGCGGGATCGGGGCGTGGTGCATCTGATCGACGACCGCTACCGGCGTGCGGAGGTGCGGCGCTTACTGCCGCGCTGGTGGCAGGTGGATTGAACTCCGAACTCGCGTCGCATTAACACCGGCCTCGCTTCGCGGACGCGTCCCGCAGCCAATTTCTTTACCTGCCACGTAATCGACGCGCGTACCGCCGCCCGGCACAGTGACGCCATCGCATCACGAATTCCCCTCCACGGACCACGAGGCCGCCATGAACGCAACCGCACCGCATCTCGCCGACGAACCCAACACCATTCGCGCAGCCGACAACACGCGTCTGTTCTATCGCGACTGGGGGCAAGGCACGCCGATCGTGTTTTTGTCGGGCTGGACGCTGAATTCGGACATGTGGGCGTATCAGATGGAACCGCTGGCGCGGTTGAATTGCCGCTGCATCGCGTACGATCGGCGCGGGCACGGCCGTTCGAGCGACCCGGGCCGAGGCTATGACTTCGACACGCTGGCCGACGATCTGAACAGCGTGTTGAGTACGCTCGATCTGCACGACGTGACGCTGGTCACGCATTCGATCGCCAGCGGCGAAGCGGTGCGTTATCTGACGCGGCATGGTTCGTCGCGGATCGCCCGCGTCGCGTTCGTGGCGCCCGCGGCCACGCCGTATCTGCTGAAAACCGCCGACAACCCGAACGGGATCGACGGCGTCTTGTTCGAACAGGGCCGCGCCGCGCTACGCCGCTCGTTCCCCGACTGGATCGAAGCGAACGCGGCGCCGTACTTCGGCGCGGGCGTGTCGCGCGCGCCGTGCGACTGGACGATCCGGATGATGCTGCAGACCTCGCATCAGGCCATGCTGGAACTCGCGCATCTGCAGACCATCACCGATTTCCGCGAGGAACTGAAGCGGGTCGACGTGCCTGCGCTGGTGGTGCATGGCGAGCGCGACGTGTCGGCGCCGCTTGAACTGACCGGGCGGCCCACGGCGCGGCTGATCCCCGGCGCGTCGCTCCATGTGTATGAAGACGCCGCGCACGGTCTCTACTTCACGCATGCGGAGAGGTTGAACCAGGATTTGCTGGCGTTCCTGGACCGCCGGCCGGCTTAGGGTCGACGGGCAGCTGGTCGTCCACGGGCGCGTCGCCCTTGCGCGCGGCGGCATCGATAGCGGGGGGCTTCGTGGCCTTGGCGGAGTCAGGGGCCTCAGCGGCATTAGCGGCCTCGGCGGTTTCAGCGGACGGCGCGGCGGCCCCGGCTGCGGACGGCGGATTGGAAGTCGGCGCGCCGCCCGCTTCAACCTGCGCGGGCCCGCTCTCCGGGTCCCACGTCAGCAGATGGCGCTGCGGATTCGCGATCGCGATGCCCAGTTCGCTGAAGCGGTTCAGAATGCGCCGGTTGAATTCGCGCTGCACGCCCCAGCGTGCGCTGTCACGGCACTGAATCTGGCCGGCCAGCGTGACCGCCGATCCATCCAGTCCGTCGACGCCCCAGAAGCTGAAGTCGGAGAGGATCCCGTCCTTGAATTTTTCGTCCTCACGCAGCGCCGCGCCGATTTCCTTGAGCGTGCCGATCGCCAGATCGACGTCCTCGCCGAACACGATATTGACCTTCACCGCCGCGTTGCCGAGCCCGCGGTTGGTGTTGTTGACCGTCGACACCGAACTGAACGGCACGGTGTACAGCGAGCCGTCGCCGCCGCGCAACCGCACGGTGCGGATCGACAGATATTCGACGGTGCCGGACACGCCCGCGAGCGTGACCCAGTCGCCCACCTGCATGGCGTTTTCCATCAATAGAAAAATGCCGGTGATGAAATCCTGCACCAGCTTCTGCGAGCCGAAGCCGAGCGCCACGCCGAAGATGCTGGCGCCCGCCAGCAACGGCCCGATGTTCACGCCGAGTTCGCTCAGGCCGGTCAGCACCACCACTAGTGCGATCACGCAGAACAGCGCGCTGCGCAGCATCGGCAGCAAGGTGCGCAGGCGCGCGGCGCGCACCAGGTCGCCGCTGGTGGTCCAGCGCTCCAGACGCTGTTCGACCGACACGTTGACGCCTTCCCACACCAGCAGCGCGACGACCGCCGCGACGCCGATCGTGACCAGCGCGGACGCCAGCCGGTGGCCGATCGAGCCGGCGCGGAACAGATCGATCACGTCGACGCCCCAGACCTGCAGCAGCGCCAGCACGGTGATCACGCCGATGATCCACGACACCACGCGTCGCAGCAGCGGGTAATAGCGGTAAGCGTGCCGATGCACGAGCGACGTGTCGGCCTCGTCCTGCACGTTGAAGAGCCGCGCCAGCGCGCCGAAGATCACGATCGACGCCATCCGCGCGCCGACCAGCACCGCCAGCGAAATACCGCCGAGATGCAGCAGGTCGTGATAGCCGTTGCGCACGTCGAGCGCCCAGATGAACCACAGCGCCATCACGACGAACACGGACAGCCACGCCCACAGGTCGGCCAGCGCGTTGCCGAACATCGCGAGCGACTCGCGCGCGGCGAAGCGCTTGCGGATCAGTTCGCCGACCGGCGTCGCGCATTGCAGGATCAGGATCGAGATCATCACGTGGCCGGCGAGCGCGACCACCTTCATCAGCGCGAGATGCGCCGCGTCGTTCATGCCGAGCGATTGCGCGATTTCCGCGATCGCCGAACCGGCGGCCACCACGCTGACGATCCGCACGATCCAGTGCTGCATGAAGGCGGCCCACGCATCGCTCATGCGCAACAGACGCAAACGCGGCGCACCCGGCTGCAGGAAAAATCCGCCGACGATCACGATCACGCGGCTGAGCACGTAGATGTCGATCAGCGAATCGAGCGCGCGGTCTTGCGGCGTGCCGTCGTCGGTGACGATCGACATCAGTCCGCTGGCCGCGCCGACGAACACCGCGAGCGGGATGAAGCGCAGCACCAGCGTCAACAGTCCGCGCGGCAAACGCTGCAGCAGGGTCCAGTGATGCGCGGCGCGTTGCTTGCCTTGCGCTTCGTCGAGTTTGCTTTTGGCCGATGATGCTGCGGCGGGACTTGCCGTTGTGGCCGCCGCGCTGGTTTTTGCCTCGGCGTCCTTTACCGGTAGGTCCGTTACCGGCATGACGGGCAACGGCGGTGCGGCGTTCGGCGCGTCGGCGGGTTGCGGCGTCACGTCGACCGGCAGGCCGGCTTGCGGCGACTCGTCTTCCGTGCCTCGTTCGCGGCGGGCGGCAAGCGCTTTATAAGCGCGGCGCAACAGCCGTCGCGCGAGCCATTCGAGGACGAGCGCCGGCACCAGCGCGGCCAGCAGCGACCACGCGACATGACCGAGCACGGCGCGCGCTTGCGGGCTGGTCAGTTGCCAGTTCCACCATGCGCGCACCGACGTCGTATCGAGCAACGCGGCGACCGACGCGCGCAGCGATCCGCCGAGATGGATCGCCCAATGCGCGCCCTGGCGAGCCAGTTGCGACGCGAGTCCATTGGACTGGAACGCGGCCGGGACGAGGGCGGCGGCACTGGCCGCCGCCGGGGCCGAAGCGGCCGTTGCAGCGGAAGCCACGGGCGGCGCGCTGAGCGCGCCGGCGGCCGCGATGGCTTGCAGCGTGTCGGCGACTTGCGCGCGGCGTTTGGGATCGTTGAGAACGGCCAGCGCCTGGCGGGCCTGCTCGGGCGTCAGCGTGACGCCGGCGCCGGAGGCCGAGGAGGCGGGCGCGGGTTGCGCGGCAGCGGCAAACGCCGGCGATGCGCCGACGGTGAAAAGGAGGACCAACCAGACGAGTAGTAATTTGCGCATAGGGTGTAAGGCGGGTTCCAGGTGCGGACGGCTGGGCCGGGACGCGTGGACCGGTTCGGCGGCGTGACCTTGAACCGACACGGTTCAGGTCATACAAGTTCCTCGCGGCGGGTGTCGTTGGCCGCCTTGTGCAAGCTGGGCGGGCGTCGACGCCGGGCGGGCGACAAGCGGTAGCCGACAGGCTAGCACGGGCAGCAAAAAACCGGCCTGGTGGACGGCGCGGGGGGCGGTCTTGGGGCTTTGGCGCGCAGATGGGCGCACGGGCAGGCGGGTAGGCGGGTAGGCGGATAGGCGGATAGGCCGATAGGCGGGACGGTGCGCGCCGTGCCCGCCTGTCGCGCTCGGCGCTCGGCACTCGGCGCGTGGCGAGGCGTTATAGCGGCGCGACTCCGAACGTGCCGTCGACCACTTCGGTAAAAGTCCGCTCCTCACGCAGGATGAAGCGTTTCGTCTGCGCGAGCCGAAAATTGTCGCGTGCCTCGGGATCGGCGCGCAGTCGGGCGCGGTAGGCCTCGTAGGCGGCGAGACTATCGAGCGCGATCAAGCCCCACGCGATGTCGTTGGTGCCCTCGTGCGGCAGGAAATAACCCACCAGATGGCCCCCGCAGCGCGGAATGATGCGCCCCCAGTTGCGCGCGTATTCGTCGAAGGCGTCGCGTTGGAACGGATCGATCTGGTAACGGATGAAGCAGGTAATCGCCATGGGCGGGCTCCCGTTTGGGTGAGGGACGTGTGGACTGCCATGACGTCAGTATGAAGATCGGCGGGTGGCGACGTTTCAAGGTGTTCTGAAGTGTCGAATTGGGGAGCGCGCAGAGGGTTGGTCGGTACTATGGCGCTGCGTTGCGCTTGCCAACGAACACCACGCGGAGATCAGTGTCACGTACGCGTTACGGCTTGCGCTCTGGAGAAATAAAGTTCGACACAAACCCACTTCGCAGCGATTCAGCCAGAAATCTTGCGACAAAATGGTTTCACACAACCTGCTGCCGGCATGGCGCCATCAAAGGTGTCAGCTTGCGTCGGCCCGTTCACTCGCTGGCTGCCGACGCAACCGGCAGTGATCGACCCAGGCTGTGTGGAAACCCGAGGAGATTGCAATGCGACGCATGATTGCTGACCGCCGCAGTGCGTTTGGTTGCCTTTGCGGCCATCAATGGGACGACGAGACTGCGAGCCTCTCCAACGCGTTCCAGACGAGTTTATGGCTTTTTTCAGGGCCTAAAGGGGTTCTCACGCACCCACCAGCCGCATCGCCTTCATTGTCTTTTTAAAGCCCAGGATTCTCAGCACTCGCGTGAGATTGTAGGCGAGTACGTTCAA
>NZ_QLTK01000006.1 GCF_003269035.1 Paraburkholderia bryophila | reverse complement strand
AGCTGAGGCAAACTACTATCGGCAACTTGAAACACCGGTCGCCGAACCCGCATTAACTTAAACCAACCAGCCTCCACGATTCCCGGGGCGGTTCAATCTGTGCGAGGCGGCGCAGGCGTGTGAATGGACTCCGCAAGCCCGTCAAGAAATCTTCCTTTGATAGGCCGAAGTCGAGGTATGCCCAATAGGTCAGCAACAGCTCAATCCGGGTGACTACGATATGGATCTGCCGGAACTCCCCCTCCTCCAGTTCGAGGGCCTGCCCGTGCGCAACCTTGTCCCGTACTTTCTTGATCAGCCGAAAATTTTCATCTGAAAGGTTAACGATTCTGACGATATCTGCATCTGTCGAAGCGATCGCGGCGGCATATTTCTCGGGAAATTTTGCCTCTTGAGGATAGGAAAATGTTTGGCGGACAGCGTCCAGCACATCTGTAAGCACCTTTTGATCGAGCGGCTGGGCGAACCCGCCCAGCGCATCCTGCAACCTCCTCATCCCCTCGGGACGCGGCGGCCTTACTCCTTTCTTTGGTGGATTGTGGCTGACGTAGCTGTCCAGCAGGGAGACGTATCCGAGAGCGTTGTATTCCCAGAATCCCTCGTAACGCTGCATCCCGGCGAGGCGCGTCCACCGAACCTTTCGATGGGGGGAATCGAAATATTGTCGCAGGATTGTTTCCCACTTCCCGTCTAGCCAGTGTTTCTGCACAAAGCAATCACGGACAAAATCGTTGACCGACGCATCTCGAGCAACTGGCTTGAAGGTTGCAAAATAGAGGGCGAAATAGCGTCCAGCCGGGGTCTGCACAGCCACCTCAAGAATCGATGTCGGCTGGGCGATCAGGATCGAGAGCAGACACGCAAGCTCCATGGCCTTTTCTCTCGCGTCGAGCAAAGTCAGGAGCCCGGTGGCGGGTTGAAGCGCAAACTCGATGTGCTCATGCAAGACGTGGTCTTTCCCATTGTGTGCGACCTGACCACCATATTCGGTGTTCAAATGGAACCGACGACCGCCGTCTTCGAAGTCTGCCGATATTTCATCGGGCAGACCGGACCATGTGAGCTCCTCGCCGACTTTTCCTTCAATTTTCCGCCACTGGAGAAACCATTCGGACACGTCGGCATAACGGACATCGATCCGTTGAAATTGTGGTTCAGGCACGTGACCAATGATCAGATAGTCCGCGTAAATTGTCTGGCCGTAGACCTTACATTCATACAGAGTGAAGGATTGGCCCTTTTCCGACTTCGCGTGCACTACGCCAATTGGATATTCGGTCTCCCCGCTTGGCAGCGTACTCATCATCGACAATTGCACACTTATCAGTACGCCGCCGCCGAACGTCAGTTTTCCCTCACCCAAGCTCCCGAGATCATCGCTGCTGAGTTCCACGCGGAGCGTCTTTTCTTCTAGGAAAGTCATTGTTTTTGCCGATCGTCGAAGGGATGGTTCATGTAGGATCGATTCATTACCTTTCGGTTCGCATCGGATCAGAGCATCGAGCGACCGCTAGTCGCTACTGAAGGCCAAGTTCGTTCCGGCTGACGGCCCAATGCAAAAGCAGATCGCGCATTTCAGCTTCATATTCGTCCATCCCCATAAATTCTTGGGCCAATCCGAGCAGATGGACCAGCGATGCGTTCGCAGCGAGCAGTGTGGATCGCAAATCTGACCTGTCCGGGTGAAAGATGGTCTGGGTGACCTCATCCTCTTCCTTGTAATGGCGGTGTAGCGCGCCCAACGTCATATGCGCTCCATCGCCAGACGGAAAGCGATAGGCGAGTTCGAAGAGCTTTGCCAGGCCAGCCTGAACCGCTAGGCTCGACCAAACGATTGAATGTGGTCGGTTTGGATACTCCGCCATGACCTTGGCTACTTCCTGCTCGAAGGGTGTCAGGTTAATCCCGGTATTCCCGTCGCGGTTCATGTGGATCATGGCGTTAGCCAGCGACAGGCAATGCTTTGCATGGTCTTCGTGGAGCTTGTCAACCGTACCTTCGACCTTAAGGAGGCCGCCCATCAGAATGACGGCTTCGCAGCAGAGACGCGCCAGGGAGCGTGCTTCAGCCATGGCACCACGCTCTGCCAGCAGGATCGTGGACTGAAACGACTGTAGCGATCGGTAGAAGGCCGCGACTGCAAGTAGCTGCACCTCCGTAGGATCATCGAAATGGAACTCACGCATCATGCGCATGCCGATGCGATTCATTCGGTCTGCGATGGCAAACGATTCCGGGAGTTCGGCATGAACGGAGTCGCGCCAGCTATCAAGGTCATCGCCAAGAAAGCCCACATCATTGAAGCCGTTCGCCATATAGGTTCCCCTTGGTCGCAGGTCAGGCATGTGACGAGTCTACCGCACGGCTGTTCTTTAAGCGCATTCGTCGATGTCCCAGCGGACGTTCGCGATTGCCGTTGTCGAACGACCGCTGTGCTGTAGTGAGCGGGCATGCCGGCATCAACATGCGAACGTCGGCTCAGGCCGATTAGCCGCCAACGAAGCGGGCCGCCTCGGCGAGTCAGTGTCCCTCGCCGAGAAGGTTAGGTATACCAAAGCATGCGTTGGCAGTGAGGTTTCTTGCCCACATCTGTTGCGAGCCCCATGCGGCCACTTGGAACTCGCTCAAACACACGCCTCTCTGCACGCTAAAGCCCACAACCGAGTCCGCCTCATTTAATCACCCATGCGCGCCAATTTAGCCCACCGGGTTGATCACTAGCCCTCCACTCTCCCTTACAATTTCCAAACCATCGGGACACACCCAATGGTCAGGTTTGGAAGCCTGTCGCCTCGAAACGCACACCCTCCCAAGCGGTGCGTGCGTTCGCCCCTGCCTACATATATTCCAATGGGCGGGCGGTGACGGGGGAGCCGCGAGGCTCGCCGGCATTGTTCGAGGCCCGGTCTTCCAACCCAGTCACACGCCCGCTCACCATCTACCCAGCATGTGTCGGGCGATCCTCAAAACACCAGGGAGATCGCAACCATGACCACCAAATCCAACAACAAAAAGAGCATCACCCAACGCCCACCCGTCGACGCTCTCCAATACGAAAAACTCGCCCTCTCCGCCTTCGACCTCTGCCACCGCCAAATGCGTCAACTGGAGACGCTGACCACACTCGCGTCCACATTGTGTAGGAATCCTCCCATCACAATCGACGAGCGTCATCGCCATCGCACCCTGCTCGAACTCCTCGCCCACACCGGCGAGGAATACCAGCAGCAGTTAGCCGCCGACCTCGAACTGTTCGGCGTGATCGCCCTCGACGCAAAGGGCGTCGCGAACAAGGAGCTCACGGCAAAGCAAGCAACCCGCCTCCTTGCAAACGCAACCGAAATCGCAACTCAATCGTCGGCAGCGACAAGAATCAGCCCGCGCAAACGCTCATCGGCGAAATGCGCGGCGATCGTGAAGAAGGACCATGCGCGTCGCTCGGTCGCCGTCCAGCACTGAACCAACTCAGCGGAGCGGCCAAGGGGCCGCTCGAAACCGCTCCCACCCCCGCCGTCGCATTTCCGCATCACCCCGCCCAGCCCCCAACCTCAGCAACCCACCCTCCCCAAACCCCCAACCCATTGATTCCAAACACCTTACAGCCCGAAAATCCCCATTCCCTCACTTCCCGAAACAGCTTATTGTAAAATCCCGGAAAGACTTTGGAACCGGTTCCATTTACCATGCGACACAATGCGACCGACCCGGCCAAAGACTGCCTGGCAGCGCAATGACGCGCTCCAACCTGGTGACCAGAACAATATGTCTCAATCCCCTCTAAGCTCGCGCCGCGGCTTTTTGCGCACGGCGATCGTGCTGGTTCCGGCCAGCACACTGGCTGCTTGTGACAACAAGCAACCCACCGCAACCGCACCGCAAAGCGCAAGCCAAGGCGAAAGCACCCCCGCCCAAACCGCCCCCTACAAGCCCAAATTCTTCGACGCCAGGGAATGGGCCTTCATCGAAGCCGCCGTCGACCGCCTGATCCCATCCGACGCGGAAGGCCCCGGCGCGCTCGAAGCCGGCGTTCCTGAGTTCATCGACCGTCAGATGGACACGCCCTACGCGCACGGCGCGCTGTGGTACATGCAAGGCCCCTTCGTTCAAGGCGCCCCCGAGCTCGGCTACCAGCTCAAGCTGGTCCCTCGCGACCTCTACCGCCTCGGCATCGCGGCCATCAACGCGTACTGCACGAAAACCTACGCCCGCAGCTTCGACGCCCTCGACGCCCCCATCCGCGACACCGTCCTCAGTGCGCTGGAAAAAGGCAAGCTCGAACTCACCGATGTGCCCGCATCCACCTTCTTCGGCCAACTGCTGCAGAACACGCGCGAAGGCTACTTCTGCGATCCGATCCACGGCGGCAATCGCGACATGGCCGCCTGGAAAATGATCGGCTTCCCCGGCGCGCGCGCCGATTTCATGGACTTCGTCAATCAGAACGGCGCGGCCTATCCGTATGGCCCCGTGTCGATCGAAGGAAAGCGCACCTGATGTCTACTCAAACCAAACCGCACGTCGACGCGGTCATCGTCGGCTTCGGCTGGACCGGTGCGATCCTCGCGAAAGAACTCACCGAGGCGGGCCTCAACGTGGTCGCGCTCGAACGTGGCGAGTATCGCGACACCTATCCGGACGGCGCGTATCCGAACACGATCGACGAACTGACCTACAACGTCCGCAAGAAGCTGTTCCTCGATCTGTCGAAGACCACCGTATCGATCCGTCACAACATCGCCGAAACCGCGCTGCCGTACCGGCAACTCGCGGCGTTTCTGCCGGGCGAAGGCGTCGGCGGTGCCGGTCTGCATTGGTCGGGCGTGCACTTTCGCATCACGCCGGAAGAGCTGAATCTGCGCAGCCACTACGAAGCACGCTACGGCAAGCGCTTCATTCCGGAAGGCATGACGATCCAGGACTACGGCGTCACCTACGACGAACTCGAACCGCATTTCGACTTCGCCGAAAAAGTATTCGGCACCTCGGGCCAGGCTTATAAAGTCAACGGCAAGGTAGTCGGCGACGGCAACGTGTTCGAAGCGCCGCGCAGCGATAATTTCCCGCTCGCCGCGCAATTGAACACCTATTCGGCCGAACGTTTCGGCAAAGCCGCGCGCGAGCTCGGCCTGAATCCGTATCGTCTGCCCTCGGCGAATACCTCGGGCCCGTACACGAACCCGTACGGCGTGCAAATGGGCCCGTGCAACTTCTGCGGCTTCTGCAGCGGCTACGCGTGCTACATGTACTCGAAGGCCTCGCCGAATCTGAACATTCTGCCCGCGCTCAAACCGCTGCCGAATTTCGAACTGCGCTCGCGTTGCCACGTGTTGCGCGTCGATCTCGACGATACGAAAAAACGCGCCAAGGGCGTGACGTATGTCGATCCCGCAGGCAACGAAGTGTTCCAGCCCGCCGATCTCGTGATCGTCGCGGCGTTCCAGTATCACAACGTGCATCTGCTTCTGCTGTCGGGCATCGGCAAGCCGTATGACCCGGTCTCGGGCGAAGGCGTGGTCGGTCGCAATTTCGCGTATCAGAACCTCTCGACGATCACCGCGTTCTTCGATAAAGACACCTTCACCAATCCGTTCATCGGCGCGGGCGGTAACGGCGTCGCGGTCGACGACTTCAACGCCGACAACTTCGATCACGGCCCGCTGGGTTTCGTCGGCGGCTCGCCCTTGTGGGTGAACCAGGCGGGCACCAAGCCGATCAGCGGCATCGCCACGCCGGCCGGTACGCCGAACTGGGGTTCGGATTGGAAGAAGTCGGTGAAAGACCACTACGCGCACACCATTTCCATGGATGCGCACGGTTCGAACATGTCGTACCGCGACGTGTTCCTCGACCTCGATCCGACCTATCGCGACTCGTACGGTCAGCCGCTGCTGCGCATGACCTTCGACTGGAAAGACAACGACATCAAGATGGCCCGGTACGTCACCGGTCAAATGCACAAGATCGCGCAGCAGATGGGACCGAAGTCGATCAACGTCTACACCCGTGAATTCGGCGCGCACTTCGATTCACGTCGCTATCAGACCACCCACCTGGTGGGTGGCGCGGTGATGGGCACGGATCCGAAGACCAGCGTGTTGAACCGCTATCTGCAAAGCTGGGACGTGCATAACGTGTTCGTGATGGGGGCGTCGGCGTTTCCGCAAGGCATCGGCTACAACCCGACGGGCCTCGTCGCCGCGCTGGCCTACTGGTCGGCGAAAGCGATCCGCACGCAGTATCTGAAGAACCCCGGGCCGCTGGTGAGCGTATGAAGAAGATGATCGAAATCCAACGCGTCGCGCGAGCTATCAAACGTGCGGGTGCAGTATCGCTTTGCGTGGCGGCTGCCATGAGCGCGCCGTTCGCGGTGCAGGCGGCGACGACGCCAGCGCCATCTCAACAGCAACCGCAACCGCAATCCGACGCGGCACTCATCGCCCACGGCGAATACCTCGCGCGCGCCGGCGACTGCATCGCCTGTCACTCCGCACCCGCAGGAAAACCCTTCGCAGGCGGCATGAAATTCGACACGCCGATCGGCGCGATCTACTCGACCAACATCACGCCGGACCGCAACACCGGCATCGGCTCGTGGACCTTCGCGCAATTCGATCGCGCGGTGCGGGCGGGCGTGAAGCCGAACGGCGACACCTTGTATCCGGCCATGCCGTTCCCGTCGTACGCGCGTCTGAACGAAGACGACATGCACGCGCTCTACGCGTATTTCACGCAGGGCGTCGCACCGGTCGACCAGGCGAACCGCGCAGAAGATATCGTCTGGCCGCTGTCCATGCGCTGGCCGCTCGGCATCTGGCGTCATCTGTTCGCCCCTGAGCCCGCCACGTTCGACGCCAAGCACTACAGCGATCCGGTCGTCGCGCGCGGCGCCTACCTCGTGCAAGGCCTAGGCCACTGCGGGGCGTGCCACACGCCGCGCGCCGTGACGATGCAGGAACGCTCGCTCACCGATCTCGACGGCGCCGAGTTTCTCGCGGGCGGCGCGCCTATCGACGGTTGGGTTCCATCGAGTCTGCGCGCCAATCCGCGCACCGGCATCGGTGCATGGAGCGAAGCGGACCTCGTGCAATTCCTGAAAACCGGCCGCACGCAGCATAGCGCGGCATTCGGCGGCATGACGGACGTCGTGCAACACAGCATGCAGCACATGAGCGACGCCGATCTCACCGCGATCGCGCGATATCTGAAAACGCTGCCGTCCACCGATCCGAAGGAAACGCCGTACGCGTACAACGACACCGCCGCGCGCGCACTGCGCACTGGCGACGCGACCGCACCCGGCGCAGCCGTCTATCGCGACAACTGTACGGCCTGCCATCGCAGCGACGGTCGCGGTTACAACCGCGTATTTCCGGCACTCGGCGGCAACCCGGTCGTACAGGGTAAAGACGCCACCTCGCTGATTCATGTGCTGCTCACCGGCAGCACGCTCGAAGGCACGAAGACCGCGCCGTCCTCGTTCACCATGCCGCCGTTCGGTTGGCGTCTGAACGATCAGGAAGTCGCGGACGTCACGAACTTCGTACGCACGAGCTGGGGCAATACCGGTTCGACGGTCAGCGCGTCCGACGTGGCGAAGGTCCGCAAGACCGTCACTGTGCGTGCGCCTGACATGCCGCCGGGTGCGTCGCTCAGTCACTAACCAGGTCACCAACGCTGTTCCCCGCCTCACCACGAACCCGCTCCGTCGCGAGAAGGAGCGGGCTCGCGTGGGCGCGGCAAAAAGAGAGATCGCCATTCAGGCGACCTGAAATAGACGTTCCAACCGAGCTATTACCACGATGAAAAAACAATGGATTGCCGCCCCTCTGATGTTGTCTTTCGCCGGCCTTGCGTCCGCGCAGAGTTCCGTCACGCTGTACGGCATCGTCGATGCGGGCATTTCGTATCGCAGCAGTGAACGCACCGGCACGACCGGCAATTACAGCGGCCATTCGAACGTTGCGGCGACCAGCGGCAACCTGTCGGGCAGTCGCTGGGGCATCAAAGGTCAGGACGATCTGGGCGGCGGCTGGAAAGCGCTGTTCCAGTTGGAGGACGGCTTCGACATCACGAACGGCAAGACCGGCCAGAACGGCGGATTGTTCGGCCGTCAGGCGTATGTGGGGATCGGCAGCCAGCAATACGGCACGATCACGCTGGGCCGTCAGTACACGTCGCTGAACGACTTCGTCGCGCCCGTTGCACCGGTCGCGCTGGTCGGCGGCTACGGCGCGCATCCGGGCGACATCGACGATCTCGATCAGACCGCGCGCGTCAACAACTCGATCAAGTACACGAGCGCGAATTACGCGGGCTTCACGTTCGGCGCGTTGTATGGATTCGGCGGCCAACCGGGGAGCCTGAAGCAGCAGAACACGTGGAGCGTCGGCGCCGGCTATGCGAATGGCCCACTGCACGTCGGGGTGGGCTATGAACGGTCGGACAACAGCAAGAGCGGCCCGACAGACAGCACCTACGGCAAATGGAACGGCACCGACGACGGTCTGTTCAACTCCTCGATCAACGAAGGCTACGCCAGCGCGCAATCGCAGCAGATCATCGCGACGGGCGCAACGTACGACTTCGGCCCGGCGCTCGTCGGCGTGAACTACAGCAACGTGCAATACCGTTCAGGCGCCGACTCGCTATTCAAGGGTCACGCGACCTTCAACATTGCGGGCGTGTTCGGTCAATGGACCATCCGCCCGGCCGTGCAACTGTTCGCGGGCTACAGCTACACACGCGGCGGCGAGGTCGAGGGCGTGGACGAACGCGCGCAGTATCACAACGTCACGCTCGGCGCGCAGTACAACCTGTCGAAGCGCTCGACGGTCTACCTGATGGGCGGCTATCAGCACGCGTCCGGCGGCACGCTGGACGCCCTGGGCAATCCGGTCGCCGCCACTGCGTCGGTCAGCGACAAGGGCAATAGCCACTCGTCGGCGGCGCAGTCGCAGGCGATCGTGAGCATCGGCGTGCGCCACAAGTTCTGATCGTTCAGTGCGGCGCTGGTGTGGCGGGTTGAGCGCCGCCGTGCGAGGGGTCCGGCGCGATCACGCGTGCGTCGTTCAGAATGCCGCACGGGTCGAGCAGGTTTTTCAGTTTGCGCATCAAGTCCGTTTCCGCGGACGAGCGGCTCAGATGCAGGAACTCCTGCTTGACCACACCGATACCGTGTTCGGCGGAGATGCATCCGCCGGCCTTTTGCACCTGCTCATAAACGAGCGTTTCGACCTGGTGCATGTCGGCCATGTTCGCATACGGACCGGACAGCAGATGCAGATTGCCATCGCCGAGATGGCCGAAGAACAGATGCGTTTGCTCAGGGAAGCGCGACGTCAACACCTGCCTCATCGCCGTGACGAAGCCGTCCATTTCGATCATCGGCAAGCCCACGTCGAACGCGGCGTGGGGTTTCAAACGGCTCAGCAATTCGCCGACGGTCTCGCGATACGCCCACAGTTGCCGCGCGTGATCGAGCGATTGCGCGACGATCACGTCATCCACGATTTCGTCTTCCAGCGCGTATTCCAGCACTTCTTCCAGCGCCTGGCGCTCGCTCTCTTCCGAGCCGCCCAGTGTTTCGACCAGCACATACACCGGTGAACGCGTGGCGAACGGCGCCTTGAGTCCGCCTGTTTCCATTGCCGCGGACATGAAGTCGTCCCACATCAATTCGAACGACGACAACGCCGGCAAACGACGGCGCAGTTCTTTCAGCAGACGTGTCGCGGCGTCGAACGATCCGAGCGCACAGAGTGCCGTATTCGCAACCGTCGGCTTGGGTTCGAGTTTCAGCACGAGGCGCGTAATCACGCCGAGAATCCCTTCCGAGCCGATAAACAACTGCTTCAGATCGATGCCCGTGGTGTTCTTGGTAACCTTGTTCATCATCGTCAGCACGGTGCCGTCCGCGAGCGCCACTTCCATGCCGAGAATCAGGTCGCGCATCACGCCGAACCGCACCACGCGATTGCCGCCCGCATTGGTGGCCGCGTTACCGCCAATCTGACACGAACCGCGCGCGCCGAGATCGAGCGGAAAGAACCACCCTTGCGCTTCGACATGGGTCTGCAACTGCTCCAGCGCGAGTCCGGCCTGCACGGTGATCGTGCCGCCAACGTGGTCGAACTCTTCGATCAGATTCATTTTCGCGAGCGACATCGCGACCTCGCCGGCTTGCGGCGTCGCGCCACCCGCGAGACCGGTCAAGCCGCCCTGTACGACGACCTTCTGCCGATGCGCCGACAGCACGCCGAGCGCGCGCGCCACTTCGTCGGGCGTGCGCGGCATCAGCACGAGCGACGGGCGTTGCTTCTCCGTGTCGCTCCAATCGCCCGCATGCGCGTCCAGCATGCCGGGGTCGAGCGACACGCAGTGGTCGCCCAGTTGTTCAACGAGTGCCTGCTGTAAATCCGTCATGTCGTGTAGGTGCCGTGTCATTCAACAATCAGCCTTGTTCCGCGATGTGCCCAAGCTGCCCGCCGAAACGCTTCAGTCCCAGGCCGGCGACGAGCGCGATCACCGCGACGCCGGTCAGAAATAGTCCGGGCGCCGCCGCCGAGCCGGTTTTGTGCAATAGCTGCGTTACGACCAGCGGCGTAATGCCCGTAAAAATCACTGTAGCAAGATTGAGTGATAACGCAATGCCACTGAAGCGCACGGGCGTGGGAAACAGATCCGCCAGCAGGTACGCATACGACCCATTGACCAGACCGCCGACAAAACCGATCACCACGAACGCGGCCACCGGATCGATCTGATGCGCGGCGATGAGCCGGTAGAACGGATAGCTGCCGGCCAGCATGAGAAGCGAGCCAATCCGGTGCCAATAGCGCGAAGGCAGCCGATCGCCGATCCACGCGAAGAACAGCAAGGACGCGGACATGGTCGCGATCCCGATGTTCTGCCCGGCGCTCGCGAGACTCGGCGAAACGTGCAGCACGGTCGTCATATACGACGGCAACACCACGAACAGCAGACTGTTCGACGCATTGACAATGCCCGCCACGCCGACGCCGACGACCACCTGCTTCGGATACTCGGTGAGCACGATCCGGAACGGACGCTTGACCTTATGACTGCGCAACCGCTGAAATTCCGTCGATTCTTCCAGCGACGTGCGCAGCCAGTAAGAGACCAGCCCAATCACACCGCCGAAAATAAACGCGATCCGCCAGCCGAACGCCAGCACGGACTCGGCGCTCAAGCCCGCATGCAGCGCGAGGCTGATCAAGGTGGCCGTCAGCACACCCGAGTTCAAACAGAAGATCACGAGCCCGCTGACGAGACTCGCCCGTTGCGGAATCTCTTCCACCACATACGTAATCGAACACGGCAATTCGCCTGCGAGGAAGAAGCCCTGCGCGAGCCGCAGCAGAATCAGCAGAACCGGCGCCATCACGCCGATGGACGCATAACCGGGAATCAGGCCGATGCCGATCGTGGAGGCCGACATCGCCAGCACGGAGACCAGAAAGACCAGCCTGCGACCGAAGCGATCGCCGAGACTGCTGAGCACGATGCCGCCAAGCGGCCGTGACACGTAGCCGATGGCGAACACGCCGAACGTGCTGATCAGCGATGCAATCGGATCGGCGGCGGGAAAGAACTGCCGCGCGATTTCGCGGGCAAACACGCCGTAAATGATGAAGTCGTAGATTTCCAGCGATCCGCCGAGGCTCGCGAGAATGACCGTCTTCCAACGGGTTTGGCGCGCGGGCTCGTGCGCCGCCGCTGCCAGGTCTGCTGAGGCCATCGGGTTGTCTCCCTCGAATTATTCTGTGTTATTCACGCGGCTGCCCGGCCGCGAATCATGCCACGGGTACGGGCGTCGCGGCGGGCGTGCCGGTTTGCAAAGCGGCTTCACGCCCGCCGAATGCCTGAATCAGACGATCCTGATCGGCTTTCGCCAGCCTGTCCACGCCTTCGGGGTCGAGCAGTTCACGCAAACGCTTCTCGAACGAAGCCAGCACCGGTGCGTACTCCGGCAGACCCGCGAGATCGTGCAACTCTTGCGGGTCCCGCCGCAGATCGAACAACTCCGGCCGCAAACCGACGTAATGGTGGTACTTGTAGTCGGCATTCGCCAGCATGTAGGCGGCGGTTTCCGATCCCACCGCGTGGTACTCGCTGAACGCCAGCCGCTCGGGTTGAGCCGGCGCGTTGGCGAGTTTCGCGAGCGACTCGCCCGGGCTCGCGTTCGCGGGCGCAATGCACCCGGTGCGTTCCAGAATCGTGTTCTGAATGTCGATCAACGACACCGGCGTTTCGCACACTTTACCGCGCGGAATGCCTGCGCCCGCAACGATCATCGGAACACCGGTCGACTCGCGGTACATCAGGCATTTGTTCCACATACCGCGCTTGCCGAGGTTGTCGCCGTGATCGCTGCTATAGATGACGGTAGTCGAATCGTCGAGACCGTTGTCCTCGAGCGCCGCGAGAATCTTGCCGACTTGCGCGTCGAGGAACGTGACCAGCGCGAAATAACAGGCCATCGCGAGGCGGCGGCGTTCATCGGTGCCGATCGCGGCGTCGTGATCCATATGAATCGCCTGACGCTCGACCCATGGATGCCGGACATAACCGCTCGACGGCTGCAACGGCGGCAACTCGATGCTGGCGGGATCGTAGAGATCGAGATATTCCTGCGGCACGATCAGTGGGAAATGCGGTGCAACGAGTCCCGCGAACAACACCCACGGCTTCGTGTCCTCGCGCGGCTCGCCGAGCCAGTCGACCGCCGTCTCGGCCACCCGCATATCGAAGCGGTTGTAGTTCGACAGCCCCGGGCCGATCTTGTCGTACAGCGGCGAGCGCCCCATGGTGCGCGGCAACGGATTGCGCACGGAACCCCACACCTGACCGATGCCATCGAGAATATGCACCGCCTGCCGCTGATGACGAAAACCGACCGGCGCCGCCTCGCTCTTGTAGTGCAGCTTGCCGATCGAGTCCGTGACCATCCCATCGTTCGTCAGATACTGCGCCCAGCCAGGCGCGCTGCCATCGTACGCAATCGCGTTGTCCCAGCAGCGAATGTCGTGCACGTAGCGGCCCGTCGCGAGACTCGCGCGGGCCGGCACACAGATCGGCGACGGCGTATAGGCGTTGCTGAAGCGCGTGCCGCGCGCGGCGAGCGCGTCCAGATTCGGCGTGTGAATGAACGGGTGGCCGGCGCATCCCATCAGATCGTGTTGATGCTCGTCCGACAAAATGAACAATACGTTCGTAGGTTTCATGGTGGGGGTGTCCGGGCGCGCTATGAATGCGGCTGTCTCCTGAGCTTAATCATGGTCTGCGAGCGCATGACAAGCAATTGACATTTTGTCGAAAGCACATAACCATAAGTTATTCGCGAGGAGGAGCGCTATGGACCCGATCGAGCGGTTTTTTCAGGCTGGATTGAAGCTGAACCACCTGCGGTTGCTCACGCTATTCGATAGTCTCGGGCAGATCCGGCTCGTGGCGGAAAAGCTGAATGTGACGCAACCGGCCATCTCGAAGCAACTCGCCGAACTGGAGGCCGGACTCGGTGTATCGGTTATGACGCGGGTCGGTAACCGGCTTCAGTTGACCGCCGTCGGCGAAACGCTGACCAAGCGCGCACGGGAGGTGTTTCATCAACTCGAACAGGCGCGCTATGAAGTCGATGCGCTGACCAGCGGCCTATCCGGGAAAATTTCAGTGGGCGCGGTCGCGACCGTATTACCGGTGTTCGCGCCGGAGTTGATTCTCGAGTTGAAACGGCGCGCGCCGCATGTGAATGTCGCGCTGCAAGAAGCGACCAGCGACCGGCTGTTTCCATTGCTCGCCAGCGGTTCGCTGGATTTCGTGTTGAGCCGGACCGAGCCGGTCGGATTCGGCAAAACCGAATTCGCTTCTCACATCATCATGGAAGATCCGATCGTCGTGGTATGTGGCCGCGATCATCCGCTGGCGAACCGAAGGCATGTCACGCCGGCAGATCTAGCCGGGTCACCGTGGATTCTGCCGCCTAGAGAGGCGCCTACGTGCCTCGCGTTGCAAAGCTGGCTCGGCGAATCCGGACTCGCATTTCCCGATGGCTGCGTGCAATCCATCTCGTTGCAGACGAATGAGGCGATGCTCATGAGCTACCCATTTCTCGCGTTGATGCCATTAGCAGTTGCGCGCAAGCGGGCGGGCCGCGCCGCGCTCGCCATTCTCGCGTTGCCTGGTGCGAGCTTTCTGGAGACGGTGCAGTTGTTCTATAGCAGCGAGTCGGTGAATCCGGTGCTGCCTGCCGCGCTCGAATGTGTCGCCGCGGTGCGGGAGCGGTTGCGGCGACCAGTGGCGGAGTGAGGCGGTAGTGGTTCCGTCCGCTTAGGTAGGTGCTTTTGCCTTTACGTTCGTGTCGAGCATCTGCAGGTGAAGCGTTTCGGTCTCGTCGTCCGCAGGGAACATGCACTCGATCCGTAGCTCCTGCGCGGCGATGGTTTGCGGCGTGCCGACGCTGGTGACCATCGAGAAATACTTCATCACGCGTCCGTTTTTGATGAACCCCATCGGGATCACCGGCATGGAGGCCGACGCAGAATCTGTTTTGAGCGCGTCGCCAGGTTGCGGTTTCGCTTCCACTTCAGGATACGCGCGCAACGCCGCCAGCAATTCACGCGTTTTGTCGTCGATCACCCGCCCCACCGACTCGCGATAGACCCGCTGAATCAGGCTATCCGCCACCGCTGTCCAGTCGGACACGAACGGCCGCATGCCGTCGGGATCGAAAATCAGATGCAGCATGTTGCGCTGCCCCTTGCGTGCCGCCATGTCGATAAAGCAGTTGAAGAAACGCGGCGCGGCCTCGTTCGTCATCAGGACATTCCAGTAACGGTCCATGACGATGGCCGGAAATGGTTCATGCTGCCGCAGCATGCGGTCGAGCGCTTTCGTAACGCCGTGCATTTCTTGCGCATTCCACGCGCTGTCGGCGTACATCGGCGCATAGCCTGCGGCCAGCAGCAGCGTGTTGCGTTCGCGCAAGGGGATGTCGAGCGTTTGCGCGATATCCATCAGCATCTGCCGGCTCGGTACGCTGCGCCCGCTTTCGATAAAGCTGATGTGTCGCTGCGAAACGCCTGCATTGAAGGACAAATCCAACTGGCTGATCCCGCGCATATCGCGCCAGTGACGCAACAGCACGCCGAGATCGTGCGGCGGTGCGTTCTTGCTGGGGTTCGGAGGCTTCATCGTTCTCTTATCCGCAGGTCGATACAGAAGCGGTTCGGCGATCGGTGTCTCGTGAGCCATCTTCCACGTTGACCGATCAACCGAACCTTGCCGGTCAGCATACTACGCGTCGCCGACCGGCTCTTTCCTGAGGCAACTCAGGCATGCCATGCGTGAACCTGGAATTGCGCTTCCAGCGGCGGCTGCGTAATACTGCCCACGTAGTTCGTGATGGTCGACGCCGCCGTGACCGCGAGCAACTCGAGCACTTGATCGCGACGGAAGCCCACTTCGAGAAATGCGCTCACGTCCTGGTCGTCGAGATGGCCGCGCTTTTCGATTGCGGTCTTCGCCAACGCGGAAAGCGCGGCATGCTGGCGATCCGCAGGCGCTCGGCCGGCGCGAATCGCTTCGACGTCGGCGGGCGTGAGCCCATCGTGCAGCGCGAGCGCTGTATGAAACGCGACTGCCCACGAACATGCGTTGGTCACCGCGTTCGTCAGCAACAACGTCTGGATCTGCGCTTCGGAAAACGTGCCCGAATGCACCTTCTGAAACAGATCGATAAACGCGCCGATCAGCACGGGCGATTCAGCCATCGCACCCGCAATGTTCGGGATAAAGCCAAAAGTCTGCTGAAGCTGCTGCAACACGGGCCGCGATTGTTCCGGCGCGGAGTCAAGGGTATGAACTTGAAATGTCGACATGATGTGTCCTCGATGGTGAACGCGGTTCAGGGTGAACGACGCGACCACCGAAGATTAGGCGTGAGCGGAACGCTCGCCAATTACCTCCGATGTAATAGAAGTTCGATACGCGCAGCATGAGGGCACCCCTCGCGCTCTTCTGTTACAACTCGAAAGGCCTCTCCCCGCCGGCAAACAATCAAGGTGAGGCAATGAATCAGAAACATAAAACAGTCATCGCACAGACCACACTTATTACCCGACAATAGAGCACTCGACGATTAATCCGCCCACGTCGCCCTCCAACAAAAAAACCGGGAGTCCACGCCAATGAACAAACGCCAGTTCCTGACCCGCGCTGCCGTATTGAGCGCTGCGGCAGCGCCCGCATTCGCCGCCAAACCTGCCCGTCATGAAGCCTGCAATGCGTCGCCCGTGGTGCTGACCATCACCGGCTCAATCAAGCGCCACAATCGCGGCGCGCTCGATCCCGCATTCGATCAATTGCTCGCGAAGCATCAGGTGAAGTTCTCCGAAGCGTACGGCATGGACTTTGCGTCAATCTCCAGCATGCCGGCCGTGACGATCAAACCCACCACCGAATACGATTCCCGCCAGCACACATTGAGCGGCCCGCTATTAACCGACGTACTCGACCATGTCGGCGCACCGAGTGCCGGCAGCACGCAAATTCTGATGCACGCGGTAGACGGCTATGCCGTGATGACCACGCTCGACAAAGTGCGCGCGTATCGCTTCATCGTCGCGACACAGATGGATGGCAAGCCCCTGCCCTTGGGCGGCGTCGGTCCGCTCTGGGCCACCTACGACGCCGACAACATCGCCGAACTGTCGAGCAAACCGCTCAAGGATCGCTTCGAGTTGTCGCCGTGGGGGCTGTACCACCTGCAGGTGAGCGAAGCATAGCCTTCAAAACAGGTGATGAATCCCGCTGAGGAAAACCGTTTGCCGTCCGCCTGACGCCGCGCCAATGCCGATCGTGTTCGCCACCGCGCCGCCGCCGGCGGTCTCGAACATCAGGTCCGCGTAGAGCTGGGTCGTCTTCGACAGCGAATAGACGTTGGCCACGGTGAATTGCGTCCAGCGGTGTCCGGTGAGCGTCGCGGTCCACGCCCCCGCCGACACTTCTTCGGCGGGCGTCAAACGCAGATTCGCGCCGCCATCCACGCTACGAAAATGTTCGACGCCACCGGCCGATTCGATCCTCAAGTCGGTGGCCAGCGCATGCACCGTCACGCGCTCGAACCGGTACGATCCGCCAATGCCCATATCGCGCACCTGTTTCGCGTTGAAAGTCGCGCCCGGCGCAAGCGTCTGGCCTTCGAACGAAGTCAGCCCGAGCCCGGTGGAAAGCGGCAACAAGCGGTCGCGATACTCGGAATAAACCGCCACCAGCTTGACCGGCCCGTTCGTATAGTTCGCACCGAAACTAATGGTCCGCCCGTTGGTATTGCTCGCCGCGGCGCCCGCAAATCCGTACATCGCACCGAGCAAAAGACCGTGATAATTCGCACTCTTCCATTTCACGGTATTGGATAGTTGCACCGGCAACGTGCTGCCCAGACCGTCCAGATTGCCGGGATGAAACGCCGAGAAATCGCCGAGCAATTGCCCCGTCGAAACCGAACCGAGCCACTCGAAATTCCAGTCTGTCTGACGGCCCAGCGTCACCGTGCCGAAGACCGGATCGGCAAGACCGACATACGCTTGCCGATTGAAAAATGTACTGCTGCTGGCGGAAGCGCCGGTCGTCGTGACGAAACCGCTTTCGAGCCTGAATAGCACCGTGCGGCCCGCGCCGATATCCTCGACACCCTGAAAGCCGAGCCGGTCTGCCTGTAACGTGCCCTGTTCGGCGATATAAGCCTTTGCGCCGTGCAGATTGCTCACATAGCCGAGGCCGGCGTCGAGACTGCCATACAGCGTGACGCTGCTCTGCGCCTGCGCCGTTGAAGAAACGCCGAGCGCAGCCGAGCACGCGAACGCCGTCGCGTGAAAAGCGAATTTTGTTTTCATGAAGTGTGGGGTGAAGCGTTGGAAGGAGAAAGGCGAACTACGAATCACGCATCACGAAGGCGTCGATACCCGCTATCGGGTAAGTCAGGTGGGTTGGACTTTCTCCGCCGGCACGAGACGCCATGCACCGAACACGAGATTGACCGCGATCGCCGTGAGCGTGCCCGCCGCCATGCCGTTACCGAGCACGATCTGCACCGGCCCCGGAAACGACGCATACACGTTCGGCACCAGAATCGGTATCAGCCCCACGACGAGCGCCGCCGCCAGCGTGTATTGATTGCCACGCGCATGCAGATCGACCTTGCCGAGCAGATTGATGCCCATCACACCGATCATCGCGAACACGATCAGCGCCGTGCCGCCCACCACGGGCGCGGGAATCGCGTAAGCGAGGCGCCCCAGCGGCGCGAACAACGCGACCACCATCAACATCGCGCCGGCCGTCGCGGTGACGTAGCGTGAACGCACGCCGGTGGTCTGCACGACGCCGATATTCTCCGCGCTGGTGATAATGAGCGACGTGCCGAGCAACGAACCAACTAATGACGCGAGTGCATCGCCGCGAATCGTTCGCGGCACATCGCGGCGCATGTCGATCGGCTTGCCGGTGATCTCGCCGACGGCCACCGTCTGCGCGGTCGCCTCGGCCATCGAGATCACGCTGAAAATCAGCATCGGCAAGGCGGCGAGCACGTCGAAGCGCGGCTTGCCGAACGGCAGCAGCGCCGGCAGCGTGAACAGCGGACCGTCCCACAGACCGGCAACGGGCATCAGCCCGACCGCCCAGCCGACGAGCGTGCCAACCACGAGCCCCAACAACACCGCCAAGCGTCCGACAGTGCCCTTGAACAAACGCGCCACTGCAATCGTCGCCACGATCGTGACCACCGCGAGACCGAGCGACAGCGGCCGTGCAAATCCCGGCGTACCCGGCTGCCCGACCACGATTCCCGCGTAGATCTTGACCAGGCTCACCGACACGAGCACCAGCATCGTGCCCACCACCACGCGCGGGAAAAACCGCAGGCAGCGCGCGAACACCGGCAACACGATCCAGTAAAACAGACTGGTGAGGATCGCCGCACCCGCGGCGGTGCGCAAATCCGTCTGCGTGGCGATCACCGCGAACAGCATGGCCGGCGCGCCGCCCGGCACCATGACGAACGGCAGGCGCGCGCCGATCGAGCCCGCGCCCAGCGATTGCAGCAACGTGCCCGCCCCGCACACGAAAAAAGTCGCGCCGATCAGATGCACGGTCATGTCGCCCGGCAGCGACAACATCTTCGACACCAGAAAAACCGCCGTCACCGGCGAGGCTGCCATCGACAGAACATGCTGCAGGCCGAACAGCGCCAGTTGCCAGCCAGGCAACCGCGTGTCGACGCCATGTGTGGCTGGATCAGGATTCACGTAACCCCCGGAAGGCGATTCGCAATAAGGCGCAACGGCGCGCGCGACGCGCACCGCGCGCACCACGTTCATGCGCGCAACCACGGCAATTGCTCGCGGCTATAGCGGAAGGTCTGGAACACGCTATTCAACTGGCCGGGGCCGGTCTTGCGCGCGGCTTCGTCCGGATATTCGCCGAACCAGGGAATCACGTATTCCCACACCACCTCCCCCTCCGGCGTCACTTCGAACAGTCGCCCCGTCGCCGATTCCGTGACGTGTGTATTGCCGTTGGCGAGACGCTGCGCGTTGCCCATGAACGCGCTGTAGAACGCATTGACCATGTCGTCCGCGTACGACCACACCACGTCACGAGTCGATGGATCGATCTCCAGCACGCGCGAGAACGCCACATGTGCGCCGGTGCGGAAGTTGCCGTTGTCGAACGTGAGAATGTTGCCGTTGGCGAGCGCCACCGGTGCATGCTGATGCGACACGACGCTCGGCGGAATGTGCGTCGTGACGCGGCCACTTGCACGGTCCACGGCGATGATCCCCGAGGTGGTGCGCAAGCTCATCAGCACCTCGCCCTGCGCGTTCACGCCGAGTCCGTTGACGAGCGGCCAGTGATAGCGGCCAAAGCCGGCCGCGATCGGAAAGTCCTTCGGATTCAGATGTTCCGCGGCCTTCCACTCCCATACCAGCTCCCCGGCACGATTCACCTCGCGAATCACGTCCGCGTACATCGGCTCGTCGGGCCCATGCGCGGTGCCGCCCGGCACACGCTCCGCGAAGCCCGCCGGCACCCGTTCGCACGCGGCGTACAGCAGATTGCCGTTAGGCAGCCACTGCGCGTCGTGATGATGGGCGGGATCTTCGTAGCGCCAGACCACCTCGCCTTGCGGCGTGACTTCGTAGAAATCGCCACCGTGCCACATAGACCACGGCGCGTAACGGTCTTCCGAGTTCGCATGGTTGCCGTTGTAGCCGAGATTGCCGTTCGGCAGAATCACCGCGTGGCGGCCGGGACGCACCGGCATTTGCCACTCGTGCACGACCTCGCCGCGAATGTCGACGAGATAGACGCGCCCGCCCGCCGTCTGCGGCGCGATCAGCGTATACCCGCCCGCCGAGCGTTGCGGGTCGAGCGCGATGAGACCGACGCCGCGGCGCCGCTGGGTAATCTGGTCGACAGTGGTGGTCACGATTCGCTCCGTTAAGATGATGGAGCAAAATCTAGGCTATTCGATCCGTCAGGAAAACATGATTGTTTTATACGGCCTGTACGGAAAAACTATACGGTGCAAATATGCGTCCAATATCGCAGACATTCCGCTGTTTCGACGAGGTGGTCAGGCGCGGTTCGATCCGCAAGGCGGCCGAATCGCTGCACCTGACCGCTGCCGCGGTACACCAGCAAATCCTCAATCTGGAAGAGCAGGTCGGCTCGCCGTTGTTCGACCGCTTGCCGCGCGGTATGCAGCTCACCACCGCCGGCGAGATCATCATTGCGGCAGTGCGGCGCGGGCAGCGCGATTTCGACAATGCGATGACCCAGGTCGAGGATTTACGCTCGCTGCGGCGCGGCCATATCAACCTGGCGGTGTCGCCCTCGTCGGCCGAACAGCTGGTGCCCGATGCGATCATGGCAGCCATGCAGAGCTATCCCGGTGTGACGTACAGCGTGCGCTCGGGCAACGGTGAAAGCATCCTGAAGTGGGTCGAGACCGGCGAGGCCGACATCGGCTACGGACTGCGCCGCAAGCCGCCGCCCGGCGTCGTGGAAGTGCGCGCGTTCTCGCAGCACCTCGGGCTCGTCACGCCGCCGGGACATCCGCTGACCAAACTGAACAAGCGGCCGCGACTACGTGACTGTCTCGACTATCCGCTCATTCTGATGACGCCGGACACCGAGTTGCGCGCCATGGTCGATCAGATCGATCACCGCGAGAAACGCAAGGCGCGGCCGCTGGTGGAAACCAGTTCGGTGTCGATGGTGCGCCGGCTGGTGGCGGAAGGTGTGGGGATCGGCTTTCTGATCGCGGAGAACGTTGCGGAAGACGTGGCGCAGCGCAAGCTCGCGTGGTCGGCGCTAGCGGATGCCGGCGCCAGATCGTTCAGTTGCCTGTATCAACGCGCGGACTTGAGCACCACGGTCGCGATGAGCATGTTCCTGCAGTTTCTCGGTCAGGCGATCGAGACGACCGAAAACCGTTTTCATGCGAGTACGCCGACGCGCCGCAAACGCACCGCGCCGGTCAAGTGACGGCGCGGTCACGTCGTTGCAAAGGCAACGGAATGGCCGTTCAGTTCACGCTGTCGGTGCGGCGCTCAACCGCCACATCGGCAGCGAATCGCGCGATACACGCCTGACGCACCCGGTCGATCGGCATCGACCAATCTTCGTTCGGTGCGCGGCGGAATAACCGCATGGTGTGCGGATACCACGGCGAGTCGCTGCGCTCGTGCATCCAGCGCCAGTCGATATCTTTTTCCGGCAGCATCACCCAGCACGGCTTACCGAGCGACGCGGCCAGATGCGCGGTGGACGTGTCCACGCAAATCACCAGATCGAGCTGGTCGATGATCGCCGCCGTGTCGGCGAAATCGTTGAGCTGCGAGCCGAGATGAAGCAACGGCTGCGAAGCCGGCGGGTTGCGCGCTTCGTCTTCGCCCTGCCCTTTTTGCAGACTCACGAAGCTCAGGCCGGGTACGGTCCAGAGCGGCGCGAGCATGGAAAGAGAAGGAACCGAGCGGTTCGCGTCGTTATGGTGCGCCACGTTGCCCTTCCAGACGAGGCCGATCCTGCGGCCTGGCGGCAGCGCGTCCAGCACCGGCTGCCACCGCTCCACCAGTTGCGGTTCCGCGCTCAGACGCGTAGGACGCGGAATCGTGTCGATCAGCGTACGCAGATGCAGCGGCGCGCTCATCAGACTCGTCCAGCAGTCGTAACTGGACGTGCGCGCCAACGCCGTGTCATGGTCGACCAACGAATCGACCCCGTCCACGGAGGCCATCAACCGATGCAGCGCCGGCATGCACGCGAACTCGATCCGCTTCGCGCCTTGCGCCTTCAGCAAAGCGAAATAGCGGCTGAACTGAATCATGTCGCCGAGACCGTCTTCCTGCCACACCAGCAGTGTTTTACCGGCCAGCGTCTCGCCGCCCCACTGCGGACACCCCAGCATTTCCCGCGTCTTGTGATGGACGAAACCGGGTTGAAAATAGCGAAACTCGTAAAGCTGCCAACCCTCTTCGAAACGCCCCATGCTGAGCAGCAACACGGCGAGCCCGAAGCGTGCGTCGCCGTAAGCGGGATTCAACGCGAGCGCACGACGATAAGCGCTTTCGGCTTCCGTCAGCCGCCCGAGTTGCGCCGCCGCCGCGCCGAGGTTGTAATGCGCCTCGGCGAGGTCGGGGCACAAGGCCAACGCCTGCGTGAAGGCCTCGATCGCCTCGGGCAAACGGTCGAGCAAACGCAGCACGCAGCCCAGATTGTTGTGTGCCTGCACGATATCCGGCCGCCAGCGCAGCGCCTCGCGATACGCGCGCTCGGCGTCGCCGAAACGTTCGAGTTTGGCCAGCACGATACCGAGGTTGTAGTGCGCCTCGGCGTAATCCGGACGACTGGCTATCGCAGCGCGATAGGCCGCTTCGGCTTCGGGCAGGCGCGTGAAATCGGTCAGCACCGAGCCGAGATTCAGATGCGCTTCTGCGTAATCCGGACGCATGGCGAGCGCAAGGCGGCAAGCCAGTTCGGCTTCTTCCAGCCGGTTGGTCGCCTTCAGCACGCCGGCCAGGTTGTTCAGCGCCTCCGGATATTGCGGCCGTATCGTCAGCGCCTGACGATACGCAGCGTCCGCTTCCGGCAGTCGGCCAAGTTCCATCAACACATTGCCGAGGTTGTTGTGCGATTCGGCGTGCCCGGGCAGACCGAGTAGCGCCGCCCGATACGCCGCTTCGGCTTCGGGCAGACGGCGCAATTCGTGCAGCACCATCGCGCGGTTGTAATGGGCCTCCGCGTAATCCGGACGGATTTCAATCGCCTGACGGTACGACGCCTCCGACTCTTCCTTGTAGCCGAGCCCGTAAAGCACGATGCCGAGGTTGTGGTGGGCATCGGCCCGGTCCGGCCGCAGAACGATCAGTTGCCGGTACATCGCCTTGGCCGCCGAGAGTCGCCCCAGCGACTTGTGCAGCATGCCCAGGCTGTCGTACACCTCCACGTAACCGGGTTTGATCTGCAGACAGCGGCGCCAGTAGTCGTCCGCATCGTCCAGATTGCGCAGCGCGAACGAACAGGCGCCGGCGATATTCAAGGCGTCGGCGAGTGCGTCGTCGGGTATCGTTGTGCCTTCAACGAGCGGCGCGAGCATCGGCGCAACCCGCTGCAAGGCGTCGGCGAACTGTCCGGTCGACACTAGCGCGACGGCCTGCTGGTTGAGGTCGGTGATCGAGGTGTCGGTCGTCTGCGTCGTGGTCATGAGTCGTGGTGCATGAAGGCCGGCGCTGTGCCGGCCAGGTCGATCGTTGCTTGCGTGCCGCGGCAAAGCGCCGCGCGGGACGGAATGCGCAACATGTACCACGCAGCTTAAGCCAATCCGCGCACCGGTAACGGCGGGAAATGAACGGTGTTCGGCCCTCTAATCCCCCGCTATAACCAGGATCACGCGAGAAAAGTTCGCGCCGCAGTGCTAGAATCGCCCCGCTTTTAACTTTCAATCTCATGACTCTACGCGCCCGCAACCGCATGACCGCCTGGCTTGGCCTCGTCGCCATGTGCCTGGTCGTGTTCGCGCCGCTCGTGAGTCAACTGCTGGCGTCGAGCCGCGCGGGCGAGCCTATCGCCGCGCTCTGCTCGGCGCTTCAGCCGCGCGGAGTGGGCGCGCTCAGCCAGCCTGTCGTCGCCACACCGGCGCCGGTTCAACTCAGCCATAACGACGCGTTCGGCGCCTGCGGCTACTGCCATCTGCTCGAACACCACGTCGCCATGCCGACGGTCGCCGCCGTCGAGCCGCAAGCCTCGCTCACGCTCGCCGGTACCGCCCCGCCCACGCTCTCCACCCGCTTCACGCCGCTCGGTGCGTTTCCGTCCGGCCGTCCTCGCGCCCCTCCTGCCGTTTCCTGATCACTGCCGGTCCTGATCGCGCATTCGTCGCGCCCGTGTAGGGCGCGCGCGGTCGTCTGTTCAATGCATCCAGGAAACGTTCATGTTCAACTTCGCCCCGCGAAGGCTGTCCGCTCACGCCCGCCGCGCACGCGGCCTGATCTCCGCTCGCCTGCCGCTGCCGGCTTTGCCCGTCTGTCTGCCGGCTTTCATTCCCGCCTTCGTGCCCGCGCTTGTGCCGGCGTTATTGCCGGCGTTCGTATCGACCCCGGCCCGCGCCGATACCGTGATCGCCGAAGCCACGCTGCCGGCCGTCAACGTCACCGCCAGCGCGAATACGGCGGCCGCGCCGCGCGCCGTCGATCCGAATCTGCCCGCCACGGTCGAAACCGTCACGCGCGATCAGTTCGACAACTGGAATGTGGTCAATACCGAAGACGTGCTGAAGTACATGCCGAATCTGGCGGTACGCAAGCGCTTTATCGGCGATCTGAATTCGATCATCGCCGTGCGCGGCACCAGCAATTCGCAAAGCGCGCGGGGTCTCGTGTATGCGGACGGCCTGCTGCTCAGCAATCTTCTCGGCAACAATTATTCGTTTCCGCCGCGCTGGTCGATGGTCGCGCCCGACGAGATCCAGCAGGTCGACGTGATCTACGGGCCGTTTTCCGCGCTCTATCCGGGCAATTCGCTCGGCGCAACGGTGCTGATCAGCACGCGTATGCCGAAGCAATTCGAAGCCAGCGCCGACGTCAAGGCGTTCACGCAGCATTTCAGCCTGTTCGGCGTGAATCAGAACTTCAACGGCAGCGAAGCGAGCGCGTCGATCGGCGACCGGGTCGGCAAGTTCTCGTACCGGCTGGACGTGAATCATCTGGACAACACCAGCCAGCCGCTGCAATTCGCCACGCTCGCCAAATCCGGCACGCCCGCCAAAGCCGGCGACGTGCCGGTCACCGGCGCGTATCTGTACAACAACCAGACCAATGCGCCGACGGCGGTGCTCGGCGTGAACGGCGAAGGCATCGAACATACGATTCAGGATCAGTTCAAGCTGAAGATGCAGTACGACTTCACGCCGACACTGCAAGCCGGTTTCACGCTCGGTTACTGGCATCAGACCTATAACAGCCAGACCTCCACCTTCCTGCGCGACGCGAACGGCAACCCCGTTTATAGCGGCAAGGTAGCGATTGGCGGCTACGAGTACAACGTTCCCGCCGCCGCATTGGCGCCGAGCCTCGGCTATAGCGAGAACTGGCTCTACGGCGTGTCGTTGAGAACCCGCTACGCCACCGGCTGGAATGCCGAAGCGGTCGCCTCTTACTACGACGTCAGCAACAGCGTGGCGCGCACGGCCGCTTCCGGCGCGCCGGGCAATGGTCCCGGCACGGTGATTTTCGGCGACGGCACCGGCTGGAAAACGCTCGATCTGCGCAGCACCTACACGCCCGCGTCGAAGCAGGCCGGCCTCGCGAATCACGCGCTGAGCTTCGGCTATCACTACGACAATTACTTCCTCGATAACGAGAGCTACAACACGCTGAACTGGCGCGACGGCGGAGCGACCACCTTCGCCAACGCATTCCGCGGCAAGACGCAGACCCAGGCGCTGTACGCACAGGACGCATGGCGTTTTCTGCCGCGCTGGAAGCTCGTTTATGGCGTGCGTTACGAAGACTGGCAAGCCTATGGCGGATCGCAAGCGCTGCCCGGCCAGGCCTTGCCGTACAGCGACGCCAGCCAGCAGCACTTTTCGCCGAAGGCCTCGCTGTCGTTCGACGTCACCGACGACCTGATCCTGCGCGCCTCGATCGGCCGCGCGTATCGCTTTCCGACTGTCAGCGAACTGTTCCAGGGGCAAATCAACGGCTCGGCGATCGTCAACAACAATCCGAACCTGAAGCCCGAAGACGATCTCTCCAAGGAACTGACGGCCGAATGGGCGCACTGGAATGGCGTGTTCCGCTTCTCGCTGTTTCAGGACGACGTGAAGAACACGATCTTCAGCCAGACCGATACGACCGTGATTCCCAACGTGACGAACTTCCAGAACATCGGCAAGGTGCGTTCGCGCGGCGTGGAAACGAGTTACTCGGGACAGGACGTGCTGGTGCGCGGCCTCGATCTGATCGCCAGCGTCGCGTACACGCAGTCGAAGATCATCGCCAATGCGCAGAATCCGGCCACGGTCGGCAAGTACTTCTATCGCATTCCGCTGTGGCGCGCGAATCTCGCCGCGACTTATCGCTTCGACGAACGCGCGGCGCTCACGCTCGCCGCGCGCTATTCGGGCCGCCAGTACAACACGCTCACCAATACCGACACCAATCCGGACGTGTTCGGCGGCACCAGCTCGTACACCGTGGTCGATACGAAGTTCACCTTCCGGCCGACGAAGCTGAGCGAGATCGGTGTCGGCGTCGACAACCTGTTCGACGCGCGCTACTTCGTCTACCACCCGTATCCGGGCCGCACGTTTTATGTGGAAGCGAAGCTGCGCATGTAAGCGTGCGCCATGAACGCGTTCGTCGTGCGGTGAAAGCCGCTCGACTTAAAACCTATCTCAGGAGGATTTCATGTCCACCACCACCGCCCAACGCATCGTCACGGCAGCCGGCACGGCGAACCCCGGCTATCGCACACTGTGGCGCTGGCACTTCTATGCGGGCCTCTTCGTGATGCCGTTTCTGGTCGTGCTGGCGATCACCGGCACGCTGTATTGCTTTCAGCCGCAAATCGAGCCGTTGCTGTATCCGCATCGCCTGATCGTCGAACCGCAAGCGGCGCCCAGGCTGACCGAAGACACGCTGTTGGGCAAAGCGCGCGCGGCCATGCCGAAAGATGCCGTCGCGCTCACTGCCGCGATTTCGAGTGCGCCGGATCGCAGCATGGAATTCGTGTTCCGGCTTGCCGATGGCGAAAAACAGAGCGTCTATCTGAATCCGTACAACGGCGAGGTGTTGGGCACGCTGAGCGTCGAGCATCGCCTCATGCAGGTGGACCGCATGCTGCATCGCAAGCTGCTGCTCGGCAAGCCCGGCGAGCTGCTGATGGAACTCGCCGCCTGCTGGACGCTCGTGATGATCGGCACCGGCGTCGCGCTCTGGTGGCCGCGTGAGAAAACCACCGCCCGGGCCGCGCTGGTGCCGCGCTTCGCGCTCCGGGGACGCCCGTTGTGGAAGAACCTGCACGCCGTGATGGGCATCTGGCTCGCGCTCGGCGCGCTCGCTTTCGTGCTGAGCGGGCTGCCGTGGACGGGCTCATGGGGCAAGCAGTTCAAGGCGCTCGCGACCGCCGCGAATCTCGGCGCGCCGCCGGGTTCGTGGGGCGGCTTGCCGTTGCGCTCGGTGCTGCCGGCCGGCCTGCCTATCGATGCGGCCGCAACGGCCGGTACGACCGCGAGGGCCGACAAAACCCGCGCGGCACCCGACGAACACGCCGGCCACGCCGCCGGCATGGATTCGATGCCCGGCATGGTGATGGACGATTTGCCCTTGCCGCTCACGCCGTGGGCCGTCGGCAATTCACCGGTGCCGACCTCCGCTGAACCACACGCGGTTCAACCAAAGCCGCTGCCGCTCGGCCACGTCGTCGCGCAACTCGCCTCGCTCGGTGTAAAAGACGGCTACAGCATCGTGCTCCCCACTTCGCCAACCGGCGTCTACTCGGTTTCGTACTTCCCTAACGATCCGAAAGACGAACGCACGCTGTACATCGATCAATACAGCGGCGCGGTGCTGAAGGACATTCGCTATGGCGACTACGGCGCGGTGTCGAAAGCGGTGTCGTATGGCACGTCGTTGCATATGGGCCGCTATTTCGGCCTCGCCAATCAGCTTATCTGCGCGGCGATTTCACTCGGCCTCGCCGCGATGGCGGTGACCGGTTGCGTGATGTGGTGGAAGCGCCGCCCGCAACGTTCGCTCGGCGCGCCGTCGCGTGAACGCACCGCGCCGCCCATGCGCGGCTGGAAAACCGGCCTCGTGCTGCTCGGCATGATTTTCCCGCTGATGGGCGCGACGCTGCTGGCCGTGTGGCTCGCCGACCGGACGATTTTCGGCCGCAGCGCGCGGCAACCGGCCTAGCGTCTTTTCTTTCCGTCGACTCTGTCGATTACCGTCGAACCATGGAGCACATCATGAACACGTCGCGTCAACTTCTCCTCGCCGCATTGCTGTGCGGTGCATCGTTCCAGGCCTTTGCGGCAGAACCGGCTTCCGCGCCCGCGAGCGTGTCCGATTGCTGGATTCGCGCGTTGCCCGGCGATCTGCCCAAGGGCGGCTATTTCAAGGCCCATAACGCCGGCGACCAACCGGTGAACCTCGTCGGCATCAGCTCGACAGCGTTCGGCATGGCGATGCTGCATCAAACGCAGAGCCAGGGCAGCACGTCGTCGATGGCGATGGTCGAACAGGTCCCCGTGCCCGCACACGGCACACTCGTGTTCGCGCCGGGCAATTATCATGCAATGCTGGAAGAGCCGAAACAGGCGCTCAAGGTCGGCTCGACGATTCCGCTGACTTTCTCGTTCAGCAACGGCCAGAAAGTCACCGCTGCCTGCGCCGTGAAAAGTGCGGGTACGATGGGTCAGTGACGCGCTGGACAGACGGCGCCGCGCGCTTAAAATCTCTCTGCGGATAAGCCCGGCGCTGCAACATAACCCGTGTCACGCGGCCAGCCCAAACACTCATTAGGAGAAGCACGATGAACTCGAAACTTGGTCGGCCCGCCTTGATCGCGGCCGCGCTCGCGGGCCTTGCGGCAGCGCCCATCCATGCCGCGCACGCCGAAGAAAAAGTGCAGTGCTACGGCATTGCCAAAGCCGGTCAGAACGACTGCGCGAGCAAGACCGGCGTGCATAGCTGCGCCGGCGAAGCGAAGGTCGACAACGATCAGGGCGACTTCAAGACCGTGCCGAAGGGCACCTGTAAAAAAATGGGCGGCAAGATCGACGGACAGACCTAGTAGCCCGATCGGCCCGCCGTGTCGCCTACCCCGTCACCCTCGACGAACGCCATCGCTTCGGCGCACGCGCCACCGCGCGGCGTCGGTATCGGCTTGCGTCACGCGCACTACCGCGATTTCCTCGACGCCACGCCGCCGGTGGACTGGGTCGAAGTCCACAGCGAAAACTATTTCGGCGACGGCGGCTTCGATCTGCATGTGCTGCACGCCGTGCGCCGCGATCTGCCCGTGAGCCTGCATGGCGTCGGCCTCGGTCTCGGCTCGGCACAGCCGCTCGACACGCGGCACGTCGCAAAACTCAAACGCCTCGTCGAACGAATCGAGCCCGTGCTCGTTTCCGAGCATTTATGCTGGGGCGCGACGGCCGCCGGTCACCTGAACGATCTGCTGCCCATGCCGCTCACCGACGCGGCGCTCACGCTGCTGTGCGCGCGCGTCGGCGAGTTGCAGGATGCGTTGGGCCGGCCGGTTCTGCTGGAAAACGTCTCCACCTACGTACGTTTTCGCGACGATCAGTACGGCGAGACGGCCTTTCTCGCTGAAATCGCGGCGCGTACGGGCTGCCGTGTACTACTCGACGTGAACAACCTGTATGTGAATCAGTGCAATCACGGCGAGGACGCCATCGCGGCAATGAATGCATTGCCGCTCGACGTGGTCGGCGAAATTCATCTGGCGGGTCACAGCGTGACGGACGGCACGGTGATCGACGATCATGGCTCTCGCGTCGCGGCCCCGGTGTGGACGCTGTACGAACACGCGGTACGGCGGTTCGGCGCGATACCGGCGTTGATCGAATGGGACACCGATCTGCCTGCGCTGGATGTTCTGCTGCAAGAAGCCGACCGCGCCCGTGAAATCCAGACCGCCGGGCCTGCCATTCGCGGAGACCCCAAGAACCATGCGCGCCTCGCTTGAATCGCTGCAACGCCTGTTTGCCGAGTCGCTGGAAACAGAACAGCGGCCTGTGCTTGCAGAACTGCGCACCGACACCGCACTTCAAAATACCCGTATCGACCTCTATCGAAACAACGTTCGCTCGCATCGGCGCGATGCGCTCGCGAGCGCTTATCCCGTGTTGCGGGCGCTGGTCGGCGAGACTTACTTCGGCACACTGTCTAAGGCTTACGCACGTGAACATCCTTCCCAAAGCGGCGATCTGAATTGCTTCGGCGCGGCGCTGCCGGACTTCGTCGAACGTTACGAAATCGACCCACGCTACCGCTATTTCGCCGACCTCACGCGACTCGAATGGTCGCTGCACGTGGCCCACTACGCGGCCGACGCGGCCACACTCACGCAACAGGAGTGGACCGCCATCCGTCCCGACGACCTGCTCGACGCACAACTCGCGATTCACCCCGCTTGCGCGTTGGTTGCTTCGCGCTACGCCATCGCCGATATCTGGAGCGCTCACCAGCCGGACGGCTCGATGCCAACGCAGATCGATTCGCCGACTTACGCGCTGGTCGTGCGTCCCCTTTGGCGCCCCGAGGTACTTGTTCAATCCGCAGCAGCACACGCAGCGTTCGGCGCACTGCAACGCGGAGCGACACTGAATGAAGCACTCGACGCCGCTTTCTGGATCGACGCCGGATTCGATTTCACGTCGCAATGGCGCGCATGGATCGCCGCCTCCGCGATTACCGGCCTTGTGCACGACGCGCCGCGCCCGGCCGAAACGACGTAAGCACCCACGCGGCAAGGCCTTTGTTAGCCCGCCAATGCGACGGACTTTTGATCAGTTCGACAACACCAACGCCGCCGTGTATAAGCCTGTAGAGCATGGCATCTCAAGGTAAACACCCGATGATTTCGCAAATAAAACAGATCTTCAGCGACTCGAACAGTCACGTTCGCACACGCCTGCTCGGTATCTACGGCGTGCTGATCGCCACCAACGTGATCGCGTGGCTCTGGGCACTCATCGCGTTCCGCCATCACCCCGTGCTGCTCGGCACCGCATTGCTCGCGTACGGCTTCGGTCTGCGTCACGCGGTCGACGCGGACCACATTGCCGCGATCGACAACGTCACGCGCAAGCTGATGCAGGAAAAGAAACGCCCGGTCACGGTCGGCTTCTTCTTCTCGCTCGGTCATTCCACGGTCGTGGTGCTGGCCTCGCTCGCCGTGGCGGCAACCACCTCCGCGATGCAAGGCCGCTTCGACCACTACAAGGAAATCGGCGGCGTGGTCGGCACGCTCGTGTCCTCGCTGTTCCTGTTCGCGATCGCGTTGATGAATCTGATCATCCTGAAGTCGATCTATCGGGCGTGGCGCAACGTGAAACAAGGCGGCCGTTATGTCGACGACGACTTCGACCTGCTGCTCGCCAACCGGGGTTTCTTCTCGCGTCTGTTCAAGCCGCTGTTCCGCATGATCGGCCGTAGCTGGCATATGTACCCGCTCGGCTTTCTGTTCGGCCTGGGCTTCGACACCGCCACCGAAATCGCGCTGCTCGGCATTGCCGCCGCGCAAGCGTCGCAAGGTTTGTCGCCGTGGGCGATCATGGTGTTTCCGGTCCTGTTCAGCGCCGGCATGTCGCTGATCGACACGCTCGACGGCCACCTGATGCTCGGCGCCTACGGTTGGGCGTATCTGAAACCGATCCGCAAGATCTACTACAACATGACCATCACGCTGGTGTCGGTGGTCGTGGCGATCGTGATCGGCAGTATCGAGGCGTTGGGCCTGATCTCGGACCAGTTGAAACTGCAAGGTCCGCTGTGGGACGCGATCGGCGCGCTGAACGATCACTTCGGCACGCTCGGTTACGTGATCATCGGCATTTTCGTCTTGAGCTGGCTGGTGTCCGTGCTGATCTACCGCGCGAGGAAATTCGACGACATGGAGATCAGCCGGTAAGGTAAAACGCCGCCTGCCTGACAACACAAACGCCCCTTCATGGGGCGTTTGTGTTTTACGATCGTTTACGCTACATTTTGCTCGGTTATGCTCGATTCATCCGACAACCCGAGACCGACATCATGCAGCGAACCCGCCAGGAAGCCATCGAAGGACTGCTGCCCGAGCAGCGTGAACAACTGATCCTCGCGCGGCTGCGCGTCGAAGGGCGCGTGCTGGCGTCGGCGCTCGCGGCCGAACTGCAGACCTCGGAGCACACCGTGCGCCGCCATTTGCGCGATCTGGCCGATCAGGGGCTGTGCAAACGCGTCTACGGCGGCGCCTTGCTCGCCTCGCCTGCCGACAAACCCGCCGCCGTACGCATGGGCGAAGCCGTGGACCGCAAGGCCCGCCTCGCGGCGGCGGCCGTCGGGATCGTACGGCCGAAGCAGATCGTCTTGCTGGATGCCGGCTCGACCAACGTCGCGATCGCGGCGGCGCTGCCCGATCACGCCGACCTGACCGTCGTCACCAACTCGCCCGAGGCGTGCGCGCGCCTGCTGAACCGGCCGGGCATCACCGCGATCCTGATCGGCGGCCGGATCGCCACGGGCGCGGCCGGCTCGGTCGGCGCGACTGCGCTGCTGCAAGTCCAGCAGATCCGCGCCGACCTGTGCTTTCTCGGCGCGTGCGCGCTCGACCCCGACGAGGGCGTCGCCGCATTCGACGCCGAAGACGCCGAACTCAAACGGGCCATGGTCAAAGCGAGCGGTCAGATCGCGATCGCGTTGACGTCGGAAAAGCTGATGACCGCCGCGCCGTTTTCCGTTGCGCCCGCAACCGCTGTCGACCATCTGTTCGTCGAGCACGACGTGCCGGCCGCGCGCCTCGCGAAGCTCAAGGCGGTCTGCGACAACGTCGAGGTGGCCCGCTCATGAGCGCCTCGCCGACACTCGTCAAGGAACGCGCGGCCACCCTCGGCGTGTTTCTCGCCAACGGATTCGGGATCGGCGCGTGGGCCGTCGAAGTCCCGCGCATCAAGGAAAGCCTCGCGCTCAGCGACACCGCACTCGGCATCTCGCTGTTCGCGTTCGCGCTCGGCGCGATCATCGCCATGCCGCTCGCGGGACAACTGGCGCCGCGCTTCGGCAGCGGCCGCGCGACCGCGCTGCTCGGCGCGGCGTTCGTCGTGGCGCTGCCGCTTCCCGTCTTCGCGCCCAACATGGCCGTGCTCTGCATCGTGCTGCTGGCGCTCGGTGCGGCGAACGGCGCGCTCGACGTGTCGATGAACGGGCACGCCAGCAGCATCGAAAGTCAATGGCATACGCCGATCATGTCGTCGTTTCATGCGGCCTGGAGCGCGGGCGGCCTGCTCGGCGCGGCGACCGGCGCCATGCTGCAAAAGAGCGGCGTGGGCGTGAACGGCGGACTGCTGATTCCGGGCCTCGTGATCGCCGTGCTATTCGCCGGCGCCGCGTTCGTTGCGTTGCGCGATGTCGGGTCGAGGGCGGCCGCGCCGGCCAGCGGCTTCATGTGGCCGAACGCCGCCGTGATGAAACTGGCGCTGCTCGCGTTCCTCTGCATGCTGGTGGAAGGCGCGGTGGCCGACTGGAGCGCGGTGTATTTGCGCTCCACACTGAACCAGCAAGCCAGCGTCGCCGCGATCGGCTATTCCGCGTTTGCGTTTTCGATGGCGGCGTGCCGGATTGTCGGCGACGTGTCGGTGCGCCGCTTCGGTTCGAGCAAGGTGGTCGCTTTGGGTGGCTCGATCGCCGTAGCCGGACTCGCGCTGGTGCTGAGCTGGCCGACCGTGCTCACCGCTTGCGTCGGTTTCGCGATGGTCGGCATCGGCCTCGCGAACATCGTGCCGGTCATTTTCAGCGCGGCGGGCCGCTCGACCGTGACGCCGGCGATCGGTGTGTCGATGGCCGCCACGGCCGGCTATGCGGGCTTCCTGGTCGGGCCGCCGCTGATCGGCCTGGGCGCCGGCCTGCTCGGTTTGCGCGTCGCGCTGTGCGTGCTGGTGATGGCCGCGCTGATTGTCTGCCTGCTGGGCGGCAAGGCCGTGCGCAGCACGCAGCTCGCCTAGAACAAGCCCGGAATCACGCGGAAACGCACCCGGGTTTTGTAGCTGCGATAACCGTCGTCGTGGGACAGCAGTTGTTCTTCGCGAACGATGCGTACCACCTGCAACGCGAACTGGCAGCTATAGACCAGCAGGTTCTGCAGCCCGAAGTTCACCAGCAAAAAACCCATGTCGGTCATGAAGTAACCGAGATACATCGGATGCCGCACGAAACGATACGCGCCGCGCGAGACCACGCCGCGATTGGCTGGCAAGATGCCGAACGAGCGACGCAGCGACGCCTTGGCGAACAGTTGCCAGAAAATACCCAGCAATTGCAGCACCGCGCCGACGTCTTCCGGCACGAGTTGCGAACCGGGGCTCAGACGCACGGCCAGAAAGTAGTAAGTGCCGCCCATCGAGCAGATAAACGCGAGCGGCCGCCAGTCGCGCTTCGCCGGGATTCGCGAGAACAGCGACAGGCCGATCGTCACGAAGGCCGATACGACCAGCAGCAGCAACGTGATCCGCTGCGGCGCCGCGAGCCATTGCCGGATCGCCCCATAGGCGAACAGGCTCAGCATCGACGCGGCGCCGACCCGCGCGGCGATTTCGACCAGGGCGCGCCGCGAACTGGGCGAGCTTTGATCTTCAGCAGATGCGCAAGCAGCCGGGGCATTAGCCTCGGAAGGCATATCTCGCAACGGTGTCGGCAATGTCATGGCGCGCTCACTTGGAAATTCGAAGGATTTGCGAAGCCAGCTGCGTAAAGCACGGCTTCAGATCGTTCGGGGTCGCCGCGTAACAATACACGCCGACGGGCTGGGCCGGGTTATAGCAACGGGCCAGCGAATCGGGCGTGTTGGCCATGCACTTGAGCACGTCGGAGCCCAGCTCGTTGTCCGGGCCTTCCGGCTGAACCAGTTCCGGCCCATAACCCAGCGTGAACACATAAGTGCCCTCGATCCGCGCCTGCGCCGCCATCGCTTCGAGCAGATTACGCGACGCCCGGTTGACGTTCACATACGTGATATTGCCGTTCGGCACCGCGCGCGGCGTGGTGACGGGCCAGATCGGGAAAATCTGTTCGTTGACGTTGTGCGCGTTGTACCACTTCGGCATGGCGGTCACGAGGCGCGTCGCATTGCTCTGGTAGCACGGCGAGTTGAGGGCCTGGCTCAGCGCGTTCATGTTGTAGAGCCCGGTCATCGTGCCTGCGGTGTCGGGACTCGCGAGCGTGGCGGGCGTGTTGCTGCAACTGCTCTGATTGGTCGTGAAATACGAGGCGAAGCTGTTCGGCGCGCCGTCCGAGAAGAACACGATCACTCGCAAGCTGGAAGGTTGCGTGATCACCGTATTCAACTGGTTGCGCGCGTTCCAGACCGCTTCCGCCGAATTGGTGCTGCCGCCGAAGGTGTAGGCGTTGATGTCGGTCGTCATCAGCGTGCGGTTGAAGCCGCGCGTGTTGCCGTTGAACGGCACGTCCACCACCGTGCCGTACGCGAAGTGCATCAGCGCCACGCGGTCGTTGGTCACGTCGAAATTATTCAGGAAGGCGATTGCGTTCGCGCGCACCGCGGCCGGCACGCCGGACACGTTCAGCGAACCCGTCGTATCGATTACGAACGCCATGTCCAGCGTCTTGCGGATCGCCTGCGACGAGGCGCTCACGTTCAGAATCCTGAAGCCGAGGGTCTGCATGAAGGTCACCGGCACGCTTGCCTGCGCGGTCATGCCGATCGTCACCGTCCCCGCGTTGAACACGATCGACGGCGTACCCGCCGTCACCGTCGAGCCGAGAAAGCCCACTGGATAGTTCGCCGCGAAAAATGCCGAGGCCGCCTGCTGCGCGTTGGCGGTCTGCTGGGTCTGGTTGTTGCCGCGCGTGACGGCTTCGCCGGCGGCGATCACGGCGCCGTCGGTGGCCGCGTCGAGGCGTGCCTTGATCATGTAGCCGAGCCCGGAATCCACCGCGAGCCCCAGGATGCCAATCAGCGCGATCAGCGACACCGCTACGATGACGCTGATCGATCCTCTCTGCCGCGCTGTATATGCCGCTATTTTCTTCATGACACCCCCGACCCGCGTTTTCTATTCGACTGCGTTTTTGTGTTTTCCGTGAATCAGAACACCGTCATCGCATACAGATTCGGCGACAGCGCGGGTGTCCTGATCCCGCCGCCCAGGTTGAGCGAACCGAGCAGCGGCGTTTGCTGATAGAACGCCTCGACCACGTAAGCGATCTGACCGCTGGAGAGCTGGCCTTGCAGCAGATTCACCGCCGGTGCGGTGGAACCCGCCGCCGGAATATTGCTGCAACTGCCGGTGCCGTCCATCGCCCAACTGGTGCCCGCGCTGCCGCAACTCCACGTATGGCTCGCCGGATAGTAGTTGCCGCCGTTCCAGCGGTATTGCGCGACCACGATGCCGGTGCAGTTGTTGCCGTTGCTGTCGCAGTTGTTGTTGCCCATGATCTCGGTGATGTAGATCATGCCGTGCGCGGTCATATTGAGCGGCGGCGTGGTCGCGGTGAGCGACGACATGATGGTCTGCATCGGATACGTGAGCGACGCGCGTGAGGACAGGCTCGCGCCTTCGCGGCTCACGTTGATCAGGATCATCTGCGCCTGGATGTTGCGCGCAATGTCGTACACCGGCAGCGCGAGCGCGACCAGAATCGGCAGCAATAGCGCCATTTCCACGCTGACGATGCCGCGCGCCGCGCGCCGGCCGTGGCGCCGGCCAGGTGTGCCTGCTTTTATACGTGTGGGCATGTCAGAAGCCCTCGTTGCGCATCGTCGCCGCGACGCTGAAGCTGAACTTGCCGTTAGCGAAAAACGGCTTGATCAGCGGCGTCAGCAGCGGCCAGATGCAGTTGATCTGCAGCACCACGATGTCGCCGGGATTGCCGAACATGCCGGTGCTATAACTCGCCTGCGTGCTGTAGGTTTGGCTCGTGCCGCCGTTGATGGTGATCACGTAGCTCGGCGACACGTAGTTGTACAGGCCCATCGAGCTGACCTTGATCTCCTGCAGGACCGCCTCGTAGCGCTGCTGGTTGGTCGTGTTCGGGTCGAGATTGCTTTGCCCCGTCACGGCATAGCGCGCGCCTTCCCGGACCGCGTATTGCATGGTCAGGTTGACCCACAACGCCACGCCCAGATCCATGGCAATGCACAGCAGCAGGAACAGCACCGGCGCGACCAGCGCGAATTCGAGCGTGGCGATGCCGCCCTGCTTGCGCCGATTGCGCACGCGGCCCGAGGCATTAATTCCGGCAGGGGTTGCGGCGCGGGCGCCGGCTTCATGAGCGGCCTTGCGGCGAACGGCTTTCATTTCGGCTCCTGATCGATCGCCATCGGCTTGCCGGCGAGTCGCGCGCCGCGCCCGGCCGGCAGCCGCAGCGGCCAGCTCAGCGCACCCAGCAGCGAGCGCGGTTGCGCGCCGTCGTCGAGACCGGTGGCCGGCCACTCGTGTTTCGCCGGCACCCAGCGCGTGCCGAACAGGTGATCCCACAGCGGCAGCAACTGCGTGAAGTTATGGTCGAAATGCTCGACGCGGTTCGAGTGATGCAGGCGGTGATATTGCGGATTGTTGATCCACGTGCCGTAGCGGCCGAGGTCGACGCGCAGATTCAGATGCGCGAAATAATTGCCGACCATGAATACCAGCGACGTCGCGCCGACTATTGCGGGGGAAACCTTGAACATCACGCCGACCAGCGGATAGAGCAGACAGCCCTTGATCAGCATTTCGAACCAGTGATGCCGCAACGTGACCGTTACGTTGAACTCCACCGCGCTGTGGTGCAGCGAATGCAGCTTCCACAGCAATGGCCACGCATGCTGCAAGCGATGAAACGCATATTCGAGGAAGTCGATGGTCAACAGCACGATCACGAACGACGCCAGCGCGCCCCAGCCGTGCGACACCAGCACGACCATGCCGCCGCCCAGCGCGTTCACGATCGCCACGCTGGCGGCCGCCAGCAGCGGCTTTACCGCCTCGGCCAACACCAGGTACAACCCGGCATACATCATGTTGAAACGCTGCCCGGCGCGCGATTGCAGCAGGTCGGCCGGCCAGCGCCGCTCCAGCACCGCGCCGATGGCCATGATCGCCAGCACGAGCAGGTAGCCGCGCAGCCACTGGCCGGCGTGGTGCAGCAGATCGGCAAACGCGCTCGACGCAAACATGGAATTCCCCGGTAAGTACTTGTGCATCAACGGCGCACCCGTCGCTCAGCCGCCCGCCATGCTGTTCATGATCGGGAACAGCTGGCGGACCAGTCGGATCGCCGACGGACCGACCAGCACAGCCATCAGCGTCGGGAAAATAAAAAACATCAGAGGAAACAGCAGCTTTAGTGCGATCTTGGCAGCCTGCTCTTCGGCACGCAAGCGCCGTTTGGTGCGCAGGTTGTCGGTATAAACACGGAGCGAATCGCCCACGCTGGTACCGAAGCGCTCCGCCTGGATCAGCATGGCGGCGAGCGTGTCGATATCCTCGACGCCCGTGCGCAGCGACAGGTTGCGCAGCGCCTTGTCGCGACCTGAACCGGCCCGCAATTCCAGCAGCACCATGTCGAACTCGTCCTTCAGCGCGAGGCTTTTCACGCCGATTTCCTGGGTGACCCGCATCATCGCCGCGTCGAGGCCGAGGCCTGCTTCCACGCAGACGGTCATCAGGTCGAGCGCGTCGGGCAAGTCTTCGAACAGCGTGCGCTGACGGCGCTCGATCATCCGGGTCAGCACCAGGTTCGGCAGATAGAAGCCGAGCGCCGACGCCACCAGCACTGCCATCAGCAACAGCATGCGCTGGTCGGCGTCGAAGACGTTGCCGAGAAAGATCAGCGCGATCGCCGGCAGCACCAGCGCCAACACCGTCTTGGCCGCGAAGTAGATGGCCGGCGCGGAGGGGTTGCGAATGCCCGCATTCGCGAAGCGCAGACGCAATGCCGACTTGTCCCAATCGTCTTTCGGCAGCGACAGCCGGGCGACGCGCTCCGAGACCTTCGTGACGGTTTCGACCCAGTTCTTCTGCGCGCCGGAACCCGCCGCGCCGTCGAGGTCGATGCCGCCCGTCGAGCCCGTCTGTCCAAGCCCCTCGATACGCCGTTGCACCGGATCGGGCCGCAGCAACACCATTGCCTTCAGCGCCGCGCCGAACACGATCAGGAACATCACCCCGAGCAAGACGATCTGTTCTGTTTTCATGGTCTGCGGGCCGGGCCCGCGCTCCTCGTGATGAAATCCGTGGTCTAGATGTGGATGCGCACGATCTTGCGCATCCACAGAATGCCGAACAGCATCATGGTCAGCGACACGCCCGCGATCTGCATGCCGGCCGGGTCTTTCCAGAACACGGTGATGTAGTCCGGATTGAGCACCGTCAGAAGCCCGATGATCACGAACGGCAGCGCGCCGAGTATCCAGGCCGACAGGCGCCCTTCCGCCGACAGCACGCGGACTTTGCCGAGCAGCTTCATCCGTTCGCGAATGATCCCGCTGATGCAGCCGAGAATCTCTGCGAGGTTGCCGCCCGCTTCGCGCTGGATCAACACGGCGATCACGAAGTAGCGCAGATCGTCGACTGGCACGCGGTCCACCATGTTCAGCAGCGCATCGTTCAACGACACGCCGTAATTGATCTCGTCGAACACGAGGGCGAACTCGCCGCCGAGCGGGTTCGGCAATTCGTCGCCGACCATGCCGAGCGCGGCGGGAAACGAGTGTCCGGCGCGCAGCGCGCGGGCGATCAGATCGGCGGCATCGGGCAATTGGCGTTCGAGCCGCAGCACCCGTTTGGCGCGCTTGCGGCGCAGAATCAGCGCGGGCAACAGGCTCGGCACCAGCGCCGTGGCGACGATCACGAGCGAGGGCAAGCCGGTCAGCCATGCGATGAAAGCGCCGACGAGCGCGCACAACAGCGTATAGGCGACAAAGCGCGCCACCGACCACTTCAACCCCGACTGCTGCAATTGCCGGTCGAGTGCATGAACGCGCGGAATGCGCAGCAACAGCCGCGTGACGAACGGCGACTCGCTCAAGAGACGCTGCTTGAGAATCGACAACGGCTCGTTGCTAACGTTGCCCGACGCCGAGAGCGCGCGCAACCGCTCGTCCATGCGTTTGACGGCCGGCCCATGGTGGCTGCTCCAGAACAGATAGACGCCTTCGATCAGCAGCACGACCGCGAGAAACGCGAGCACCGCGAAAGCGATAAACGATGTGTTCATGTCACGCTCCTTCAGGCCGTTTGAACGTGGCGCCGTTCATACTTCGAAGCGCCGCGACGGATCGAACATCTGATCGGGCAGCGCGATACCGAAGCTGGCCAGCCGTTCGCTGAAAATCGGCCGCACGCCGGTTGCGCCGAAATAGCCTTTGATCATGCCGTTTTCGTCGACGCCGGTCCGCTTGAACGAAAAAATTTCCTGCATGTTGATGACGTCGCCTTCCATGCCGGTGATTTCCTGAATGCTCATCAGCTTGCGGCGGCCGTCGGTCAACCGCGAGGCCTGCACCACCACCGTGATCGCCGAGGCGATCTGCTGGCGGATCGCCTTGATCGGCATCGTCAGGCCGGCCATGCCGACCATGTTCTCCAGACGCGTCAGCGCGTCGCGCGGCGTGTTCGCGTGCAGCGTCGCCATCGAGCCTTCGTGGCCGGTGTTCATGGCGTGCAGCATGTCGAGCGCTTCCGCGCCGCGCACTTCGCCGAGCACGATGCGGTCGGGCCGCATCCGCAGCGCGTTGCGTACCAGCGAACGCTGCGAGATTTCGCCCTTGCCTTCAATGTTCGGCGGCCGGGTTTCGAGCCGCAGCACGTGTTGCTGGCGCATCTGCAATTCGGCCGCGTCTTCGATCGTCACGACCCGTTCGTCTTCCGGAATGAAACCGGACAGCAGGTTGAGCAAGGTGGTTTTGCCGCTGCCCGTGCCGCCGGAAATCAGCACGTTCAGCTTGGCCTTGATCAGCGCTTCGAGCAGTTGCGCCATGGCGGGCGTGAAGCTCTGGTTGTTGACCATGTCGGCGACCGTGAGCGGATTCACCGCGAAGCGGCGAATCGACACCAGCGGGCCGTCGATCGCGGAGGGCGGAATGATCGCGTTGACGCGCGAGCCGTCGGGCAACCGCGCGTCGACCATCGGCGTGGATTCGTCGATCCGGCGGCCGACCCGCGACACAATCCGCTCGATGATCTTCATCAGATGCGCGTCGTCGTAGAAGGTCACGTCGGTGTGTTCGAGGCGGCCGCGCCGTTCCACGTACACGTGCTGCGACGTGTTGACCAGAATGTCGGAGATGGTCGGATCGTTGAGCAAGGGTTCGAGCGGACCGAGACCGACCATTTCGTCGTGGACGTCCTGCGCGAGACGGCGGCGCTCGAGTTCGTTCAGCGCGATCTTGTCTTCGTCGACGATCTTTTCAACCAGTTGCGCGAGCTCGCGCTTGATCTGCTCGGGCGACAGGCGTTGCAGCTTGTCGAGTTCCACCCGGTCGATGATCGCCTGGTGGATGTTCATCTTGAGTTCCTGATACGCGCGCCGCGCCGCCAGGCTTTCAGCCGCGACACCGGCCGCCGCCGCGCCGCCGGCCGCATCGAACGGCATGCCGCCGTTCTGCATCATCAACTGTTCGCGCAATGACATGGTGCTCTCCGCTTGGTTTTATCGGGCCGCCGGTTTGAACCGGCTCATGCCGCTCAGTGTCCGGTCTTCAGGCGCGGCGCCGCACCCGGCCGGCCCTGCAACAAACGGCCGAACACGCTCTTGCGCGGCCCCGCCGGCAACGGCGGCCACAACAGGTCGGCCAGTTGCACGATGCCTTGTGCCAGCGCCCCGCCCTTCGCGGCGGTGACCAGCGGCACGCCGTGATTGAGCGCTTCGGTGGCCTGCTTTTCGTCGCGCGGCAGGTGATGCGCGACCTTCGCGCCGAAGGTCTCTTCGAGCGTGGTCAGGTCGATGCGGGCGTTCTTCTCGTACTGGTTGACGATCAGTTTCACCTTGCTCGCCGAATAGCCCAGCTCGCGGAAAATATCCAGCATGCGGCGCCCCGCGTGCAGATACAGCACGTTCTGCCGCACGATCATGCAGATCGAGTCGCTGTGATCGAGCGAGTGGATCGCGAGCGGATTGATGTTCTGGCCGACGTCGATCAACACCGCGTCGTATTGCTCGCGCACCAGCGTCAGAATCCGCTCCAGATGCGTGGCGCGCAGTTCACCCGATTTGACCGGATCGCCCGCGCCTGCCAGCACATCGAGATTCGGATGTACGTGCATCACGCAGGCTTCGAAGAACGCGGCGTCGAGCCGGTCGATCTGCGAGCACAGGTCGGCGAGCGTGGCGGGCGGGGTTGTGTCGGCCACCAGCAGGCTGGCGTCGGCGAACTGCTGGTTCAGATCGATCAGCAGCACGCGTTTGTCGCGCTGCGCGGCCAGCGCATAGGCGAGATTCACGGCGATCAGCGTGGTGCCGCTGCCGCCCTTGCAGGAGGTGAACGACACGACCCGGCCTTCGCGGCGCATGCCGGCGTGTTTTTTGGCCGACACATGCGCGAGCGCGTCGGCGAACTCGGCTTCGTCGAGCGGCCAGGACAGCACGTGGCGCACGCCGACGCGCATCGCCGCCATCAGCAGCGTGGTGGACGGCGACGGCGTCACCAGCATGCAGTGCAGATGCGGCGTGTGGGACAGCGCCTCTTCGACGCCGCTCAGGTCGCGCGGCGTCAGGTCGGCGTCGTCGACGATCAGCAGATCGGCGCTGCGGATCGCCGCGGCGTGTACCCGCAACTGTTTCGCGGTGCCGTGCAGCGTGCGCAGACGGAACGCCATGCCGCTCGCTTCGAGACGCGCCGCGATGCGGGGCGCGCGCTCGGCGCTGGACGAAATCAGAAGGGTGTCGATCATGGTGTGTCTCCAGGCGTGAATCCGGATCGTCGCGCGCAAGCACTTCAGTAGTTGCTCGACGAGCCGATGCCGATCGTGAAGCTGTTGGTCGGCGCGGGCGGCGCCGTGAACGATTTGGCGTAGCTCTTCTGCGCCGATGCCGCCGCCGCGCCATCGATGCCCGCCACCGGATCGGTGTTGGCCGAGCCTTGCGGATTGAGCGTCTGCATTTCGCGCAGTTGCCGGACCGAGTCGCCGAAGGCGGCGTCCCAGTGCGGCGTCGAGGTCATGCAGCCGGCCAGCGCGGCGCAGAATCCCGCGCACAGCGCGGCCCGGATCAATGTGTGGATGGATGTCATGTCGATCTCCAGTGGGTCGCGCATCAATGGACGGCGGGGGCGTCGTGGCTGTCGGGCGTGGGCGGAATCAGCGCCACGTCGGCCGCCGACGACTGTGCCGGCGCGGGTACCGGCTTCGGCGGAGGAAGCTGCGCCGGCGCCGAGCCGTCCGCGCCGGGTGCCGCGCGCTTCGTGCCTTCCATGTGGCCGGTCAGGTACACGTTCGCTTCGCCGGCATCGCCGAAATGATCGGTGGGCAGCGGGTAGTGCTGCGGCAGCGGCTTCGCGAGGCGCGGCGTCACGACGAACACCAGTTCGGTCTTGTCCTGCTCGTAGCTGGTGCTGCGGAACAGCGCACCGAGCACCGGCAGTTCGCCGACGCCGGGCAAGCCCTTCAGCGTGCCGGTCACGTTGCTCTTCATCAGACCGCCGATCGCGAAGCTCTGACCGTCGAACACCTGCAGCGTGGTCGAGGCGCGCCGTGTGGTGATCAGCGGCAGGATCGTCGTCGAATTCGAGTTGCCGGCGCTCACCACCACGCCGGTGGACGACAGCTCCGACACCTCCGGCGACACTTTCAGGTTGATGCGGCCGCCTTCGAGCACGGTCGGCGTGAAGGTCAGGCCCACGCCGTATTGCTCTTCCTGCAGCACGATGGTCGTGCCGCCCGAACCGTTGCTTTGCGGCACCGGGATATACACCTTGCCGCCGGCGAGGAAGCTCGCTTCCTGACCGCTGATCGCCATCAGGTTCGGTTCGGCGAGAATCTTCACGAGCTGATCGGTTTTCTGCGCGTCGACGGTCAATCCGAGCGGCGAGTTATTCGCTTTCGACGCGGTCAGCGCGCCGAGCCCGCCGGACAGGAAATTCGCCAGCAGCCCGAAGCTCCAGCTGCCAATGCCGCCGTTCAGATTCGCTTGCACGCCGAGCTGGTCGATCAGCGTCTTCGAGACTTCGGCGACCTTCACTTCGAGCATGACCTGCTGCGGCGCGGCCACCTGCATCATGTTGATGATGCGTTCGCCGCTTCCGCCGCCGAGCGCGGGCGTCGGCGCGCCCATGGCGCGCGGCGCGGCGCCCACCGGCAGCGGACCGCTGCCCATCGGCGCGCCGCTTTGCAGCGCGGCGGTGGGACGGGCCACGAAGGCCCGCGCGAGTTCCATCACGCGTTCGGCCTTGACCGCGTCGGTGACGGTGCCGGTGAGCACCAGCGTGTCGGCGGCGGCCCGCACCTGGATGCCGGTTTCCTCGGGCATCAGCGTGGCGAGCGTGTGTTGCAGGCCGCCCGGATCGGCGCCGACACTCACGTCGATGATCGTGCAGGAGCCGCTGCGGCCTTGCACGATCATGTTGGTGGTGCCGACGTCCGAGCCGAGCAGGTAGAGCGTTTGCGGCGATACGAGCATGGCCTGCACGATCGACGGATTACCGACGGTGCGCGAGCGGACCGGCTCGCGGATGTCGACCATGGCCGACTTGCCGACCGGAATCGTCACTTCGGTATGGTCGGCGATCGGGCCGCTGCAATTCGGTCCGCGGCCGGTTTGTTGCATGCCGCGCGAGGTGGCGCCGCCGCTCATGCCGCTGGCGGCGATGGTCAGATGCACGGTGCCGTTGGGGGCCACCGCGATCGGCGTGCCCGGCAAACCCGGCACGTCCTGGGCGCTGGCCTGGGCCACCGGCAGCATCGCCAGAGACAAACCGAGCAGCACGCAGGTGCAGGCGTCGGCGATCCGGGTACGGCTGCGTGGTGCAAGCGATTTCGCTTCGCGCGGGCCGTGCGGGTGCTGCGGCGCGCAAGCGCGCTGTGTCGTTCTGGCGTTCATGTCCTACCCCCGTTGAGTGCCGTTTTTCACGCGCTGCCGGTCGAACTCAGTCGCGTATCGGTCACGGCTTGCAGGCTTAAACCTGTCAAAAACATTCTTGTCTTGCGTCGGCGCCGTCGAGTACTCGCACGCAGTTACCCGGCGCACGCAGTGCCACCTTGCGCACGATCCGCGCCGGCTTCGGTTCGGACGCGGCGACCGCGACCGCCACGACCGGCGTCTTCAGCAGCGAGGACTTGGTCGCGCCGGCGGTGTCGATCGCCTGCGGATCGATCTGGTTGCGCAACACCAGGGAAAGCGTGCCGATGCTGCGCGCCAGATCGATTTTCTCGGCCTGTTCCGGCGACACTTCGAGCGTCACCGCGTCGACCACTTTCGGTTTGGTTTCGTCGCGACCCACCTGCTGGGCGACCGCGAGGACGAGAATTTTTTCGAGCACGATCTTCGAGATGTTCTGGTCGTGCTGGCCGGCGGCGGCGCTGCCGTCTTTCTGCGTATTGACGATGATGTCGACGTAGTTGCCCGGCAGCGCGAAGCCCGCCACGCCGATCACGTCGTTCACTCGTACCGTGATGGCGCGCTGGCCTTCGCCGATCACCGCCGAGAGGCCGCCGAGCGTGCCGACGGGCGTGAGCTTCGCGTCGACCACCGGCTCGCCGTGCAACAGGCTGTCCTTCAGCACGCGGCCGTCGAGTTTCTGAATGTCGGTGTACGCGCCGGGCGGCACGCTATTGGAAGGCCAGTCGGTGACTTTGAGGAAGTCCGGTCCGATCCGCTGGCCGAGATTGATATCGGTTGCGGCCACCACGACTTTGGTGGTGGCGCTCGACGACTGCGAGACCATCCAGCGCGAGGCGAACACCACGGCGGTGAGCCCGGCCAGCGTCGCGATCAGCAACATCGTTACAGCGCGCGCGTTTTTCATTTTCAACCCCCGAATTGTTGTCCCACCCGGCACGCGTCACACGCTGGCGAACAACACGAGCGCGCTGCCTATTGCTATGGCCACTCCGTACGGCATGGTCCCCATGGCACTACTACCGGCGACGCTGCCGGCGCGTCGCGCCGCGCCGTTTCCCGGCGTCGTGCAACTGACCAGCAACGCGGCTACCCCGCTCAGTCCGGCGCGCATCTGGCGTCGCCGGATCATGATTGCCAGCGACCCGATGCCGCCCACCGCACAGGTCGCCAATCCAATTTCAAGTGCACCGTAAGCGCCGCAGAAGGCGCCGATCGCGGCCATCAGCTTCACGTCGCCGGCACCCATCAGCCGCATCGCGTAGCCGGGCAGGAAGATCGCACCGCCCGCCAGCATGCCGCCGAACCACATCACCATCGCGTCGACTCCGCCGTGCGTGAACCACTGCACGGGTATCGCCACGAGCAAACCTGTCGCCACCAGCCAGTTAGGAATCCGGCGTGTCTGGATGTCCCACACTGCTGCCAGCATCGCCAGCGTCATCACGCACGGACCCACCGGAAAAGGAACGCCGTTCATCGCCTGCTCCGTTCTTGGGATCGAGTTGCCTACCTGTTCCGCTGTCGCGGCGTTCAGTGCGAGGGCCGTCGCTACCCTGTCTCGAAGGACCGTCGGGACAGGGCGAGCGATCGGCTTTGCGCCGCCTGAAGCGGCTTGAATCACGCAGCCGGGTTGGCCACGCCTGCCAGCGCCGTTTCCACGTACGTGAACACGGCGTTCAGTTTGGTGCCGAGCAACGAGACCGTGGTAATGATCCCCACTGCGATCAACCCGGCCAGCAGGCCGTATTCGATCGCTGCCACACCGTCTTCTTCGCGCAGAAATTGCTGGATCGTGTTCTTCATGCTAACCCCCGTAAGAGTGAAAGTTGACTGCGGTTGGTGCCCCTGCGGCTGCCTGAAAACAGGCTCGCCGAAGCGGCGTTCAGGTCCGTCCATCGGACGGAAAAAAGTGGCGGGGTCAGCGCTTCACGTCATCACGATCACGAGTGGCCGATACCGCGTATCGAGCGCCCGTGTCGTTGTTCGTTGACATCCGTTTTTCGTTGGCCCCGCCGCACCTCGTAAAACGCGTTGAATTCCCCGAACGCGACTTACGAAGACTGTTGCTGCTGCCGGTTTTTTTCTGCGTGTAGCGTGTGATGCCTGCTTCTGCTTTTCCTGCTTCCCGGCTGCAGCGTGTTTCGCTTTGTGATCGACTTATTGCAACGGCTGTGCCATGAGGCCTCAAAGCCTTGCTGGGTAAGGATGTTGGATGTACAGGGCGTTGCGGAAGGGGGACTGCGGCGAGCGATGCGTCGAATTTGAGACGTGGTTTAGCGGCTGGAAAAGTGCTTTGAGGAGATGCTTAATGCATTGATCAAGCGGCCTTAAAACCGTCGGCGCGTTGACTGGCAATGGTTTGATGAATGTCTCGGTCAAATATGCTTACCCGAAATACGGCGAAGTAGCTTTTACCCAGCGCGGACCGGAATGTCGCAAGGATGAGACGAGGGAATCGCGGCGCAAGCCGCTGTGGCGGGCCCGGACGCGGCAACGGGCTGCTTCGTTATGTGCGCTGGCTCGCATTGCGCGATTGACCGGGGCTCAATAAATCGCTGCGCGTGCCGAGGGGCTGCGCTGCATCGAGGCATCAGGGAAAAAAAATTTTGCGCGATGCGAGCCAGCCGGGCAAGGCGGGTGAAGCACACCCGATCGCGCGCAGCGCATTGCAGGCTGCGCGTTTCGACAAAAGGAAGGAGTTGTTCGGGCGGCAGAACGAAACCCGCAGGCATTCAAAAAGATCGCGAGGAACCGGTGATGCAGCGTTTGAAATCCGCCCGAAACGCCTGGTGTCCGGGTTAGCTCAAAGCTGCATGCGTATCAGGTGAGAACGCGCGCACGGGGTGCCCGGCCGGCGCGTCACGCCCTGTTTCAAGCGCCGGCTTCGACCAGCATCGGTGCATGCCGCAGCTCCGCGGCCCAACCCGTCGACACCGCCCGTGCCCCGCCCTGTCCCAGCCGGAACACCGAGGTCGCCTGCTTGAGGTTGCCTGCCTGCTCTTCCAGCGACTGCGCGGCGGCCGCGGCTTGCTCGACGAGCGCGGCATTCTGCTGCGTGACCTCGTCCATCTGCGAGACGGCCTGATTGACCTGCTCGATCCCGCGGCTTTGCTCTTCCGAAGCCGCCGCGATCTCGTTGACGATGTCGGAGACGCGCTTGATCGCCTGCTTGACCTGTCCCATCGTTTCGCCGACACCCGCCGCCTGACGCGTGCCGCCGTCGATAATCGCGACCGACGACGTGATCAGTTCCTTGATCTCCTTCGCCGCCGACGCCGAACGCTGCGCGAGGCTGCGCACTTCGCTGGCGACCACGGCGAAACCACGGCCCTGTTCGCCGGCGCGTGCCGCTTCCACCGCCGCGTTCAGCGCGAGGATATTGGTCTGGAAAGCAATACCTTCGATCACGCCGGTGATCTCCGAAATCTTGCTCGAACTGCCGCTGATCTGTTCGATCGTGCCGACCATCGCGCGTACCGCGTCGTCGCCCGTGTCGGCAAGACCGGTCGCGCCGGTGGCGAGGCTGCTTGCCTGACGCGCGTTGTCGGCGTTCTGCTTCACCGTCTCGGTGAGTTGCGTCATGCTCGCGGCGGTTTCTTCGAGCGAGGCGGCCTGTTCTTCGGTACGCGCCGACAGATCCATATTGCCGGCCGCGATTTCGCGCGAAGCGACCGTCACCGATTCCGTCGAGGTCTGTATGCCGCGCACCGTCTGGGTGATCTGGCGGTCCATCGTGTCGAGCGCCTGCAGCAGTTGGCCGAACTCGCCCTTCACATCCAGCACGATGCGGTTGTCCAGATTGCCGGCGGCGATCTCATTGGCCACGCCGATCGCGCGATTGAGCGGCACGCCGATGGCGCGCAGCAGGAACACCGCGGTCCCGGCCATCACGACAAGACCGGCTGCCACCAGCCCGATCGCGATCATCAACGCGGTGTTGGCGGTCGATTCGCTGTCGGCGTTGAACTGTTTGGCCTGATCGACGTTGATCTTCAGATCGTCGCCGACCAGCGCGAGCAGCGTGTCGGACAACGCCGCCTGGTCGTTCACCGCCTTGGTGGCGCCGTCGTAATTGCCGGCCAGCAGCAGATCGCTCGCCTGGTCGGTGAGCTGCTTGAGCTGCGGCAACGCGTCCTGAACCTTGTCGGCGACGGCTTTTTCGTCAGCGGCGCTGACGCGGCCCGGATAGTAGTCGGTCCACGCGCTGTTCATGGCGTCGAAGTCGGCATGCAGGGCGTCGGTCGTCTGTTTCGTCATCGCAGGATCGTGAAACACCTGAATGCGCCGCAGCTTCAGGCGAATCCGCAACTGGGCCGCGCGGAAATTCGCCAGGTCCACGATCGGCACGGTCACGCCCGAATACGAACTCGTCACGTTCGACTTGAGTCGCGAAATCGCCGACAGGCTGAAAACGCTGATCGCCGCCATCAGGACGAAGCAGACTGCCATCGCCAACAGAATTTTGAAGCGGATCGTTTGGAAAAAACCATTCATGTGAAGTCCCCTTTGGGCGGCGCATTGAACTCCTTAACGGCCTGGCGCAATGCATCTTGAGTGGAGGACTTCCATATTTTCCACTTTGCAAGCTAATAAAAAGGGAGTGTTAGCGAATCGAAGGGTACCGGCTGCGAAGCGGCGATTGCGCCAGAAAGGTCTGTCTACCGGGCGGCAGGCCAAAAAAATGCCGGCAGGAGCCGGCATGCAAGTCCTTCGTAGTCGGGGTACCGCGAAGGCGTTGAATCGGTTGATTCGTTTTAGAGTGTATCACCAAGTTTCATATTTTCCATATTGCTCAGGTTTGCCGGGTTCTTGTCGATAGCCTGAGAATCGCCTATCGTGGCAGGCAGCCAAAATTCATACCAATATGGACGATCCCATCATCACCACCCGCGCGGCGGCCAAGTTGCTTGGCGTCTCGATCCGCACCGCGCAGGTGTGGATCGAACAGAACGCGATCGAGTCGTGGAAAACGCCCGGCGGCCATCGGCGCGTGCGCCGCAGCGCCGTGACTGAACTGATGGGACGGCTCAAGCCGCACACCGCGCAACCTTCCACGTTCGCCGTGATTCATGCGTCCGAGCACCGGCTCGGCCACTATTGCGACGCCCTCGCGGCCACGCCGGAATGCGCGGTGGTGGCCGACGGCGACGCTTATGCCGCGTTGCTGTCGATCGGCGTGCTGATGCCGTCGATCGTGATCGTCGAACTCAACCGGATGGATCGCGATCGCCTGACCATGATCCGGCGCATCGGTCAGCATCCGGCGCTCGGTCATACCCAGTTGCTGGTGATCAGCCCGCTCGGCGCGGCGCATCTCGCGGCGGAAACGGAACTCGGCGAACGGCTGCACGTGCTGGGCGCGGAGTGGACCGAAGCGGAGTTGCAGGCGCGCGTGCGGGGCCTGCTCGGTCAGGTGGACGAAGCGGCGCGGCAGCTGGTCGCGGTGGACGGTGCGTCGGAAGGTGCGCCGGGCGGTGCGCGGGAGACCCCGCTCCCGGCTAACGAAACGCGGCGGCTCCAGGCCGTCGCCGCCGCCGGTTTGCTCGACACGCCGGAAGAAGAGGCCTTCGACGAGATCACGCAACTCGCCGCGCAATGGTTCGACGCGCCGATCGCGTTGCTCACGCTGCTGACGCCGGACCGGCAATGGTTCAAGTCGCACTTTGGGCTCGAACGCACGGAGACGCCGCGCTCGTGGGCATTCTGCAATTTCACGGTTCTGGAGAACCACGTACTGGTCGTCGAAGATGCGGCCACCGACGCCCGCTTCGCGCGCAATCCTTTCGTGACCGGCGAGCCGCATATCCGCTTCTATGCGGGTACGCCGGTGCGGGACGTGCAAGGCTATCCGCTCGGTTCGCTGTGCGTGCTCGATCGTGCGCCGAGGCATTTCGATGCCACGCAGCGGGCCATGCTGACCACGCTCGGCTCGCTCGCGTCGGACCGGATCAATCTGCGAATCCGGGAGCGACAGTTGCGCTGGGCGCAGAACAAGACGCATTGATGGGCGCTGCGCGCATGCGCTTGCTCATGCGTGCGCGCCGCCGCGTCGCTAGCGCCGCACGAATGCCGAAATCACACCGACGATGGAATCGGCCAACGGTAGATCAGGGTTCGTGTAGGTCGCGATATTTTCGCTCGGGTCGTCCGTGCGAACGGTTTTCAGCACATGGTTAGCGTTCGCCACCAGCGCCAGCGCGGCGCGTGGATCGGCGCGCTGGAGCCGTTCGGCGTCCTCGCGCGCGACCTGAAGATCCCGCAGTCCTTGCAGGATCAAGACCGGCTTCGCGTAACCGCTCAGCAGCGCAGCCGGATCGAGCGACAGTTCGCTCATCAGAAACCGTTGCACCGACGGTCGGAACAGCGGCAGCAAGGCGGGATCGATCTGCCCGGCCGGCACGCTTGTTCCCGCTTCGAGCGACGCCAGCACCGACATTGCGTTATCGAGAACCGGCGCGTTGGCGGGATTCGCCTTTAGCTGCGCCTTCAAGACCTGCGCGAGCGGACGCCCCGCCGTGGAGACCAGGATCAGACCGCAAATGTCCACGGTTTCGCGCGCCGCCGCGAGCGCGACCAGGCCGCCCTCGCTATGGCCCAGCACCCACACGCACGACGCGCCGGTCCGTTGGCGGATACTCGTCACCCATGCGTGTACGTCGCTCGCGTAGTCGTCGATGCTCACGTCGTCGGCGTCGGCGATCGCCGACGCGCTGCCGAACATGCCGCGCTTGTCGATCCGCACGCTCGCGATGCCGCGGCTAGCCAGGCCCTCGGCCAGCAGTCGATACGCCGACGTGCGAACCAGCGGGCCATTGCCATTGCGGTCCGTCGGACCGGAAACCGGCACGATCAGCACGACCGGCACGGTAGCAGAGGCAGAGGCCGAAGCCGAAGCCGAAGCCGAAGCCGAAGCCGACGCATCGTGCGCGGCGGCCGACAGCAGCGTGCCGCGCAACGGACCATGCGGCCCCGGCGCGTCGATGTCACTTTGAACAAACGGCACAAACGCGGCCGACTGAATCGCGGCCGCCATCGCGACCGTAGCAAGTAAGGGCATTCGCGCGGCCTCCGTAATACGACTCGGCAAGACAGTCAGTTTGCCACGGCAACCGCCGTAAAAGCCGCGTGGCGCGCCGATTCACCGCCGCACCACGGCCGCATCTTTAGCGCTGCCGCTAACCGCGCGCAACACGTCAAGATAGCTCGTAAACAGATTGCCACACGGCAGCAATTGCGCCGCCGATAGTTGCGCATGCACCTTGCCGAGACGATAAAACGGCATACGTACGTACAGGTGATGTTCGATGTGATAGTGAATACCGTGCGGCCCGAACAGAAAGGTCTGCCACGACGGCGCGACGATCGTTCTGGCGTTGAGGCTTTGATCGTCGCCGGCCGGCAAGCCCGCGTGCTCGAGAATCGCCCTGATGCGCCCCATCAGCGGCAGCAGCGTGATCGCCGGCAGCAGCCACAAGCCCGCATACAACCACGCATGCCCGCACAGCGCGAGCACCGCGAACAGCAGGCCATTGGTCGCCAGAATCGAAACCAGTTCCCACGCGAGATACACACGCGACTTCGACGCCTTCGGCAATATCTCGCGAAAATCGCCACGCACCACTCGCCACGCGCCGACGAAGTACGACACGCCGCACCCATCCGCGAGCAGACGCGCGACCAGGCGCATTCGCGACACCGGATAATCGGCGATGCCGAACACGGCGGCCACCGGATCGTCGGCCTGCATCGGTGCGAGATGGTGTTTGATATGTCCGGCGCGATAGCTTGCGAGCGACAGAAATAACGGGCCGGCCGCCCAGGCCTGGCCGAGCGCGTCGTTCAGGCGCCGGTTGGGCAGCAGCGTGCCGTGCGCGCTTTCATGCATCATCACCGCCAGCGCGAGTTGCGTGCGCGCGATCACCACCGCCACCGCCACGTAAGTCAGCGGATGAGGCCAGCGTGCCGCGAGCGCCAGGCAGACCGCAATCAGCGCCCAGTCCGCAGCCAGGGCGACAAGCGCGCGCCACGGCGTCAGCACGAAGAGTTCGGGATGCGGCGCGAAGCCGCTCAACGCCGCGTTGGCGCCGGCGCGCGACGACTGCGTCGTCTGAGGCATGGCCGCACGTGAACACGCCGCAGCCTCGGCCATGTCAGCGCGCGCGGACTCCATCGCCCCCGCGATTGCCGTCGGCGAATCTTCGGCAACCTTATGCATTGCCGCGTACCCCGACGGTCGTCCGCCACTTCGCCACCCACCCGCCGCAGAGCAACGCCAACAGCGCACCGCCTGCCACATCGATCAGCGTGTGCTGCTTGATCGTCAACGTGGACAGACAGATCAGCGCACCGGTGGCCGCCGCGAGCCATTTGGCGCGCGTGCGCCACAGCATCCGGCAAGCGAGACAGGTCATGGCGACATGCAGACTCGGAAAGCCGTTGGTGGGCAGATCGAGTCCCCACAAACGGCTGATCCGCTGCCGCAGAAACAGATTGCCGATCAGACCCGGATCGGGCCGCGGCACGGTTTCGGTCAACAGCATGAAACACACGAGCCCGGCGACGAACGCCAGCAGCGCCGCCGACTTGAACAACCGGAAGTCCTCCGCCGATGCGTAGGCCGACGCGCTCACCACGAACGGAAAGAACAGCACATAGACGCACCACGACCACGGGATAAACGGAATCGAATCGTCCGCGAACGTGACGAAGTGATAACGCGGCACGACGAAGCGCTCGACCGCGACAAACACCACCAGGCCCAACACCATGCCGAGCGATGCGACGAGCGCTTGCCGGTAATCCAGTCGTTGCATCTCGCGAGGCATGCTGGGACGAGCGCTCTTGAGCCGATGATTTCGCATCATGCGGGGCCTGGCGATCAGGTCCGCGCGCCGCTCGCGCACAGCGCGATCAGCCGTTCGGTCCACGCATCGACGCGCGCCTGCGCGCTCTGCCGGCCGGCCGCGCCGCTCACCTGCGCGGTATCGGAATGCGCAAGCTCATGCGCCGCGTCGGCGACCTGACGACGAAAATCGCCGGCGTCGCCGCGCCACGTCACGACCCGATGCAACAGTCCCAGCCGCTTCGCGCGCGCCACGTTGCTCGCCTGCTCCGGCTGATCGGTGAGGACCAGCACGATGGGACGCCGATAGACCTGCGCGATCGCTAGCGCCGCCATACCCGGCGCCGACACGATCAGCCGCGCATGCGCGGCGCAACTCGCCCAGTTCGGATCGACACCCTGCCAGCCCGGCCGTCCCGCATAGCCTTCGCCAACGCGGTGCGAGGTGAGCCTCGCGTCGTCGAGACCGGCGCTCAATGCATCGGCAAGATTCGCATCGCGGAAATGGGGGTTCAGGTAGACCGCGGCGTCATGGTGACGCTCCGGCGAAAGCGGCGCGGCTAGCGCGACCGGGGTCGGCAGTTGAAAGCGGCGGGTGTCCGGGGCGCCGTCCGCTTCATAAGCGAAATCGTGCTCGATACACGACCACGCCGCATCGATCTGCCAGCCGACGATGCGCGCGAACATGCGGCCCAGCACGCGCGGCAACACACCGTCGAAATTGGCGAGCAGCGCGGTCTTCAGGCTCGCGCCGTACACATGCAGGATCTTGCGCCGCCAACCCGGCAACATGCCCATGAACAGCAGCGCCGGATGAAACGAATCGTTGACCAGCAGATCGGCATTGCGCGCCACCAGCCGCAAACGGTCGATGTCGTACAGCATGCGCGTCGGCCGGAACACGTAGTGCGCGACGTTGCGATTGGTCGCGCGGCGCAGCATGTTCTGGCGCTCGTCGAACTGCACCGCGTAGTGCTGCGACAGCACCGGCGCGTCGATGCCGAAGCTCGCCAGAAAGCGCCGCCCGGCCTCCGACGTGGTCAGCACTTCGACCTGCGCGCCGGCTTTGCGCAATGCGTGCACCAATAGTTGCGCGCGCATCAGATGGCCGCGCGCGTCCGCCGTCGCGAGGTAGATGATGTGAGGGGTCATGATGTGCCGTGCGTGTGGCGGTTCTGCTGCGGGCCAGGACGCGTGCTTTCAGGTCTGCGCTTGAGCGGCCGGATCGCCCAGCTCGCCAGATAGATCGCGATCGCGCCGGTCAGCGCGTAGCCGGCTTCGATCGCGCGAATCTCGCGCATCAGCGCCGCGAGCGCAGCCACTTCGGCGGGCGCCACCATACGCCGCAGCGTGGTCTCGCAAAGGCGCACATGGCGGCGCTCGTCCGCCAGCACCGACGCGAACAGCGGAAACAACGCATGCGCGCCGCCGAGCACGTCGCAGTGGCGCGTGAGCACGCGCGTCGCCATCTGTTCGGCGCACAACCCCGTGGCGTAGACGGGCACCAGCACGCCCTGCGCGAAATGCGACGCATAGCGGCGCGCGAGACGGTCCCATCGAGCGATCTTGCGGCGGCTCAGCCAGTCCGGCGCGAGGCGCTGCTCCGCGCTATCGCCGACGGCCTGCAGCGCGTCGACGAACAACGCCACGTGACGGCGCTCGTCCGCAAGATGCTGGTTCAATTGCCGGGTGAGCCAGGCGGGCGACCGCGGCAGCAATTCTTCCTGCAGCGCGCGTTCGGTAGCGTCTTCGGCGGCGAGATACATGCGCAACACCAACCGCTCGCCGCGCGGATCGGCATGCAGCCGCCGCAGCGCCTTGCGTTTGATGCGGTCGACCAGCCACGCGCGCAACGCCGCCAACCCGCGTGGTTCGGCGGGTGCGAGACAAGCGTAGGCGAGCCGACTCACGCCGGCGCTCCGCCCAGCCGTTTCGCCGCACGCGTGGCGGATGCGCCCGCCGCTGCCGTGCGCTCGCCGGCATCGTGGCGCCACGCGAGAATCAGACCGATGAAGCTGTCCTGCATGAACGCGCGCCCCGACGCGACCGCGCCCGCGAACGGTTCTTCGCGACCGTTGAAACGCAGGAAGCCCGCGCCGTTCGCCACACCGAACGACAGCTTGTCGTGTTGGTCGAAACCGCGTTCACGCACATCCTGCAACAGCGGGCTGGCTTCGAGGCCGAACAGAAACAGTTCGCGCTTGACCGCCCACGCCGGAATCTGGCTACTCAACGCTTCCACGTCGACGGTCCAGTTGCGCGTGGCGAGTACCTGATTCAGATCCGTGTCGTCCGGTTGATCGGTGCTGAAGCGCGCGCGTGCCACCGCCTTCGCCACCTGACCAATCCCGAGCGCGATCGTGATGTCGTTCGCGTTGGCCTCGCCCTGCGCAGTCGGCCGGACCTCGACCAGATGACGCGCCACGCGCGCCGCCAGCGACGGATGCGCGAGCAGGTCGTACGCCTGCTCCGGCGTGAACACGACGCGCTGTTCCGTGCCCTCGCGCACGACGATCCGGTACGGGTCCATGCGCACCTCGGCGAACTTGCCCGGCACCGGCGCATGCACGTAAATGTCGGGGCTCCATGTGCGGCCGGTGCGACGCAACAGCACCTGCAGACTCAACGGCACCCGTCGGCCATTCGACGCCACGCCGCTGCCCTGCAGCAGCACGTCGCCGATCAGCGTTCTGCTTTCGTGGGCGGTGTCGCTCGACAGCAGGATGGTGTGTCCGTCCGGGTCGACACTGGCGCGCGCGTCCTGGATATCGAGCGCCACGCGATTGCAGGCGGCGTGCGTTGCGTCCTTGCCGGCGGCCGTAGCGGCACCGGCCGTAGCGGCACCGGTGAAATCGAACGGGCAACCGCTCGCCGATGCAAAGTCGTACACGCCACGACCGGCGAACTCGACAGGCGCGGCCTGGGCCGCCGTGCTCAGCAACAGAAGCGCAATACCGGTCGCGCGATAGCCGAGCGCACGCAGAGAAGAGTCGTTCATGATCGGGAAGGTGGAAGCTGGAGTAAGCGAAGAAGCGAAGGCACAACGCCTGCGTGAGCGGATCTCACCCCGCCTCAGTGGCGGTGATAGGACAGCGCCTGGGCATCGCGGCCGGCCGCACGCCGCGCGCCGAAACCGGCGCCGCGCACGAGCGCGCCCAGCGTGTCCACCGACGAAATGCCGATCAGCAAGCCGGCCGTCGCGACGCGCCGCCAGCCGCGCAGCGGCGGCAGACCTTGATGATTGAGCGCGCGCAGACTGAAGCCGAGGCGCCCCGCCATCACGCAAAACGGCGCCAACGGCCCGCTGCGCGCGAACCAGTGCAGCGACGCGGGCAAATACGCACGGACAATGTACGGCGTGAGCGCCACGCTGTCCTCGCCGCGCATCCAGCGCAGCTTCACCGCTTCGCGCCAACTGTCCGGCAGACGGTGCTCGGTATGCGCGTCGTGCGCGTAATGCACGACCATGCCCGCGTCCTGCAGACGCAAGCCCATCACCTGGCAATGCGCGCGATACACGCCCGCGAGTTTGCCGTAACGGTATTGCTCGAACACCTCGCGGCGAAACGCGACGTTGTTCGCATAGAAGTTCCGCGTCGCGCCCGCGCGCAATGGACTCGGGAAATACATGAAGTCGATGGTGGTCAGCGCCGCGCCGCTCATGCTGGCGCTGTACGTGGTGCGCCCGGCGATCGCCGACAGCGCGGCGGCGCCGGCTTCACCGAACGGGGCAAGCAGACGCTCGAGCCAGTCCGCGGCGGGCTGGCAGTCGGCGTCGCCGAACGCGACGTAGTCGCAGCGGGTCGCGTCGACCTGCTCGAAGCCGAGGTTCTTCGCGTCGTAATAGCCGGTTTGCGCGCCGATTTCGACGAAGTCGACGGGCCGGCCCGCCAGTTCGACGAGGTCCTCGCGCGCGCGAGCGTCGAGACCGTCGTGCGTGATGATCCACTGAGCGAACGCTTGCGGCGGGAGCGTTTGCCGCGTCAGCCGCTCGATCAGCCGTTTCAGGCTCGACAACGCGTTGGCCGCCGAATCGCCACCGCGCAAATTATTGGTTTCCAGTACCAGGGCGGTTTTAGCGGCGACAGTGGCAGCGTGGCCGATTAATCGTTCACTTTGATGCACTGCAAACACTCCTATCTCGTTTCCGATTTCATCGCGATGGACGCTTTGAACATGCAAGGGAATGGCAAGCGAAAAGTGCGTTCCCATAGCAGGAGTTCTTTTTCGACTGCCGCAGATGATAAGAGTATTGCCGCCCGCTGTGTGGGCTTTCTTCGCAGCTTATGCGGAATCCATCAACGGTATTGAGCAGGTGTACTGCGGATAGGTTTGCCGATGCCGCCGTGGGCGGCACGGGAGAAAATCCCGGCTTGGGCCGCGCATAATGAAATGCTCATTATTTAACGATCAAGCCGGGCGATTTCTATTTCGCCATGAATGCGAAGACGGATTTAACCCGCCGCGACGACGTGAATCCGCAATGCCGGGCCGCCCGCCACGATCGCGAGCAGAAGGTCGACGTTCGGATGTGCGCCGGGGCGATTGCGTGCGTCGGCGGTGTGCTCCGCGAACAGCGCGAGACCCTGCTGGGCCGCGTTGGCGTCCAGCGTGCCGAACGTCTGCTGCAGGTAGTGGTACACCGCGAGCGAACCCTGCTTGCCCGGCTTGTTCTCGATGCTCGCCACCACGGCGCCGTTGCCGTCGAGCAGATCGATACGCGCAACGCCGTCGATAGCGGGCATTTGCGCGAGGTTGTCCTTGAATACGTTGCTCGGTTGAATCACTGAAACCACTCCTTCTGTTCGGAAAATTGCATCGCGGGCCGTATCTTAGCCGATAGCCTGCGCCGCCCACGCCGTCACGGCGTCCAGCGATGCACCACGATACTCGAACCGTTGTAGTTGTCTTTCGTGATCACGTATTCGCCCGAGGCGCGCAGAAACGCCCGCAGCCCGTACATCGAATCGACGTCGTTGCCCACGTCCACGGTCGCCGGACTCGCGTTGATCAACGTGGTGTCGAGTTGCCCCGTAGTCAGATTGAAGGCGTCGATATTGGGCACCGTGTGGACGTAGCCGACGAACAGATAATTGCCGGCTGCCGCGATCGACTTTGGATTCGCGCTGGTGAGGTTGATCACCGGATTGGGCCGCGTCGTGTTGCCCGCGCTCCAGCCGTGATAAATCTCGATGCGCGACAGCATTGCGGTCCAGTCCCAACTGCCGGCAATGCCCTGCGCGAGAATCATCGTGTCGCTTTCGGGCAGGTAGAGAATGCGCGTCAACGGCCGGATGCTCTGCGGTATGGAGATCGTCACGCCCGGTCCCCACAGCGGCTTGCCCGTGCCGTCGAAACCGGTCAGCGGGTAGTGATAGATCTGATTCGTGCGGTCCAGACCCGCCCACACATCTCCCTTGCTATCGATACAAAATCCGCCCGTGACCTGACGGGTCGTATTGAACGTCGTGCCCGGAATCGACGCGTCGGGAATCGCGATATAGCCGCTCGCCGCGTTGAAATGATAGAAGTAGAAGATCCCGGGGTTCTGCCCGGACGCCACCAGAATCCGGTTGCCGCCTACCGTGACGAGCTGCCCGAAATGCTCGTCGCGTTGCGTGTCGTTCATGTTCAGACGCGGGTCGGACGGATAGGTAAACGGATCGACCGTATTCGCGACGAAGGTGCCGCCCGCCGTGCCGGTGTAGATGTGCGCGCCGCTGTAGAAGTAGGCGCCGTCCGTGGACGGATCCGGCGCCGCGACCGCCTCGAAGTTCAACGCCTGCAGTTTCCATTGCAGATTGCCGTTGCTGTCGTACGCGTGCAGATCGGTCACGCCGTTGCGGCCCATGTCCCAACTGCCGCCCCACGGATTGTTGAGCACATAAAGATTGCCCGCCGCGTCCTTGCCGATGCCCGCGACGCGCGTAAAGCGCTTGTCGCCCACCTGGCCCTTGACGCCGCTGGTGGTGTCGAGATAACCGCCCTGAATGCCGAACGTGCCGACCAGCGTCGGCGCGCCCGCGATGCTGTACCGCTTGATGTTCATATCCGGGCCCTGGTCCCCCACCAGCAGTTGCCCCGACGTGGCGTCGAAATACAACGCCGAGGGCCGCGACGTGGCGGCCATCTGGATCGTGTTCAACGTCGCGCCGGCCGGGCTGAACTCGACGATCGCGCCCGTGCTCTGTTGCGCGACCCACAGATTGCCCGCGCTATCCAGCGCCAGCGCGCCGGGGCTCGTCACCGTGATGTCGCGCTGCAAGACGCCGTCGGTCGTGAAAACGCGCACGCGATTGCCGAAGAAGTCGCTCGCATACAGCAGCGAGCCGGCGGTCGCGAGGCCGGTGATGACATCGGCATGCGGCACGGCCGTCCATACGCTGACGGGAATCACCAGATCGCGTGTCTGGGTGGTCCGGTTGTAACGCCCTACCGAGCCGCTGCCGAACGAGCGGTTGTACTGCAAGGCCGCGAAGATCGAGGTGGCGTTGCCGGTGATCGCACTGCCCTGGAAATCGGCATGCGTGCCGATCGAACCGGCGCTCTGGCCGTTCTGATAGATCGCGACGCCGCCTTCGTTTTCGTCCCACAGCGAGGCGGTATAGATCACGCCCTCCGGCGCGACCCACAGCGAGCGCGCGCCGTTGCCCACGTGCGTGGCGAGCGTGCCGAAGGTGTTCGCCAGCCAGTCGGTGGTGTATTGCGCGCGGCCGGTCGGTGAGAACAACGTGAGCGCGGCGAACATCGCGCAAAAAAGTACGGGGTGAAACCGATGCCTGACCATGCGTAACGCGCTCCGAACACTATCTCCTTGCCAATGTACAACGTCAGATAGGAAAAAATATTCAATCGTCTGAGGAAAAAATAACGGATGAGTTGCGCGCCAAGGCGGCCGACATGCAGGGGAAATCACGTCACCGCGTCACCGCGCCGTCAATGCGCGCTGCGATCTGCGCGAATAGCGCGCTTCAGCGCGAAGAGCGCAAGGCCATTCGCAAAATCCGGCAATAGTCACATTACCCGCCTCCGATTGCGGTAAGAATGGGTTGCGAATCGCATAATAAGCTTTTTACTTTCATCAATAAGCGATATTCGAATTATAAAACCGAAATGAAATTGTAATTAAAATAGAATGTTGAGATCAAAATAGTTAATTAGAATTTCGCCTCCATTTTTCGTCAGGACAAGCCAGAAGAGGCTACCGGCATGCAATCGGCATCGGAAAAGCGAAATAAAACAGCCGCTTCAATCGAAACGAAAATTTAAAGACGGATAACCCGCCTGCGCATCAACTATCCATTCTGATAGGTACCGACTCCGTGTAATGAACGGTAATTTTGCGTCGCTCACGATATTTAACCGAGCGCCCCTTAATTACCACCCATAACTGCGCCGCGAGACGGTATTTCATCTTTATACAAATTCGACCTGAATTACCCACAAGGTAGATTCCGGCGTCTCCTCGCGCTGTTGTCTCAGGAGGTCACATGAAATCGTCAATCGCAAATCGAACGGCTTTCGGCCTAAAGCGTCACGCGGCCGTTGCCTTGCCTCTCGCCATGGCTTCGTGCGCCGTGTTCGCGGCGTCGGCGTCGTCGTCCACCTTGTGGACGGCGACCGACACGAAGGCGTTCGTCACCCCCAGCCAGGTGCAGACGCGCTCGCTCAGCGCTACGCCCCTGCTCGAACTCGCCGCCGGCGAGAGCACGCATATCGTGGTCAGCCTGAAGCTACGCGATGAGGCGAAGCTGAAGGCGTTCGCGCAGTCGGTCAATCAACCGGGCAACGCGCAGTTCGGCAAGTTCCTCAAGCGGCAGCAGTTCGTCGATCAGTACGCGCCGACCGAGGCGCAGGTGCAGCAGGTCGTCGCGCATCTGCGCAAGAACGGCTTCGTCAATATCCGGGTCGCGGCGAACCGCCTGCTGATCTCCGCCGACGGCAGCGCCGGCGCGGTCAAATCGGCCTTCAATACGCCGCTGGTGCGCTATCAGTTGAACGGCAAGAGCGGCTACGCGAATATCGCGGCGGCGCAAGTGCCGCAGAACCTGGGCGAGATCGTCGGCTCGGTGCTGGGCCTGCAGAACGTCGCGCGTGCGCATCCGCTGCTGAAGATCGGCAACCGCACGGCCGTGAAGACGCTGGCCTCGGGCACCGCGAAGGCGCACTACCCGACCGAATTCCCGGCGATCTACGACGCCACCAGCCTGCCCACCGCCGCGAACACCACGGTCGGCATCATCACGCAAGGCGGTGTGTCGCAAACGCTGCAGGACTTGCAGCAGTTCACCAGCGCGAACAACCTCGCCGCGGTCAACACGCAGGCCATCCAGACCGGCTCGCCTAATGGTGACTACAGCGACGACCAGGACGGCCAGGGCGAGTGGGATCTGGACAGCCAGTCGATCGTCGGCTCGGCGGGCGGCGCGGTGCAACAGTTGCTGTTCTACATGGCCGACGACAGCGCGTCGGGCAACACCGGCCTCACGCAGGCGTTCAACCAGGCCGTCTCCGACGACACCGCCAAGGTGATCAACGTGTCGCTCGGCTGGTGCGAAGCGGACGCGAATGCGGACGGCACGCTGCAAGCCGAAGACCGCATCTTCGCGGCCGGCGCCGCGCAAGGTCAGACGTTCTCGGTTTCGTCCGGCGACGAAGGCGTGTACGAGTGCAACAACCGCGGCTATCCGGACGGCAGCACGTATTCGGTGTCGTGGCCGGCCTCGTCGCCGAACGTAATCGCTGTCGGCGGCACGACGCTTTACACGACCTCGGGCGGCGCATGGTCGAACGAGACCGTGTGGAACGAAGGACTCGACGGCAACGGCAAGCTGTGGGCGACCGGTGGCGGCTTCAGCGCGTTCGAGAGCAAGCCGTCGTGGCAGTCGGTGGTGACCGGCACGCCGGGCCAGCGTCTGTTGCCGGACATTTCGTTCGACGCGGCGCAAAGCACGGGCGCGATGATCTACAACTACGGCCAGCTTCAGCAGATCGGCGGCACGAGTCTCGCTTCGCCGATTTTCGTCGGCCTGTGGGCGCGCGTGCAGAGCGCCAATTCGAACAGCCTCGGTTTCCCGGCGGCCAGTTTGTACAGCGCGATCAAGGCGACGCCGTCCATCGTGCATGACGTGAAGTCGGGCAATAACGGCTACGGCGGTTATGGCTATAAGGCCGGCACGGGCTGGGACTATCCCACGGGATGGGGCAGCGTGGATATCGCGAAGCTCGCTTCGTATATCAGCAGCCATTCGTTCAAGAAGTAAGCACTCGGGCCGACTCGTGCTCGTGCTCGTGACGAGCTGAACGTTCGAGCGGGCGCCGATGATGGGGTGAGTCGAACCTCGTCACCGGCGCTCGAACGATGCATGCTTCTTTCAGGTCGGCGCGCATCGCGCGTCGCTCAACGCAGGCGGTGCCAGACCGAAATCGGCACGTCGCCATTCGGTCTCGGTACGACGCGATAGCTGAGTTCGTCGCCCATCAGTTCATAGTGGCGGGTTTGCGTCTGCCCTTCCCAGTTCGGAAACGACGCCTTGTCGATCTGAAACGTCAGCGTATGCGCCACCGCGTCGACCGTGATCGTGCCGAAGTGCGTGCTGGACCCCAGCACGGCGGCCGTGTATTCGGCCGGTGTGCCGGTCTGTTTATCGCCCGAGGCGAACCGTGGCCGCTCGGCTCTGAAAATCTGCAGCGTGTAACGGCCTTCGCGGTCGATCTGCAACATGCCTTGCGGCGCGGCGCCGAAATCGGGCGCGCGGGCGCCGTCGGGTTTGATGACGTCCGCGGCCACGAGCGACCAGGTGCCGGCCAGCGGCGACGCCGGCGGGGTGTTGTCGGCGGCATGCGAGGACGGCGAAACCAGGGCGGCGGATAAGGACAACAGCGCGGGGAAGATGAGCTTGAGCATCGTAGTTGGGTTCATGGTCAGGGTGAATGAAGCGGGCAAAATGAAGCAGGAAAAGCGCAGCGAAAATGACATGACGTCCGCGTTAATTGGACGACGCCGGCAACGACGATGCGGGCATGGAAACCGAAGGCGCCGGTGTCAGAAGCAGGCCGATGCGACGCTGCCGGCTGGGCGAGCAGAACGACCGGAATCAGCAGCGCCAACGCGCTCGCTTGCGCCAGATAAAGCTGGCGATAAAGATGATGTCCGGCGCTCGCCGCGACGATCACGTACACCACCAGCCCCGCCAGGCCATTGATCGCATTGAAGCTGGCGCTGACGCGCCCCTGGTAGGCGGAATCCGTCGCACGTTGCGCCGTGCTGAGTGCGATCACGCTGCTCTGAAAGCTCGCCCCCAACCCGGCGTAAATCGCGAAAGCAGCCAACTGTCCCCGGCATGCCGAGAACGCCAGCAGACACGCGGCCGCGATGCCGAGACCGAGCAGCAGGACCGTGCGCCGCCCGAAACGATTCGCGAGCCGCACCACGAAGAACCCGCCGACGATTGCGCCTAAGGCGTAGCCCGCATCGATCTTGCCGAATGCGGCCGCGCTCAAATGCAGTTCCTCCCGCACGAACGGCGCGAGCATCGCATTCATGCCGAACACCACGCTCATGTTGGCGACGAACAGGCCGTAGAAAAAGCCGATCTCGGGACGCTCGACAATATGCGCGCCGCCCGCGCGAAGATCTCGCCAATAGTGTTTAGGCTTGCCTTCACCTTGAGAGAAGGTCACCGCGTGCCCCGCCGCCGCCAACCGACGCGCCGTGAGCCACCCAAAAACGCCCGCCAGCAAATAGGTCGCGCCGGCCACGCAGACCGTTGCGGCCGCACCGATCGACGCCAGCACGATGCCCGACGCCGCCGCGCCCAGCACCTGCCCGGTTTGACCCGTGACCACCGTCAACGCGTTGAGGCGCAGCATGTCGTCGGCGCTTGCATTGCGCGCGAGCGCCGCGCGCCATGACAGCACCTGGACTTCGTTGCCCAGCGCGACGAGAAAGCTGATCGCATAGGCCGACGCCGCCGTCGCGTGTCCGCCGGCATAGAGTCCGGCGTAGGCGAGCAGCATGGCCCATCGAAACAGGTCGGCGCGATACGCGAGTCTGGCGGGGTCGCCCCGGTCGATCATGAGGCCGATCGCCGGCGACAACAGCAAACCCGGCAGCACCGTCATGATCAGACTGAGCGCCGCGCTCGACGCGTGCCCGGTGATATCGATGATCAGCCACGTATTGATGAGGAAGAAAAAACCCGTGCCGATTTTCGAACTGGCGGTCGTCGCGCCATAGAGCCGAATGGTGTGGGGAGTCATGAGGGCGGTGACGCTGGGGTCCCGAAGTTTTCCGATTCGGGAACCTTAAACGTCCTAGAATATTTAGAAAATTGAATAATTCTTATCCGACACATTCACAAAACCGAACGATGAACCGGATCAATCTCGACATGGACGTGCTGCGCACGCTGGTCACCGCGCAGCAACTCGGCAGCTTCAATCGCGCGGCCGACCGCCTCGGGCGCTCGCAGTCGGCGGTCAGCCAGCAGTTGCGCAAGATCGAGGAAAGCGTGGGCGAGGCGCTGTTTCAGAAGCAGGGTCGCGGCCTCGCGCTAACGCCCGCCGGCGACGTGATGCTGGCCTACGCGCGGCGCATTCTGGAACTCAACGACGAGGCGGTGAGCGCGGTGCGCGGCTTCGCGATCGACGGCCTGGTGCGCATCGGTTTGCCCGCCGATTTCGCCGAAACGTGGCTGCCTACGGTGCTCGGCCGGTTCAAGCGCGCGCATCCGGCGGTGCGGATCGAAGCGGCGGTGGAAGGCAACCGGCGTCTGCTCGAACGGCTCGACAAGGGCGAGCTCGATCTCGTGCTGTCGCTGGGTCAGGAGAGCCGCGCCGACGCCGAACCGGTCGGTGCGGTGGATCTGGTCTGGATTGGGCCGGCGTCGGAGGAAAGGTTGTGGGCCAGAGGCGAGCCGATTCCGCTCGTGCTGTTCGAGGCGCCGTGTTTCTTCCGGCAACGCGCGCTGGAAGCATTGGATAAAGCCGGCCTGCCGTGGCGAATCGCGTTGACGAGTCCGAGCTTGCCCGGTTTGTGGGCCGCCGTGGAAGCGGGCCTCGGCGTGACGCTGCGCACGCCCGCCGGATTGCCTGCGAAGCTACGGGTAGTGGGCGATGCGCTGGCGCTGCCCACGGTGCGCGCGCCCACGCTGCAAGTGTCGCTGCATGGCGGCACGCGTACTTTGGAACCGGCGGTGGCTCGCCTCAAGGACATCATCGCGGAAACCATTGCCGGCAATCTGCCGGTGGCGCATGCGTGAACGGCCTGAGCGCGGCATCAGGCGCGGCTGAGGTTCATCATGGTCATGCCGCGCCGCCCGCCCTGCCGGAAAGCGACATAATGCCGGTTGTCTGCTGTGCAATGCAGCGACCGCATTCTCACCGAACCAGGAGATTCAAATGAGCAAGGGCTATTGGGTAACCTCATATCGCGCCATCAAGGACGCGTCGAAACTGGCCGCCTATGGGCAACTCGCAGCGCCGGCCGTGGCGGCTGCAGGCGGCAAGTTCGTCGTGCGTGGCGTGGCTGAAGAGGCTCGCGAGCAGGGCCTGAAGGAACGCACGGTCGTGATCGAGTATCCGAGTTACGAACAGGCGGTCGCCGCTTACGAAAGCGACGCCTACAAGAAGGCGCTCGAAGCGCTGGGCGACGGCGTGGAACGCGATCTGCGTATTGTTCGCGGCGCGGAATAACCCGTTCGTCCGCATGCCACGGGGCGGCTCTCGCGCGAGAGCCGCCCCGTTTTTTATGGCTGATTGCGATCAGTTCGCCTGCTTGGTCAGCGCGCGAATCTCGCTCAGCAGGCGTTCGATTTCCGCGTCCGTGGTCAGGTAGCTGATCGACGCGCGCGCGATCTGCTGCAACCCTCGCGAGGTCATGTCGAACGGCGTATAGCTGACGCCGTTGCTGCCGATCACGATGCCCTGCGCGGCCAGCCTGCGTTGCACCGAAACGGCGTCGAGACCGGCAACGTTGAACGCCACCAACCCGGAACGTTCGGCCCCGAGATCGAGCACCGTCACGCCAGCCAGTTCGGCTAGTTGCACGCGCAACCGTTGCGCCACGCTGTCGATCCGCGAGCGAATCGTGTCGATGCCGATTGCCAGCGCCTCTTCCAGTGCATTCGCCAGTCCGCAGTGCAGCGCGAGCGCAGCCTCCGCCGATTCGAAGCGCCCCGCGTCGTCGCGCAAGACGGGCTCGCCGTTAGCGTTCAGCGGCGCGGAATGCGTGTCGGTATAGGGCGGCGTCAAACGCGCGAGAAACGTCTGCCGCACGTACAGCAGACCCGTGCCGCGCGGCCCGCGCAGCGCCTTGCGGCCGGCGGCACTCAGCACGTCGCAACCCAGCTCGGCGACGTCGATCGGCAGTTGCCCTGCCGCCTGCGCGGCGTCGATGAAATACGCAATGCCGTGACGGCGCGCCACCTGCCCGATCGTCGCGGCCGGATTGATCAAGCCGCCATTCGCCGGCAGCCAGGTGAGCGCGATCAGACGTACGCGCTCGTCGAGCATGGCCTCCAGCGCTTGCGGGTCCGCCGCGCCGTCGGCGTCGCACGGAATCACGTCGATCGAGACGCCGGCACGCTGCGCCAGCGCACGCATCGTGCTCAGATTGCCACCCCATTCGTGACGACCGACAAGAATACGTTCGCCCGCTCGCCACGGACCCAGCGCGGCAAATGCCGCGCCCCAGCCCGGCGAATTGCCCGTGGTCAATGCGATCTCGGCGGGCTGCGCATTGAACAGCCGCGCGGCCAGTCCGCGTGCGCGTTCGCTCTGTTCGCGTCCGACGATGCCGGCTTCCATCGGCCCCATGGTGGCTTCGCGCCAGAGGTGCGCGTGAATCGCCTCCAGCGTCGCCGAAGACGGCAGCGAAGCGCCCGCGTGATTGAAATGCGTGGTGTGCTGCGTGCCTGGCGTGCGGGCACGAAGTGCCTCCACGGCGGCGGTCGAAAGAAGAGCGGACATGGTTATTCCAATGAGGTGAGTGCGATCACCGCTTCGACTTCGACCGCCACGCCCGCGGGCAGCGAAGCGACGCCGACGGCGCTGCGCGCATGCCGTCCAACTTCGCCGAAGACCTGGACCATCAGGTCCGACGCGCCGTTGGCAATCACGCTGTGGCGCTCGAAATCGGGTGTGCTGGCAACGAATACGCGCAGCCGTACGACGCGGGCCACACGGTCCAGGCGGTCGTCGGTCGCGGCGGCGATCTGCGACAGCACGCTCAACGCGGACGAACGCGCTGCCTCGATACCGTCGTCGTCCGATACGGTGTCGCCGAGGCGTCCAGGATAGGCCGGTTGGCCGGCCTTGCGCGAGATCTGACCGGACACGTGCAGAAGCTGGCCTTCCTGCACGTACGGCGCGTAATTGGCGGCGGCGGGTGCGGCGGGCTCGAGCGTGAGACCGAGGCTTGCAACGCGTGCGGAGATCGAAGAGGTCATGTCGAATTGTCCAGGCAAAATGGGGAAGTCCGATCCTATTAGCCCGGCCCATACCGTGACCAATCAATTTTTCCCCGCCACGGATGAGCGAAACTAATGCGTCGGCGCCGACGCGTCCTGTTTCGCCGCCCCGGCGAACGCGTCCTGTTTCGCCGCGTCGGCGAGCCAGTCGCGGAACGCGCACGCCGCCGCGCCCAGGTTGCCCTTGGGCGTGACGAACCACCAGCCGATGCGGGCGTCGTCCAGTCGGGTGTCGGGTAACGCCTCGACCAGTTCGCCGCTCGCCAGTTGCCGCGCGATCAGGCGGTGACGGCCCATTGCGATGCCTTGTCCCGCGAGCGCCGCTTCCACGACGATGTTGTAGTCGTGCAAATGGACCTGCTGCGATTGCGTCAGATCGAGGCCGAAACGGCGGCACCAGGCGTCCCATTCGAACGACTGCCGCGAATACGACGTGAGCAGCGGAAAGCGCAACAGATCCTGAGGTTCGCGCGGACGCCTCCTGCCGGCCACCAGCGACGGCGCGCACACCAGCGACAAGCGTTCGGTCATCAGCCGTTGCGCGTGCACGCCGCGCCAGCCGCCGAGGCCATAGCGGATCGCCACGTCCACTTCGCCGCCCGGCACGTCGGCGAGTGCGATCTCGGGGCGCAGTTGCAGATCGATACGCGGACACGCGGCCGAAAAATCCTGCAAGCGCGGCGCCAGCCAGCGGGTCGCGAACGAAGCCAGAATGCCGACGGTCAAGCGGGTCCGCTCGACGGACGGCGCGCGAACCTCCTGCGTGCCGAGCCGCAATAATTCGAATGCGTCATGAACGCGCGCGTAAAAAGCGACGCCCGCCGGGGTCAATTCGACGGCGCGCGTGCGCCGTTCGAACAGCGCCACGCCGAGGTCGGCTTCGAGCTTCTGGATCTGATGACTGACAGCGCTCTGCGTGACGAACAGTTCCTGCGCGGCGTGGCTGAAACTCAGCAGCCTGGCGGCGGCTTCGAAAGCGCGCAGGGAAAGTAATGGTGGTAGCGGACGAGGCAGACGCATCGATTGACAGAAAAGGTTGTGCGCTCACGCAAGTTGGGTCTGGCGCGATACGAGCGCTTTGACCGCTTCGAGGTCGGCAGGCGATACCGGCGTGAAGACGACCATGCTCAGGCCATCCGCGCCGGCCACGGGAAACGCGGCGTATTCGAGCGTGAGCAAGCCGGCCACCGAATGGCGCATGTGCTTCGTGCCGCCCCAATGATTCAGCACGTCGTTCTCGGCCCAGAGCCGCCGGAAGTCTTCGCTGCTGTCCTGGAGTTCGGCGGCTAGCGCCGACGCTTCGGCAGAACCGCCGACGCGGGCGATATCGAAGCGAAACACGGCCACCGCCACGCGTGCGCTCTCTTCCCAATGCGGCTGGCAGGCGCGCAGGGTGGGATCGCCGAACAGACGCCGCAGCACGTTGCGCTCGCGGACCGGCAGTGCGGCGTAGTCGCCCAGCACCGCGATGGCGGCCGCATTCCAGGCCACCACGTCCCACGTCGGCGTTTTCACGATCGCGGCACTGGTGGGCATGCCGTCCAGCACGCGTTGCAGAGCCGGCGTCACGCTGGCGGTCTCGACCGGGCTGAGCGGCGGCGGGCGTTGCTGCGCGAGCAGAAACAACATCTCGCGGCCGGCCGCGTCGAGTTCGAGCGCACGAGCGAGCCGCTCCAGTACTTCGTTCGACGGCGGACCGCCGCGCCCCTGTTCGAGCCACGTGTACCACGCGACGCTGACGTTGGCGCGGGTGGCTACTTCTTCTCGTCTGAGGCCGGGCGTGCGGCGGCGGATCTGCGCTTCCGGCCCGGGTTGCAGGCGCGAGCGGCGATCGCGCAGAAAGCTGCCTAGCGAGATGCTGCAGGCGGACGCGACCGGATCCGGCAAGGTATTGACTGGCATGACGTAGAGGGCTCCCGGAACGACGCGCAGCGCGCATCGCTGCCGATACTTTAGCGCGGAATGGGAGGCTGGGTGGAACGGGTGGGAGAAGCAGCGGCTGTGTTGTGTGGTTTGTTCGATGCGGTGTTCGACAGTCGGTCAATACGCGCGTACTCCGCTTTCAATACTCGACGAGAATCGTCACGCGCCGATTCGCGGCGCGAGCGGCGGCGTCGTCGCCGATGATCAACGGGAAGTTATCGGCTCGACCTATCGCCGCCATTCGGTGCGCTTCGATTCCTTTGTCGGCGAAAAAACGAACCACTGCTCCTGCTCTCGCCGATGACAGCTCCCAGTTCGACTCGAATTTCGCCGTGGCGATCGGCACGCTGTCCGTATGTCCTTCGACGAGAATGGTGTTTTTCGAACGGTCGCGCAGCACGCCGGCAATCTGGCTCAGCACGCCGAACGATTCGGGTAATAGCCGCGCGTCGCCGGAGTTAAAAAGGATTTTCGCGTTGATCGCGATTTCAACGCCGTGCGTCGCGTTCGAAATCGTAATCTGGCTGTTGCTCTTGAGTGGTTCCAGCAAGGAGAGCAGTTGCTTCTTCGCGGTGTCGGGCGTGCCGCCGGCATTCGATACCGCCAACGTCTTCTCCGCGCGATGCTCGAGCGCCTTGATCTCCAGCTCGCGGTTCTTCGCCAGCTCTAATGCGTATAACGCGAGGAATAACACCATGAGCGAGGTGATGAGATCCGCGTAGGAAATCAGCCAGCGGCCGGATTGCTCGTCGCCTTCGTCGCCCTTGTCGGCGTCCTGATAGCCGGTTTTATCCGCCCTGAAGCGTCTGTTTCCCGAGGAGAATGTCATGCCCGCAACGCCTGCTTCGAATTCACGTTTGATTGAACCGTCCTGAACGACTGCACACGCGCGATCCGCGCGGCTCGCTACCCCAGCAACTCGGCCGATCTCGCCCGCACGTCGCCGGCCAGACGCGTTTCGATCGTATGCGGCGACTCCTTGCGCGAGATCGCGAGCAACCCGTCGAGATACAAACGACGGAAGCGCAACTCGCTATCCACCTGCGCGCGAATCTTGCCGTACAGCGGCAGAAACACCAGATTCGCGAACGCGAGACCGTAGAGCGTCGCCACGAACGCAGTGGCGATACCTTGCCCCAGTTGCGCGGGTTCGAGCATATGACCCGTGACCTGAATCAGGCCGAGCACCGCGCCGAGAATGCCGAACGTCGGTGCGTAGCCGCCCGCCTGTTGCCAGATTCGCGCAGCCGCCACGTGATTGCGCTCGTACGCATCCAGCTCCCGTTGCAGCGCATCTTCGAGCACGGCCGTGGCTACACCGTTCGCCAGAAGTTCGAGCCCTCGTTGTGCAAACGGATTGATCCCGCCGGCCTCGATCGACTCGAACGCCAGCATGCCGTTCAGCTTCGCCTGATCGCCCCATTCGAGCAGAACCGACAGGCTCTTGCGGTCGACCTGCCGCGCCCTCACGAAGGCCAGGCGCAGTTGCTTGACGCCATCGAAGAATCGCGCCCACGTGTTCTGGATCATCACCGCGCCGAGCGTGCCGCCCAGCACGATAACGAATGCCTCCGGCTGAAACAGGGCCGTAAAGTGCCCACCCTCCAGCGAGAAACCGGCGACGATCGCCGTGACGCCGAACACGGCGCCCAATAGCGTCAAAAGATCCATACGTCCTCTCGAATGGCCGCCCGAGCCTTCGAACCTGCAATGAAAACAGCGTGCTTGATGACGAACCCGCACGCCAACCCGCACGCAGATCAGCACGCAAATCGCGTCACACACTCAGATTGGAGTGCGGCATCGCATTGCCCGCAGGCGCTTTAAGCGTGCGTATCGTGTCGATAAAGCGCTGCTCGATCTCGGCGATTTCGAGCGGATCGATTTTGATTTCACGCCGCATGACCCACGACACTTCTTTCTTTCTCGCCTCGGTCATGACCGACATCAACCGTTCGGCCGCCGGTTGCCCGGTCGCTGCGGAAAGCAGTTTCGCCAGATCGTAGGTATCGAATGCGCTGACAGCTTCGAACAGCGTGCGTTGGTCGACGAATTCCAGGTCATCGAGCGAATTCACGTCGCTGGCGCCGCGCACCGTGCGACGCGAAAAATACGTAATGCCTTTTTCCTCGACGTAGTTCAACACGCGGGTCTTGCGAAACGCGAACAGATCTTCCGCGATTTCCGCGTGAGACAGCTTGTTGAGAATGACCTTCTTCTCGACGCCGATCAGCGCTTCCAGATCGTCGAGTTCGATCAGCTCCAGTTCGCTGCTGATCGACAGATCGAGATCGTGATCCGCGACCTGCTGCGCGCGTTCCGTGATTCGCACCGGATCGAAGGTGACGAGCTGGCGGCCCGCCGCGCCTTCCGCCGAATAGCGCGCGGACGTGTTGCCGAGGCGTTCGGAGCGGCCCGGTTCGAGCGTGACCAGGTTGAGCTTCTCCATGCGTTTGAGCATGGCCATCACGTGGGGACGGGAATGGCCGGCAATCGCGTGGCACTTCTTGATCACTTCGGGCAGCGGCACCGAGAATTCCTCGCCTTGCGCGCGGCGCATGCGGGCATCCCGATCGGCACTTTCGACACCGGCCATCAACGCGAGAACGTGCGCATACGAAACGACACCCGGCAGAAAATCGGCGTGCGTATTGGTGGCGAGGATGTCGTCCTTCTTCTTCACGCGGCGAATCATGGTGCGAACGATATGACGCAGCAGCGGCGACACGCGTTCGAGCTCTTCTTCCACGATGTTCGCCGCGATCACGGTGAGTTGCAGGAAGCTGAGTGCTTTCGCGGTATGCGCGCGCGGTTCCGCGGGCAACAAAGCCGCTTCGCCGAAAAATTCGCCCTTCCCTAGCGTGGCGAGAATCACCTTCTTTTCATCGCACTGGGTGGAGATTTCGACTTTGCCATCTGCAATAACGTAGATGACAGCGTCGCCCGCGAAGCCTTCCGAATAGATGACCTCGCCCGGAGCCGCTGTACGCGACCATGGCGATCGTTGGTGATTCAAGATTCATTCCCCCGTAGAGCTGATTCCTCGGGCAACCCATGCGCGGCCGGCTGCGCGGGTGCCCGATGGTCCTGACTTATTTCATGGGATAACGACATGCATGCCGCATTTCTTTAATATCCGGGTTTGTCCGAGGAAATATCGCAAACGTTTGGCAGCCTTGCTGTACAAGGCTTTGCGGGAAGTCGAAGAAGCTCGGCGCAGCGCGGTATGCGCTTCATCGATAAGCCCCTGTCCGCGCACGGCAGCGTCGATCGCGATCAGCGATCGATCGAACTGAATCCCGGGAATCGACGCGATCTGTTCAGCGGACAAACGCGAGAACTTACCGAGCCACGGCGACCAGTGCGGATGCAGCGTGTTATGCAGCAGCGTCGCCTTCCTCACATCGTCAGGATGCCGTATCTTCAGACGCTTCATGTAATCCGGCGCGCCATACACGTGCGCTTCGTCCGTGCACAGTTTTCTACCGTGAGCGTCGGATCCTCGCCGTTGAAATAGCGGATCGCCAGGTCGACGCCGTCGAGCTCGAAATCCACAAACGCAGTCGACGTGGTCAGATCCAGCGCCACATCCGGATAGCGCTTCAGAAAGCTCGCCATGCGCGGGGCGAACCACTTGGCGGCGAAACTCGGCGGCACGGACAATTTCACACCTCGCCGCACACGCTCGTCGCGCCGCCCTCCCGTTCCCCTCCGTGCTCTTCCCGCCGAAACAACACCGCTTAAGTTTTCGTTGTTAATTTTCAATGTAATGTTATAACATTATTTGCCCCGGACGCCAGCCGGGACGTCACGTGATCCAGACCAATCACGCCGATCGCGTTCGTCCGCAAAAAACCAGGACGACCGTCGACGAGACGGACAACGCTTCCACCTGGTCGCCAACACCACCTCCATAACGATGAAAAACCGCACGCGTGTCTCTCATGCAGCTTTGCTGCTGTTCGCTATCGCCGCTCATGCCCATGCCGCAACCGATGAAAGCCCAGCGACCGGCGCTGTTACCGACAAGGCGGACAAACCCGTCGGCAAGCTCGCGAAGAGCGACACGCTCGACGTGCAGGTGAACGCCAGGCGGCTCGATCGCGCGCGCAACGGCTTGTTGCCGGAGACCGGCAGCAGCGTGTATCGCTTCAGCCAGGCCGACATCGACGCGCTGCCCGCAGGCCAGGACACGCCGTTGAATCAGGTGCTGCTGCAAGCGCCCGGCGTGGCCAGCGACTCGTACGGGCAGTTGCACGTACGCGGCGACCACGCCAATCTGCAATACCGGATCAACGGCATCATCATTCCCGAGCCGATCAGCGGCTTCGGGCAGGCGCTCGATACGCGCATCATCGATCAGGTGAATCTGCTGACCGGCGCGCTGCCGGCGCAGTACGGCTATCGCACCGCGGGCGTAGTGGACATTCGCACGAAGTCGGGCGACGCCGGCGACGGCGGCTCCGTCAGCGTGTTCGGCGGTAGCCATCAAACGCTCAAGACCAGCGCCGACGTGTTCGGCACGCAAGGTCCGTTCAGCTACTACTTCAGCGGCTCGCTCGGCGTCAACAATCTCGGCATCGAGAATCCGACTTCCAGCGCGAACGCCATTCACGACCACACGCGTCAGGGCGACGCGTTCGGCTACATGTCGTACATCATCAACCCGCTCACGCGCGTGAGCCTGATGTTCGGCACCACCAGCAACCAGTTCGAAATTCCCAACACGCCGGGGCTGGCCACCAACTTCACGTTGAACGGCAACAACACGTTCAATTCGAGTCAATTGAACGAAACGCAATCCGAGCTGAACAACTTCGCGGTGGTCGCGTTGCAGGGCACCAACGGCGGCGCGCTGGACTATCAGGTCGCGCTGTTCACCCGCTACACGCGCACCCAGTTCAATCCGGATCCGGTGGGCGATCTGCTGTTCAACGGCGTGGCGTCGCAGGACTTTCACAGCAACTCGGCGAATGGCGCGCAGGTGGACACCACATGGCGGCTGAACGACAAACATACGATCCGCGCCGGCGTGTTCTTCCAGCAGGAACATGCGGTGTTCAACGACAGCGTGAACGTATTCGCCACCGACAGCACCGGCACCCAGGCCTCCGACCAGCCTTTCAATATTCCGGACTCGAGCAGCAAAACCGGCTACCTGTATAGCGCTTACGTTCAGGACGAGTGGAAACTCACCAGCAAGCTCACGCTCAATTACGGCCTGCGTTACGACAAGATGGACGAGTATGTGAGCGCGAGTCAGTTGAGCCCGCGCATCGGACTGGTCTACGCACTCACACCGACCACGACGTTTCACGCCGGCTACGCGCGCTATTTCACGCCGCCCGCTTTCGAACTGGTATCCGGCTCGACCATCAGCCGCTTCAATGGGACGACCAACCAGAGTCCGTCGAGTCTGAACGATCCGGTGCAGCCCGAACGCAGCCACTATTTCGATCTCGGCGTGACGCAGCGGCTCGGTTCGAACGTGACGATCGGCCTCGACGCGTACTACAAGAAATCCACCAACCTGCTCGACGAAGGGCAATTCGGTTCCGCGCTCATCTATACGCCGTTCAACTATCGGCTCGGGCGCGTGTACGGTCTCGAGTTCACGGCGAACTACAAACAGGACAACGCGTCCGCGTATCTGAATCTCGCTTACAGCCGCGCGCAGGGCACGCAGATCGATTCCGCGCAATTCAATTTCGACCCGACCGAGTTGGCCTACATCAACAGCCACTGGGTGTACCTGGACCACGATCAGCGCATCACCGCGTCGTTCGGTGGCACCTACGATCTCGGCCGAACCACCTTCACGTTCGACGGCCTCGTCGGCACCGGCCTGCGCAGCGGCTTTGCCAACACCGATCGCCTGCCGGTCTACGCGCAGGTCAATCTCGGCGTGATCCAGCATTTCAACCAGCCGCTGGTCGGCAAATTCGATGCACGCCTGATGCTGATCAACGCCTTCAACCGCGTGTACGAGTTGCGCGACGGCTCGGGCATCGGCGTCGGTGCGCCGCAGTACGGTCCGCATTTCGCCGTCTATGCCGGCATCACCAAGCATTTCTAAAACGGTCAGGGAGCGAAGAGGTCGGTCATGCAAGATTGGACGAATATCCTGGCGGCGGTACGCGTGGGCGGATGGGTCATCTATCCGCTCACGATCCTGGCCGTGCTGGCGGTGGCGATCGTGCTCGATCGTGCCTATGTATTTTTGCGCTTTGGACGTTTGCCCACGGCAATACGCAACGCCGACGAAATCGGCATGCCGGGTTCGCGTATCGATTGGGAAGAGCGCCTGAAGGAAGCCGCCAGGCAGAACGCGTTCAGGCGCATGAACTCACCGTGGACGCCCGATCCGTCGGCGCCGCTCTGGTTGCGCGAGGCCAGGGCGGAAGCCTTGGCCTCGCAGATCGAGCGCGAGATGAGCAAGGGCTTCTGGGTGCTCGAAACCATTGTGACCGCGGCGCCTTTGCTGGGTTTGCTCGGCACGATCGTCGGCATGATGCATTCGTTCCAGTTGTTCGGCGGCTCAGGACTCGTCGATCCGGGCGGTGTGACCGGCGGCGTCGCGCAGTCGCTGGTGGCGACCGCGATCGGGCTCGTGGTTGCGCTGTTCGCGCTGTTTGCGTTCAACTATTTTTCGCGCCGGCTCGAGCGTCTGATGGACGAACTCGAATCGTTCGCGAATGCGCGGCTCAGCGAAGTGCGTCTTACCGCCACGGACGCAGGAGCGCAGCCGTGAAATTCAAGCGCTCGCGCGCGGCCAGGCGCGGTCGCATCGAAATCATTCCGATGATCGATGTGATGTTCTTTCTGCTGGCCACGTTCATGCTGGCTTCGCTGGCAATGCAGCGGCTCGACGCGGTCAAGATCACGCTGCCGGTCGGGCAAGCGCAGAAGATGAGTGCGCATGAGCCGCTGACTATTTCGGTGGACAGCCACAACGACGTGTTCGTCAATCGTCAGCGCGTGTCGGAGGATCAGGTCGAGCCGACCGTCAAACGTCTGCTGCAAGCCGATGGCGATGTCATAATCGCCGCCGACGATGCCGCGGGTCATGGCGTGGTCGTTCAGGCGATGCTGGCCGCGCGCCGGGCCGGGGCGGCGCATTTTCTGGTAGCGGTTCATCGTGAGTAGCCGGATGCGTTTGGCGGGTTTTATCGACGCTGCGCCGACCATGCGAATGGTGTTGGCGGTTGTCGTTGCGGCGCTGGTTTGGTTTACGGTTCTCGTTGCGCTGGGCCATTGGTTGGGGACGTCGGCGCCGGTGCCGCCGCACGAGCCACCCTTGGAAATGCGCGTGGTGGAACTCGAACCTCCGCCTGCTCCGCAGCCGAAAGAGCCGGTAAGTCACGTCCTGCGCGCGGCGAATCAACCGGTAGTCAAGCCGGCGAAACCGGTCGCGCCTCGCCCTGATGCATTGCCGCAACACATCGCGCCGAAGCCTGCCGATGCACGTCCAGCTCAAAACACGGTGAGCACCGTGTCGAGTCCGCCGTCGGCAACGAGCGAATCGGGGCCGACGGCCGAATCGGCTACGCATGCTCCGCCAGCGCCAGCCGACGAAAAACAGAACGCATCGACGGGCGACACGGCTGCACACCCCATTGCACAACCCTTACCCGACCTACCCGACGATCTACGCGAGCAGGCCTATCAAACGGTTGCGACCGCACGCTTCACGATTCACTCCGACGGCTCGATCGACGTCGATCTCATCAGGCCCACGCCGAACCCGCGTCTCAACCAGATCCTGCTTGAAGTGCTGCACAAATGGCGCTTCTCACCGGCCATGCAGACGGGCCATCCGGTCGAAAGCCGACAGGACATTCGCGTGCATTTCAATGTGGATTGAACGCCGCACCAGCACCAGCACCATCACCAGCACGAACGCTAACGCGAGCGCAAGCTCCTCGACCTGTAGCAGCGAAGACAAAAAGCAATTTCTTGTAATCACCTCCGGATCACGCCGCGTTCTCCGTCAATCGCAAATTCGCGCTCGCCCTATTCTGCCGACGCGGCAATCGCATTCCTGAATGCGTGGCGGCAGGTACGGCTATTTCGCGCCACGCGTCAGCCTGGTTACTTACCTGAATAGAGGCTCGGCATGTCCACTTTCAAACCTGTTTTCTCTTCCACGCTTCAACGCCTCGCGAAACCGTCCGCGTTATTCTCGATCGGTCTGTTGATCGCCGGCGCGACCCTTGCCGCGGATGCGTCGGCGGCGAGTTTCAAGTGCAACGGCAAGTCGTCGGCATCGGAAAAGATCGTCTGCAAGGACCCCGCTCTGTCGGCATTGGACGACCGTCTCGCCACGGCATGGCAACAGGCCCGAGACACCACACTCGACGCCGGCGCGCTCGAAGCCGCACGCACCCAGCAATGGTTGTGGCGGCAACATCACTGCAACGATCAGGCTTGCGTGAAAAGCTGGTACGACCGGCGGATCGCCGAACTGGACGCCGATTACGAACAGGCGAAACGCGCGCGCAGCGAAGCGTTCGATGCGTCGCTGGCCAAACAGAACCTGGCGCCTTCGGCGGCCGACGCGGTGCGGAAAATGAAGGGCGCGGCGGTTGCGAATGCAACGACCGCGAGCGCGCAGTAAACCAGACGGCGTGACCGGTTCGAAAGGCAACGCGCGCATTGCTGTCTTCTTCAAAGACGAAAACGTGCCGCGGACTCTTTTCATCGCGTCCACCGCCCGGCAAATTGCCGTTGGCGAGCTTCCGTCCTAATCCGGCATGCCGTCATGGTCCCCGAGCGGTCGGCTCGGCCAGTCCGTCCATTGATCCGTGCGCGTTTTCAGGTGCGCCTCATTGAGCGGATAGTGAATCAGGTTGTCGGCGCGCGGACGCTCGCCGATTACCATCAACCGGACTTCTTCTTTGCTATTGTTGATGAACGTATGGCAGATCCCGGTGCCCGACGGAAACCCCACCGAGTCGCCCTCGACCAGCGGATGAAGCACACCGTCGATCCACACATCGGGCGTGCCGTGCAGCACGTAGACGAATTCCTGCTCGGTACTTTCGCAGTGCGGATACGAAGAGCGCCGCCCCGGCAAAAGCCGTACATGATGAATACCAATGCGCGTAATGCCCAACGCGGCGGATAGCGGCGAGTCGATTGCCATCAACTCGTCGGAGCCGCTATAGGAGTGCGCGTTGGGTTCTTCCAGTTCGGTCCAGTGTTTGATGAATTCCGGTCGCTGCATCTTTTGTTCTCCTGGGGGACGAACGACGATGATAGCGGCTCACCGGCACACCGCCCGGCGCGCAATAAAAAAACGGCTGATCTTGCGATCAGCCGTTTTTGCTTCAGCATCGAACCGCTACGGTCCAATGCCCATCACAACAGTCCACCACAACGCCCGCTTTACGCCAGGTCGAAGCGATCCAGGTTCATCACCTTGCCCCAGGCCGCGACAAAGTCGTGCACGAACTTCTCCTGCGCATCCGAACTGCCGTACACCTCGGCCACCGCACGCAGTTGCGCGTTCGACCCGAAGATCAGATCGACGCGCGTGCCGGTCCACTTCAACTGACCGGTTGCGCGGTCGAAGCCTTCGAACACGTCCTTCTCGTCCGATACCGGCTTCCACTCCGTACGCATGTCGAGCAGATTGACGAAGAAGTCGTTCGTCAACGTTTCCGGACGCTTCGTGAACACGCCGTGCTGGCTCTCGTCGTAGTTGGCGTTCAGCACGCGCATGCCGCCCACCAGCGCGGTCAGTTCCGGCGCGGAAAGCGTCAGCTGTTGCGCTTTATCGACCAGTAACGCCTCGGCCGTGACGGTGTATTTGCCTTTCAGATAGTTGCGGAACCCGTCGGCGATCGGTTCGAGCACAGCGAACGACTCGAGATCGGTCTGCTCCTGCGAAGCATCCATCCGCCCCGGCGAGAACGGCACCGTGACCGCATGCCCGGCATTTTTCGCCGCCTGCTCGACGCCCGCGGCACCGGCCAGCACGATCAGGTCGGCCAGCGACACGCGCTTGCCGCCGGACTGCGCGCTGTTGAACTCGCTCTGGATACCCTCCAGCGTCTTCAGCACGCTCGCCAGTCGCGCCGGCTGGTTCACCTGCCAATCTTTTTGCGGTGCAAGACGAATGCGCGCGCCATTCGCGCCGCCGCGCTTGTCGGAGCCGCGGAAGGTGGACGCCGACGCCCACGCCGTCGATACCAGTTGCGACACCGGCAACCCCGACGCCAGCACCTTGCTCTTCAGCTCGGCGACATCTTGTGCGTTGATCAGTTCGTGATTGACCGCGGGGATCGGGTCTTGCCAGAGCAACTCTTCCGTTGGCACTTCCGGGCCGAGATAGCGCGCAAGCGGACCCATGTCGCGGTGCGTCAACTTGAACCACGCGCGCGCGAATGCGTCGGCCAGCTGATCGGGGTTCTCGTAGAAGCGCCGCGAAATTTTTTCGTAAGCGGGATCGAAGCGCAATGCGAGGTCGGTGGTCAGCATCGACGGTGTGCGGCGTTTCGTCGAATCATGCGGATCCGGCACGGTATCCACGCCGGCGTCGCCCTTCGGCTTCCATTGATGCGCGCCGGCCGGGCTCTTGGTCAATTCCCAGTCGTAGCGGAACAGGTTTTCGAAAAAGCCGTTGCCCCATTGGGTCGGCGTGGTGGTCCAGATTACTTCCAGCCCGCTCGAAATCGCATCGGCGCCCTTGCCCGTGCCGAAGGTGCTCTTCCAGCCGAAACCCTGATCTTCGATACTGCCCGCCTCCGGTTCGACACCGACATGCGACGCGGGACCCGCGCCGTGCGTTTTGCCGAATGTGTGACCGCCGGCGATGAGCGCCACGGTTTCCTCGTCGTTCATGGCCATGCGAGCGAACGTCTCGCGAATATCCACCGCCGCCTTGAGCGGATCAGGGTTGCCGTTCGGGCCTTCGGGGTTGACGTAGATGAGACCCATCTGCACGGCGCCGAGCGGGTTTTCGAGGTCACGCACGCCGGAATAGCGCTTATCGCCACCGAGCCACGTGGTTTCGGAACCCCAATACACATCTTCGTCCGGTTCCCACACGTCCTCACGGCCGCCGGCGAAACCGAAGGTCTTGAAACCCATCGATTCCAGCGCGACATTGCCCGTCAGCACGATCAGGTCGGCCCACGAAATCTTGTTGCCATATTTCTGCTTGACCGGCCAGATCAGCCGGCGTGCCTTGTCGAGGCTGACGTTGTCGGGCCAGCTATTGAGCGGCGCGAAACGTTGCTGACCGGAGCCCGCGCCGCCACGGCCGTCGCCGGTGCGATAGGTGCCGGCGCTGTGCCATGCCATGCGAATGAAAAACGGCCCGTAGTGACCGAAGTCCGCCGGCCACCAGGCCTGCGAGTCGGTCATCACCGCCAGCAGGTCTTTTTTCACGGCCGCGAGATCGAGGCTCTTGAACGCTTGCGCGTAGTTGAAGTCCTTGTCCATCGGGTCGGACAGGGACGAATGCTGATGCAGTATCTTCAGGTTCAGCTGATTGGGCCACCAGTCCCGATTCGACGTACCACTACCAGCGGTATGGTTAAACGGACACTTCGCTTCAGTCGACATGCGCTCGCTCCTTGGATCGTTTGTGCTCTACGACTCGGCCTGTGTGGGGTACAGGCAATGCGCCTTGCTCACATCGTAGTGTCAGGCAACGCCGGGCGGAAATAGCTTTATTTGATGGCAGCGCATCAATAAAAACTAAGGCCGGTTCCGCATGACATAGTTGGGCCACACAATGGTAATCTTCCGGCGCTTCATGCGCTCGTCCGGTGCCAGGAAGACGCCGTCGAGGTGCCATGATCGTCGGCGCATGCAGCCTTGGCCGAGCCGCGCTACACGAGCCCGCTCGTTTACCCGCCCCTACTCCTGGCCGATGCGGCATTTCCCGCGCCGGCCTCCAACCTCGAATGAAAGAGTAACCATGACGAATTCCATGTACAGCGCATCCGTTCCCGTTTTCAAGCAGATGCTGACCGCGTTGTCCGAAGTGCTGAAGAAAGCCGAAGCCCACGCGACCGAACGCAACATCGAGCCGAACGCATTGCTGCAGGCGCGCCTGTTCCCGGACATGTTCCCGCTGGTGCGCCAGGTACAGATCGCCGCCGACTTCAGCAAGGGCGTCAGCTCGCGCCTCGCCGGCGTGGAAGTGCCGTCGTGGCCCGACACGGAAGTCACGTTCGCCGACCTGCAGGCGCTGCTCGCCAAGGCGTTGACGTACATCGGCACGCTCGAGGCCGCGCAATTCGAAGGCAGCGAGAACAAGGAAATCGTGCTGCGTCCCGGCACGCCGAAAGAGAAGAAGCTGGTGGGCAGCGCCTATCTGCAGCACTACGGTCTGCCGCAGTTCTTCTTCCACGTCACCACGGCGTACGCGATTCTGCGCCACAACGGTGTCGAGATCGGCAAGCGCGACTACATGGGCGCGTACTGATAATCGCTGCCTGAGCCGGACAAGCCGGACGAGCCGCTGCGTGAAATAGCGGCCGTTCGGCCTGACCGGTCGAATTCATGCGCGCGACGCCTGGTAGTCGTCGTTGAGCATCCAGTGGCTGAAGCGGGCGTATTCCCGCGCGTATTCGCGGGCGTCTTGCGCCAGCTCCACGGCGTAGGCCAGTTCGTGTACGCGCGCGTAGTGAGGCATCCGGTTGCTTTCATACGCCGGGAGAGCCGCTGCGAGTGCATCGTGTTTGCGCAGCGCCTGAATCAGCACGCGCACATCCTCCACGCCTAGCGTGCCGCCCGCCGAGATATGCGGCGAGAGCGCATGCGCCGCATCGCCGATCAGCGCGACGCGCGCGGACGTCCAGCGCGGCAGCGCGGGCACGAACATGATCGGGTTGTGCAGGATCTGCGCTTCCGGCGTCCGCTCGATCAGTTTCACCAGCGGATCGCTCCAGCCGTTGTCGTTGAGATTCGCGGCGCGCAGCAAGGCCTCTTCCTTCTTCGTGCCGACGGGCGTCGCACTGTCGAACTGATTCACCATCCAGACGACCTGATCGCCGTATGTGCGCGTGTAGCCGCCGCGCGTGCGTCGATGCCCGACGGTAAGGACCGAGCCTTCGGCGGGTTCGTCGCCCGCGGCTAGCATGCCGCGCCATACGTGGTGACCTATGTGCTCGCGAGCGGCATAGCCGGGCACCAGTTGCGCACGCACCGCCGAGTAGGCGCCATCCGCGCCCAGCAGCAGATCGGCGTGTTCGAGCGTGCCGTCGCTCAAGCTCACCGCGACGTGATCCGCGCGTTCCTCGAACGCCGCGACACGGGTGTCGACGCGAATGTTCTCTAGCCCGACCGCCGCGGCCAGCAAGCGATTCAACTCGGGACGCGGCACCAGCAGAAATTCATGATCGGCCAACTCGAAGCCGGGTGCCCTGAAGCGCGCGCCGGCGGCATCGTAGAACCATGTTTCGATGGGCATGCCGAATTCGTGGATCGCATCGCCCACACCGACCTCCGAGAATACGTCCAGCGCGTTGCGCCACAAGCCGATGGCCGCGCCCGCCGCACGAATCTCCGGTGCCTGTTCGCATACCAGCACGTCCCAGCCGATCGCCTTGAACGCGATACCCGCCGTCAGTCCGACGATGCCGCCGCCTGCAATGATGACTCGCATCGATACGTCGCTCCTTGCGGCCGGTTCCCGTTGCCTGAGTCCGGCGACCGCGGCACCGGACCCATCGGGCGGAATCGTGTGAATTCCGGTTGAGGGTGAATGCCTCTAATTTATGAGCGATCGCTCACATTATCTACTCGCTTTCGCGGCGCTGGACGGCGGCGAGTCTGTGCCCGTTTGGCACGGTAGAGCGGGGGGAAATCGGACCGATCGGTAAGGCGTTAAAACGGAAGCTCGCTTTTGCACTGCCGCGCGACTTGCATTAGGGCGCTGCGCGGAGCGCAAACAGCACCGCTTCAAAAAAGCGAAACAGCTGTGTCCTACAGATCGATTACATCGCGATAACGATTTCAATTCTCATTCTGAGCATTGAGTGCGTAATCCACTAAGCTGGTCTAACAGGTCCGGGGTATGTGCGCGAATCGCGGTAATCCTCAGACCAGCCGCCGACACCTCGTCAGAACGATTTACCCGATAAAGCGCCGGGTCCGCCGCGGCGTTTCCCTAACGTTTCCCGAACCCCCAGGGAGGCTTCATGCAAAGCGATCCAAAGGTCCTCGAATATCTGAACTCGCAACTCAAGAACGAGCTGACCGTGATCAATCAGTATTTCCTGCACGCACGCATGTATCGGCACTGGGGACTGGAAAAACTGGGCAAGCACGAGTACGACGAATCGATCGGCGAGATGAAGCACGCCGATCTGCTGATCAACCGTATCTTCATGCTCGACGGCTTACCCAATCTGCAGGACCTGCATAAGCTGCTGATCGGCGAGGAAACGAAGGAGATTCTCGAATGCGATCTGAAGCTCGAACGGATCTCGCAGTCGACCTGCAAGGAAGGCATTGCTTATTGCGAATCGGTGCGGGATTTCATTTCGCGCGAAATTCTCGTCCACATTCTCGATGAGACCGAAGAGCACATCGACTGGCTCGAAACGAATCTCGATCTGATCGACAAGGTCGGCATTCAGAATTACCAGCAATCGGGCATGGATTCGCCGAGCTGAGCTCGTTGGTCAAGTCCGCCCTCCGCTGGCTGGAGCAGATCGATCCGGGCACGCACCGCCGGATCAAAGGCTTGCGGCTCGTCACCGCGTATGGAATCGCGGCCGCGCTCGGCACGTTGCAGGACGTTACGCATGGCCTGCCCAGCGCGGTGTCGGTGGGATCGCTCGCCGGCGGCTTTGCGCTATGGGCAAGCGTCTCGGAGGCGCGCGCCACGCGCGCCGAATCCAGCCGGGATCTGATCGTGCTCTGTGCAGCCGCGGCGTTTGGCGCGTCGCTATTCGTCGCGCTTTCCCCAGCGCTGCGGGCAGTCGCCACGGCGGGACCCGAATTGACTCTGGTGACGGGCGCGTTCCTCGTCAGCTATCTCAAGCGCTTCGGCTTGCTCGGCGCGGGGGTGGGCTCGCAAATCTATATCGGGCAACTGCTGGCCTACGGTGCCCGCCTCACGCCGCTCGATCTCACCGCGGTCGCCGTCGCCGGATTGATCGCGATGCTGGCGTCGATCGTGCCCCGCCTGCTGAGCGGTCCGGCTGAACATCCCGCGCCGGCCGCGCTGTCTTCCGTCGACGTGGCGGGCCGCTGGGGGCTCTCGCCCGAACTCGTGATGGGTCTGCAGGCGGCCAGCGGCTCGCTCGTCGTCGTTGCCCTGAACGAGGCGGTCGGGCTCAGGGAATCGGCGTGGGCGATTACCGCGTGTACCTACGTGGTGGCGGGGTCTGCGAGCGGCACGATAGCGCGGGTGCGCCGACGGATCGTCGGCACTTTGATCGGCGTGCCGCTCGGGCTCGCCTGCCTGCCGCTCGCCGTGCACGCGCCACTGCTGCTTTGGGGCGCCGCCGCCCTTGCCATGATCGTCTACGCGATGGCCTTGCCCAATCGCTACGACGTCGCCTGCGCGGCGTTCGCGTTCACGCTGATCGTCACGCTGGCCGCCGGCGGCGTGCACTCGGTCCCGCTGCTTGCCGCGCGCGCGTGGGAAACGCTGCTCGGCGGCGCGCTCGGTCTGTTCGCCGCGTTATGCATTCTGCCGCTGCGTCCGCTGAGGTCGAACTGAGGTCGAACTGACGGGGAGCCAAGACGGAACCGCGGCGGAGTCGAGGTCGAGTCGAGGCGAAGCTAAAGGCCCGCTGCGAGCACGGCGTCATTCCGGTATCGTACTGTCCGATAGACGGCGAACCGGTTCGCCGACGCGTTGCGCGCCGCGTGGCGCGACGCCACTCAAGGAGAGATTGAAATGACGACGCAAACCGAAACCGCCCTGCTGGCCGGCGGCTGCTTCTGGGGCATGCAGGAACTGCTGCGCCGCTACCCCGGCGTGCTGTCGACGCGCGTGGGCTACACCGGCGGCGATGTGCCGAACGCAACCTACCGCAACCATGGCACGCACGCGGAAGGCATCGAGGTCGTGTTCGATCCGAGCCGGATCAGCTATCGGCAGATCCTCGAATTTTTCTTCCAGATTCACGATCCGACCACGAAGAACCGTCAGGGCAACGACGTCGGCACGAGCTACCGCTCGGCGATCTTCTATCTCAGCGACGAGCAGAAGCAGGTGGCGTTGAAAACGGTGGCGGATGTCGACGCTTCCGATCTGTGGCCCGGCAAAGCCGTCACCGAAATCGTGCCGGCCGGCCCGTTCTGGGAAGCCGAACCGGAACACCAGGACTACCTGGAACGCAATCCGGGCGGTTACACGTGTCACTTCATCCGGGCGGGCTGGAAGCTGCCCACGGCGACGGCTTAGCGTGCCGGTCGGCTGACGGCGCGCGTTTTTTATGCGCGTGCTGTCAGTTGGCACCACCGGCCTGCGGCGTCGCGCGCAGCCCCGGCGCCGATCCGGCGTCGCGTTGCAGCATGACGACCGGACAGTCATCATGCTGCAACGCAAAATCGATCGATCAATCGTTTATCGCATCCCGATGATCGCGGGGTGCTTTCACCGCAGCAAAATACGCCTGCAACGCCGGCGCCGAACGATTGCTCAACGAGCAGATACGCGCCAACCAGTCCGCCTCCACGGGCCATTCGCCCTCCACCACGCGCGGATAAATCTGCCTCACGAACTGGTGCAGCGCCTTCGCGCCGATATTGCCGCTGACCCCAAGCAGAATATGCAACGCGCCATGCGTGGAAGCGAGGTCGTGGGCCGCGACGCTGACGGCCAGCCGCGCCACCGTCAAACTGATCTGATCGATCCCGTTGAGGAACGTCTGATCCAGCAGATCGAGCGCCACCAGTTCCTGCAGGTGCTTTTCGTCGAGCAACGGTCCTTCCTTGAGCGGCGCGGGCCGGGCGGCCGGCGCCTCCTGCGCGGGCGCAGGCTCCACGCGGCCCGGCGCATTCGCGACGCGGTGCTGAGCGAACTGTCGCGACAGCGACGCGTACAGGGAGCCGATCTGCACCGGCTTGATCATTACCTCGTTCATACCCGCGGCGAGACAGCGCTGCACGGCTTCCATATCGGAGTGGCTGGTCAGGGCCACGATCGGCACACTGGCATAGGGGTCGGTGCGCACGCGAATCAACGCCGTGGTTTCCACGCCGCCCATGCCCGGCATGTTCATGTCCATCACGATGGCGTCGATCGCGACGCCTTCATGCAGACGCGCCAGCACCGCGCGCCCATGATCCGCCTCGACGACGCTCGCGCCGCATCGCTTCAGATAGCCCTTGACCAGCGACCGGCTGTAGACGTCGTCGTCGGCCACCAGAATCGTCTTGCCGACAAACCCGTCGAAGCTCTGGTTCGGATGATGCTGGCTGCCGCTCTCGAACAGCTTCTGCAGCACGCCGATCAGTTCCACCATGCTGCTGGCTTTATTGACCAGCTCGTCCATCCCGGCGCGCCGCGCCAGCACGCGCGCGAGGTTGCCGGGTTCCACGGTGTACGCGGCGATCAGGACGTTGGCGTTCGGACTCTGGGGGTCGGCGCGGATCTTTTCGGTCGTCGTGTAACCGTCCAGCACCGGCATGTTGATGTCCATCAGCACGAGGTCGAAGGGCGTTGACTGAGCCAGCAGCGTCAGCGACGTTGCGCCGTCCGCCGCTTCGCTCACGTGCGCGCCGACCTTCAGCAACGCGCGGCGCACTCTGTCGCGCTGCGTGGCGTCGTCGTCGACGATGAGAACGCGCTTGCCGTTGAAAAACGGCGTGGCGCGCTCGAAAATGCGCCGCTCGTGGTCCGCGAGTTCGCGCTCCGAGACGGCTGGAAACTGCAGCGTGAACTGCGTGAATTTACCCACTTCCGAACGGCAGCCGATGGTGCCGCCGAACGCGCGCATGGCCCGCTGACAGTACGCCAGACCAAGCCCCGCGCCCACCGGATCGCCCTCGGCAGGGACTGCGTCGAAAAGATGCGGCGGAAGCTCGGCCGCAATGCCGGGACCGGTGTCGTGCACCATGACCGTTTGCCGGTCGACCGTCAGCGTGAGCGTGGCGAGCGGATCCGCGCCCATGTGATGCAGGGCGTTCTTGATCAGATTGAACAGCGTGAAGAGGTAGACCGTCTCGTCGACCTTGATGGTGAAATCGTCCAGCACCACCAGCCGGACCTTGGTGCGCTCCTTCTGATCGGTAAAGCCGTACTCGTCGAGCGCTTTGCGCGTCGCCACCGCGGCGCTCACGTAAGTGAACTGGTCCGGGCCGATGGGCCACGCGCCGACGTCGTCGGACGTCGTGTCGATAATGCGCAGGCCGCGATCGACCGACGACTGACCGTGCGCCAGATGCCGGTACAACACCGCCGCCTTGTCGGGCGATAAAGCCGGTGCCGGATCCGCGTCCGTGGCGGCAGGCAGCGTTTCTTCCACGCGGTCCAGCACATGTCTCAACTGGCTGAGCGGATTGCGCATTTCTTGGGCGATGGAGCCGGCAAGCGCCCGCCGCGCGCCATGCCTGGCGTGCGTGACGACCCCTTTCGCACTGCAATAACTGAACGTGATGCCGGCGACAATACCGAATAGATAAACCGGCAGATACGTATAGATAAACAGATGCGCGTCGACATAAACGTCTTGCGGCACGAAGATTCTGGCGCACAGAACGGCCAGCCCGAGGCCGGCAAGCAGATTGATGGCCAACGCAACGAATGACGGAAAGATGGCAATCAGGAAAAACATCATCCCCAATTCGGCCATGGACCAGATCACCGAATAATGGCTGGTCAGCAGGTAATACGTGAAAAAGAACGGCAGCGAGTAGGCAACCGTTACAAAGTAATACCACGGCAGAAAACGCACCGTCGAAGCCGGCCAGAAGCGGCGCAACAGCAGCAACGCACAGGAGACGGTGCCAAAAGCCCGCATCAGCAGGCTTTCGTTGGGCTGAGGATCCACGAAGGTCCACCACAGCCAGTAAACCGGATGTCCGATCGTGCCGATCACACCTACCGCCAACATGCTGTAGTCCGACACCCTGGCGGAGTCGGTCACCAACCGGTTGAGATAGCGGATGCCCCCTGAAATGGCTCTCATGTTGCTCTTTATCTTGATCTTTTCAGCCCCGGAATTCGAAGCTGCTAACGTTGAATGACAGGCTGGCGCTGCCATCCGAGCATACCACTCTGTCCCCGCGTTGCACCGTGGGTCAACTAACGAGTCCACCGCAAGCCGCGAAGCTCGCTTTTTCTGCACGAAAAAAAGCCCGCTTTCGCGGGCAACCTTCTCATCCCTCACCAGGAATCCAGCCAGAGGCGCGTTAGCCCGGTTGAGCCCGGGTCATCCTTTCGTCGCGCCAAATGTCAAACCCGCCACGAAATGCTTCTGCATGGCAAAAAACATCGCGACCGACGGCAGCGCCGCCAGTATCGAACCCGCCGACACCAGATTCCAGGCCGTGGTCCATTGTCCTTTCAGCGCGGCGACGCCGACGGTAATCGGCGCGGCGTCGTCGCCCTGGGTCAGGCAAAGGGCCCAGAAGTAGTCGTTCCACACGAACGTGAAAACCAGAATCGCCAACGCCGCCAGCGCCGGCCGGATCAACGGCAGCACGATTCTGAAGAACACCGTCCACTCGTTGGCGCCCTCGATCCGCGCCGCCTCGACCAGTTCGAACGGCAACTGCTTGATGAAATTGCGCAGGAACAGCGCGCAGAAGCCGGTCTGAAACGACACATGAAACAGAATCAGCGCGCCGACGGTGTTGAACAGGCCGAGCTGTAGCGACAGATCCCGCACCGGAATCATCAGCACCTGCACCGGCACGAAATTCCCCGCGACGAAGGTCGCGAACAGGGTCGAATTGCCGCGAAACCGGTAGATCGCCAGCGCGAATCCCGCCATGGCCGCCAACGCGATCGAGCCCACCACGGCGGGCACCGTAATCAGCACGCTATTCCAGAAGTAATGCAGCATCGGCGAGGTGGTCAACGCCTCGCGATAGTTGTCGAGCATCGCGAAGTGCTTCGGCCAGCCCCAGTAGTTGCCTTCGCTCAACTCTTCGGTTGAACGCACCGAGGTGACGAGCACGGCGATCATCGGCAGCAGCCAGATCAGCAGCGCGAACGGCAACGTGAGTTTGTAGACGCGGCGTGTGGCCGGCTTCCATTTGTCGATGGGGATCGGAAACATGGTCGGCTCCTTATTGCTCGGCGCGCAGCATCCGCCGCAAGTGATAAACGATGTACACCAGCATGATGGCGAACAGCACCACCGCCACCGCGGCCGAATAACCGATGCGGTAGTACTTGATCGCCTGGTCGTACATGTAATAAGCGAGCACGGTCGAGCTTTCGAACGGGCCGCCGCCCGTCATCACCGAGATCAGATCGAAACTGCGCAACGCGCCGATGATGGTGACGACGATCGCCATGAACGTGGTGGGCCGCAATTGCGGCAGGATCACGTGCCACAGCATCGACCAGCCGCGTGCGCCTTCCATTCGCGCGGCTTCGATCTGCTCGGCGTTCAGCGACGTCAGGCCGGTCAGGTAAAGAATCATGCAATAGGCGGTTTGCGGCCAGAGTGCCGCGAACACGATGCCGAGCGTCGCATAGCGGGGGTCGCCGAGCACCGGCACGCCGTGACCCAGAATCACCGCGAGCAAACCGAAGGTTGGGTCGTAAAACCACGAGAAGATCAGGCCCACCACCACGCCCGACAACACGAACGGCGCGAAGAACAGCGACTTGACGATGCGGATGCCGGCCACCGCCTGATTCAGATACAGCGCGACGGCGAGACCCATGGGCGGCGCGAGCAGGAACAGCAGCAGCCAGATCAGGTTGTTTTTCAGCGCCGTGTAAAACGTCGCCGTGTGGAACAACTCCACGTAATTCGCGAGGCCGACGAACGACGGGTCGGTCATGCCGTCCCAGTTGAAAAAGCTCAGGCGGATGGTCGACAGGATCGGCCACACCACGTAGATAGCGACCATCACGCAGGCGGGCGCGAGAAACAGAAACGCGGCACGGCTTTGCCGGCGCGCCGTCGGCGACGGACGGCGCCGGCGCCTGGCGGCCTGCGAACCGCCGCGCGTCGCGCCGCCTGCGGGCAAGCCCGGGCCGCCGGTTTCAGTAGAGCCGCCGAGAGTGTGGCGGGTGACGGATTGCGACACGATCATTCTCCTGTCGACCGGAGTGAGCACCTGGGTGCTTCCTCCGGTCCCACGCACTTATGCGTTCGATCACGACAAACAGCGGCCTTCCGGCCGCCACCGCTCACTTCTTGTAGATCCGCTTACGCGTCTGCTCGAGTTGCGCGAGAACGTCGTCGAGTTTCGAAGGATCGGAGATGAATTGCTGCATCCCCTTCATGCCTTCGTCGGCCATTTCCTTGGTCATATCGCGATCGTAGAACTGGGCAATGCCGCCCTTCGTATTCGCGAGAATCTGGAAGCCAATCTTCGAGATGGGATCTTCCGGTTCCGGCGACTTGCTGTTCGCCGACAACGAGCCGAGCCCGGTCGCCAGTTTCGCGCCGATCTCAGGCGATTCGACGAACGCCAGGAAGGTGTGTGCGTCGGCCTTGTTCTTCGCTTTCGACGGAATATGCAGCGATTCGACCGGGCCGTCTTCGGCGGTCGGCACCTTCGCGTCGATGATCGGGAACTGGAAATAGCCCATATCCTGCTTCACGTTCGGCGGGAAACCCGCAGTGATGAACGTGCCCATCAGCATCATCGCGGCCTTGCCCTGGAACAGGAACGGCTGCACCGAATCCAGATCGTACGAGAGCGAGTTGTCGATGAAATAGCCGGCGTCGATCAATTGCTTCCACGTCGTGTAGACCTTCTTCACACGCGGATCGGTGTACGCAATGTCGCCCGCCATCAGCTTCTGATGAAACGCATTGCCGTTCAGACGCAGGTCGAGATAATCGAACCAGCCCGCGAGCGTCCACGAATCGCGGCCCGCCACGGCGATCGGCGTGATGCCCGCCGCCTTCAGCTTCTTGCAGTCGTCGAGAAACTGGTCCCAGGTTTTCGGTTCCGCGGCAATGCCGACCTTCTGGAACAGGTCCTTGCGATAGAACATGCCCCACGAGTAGTACACGGTCGGCGCGGCGTACTGCTTGCCCTTATACGACGACGCCTCTTTGGTCGACGCGTACATGTCGTTCCAGCCATTCTTTGCCCAGTCGCCGCTCAGGTCTTCGAACAGGCCGCGCTGCGCGTAGTACGCCATGCGTTCGCCGTCATGCCAGTTGACGATATCGGGGGCGACGGTCGAGAGCCAGCCCGGCAACTGGACCTTGTACGCTTCCTCGTCGACGAACGACACCTTCACGTCGATGCCGGGATGCGCTTTCTTGAAGTCGTCGATCACCGACTGCCATACCGCGCGCTGGCTCGCGCCCTTGAACGCGATATTGGCCGTCAGTGTGCCCGCCTGCGCCGTGCTGACGGCCGAGGTCCCCGCAGCCGCCGCGGCCAGCGCGAGTGCCAACAGAATCTTGCGTGGTTTCAGCTTCATGTTGCCTGTCTCCTTTTATGCCTTGATTTTGCGTCGTTGTATTTACTGCGTGGAATCCTGCCGGTCAGCGGCACGCGTGCGTGTTACGTCTTGAGGTTCGAGCGGTAGACGGTCACGCCTTGCGGTTCTATTTCACGTGCGCCGACCACGATGGATGGTTCGTCGATATCGGCGAGCGTGTACGCGTCGTCGCCATAGTTGAACACGTAGGTCAGCGCGCCACGCCGGCTAATGCGCACGTTGTCGCCGAGCCATGTCGTTTCGAGGCCTGCCTGCTGGGCGATGCGCGAGAACAGCCGGGTGGTCAGCGCATCGTCGAACAGACTCGCGAGGTAGTGAAACGCGCCGCTTCGCACATAGGCGGGCTGGCCGTCGGCAAACCGCGCGAGCACGTCGAGCGAAGCGCGGGCGTCGGTGCCCGCTTCGATGAAATCGCGCCAATGCCGCGCGAAGCCATCGGCGCGGCTCGCCTCGTGGTTCGCTGTGCCGCTATCGCCGACGTGCACCGCCTCGGTCACGTTCGGCCGCATCGATTCGACGCGCCAGACTCGCAGCGGCAACACCGGCGCCAGCGCACCCGGCGGCAAATTGGCGGGAATCTGCAAGTCCGCGGTCTTCGAGCCGGTACGCGGCCCGAACACCACCTGCGCTCCCGAGCTTGCCAGCCGCGCGGCCAGATCGTCCGGCACCACCGGCAGCGGCGGCACGACGATCATCCGGTAGCCGTCGAGCGGCGCGTCGGCCGGCACGACATCGACGTCGAGCCCGAGCGCGCGCAGCGCCGAGTAATACTCGAAAGCAAAGCGCGGATAGTGAAAGTCCGCCCCCTGCGGATGAATCTCGAACAGCCACTTCGCCTCGTAGTCGTAGACCAGCGCGACAGTCGAGCGAATCGCGGCGTTGGCGTCGGCATCCGCCGCGAGCACCGTGCGAATTTCGTCGGCCACCCGCGCCGCCTCGTTACCGCCCACGTCGAGCCGGTTGTCCGGCGTGTTCAGCCCGGCATGCATCTGTTCCTGCGCGAACGGCGCCTGACGCCAGCGGAAATACGACACGCAACCGGCACCGTGCGCAAATGCCTCCCAGCTCCACAGGCGCACCATGCCCGGCAGCGGCGCCGGATTCCACAGCGCCCAGTTCACCGGACCCGGCTGCTGTTCCATCACCCAGAACGGCAGCTTCGACATGCCGCGATACACGTCGTGATTGAACGACGCGAAGTCGGGATGACCGCTGCGCAGCCAACGCGCCTTCACCTCCGGCGCGAACCATTGTTCCTCGAGCGCGCCGAGCGGATAGCTGTCCCACGACGCGACGTCGAGGTCGGCGGCGACCTTGTAGTGATCGAACTCGGTGAAGAGCTGCATGAAGTTGTGCGCGACCGGCCGCCCCGGCGAATGCGCGCGAATGATCTCGACCTGCATGCGGTTATAGCGCGCGACTTCGTCCGACGCGAAACGCCGGTAATCGAGGCGATGCGACGGATGCGCTTCGGTCACGGTCGCGACCGGCGCGTCGATCTCGTCGAAACTGCGGTACTCCATGCTCCAGAACACCGTGCCCCACGCGCGATTCAGCGCGTCGACGGTGCGATAACGCGCCTTCAGCCATTCGCGAAAGCGCTCCACCGCCGCCGGCGAATAACTCACGACCGTGTGATGGCAACCGAACTCGTTATCCGTTTGCCAGTACGCGACCGCCGGATGCTTGCCGTAACGCTGCGCCACCGCCGTGCAGATCTTCTCGGATGCAACGAAATACGACGGCGACGAGAAGTCGTAATGACGGCGCGAGCCGAACGCACGCGGTCGGCCATCCGCGCCGATCGGCAAGATATCCGGATGACGGTCGATCAGCCACTTGGGCGGCGTCGCGGTCGGCGTACACATGACGACCTGCAGACCGGCCGCGCCGAGCACGTCGATCGCGCGATCCAGCCAGCCCCAATCGTATTCGCCGGGCGTGGGCTCGATGCGGCTCCACGCGAATTCGGCGATCCGCACCTGTTCGATGCCGAGGGCTTTCATCCGGCGAGCGTCGTCTTCCCACATCGACTCCGGCCAGTGTTCCGGGTAATAACAGACTCCTAGGCGCATCCGAATGTCCTCTATGCGTAGTGTTCGACGGATTCGAGCGAAGCGGCGGCAAAGCCGTCTTCGGTAAACAAATGGCAAGCGGCGCGGGGCACCCGCAAGCGCGCCTCGTCGCCTGGCGCGAGGCGCGTATCGCCCGGCGCCTTGGCGATCAGCGCGGCACCGCCGGGTTGATCGAGGTGGACGTAGCTGTGTTCGCCAAGCTGCTCGATGAGCGAGACGGTACGGCTCAGGACAGCGTCGTCGTTAGCGGATGAGGATGCGTCGAGCAATTCCAGATGCTCGGGACGCACGCCGAGCGTGACCGGTTGCGCGGCTTGCAGGCCCTCGCCGCTCACGGGCACGTGAACGGTTTCGCCGGTGTGGTCGAGCGTCACGAGCACACCTCGCGCCGCCACCGACTGCACGCGTCCCGGCAGAAAATTCATGCGTGGCGAGCCGATGAAGCCCGCGACAAAGCGGCTCTTCGGGCGGTGATACAACTCGAGCGGCGCGCCGATCTGCGCGATGCTGCCGTAGCGCTCCGTGTCCTGACCGGCGTGCAGCAGCACGATCTTGTCGGCGAGCGTCATCGCTTCGATCTGATCGTGCGTCACGTAGACCACGCTGGCTTTGGCGAACTGCTTATGGAGCCGCGCGATCTCGATGCGGGTCTGCCCGCGCAGCGTGGCGTCAAGATTGGACAAGGGTTCGTCGAACAGAAACACGCCGGGCTGCCGCACGATCGCGCGGCCAATCGCCACCCGTTGCCGTTGACCGCCCGACAACGCTTTCGGCCGGCGGTCGAGCAACGCCTCCAGTTGCAGGATGCGCGCGGCTTCGCGTACCTTGCGGTCGATTTCATCTTGTGGGGTTTTGGCGAGCTTCAGGCCGAAGGCCATGTTCTCGAACACGGTCATGTGCGGAAACAGCGCATAGCTCTGGAACACCATCGCCACGCCGCGTTGCGCGGCGGGCACGTCGTTGACGAGGCGTCCGTCGATCGAGAGGTCGCCGTCGGTGACGTCTTCCAGGCCCGCGATCATCCGCAACAAGGTCGACTTGCCGCAGCCGGACGGGCCGAGAAACACGCAGAACTCGTTCTCGCCAATCTCGAGATCGACGTCGCGGATCACTAACGCGCCGTCGCCATACGCCTTCTGCACGCCTCTTAACGAAATGCTCGCCATCGCATCGACTCCGTGATTTAATCGGCTCGAAGTCGGAGATTAAGCGCTTAATCAGCAAACCCGAAAAAATCGATCGCGTGCGATCGTTGGGTCTTGCCTGTCTCCGATATCGTTTGTTTATGAGACAGATGGTGCCGCGCCTTTTGCCTCGATGCAAATGCCGGACACCCATCCCATATATTGAAAAACCATGCCCACACTCAGCGAAGTCGCGCGTCATGCCGGCGTCACCCCTGCCACGGTGTCCAACGTGCTGCGCAATCGCGGCCGGGTCGGTGAACCAACCCGCCAGCGGGTGCTCGCGGCCGTCGAGGCCCTCGGTTACCGTCCTCACCTTGCCGCCCGCGCACTCGCCGAGGGTCGCGCGCCGACACTCGCGCTGATGGTGTCGAGCATTGCCAATCCGTTCTATCCGGAGTTTGCGCTGGCCGTCGAACGCGCGGCGCGCACCAGCGGCCACTTCGTAATTATCTGCAATACCAACGAAGATCCGCAGACCGGCCGCGCTTATCTCGACCAGATTGCCGGCACGCTGTCCGAGGGCGTGCTCGTGACGAACGCGAACCTCGATTTCGCCGATCTGCACACCACCGAGGCACGCGGCACGCCGGTCGTGCTGTGCATGTGGGAGCGGCCCAACGAGCCGCCCGGATTGCCGTGCGTCGCGGTGGATTTTCGTCTGGCGGGCGAACTGGCCGGCGCGCATCTGCTGACGCTGGGGCATCGGCGGATCGGCGCGATCGTCGGCAGCAAGGCGTCGGGTATTCATGCCGCGCGTTACCAGGGTTTTGTCGACGCCCTGCATGCCGCAGGCGCGCCGAAAAGCCGCCTCGAACATGCGCTCGATACGATTCAAGGCGGCTACGACGCAGCCCGCGCGCTGCTCGAAGCCGATCCCAAACTCACCGCGATTTTCGCGACCAACGACTTGCCCGCGCTCGGCGCGATGCATGCCGCAGCCGATCTCGGCCTGCATGTGCCGGACGACCTGTCCGTGATCGGCATCACGGATATTCAGCTCGCGCGCGAATCGCGTCCCGCGCTGACCACGGTGGCCGTACCCACCGTCGAAGTGGCTGAGCTCGCGGTGTCGTTGTTGCGCGAGTTGATCGAGTCGTCGTATGGGCAAGCCGGACGCGGCGCGGTCAGCGTGCCGATGCGGATTTCGTCGCCGCCGGAACTGGTTGTGCGGGCCTCCACCGGCGCGCCGAGATCGCGCTGATGTGGCCGTAACGCTTGAGCGGGCGTTACGTAGCGAAGGCTGCATACGGCTGTCACAGCGTCCCGGTCCATGCGTCGCACGCCCACGCGGCACAAGGCTTTACGGCGATCTTCGCCGCTCTCCATGTAGTTGGCACGGTCTCTGCAGTAAGACACGCAGAGGCCCCCCAACACATGGACACCCACATGATCGCCGATCTTCAACTGGACGCCGACGTCGCCGAACCGACACGCACTCGGGCTTCGGACATCGATTCGAATTTCGCGCAACATCATCCGTTGCAGATCGCCGTCTGTCTGCGCAACCTGGTGGCGCATCAGGACTTCGTGACGGTGGAGTTCGACGGCCGGCAGATCGTCACGCAGCTGCTCGACGTCGACTCGCGCAATGCGCGTTTTATCTTCGACGCGGGCAACGTCGCCGAAGACAATCGCGCCCTGCCCGGCGCGCGCCAACTGACGTTCCGCAGCCTGCCTGGCGGCATCCGCACCGAGTTCACGACGCTCGACGCGACGCCGATCGTGTTCGACGGTCTACCCGCTTTCGAGGCCGCCTTTCCGGCACTGCTCCACTACGTGCAGCGGCGCGAATTCTTCCGTGTGCAGACGCCCGTGCTCGATCCGTACACGGCAAGCGGCGCTTACGCGGATGGCGGTTCGTTCCGGTTGGAGTTGCAGGATCTGTCGCTAGGCGGCATTGCATTGAATACCGCCGACGAACGTTTCGGGTCGCTCGACGCCGGCACGATTCTGCGCGACGTCACGCTGCAACTCGGCGGCTTCGGCACGCTGCGCCTCGACCTGGAAATCGTCGCGCCGCGTCGGCTGGTTACGCAGAAAGGCGACCGGCGTTATGTGATCGGCTGCAGGTTCGTGCAGTTGCCGGGGACGGCCGAACGGACGCTGCAACGCGTCGTCACGCAGCTTGAAACGAAGCGGCAAGCGCTCGCGCCGCGGCGCTAGTCGAAGTAATCGAGCCCCACGGCGCACGCCACGCGTGCGCCGATTAATCCTCGCTCAGCCTTCAACTCACTTTCAATCGAGCCAGGACTTTCCCGAAGCCCCGGCGCTCCATCCTGCACCGCACCACGCTGCTCAAACCCTTATCGCATCGGGCTCACAGCCTTCGCGCCGGTTCGGTTGCGTCATCCCTCGTTTGGATTAGTCGCTTGACGCGCTGCATCGCGCCTGCTGTACTAAATCAACCAAAGTGATTTAGGCGAGCCCAAGCGGCCCGCCGACGAGGTTGCCAGGCTCGCAGCGTTCGCGTCTGCAACCGCCAGCAGTCCATCACGTCGTTGCCAATAACCGGAGGAGCGTCCCATGAATCTGAATTCCCGCAGGCATCCTGTCGCCAGGAAAATCGTCTCGATGTGCGTCGCGGCATCCGCCGTGTGGTGTGCAAGCGCGAGCCACGCGGCCGATCAGCCGGTGGTCGGCCTGATCACCAAGACCGACACCAATCCGTTCTTCGTGAAGATGAAGCAAGGCGCCGAAGCGGCCGCCGCCAAAGACGGCGCGAAGCTGATCACCGCCGCCGGCAAGTTCGACGGCGATAACGCGAGCCAGGTCACCGCGATCGAAAACATGATCACGGCCGGCGCGAAAGCAATCCTGATCACGCCGAGCGACACCAAGGCCATTGTGCCGAGCATCAAGAAAGCACGCGCCGCCGGCGTGATGGTGGTCGCGCTCGACACGCCGACCGACCCGCAAGATGCCACCGACGCCCTGTTCGCCACCGACAACTTCAAGGCCGGCGTGCTGATCGGCAAATACGCGAAAGCCGCGATGAACGGCAAGCCGGCGAAAATCGCCACGCTCGACCTCGCGCCCGGCGTCTCGGTCGGCGTGCTGCGTCACAACGGCTTCCTGGAAGGCTTCGGCGTGAAGGAAGGCGATGCGTCGATCGTCTGCAGTCAGGACACGCGCGGCGATCAGGCGAAGGGCCAGACGGCGATGGAAAACTGCCTGCAGAAATCGCCCGATATCAACGTGGTCTACACGATCAACGAACCGGCGGCGGCCGGCGCGTATCGCGCGTTGAAAGCAGCCGGCAAGGACAAGAGCGTGATGATCGTGTCGATCGACGGCGGCTGTGAAGGCGTGCGCAACGTGAAGGCCGGCGCGATCGCGGCGACCTCGCAGCAGTATCCGCTGAAGATGGCTGCGCTCGGCGTGACCGCGGGCGTGGACTACGCGAAGACCGGCAAGAAGGTCTCCGGCTATCAGGACACCGGCGTGACGCTGATCACCGACAAACCGATGTCCGGCATCGACAGTAAAGACACCCGATTCGGCCTCGACAACTGCTGGGGCAACAAGTAACGCGTACGGACCGGCGGCTCGCCGTTGTACCGGCGAGCCGCCGCCGGATTTGCCGCGTGGCCCGTGTGCCGCGCTCATGCATCGAGGATCTCCATCATGTCGACTCCCTCCGCGCCTGCCAGTCACTCGCGACACTTCGCCGACCGTTTGCCGTCGCTCGCCGAAGTCGGTCCGCTGATCGCACTGGTGCTCGCCTGCGCGTTCTTCATTTCGCAGAGCAACCGTTTCCTGTCGTTCCAGAATCTTTCGTTGATCCTGCAACAAACCATGGTCGTCGCGGTGATCGCGATCGGCCAGACGCTGATCGTGCTGACCGGCGGCATCGACCTGTCGTGCGGCATGGTGATGGCGTTCGGCTCGATCATCATGACCAAGTTCGCGGTCACGCTCGGCGTGCCGCCCGTTCTGGCGATCGTGTGCGGCGTTGCCGCGAGCGCCCTGTTCGGCGCGCTCAACGGCGTGCTGATCACGCGCATCAAACTACCCGCGTTCATCGTCACGTTGGGTACGTTGAATATCGCGTTCGCGCTCACGCAGATCTATTCGAACGCCGAGAGCGTGTCGAATCTGCCGGACGCCATCATGTTCCTCGGCAACACCTTCAAGCTCGGCCCAGCGGATGTCACGTACGGCACGGTGCTTACGCTGCTCATGTACGTGGCCACCTGGTTCGTGTTGCGCGACACGGTGCCGGGCCGGCATCTGTACGCGCTCGGCAATAACGCGGAGGCCGCGCGACTGATGGGCCTGTCGTCGCAGAAAATCCTGCTGACCGTGTATTCGCTGGCGGGCGCGATCTACGGCATCGCCGCGCTGCTGTCGGTGTCGCGTACCGGCGTGGGCGATCCGCAGGCGGGGCAAACCGAGAACCTCGACAGCATTACCGCAGTGGTGCTCGGCGGCACGAGTCTGTTCGGCGGACGCGGCTCGATTGTCGGCACGCTGCTGGGCGCGTTGATCGTCGGCGTGTTCCGCAACGGTCTGACGTTGATCGGCGTGTCCTCGGTCTACCAGGTGCTGATCACCGGCATGCTGGTGATTCTCGCGGTGGCCGCGGACAAACTTTCTCATCGTCGCGGTTGAGCACTCAGGAGATATTCGTCATGTCGACCCCTACATCTGCTTCCGCCACGCCACCCGTCATGCCCGTCATGCCCGTTCTGCAGGCGCGCGGTCTCGTCAAACGCTACGGCAACGTGACCGCGCTCGACGGTTGCGATTTCGAAGTGCTGCCCGGTGAAATTCTCGCGGTGATCGGCGACAACGGCGCGGGTAAATCGTCGTTGATCAAGGCGCTTTCCGGCGCCACGGTGCCGGATGAAGGCGAGATCCTGCTCGACGGCAAGCCGGTCAAATTCCGCAGTCCGCTGGATGCGCGCGCGCAAGGCATCGAAACCGTGTATCAGGAACTCGCGGTGGCGCCGGCCATGAGCATCGCCGAAAACCTGTTTCTCGCGCGTGAACTGGTGAAACCGGGCTGGCGCGGCTCGATCTTCAAGATGATCGACAAGCGCCGCATGCTCGAAGAAGCGACCGCGCATATGAAGGACCTGCAGATCGGTATCCGTTCGATGCGCCAGGCGGTCGAAACGCTGTCGGGCGGCCAGCGCCAGGGCGTAGCCGTGGCGCGCAGCGCGGCGTTCGCCCGCCATGTGGTGATTCTCGACGAGCCCACCGCCGCGCTCGGCGTGAAGGAAGGCAACATGGTGCTCGAACTGATCCGCCGCGTGCGCGAGCGCGGCCTGCCGGTGATCCTGATCAGCCACAACATGCCGCACGTGTTCGAAGTGGCGGACCGCATCCATATCCAGCGCCTCGGGCGACGCGCCGCGCTCGTCAATACAAAAGACGTGCACATGTCCGAGGCCGTGGCGATCATGACGGGCGCCAAGGAAGCCGACGTCAAGGCGATCGCATGATGCCGGCATTCCGCTGAACGGCGTCCCGGCCATGGATACCACCGGCGCCCGCTCGCCTCTCAAACGCACGGTCGGCTCGAACCAGGTCGGCATGCGCCAGTTCAACGAGCGGATCGTGCTGCAGGCGATCCGCCTGCACGGACCGCTGCCGAAGGCCGATGTCGGCCGCCTGACGCGTCTGTCGATGCAGACGGTGTCGATGATCGTCGACCGTCTGATCGACGACGGCCTGCTCGAAAAGCACGCGCGCGTGCGCGGACGGATCGGCCAGCCGTCCGTGCCGATCGCGTTGCGCGCGGACGGCGCATACACCATCGGCATCAAGGTGGGACGCCGCAGTCTCGACGTGCTGGCGATGGATTTCGCCGGACACGTGGTGTGCCGCGACGTTTTCGACTACGCGTATCCCGATCCACGCACGCTGTTTCCCGCGCTCGAAGGCAAACTGGCGCGCGTCAACCAGACGCTCGGCGCAAAGGCCGACAAGGTGGTCGGCGTGGGCGTGGCGGCACCGCTGTGGCTCGGCGGCTGGCGCGATTTTCTCGGCGCGCCGCCCGACGCGCTGGATGCCTGGCACGAGATCGATCTGCGCACGCGCATCGGCGCGATGACCGGCTTGCCGGTCGAGTTCGCGAAGGACACCACCGCCGCCTGCGCGGCCGAACTCGTGATGGGCCAAGGGCGCGGCATCCACAATTTTCTGTATCTGTTCGTGGGGACCTTCATTGGCGGCGGCCTCGTGATCGACGGACGCCTGCATAGCGGGCCGCACGATAACGCAGGCGCGGTCGGGTCGATTCCACTCGGCGGCAGCAGCGGCAGCGGCGTTCGCAAGCCCGCGCGGCAGTTGTTGCATGCCGCCTCGGGCTTCGTGCTGGAGAAACTGTTGAGCGACGCGGGCGCGCCGGTCGCCGCGGCACACGATCACCGCGCGCTGTCGCCGGAACTGTGGCGGCATACCGAACAATGGCTCGATAGCGCGTGCCCCGCTATCGCCAACGCGCTCACCAACGCAGCCGCGTTGCTCGACCTCGACGCCGTGGTGATCGACGGTGAATTCGACCGGCAACTGGTGCGGGAAATCATTCGCCGCACCGAACGCGTGCTCGATCGTTTCGAGTGGGAAGGGATGGTGCGTCCGCAACTACTGGAAGGCGCGATCGGCGCCGATGCACGAGCGATGGGCGGTGCGATTCTGCCGCTCTACGCGCACTTCGCGCCGGTCCACGAGCTGTTTCTCAAACCGGCGGCGGAGACGGTTTATTAAGCGCCGCCGGTTGCTTCAAAGCGCCGGCAGAGAGACTTATTGCGCGGCCACCTTCGTGGCAGTCACGGCGGTTTTCACCGGCGTTTTCTCCAGCAGCGGCTGCAACACCGGCGCCAGCGACTTCAGCAATTGCACCGACAGCGCACTGGTGAATTCATAGTGCGCCGCATACGGTTCATGCACATAAGCGGTCAACGTACCGTAGAACCGGTCGCCCATCACGAACACGAACGTCGCGCTGCGATTCACCTTGCGCGACTCGATCAGTCGCGCGCCTTTGGCGAACACATTGAAGCGCTGATCGCCGGTTCCCGTTTTGCCGTACACCTCGAGCGTCTGGCCGTTGGGGAACGTCATGCCTTGCGCGAGACGCTTCGCCGTGCCGCCCAGCACGACGTCGCGCAACAGCACTCGCACGACGCCCGCGATTTCCGGCGACACCTGCCGTTGCGGGGCGACCGTCGCGCGCTGAAAATGCGTTTCGTACGGCGTGTCTTTCGCGAAGTCGATTTGCGTGAGACTCTCGGTCGGCAATTTATTGCCGTCGCTGGCAATCACGCCGATCAGTTGCGCGAGTGCGGCGGGCCGGTCGCCCGACGCGCCGATCGCCGCGGCATACGAAGGCGTCAGGTTCGAAAACGGATAGCCGAGCGCCTGCCACGACTTGCCGATTGCCTCATAGGCGCGCAGTTCGACCATGCGCTTGATACGGCGATCCTGGGTTGCATGGTAGCGCGTCTTGAAGAGCCATGAATACGTCGACAGGCGCACGTCGCGGCTCGCGCCCTGCATCTGGGTCAAGGTCGCGCCGGGATGCTGGCGCAGATAGTTGAGCGTCCACAATTCGAGCGGATGCACGCTCGCGATATAACCGCGGTCGTTCAGATTGAAGCGGTCCACCGCGTATTTCGCGTACAGATTCGCGAGGTCTTCATCGTCCAGCACCGAAGCGGCCGGCGTGTTTTTCAGCGCCTCGCGCATCTTCGCGTTGAACCACGCGTTCGGCTGGTCCGGCGCGACGCTGCGCAACACCGTCGCGACTTTAGGCGGCGATTTGCGCACACCGAGCAGTAGCAACGCAAGCGCCTGATCGGGCGTTTTGTCGTGGTACTTCGTGTAGAAACGTCCGAGGTACACGCGGCTTTCCTGATCGGCGAATTGCGTCAGGTACTGTTTGCGCACTACCGGATCGTCCAGCCATTGCGATGACGGCCCGGTGGTCTGCACCATTTCATAGTGGACGATATCGCGCATCAAGCGCACGAACACCAGGTTCACCGAATGCTGGAATGCGCGGTGTACGGTGAGAATGCGGCTGTTGTCGTCGGATTCGAAGTTATTGAAGGTTTGCGCGCCGCCGCCTGTGTAGAAGGTTTCGCCCGGATTGGCCGAGTATTTGCGTTCCACCGCCGCGTCGAGCATGGGCTGCAGCGAGCGGTCGGCGGTGTGCGTCAGATAGTCGAGCGCCCAGCGGGTGAGCTGGTCGTTCGGATCGGGCTTGACCGCTTTCAGTTCCGCGTTGCTGAGTGGCGCGTAACGCGTGTGCAGATCGGAGACGATCTGCAAATACGTCACCACGGTACGTAGTTTCGCAGTGGAACCGAGATTCAACCGCGCGCCGGAATTGATGTCGAATGGCTGGTTGACGCTGTCGGTTTGCACCCGCACGAGGTTCGCGCCGCCGGTGCGTTCGAACAGCGTGAAGCTGTAGGTGATTCGCGACGGATCGTCCGCCGGCCGTAGCATTTCGAAGCCGACCAGACCGGCCGCCTTGGCGCCGTCGCGCGTACCGGCGGCAGCGAGCCGCTCGCTCACGGCCTGCTGCACGGCATTGTTCAGCGTGCCCGTAGCCTGCAGGTCGAGACGATCGAGTTCGTAGAAACTCGGCACGCCGAGCGCGGCCAGGAGATGCGAGCGCATCGACGTCACGGCCTTGCGCGAGACGAATGAGTCCGCGTTCGGCGCGCCATGCGGCGTGCGATGCAACTCGACTTGCGCGGACAGCGCGGCGTCGCGCAGCGGCATGGATACGACACCGCCGCTCGCGAGTAAGCGCAGATAGCTATCGGTCAACTGTTCGAGCTGGTCATAGCCGTGGTGCAGAAAATACGACGGCGCACGTTGCGCGATCATCAGCGACAGCACCTGTCTGAACGCCACGCCTTGCTCCGGCAAATTCGCCTCGGTGGAAGGCGCTTTCAGAATGCGGTTGACCTCGTTGAAATCGCGTCCATACCAGGCGGCGAGACCGTCGCCGATCCCGTTGATTTCGCCGATTCCCGGCTGCGCGGCGAGCGGCACCGAATTCAGGTAATGCACCACGATCTGCCGGCGCGCCGGCAGCGTCTGCGGACCGCCCAGATAAGCGCGCACCGAAGCCGACGCGATTTGCCGCAATTTCTCCGGTGGCGTCGCCGTGCGGCCGCCCGTGGAGTGGCGGAATTTCTCGATCTGCGTGGCGAGCGTGCTGCCGCCGGGGGTCGACTGATGGCGGTTGAACACACGTGCGCCTTGATCGACCAGCGCGCGGCTGAAGCGCCCCCAGTCGATCGCGGGGTTGCGATTCGGCTGATCGGGATCGAGCAGATAACGGTCTTCGATAAACAGCAGCGAATTCACGACCAGCGGTGGAATCGCGTCGAAATCGTCATACACGCGGCCGGGAAACTGGGCGCCGAAAAGCGGCGCGCCGGTGCCGTCGAAGAGTTGCAAACCCGCCTGATCTTTCTCGGCGTAGGGCAGGAACAGACCGTTGTCCGATAGCCACAGCATGCGGTCGGAATCACGCGCCTGGGCGCTGATTTCAAACCCGCGTTGCAGCAGGCGTTGCTGAATGGACGGCAGCAGCGCGTAGCCGAGCCGGCTGTCGTACGGGCCTTGATTTGCCTGAGGGAAACGAATGGAATGACTTGGACCCTCGGCGACGGAAAAGCCCACGTCGCGAGTCAGTTCGGAGAGGTAGTGCGCCTGCAGCCGCGAGGTCTGAATCTCGATCTGGCAAAAGCGCACCAGCAATGCCAGCGCGAGCAGGAACGCCGCCGCCAGCACCCATTTGAACCACTTCCGGACAGGCGCCATGCCTGTTGCGCGAAACGGTAACCGAACCAGTGGCCGATTCATGGTTGCTCCCCCCGACAGGGCGCCATGCTTTTCGATCTGGCGCACCTTCGAACCAGTTTAGCGCGGAACCTGAACGCGCGATCGGTACGGATTTACCCGACAGTGTCGCGGCTACAACACCCTTCGCAAGACATGGCGGCGGGCCGTTTGTCGTGAGATATTGAAAGTCTTTCGCAGGTCGAAAAACCGCCTTCTCTCAGGCGGTTTTTTGCTTTTGCGCCGTGTCTCGCCGGCGCCGCGCGCGCACCGGCCGCTCGGGTTGTTCGTGATGCTGCGCCGGCTCCACGGTGTGCGCCTGCACCAGCTCGATAAACCGCTCCGCCGGCGGCGACAGCACGCCGCCTTTGCGCGTCACGATGCCGAAGGTTTGCGACGGCGATTTCAGCTTGACCGGTACGACGCGCAACATTTTCCGCGCGACGAACAACTCGGCGATCGCGGTCGGCAGCAACGAAATCAGTTCGGCGCTGCTGTGCAGTAACGCGACCGTCACGAAAGTGGAAGCCGTTGAAATCGGGTTGTCGGGCATCTCCAGGCCGGCCAGATCCATCTCGCGTTCGAGCAACGCATGCAACGGCATATGCGAGGGATACGTCACCCAGCGGTGACCGGCCAGATCGCGCAGCGTCACCTCCTTGCGCGGCAACGGCGGATGACCCTGCCCCACCACGACCGACAACGGCTCGTCACCCAGCGGACGATAGTGATACTTCGATGGATCGCCCGCTACCGCCGCACGGCCGATCACCAGGTCGAGCCGCCCGTCGTCGAGTTGCTGCAGCATGCGCGCGCTGGTGTCTTCCACCACCTCGATCGAGAGCCCCGGCTGGCCGGCATGCAACTGATTCAGCGCGGGCACCACGCAGGCCGGAATCGCGCCCATGATCGCGCCGACCGCGAGACGTCCGCCGCGCCCGGAACGGATCTCAGCGACGTCCTGGCACAGCGCGGTGAGGTCGGTCGCCATCAGGCGGGCATAGCGGATCACGCAATGGCCGAGCGGGTTCGGGATCATCCCGCTCTTCGAGCGCTCGAAGAGCTGCGCCTCCAGCATCGCCTCCAGTTCCTGCAAGGCCTTGCTGGCGGCCGATTGCGTCATCGACATCGTGCCGGCGGCTTTGTGCAGCGACTTCTGGTCGTCGAGCGCGATCAGCAATTGCAATTGCTTCATGCGCAGTTTCGACAGCAGGACATTCAGGGTGTCTTTCATGGCTAAGGGAAAAACCGCGGCATGATGGACCGCTCGCGGGTGAGTCGCAAAAGCGATCACAAGATGGAAACAATTCAATATACCCGGGGTGCCCGCCGCCGTATAGTCGGCGCAGGAGACATTCAAACATCCTCTTCGGACCGACCGCCATCATGAATTCGACATCCCAACCCGCCGCATTGCGCGGCGTCTTCCCGGTCGTGCCGACCATTTTCGACGACGCCGGACGCCTCGACCTCGACGGTCAGAAACGCTGCATCGACTTCATGATCGACGCCGGCTCGAACGGCCTGTGCATTCTGGCGAACTTCTCCGAACAGTTCGCCCTTGCCGACGACGAGCGCGACACGCTGATGCACCTCGCACTCGACCATGTAGCGGGCCGCGTGCCGGTGATCGTCACGACCACGCATTTCAGCTCGCAGCAATGCGCCGAACGCAGCCGACGCGCGCAGCAGGCGGGCGCCGCCATGGTGATGATCATGCCGCCGTATCACGGCGCGACGATCCGCATCGGCGAGCGGGGCATCCATGAGTTCTACCGCACGGTGTCGGACGCGATCGACCTGCCGATCATGATCCAGGATGCGCCGGTCAGCGGCACCGCATTGTCCGCGCCGTTTCTCGCCCGCATGGCGCGCGAGCTCGAACACGTGTCGTACTTCAAGATCGAAGTGCCGCAAGCGGCAAACAAACTGCGCGAACTGATCGAACTGGGCGGGGACGCGGTGGTCGGTCCGTGGGACGGCGAAGAAGCGATCACGTTGATGGCCGATCTGGATGCGGGCGCAACGGGTTCGATGACGGGCGGCGGCTATGCGGACGGCATCCGTCTGATCGTCGACGCCTATGCGAGCGGCGATACCGAGGCGGCGGCCGCGCATTATCAGCGGTGGCTGCCGCTGATCAACTACGAGAACCGCCAGGGCGGCCTCGCGTCGTGCAAGGCGTTGATGAAGGAAGGCGGTGTGATTCGATCGGACGCGGTGCGCCATCCGCTGCCGCCCATGCATCCGGCCACGCGCGAAGGACTTTTGAAAGTCGCACGGCGGCTCGACCCGCTGGTGCTGCGTTGGGGTCGCTGAAGCGCTGGCGTCGATTGAAAACCAACCCGCCCATTCCGGTCCGGACGGTCGCCGATCCAACGATCGACCACCGTCCGGACCTGTCGGGAATGAGCCCGGCTTCCCCGTACAACGCTTGACACGCCCGCGACGCGTTATCTGTCCCGCATCGCTGGGCTCCGTTGCCGGCCCTTCACCCTGGCTCGTCCAACGGCCCTACCCTCCCTGCACACGCACCCCGTGTTCCCACCAGCCGGCGCCGGCACACGCGCCGCGCCGGTCTCGCTCATCCCGCCGCCGACGCCCGCAGCCTCGGGCTCTGCAGCCATATACGCGAAGCACGCCGTAGCGGATGCACGCGCCACTAAAAAAACCCGCATATAAGACGGCGGCGAAATTGAGTAACATAGGCCCGCACGCCAACCTATCTCTTTCCATGACCGCCAATCCTCGAGAACTAACGCCGGAAACCCTTGCCGAGCTGCTCGAACGTGTTGCCAAAGAAGACGCGGCGGCATTGCGCGAGCTATATGATCTCGCCGCCCCGAAACTGTTTGGCCTCGCGCTTCGTATATTGAGCAAGCACGAGTGGGCAGAAGAAGTTTTGCAGGACAGCTTCGTCAATATCTGGCGCTTTGCCGGCGACTACAGCCGCGCATTGTCTGCCCCGATGACGTGGATGTCGGCAATCGTCCGAAACCGTGCTCTCGATCACCTGCGGCGGGTCAACAAGCAGGAAACAGAATGGAGCGATGCGTTGGACGATCTCGTGGCAACCGGCGATCCGGATCCCGAAGCGCTGACTGCGGTCAGCCTGCAGGCACGTTTGCTGGCCGGCTGCATGCAGCAGCTGGAACCAGCGCAGCGACAGGCGGTGGCCCTCGCCTACCTGCGCGATCAGAGCCATAGCGAGATTGCCGAGGTCCTGACGGTGCCGCTTGGCACCATCAAATCCTGGATCAGGCGCGGCCTGGCCAAGCTGAAAACCTGTCTGGGAGGCGAGTGATGAACCTGCATCGCTATCCTCAGCTAGTCGATCTGCTGGCCGCCGAGTACGTGCTCGGCACGCTGCGCGGTGGCGCGCGGCGCCGCTTCCAGTTGTACGCGGAACACGACACGACCGTGCGCAAAGCCGTCGACGAATGGCAGCGGCGCATCTCGCCGATGGCCGAACTCGCGGAGCCGCGCATGCCGCCGGCGGAAGTGTGGCAAGCCATCGAACGGCGGCTCGGGCTCACCGCCTCGCGTGAAGCGGCACGGCCGCGCACCGTGGTCGAAACCCCGGTGCGACCGTCGCGCAGCATCTTCGAGAACCTCGCGTTCTGGCGCGGCTGGGCGCTCGGCGTCACCGGACTCGCCGCGGTCGCGGTGGTGGTCGCGGTGCGCTCGCTGTTGCCGTCCGCCACCACCACTACCCCTGCGCCGGTCGTGGCGCAAGGACCCGAAACGGCCGTTTCGCATGTCGCCGTGCTGAATAACAAAGACTCGCATCCGGTCATGCTAGTCGCGTGGGACGAAGCGCATTCCACCATGACGCTGCATCCGCTCGGCAATGTCGATTTGCCTGCGGGCCGTGCGATGGAATTGTGGGGCATTCCGGCGAGCGGTCATCCGGTCGCGCTCGGTATGCTGCCTGACAGCGCGAGCGGCAAGGTGCCGGCCGGTCTGCAGAAGCCGGAGAGTTATGCGGCGCTGGCGGTGTCGATCGAAGCGCCGGGCGGCTCGCCGAATCCGGATGCGCCAAGCGGACCGGTGGTGTTTAGCGGCAAGCTGCTGCCGGTGTCCTGAACGGGCGACGGTCGCCGCTATCTATCCGCATGCAGAGCTTTTACGAAGCCACCGTTACCCGCCCGTCCGCTTATGCGCCGCTGGACGGGCGGCGCAGCGCCAAGGTCTGCGTCGTCGGCGGCGGCCTTGCGGGATTGTCCACGGCGTTGGGACTCGCTGAACGCGGCGTCACCGACGTCACGGTGCTCGAAGCCCGGCAGGTGGGCTTCGGCGCATCCGGGCGCAACGGCGGCTTCGTATTCGGTGGCTATAGTCTCGATTGCGCCGACCTGCTGAAGACACTTGGGCCGGTTCGTGCGCGCGAGCTCTATACGCTGACCACGGACGCCGTCGATCTGATGCGCCAGCGTATCCAGCGCTATCCAATCGACTGCGACGCGACCGACGCCGGCGTGATCCTCGCCAACTGGTTCGACGAACCGGCACGCCTCGAAGCGCAGCGCCGGCTGATGCGTGATTCGTTCGGCGTCGACTGGGAACCGGTGCCGGCCTCGCAACTCGCTTCGCAACTCAAGACCGGCCGTTATTTCGGTGGCCTGTTCGAGCGCAACGCCTTTCACTTTCATCCACTCAAATACGTGCTCGGCGTGGCCGCAGCCGCGGCACGCGCCGGCGTGCGGATTCACGAGCAGTCGCCCGTAGTGCGTTTGCAGCGCGACGGCGCCGGCTTCGTCGTGCACACGCCGCATGGCGCGCTCGACGCGCAACATGTCGTGATGGCAGGCGGCGGCTACGCGCGCAAGGTCTACGCGAAGGTCGAGCGCGCGGTGCTACCGATCGCCACCTACGTGATGGCCACCGAACCGCTCGGCACCCGCCTGAGCGACGCGATCGGCACCCGCCTGAGCGACGCGATCGACACCCGCGCCGCCGTCTACGACACCCGCTTCGCGTTCGACTACTACCGTCCGCTGCCCGACACGCGCATTCTGTGGGGCGGCCGGATCTCCGTGCGCGACCGCGCGCCGGACGTGATTGCCCGGCTGTTGCGGCGCGATCTGCTGAAGGTCTATCCGCAATTGCACGACGTGCGGATCGAGCACGCGTGGGGCGGCCTGATGAGCTACGCGCGCCACAAGATGCCGCAGATCGGCCGCAGCGTGGACGGCGTCTGGCATGCGGTCGGCTTCGGCGGTCACGGCATGGCGCCGACCACCGTCGCCGGCGAATTGCTGGCGGCCGCCATTGCCGGCGAGCGGCCGGTGCCCGACGCGTTCGCCGCTTTCGGCCTCACGCCCGCCTTCGGCGCGTTCGGTCTCGCGGCCGCGCAACTGACCTACACGGCGATGCAGACGCGCGACGCGCTGGCCGAACGTCGCCGGCCGCCACGATCCGCTTCGTGACGCCCGTCAATGCGCCATAGCTGGTGCCCGAAACCGTCTCAGAACGGCGTTTTCGCCATGCTAGAATGCGCCGTCACTGCCGCTCGAATACACAATGAAAAAGGGAAGCAAGGCCGCCGAGCCTGATACCAACGGCATCCCGTCGGACACTCCGCGCACCGACACGCGTCGCAAGTACGATCCCGAACAGACCCGACGCAACATCCTCGAGGTCGCGACCCAGGAGTTCTCCGCCATGGGCCTGACGGGCGCGCGCGTCGACGCGATCGCGGAGCGTACGAACACCACCAAGCGCATGCTGTACTACTACTTCGGCAGCAAGGAAGGGTTGTATCAGGCCGTGCTGGAGAAGGTGTACGGCGACATTCGCGCGCTCGAACAGGATCTGCACATCAGCGAACTCGATCCGCTCGCGGGCATGCGCGCGCTGGTCGAATTCACGTTCGACTATCACGACCGGCAGCGCGATTTCGTGCGCCTCGTGACGATCGAGAACATTCACGGCGCGAAGTACGTCGAGCAGGTGAAGACCTTCAAAGGCCGCAACGTCACCGTCATTCATACGATCGAAGACCTGCTCGCGCGCGGTATCGCAACCGGGCAGTTTCGCAACGACATCGACGCGATCGACCTGCATCTGATGATCAGCTCGCTGTGCTTTCACCGCGTGGGCAATCGCCATACCTTCGGCGCCGCGTTCGGCCGCGATCCGTCGCATCCGCGCTTGCGGGCGCGGCATCGCGCGATGATCGTCGACGCCGTGCTGCGTTTCGTGCGCAAGGAAGATTGAGGCCAACAGCCGTGCAATGACAAACGGGACGTGGTGCAAACCACGTCCCGTTTTTCATTGCTACGCGCTGCTACGTCTCGCTGCGCGGGCTCAATCCACCAGCACGATCCGCTTGATATCGCCGACGATAAAGATGTACGACAGCGCGCCGACCATCGCAATCGCGCCGATAAACACCAGCGCGCCGACAAACGAGCCGGTCGCCGCGACGATAAAGCCCACCACCAGCGGCGTGACGATGCCGGCCAGATTCGCGGCGAAGTTGAAGATGCCGCCGGTCACGCCGAGCAGGCCGTCGGGCGCGATATCGGACACCAGCGTCCAGCCCAGCGCGGCCATGCCCTGCGCAAAGAACGCCACCGACAGAATCACGATCACCACCGCGTTGCTCTCGACGTAGTTGGCGAGAATGATCGTGGACGCGAGCAGCAGGCCGGCGATGATCGGCAACTTGCGCGCCACGTTCGGCGACTTGCCGCGACGCAGCAGCCAGTCGGAGAAAAAGCCGCCGAACATCACGCCGATCGAAGCCGCAATGAACGGCATGATCGCGAAGAAACCGATCTTGAGCCACGCCATATGACGCTCGGTGGCGAGATAGGTGGGAAACCACGTGAGGAAGAACACCAGTGTCGAATTGCCGGCGAACTGCCCGAGGCAAATGCCGCTCAATTGCCGGTGTTTCAGCAAACGCCCAATGGTCCGCCATTCGAAGCCGCTTTTCGTGGACGCCCCCGCGAGCGTCGCGGCGCTCACGTCTTTCTTCCGGTGCGTGAGACCGCCGCCGGCTTCGATATAGTCGAGCTCCGCCTGATTCGCCGACGGATGATCGCGCGGCTCGCGATAGAACGCCCACCAGATCAGGCCGAAGACGATCCCGACGCCGCCCACCACGAAGAACAGCGAACGCCAGCCGAACGCGCCCATCAGCATGAACAGAAACGGGCTGAAAAACGCGAGGCCAATATATTCGCCGACCGTGTAAGTGCCGGTCGCCATGGCCCGTTCGTTTTGCGGAAACCAGGTGGCGACCACGCGGCTATTGGTCGGGAAGCACGGCGCTTCGGATACGCCAAGGCCCAGGCGGAACACGAACAGCGCGCCGATTCCGTGTACCAGTCCTTGCGCAAGGGTGAAGAGCGACCAGAATGTCATCGACAGAAAATACGTGAGCTTGCTGCCGAAGCGGTCGAGAAACAGGCCGCCCGGAATCTGCGACGCCACGTAGCTCCACGAGAACACCGAGAACAGCAGGCCCATCAGCGCGGCGTTAATGCCGAGCTCTTTGGTCAACTGCGGCGCGGCGATACCGAGCACCGTGCGGTCGAGATAATTGATCATCGTGCCGACCGCGAGCAGGCCGAGAATCTGGTAGCGCGCTTTCGAGCGGCGCGCAGTGCTAAGCGTGGCGTCCCCCAAGGGGATGTCCTTTGGGGCGTTCGTTGGGTTGGATGGCATCGGTTGGGGCATGGCGTGTCTCTCTCCTCGGTCTGTTTATGGTCCCGTTCGTATCGCGGTCGCGTGTTGACGGTTAGCCTTCGGTGCGGGGCAGCAAGGACTGGAAATGCGTGTAGACGCGCTCGGCGTCCGGTTCGAGTCCGGTGAAAATACGCATGGCGTCGACCGCCTGATACACCGCCATGCCGCCGCCGCTCAGCGTGCGGCAACCCAGCGCTTCGGCCGCCTGCAACAACTCGGTGCGGATCGGGAAATAGACGATGTCCGCCACCCACAAATCGCGGTGCAGCAATTCCACCGGCAACGGCAAGCCGGGCAGTTTCGCCATGCCGGTGGGCGTGGCGTGAATCAGGCCGTTGGCGGCGGCCAGCGATTCCGCCAGCGAGCTGCCGGCGCGGACCGTGCGCGCGGGGAAGCGTTGCTGCAGCTCGGCGGCAAGCGACGCGGCGCGCGCGGCGTCTACGTCGAAAAGCGTGAGCGCTTGCGCACCCATGGTGAGCGCGGCATGCGCGACCGCCGCACCGGCGCCGCCCGCGCCGAGTTGCACGACGCTCGCCAGCGACACATCCGGCAAACCGCGCTGGAAGGCACGGGCGAAACCGGACCAATCGGTGTTGTGGCCAATGCGTTTGCCGTCTTTGAACAGCACCGTGTTGACCGCCCCGAGCGCGCGCGCGTCGTCGGAAAGTTCGTCCAGCAGCGGAATCACGGCCTGTTTGCACGGATACGTGATGTTCAGGCCGTTGAAACCCATTCGCTCGGCAGCGACCAGCAGGTCCGGCAGCGCTGAACTATCGAGTTTCAAGGCTTCCAGATCGATACGACGGTACACGTAGTGCAGTCCGAGTCGGCTGCCCTCCTCTTCATGCATGGCAGGACTCAGCGAGCCTCCAATGCCCGAGCCGATCAGTCCGACCAGATAGGAATGCGCCGAGGCCTGCGAGTGAGTTTGTGTGTTCACGGAAGCATTCATTTAGCCACCCTATTCTTGAGGATAGTCGCCATCCGTTCGAGCGCCAGTACATAGCCCTGCGTGCCGCATCCGACGATGATCGCCTCCGCCACCGCCGACACATACGAGTGATGCCGGAACGCCTCGCGCCGATGCACGTTTGAAATATGCACTTCGATCACAGGCTTTTCGATCGCCGTGAGCGCGTCGGCGATCGCCACCGAGGTATGCGTATAAGCCGCCGGATTGATCACGATGCCGTCGACCTTGGCGCGCGCGGCATGCAGCCAGTCGATCAGTTGATGCTCGGCGTTCGACTGGCAGAACTCGATCGACAGATCGAGCCGCTCGCCCGCGTCGCGGCACAGCTTCGCGACATCGTCGAGCGTTTCCGCGCCATAGATGGCGGGCTCGCGTGTGCCGAGCAGATTGAGGTTCGGTCCGTTGAGGACCAGTACGGAGGCAAAACTCATGGCAACACCCCTGCAAAGTAAGACCTGAAGCCGCCACGCAATCGCGGCGGCTCTACAACGTGTACGAAGTGTGCGCGCATCCGTCGACGCCGTCATTTGGGGTTTCTACGAATTTGTACCATCTAGTTAGTTTGTATAGACTAGCGAAAACTGCGACCATGGTCTTCGTTTTCGCCTAGTGAATTGTTATGACGAGTAACGGACTAGACCATTTTTCGCATTGCACCATGCGTGCCCCGCCCGCTCGCGAGCCTGATGCGCCGGTCGCCGCCAGACGTTTTTCAACAGCCGTTTGATAGTTTTTGCAGGAGCCGTTCATGCAACGTTCGATTGCCACCGTGTCGATCAGCGGAACCCTCGTCGAGAAGCTGACCGCGATCCAGGCCGCGGGCTTCGAAGGCGTCGAGATCTTCGAGAACGACCTGCTGTATTTCGACGGTTCGCCCGCCGACGTGCGGCGCATCGCCGACGATCTCGGGCTGAAAATCATGCTGTTCCAGCCGTTCCGCGATTTCGACGGCGTGAGCCCGGAGCGCCTCGCGCGCAATCTCGAACGCGCGAAACGCAAATTCGACGTGATGCACGAACTGGGCACGGAACGGATTCTCGTGTGTAGCAACGTCTCGCCGGACACCATCGGCGACGACGCGCTGATGATCGACCAGCTCGGCGCGCTGGCCCGCGCGGCCGAGGCCGCCGGTGTGATCGCCGGATACGAAGCGCTGGCGTGGGGCAAGCACGTCAAGACCTACCGGCACGCCTGGAAGCTGGTGAATGCGGTGAATCATCCAAATCTGGGGCTGGTGCTCGACAGTTTTCATACGCTGTCGCTGAACGACACCGTCGACGGGATCGCCGGAATTCCGGGCGAACGCATCGCCTTCGTGCAGATTGCCGACGCGCCGAAGCTCGCCATGGACGTGCTCGAATGGAGCCGCCATTACCGATGCTTCCCCGGTCAGGGCGATTTCGATCTCGCCCGCTTCACCGCGCAGGTCGTCAAGACCGGCTATAAGGGCCCGCTTTCGCTGGAGATTTTCAACGACGGCTTTCGTGCGGCGCCCACCACGACTACGGCGGCGGACGGCCATCGCTCGTTGCTGTTCCTCGAGGAGCAGACGCGCGCCGTGCTGGAGGCGGAGCAGCAACCGGCCGGCGATCTGTACCGCTCGCCGGCCGCGCCCACCCACGTCGGCTATCAGTTTCTGGAATTCGCGGTCGATCCCGCCACGCGCGCGCAACTGGTCGACTGGCTCGACACGCTACGCTTCCGGCAAGCGGGCCGGCATCGCTCGAAAGACGTGACGCTGTTTCAGCACGGCGCGGCGTCGATCGTGCTGAACGCCGAGCCAGATTCGTTCGCCAACGCGTTCTTTCAGCAGCACGGCTTGTCGCTGTGCGCGTCGGCTTTTCGCGTGGACGATGCGCGGCAAGCCTTCGAGCGCGCCGCCGGCTTCGGCTATGCGCCGTTTTCCGGCCAGATCGGCCCGAACGAGCGCGTGTTGCCCGCCGTGCAGGCGCCCGACAGCAGCCTGAATTATTTCGTCGACGAAACGCCGGATCGGCCCACGCTATTCGAAGCGGATTTCGTCCTCACCGACATCAACGGGCCGGCCGAAGTGGGCCCGCTCGCGCGCATCGATCATGTTTGTCTGGCGGTGCCGGCGAATTCGCTCGATACATGGGTGCTGTTTCTGCGCACCGCACTGGGTTTTCAGGCCGAGCCGGGCGTGCTGGTGCCCGATCCGTACGGGCTGGTGCGCAGCCGCGCGTTGCGCAGCGGTGACGGCTCGGTGCGGATCGTGCTGAATGCGTCGGTGGATCGTCACACGGCGGTGGCCGAGGCGCTGCACACTTATCACGGCTCCGGGCTGAATCACGTGGCGTTCAGCACGGCGGATATTTTCAGCGCGATTGCGGGGTTCGTCGCCGATGGCTTGCCGGTGCTGCGCATTCCGCGCAATTACTACGACGATTTAGAGGCGCGCTACGCGTTGCCGGATGAAACGCTCGACGCGCTGCGCACGCACAACGTCCTCTATGACCGCGACGAGCGGGGCGGCGAGTTTTTCCACGCGTACACGGAGCAGCTGGATCAGCGGTTTTTCCTGGAGATCGTCGAGCGGCGCGGCGGCTACGACGGGTACGGCGCGGCGAATGCGGCCGTGAGGCTCGCCGCGCAGGCGCAGCGGCGCAAGTAGGTGGCAGAGACTGGCGGCCAGGTGTTTGACCTGGGATAGCCGCGATTCGGGCACGTCGGCCAATCGCAACCCATCGCTTTCCATCAGGCACGCCACATGCGGCATCGCCGCAAGCAGCCACACCGCATCGATATAATGGCGCCTTTGAACGCGCGGCCTGTGCCGCGCCATTGCGCCCCGTCTGCGGGCGGCGCCTGTTCCATCGGCCGAATCGAACGCCAGGAGAGATATGAAGAAGTTTGCCGTAGTCCTGTCAGTGCCCGTCCTTCTCAGCGCTTGCGCCTACTTCCAGAAGAACCCGGATGCCGGCGAACCCGTCACCGACACCACCACGCAGCGCTCCGTCAACGACGTGGTCGCCTGCCTGACGCAAGTCGCGACCAATCACAATGCCGCGTTCAAATCCACCTCGATCCCGCAGGGCCAGATGCTCGACTTCGGCGATTCGAACATCATCAAGGTGCGCGCCGACAATGGCGCGACCACTTACCGCTTCTATGCCGGCAAGCGCCATGTGAGCAACCTGTGGATCGAGCAGGCCGGCAAAACTTGCGCGCCGTAAGGTTGGTGCGCGCTTAACGCGCCCTTGGCGCGCAGTTTAGGCGCGTCCGGCGGCGGTAAGAATCGGCAATAGAAACAAGCGCTAACCGGAGTTTGTGCAATCTTCGTGTCACGGTGTTACAGGACAATGGTGTCTTAAGAATCGTTTAAGACTTCGTCCGCATGATCCACCGCAGACGATTACTCCGCACAAGGTGCGCACCATGAACCAGCCAGACCAGAACACGAACGACACCCCCGCGCCGGCCAAGCGTCCTACCATCCTGCGCCGCCTGCTGAGCCATCACGAGCTGGCTACGCTGCTGCTGTTGCTGCACGCGCCGATCGACGCCTCCGCGAAACCCGAGATTCCGCAATTGCACGAAGCCGGCTTGATCGAGACGGTGGCCGGCAACGAAACCGGGGCGGCGCATTTCCGTCTGACCTCGGAAGGCAATGCCGTGCTGCGCGGACTCGGCGTGAAGTAAGGCGCCCTGCCGCGCGAGTCGACCTTACGCCTGCCACACGCCGTAGCCCGCCTCGCGCAGTCCGATCGCCAATTCCACCTCCATGTCCTGTGCGCCGCGATAAGGCATGGGATTGAATATCTCGTACAACTCGGGCACGAGCCGCAACCCGTAATCGCGCACGTAACGATTCGCCTGAATATCGGCCTTGTGACGGTCGAAGCGCAGGTCCGGATCGAGCCCCGTCATACCCACGTACACGCAAGGTTTGTCGAACCGGTAATCCGGATTCGCGCGGCGAAAGCGCGCCTCGTTCCAGACTGTGTCGTCCAACGCGACGACGTAGACGTAATAGTGATGCTTGCGACGGACCATGGGCAGCGGCTCAGGCTCGCGATGTCCCGTGCAGCAGCATCCGGTATTCGGTCGGCGTGATGCCGACGGTCGCCTTGAATTGCCGCGTGAACGCGCTGTGGTCGGTATAGCCGCAGAGCGCGGCGACGTCGGTGACTTTGTCGTGCGAGACCAGCAGCGCCGTGGCCGCGTCCAGCCGGGTTTTCAGCAAGACCTGACGCGGCGTGAGATGAAACACCTTGTGAAAGTAGCGCTCCAGTTGCGCGACCGACATATCCGCCATGGCCGCCAGTTGCTTCAGATTCAGCGGCTGCACGTAATTGTCCTGAATCGACTGCACGACGGCGGCGAGCCGGCTGTAGGCCGGATGGCTGCTTTCGTCCGCTTTGAGGTCGCGCGAAATGCCCGCGAGGCCGACCACCTTGCCCGCCGGGTCGCGCAACGGCTGCTTGCAGGTCAGGCACCAGCCCGGCTGACGACCGGGATACAGGTGCAGTTCGAGTTGATCGATCATCTGATTGCCGACGTTGATGATCGCCTTGTCCTGCGCCGTGTAGATGCGCCCGAAGCGGCGCGGGAACACGTCTTCGGCGGTGCTGCCGAGCAGCGCCGATTTTTCCTTGAAGCCGCACCGCGAGGCTAGCGTGCGGTTGACGAGCGCATAGCGCGCCTCGACGTCCTTGACGAAAAAAACGACGTCCGGCATGGCGTCGAACACCGGCTCGAGCAGCCGGAAATGCGACAGCATGCCGGCCAGCGTGGTGTCGTTCGGTTCGAGCGCGTGAGCCAGCGTGTTCATCGGCGGGTCCGGTGGTCCGTACGGAGGAGGAGGCGTTCGCGCGCGTCATGTTGCGGCCCATGTCGCGGCGAACAGGTGCGGTGGATTATAGAACCGCGCGGCGGCCGACAATATCCGGGGTATGCGCGGGTGGGCGCGTCATTATGATTCGCTTGCCGGTGGCGTTGGGTTCGCGGCCGCCATTAGTGTGTCGATCCGCGCGGGACTGAAGGGCGGGCGCGGCGCGGCGGCCGGCCAGCCGAAGTAGAGGTTCGCCGCGGCGCCGCAGATTCTTCCCTGGCAAGCGCCCATGCCGCAGCGGGTATGCAGTTTCGCGTCGCGCCAGTCGGCGCAGGCGCGCACTTCGCCGACGCTGATGTCTTCGCATCGGCATAGCAGCGTGGCGTCGGCGGGCGGCGTGCGGGCGGCGGCTTGCAAGGCGAAGGCGGTGGCGACGCGGCGGCCGAAGCGGCGCCAACGCGCGCGCTGCGCGTATAGGGCCTTCATTGCGGCGGCGTTGGCAGCGGCGTTGGCGTTGGCGTTGGCGTTGGCGTTGGCGTTGGCGTTGGCAGCGGCGTTGGCAGCGGCGTTGGCAGCGGCGTTGGCACCGGCACCGGCACCGGCGGGATTGTCGGCATCATATTCGCCGCGCTTCCCGGCGCCATTCCCACAGTCGTCACTAACGCACAATCCCGCGATCTCACCCTCCACTATCGCCAGTTCCGCGCCGCCGACGCCAGTACATTCTCCCGCCGCCAGCACGCCATCGACCGAGGTTCGCTGTTCGTCATCGACGACGATCCCGCCCGCATCGTCGATCGCGCAGCCGAGCGCCTGCGCCAGCGTGACATTCGGCACGAGCCCAAAACCACACGCGACACGTTCGCAAGCGAGCGTCACCTCCTGGCGGCCACGGCGGATCGTCACCTGTTCGACGCGGCCGTCGCCGTGCGCCTCGCGGATGACGCTACCGGTCCAGTAATGCAGCCCCACGAACCCACGCGTCATCTCGACGGCCGGGCGCAGTTTCGCGGGCTCCGCCAGCAACGACATTCCGAAACGGGCGACATCGAACGCCGAGGCCTGCTCGACCACCGCAATCACGCGCGCGCCGGCAGCGCGCGCGGTGGCGAGCGCCGCGATCAGCAGCGGGCCGCTGCCGGCAATCACGATCCGTTCGCCGCGCACCGGCATGCCGCCTTTGATCAACGCCTGCAGCGCGCCCGCGCCGCTCACGCCAGGCAAGGTCCAGCCGGCGAACGGCAGAAGCCGTTCGCGCGCGCCGGTCGCCAGGATCAATCGGCGGTAGCTGATCGACACGCCGCCGTGTTCTGCGGATTCAAGCAACAGACCACATGAGCCCAGCGGTGCGACGACCCGCGTCGACGGCCAGTAGCTGACGTGGTCTTGCCCGCTCAGGCGGGTCAGCAGGTTGTCGAGCGGTGCCGGCGGCGGATGCGCTGGACCCTGGCGCCAGATCTGGCCGCCGGCGCGCGGATTGTCGTCGAGCAGCGCGACCGTGGCGCCGTCGCGCGCCGCCGCACAGGCCGCGTTCAGACCGGCGGGTCCAGCACCGACGACAACGACGTCGAAGTGAAGCGTCATGGCAAGCGCTCCCCGTCACACGTCTGCACGATCTGACCTTCGCGGCACAGCGTCTGACACGCGAGCGCGTGCACGCGTCCGTCGATCGTCACGCGGCATTCCTGGCAGACGCCCATGCCGCACAACGGCGCGCGGCGTTGTCCGCTCACCGACCGCCGCGCACCGCCCACACCCGCGATGGCCAGCGCCCCGGCCACGGTCGTACCGGCGTCGACGTCGACCGGCCGGCCGTCGATCGTCAAGCGAATACGCCCCGCGTCGAAACTATTCATGCATCACCTGACGAGCGAAACGAGCCGGCAAATACGCCTCGACGGGAATCGGCGCGGCGCTCGCCATGATCTGCGCCGCGAGCAGCTTCGCGGTGGCAAGTGACGTCGTCACGCCGAGCCCTTCATGTCCTACGGCAAGCCAGACGCCGGGCGCGAAATCGCCGGCCGGTCCGATCAGCGGCAGACCATCCGGCGAGGCCGCGCGGAAACCGGTCCACGCGCGAATGCCGTTGAGCGTCGGCAGCGTCGGCAGATAACGCGCGGCGCGCTGCAGCATCTGCGCGAGCACGGACATCTCGACGGCGGGGTCGGTGGTATCGAACTGGCGCGACGAGCCGATCAGCAATTGTCCAGTGGGCCGCGGTTGCGCATTGAACGCCACGGACGTCCCCGCCGCGTGATGCGCACTCTTGATGTAGCCGAGCTCGAGCAGTTGATGGCGAATCAGATCGGGATAGCGGTCCGTGATCAGCAAATGGCCTTTCTTCGGCTGCAACGGCAGCGACGGCACGAGTTGCCGCGCGCCCAGACCATTCGCCACGATCACACAGGCCGCGCTGATCGATTCGCCGTTGCTCAGCGTGACGCCGTCCGACTCGATTGAACTCACCGCCGCACCGAGTCGCAGACCAATATTTGCCGCGCCGGGCGATTGCGTCAGCAACCATTCGGCGACGGTGGGCGCATACACGATGCTGTCGTGCTCGATCCGCAACCCGCCCGCCAGCGACGCCGCCAGCGCCGGTTCGCACATTCGCAGTGCGGCGGCGTCGAGCAGTTGCGCAGCGACGCCCTGCGCTTCGAACGCCGCCTGCATGACGCGGGCGGCTTGCCACTCTTCGTCGTCGGCCGCGACCCACAGCGTGCCGCAGCGCGCGAACGCGTCACGCGTGCGCAAGCGCGGCGCGAGTTCGAGCCACAAGTCGCGCGCGTAGCGGCTCAGCGCGAATTCCGCCGGCGAGTCGTTCATCACGACGATATGGCCCATGCCGGCCGCCGTCGCACCGCTGCCGATGCCGTGTGCGTCCAGCACCTCGACCCGCATGCCGAGCGCGGCCAGTTCCGCCGCGCATGCCGCGCCGACGATGCCCGCTCCGACGATCAGCGCGTCCGCTCTCATGCCGTGCGAATGCCCCACGCGAACGGATCGCGCTCGTCAAAACACAGCCGCCCTTCCGCCATGATGTGTGCGCGGCCGGTGATGGTCGGAATCACGGCGTCACCGAAACCGTCAGCGTCGCCGTCTCCGTCACCCCCACCCCCGCGCCGATAGCTCGCCTCGAACACGCTGCCGATAATGCTTTCCTGCCGCCATACCGCGCCTTCGGCGAGCTTGCCGTCGGCCGCGAGACAGGCGATTTTCGCGCTGGTGCCGGTGCCGCATGGCGAGCGGTCGTACGCATTGCCCGGGCACAGCACGAAGCTGCGGCTGTCGATGCCGTCACGCGAGCCCGGTCCGAACAGTTCGATGTGGTCGATCAACGCGCCGTCGGCGCCGGTAATGCGCTGCGCGATCAACGCGTCGCGAATCGCGCCGCTGAAAGCAGTCAATTCGCCGATCCGCGACGCCTCCAGCGCCTGACCATGATCGGCCACGAGAAAAAACCAGTTGCCGCCCCAACCGATGTCGCCGGTCAGCGCGCCGTAGCCCGGCACCTCCACCGCGACGGCCTGGCGATAACGGTAGGCCGGCACGTTGCGTACGCCGACGCTGCCGTCCTCGTTGAGCGTCGCCTCGACCACGCCGACCGGCGTCTCGATCCGATGACGCCCCGGCCCGATCCGTCCCAGATGCGCGAGCGACACGATCAGGCCGATCGTCCCGTGTCCGCACATGCCGAGATAGCCGACGTTGTTGAAAAAGATCACGCCGGCCGCGCAGGTGGGGTCGTGCGGCTCGCACAGCAGCGCGCCCACCACCACGTCCGAGCCGCGCGGCTCGGTGACGACGCCGGCGCGCCAGTCGTCGAAGCGGCTGCGCAATACCTCGAGCCGTTGCGCCAGGGAGCCGCCGCCGAGGTCCGGGCCGCCCGTCACCACGAGGCGGGTCGGTTCACCGCCGGTATGCGAGTCGATGATGTCAATGGTTTTCATGACGCCCATGGTAGAAACGACGGACGTTCAAGTCTTGGTGCGCTTGAGCGTGGATTGTGACGATTTCGGCATAGTTCTACCGGTGTGCGAGGGGTGTTCGGCTCGATGCAGGTCCAGCCCGGCGACTATGCCGAAATCGTCATCCGTCACGCGCGATTCACGCAAGACGGCGGGATTTTCCCTGCTTACACTGCGCTTCGACACATCACACTCAGGAGAGCAGTCGTGGCGCATATCTGGGAAGGCGTATTACCTGCGGTCACCACCAAGTTTCACGCGGATTTCAGCATAGACCGGGCATGGACCGGCAAGAATATCGAAGCTCAGATCGACGCGGGCGTGGACGGCATCATCGTGTGCGGGTCGCTGGGTGAAGCGTCCACGTTGTCGCTGGACGAGAAGTTGCAGGTACTCGATATCGCCGTGGAAGCCGCGCGCGGCCGCGTGCCGGTTCTGTTGACGATCGCCGAAAACAGCACGCTCGACGCCTGCCGTCAGGCCGAAGCCGGTAGCCGTCACGGCGCGGCGGGCTATATGGTGCTGCCGGGCCTGCGCTATCTGTCGGACCGCCGCGAGACGCTTAACCACTTCCGTAGCGTCGCCGCCGCGAGCGCGCTGCCGCTGATGATCTACAACAATCCGCTCGCCTACGGCGTCGACATGACACCGGACATGTTCGCCGAGATCGCCGACGAAGCGAAAATCGTCGCGATCAAGGAATCCTGCGGCGACGTGCGGCGCGTGACCGATCTGATCAACGCGGTCGGCGATCGCTTCGCGATTCTGTGCGGGGTCGACAATCTGGCGATGGAAGCGATCCTGATGGGCGCGCACGGCTGGGTGGCGGGTCTCGTCTGCGCGTTTCCGCGCGAGACGGTGGCGATCTACCGATTGCTGAAGGCGGGACGGCTCGAAGAAGCCCGCGCGATTTACCGCTGGTTCGCGCCGCTGCTGGCGCTCGACGTGTCGGCGAAACTCGTGCAGAACATCAAGCTGGCCGAGACGATCGTCGGGTTGGGAACGGAGCCGGTGCGGCCGCCGCGTCTGCCGCTCGTGGGCGAAGAACGCGAGGCGGTGGAAACGTTGATTCGTCGCGCGCTGGAGACGCGGCCAGCGCTGCCGCAGATTTAAGCTGGATTGAAAGTCGGGCGGCGCTCAGGCCGCTTCTTTCTGGGGACCGGCGGCTTCGTCCTGCAGCAGGTGCAGCAGCCGGTAGCCGCTTTTGTACACCGGCTGCAGCCGGAAGCCGTTCGGTTCGTCGATTTCGAGCAGCAGGCGCAAGCGCGAAACGTGACTGTCGATCGTGCGGGTAAATTCGCGAAACTCACGGCCCCAAACCATCGCGAAAATATGGTCGCGCGACATCACGCGGCCAATGTTGGAAAAGAACAGCGCCGCCAGCTGGTATTGCGTGCCGGACAAGGCCACGATCCGTCCGCGCACCAGCACGATCTGGCGCCGCGTGTCGAAGCGGTACGGTCCCGCCTCGAAGCTCGCATCGCTGAATCGGTCAGGATACGTGCGCCGCAGCAGCGCCGCGACGCGTTCGCGAAACTCGGCTGGCCGGACGGGCAACGCGACATAGTCGTCCGCGCCGCCGACGAAAGCGCGCACCATGCTTTCCTCCGACGTATCGCTGGACGCGAACACGATCGGCAAGCGGTCGCCGCCCGCGGCGCGCACCAACCGCAGAATCTCGGCGCCGGCGAGGCGGGTAGCCTGCCAGTCCAGTACCAGCAAATCCACGGTGGAACGCGCGAGCGATTTCGACATGGCAAGGCCGTCGTCATAGGAAACACAGGTGTGGCTGGCGCCGCTCAGGATCTTTTCGATCGACTGACGCATGAGCGGGTCATGCTGAAGGATGGCAATGCGCATGGGATAACTCTCAACGGATAGGTCGGACGCGATTCTCAGAGCCCCACCCATCCGAACCCATAGGAGCAATCCTAATTTACATAGTTATCGGCTCCCTCTGACAGAGGCGACCGGCATTCCTACAGGCTTTTCCGACTGTTCCCGTGGCTTCGTCCTGGCCAGCACTAAAAACGGCCGCACACGGGAACCTTCCCCAATCCAATTAAGCACTTCCAGAAAGCCCCGGCTTTCGTCCTGTAAAATCGCGCCTGGCCCCTGTCGTCATCGCGCTCGCCCTATCCGGACCGGCGCGCCGGTGTCCCGTGCTCTACCCCGCGCTTGCCACACTTCTCGCCCGACGACCGCCGTATTTCCACGCGCTACGTGTGGCTTCCAATTCAAGACAAGAAACAGTTAATGCAAGCGACAAATCTGGGTGGAGCGCAGGCTGTCACCCCACGCCCTCTTGGGCGCAGCGACTACAAGACGCTCGGCCTCGCGGCCCTCGGCGGGGCGCTGGAGTTCTACGACTTCATCATCTTCGTGTTTTTCGCGCCGGCCATCGGCCAGCTGTTTTTCCCGGCCGACATGCCGGACTGGCTGCGCCAGGTGCAAACCTTCGGCATCTTCGCCGCGGGCTATCTGGCACGGCCGCTCGGCGGCATCATCATGGCGCACTTCGGCGACCTGTTCGGCCGTAAGCGCATGTTCACGCTGAGCGTGCTGCTGATGTCGGTGCCGACGCTGATGATGGGTCTGCTGCCGACCTATGCCAGCATCGGCGTGCTCGCGCCGGTTCTGCTGCTGCTGTTCCGCGTGATGCAAGGCGCGGCGGTCGGCGGTGAAGTGCCGGGCGCATGGGTGTTCGTCTCCGAGCACGTGCCGCAGCGGCACATCGGCTATGCATGCGGCACGCTGACGGCCGGTCTCACGGCCGGCATCCTGCTCGGCTCGCTGATCGCGTCGGCAGTGAACCGCCACTTCGCGCCGGCGGAAATCTCGGCCTACGCATGGCGGATTCCGTTTCTGGTCGGCGGCGTGTTCGGCATGTTTTCGGTCTATCTGCGCCGCTGGCTGCATGAAACGCCGGTGTTCGCCGAGCTCAAGCAGCGCAAGGCGATTGCCGCCGAAGTGCCGCTCAAGGCGGTGCTGCGCGACCACGGCCGCGCGGTGATCGTGTCGATGCTGCTCACGTGGATGTTGTCGGCCGCGATCGTCGTGGTGATTCTGATGACGCCGACGCTGCTGCAGAAGCAGTTTCACGTCGCGCCGGCCACCGCGCTGCTGGCGAACTGCGTGGCGACGCTGTGTCTGACGATCGGCTGCGTGCTGGCGGGCTCGATCGCCGGGCGGATCGGCGCAGGCCGCACGATTTTCGTCGGCGGACTCGCGCTGGCGGTGACCTACTACGTGATGTTCCAGCAACTCGCCGCCGATACCTCGGCGCTGGTGCCGCTGTATGCCGCGGCCGGGCTGTTCGTCGGCGTGATCGGCGCGATTCCGTTCGTGATGGTCAAGGCGTTCCCGCCGGTGGTGCGTTTCTCGGGCATTTCGTTTTCGTACAACGTGGCGTATGCGGTGTTCGGCGGCCTCACGCCGATCGCCGTTTCGCTGATGATGAAGTCCAACCCGATGGCCGCGCCGATGTACGTCGCCACGATCTGCGTGCTCGGTGCGTTGACGACACTGTTCATCAAGGACGCGCCGCAGAAGCATTGAGCTGGCGGTTTGCGCCGGCCGGATGAGCCGGCGGTTCGCAACGACGGCGCGCCTTGGGCGCGCCGTGGTCGTTTGAACGGGTGTAGGCGCCGGTGCGCGGGCTCGCATCGGCCTGCCGCGGCCGGCAAGACACCGCGACTTTCCGTAGTGCCGTGACATGCATACTTCACGTAGTCCCGAAACATGACCCGCTGCATCGCGCCTACGATGTAACGCATGAACTCGCCCAACCCCTCCCTCTCGCCCTCCCTCGGCCGGATTCTCGCGACCGTCAGCGTCGGCTTCGTCGTCACCCAGTTGGACGTGACCATCGTCAATATCGCGCTGCCGAAAATCGGCGCGGACCTGCACGCGAACGTGGCAGGCCTGCAGTGGGTGGTCGACGCCTACACGTTGGCCTTCGCCGTGCTGATGCTGTCGGCCGGCGTGCTCGGCGACCGTCTCGGCGCGCGGCGCATGTACGCGGCGGGCATCGTGCTGTTCGCGCTGGCGTCGCTCGCCTGCGGACTGGCGCTCGACGCCGCCATGCTGGTCGGCGCGCGCGCGGTGCAAGGCATTGGCGCCGCGGCCATGCTGCCGAATTCGCTCGCGCTGCTCAACCGCGCGTACGGGCACGACCCGAAGCTGCGTGCCCGCGCGGTCGGACTATGGACCGCCGCCGGCGCGATCTCGATCGCGGCGGGACCGGTGGTCGGCGGGCTGCTGATCGCGGCGTTCGGCTGGCGCAGCATCTTTCTCGTCAATCTGCCGATTTGCGCGGCCGGTCTGCTCGCCACGTTGCTCTGGGTGCCGCGCACCGAACCTGCCCATCGCGATCCGCAACATACTGCTGGAACCCGCACGGCCACGCCGCGCGGTATCGATCCGGGCGGTCAGTGCCTCGCGATCGTCGCGCTGACCGCCTTCGTCGCCGCGGTGATCGAATGGCGGCCGCTGGGGTTGAGCCATCCGCTGGTGGCCGGCGGCTTCGTGCTCGCCTTGGTCGCGGCGGGCGCGTTTGTCGCCGTGGAAGCGCGCGCCGAATCGCCGATGCTGCCGCTATCGCTCTTCGGCAAACGCAGTTTCAGCGTGGCGGTGCTGTTCGGCATCTGCGTGAATCTGACGTACTACGGCATGGTGTTCGTGTTGAGCCTCTATCTGCAGCGCGTACGCGGTTACACGCCGTTGCAGGCGGGGCTGGCCTTCCTGCCGCTGACCGGCGGCTTTCTGATCTCGAACGTGGCGAGCGGCTGGGTCGTGGGACGCTACGGCGTGCGGGTGCCGATGATTGCCGGCGCGATTACCGCGGGACTCGGCTATGGCCTGCTGCATTTCGTCGACGCCGGCACGCCGCTGATCGGCTTGCTGCTGCCGTTCCTGCTGATTCCGTCGGGCATGGGGCTAGCCGTCCCGGCGATGACCACCGCCGTGCTGGCCTCGGCCGAAGCGAAGCGGGCGGGCACGGCCTCCGCGGTGTTGAACACCGCGCGACAAGCCGGCGGCGCCGTGGGCGTAGCGGCCTTCGGCGCGCTGGCAAGCGGCGCTGCCGCCACGCAGATCGTCGCGGGCATGCAGGCCGCGACCGCGATCTCGGTCGGTCTGCTGGCGCTCGGCGGTGTGCTGAGCTGCTTTATTCATCCGCAGCCGCATGCGTCGTCTTCGTCGCCATCGTCGTCTGGCAACGTGGGCGATACGCGGGTTGGCGAATCTCAGCCTCGCTGACAACCGACGCTTTTTATCAACGCAAAAAACAACCCCCGCAATTGCTTAGGCAATGCGGGGGTTGTTGTCGGCGCGATGCAACGCAGTGCCGTGCAGCGCAGCGCGGCCGTCGCGCGAAAAAACTTCTGCCGCCGTTACGATGCTTTTACAGCGACGCCTCCTGTATCGTGCCGGTATCGATCGCGCGCTCGATCAGACCTTCCTTCTGCGCTTTTTCGATCGCGTCGGCGATCAGCTTTTCCGGTTCCTCGATCTCGGCCTTCAGCGCGCCAAGGAATCCGGACGCATCCAGAACGACCAGCGTTTTGGCCGAATCGGCGAGGCTGATGATCACCCGGTGAGGGGTCGGCCCTTCGCCGAGGCTCGCGCACAACTGGGTGACGTTGCCGCCAATGGTTTGCTCGAAACTTTGAATCATTATTTGCTCCCTTGGTTACAGCCAGAATCACAAGCACTCGACACAGCCTACCGCAACCCGCCGATCAACGACCCAGCCCGCCGCGCGGCGCACGCGCGCCGTCGATACTGATGCGGCCCGCGCCGGTCACGAACAGCAGCAGGAAACCGCCGGCAATCCCGATGTTCTTCCAGAAATGAATCACCATGTCGCGTTGCAGCGCGGCGTCGGTGACGTTCCAGAAATCGTGGCCGAGCACCGCCGTCGCGACCGTGTAGACGGCCATGATCAGCGCCAGCGGGCGCACCTTGAAGCCGACGATCAGCAGCAGGCCGCCGAGCGCTTCGACCGCCGTGGCGATCGGCGCGGCGATCTGCACGAAGGGCACGCCCTTCGAATGCAGGTAGCCCACAAAGCCCGCATAGCCCAGCAATTTCATCACACCGCCCCACAGAAACAACACGGCGAGCGCAATACGCGCGATGAGGATAACGCCGGAATCGATGGGACGCGTCATGAGGGACTCCTGTAAATGAATAAGCAGCAGACCTGTCTAACGGGCCGCAGTTCCCCGCTGTGCCACTGAGAATATGTGCATTACCCGTCTTTTCCAAGCTCGGGGCGGGTTGAGCGGCGTCGGGCGACGCCGCGTGACGAGGTAGTCGAACGGTGCCCGAGCGGCGCCCGGCGACGCCGAGATCGTGACGAGCGCCGGCATTCGCCGCTTGGGTCACACCAGTCAGGCGCGCGGATAGCTCGCCACTTCGATCAGATTGCCGTCCGGATCGCGGCAATACACCGAGATCATCTTGCCGCGCGCGCCGTCGCGTTCGACCGGGCCGGCCTCGATCGCCACGCCCTGCGCCAGCCAATGCGCCTTGACTTCGGCGGGGCTTGCGGTGGTGGTGACGAAGCACAGGTCGGCGCTGCCGGGCACCGGCTCGCGCCCGGTGAACCACGCGACGGTATCGGCCGAGGCGGGGCGCAGATTGATCTTCTGATTGCCGTAGGTCATCGCCACCCGCGTGCCGGTGCGCGATTCGAACTCGGTGCGTTGCATGCCGAGCATACGTGCGTACCAGGCGGCGCTGGCCTCGACGTCGGCAACGTTCAGAACGAGGTGGTCGAGCGTGTCGATCGAGAAGCTCATGAGGTTCGTCCTTGCGAGGTGAAGTGAGGCGCGCCGGCAAGCGGCAGCGACCTCTGCTTACGACTGAGGCGCATCCGGCGCCAGCAACACGCCCTTGGTGAATACGAAGCAACCATAGCCGCGCTCTTCGCCTGTGGCGATGACGCAATAGGCCTTGCGCGCGCGCTCGTAAAAAGCGAATCGTTCGATCGACACGAACGGCACCTCGCGACCTTCGGCAGCATTGACCTCGATCTGCGCTTCGCGCTGCACCGCGGGAATGGTTTTCGGCTCGCCCACCACTTCCATCCGCGACGCGGGATGGTCGATGAACGTGTCCAGCGGCATCACCGACAACACCGCGCGAATTGCACGCGGCGCGCTCACGCCGTCGAGGTGGAGCAACTCGCCCAGCACCGACTCGCGCGCCACCGAACTGCCCGGGAAGTTGGCGTCGCAGATCACGAGTTCGTCGCCGTGGCCCATCGAGCGTAGCGCATGCAATATGTCGGCGTTGAGCAGCGGGTCCAGATTCTTCAGCACGGTCTCTCCTTGAGGTCCGATTGGCGGTTTATCGCCGGGTGTGGACGCTAAGTCCGGATAACGCAAAGCGATCGTTGCGGGCGCTTCACCTGCGCACCTGCGTATGGCCAGGCGCCTGACGACGAGCAAGGCCCGACACGGGCGGCGCGGCGCTTCGACTCGCTTTCCGACGAACGATTGTAGCAAGCAACGAGAGCCCGTCCCGCGCCAACCGGCAAGGCGTGCGCTGGATCGTCCCGCATGACGGCGCGCGACTCGTTGCCGGCGTTTGGAACCGGCTGGCTCGCGCGCGCCGTGCAGGTGTCACGCCCGGTGTGCATGGCGTGCGCCGCGTGGGTGACACGCCCGGCGCGTGTGACACGCCCAGCGTGCGTGTCATGCGCGGCAGCTCGGCCGCCGCACTGCCAGCGCAACCAGCCGAGCGCCGCCAGCAACACGAGACCCAAGCCGCCCAGCACCGGCTCGCGCCAGGCGAGCAGCGCGGTAAAAGCGAAGGCGCGCGTATTCGCAAGTAGCGCGAATCCGGCGATGGCACTGCAAAGCGCGTCGACGGCGTCCGACCAACGGGCAAACGCGACAACGGTATCGGCAAGCGTGACGGCGGCGGGCTCATGCATGATTTTCTCCGTGAGGAAGGCCGTGAGGCAAGGTTGTGGGTCAGGCGCCGCCCGGCGCCTCGTCGAGAAAGCCCGTCACGCTCTGCAGACGGCCACGCGAGTCGACCATGCCGAAGTCGGAGCCCTTGACGATCGCATCGCCCGTCGGCGCGATCAGCGCCCACGAAAAACGCAGCCGGTTCGCGAAGCCGTCCACCTCGGTGGTGCGGCAAAACGTGTGATGCGGAAAGCGTTCGTAGACCGCGCGAATCATCGCGTCGATGCCATCGTGGCCCGCGCCGGCCAGCAACGGATCGCGATAGTCGGCGTCGGCGCTCCAGGTCGCCGCGATCAACTCGCGACGGCGGCCGCCATCGGTTTCGTTCCATGCGTCGAAATAACGGTCGATCAGATCGGTATGCGTATTCATCTCAGACTCCTTGGTGAACTCGACTGAGCGCAACGCTCGGCAGACAGGGTGTCGACGGCGGGCTCGGAGTGAAGATTGACGGTTGCGGTGCGGGGAGTCGATTACGTCGGAGGTAAGGATCTCCCTGCGCCGCCATGCAGGGTCTTCATGGGGATCCTGTCGAGCGGCCGGATCGGTCAGCAGCGCAAGCGGCCGCTAACCGCCGTGTTCACACTGCCGCGCGCGTTGGGCGTCGAACTTCACGCCGTGCCGGATGGCGTGGTCACCGCCTGAGTCGCGTGTGCCGCGTTGTGACGCGTTGCGCTCACGGCCCGCCTGCTGGTGGTGCGGGATCGGGTAGGCGTTGGTGTCGAAAGGACTCGAAGCGGTTACGGGCATTCGTAGATTTCGCCGGGGTATTCCATTACCTGTCGGGTAATGGATCGCTGGTGTGCTTTGGCTATCATGGGCGCCATGAACACACTCTCTCTTGCGCACACGGCGCCGTCGTCACCGTCGTCGCCATCGGCAAGCCGCACCGTCGGCGATCTGCTGCGCGAATGGCGTCAGCGGCGAAGAATGAGCCAGTTGCTGCTCGCCACCGAGGCCGACGTTTCAACCCGGCATTTGAGCTTCGTCGAATCGGGGCGAGCGGTGCCGAGCCGGGAAATGGTCATGCATCTTGCCGAGCGGCTCGACGTTCCGCTGCGTGCGCGCAATGCGCTGCTGGTTGCCGCGGGCTACGCGCCGCTGTTCCGCGAGCGCCCTCTGTCGGACCCGCAACTCGCCGCCGCACGCGAGGCCGTCGAGCTGGTGTTGAAAGGACACGAGCCCTACCCGGCGCTCGCAATCGATCGCCACTGGACCATCGTCGCCGCGAACAATGCGCTCGCGCCGCTGCTATCCGGCGCCAGTCCCGAACTGTTGAAACCACCGGTCAACGCACTGCGGTTGAGCTTGCATCCGGACGGTATTGCCGGTTCGATCGTCAATTGGCATGCATGGCGCGACCATGCACTCGCGCGGCTGCAACGGCAAATCGAAGTGAGCGGCGACAGCACGTTGAGCGCCCTGCGCGACGAACTGGCCGCGTACCCCGCACCGCCCGGCGCCGTGGCGGCCGAGCACGACAACGCGGCCGTCAATCAGATTGCCGTGCCGTTGCGGTTGCGCACACCGATCGGCGAGTTATCGTTTTTCAGTACCACCACCGTGTTCGGCACGCCGGTGGACGTCACGCTATCGGAGCTCGCCATTGAAGCGTTCTTTCCCGCCGATCAGCAAACCGCCACCGCGCTGCGCGAGTTCGCCGACAACCAGCGTGCCGAAACCGCGCCGTAGCGATTGCCTCACACCGTGAGACCGGGCAAGCTCGGAGGTTTAACATTGCGCGCACGCACGGCTGAACCTACACGCACAGAGGGCTTGCACTTGAACGACGCCACCGCTGTATGCATCCGCCAACTCGGCCCTGCCGATCGCGACGCTTATTTTCAGCTTCGCTTGCGCGGGCTCAAGGCTCATCCGGAATCGTTCGGCCAGAGCTACGAGGAAGCGCTGGCGCGAGGCCCCGAGCAACACGACGCGAGGTTGCAAGGTTCGCGCGCCGCCGAGGGGGAGTTTTTGCTCGGCGCTTTTGCGTCGGCGCAGACTTCAGCGGACACACCGTTGCTCGGCGTGGTAGGACTGTCGCGCAACCAGCACGACAAGGAGCGGCATAAGGCGGCCGTCGTCGGCATGTACGTCGCGCCCGAAGCGGCGGGCCGCGGCATCGGCCGCGCATTGCTCGACGAATTGCTGGCACGCGCTGCGCGGATCCACGGGTTGCGGCAAATCCAGTTGATGGTCGGCAGTCACAACACGGGGGCGCGCAGGCTCTATGAATCGGTCGGCTTTATCAAGTACGGCTGTGAAGTGGGCGCGTTGAATGTCGGCGGCGTGTTTCACGATGCCGATCTGATGGTGCGTTTCATGTAATGGGTTTTCGCGCGGGGGCCTCACCGGCCTAGGCGAAACGCGATCCGCTACTTCTCTTTGTAACCGGCCCCAGTCCTCGCGACATGCCAACCGGGCTCATCAGCCGTGTCGTTCGGTGCTTGCCGCAGCGCACCGCCTGGCCGCCCGGTAGTCGGGGCCGCCGCGCTGGGGCGGCCTGATGCCCGGCTATGGCGCCCGCCCGGCCTACGGTTGTCACATCGGCGCCGACTCCGACGGCATGGTGTCAGGCAGCCTGCTGGGCCAGCTCCCGGTCTCCGCCGAATTCGCCCGCTTCGTGCTCAGCATGCGTCTGAGCGGTCCGCTCGGCTTCAAGGTGGAACGCGTTCGACAGACCGGCGCGAAAGCGTTACGTAAGACGTTACAACTTCCGCCCAGTTTGTAACCGGGGCCGCACCAGTCCGTTACATCTCCGATTTGTCCCTCTAACAGCAATGGTTGGCGGTATATATTACTTAATATTCCGCTCCCTTTCTGTTTCCTTTCTTGCTCCCGCGCAAATTACCGCACTGCGAGCCCACTCCGCCTTTTGTTCATATCATTTCGCTAGATCCCCACTGGACAAGGGTTTTCATGGATCAGACAAAAAAATTTCACGGCGAAAAATCTGCTAGGCATTGACTATTACAGCACCGTGAAAGAGTTACCGAAATTTGATGTATCTTTTTGAGATATTTTTTAGAGAAGGGATTGATTTCTTGTTTTGCCCTTCATACAATTCGTCCCAAGCTGTTACGAAATGTAACGCGATGTATCAAAAGGTCGCCGTCTGTATCAAGTCGGTGACATGTAGCCGGAGGTTATCGTTTCCGGCGAGGCAGAAAAGAAATAACGGCAAAAAATGCCGACATAGTAATTCGGGGCTTCGGAAACAGAGAAAATGGACCGTAGCAGCGAGACGCTGGATTCAATCCGCGAGATTAATTTGTCTTACATCATGCTTGCGCAACGTATGTTGCGTGAGGACAAACCGGTCGGCATGTTCCGTCTCGGTCTGTCGTCGGAACTGGCTGATTTGCTGGCGGGCTTGTCGCTCGCGCAAATCGTCAAGCTGGCCGCTTCCGATCAGCTTTTGTGCTTTTTCCGCTTCAATGACCACGCCATGTTGTCGGCGTTGACGCAAACCACGAAGCACGCCGCCGTTGCACCGACTCACGCGGCAATCCTGCTGGCAGGCCAACCTGCCGAGCAGTTTGCTTAATCGAGGTGACTGCAATGCTCAAGCGTAGCCTGACGGAAGACGCACAAGAAGTATTCCGTGCGATCGCGCTGATCGAACTGGGCGCCCGTATGCAGGTGCTCGAGAGTGAGTTGACGCTCTCGCGCGACCGCATGATCCGCCTGTACCGCGAGGTCAAAGGCGTATCGCCGCCCAAGGGCATGCTGCCGTTCTCGGCGGACTGGTACATGACGTGGCTGGCGAACATCCACGCATCGTTGTTCTACAACACGTACCTGTTTCTGAAGAACGAAGCGCGTTGTTCGCATCTGGACGCGCTGACCAAAGGGTATCGGCTGTATCTGGAACATTGCAAGCACAGCGAATCCGAACCGGTGCTGGATCTGACGCGCGCCTGGACGCTGGTACGTTTCTTCGACGCCGACATTCTGCAGTTGACCAAGTGCTGCCGTTGTACCGGCAAGTTCGTCGCCCACAAGCACGACCTGCAGCACAACGTGGTGTGCGGTGCTTGCCAGCCGCCGTCGCGTGCCGGCAAGACGAAGAAGGCGGCAGCCGCTCGCCAGGAAGCGCTCGAAGCCGCGCAGATCGCGCAAGCCGCCTGAGTTGAAGTTATTCGACGAGGGCTGGTCCGGCCCGACTCGAACCGAAGCCTGAAATGCAAAAGGTCCGCCATTGAGCGGACCTTTGTTTTTACGGCGTCTGATTTTTCGTGGCGCCGCGACACTGCGGTGCCACGACACTTTACGCGGCGCCGGTTTGGGACCTCGACTCAGCCGATCAGTCCGATCGTCTGCACCACCAGCCACAGATTAGCCGCGCTGATCACCACGAACAGCGTCCACGCGACGAATCGCGTCAGCAGCGTATTGGCGAACTCCCCCATCAACGCACGGTCGCCGGTCATCCTGATCAGCGGATAAAGCGCGAACGGCAATTGCAGGCTCAACACGACCTGACTGGCGACCAGCAACTTGCCGACCGCGCCGTTGCCCATCATCTGCACGCCGATCAACGCGGGAATCAGCGCCAGCGCGCGCGTGATGAAGCGGCGCTGCCAGCACGGAATTTTCAGGTTCAGGAAGCCTTCCATGATGACCTGCCCCGCGACCGTGCCCGTGAAGGTCGAGCTTTGTCCCGACGCGAGCAGCGCAATGGCGAACAGCACCGCCGCAAAGCCGGTGCCGACGATCGGCGCAAGCAGCTTGTAGGCGTCTTCGATTTCAGTGACCTGGGTATGGCCGTTCGCATGAAACGCGGCGGCGGCGAGAATCAGGATCGCCATGTTGATCAGCAGCGCGATCACCAACGCCCCAATGGTATCGAGCCGCGACATGCCGATCGCCGAACGGATGCTGGCGGAATCGCGCTTCACCGCACGCGTCTGCACGATCGACGAATGCAGGTAGAGGTTGTGCGGCATGACGGTCGCGCCAAGAATACCGATGGCGAGATACAGCGGTTCGCGCGAATTCAGCGCCTGCCACGAAGGAATCAGCCCCAGCGCGACCGCAGGCCAATGCGGCTTCACCAGCGCGAGTTCGACGATATACCCCACGCCGATGGTCGCGATCAGGCCGAGCATGATCGCTTCGAGGTCGCGGAAATTTTTGCCCTTCAGGCCGAGCACGATCAGCGTATCGAACGCTGTCAGCAGCACGCCGGTGGTCAGCGAGCATTTGAACAGCAGATGGAAAGCCAGCGCGCCGCCGAGCACCTCGGCCAGATCGCACGCAATGATCGACACTTCCGCGAGCACCCATTGAAAGCGCGCCACCACCGGCGAATAACGTGCGCTGGACAGTTGCGCGAGGTCACGCCCCGTCGCGATACCGAGACGCATGCTCAAACATTGCAGCGCAATGGCCGCGAGACTCGACAGAACGACGACGAACAGCAGGCTGTAACCATAGCGCGAACCGGCTTCGATGTCGGTCGCCCAGTTGCCGGGGTCCATGTAGCCGATCGAAATCAGCAGGCCGGGACCGGCGAATTGCAGAATCTTTTTCCAGAGCGGCGCGCCTTGCGTGACGGCGACCGAGCCTTGCACCTCGGATGGGCAAAACGGCGCCGTGGCGGTGGTGGGTAGTTTGAACTGCAAGCGTGGAGTCTCTCGAGGAGGATAAAGCGCGGCGTCTCGTATCGGGCGCCGCGAGCCGCCTCAAGTGTACAAAGAAACCTCCGGCAATGTCCCACTCAGCGCGTAGCGGCCGACGTCGCGAATCCGGTAGTCGAGCGGATCGTGCAACGTGTGGACTCGCGCGTTGCGCCAGAAACGATCGAGGGCGAGCGGTCCATGCGTGGCACGCGCGCCACAGGCGTCGAACAGTTTTTCGCTGACGTCGAGCGCCGCGCGGTGCGCAACGATCTTCGCCTCCGACGTCGCGAGCGCGACGTGCGCGCGCGTTTCCGCCGTGAGCGATGTGCCTTGCTGCCAGGCATCGTCGAGTGCGAACGCGGCGCGTGTAGCGAGCGCTTCGGCGCTTACCGTCTGCAGACGCATCTCGCCGAAACGCTGAATCAGGTAGGGATCGTCGGTGGCTTTGTCGACGCCGGAGGTGATCCACGGCCGGCCATGCTGGGTCACGTACGTGCGTGCTTCCTCGAGCGCACCTTGCGCAATGCCTACAAACAGATTGGTCAGCACCTGCTGCGAGATCAGCGTGCGCAAATTCGCGTACGGGGTGTCGGCTCGCTGCAACACTTCGTGCGGCTCGACCACGACCCGCGCGAACGAAACGCTGCCGCTGTCGGTCTGCCGCTGGCCGATCGGGTCCCAGTCTTCATGCACGGTGATGCCCTCGCGCGCGGTCGGCACGACGGCGAACACCGGTTTGCCGGTGACGGGGTCGTGCGCGGAAACCGTCATCATCTGCGAGCCGCGTGTGCCGGAGCAAAAGCCTTTCTGTCCGTCGAGAAGGTAACCGCCGTCGGTGGTTGCGCCCGCAACCAACCGGGTATCGAGCGGATTGACCGCGTTGCCCCACCACCAGCCTTGTTCGACAGAGCCGCGCAAATAGTGGGCACGTTGTGCCGGATTGCCCCAGACGTTGACGCTCACCACCTGCAGGCAGGTAAAGCCCAGCAAATGCGCAAGCGCGCTGTCGACGCGTGCGATCCGCCGGATCGTTTCGTAGATGTCGGGCCAGCGCGCGCCCGCGCCGCCGAATTCACGCGGCACCGCAAGCGTGAGCAGCCCGGCGTCGGCGATCCATTGCTTTTCCTGCGCGGCGTGGCCGCCGTCGCGATCGCGCTGCGCCGCGCTCGCGCGCAACGCGTCGAGCAAACCGGCGAGGTCGCTCGCCACGGGTGTGGCAGATGCGTCGCGTGTGTGCAGCGCCGCGGTAGGGCGAGGATCATTCATGCTGAGTCCGTTTAGAAAAAGTTGCGCGGCCTGCGATCACGCGCGCTGCGCGAAGCGTCTAACGAGCCGGTCGCCGGCGAATTGCACCGCGGTCACGATCGCGATCAGCAAGACGATCACCGTCACCATCACCGTCGTGTCGAAACGCTGGTAGCCGTAGCGGATCGCCAGATCGCCGAGGCCGCCGGCGCCGACCGCGCCCGCCATCGCCGACGAGCCGATCATGGCCACCACGGTAATGGTGAAGCCGCCGAGAATGCCGGGCAGCGCCTCGGGCAACAGCACATGCCAGATGATATGCCGGCGCTGCGCGCCCATGGCTTGCGCGGCCTCGATCAAGCCGCGGTCCACTTCACGCAGGCTCACTTCCGCGACGCGCGCGAAAAACGGGATCGCCGCGATGCTGAGCGGCACGATCGCCGCCCATACGCCGATCGTGGTGCCGATCAGCAAACGCGTCAACGGCAGCAGCGCGACCAGCAGAATGATGAACGGCGTGGAGCGGAACGCGTTGACGAGCGCGCCGAGCGCGCCGTTCACCGCGCGCTTCTCGCAGATACCGCCGCGTGTCGTGGTGACCAGCAGCAGCGCCAACGGTATGCCGATCAATGCCGCGAAGAACGCGGACACGCCCACCATGACGATGGTGTCGCGAATCGCGTCGGCCAATTCAGAGAGCCACAGATCAGACATAGCCGAGTACCTCGACATGGTTCGCATGGCGGCGCGCGCGTTCGAGCAGCGTCGCGATCTGCTTCTGCACGGTACTGTCCGCGCGTTCCCGCACGTGCGCCGACACCACCAGACGCCCCTGCGCATGTCCCTGAATCCGGTCTATGCCGCCATGCACGAAACTGACGCTACCGCCCTCGCTGCCTAGCGCCGAGGTGAGGCCGCCGATATCCGGCTCGTGCGCGTCGGTGCCCGTGAAGCGCACGTCAAGCAGAATCCGCGCTTCGGTCTGCGCCAGATCGTGCAACGGCTTGACCCGCTCCGCCAGATCCGCGGGCAAATCGTGCACCAGCGTGCGCAGCAACGCGCGCGTCGCGTCGTGTTGCGGATCGCCGAACACACGCCACACCGGACCGGTTTCCACCACGGCGCCCCGTTCGATCACGGCGACCGTATCGCAGACTTCGCGAATCACCTGCATTTCGTGCGTGATCAGCACGATGGTCAAATTGAGCCGCCGGTTGATATCGCGCAGTAACGCGAGAATGGCCTGGGTCGTTTCGGGATCGAGAGCGGAAGTCGCTTCGTCGCACAGCAGAATGTCCGGGTCCGTGACCAGCGCTCGCGCGATACCGACGCGCTGTTTCTGACCACCGGACAAGCTCACCGGATAAGCGTCGCGTTTACCGGACAAGCCGACCAGTTCGAGTAGCGCAGCCACTTTCCTATCGATTTCGGCTTTCGGCACACCCGCGATTTTCAGCGGCAATGCAATGTTTTCGCGCACTGTTTTCGCGGAGAGCAGATTGAAGTGCTGAAATACCATGCCGATGCGTCGGCGCAATGCCACGAGCTCGCGCTCGTCGAGATCGCCGACGCTCACGCCGTTCACGCGTACCGCGCCGGACCCCTGTTTTTCCAGACCATTGACCAGCCGCAGCAGCGTCGACTTGCCCGCACCGCTGCGGCCGATAATACCGAACACCTCGCCGCGTGCAACCTTCAGCGTGACGTTGGCAAGCGCCGTAGTCGACACGCCGCGCGCGTCCGTGAACTGCTTGCTCACGCTGTCGAATACCACGGCGGTGTGTTCGGGCGTCTGAGGGGCATCGCGATTCGAGGTGACAGACGGCGAGTCTTCGATGAACTGCGGGGCGCCGAAAAGATGAGCCATGGCAATGCTCCTGTCAGGCTTGCACCGTGGTGGGCCGGTCAGCTTGCTCACCGACTTGCGAACCGGTTTGCGAGCTGGTTTGCAGACCCTCTTGCGCAGACCGCCGATGCCGCGCACCGGCATGCACCGCCGGCAGTCGCGCACGACCGCCGCCGAACAGCTTCTCCCGCAGCGTCGGCGCCGGATCGTAGTCTTCCTTATAGACGCCACGATTCTGCAACTCGGGCACCACCAGATCCACGAAGTCTTCGAACGATTCAGGCATGACGGTGCGCGTCAGATTGAAACCGTCCACTCCGGCCTCGTCGATCCACGACACCAGCTCGTCGGCGATCTGCTGCGGCGAGCCGACGACCGGCTTCGCGCGACCACCGAGCGTCATCTGTTCCAGCACCTTGCGCTTGGTCCACACACCGCTCACGCTCTTCTTCGAGATCGCTTCAACAGCCGACTGCATCGACTCGGTCTTCACATACGAAATCGGTTCGTCCAGCTCGTATTGCGAGAAGTCGATACCGGTCGAACTGGAGAAATGCGCGATGCCGCCTTCCGCGCTGGCATAGCGCCGATATTCCTCGAATTTCTCCTGCGCCGCGCGCTCGGTTTCGCCAACTACCACGGTAATGCCCGCGAAGATCTTGATATCGTCCGGCGCGCGTCCAAAGCTCACCGCTCGCGCGCGAATGTCGTCGACAATGGAGCGCGTCAACTGCTTGTTCTGTCCGCCGACAAACACGCATTCCGCGTGACGTGCGGCGAAATCGACACCGCGGCTCGACGAACCCGCCTGGTACAACACCGGCGTGCGTTGCGGCGAAGGTTCGCTGAGATGAATCGCGTCGATCGAATAGTACGGCCCGTCGTGCTTCACGCGGTGCACCTTGTCCGGGTGCGAGAAGATGCGCGCCGCGCGGTCGCGCACCACGGCATCGTCTTCCCAGCTTTGCTCCCACAGCTTGTAGACCACCTCCATGTAATCGTCGGCGCGGTCGTAGCGATCGTCGTGACTGATCTGCTGCGCGAGTCCCATGCCGCGCGCCGCGCTGTCCAGATAGCCGGTGACGATGTTCCAGCCCACCCGTCCCTTGGTCAGGTGATCGAGCGTCGACATGCGGCGCGCGAACAGATACGGCGGCTCGTAAGTCAGGTTCGACGTGACGCCGAAACCGATGTGCTTCGTGACGTGCGCCATGGCGGGCACGATCAGCGCGGGGTCGTTGATCGGAATCTGCACCGACTCGCGCAACGGCGTTTGCGGTCCACCTTGATAAACGTCGTATACGCCGACGATATCCGCGAGAAAGATCCCGTCGAACTTGCCGCGCTCCAGCGTCTGCGCAAGGTTCGTCCAGTAGTCGAGGTCGGTGTAGTGGGCCGACCGGTCACGCGGATGGGTCCACAAACCATGATTGATATGGCCGACCGCGTTCATATTGAACGCGTTCAGCAGGATCTTTTTCTTCGCCATCGTGCGACTCCTTATCTATGGCTCTCGGCTACACGACGCGGCTACCACGCCACGGCGTAGAGGTTGCCGAAGGCTTTGTCGAGCGCGGCGCGCACGGCGGGCGAATGCTGATAGATGGCGATGAACTTGCGGATACGCGGATCGTCGACGCTATCCGGCCGCACGACCCATTGGATCGCGTAGTTCTTGTTTTCCAGTCCGTCGAACAGCAATGCACTGTTCGGGTCGGTGGTGCCCGCGAGCTTGATGAAGCTTGGGTAGCCTTGGGCGAGATCGACGTCGTCGAGCGAGCGCGCCAGTTGCGAGGCTTCGAGCTGGACGATCTTCAGATGCTTGGGGTTGTCGATAATGTCGAGCGTGGTCGCGCGATAGTCGATGCCCGGCGTCAACTTGATCAGTCCGGCGCGTTGCAGCAGCAACAGACCGCGGCCGCCGTTGACCGGATCGTTCGCAATCGCCACCGTCGCGCCGTTCTTCAATTCGTCGAAGCGTTTGATCTTCTTCGAATAGAGGCCGATCTTCATGATCGTACCCGGCGCGATCGCGACGAAGTTGTAGCCGCCCTGCTTCTTCGCGTTCTCGAGAAACGGAATGTGCTGGAAGTAATTGACGTCGATGTCTTTATTGGCGAGCGCCGCGTTCGGTGTATTCCAGTCGGTGAACTCGATGATCTTGACGTCGAGACCTTGTTCTTTTGCCTCGCGTGCGGCGACTTTGAGCGCCTCGATTTGCGGGCTGGTGGCAGTGCCGATTTTCAGCGTGGGCGAATCGGCCGCCTGCGCGTGCGTGGCCGATAAGGCAAGCGTGAAACTGAACGTGATCGCGCCGATCAGCGCGAGCGTCGGTGCGTTGAGAAAACGCCGTACTTTGGGCAAGGGAATACGCATGGTGAGCTCGTAGAGTTAGACGTGGTGCGTTTCGAGGCGAGCGGATTCAACGGCCCGACCGAGTCGAGTTCGGGTAAGCCGTACGGCATCGGGCAACGGGAAACGGCAACGGGCGGCTTAGCCGGCGCGTCGTGACAGCGACAGGACGCGCGAATCGCTCAGCGCGGACAGCGGAAGGTCGGACAGGTCATCGCCTCTCTCCAGATGAGGTGCGAATCATCATAGAGGGCGGAAAACCAGCGGTCTACGAACGGATTTTTGGAAGGAAAGCGGGAAAAAAGATTTGGGCCGGTCCAGCAATTCGCTTACCGACCATGGCGGCCGGCGCTTGCCATTGCGTTGCGAATTCCGGTGATCTTCGGCATGGCGTCGTTGGCCGCGCTTTTGTCTGCGAAACGCGCGGCCAGATTACGCGTCCATTCGTCGTGAATGCGTGGCGACCATCGTGGCGCGTAGAACTCGTGATCCGCGAAGGTCAGCAAGACATCTCGCACCACCATTGGAAACAGCGCACACGCGTCCAGCACGACAGTGAAGCGACCGAACGACAGCATCAAAGATCGTATCCGTCGATCGATTCGCTATCGGCCACCACGTCGTCCATGCGCATACGGCGATGCCGACCTACCTTGCGGAAGGGTAGATCACCGGCTTCCAGACGAGCGATCAGAAACGGCCGCGAAACACCGAGTAAGTCCGCCGCCTGCTTGGTGGTCAGTTCGGTGTCAGCGGGATAGAGAAGAAACACCTGCTGGCTCGCCATCATGGCCAATACCCGAGACAGCACGCGCAATGTGGCGGGCGGTACTTCGATGCGGGCAATGTCGCCGTCCGTGCCCTCTTCCACCAGCGCGACGCTGTGGGCGCGCGAATGGTCGAGCGCCGCGCCCATCAGGCGGCTCGCGGCGGATAACACGGTGGCGTCGTCGTCCGACAGCACGATACGGTCGGGTGTGGCGGTAGTCATGGTTGGCTCCAAATTAGGTTCAAGTACAGGCCAACAAGCCACTCAAACGCAATAAAAGAAACAAACGAATTATTCGAAACGCATTTTTGTGAACCGTCCACCTGTTTGACCCATGAAAAAAACCGGGCCGCGCTCCCGCACGACCCGGCTTTCGCCACCCTTAAATACTCTGAATGGAAGGCTACTGCTTCGCCACCTGCTGCACAGCCACCGCAGCGCCGGACGTAGCCGAAACCGCAGTCGCCTCCGAAGCCGGCGCCACCGCCCCAACCGCCGCATCCGGCGCCGTCACATCACCCCAGCCGCCGCCCAGCGCGCGAATCAGGTTCACCGTCGCCACCGCCTGCGTGCCTTGCAAATGGCTCGCCTGCAATTGCGAAGTCAGCACCTGCCGCTCGCCGTCGATCACATCCAGATAGCTGACCGCGCCCTCCGTGTACTGCGTGCGCGACAAATGGGCCGCGCGTTGCGACGCTTCGACCGCATTGTTCTGCTCGCGCATCTGATCGTCGAGCAAACGCAGATCGGCCAGGTTGTCCTCCACCTCGCGGAACGCCACCAGCACCTGCTGACGATACTGCGCGACGTCTTCGTCGTACTTCGAACGCGCTTGCGCGAGATCCGCCTTACGCCGTCCGCCATCGAACAACGGCAACGTCAACGCGCCACCGGCGAGCGGCCCGAGCACGAACGCGCGGCTCGACCACAAGAACAGATCGCCCAGCGTAGCCGACTCGAATCCGAACGCGCCGGTGATATCGAGTTTCGGGAAGAACGCCGATTTCGCCAGCCCCACACGCGCATTGGCAGCCTGCATCGCCCGTTCCGCAGCCGAAATATCCGGCCGGCGTTCGAGTAGCGCCGACGGCAAACCCGCCGGCACACGCACTGTGACCGGTGTGAGCGGGGCTTCCGCGAACGAGAATTCCGCCGGCGGCTTGCCGAGCAGAATCGCGAGACTGTGCTCGGACGCGGCACGCTGGCGCGCCACGCCGACCGCGTCGGCACGCGCGCTGGCGAGTTCATTGCGGGAACGCGACACATCCAGCTCGCCGATGTCGCCTTCCTTGAAACGCCGCTCGACCAGCTTCAGCGTATCTTCGCGCAACGCCACGGTACGCCGATACAGATCCTGATCCGAGTCGAGCTCACGCAACTGGAAGTAGTTCTGCGCCACATCCGCTTGCAAAGACAACTGCACCGAGCGGAACAGCGCTTCGCTTTGCTGCTCGTCCGCGCGCGACGCGTTCACATTCGAGCCGACACGCCCAAACAGATCCGTCTCGTACGACGCGGTAGTTTGCGCACGCCAGATCGTGCCGGTCGTACCACCCGCGCTATCCGGCAAGAACTGCGAGGCCGCCGACGCACGCTCGCGCGTCGGGCCGAAGCCCGCGTCGAGTTTCGGGAACCAGTCGGACTTAGCCGCTTGCGTCACCGCACGCGACTGCTGCACGCGCGCCGCCGCCGCTTTCAGGTCCTGATTCGCGGCAGCCGCCTGTTCTTCCAGCGCGTTCAGTTGCGGATCGCCGAAGACCGTCCACCATTCGCCGCGATGCGCGTCGTCGGCGGGTTGCGCCGTTTTCCACGTGCCGGCTTGCTGCGGCGACACCGCCGCGCCCGAAGTCGACGTCGTCACCGGCGCCTCCTTGAAGGCCGCGGGCGTGTCGATATCCGGCCGCTTGTAGGTCGGTTCCAGCGAGCAGGCGGCGAGCAACGCGACCAGCAAACCGCTGGCGGCCGCGCGGCCCCAACCGCTCAAAGATTCATAGCGTTTCATTATTGTTTTCTCCTCAGGCTTCCGTCGCCGGCGCGCCATAGTGCGGCGAATCCTTCTGCGCGACGTGAATCGTCCCGCCCGCCAGCGTGCGCAGCACCACATAGAACACCGGGGTCAGCATCAGACCGAACAGCGTCACGCCGAGCATGCCGAAGAACACCGCGATACCCATCGCGTGGCGCATCTCCGAACCGGCTCCGCTCGACAACACCAGCGGCACCACACCCATGATGAAAGCGATCGACGTCATCAGAATCGGCCGCAGACGCAAGCGGCTCGCCTCGATCGCGGCCGACAGCGGGGTATGCCCGTCGTGTTCGAGTTCGCGAGCGAACTCGACGATCAGAATCGCGTTCTTCGCCGACAGGCCCACCAGCACCATCAAACCGATCTGCGTGAAGATGTTGTTGTCGCCACCGGTGAGCCACACGCCGGTCAGCGCGGACAACACGCTCATCGGCACGATCAGGATCACCGCGAGCGGCAACGTCAGGCTTTCATACAGTGCCGCCAGCACGAGGAACACGAGCAGCACGCTGATCGGGAACACCCACAGGCCCGCATTGCCGGCAAGGATCTGCTGATACGTCAGGTCGGTCCATTCGAGCTTCACACCGTGCGGCAGGGTTTCCGCCGCGACGCGTTCGGCAGCGGCTTGCGCCTGGCCCGACGAGAAGCCCGGCGCCGGCCCACCGTTGATGTCGGCCGCCGTATAGCCGTTGTAACGCACCACCATTTCCGGACCATAGGTCGGCGTGACCGTCACCAGCGACGACAACGGCACCATATCGCCCGCCGCGTTGCGCGTCTTCAGCTGCAGAATGTCGTCGGCACGTTGACGGAACGGCGCGTCGGCCTGCACACGCACCTGGTACACGCGGCCGAACTTGTTGAAGTCGTTCACATACAACGAGCCCAGATAGATCTGCATCGTGTTGAACACGTCCGTGACCGGCACGCCGAGTTGCTTGGCTTTCACGCGATCCAGGTCGACGTTCAATTGCGGCACGTTGATCTGATAGCTCGAGAAGGTCGGGCCCAGTTCAGGCGTTTGCGCCGCTTTCTTCACGAATGCTTCCGCGGCCTTGTTCAATTCCGCGTAACCGACCGCGCCGTGATCCTCCAACTGCATCTTGAAGCCGCCGAGCGTGCCGAGACCGAGCACCGGCGGCGGCGGGAACACCGCGACGAACGAGTCCTTGATCGCACCGTATTTCTGGTTCAGCGCACCGGCAATCGCACCGGCCGAGAGCGCCTTGTTGCCACGCTCCTTGAACGGCTTGAGCGTGACGAACACGATACCCGCGCTCGAACTATTCGTGAAGCCGTTAACCGACAAACCCGGGAACGCCACGGCGCTTTCGACGCCCGGCTGCTTCAGTGCGATCGCGCTCATGTCGCGAATCACTTTTTCCGTGCGGTCCAGCGACGCGCCGTTGGGCAACTGCGCGAACGCGATCAGGTATTCCTTGTCCTGCGCCGGCACGAAGCCGCCCGGCACCACATGCGAGATCAGCACGGTGCCGCCCAGCAGAATCGCGTACACCGCGAGCATCGCGCCTTTACGACGCAGCACGCCGGTCACGCCTTTGCCATACGCCGTGGAACCGCGATGAAAGACCTTGTTGAAGCGCTTGAAAAAACCGCCCAGCAGACGATTCATCACGCGCGTCAGGAAGTCTTCCTTGGCGCCGTGACTGCGCAACAGCATCGCAGCCAGCGCCGGCGACAAAGTCAGCGAGTTGAACGCCGAGATCACTGTCGAGATCGCGATGGTCATCGCGAACTGCTTGTAGAACTGACCCGTCAGGCCCGTCATGAACGCGAGCGGCACGAACACGGCGACCAGCGTCAGCGCGATCGCGATAATCGGCCCGCTCACTTCCTGCATGGCCTTGTAGGTCGCATCGCGCGCACTGAGCCCGTTTTCAATGTTCCGCTCGACGTTCTCCACCACCACGATCGCATCGTCCACCACGATCCCGATCGCCAGCACCATGCCGAACAGTGACAACGCATTGATCGAGAAACCGAAGGCGAGCAGCAGCGAGAAGGTCCCGACAATCGACACCGGCACCGCGATCAACGGAATGATCGACGCGCGCCACGTTTGCAGGAACACGATCACCACGATCACCACCAGCGCGATCGCTTCGAGCAGCGTATGGATCACCGCTTCGATACTCGAACGCACGAACTGCGTGGGGTCATAGACGATCTTGTATTCGACGCCCGCCGGCATGTCTTCCGACAGTTCCTTCATGGCGGCGCGAACCTGATCGGAAATCGCCAGCGAATTCGCACCCGGCGCCTGGTTGATCGCGAGCGCCACCGCCGGCTTGTTGTCGAGCAGCGAACGCAGGCCGTATTCCGAGGCCGCGAGTTCGACCCGCGCAATGTCACGCAGATAGGTCACGCCGCCGTCCGGCGTCGTCTTGACGATGATGTCGCCGAATTCGCCCTCGGACTTCAAACGGCCGCGCGCATTCACCGACAATTGCAGTTGCGTGCCCGGCACGGAAGGCGATGCGCCGATCACACCGGCCGCCACCTGAATGTTCTGCTCACGGATCGCGTTGACCACTTCGGTCGCCGTCAAACCGCGTTGTGCGACTTTCTGCGGATCGAGCCATACACGCATGGCGTAGTCGCCCGAACCCCACAGTTGCACTTCGCCGACCCCCTGAATCCGCGCCAGACGATCCTTGACGTTCAGCAGCGCGTAGTTGCGCAGATACGTCATGTCGTAGCGGTTGTTCGGCGAGATCAGGTGGACCACCATGGTCAACGTGGGCGAGCTTTTGATCGTGGTGATGCCGAGCCGTTGCACGTCTTCCGGCAGACGCGGCAGCGCCTGATTGACGCGGTTCTGCACCAGTTGCGTCGCGAGGTCCGGATTGGTGCCGAGCTTGAAGGTCACCGTCAGCGTGAGGTTGCCGTCGCTATTGGCTTGCGACTGCATGTACAGCATGTTCTCGACGCCGTTGATCTGCTCTTCGAGCGGCGAAGCGACGGCCTCGGCGATCACTTTCGGATTCGCGCCCGGATACTGCGCGTGCACCACCACGGACGGCGGCACGACTTCCGGGTACTCCGAGATCGGCAGCTTGAAGAGCGAAATAATGCCCGCCAGCAGGATCAATACCGATAACACGCCGGCAAAGATCGGCCGATCGATGAAGAATTTGGATATGTTCATGGGATGCTCTTAACGTTGGAGCATGCGCCGCTCAGTTCCAACCGCGGCGCACTCGGCTCACGAATTCTTGTCCGCTTTGGTGCGTGCCTGCGTGGGGGTCTGGGCAAGCGGCGCGCTGTTCGGATCCTGGTCGGCGTTCATGGGCACCATATGGGCACGCACCGCGTCGCCCGGGCGAACACGCTGAATACCGTTCACGACGATGCGATCGGTCGCCTGCAAACCGCCCTTGACCACGCGCAGATTGCCCTGCATGGAACCCACCGAAATCTCGCGATACGCAACGTGATTATTCTGGTCGACCACCAGCACGAACTTCTTGTCCTGATCCGTGCCGACCGCGGCGTCGTCGATCAGCAGCGCCGCATGCGGCGCGCTGCCGCCCACCTTCACGCGTGCGTACAGACCCGGGATCAATGCACCATCCTCGTTATCGAAGCGCGCGCGCACCCGGATCGTGCCGGACGACGTGTCGAGACGGTTGTCGACCGATTCGATCGTGCCGCTGCGCGAGTAGCCGGTTTCATCGGCAAGGCCGAGTTCCACCGGCACCTTGCTGCCGTCTTTCGCACGGCTCAGGTATTGCAGGTAGGTCTGTTCGTCCGCGTCGAACGACGCGTAGATCGGTGAAACCGACACCAGCGTGGTCAGCGGTGCGGCGCTTGCACCCGCCGCCACCACGTTGCCTACCGTGATTTCCGCGCGCGACACGCGGCCCGCCACCGGCGCCACGATCTTCGTGTAGCCGAGATTGATACGGGCGGTTTCGAGCGCGGCTTGCGCGGCCTTCAGGTTGGCGCTCGCTTCACGCGCGGCGTTCTGACGGTCGTCGTAGTCGCGCTTGGCGATCGCGTTGTCGACGATCAGGCGTTGCGCACGCTCCCAATCGCTTTGCGTGTAACCCGTGCGCGCCTGCGCGGCCGCGAGTTGCGCTTCGGCGCGATCCACTTCCGCCGCGTACGGGCGCGGGTCGATCACGAACAGCGTGTCGCCCTTCTTCACGAGTGCGCCGTCCTTGAAGTTGACGGACACGATCGTGCCCGGCACCTGCGAACGCACGTCCACTTTTTCGACGGCCTCAAGGCGACCCGAATAGCTCTGCCAGTCGGTAATCGTCTTCTGCACCACGGTGGCGACGTCGACTTCCGGCACGATGGTCGGCGCGGCCGGCGAGCTTGCGTCGACGCGGATCGCGCCGAACGTGCCCAGCCCGGCCACGACGATGACGGCAAGCGCTGCAATCGCCACGCGGCGACGGGAAAGAGGAAGAATAGTCATGAAAAGCTCCCGGTATCGTTGATGGATTTCTGCTTATTTCTGTTCATCGATGGGCGCGTGCATCGAAGCGCCACTGAAAAAATTGCACCGCTTCCTGCAACGCGGGGGGATGATCGGCCAGTGCGGCATGCGACACGCTCGGATAGCGGACCACCTGGGTCTGCACTCCCGCGTCGATCAGACTGCTGGCGTATTTCTCCGCTTCCACGTGCAGCACGTCGTTTTGCGCCGTCACGATCAGCGTGGCCGGCAGGCCTGCGAGACGGCACGATTCGAGCGGCGCGGCATACGGATGCATGCGTTGCGACGCTTGCGGCAGATAGGCGCGATAACACGCCGCGCATTCCCTGGCCGTGATATCGGAGCCGAGCCGCTTTTCGTCGCCGAGCCGCGTGAGGCTCGGATCGAGCATCGGCCCGAACAGCGCCTGCGCGGCAATCTGCACGTCACCCCGATCACGCGCGATAAAAGCGAGGCAATTGGCCAATTGCCCGCCTGCATCGTGGCCGGCTACGCCAACCTTCCTGCTATTCCCGCCGAACGCGCGCGCTCGCGTTTGCACCCACAGCGCCGCGCGATGCGCGTCTTCCGGCGCCGCTGGAAACGGAAACTGCGGCGCCAACGAATAACCCACCGACACGACGAGTGCCGGTAAGTGTTCTGCGAAATACCGTGCGGCGTAGTCGGCCTGCTCGATCGAGCCCTTCGTAAAGCCGCCGCCGTGGAAGTAAAGCAATACCGGTAGTGCGGTCTTCTTGCCCTGCCGGTACAAACGCAACGTGATGTCCTGAGCGTGCCCTTCGATCCGCACGTCGGTGACGTCGAGTGCCGTGCCGTCCGCCTCTACCAGGCTGCTGCCGGTGGGCATGAAGGAGTACGGCGGTTTAAATGCATCCATGTCGAGCCGCGCAATGCGCATAGAACTTCAATGGTGCGAATTGTGGGTTCGGCAGACTCGTAAATAAATGCCTATAATCCGGCAACACAATTCGGCGCCCCTGAACAATCAGCTGCGATTGTCTGCGGATTCGTTTTCCCGCCCGGTGCGCCCGCCCCTTCCGGAGGTTTGCAATGGACCGGCTTCAGGCCATGCAAGTGTTCACGCGCGTCGTCGACACAAACAGCTTTACCCGCGCAGCGGAAACGCTCGACCTGCCGCGCGCGTCCGTTACTACCATCATTCAGAATCTCGAAGCGTTCCTCGGCACACGCCTGATGCACCGGACCACGCGGCGTCTGTCGCTCACGCCGGACGGCGCGGCGTACTACGAACGTTGCGTGCGCATCCTTGCGGATGTCGAAGAAACCGAAGCCAGTTTTCAGAGCGGCAATAAAAAGCCGCACGGCAAGCTGCGCATCGACATGCCGGGGTCGATCGGCCGCCTGCTGGTGATTCCTTCGCTGTGTGAATTCCACACACGCTATCCGGACATCGATCTGCAACTGGGTTTGACGGACCGGCCAGTCGACCTGTTGCAGGAAGGCGTGGATTGCGTGGTGCGAGTGGGCGCGCTACAGGATTCCTCGCTGGTGGCGCGACGTATCGGCCTGTTCGAGGGGGTGACCTGCGCAGCCCCGGATTACATCGAGCACGCCGGCATGCCGACTTCGCTCGACGATCTGGACAATCACAAAGCAGTCAATTACTTCTCGAGCCGCACGGGGCGCACTCTCGATTGGGCCTTCATGGTTGATGGCAAAGAAATTGAAGTGAAGATGAAGAGCATCGTATCGGTGAACGACGCGGACGCTTACGTGACTTGCGGACTTGAAGGCTTCGGTTTGATTCAGCCGGCGCTCTTCATGGTGCTGCCGCATCTGCGGTCGGGTCAGTTGGTAGAAGTGTTGCCGGAACTGAAGCCTTTGCCGATGCCAATTTCCGCAGTCTATCCGCACAGTCGCCATCTGTCGCCTAAAGTCCGCGTTTTCGTAGACTGGATTGCAGAGCTATTCGATCGTTGTCCATTGTTGAGTGGACGCGGCAGTCTGGATGCAACATGTACGAAGCGCACATTTGAAGAACGCGAATCTGCACCGACACTCGACACACCCGTGATCACCGAATGGGTTGCGTGAGCAACTGGAATTGAACGGCAATTGAAGTGCAGTTTCTGGAACAGTGAATTTCAACCGCGGCGCTAATGCCGCGGTTGCCTCGATCTACCGCCATTCGCGCGGGCTTCACAACGATTGTTCCGGAATCGCGACAATTCATTTCGCGAAAGTGCGATTTATCCGTACTGCTCCGAAGTCTACATTTCACCCTGTCGCGGCGCTGCTTGCGCTGCAAACGAATCGACAGAGGTGAATCATGAAACGCAATCTCCTGGCAGGTCTCGCTCTTTCGCTGCTTGCAAGCGCACCGGTGTTCGCACAGAGCAGTAGCGGCGGTATCGGCCGCGCCGGTAGTTATGAGACGCAACCGGCCGCAACGGTGGCCGCGACCGGCAAAACCCGTGCGGAAGTGCAGGCAGAACTGGTTGCCGCGTATCGCGACGGCTCGCTGGCCTCACTGAATCGCACCTCGTATCCCAACAAAGGCTTGATCGGTCAAACGCAAGCGGCGCGTATCGCCCTGCAGGAAGGCCATGACGGCGACGTCACGCGCGTAGCCGAAAAACAGTAACGCAAGGAAGTGAAGCAGCCGCAATGATTCGGTTTCCAAAAGAAACGCTCAAGCGGCGCCAACCATGCACTCTTCACAAAGGAGCACAACATGACACTCTCTGAACTCGACCATTGGGATACTGACGCACCCGTTTGGACACCGTACCGCGCGCCGCAACGGTAAATGCGTTGTTGGTAGCAGATGAGCCAGGCTGCGGTGTCGATCCTCCGCAGCCTGGTTTATTGGCTGAAGAGAACTAACGTTTGGGCACGCCGTCACGCCACTCGCCCCAATGCGTGGCGATATCCTGCACGAGCGGATTGCCTGAGCGGAAGAGGTTCTCAATCGCAATCGTGAAACCGCCTTGCGACGCGTAATTGAGCAGGTTGTCGGCGCTTGTCTGTCCATCATAAGGGCGGTCGAAATCGGAGCCCGCACGCAGCACGGCGACACGATTCAAATCGACCTTATGCACTGAGGCGGCGCGTTTCAGCGCTTCGTACGTGGCGTTGTCTTCCTGCTGCGTGGTGCAGTAAACCCCCTTTCCGTCCGTGAGAATCTTCGTCCAGTCGCGAGCGCGCTGCCCGATCAGCGTACCGGACCACCACGTATCGCCGGCGAGCGTGTCGCATTGAACCACCGACGGCGGCCGATTAGCCGGCGCGTACGAATACTTGGCCCGCGCGGCCTGAGCCTGCGCGTCGTCCGACAAGGCGACGTTACGCGAAAGCGCGAATGCCGTATCGGCGAGTTGCGTATTCAACTGAAACACTTCGGTCTTATAGTCGAGCGGCGGTTTCGCCGTGGGACCCGTCGTATTGATGCCGAGGTAGCCGGTATTCCAGTTCGACGGAATTTCACGCCCGTCGATCTCCCACTGAATCCCGAAGTCCACCAGATATTTCGCCCACGCGGCCGAACCCACCGTGCCCTGCTGCGGATCGATCCCCGCGATACCAGCAACCATGAAGTACGTGTGCCGCAAATCGAAGCGCGGCGAGAACGTGAGCGCCATGATCGATGCAGCGGCGTTGCTGTGCCCCATGCCCGTGGTCATCACGCACACGTCCTGCCGGTTGCAATGGACTGTCGGGTAATCGGGCGACAAACCGTCGACGGTAATGTCACGCCACGGCCCCAGCCGGTCGAGCCACACCTGGCCTTCCGGTCCAAACATCGAAATGATCATGACCTTGACGGGGCGGCCGTGCGAGCCGCCGTCGGCTTGCGAGAAATCGCCGTTGTCGTCAGCGCTGGCCGGGCCTGGCGTAAAGGCCGCGCAGGCCGCGAGCGTGATAGCGCAGAAAGCGCCGAGTGTGCGAGTCAGCATCGAGTTCTTCCTTTTTGCTGGTGATGCAGGTTGGGAAAGAGTGCCGCTTTCAAGCCGGAAGAAGTATAGGTGTGAGGAAATCATTTGCCACTACGCAGCGCATCATTTCCGAGCTCGACGGGACCGCGGCGCGAAAACACATGCGAATCGGCTCAATACGCATTTTTCGCCGGGTTCTTATAATCGATGGTTCGCAGCATGCCCCGAATGAATCCCGTTCAAAGGTGCACCGCCGTTGTGCACCTCACTTCGTACCTGGAGCATCACGATGGACTATGTGAAACTCGGCCGCACCGGCCTCGATGTATCGCGTCTTTGTCTTGGCTGCATGAGCTACGGCGTGCCCGCTCGCGGCACCCACCCCTGGTCGCTCGACGATGAAGCGTCGCGCCCGTTCATCAAGCAGGCGCTCGACTACGGCATCAATTTCTTCGATACCGCGAACGTCTATTCGGACGGCACCAGCGAGGAGATCGTCGGCCGCGCGCTGAAAGACTTTGCCAAACGCGACGAGATCGTGCTGGCCACCAAGGTCAACAGCCGCATGCATGCCGGCCCGAACGGCGCCGGTCTGTCGCGCAAGGCAATCATGTCGGAGATCGACAAAAGCTTGCGGCGCCTGGGTACGGACTACGTCGACCTGTATCAGATCCATCGCTGGGACTACGAGACGCCGATCGAAGAAACCATGGAGGCGCTGCACGATGTCGTGAAGGCCGGTAAGGCCCGCTATATCGGCGCGTCGTCGATGTACGCGTGGCAGTTCGCCAAGGCGTTGCACGTCGCGGAAAGCCATGGCTGGACGCGCTTCGTGACGATGCAGAACTACGTGAATCTGCTGTATCGCGAGGAAGAGCGGGAAATGCTGCCGCTGTGCGAAAACGAAGGGATTGGTGTGATTCCGTGGAGTCCGCTCGCGCGCGGGCGTCTGACGCGCGACTGGAATACCGAAAGCGCACGCTCCGAAACCGACGAATTCGGCCAGACGCTGTACGCGCAGACCGAAGACGCGGATCGCAAGATCGTCGAACGGGTCAGCAAGATTGCCGGCGACCGCGGTGTGCCGCGCGCACAGGTGGCGTTGGCGTGGGTATTGCAGAAGCAGCCGATCACCGCGCCGATTGTCGGCGCGACCAAGCTGCATCATCTGGACGATGCGGTCGCCGCTCTGTCGTTGAAGCTGAGCGACGACGAAATCCGCCAGCTCGAAGAACTATATGTTCCGCACGCGGTGACCGGCTTCAAATAAGCCGGTTTCAAACGCGCGGCACGTCCGGCTCGAAAAACACCCACCGGACTTGCGGGAACGTCGCCTGCAAGTCCGCTTCGATCACGTTGATCGCGTCGACCATCGCGCGGCCGCTGGCGTAGTCGATCATTTCGGCCTGCACGGCCACCACCACATGGCGGCCCCATTGCAGCGTGATCATGTTGATGATGCTGCGAATTTCAGTCCGCGCCTGCAAATGCGCCTCGATCGCGCGACGCACTTCCGGGCTCGCCGACTCGCCGACGATCATCGACTTCACCTCGCGCGCCACCAGCCACGCGATCACCATCAACAGCAGCCCCACGCCGATCGAACCTAGCGCGTCGTAGACGGGATTGCCGGTCACCATGGTCAGCAGCACGGCAACGAACGCCATCGCGAGTCCCGCCAGCGCCGCGATATCCTCGCCCGCGACCACCAGCAAGTCGGATTCACGCGTCTCGCGAAACCAGCGCCACATGCTCTTGTCCGGATGCGTCTTGCGGATCTCCTTCACCGCGCCCCAAAGCGACAACGCCTCCAGCACGACCGACACGCCGAGTACCACCAACGCCACATATGCATACTGCAGCGGCTCACGCGCGAAGAGCCTGTGCACGCCCTCATACACCGAGAACGCGCCGCCGACGAAGAACAGCAGCAGCGCCACCAGCAGCGAATAGAAATTGATCTCGCGCCCGCTGCCCATGGGGTGCAAAGGGCTCGCCGGCTTGCGCGCTTCACGCAGACCGAATAGCAGAAGCAGTTGATTACCGCAGTCGGCGGTCGAGTGAATCGCTTCCGCGAACATCGAGCCGGAACCGGTGAACGCGGCGGCGGCGAACTTGCAGACGGCAATACCGAGGTTGGCGGCGAGGGCGTAGAAAATGGCTTTCGGCGATTCTTCTTTCATCGTCGTGGAGGGTGTCGGTGGGGTCGGCGCCAATCATACCGCACCGCCTCCACACGACCGCCACGGTCACCTCGACCGATGAACCTCGCGGCGATATCAGCGTCGACATCGCCTCCTCCTCTCAAGCCTCAGTTCTTGACCGCAGCGGTCGTCGTGGCGGCCGCCGTCGTCGCTGCGCCCGCTTCGTGACCGGCCGCTTCCAGAATCAGATTGGCGATTTCCTGCGGATGAGACACGAGCGACAGATGGCCCGCGTCGAGTTCAATCGTTTTCGCCTTCATACGCGCGGCGAGGAAGCGCTCCAGATCGGGAGAGATGGTCTGATCGTCTTTGGACACGGCATAAAACGTCGGCTTGACGTGCCAACCGGCCGCCGTGGTGCGCTCGCCGAACAGCGAAGCCGCCGTCGGCCATTGTTCCGCGTACATCGCCTTCGCCTGGTCAGGCGTGACCCCGTTTGCAAAATAGCGCAGGTAGGCGGTTTCGGAAATGGTGGTCAGGCCGTCATGATTCTCGACGCCCGCACGCACCGGCATGGTCGGAAATTTGCCCGACAGCGCGACGAAATCCTCGCCGGCGTCGGGCGCGCGCGCGGCGACATACACGAGCGCCGACACCTTCGGATCGTTGCCCACGTCGCTCACTACCGTACCGGCCCACGAGTGGCCGACCAGCACCGTCAGACCGTCCTGCAAAGCCAGCGCGCGGCGCGTGGCCGCATCGGAATCCGCGAGCGACGTGAGTGGGTTCTGAACCGCCGTTACATGCATGCCGGCCGCCTGAAGGCGCTCCACCACGCCATTCCAGCTGGAGCCGTCAGCCCAGGCGCCATGCACCAGAACGACATTGTTGGCGCGCACGGGCTGAGCGATTTGCGCCGATGCTTCATTCAGGAACAGTGGCGCTGTCAGCGCGACAAGTGCAACGACATTCGAGAGGCGAAAGGTTTTCATGACTGGTCGGAATAGATTGATGAAGGTCGACGAACTCCCTATCGCGACATGACCGCGATACGAAGCCAGGTTTTCTACAGGTGACTCCAGCGTTAACCCGGTTTCATCCGCTTTATTCCAGATATTTTTTTCGGCCGCCCCAGCCGATAAATTCCGCCGATCGCACCGTTTGAATAAATTCATCGGGCTGCAGCGGAATAGTTGCGCCTGCATAGTGTTGTGCATGACAGCGTGCGCGAACAACACGGGTTGTACGGTCTTTTCGCGCCGCGCCATTCCAACTCCGCGCCAGGAAAGAGACCATGACGATCGTTCGCCGGCTTATCGTGACGCTCGGCGAGGAAATCGCCACGACGTCCGACGCGCAGGGCAACAGCATTCAAGAGGTGAACGTGGCGATCAATCAGATCGACGAATTGACCTAGCAGAATGGGGCGTTTGTCGAAGAGGCGGCCGCCGCCCAATCTCTCGATGAGCAGGTGACCCGTCTGGAGGAGACCGTTGCGGTCTTCAGAGCGGGCGTGAAATAAATAGAAGGCTTGACTCGCGCGCGGGCCGACCTGAACGGCCCGGCGCTTTCATCGCCCCAACCGGATCACGCGCGGATCAAGCGCGCGGATCGGGCGCGCCGTTGTCGTTGCTGCCGACGGTGGTCGTCACCTGGCCGTTGTACAACTGCTTGCCGAGCGCGTCGAGATCCACCGTGCCGGGTTCGCCGATCAGCGCGTAGCCAAGTTGTCCGCGACGCCATGAAACCACGGCCATGCCGTGCACGTTGGCGTCGGACGGCGCGGCGTCCGCCTTCGCCTCTTTCAGCACGCACAGCGCGACAGGATTGCCCTTTTGCGGCAGATACACGATCTGCACGAGCGCCTTGTCATGAAAGCGTAAGCGCTGCACGCGCTTGAACGTGAGGCCCTGGCGGCTCAGATCGGGAATCTGCATGGCGAGGTTGTCGACGTGGCGAATGTCGGCGACGGTGGCCGTCGTCACATTCATGTCGGGCTGCAACAGCGCGACCGTATCGCGTGTGTAAAGCTGCTGATAGCCGGCAGCCGCCTTGATCCACGGCATCATGGCGGCGTCGTTCGACGCGGTGACAACGCCACCACTACCGCTGTTGCCGTTGCCCGCCAATTGCGGCACCAACCGCAACGCGAGGCCGCAACAGAATGCGCCCGCAACGAACGCGACGGCGAGCTTCGGCCACGACAGCATGGGCAGCGATCTGGCGCGTGGCTTCAGGCGATGCACGTTCTCGCCCAAAGACGCTTCTTCAGTCTCGCCACGGGGCGCAGCATCGGCCACTCCGGCCGCGTGCTGCTGCGCGGATGCATTCGCGAGATGCTGACGAATCATGTCGTCGACACTTCGGCTCAGCGATTCAGGCACCGGCGGCAGCGATTGCTGATCGAATGCTTCCGCATAGGGGAGTTGCGACGCGCGCAGCAACGACACACGCGATGCGATCTCCGTGGACTCCTGAATCGCATGTTCGACTTTTATGCACTCGTCCTCCGGCAGATCGCCGTCGACGTAGGCTAGCAGGATGGCGTCATCGATCTTCATTGCGCCGCTCTCTGTGTGTTGCCGGTTGAGCGCGCCGCCGACGCGTCGCGCTCGCCGAATTGCGCGCCGATAGTCTGGCGCGCGCGGGACAGCCGGCTCATGATCGTGCCGATCGGCACGCCGAGCGTTTCGGCTGCTTCTGCGTAGCTCATTCCTTCGACCGCGATCAGCAGCATCACGATCCGCTGCGCGTCGGGCAAACGCTCGACAGCCGCGATGATCTCGCCGCTCAGCAAGCTCGCTTCCGGATTGCGTGCGCCGGGATCGGCCACCGTTTCGAGAAAGTTATCGTCCCATTCCATACTGGAACGGCTGCGCACGTTACGCGCGCGCAATTCGTTGATCCAGGTGGAGTGAACGATCGAGAACATCCAGCTCAGCGGCGACGTCCCCGGCTGCAGTTGACTGGCGCGTTCGAGTCCCCGCACACAGGCACGCTGGAGTACATCTTCGGCGTCGTGCTGATTTCCGCACAGCCGCAAGGAGAATGCCCACAGCCGCGGCAGCATGCCCGGCAGTAAATTCGGCAGATTCTCAGCATCTGCTGTTGACATGATTGACTGGCTGAAAGCAGGGGTTGCGGGCGGGCGAGGCGGCCGAAAAACCGGCCGTTGCGGGCAGGCCACGAAGTTCGCGGATTGTACAACGTTAGTCATGACGCTGCCGCCGCAAAAAAATGCACGGAATCCGACAACCCGGTCGTTTTAGATGTGAAGCCAACTAAACAGACTGCTTCCCTTAACTAAACAATTTTCAGCCGGAATGGCTCGATGACGGACCGAAGGAACACAACGAGACGACCTGCAAGGGCCATCGCACACACTCGTTGCAATGGCACCAACGCCGGTCAGACGCGCTCGAAGTTAGCCGACGCGAACGCCCAGTTCAAATGACGCGAGACGGTGGCAACCAGATAGTCCGGACGGCGATTCTGATAGTCGAGGTAATACGCGTGCTCCCACACGTCGACGGTGAGCAGCGGCGCGAGACCGGCCGTGAACGGTGTTTCCGCATTGCCGGTCTTGACGACCGCGAGTTCGCCGCGATCGACGACCAGCCATCCCCAGCCACTGCCGAATTGCGACGCCGATGTCGCCACCAGCGCTTTCGACAACGCCTCGATCGAGCCGAACTTGCGTTCGATCGCGGCCTGCAGCTTCGCGCTCGGCGTGGTCGCGGCAGGAGTCAGCGAGTTCCAGTAGAAGTTGTGATTCCACGCTTGCGCCGCGTTGTTGAATACGTCGGCGAGCATCGGCTGATCGTGCGACTGCACGATGATCTGCTCGAGCGACGCCTGTTCGAGCGGCGTGCCGACCAGCAGCTTGTGCAGATTGTCGAAATACGCCCGATGGTGCTTGCCGTAGTGAATCCCAACCGTGCGCGCCGAGATGGTCGGCTCGAGTGCGTTTTCCGCGTAAGGCAACGCCGGCAGCGTTTGCGGCGACACGCCGAGGTACGCAGGTACGACGCTGAGCGTGGGCTTCGCGGCAGTCGGTGCCGTCTGGCCGAAAGCAAATCTGGAAAGCGCGACGCCGACCGAAGCCAGCGACCCGGTTGCAATCAGGCGACGGCGGGAAATAAGCGAATTGAGCATGACGGGTACCGTGATTGTGGAGAGAGCGCGGCCATCGCCCGAATGACGGTGAGTCGTGGCCACTCACACAGAACAGCCGACCTCCTCCCACTATTCCAACGTAAAGCGAATTTTTTTCGCGCGATCGGCAAGCCGCCATGCATTCCTGACGGCACGCGGCAATCGGCGGGACGATGTATATCACGTACGCGCTGCTCGGTCCCCACGGCCGTACGCAGGTCAACGGCGCGGGCGACGGCACGACCTTCAGGCAGCCCGGCATCTGGGGCATCGGCTTTGGCAACGGCTTCGCGAATCAGTCGCTCAACACGCTGTTTTTCGCGGCAGGGCCGACGCCGACAAGCGGGGTGTATGGACGTATCGACGCGACGCCGTCAGCGTGCCGCGCGCTTGACGCATGCACACGGGCCGGGCTGATACAAGCCGGCCCGTGTGCGCCGATCCGCTCGCGCGTTACGCTCTTTCCAACGCCGCCATCTCGCGCACGATCACCAGCAGCATCGACAGACTCGCGCCGCCCGTGGCTCGCAAATCGGCCAGCAAACGACCGTAACGTTCGAGCTGCGCAACACGTTTGTCGCGCCAGGCCTGAACCAGCGCATCCGCCGTCGACGCTTCGTCGGCGTCGGTTAGCGCACTCATGGTCAGTGCGCGTTTCAGGCGTGCAAGCTCGGCCAATGCCGTTGCGCGTGCAAGCATGTCCCAGTGCGTGGGTGCGGGCAACGCCGCCGCACGCTCGCTGATCCAACTGTAGTTCAGCAGCGTGCCGAGCGCGAAATACACGCCCGCGACGAGTTCGAGGCTGCGCCCGCAGGTCGACGCCACTTCGGCGATATCGAGCAACGCGGCCGAGATCTCGCCGCTCGCGATCCGCACCGCGAGTTCGCCGTCCACGCCGGCATCCACGAGCACGCGTTGGCGCTCGGACAACGCGTCGAGATCGGCCTCCGGCAGCAACGCGGGCCATTGCGGCGCGAGGCGCTGCGCCGCGTCGCGGCAACGCGCGAGCAGACCGGCCACGTCGCCGCTGCTGACCGCGCCCGATTGCAATTGCCGCAAGAACCACAGCGCCGAACGTTCGACCAGCCGCGCGACTTCGACGAACATACGCGCCTGCACGTCGTCGGCGACGCGATTATCCAGCGCGTCGATACTGCGCCAGACGTCGTCGAGATCGAACACGTCGCGCGCCATGATGCAGGCGCGCACGATATCGCCCGGCTGCGCGTCGGTTTCCTCCATCAACCGATGCACGAACTCGCATCCCACCCGGTTCACCAAGGCATTGGTCAAATGCGTCGCGAGGATTTCGCGGCGCAACGGATGGCGCTGCATCGGTTCGCTAAAGCGCTGACGCAACGGTTTCGGGAAGTACTGAACCAGCATCTCGCTGACGAGCGGGTCCTCGGGCATGGTCGAGTCGAGCAGCGCGTCGTATAACCACATCTTGCTGTACGCGAGCAACACCGCGCGTTCGGGCGTGGTGAGACCTTGTTTCGCCGCCAGCCGTTCGGCGATTTCTTCATCGGTCGGCAGAAACTCGATCACGCGATTCAGGCGGCCCGCGCGCTCGAGATAACGCATCAGACGCGCCTCGGCATCGAGCAACTCGACACCGTAGCGGCCCGCGATCGACAGCGCCTGCGTCTGGTAGTAGTTGTCCTGTAACACGAGCAGGCCAACCTCGTCGGTCATTTCGGCGAGCAACGTGTTTCGCTGTTTCCCGGTCATCTCGCCATCCGCGACTACCAGTCCCAGCAGGATCTTGATGTTGACCTCATGGTCCGAGCAGTCGACGCCCGCGGAATTGTCGATCGCATCCGTATTGATGCGGCCGCCGCGCTGCGCGAACTCGATACGCCCAAGCTGCGTGAGACCGAGATTGCCCCCTTCGGCGACGACCTTGCAGTGCAGATCGGCACCGTTCACGCGGATCGCGTCGTTGGCGCGGTCGCCGACCTGCAGATGCGTTTCGCGGCTCGCTTTCACATACGTGCCGATACCGCCGTTGTAAAGCAGATCGACCGGCGCCTGCAGGATCGCCCGCATCAACTCGGTCGGCGCGAGCGCCGGCGCGCTGACGCCGAGCACCGCCTGCACCGCGGGCGACAAAGGAATCGTCTTGGCGGTACGCGGAAACACGCCGCCGCCCGCTGAAATCAGCGCGGGATCGTAATCGGCCCAACTCGAACGATCGAGACCGAACAGACGCCCACGCTCGGCGAGACTGCTGGCCGGATCGGGATTCGGATCGAGAAAGATATGCCGATGATCGAACGCGGCCACCAGCTTGATATGCGGCGACAACAGCATGCCGTTGCCGAACACGTCGCCGGACATGTCACCCACGCCGACCACCGTGAAGTCCATGGTCTGCGTATCGACGCCCATCTCGCGAAAGTGCCGCTTGACCGACTCCCACGCGCCGCGCGCGGTGATCGCCATCTTCTTGTGGTCGTAGCCGACCGAGCCGCCCGACGCGAACGCGTCGTCGAGCCAGAAACCGTATTCCTGCGAGATCGCGTTCGCGTAGTCGGAGAAGGTCGCCGTGCCTTTGTCGGCGGCGACCACCAGATACGGATCGTCGGGATCGTGCCGCACCACGTCGGGCGGCGGCACCACGGTCGCCCCCGCGAGGTTGTCGGTGACGTCGAGCAGACCGCGCAGGAAGGTCTGATAGCACGCAACCCCTTCGCGCATCCACGCGTCGCGCTCGCTCTGCGGCGGCGGATTCTTCACGACGAAGCCGCCTTTCGACCCGACCGGCACGATCACCACGTTCTTCACCATCTGCGCTTTCATCAGGCCGAGCACTTCCGTGCGGAAGTCCTCGCGTCGATCCGACCAGCGCAGACCGCCGCGCGCTACACGGCCGCCGCGCAAATGCACGCCTTCCACGCGTGGGGAGTACACCCAGATTTCGAACATCGGTTTCGGCTCGGGCAAGCCCGGCACTTGCGACGGATCGAACTTGAACGACAAATACGGCTTCGGCTGGCCCTCCGCGTTGAAGCGATAGTAGTTGGTGCGCTGCGTGGCCTTGATCACGCCGAGAAACTGCCGGAGTATGCGGTCCTCGTCGAGATTCGGCACCTGATCGAGCGCGCTGTCGATCGTACGCAGCCAGCCGTCCACGCGCGCTTCGCGGGTCTCGCCGAGCACCGGATCGAAACGCGCAATAAACAGTTCGACCAGCATCCGCGCGATCTCGGGGTTCCCGGTCACTGCGCGTTCGATATACGCGTCGCTAAAGGTGGAGCCGACCTGGCGCAGATATTTGGCATATGCACGCAGTATCGTCACCTCGCGCGCATTCAGTTGCGCGCGCAACACGAGTCGATTGAAATCGTCGCTCTCGATCGCGCCGGTCCACACCTGCTCGAACGCTTCCTCGAACAGATCCTTGACCCGTTCGATATCGAACTCCGCGTCGTCCGCGAGTTCCAGGCCGAAGTCATGAATCCACGCGGGTGTCGCGTCCAGCGCTTCGATCAGATACGGCCGCTCTTCATCGACGCGCACGCCCAGATGCTCCAGCATCGGCAAACTGCGCGACAGCGCGATCGGCAAACCGGCACGGTAGACCTTGAAGCGGAACGCACGTGGGCCCGCTTCGATCGGGCGATACAGGTTCATCGCGAGCCGCTCGCTGCCCTGCACGCGCTCGATCAGTTCGATATCGCGCACCGCCGTGCGAGCGGGATAATCGTCGCGATAACCGGCCGGAAAGGAATCCGCGTAGTGTTGCAGCAGACGGTTGCCCTGCTCTTCGCCGAAGGCGTCGAGCAAGGCGTCGGCCAGATCGTCCTGCCAGCGGCGCGCCACGTGAACGAGCCGCGCCTCCAGTTCTCGCGTGTCGACGTTGGGCATGCCGCCCGGTTTCGCATGCACGACAAAATGAATGCGCGCCAGCGTCGACTCCGACAGCAGCGGCGTGAATTCGACGTTTTCGCCGTTGAACGCCTCAGCCAGTAACGTCGCGATCCGTTGCCGCAAATCGGTGTTGTACTTGTCGCGCGGCACGAACACCAGACACGACACGAAACGGTCGAACCGGTCGCGCCGTATAAACAGGCGCGTGCGTTGATGTTCCTGCAAACGCAGCACGCCGAGCGCGATGTCGTAGAGCTGGTCTTCGTCGGCCTGAAACAACTCGTCGCGCGGATAGGTTTCGAGCACGGTTACCAGCGATTTCGCCAGATGACCTTTCGGCAGGAATCCCGCTCGCCGCACGATATTCGCGCATTTGCGCCGCACGATCGGAATCTCGGCGGCTGAAACGAAATAAGCGGTCGACGTATAAAGGCCGATGAAACGACGCTCGCCGGTCACCTTGCCGTCCGCGCCCGTGAGCTTGATTCCGACGTAGTCCAGATAGCCCGGACGATGCACCGTGGCGCGTGAATTCGCCTTGGTCAGAAAGATCGGCGACGAACCGGCGATGATGTCGGCTGCCGCCGGCGGCAACGGCGTGACGTCGGGCGCGCCGATGGGCTTCAGTTCGTCGCGCAGAATGCCGAGCCCCGAGCCCGGCACCGGACGCAAACCGTAGCCGATATCGTGCTGCACCAACTCATAATCGCGCTGGCCGAGAAACGTGAAGTGATCGGCCACCATCCATTCGAGAAACGAGCGCGCCTCGAGTCCTTCCGGCCCGGCTTCTCCCGCTTTCATACCTTTAATGGTGCCGCGCGCGAGTTCGACGATCTTCGGCCAGTCTTCCACCGCGGCGCGCACGTCGCGCAACACCTTCGCAATTTCGTCGCGCAGCGCGTCGAGTTTTGCGGCGTCGCCGCATCGGTCGACTTCGAAGTGAATGAACGACGTGAGTTGCGAGCGCGAGTCGGTGGCATCTTCGGCGCCCTGGCCGACGCGCGCGATCGCGCCGTCGGGGCCGCGCCAGATCCGGAACACCGGATGCACGACCGAATGCAGCGCGAGCCGCAGACCGTTGACCGCCATCGACACCGAATCGACCAGAAACGGCATGTCGTCGTTGACGATTTCGATCACCGTGTGATCGGAATGCCAGCCGTGCTGTTCGAGGATCGGGTTATAGACGCGCAGCCGTTCGGCGCCGGGCACGAAGCGCTGCGCGGTTTGCCAGTGCGCAAGCGCCGCGCCGTAGAGGTCGGCGATCGAGCGGCTTTGCAGGTCGTCGGCGTCGACGAAATCGTAGTAATGCCGCAGAAACGGCTCGACGATGTGAAAGGTCGGCTCCGGCAAACGCCCTCGCGCAAAGTCGACGACATCGTTCAGCAGGTGTGTGACGGCTTCTTCGTTCCTGGCTTGCATGATCAACTCCCCCGGCTAGTGGCTACGGCGAGTATCGATTGATTCGCAGGCATCGACTGAAGGGGGATTATGCACCTGCCACCCTGCACACGATGCGCGAGCACCGTTAGGTTATACCCGCTAATGTCGGCAAGTCCGTTCTCACACCGGCGTGCCGCTCAGACTACCGGCTGCGAATCCGCGTAGTCTTGCGCGAGCCATGCACGCACCTGCTCAGCGGTCCAGGCCGGATCGTCGTGCGGCAGATCGTGGCTCGCCCACTCATGTTCACGATGCGGCGCCTGCCACGCCGCCGCCAGTTTCATCGAGCACGCCGGGTCCACCAGTTTATCGTTGCGTGACGACAGAATCAGCAATGGACAGTGCGGCTGTGCAGCATGAGCGGTAAAACGCGCCGCCGCCCACAATTGCCGCAGCGCATTGCCGCGAGTCACCGGTCTGCTGCGACGAATCGCACTCCACGCGTCGAGATCGGCGCCCAATGTTTCAACGTTATTGCAGGTCAGGCGATGAATACCCTGTTCGGCACGGCGCGCATCGCTCCAATGCGCCGCGACGCGCAGCAGGCCCGGCCACGCCGAAGGCCGCAGCCGCTCCTGCATGTGGCTGAACGGCCGCATGCTCGTATTGATCAGCACCAGCCGTTCGATCTCGCCGGGATAGCGCTGCGCCCAGTCCGTCGCCGCCATGCCGCCCAACGACATGGCCAGCACGCAATACGGGCCCGGCACGCCGCTTTGCCCGGCGGCGCGCCGCACGAAACTCACCATGTCCGCGACGGTTGCCGGCGCACGCAAATGCGCGAACTCGCCGTTACCCGGCAGATCGATCAGCAATGGACGGTCGATGCCGGCGGCGTCGCGCAGCGCGGCGGGCAAGCGTCCCCAATGACGTGCTTCGCGCGTGAGTCCGCGCAGCAGAATCCACGTGCTCATACGATGTCCGGGGTGTACCAATGGTCGATCGCGCATTGCAGCAGTTGCTCGCGGCGATTGCCTTGCGGCAGCCAGCGCTGCGACGAAAACGCCGCGCGCGCCAGGAAGTCGAACAGGTTCGCATGACGACGCAACACGCGCGCGGTGCGATGCGCCTTGACCGGATTGAACATGCCCTGGCGCGAGAACAGTTGCCGCGGGTTCTTCTTGATCCACAACCACGAGCCGAGTTCGAGCGTCATTGGCAGGAAGACGCTGGCGGCGGGCGCGCGGTCGTAGGCAAAGTCCCACAGATCGCCGTGCAGCAGATATTGATGGCTCTGCGGTTCGAATGCGTAGCCGTGATGCGGATGCGCGCGTTCGAACATCGTCTTCAAGACGTACATTTCCGGCAAGTGCGGCATCAACTTGCGGGTTCGCGCGTAGGGAAACCAGATGCTGTCTTTCCAGCCGTAGCCCGAGTGGCAATCGAGCGCGATGCTCAGGGGCCGGGCGGCCAGTTCGGCTTCGACTACGCGTAGCAGCGCGGCGGCTTCCGCTTCCATCGGTTCGCCTTCGCGGCCGCGATACCACGGCAGCCATGCGCCCACGCGCTGACCGCCGGCCAGCAGCGGCACGCGTTCGTCGGCATTCTGCGGCGCGTTGCGCATCAGGTCGACGCCGTTCGGATTGGCGCGGGTGGCTGCCCACATGCCGCCGGGGTTGACGATGGGCATAAAGATCAGACGAATGGATTGCAATTGGCGCACCAGCAGTTCGTCCCATTCGAGCCGTGCGAGGAGTGCACGCATGTAGTCGAGCACGAGTTGCGAGCCGATCCGTTCAAGGCCGTGAATGCCGCCGAAAAAGCCGATGGCTGGCGCGAGTGGATCGGTTGAGCCGATACTCGCCGTGCGCACGGCGAATTGCCGGCCGCGTACCGTGGTGTCGCAGACGGTGCGAATTTCGAAACTCGCGCTGCCCTGGTCGAGGATCGTGTTGAGATCTTCGTACTCCGCAAAACTGTCGGGCAGAAAGCTCAGTGGTTGCGGCATGGGGGCGCTGAAGGGAACTGCAAGGTTATTGGGGACGGCTTGCGGTGATGATGCAATATAGCCTGGTGGTGGGGGGGCTTGCATGATGGTGGGGGTGGTTTGTTGGTTGTGTCATTGGTGTGTCATGGACGTGACATTTTTTTGGGGTCTTGCGGCGCTTTTTCGGTGTGCTTTTTCTCTCTCTGGTTTGTTGGCCTTTCCTTGATTTGTTAGTGGTCTATTAGCGTTGCCCCTGTGCGGGGCGGCACTAACTTCTCTTTGCCGCGGCAAAGAGAAGTCAGCAAGAGAAAGCCGCTCAAACCGCTAATTTTTAAGCGGGTCCCCCGCGCAGTCGCGGTAGTGGCTCATCTGGAATCCGTGCTCTCGCACACTCCGCGCTCGTGACAAGGCCATCATTCATCCCGCCTCGCGCTGCGCGCTCGGCGGCACGGTCTGCATTGAAACCAGGGGCTCCGTTTTCGCGCGGTGGGGGCCGTCGGCTTCGCCTCGGCGAGATGCCGTAATGCGCGGGGGCATGCCCCGCTGTTTTTGACCTACCGTTCGGCGCGCGGAGCGCCGCCGGAAGAATGACTGCTGTGTCACTGGCGTCGAATGCGCGAGGACACAGATTCCAGATGCACCACTGCCGCAACTGCGCGAGGAACCCACTTAAGAATTAGCGGTTTGAGCGGCTTTCTCTTGCTGACTTCTCTTTGCCGCGGCAAAGAGAAGTTAGTGCCGCCCCGCACAGGGGCAACGCTAATAGACCACTAAGAATGCAAGTAAAGGCCAACACCCCAGCAACCGCAGCCACAAATCTGCCACACGCCGGCCTCAAAACCTTCACAAAAAGATATAGTCGTCTAGACGTTGCGACACCTTCACTCAACCGTCACAGACGCTTCCTAGAATGAGCACCACCAAATGCTTGAAGCATCAGGGGTACTTATGGAAGCAATCCGCATCGAACGTCTCAGCAAGACGTTCGCCAACGGCCGCAAGGCGTTAGACGAAATCGACCTCCGCGTCGAACCCGGCGAAATGGTCGCCCTGATCGGCGCCTCGGGCTCCGGAAAATCGACCCTGTTGCGCCACATCGCAGGCTTCACCGCCTCCGACGCACAACCGTCACAGATCGCAATTCTCGGCCGCCCGATCCAGCAAAACGGCCGTATCGTGCGAGAAGTGCGCAGCATTCGCCGCGATATCGGCTTCGTGTTCCAGCAATTCAACCTGGTCAACCGCCTCTCCGTCGAGACCAACGTGCTGGTCGGCGCACTCTCGCGCCTCTCCTGGTGGCGTCGGCTAACCGGCCTTTTTCCACGCGCGGAACGGGCCTTGTCGATGGCCGCGCTCAATGAGGTCGGCATCGGCGAACACGCGCGTGAACGCGCCGCCAATCTGTCCGGCGGCCAGCAACAACGCGCCGCACTGGCACGCGCCCTGGTGCAACGCGCACGCATCGTGCTGGCGGACGAGCCGATCGCCTCACTCGATCCTGAATCGTCACGGCGCGTCATGGACATGCTCCGCGCGCTCAATGTCGACCATCAACTCACCGTGCTGGTGTCGCTGCATCAGGTCGACATCGCGATGCAGTATTGCCCGCGCACCGTCGCGCTACGTCGCGGCAAGGTGGTCTACGACGGCCCATCCGCCGCGCTCGGCCCCGCGCTGCTGAAGAAACTCTACGGCGACGACGCCCGCGAACTGCTCGATGAAACACGCGACAGCGCGCACGCCAACCACGCGACTCACACCGCTACCGTCGCCGCGCCGGAACCAGACAATCCACCGGCTGCCACCGGTTACGCGTTCGCCCTGAAACCGGCGCACTCCAACTGAGCACGCCAATCCTTTCCGTTCCCCTACCGGATCTCTAACGATGAAATTCCTGCGCTCACTGATCACGCTGTCCGTCGGCGTGGCCGCCTTCGCCTGCGCCGCCACCGTCTACGCCGAAGACATCAACCTCGGCATCATTTCGACCGATTCGTCCTCGGTGCTGAAGCAGCGCTGGGAACCGCTGATCGCCGACATGAACAGGCAAACCGGGCTGAACATCAAAGCGTTTTTCGCAACCGACTACGCCGGCATCATCGAAGGCATGCGCTTTAACAAGGTACAGGTCGGCTATTTCGGCAATGCGTCGGCGATCGAGGCGGTGGATCGCTCGCAAGGCGAAGTGTTCGCGAAGGTTCAGTACGCGAACGGCGCCGCCGGCTATAACTCCGTGTTGATCACGAACGTAAACAGCCGCTTCAAGACGCTCGACGACGTCTTCAGGAACACCAAAGACGTCACGCTCGGTTATGGCGATCCGAACTCCACGTCGGGCACGCTGATTCCCGGCTATTACCTGTTCGCGAAGCACAACGCGCCGGTGAATACGTCGTTCAAGACGGTACTGCCGTCGAGCCACGAAGCGAACCTGCTGGCCGTGGTGAACAACAAGATCGACATCGCGACGAACAACACCGAAATGCTCGACACGCTGAAGCAACAGCATCCGGACAAGTTCGCCCAGGTTCGCGTGCTGTGGACTTCGCCGCTGATTCCGTCGGACCCGCTGGTGTGGCGCAAGGATCTGCCGCAAGCCACCAAAGACAAACTGCGTAACTTTTTCCTGAACTACGCGAAGACCGATCCGCACGAAAAAGCGGTGATGGCGGGGATTTTCGGCTACGGCGGTTTCGCGGCATCGTCGGATGCGCAACTGTTGCCGATTCGCCAGGTCGCGCTGTTCCAGCAGAAGCAGAAGATCGAGGCCGACACGCATCTGTCCAACGACGAGCGCAAAACCCAACTGGCCGCGCTCGACGCCAAGCTGAGCGCGCTCAACACCGAGCAAGCAAAGCCATGAATACGGCCGATCTGATCGCGTCGCCGGCACGCGCGAGCGACACGCTCGCCGCGCAGGCGGCGGCTCAACCCGCCCCGGCGGCACGCAAGCGCAGCTGGTTCTCGCTGCTCGGTTGGATCGCCCTGTTCGCGGCGCTGGGCGGCGCATGGCATAGCGCCGACATGCGTCCGCTGGATCTGCTGAGCGACTCCGGCAACATGGGCCAGTTCGCGAAAGACTTCTTTCCGCCGAACTTCACCGAATGGCGCACGTATCTGCATGAAATGATCGTGACGCTGTCCGTGGCGGTATGGGGCACCGCGCTCTCGCTCGTCTGCGCGATACCGTGCGGCCTGATGTCCGCGCATAACATCGCGCCGATGTGGATCGTGCAACCGGTGCGCCGCCTGATGGACGCATGCCGCGCGATCAACGAAATGGTCTTCGCGATGCTGTTCATCGTCGCGGTCGGACTCGGGCCTTTCGCCGGCGTGCTGGCGCTGTGGGTTCACACCACCGGCGTGCTTGCCAAGCTGTTCGCCGAAGCGGTCGAGGCGATCGATCCGCGTCCCGCGGAAGGTATTCGCGCAACCGGCGCCAGCCCGCTCGACGAAATCATTTACGCCGTGCTGCCGCAAGTGCTGCCGCTGTGGATCTCGTACGCGTTGTATCGCTTCGAATCGAACGTGCGCTCGGCGATGGTGGTCGGCATGGTCGGCGCGGGCGGCATCGGCGTGGTGCTGTACGAAGCGATCCGCTCGTTCGACTATGCGCAAACCTCCGCGGTCATGATCATGGTGATCGTGGTGGTGTCGGCGATCGACCTGGCCTCCGCGTGGCTGCGCGAGCGCGTGATCTGAAACTTCGTGCACGAAACGGGGCGGTGCAGTGCAAGCAACTTCCTCGCCCTCACGCGAATTGCGGCAATGTCGCGTCGATCGCATCCGCCAACGTATTGAACGCCGGCGCGATGTCCTCGTCCGGCACACACGCGTAGCCGATCAGCAAACCCGACGGCGCCAGCGAAGGCTGCGCGTAATACCCCGACAACGGCCGCACGACGATATTGCGCTCCAGCGCCGCCGTCGCCACGCGACGATCGTCGCTGCCCTCGGGCAACTGCATCACCAGATGCAAACCGGCATCGCCGCCCACGGCCGGCAATACGTCGCCATAACGGTGCGCGGCGGCATCGAGCAAGGTCTGCCGGCGCTGCCCGTAAAGCGTGCGCATCTTGCGGATATGCGACGTGAAATGCCCCTCGGCGATGAACTCGGCGAGCATGGCCTGTTGCAGCAACTGCCCCTCGCGATACAACTCGGCGCTGGCCGTGGCGAAACTCTCCGCCAACGCTTCCGGCACGACCAGATAACCGATGCGCAACCCCGGAAATAGCGTCTTGCCGAAACTGCCTACGTAGATCACCTGCCCGGACGTATCCAGGCCCTGCAACGACGCCAGCGGCCGGCTGCCATAGCGGAACTCGCTGTCGTAGTCGTCCTCGATGATCCAGCACTGGTTCTGCCGCGCATATTCGAGCAGCAGGCGGCGCCGCGCGAGGCTCATTACCATGCCGAGCGGATATTGATGCGACGGCGTGACGAGCATCAGCTTCGGTGGATGCGCGAGGTCGTCGGCGCAAGGATTGATGCCTTCGTCGTCGACCGCGATAGGCCGCGATTGCAGACCCGACACGTGCAGCACGCTGCGCACGCCCCAATAACAAGGATCCTCGGTCCAGATCAGGTCGCCCGGATCGGATAGCAGCCGCACCGCGAGGTCGACCGACTGGTGAATCCCGGTCGTGATGATGATCTGCTCGGGCGTGCAGCGCACCGAGCGCGAGGTGCGCAGATAGTCGGCCAGCGCGTGCCGCAGCGAAGCCAGCCCGCCGCCCGGCGCATACGTGAGGAGATCCGGACGCAGCCGGCGCCAATACTTGTTGTGCAGCCGGCTCCAGACGCGCGCGGGAAATTTCGTGACGTCCGGTACGCCGGGCATGAACGCGCCCCACTGCCGCTTCGACACACCCGCGCCCGCGATCAGCCGCGCGCCGCGCGTGGATAACGCACGCGCCGCCTGCAACGGTGGCGGCGCGCGGCGTGGATCGGGCGCGCCCGGCGCAGCCGGCAGGTCGAGCATGCCGGCACCAGCGGCTGAGCCAATACCGCGAGGGCCAAAGCCAAACTCCCCCTCGGGCGCCCCAACAATCTCATCCGGCGCACTATCCGCCACGAAAGTGCCGCGCCCGGTCGCCGAACTCACATAGCCCTCGAGCACCAACTGCTCATACACCTGCGTGACGGTATTGCGCCCAATGCCCAACTCCTGCGCCAGCAGCCGCGACGACGGCACCTTGCTGCCCGCCGGCAACTCGCGCGACAGGATCGCCTGCTGCAACAGCCGGTGCAGTTGTCGATAGATCGGCTGGCCGTTGCCGCGGTCGAGGCGCTGCGCCAGCCAGTCGGACAAAACGCTCGCGCGCATGATTGGCTCCTACATTTTTATTGAAATGGCTCTGAAATTAAGAGCCAAATCTCATTATAGTCGCTGCATGTGCTGCGCTGAGCGCGCGGCGTCCGCGAAAACGAGGAGCCAAGGAGATGACCATGAAAAATGCCGAACTGAAAAGCCGCAAAGACGCCGCCACCCCGCGCGGCGTCGGCGTGATGTGCGATTTCTACGCCGCGCGCGCGGAAAACGCCGAGTTGTGGGACGTGGAAGGCCGCCGCTTCATCGACTTCGCCGCGGGTATCGCGGTGTGCAACACGGGCCATCGCCATCCGAAGATTCTGGCCGCGATCCGCGACCAGCTCGATCACTTCACGCACACCGCGTATCAGATCGTGCCGTACGCGTCGTATGTCGAACTGGCCGAGAAGATCAACGCACGCGCGCCCGGCGACTATCCGAAGAAGACCGCCTTTTTCACGACCGGCGCCGAAGCCGTCGAAAACGCCATCAAGATCGCCCGCGCCGCGACCGGTCGTCCGGGCGTGATCGCCTTCACCGGCGGCTTCCATGGCCGCACGATGATGGGCATGGCGCTGACCGGCAAGGTCGCGCCGTACAAGATCGGCTTCGGCCCGTTCCCGTCGGACGTCTTCCACGCGCCGTTCCCGAATCCGCTGCATGGCGTGACCACCGCCGATTCGCTGAAGGCGATCGAATTCCTGTTCAAGGCCGACATCGATCCGAAGCGCGTGGCCGCGATCATTTTCGAACCGGTTCAGGGCGAAGGCGGTTTCTATCCGGCGCCGGCCGAGTTCGTGCGCGCGCTGCGCAAGCTGTGCAACGAGCACGGCATTCTGCTGATCGCCGACGAAGTGCAAACCGGCTTTGCCCGCACCGGCAAGCTGTTTGCCATGAACCATTACGACGTGGTGCCTGACCTGATGACCATGGCGAAGAGCCTGGCCGGCGGCATGCCGCTGTCGGGCGTGGTCGGCCGCGCCGACCTGATGGACGCCGCGGCGCCCGGCGGTCTCGGCGGCACGTATGCGGGCAATCCGCTGGCGGTGGCCGCGGCGCATGCGGTACTCGACATCATCGACGAAGAAAAGCTGTGCGAGCGCGCCACGCTGCTGGGCGATCGCGTCAAGGCCAAGCTGATCGCGCTGCAAAGCGACGTGCCGCAAATCGCCGACGTACGCGGCCCCGGCGGCATGGTCGCGGTGGAATTCTGCAAAGCCGGCGGCACCGAACCGGACGCGGAGTTCACCAAGCGCGTGCAGACGCGCGCGCTCGAACGCGGCTTGCTGCTGCTGGTGTGCGGCGTCTATTCGAACGTGGTGCGCTTCCTGTTCCCGCTGACGATCCAGGACGCCGTGTTCGACGAAGCCATGGCGATCCTCGAAGAAGTCATCAAGGACAGCGTCGCCGTCGCGGCGTAAGGACGAGACTCATGACCACGTTGACATTGAAAGACCCGACGCTACTCAAGACCCACGCGTATATCGCAGGTGAATGGCAAGGCGCCGACGACGGCGCGACCTTCGAGGTGAAGAACCCCGCCACCGGCGAAACCATCGCGACGGTGCCGCGCATGGGCACGGCGGAAACGCGTCGCGCGATCGACACCGCCAACGCGGCCTGGCCCGCCTGGCGCGCCACGACCGCGAAGCAACGCGCGGTGATCCTGCGCAAATGGCATGACCTGATGATGGAAAACGCCGACGATCTGGCGAAAATCCTCACCACGGAACAAGGCAAGCCGCTCGCCGAAGCCAAAGGCGAGATCCAGTACGCCGCGTCGTTCCTCGAATGGTTCGCGGAAGAAGGCAAACGCGTGAACGGCGACACGATTCCCACCCCGGCCAGCGACAAGCGCATTGTCGTGACCAAGGAACCGATCGGCGTGTGCGCGGCGATCACGCCGTGGAATTTCCCGGCGGCCATGATCACCCGCAAGGTCGGTCCGGCGCTGGCGGCAGGCTGCCCGATCATCGTCAAGCCGGCCGAAGCCACGCCGTTGTCCGCGCTCGCACTCGCCGTGCTGGCCGAACGCGCCGGCGTGCCGCGCGGCGTGTTCAACGTCGTGACCGGCGAGCCGAAAGCGATCGGCGCGGAAATGACCGGCAATCCGATCGTGCGCAAACTGTCGTTCACGGGTTCGACGCCGGTGGGCCGTCTGCTGATGGCGCAATGCGCGCCCACGGTCAAGAAGGTGTCGCTCGAACTCGGCGGCAATGCGCCGTTTATCGTGTTCGACGACGCGGATCTGGACGCGGCGGTGGCCGGCGCGATTGCGTCGAAGTATCGCAATAGCGGCCAGACCTGCGTCTGCACGAACCGCTTCTATGTGCACGACAAGGTGTACGACGCATTCGCGGAAAAGCTGCGCGTCGCCGTCGAGCAACTGAAAGTGGGCCGCGGCACCGAAGACGGCGTCACGCAAGGTCCGCTGATCAACGAAGCGGCCGTGCTGAAGGTCGAGTCGCATATCGAAGACGCGTTGGCCAAGGGCGCGCGCATCGTCACCGGCGGCAAGCGTCATGCGCTCGGTCACGGCTTCTTCGAACCGACCGTGCTGGCGGACGTCACGCCGGCCATGAAAGTCGCGCGCGATGAAACCTTCGGCCCGCTCGCGCCGCTGTTCCGTTTCTCGTCGGACGAAGAAGTGATTCGCCTCGCCAACGATACGGAATTCGGGCTCGCGTCGTATTTCTTTAGCCGCGATATCGGCCGGGTCTGGCGGGTCGCCGAGGCCCTTGAATACGGCATGGTGGGGATCAACACCGGTTTGATTTCGAACGAAGTCGCGCCGTTCGGCGGTGTCAAGCAATCGGGCCTGGGCCGTGAAGGCTCGCACTACGGTATCGACGACTACGTGGTCATCAAATACATGTGCTTGGGCGGGATCTGATCGTCAGGACGCTTGAAGCATGAAGAACAGCCACGTCGGTTGATCCGGCGTGGCTTTTTTTTGCTGAATCGCTGAATCGCTGAATGCAAAACAGGCTTGCGTCACCTCTCGGTGAAGCAAGCCTGTTGCGTTTGATGCTTATCGAACCGGCGCGAGCGTTCGACTCACACCCGGGTCAATGCTTAGTGGCCGTAGCTGGCAACCGGAGCCGAGTACGAGCTCGACGACGTGCTCGCACGGCTACCTGCTTGCGACGAACCATTGGTGGCCGAACCATAACCGCTGGTCTGCGCATTTTGAGCGGCGACGCGGGCTTCGGCAGCCTGAATGTTGGCCGGGTAGTCGTAGTCGTTCGAGGTTGCCGGGTTGTAGCCGGCCTTTTCCAGCTGGACCAGTTCAGCACGCACCTGAGCGCGCGTAACCGGTTGATTCGACTGGGCGAAAGCGGCCAGCGGCGCGGTGATAAGGGCGGCGATAACTGCGGCTTCGATCAGCGACTTCATGATGACTACCTCCAGAAATTATTTTGTCTAGCGCTGCGAGGCGTGATGTCTGCAGCGGATGGAGGAAGTGTAGGAGTCGGGTTGCCTAGGGTAAACCCCTAAAGTGCCAATTGAGTGTTGTCAAAATCGAGATAATCGACGAATCGTCAGCTTTCCGAAAGCATCGGCACCGCAGCCGGCTCGTCCAGCGACGACAACCCGGTGGCATTTCGGCCGCCCGTCGCCTGCCGGTCGCTTCTCGGACTTGCGCCGAAGCGCGCGCGATAGGTCCGTGAAAAATGCGACGGCGACTCGAATCCGCACGCCACGCAAATCGATGTGATCGACATGTCGGTCTGCTGCAGCAACTCACGCGCTCGGGCGAGACGCAGTTGCAGGTAGAAATGCGTCGGCGTGTCCTTCAGCGACGCGCAGAAAAGCCGCTCCAGCTGGCGCCGCGTCACGCCGATTTCCTGCGCGAGCTGGTCCGGCGCCAGCGGCTCTTCCATGTGCCGTTCCATCACGCCGATCACCTGAATCAGCTTGCGATTGTGCACCCCGTAGCGCGCGGCGATCTCCATGCGCTGATGGTCCGAGCGCTGCCGGATCCGGCTCACCACGAATTGCTCCGACACCGACGAAGCCAGCGCCGCACCGTGCTTACGGCCAATCAGGTCGAGCATCATGTCGATCGACGCCGTGCCGCCCGCGCACGTAATACGCCGCGCGCCGATTTCGAACAGCTCCTGGCTCGCATCCAGTGACGGATAGCGCTCGCGGAATGCCGACAGCGCTTCCCAATGCACGGTCACGCTGTCCGTACCGTTCAGCAAGCCAGCTTCCGCAAGGATGAAACTGCCGGTGTCGATGGCGCCGAGCGTCGCGCCGGCCCGCTCGATCCGCTTCAAGGAATCGGCCAGCGCGCGGCTATAGCAGGCCAGCGGTTCGAAGCCTGCGACCACGAACAGCGTCTGCGCCGTGCCGACCTCGCCGATGGCCGCATCCGCGTTGATCGAAATGCCGTTGCTGGCCGCGACCGGCGCGCCGTCGAGACTAAGAATGCGCCAGCGGTACAGCGCATCGCGAAAGCGGTTCGCCACCCGCAACGGTTCCACCGCCGACATGAAACCGATCGCCGAAAAGCCCGGCAGCAGCAGGAACGACATATCTTCGGGCATCGTGCTCAGACTCGATCAGGGATACAACGCGGAATACAACGTGGGGACGCGGCGTCCCGGCGAGCGTAGCAAGCAGTGCATCAACCGGCAAGGCGCGCCAAAAATCCGCGCGGCCAGACGCCGCGATGCGATGCGTGGTGCACTGCAACGCCGCCCTGCCACGCGTTTTAGCCGGCACTGCTGGTTTTCCCTCGAGGTCGCGTTAGAGCAAGAACGGGTCGCTGGCGGTCGCTTTGGCGGGAATATGGGGCATTAACGTAACGTCATTCCTGAGTCCAGCGCAGTCCAGATATCACCCAGTTTGTTGCCGTATCCAAACCGTCGCGCCGGTCCATGCGCCGCATCTCCGTTCGAGCCGCGGCCCGGTTCGAAACACGCCGTTCAACGTGCCAGAAGGGGGAACCTCATGAAGTGTCGTCTCAATGCCTTGCTTGCTTATCTCGTGGGCGTCGTCGGCTTCGCCGCCATCGCCGCCGCTGCGCCCGCTTTCGCGCAGGATCCGGCCGCCTGCCGCGCGGTGCATTTCGCCGACATCGGCTGGACGGATATCACGTCGACTACCGCGCTCGCATCGACCGTGTTCGAAGGGCTCGGTTATCAGCCGGTCACCACGGTCGCCTCCGTACCGATCTCATTTGCGGGTCTCAAGAGCAAGCAGCTCGACGTGTCGCTCGGCTACTGGTGGCCGGTGCAGGAAAAAGCGATCAGCCCGTTCGTCGAGTCGAAAGCCATCAACGTGCTGCAGCCGCCCAATCTGACCGGCGCCAAGGCGACCTTCGCGGTGCCGAGCTACGAATACGACGCGGGCCTGAAGACCTTCGCCGACATCGCCAAACATCGCGACCAGCTCGACGGCAAGATCTATGGCATCGAACCCGGCAGCAGCGCCAATGCCGCGATCCAGAAAATGATCGCCAGCAATCAGTTCGGGCTCGGCGGTTTCAAGCTGATCGAATCGAGCGAAGCGGGCATGCTGGTGTCGGTGGATCGTGCGATCCGCGAGAAGAAATGGGTGGTGTTTCTCGGCTGGGAACCGCATCCCATGAACATCACGATCGACATGAAATACCTGACCGGCAGCGACGGCGTATTCGGTCCGAACGACGGCGAGGCACGCGTTTATACGCTGACGTCCCCCGACTTTCTGACGCGTTGCCCGAACGCCGGCAAGCTCGTGAGCAATCTGCGCTTCTCGACACAACTGGAAAACGTCGTCATGCAGTCGGTCATGAACAAGGAAAAACCCGCCGACGCCGCGAGGGCCTATCTGAAGAAAAACCCGCAAGTACTCGACGCCTGGCTGGCCGGCGTGAAGACCTACGACGGCAAGGACGGCTTGCCCGCGGTGAAAGCCTATCTGGGCCTCTGAGCGTCGTCATCGCGAGTTGTGCATCTCAAGGGCATCTCAAGCGCATCCCCATTCACAGGAACTAGCACGCATGAATCATGAAGTCATCGTGACCTGCGCGGTCACCGGCGCCGGCGACACCGTCGGCAAGCATCCGGCCATTCCGGTCACGCCGAAGCAGATCGCCGAGGCCGCGATCGAAGCCGCCAAAGCGGGCGCGACCGTCGCGCACTGCCACGTACGCGATCCGGAAACCGGCCGCGGCAGCCGCGATCCGCAGTTGTACCGCGAGGTAGTCGACCGGATCCGCTCGTCGGGCACCGACGTGATCATCAACCTGACGGCGGGCATGGGCGGCGATCTGGAGATCGGTCCCGGCGAGGACCCGATGCGCTTCGGCGCCAACACCGATCTGGTGGGCGGCCTGACGCGTCTCGCGCATGTCGAGGAACTGTTGCCGGAAATCTGCACGCTCGATTGCGGCACGCTCAATTTCGGCGACGGCGATTACATCTACGTGTCGACGCCCGCGCAACTTCGCGCCGGTGCGCGGCGCATTCAGGAACTCGGCGTGAAGCCGGAGCTGGAAATCTTCGATACCGGCCATTTGTGGTTCGCCAAACAGTTGCTGAAGGAAGGCCTGCTCGACGCGCCGCCGCTGTTCCAGATTTGCCTCGGCATTCCCTGGGGCGCGCCCGCCGACACCACGTCGATGAAGGCCATGGCCGACAACCTGCCGCCCGGCGCGCACTGGGCCGGCTTCGGGATCGGCCGCATGCAGATGCCGATGGTCGCGCAGGCGATGCTGCTCGGCGGTCACGTGCGCGTGGGGCTCGAAGACAACATCTGGCTCGACAAAGGTGTGCCCGCAACCAACGGCACGCTGGTGCGGCGCGCGGTGGAAATCATCGAAAGGCTCGGCGCGCGTGCGCTGACCCCGGCTGAAGGACGCCGCAAGCTGGGCTTGCCGGCGCGCGGCGAGCGGCAACTGGAGCGGCGTGCGGCCGGCCAGTATGCGTGATCGCCACTCTGCAACTCGTAGACAAAGGAAATCTCAGCAATGGCAGTGATCGTCGATATCAAAACATTTGCGGCCATCGGTGTGGGCGTGATCGGCAGCGGTTGGGTGGCGCGCGCGCTCGCGCATGGACTCGATGTGATCGCGTGGGACCCGGCAACGGGCGCGGAAAAACAGTTGCGCGAGAACATCGCGAATGCGTGGCCGGCGCTCGAACGCGTCGGGCTGGCCGAGGGCGCGTCGCCGGAGCGCCTGCGCTTCGTCACGACGATCGAAGCATGTGTCGCACAGGCCGACTTCATTCAGGAAAGCGCACCCGAGCGCGAGGAACTGAAACTCGCACTGCACGAGCAGATCAGCCGCGCCGCGAAGCCGGACGCGATCATCGCGTCGTCCACCTCAGGGTTGCTGCCGAGCGACTTTTACGCGCGGGCGGTGCATCCGCAGCGCTGCATCGTCGGGCATCCGTTCAATCCGGTTTATCTGCTGCCGCTGGTGGAAGTGCTGGGGGGCGCCGCGACCGCGCCGGCAACGATCGACGCCGCGCTCGACATCTACCGCGCGCTGTCGATGCGACCGCTGCTCGTTCGCAAGGAAGTGCCGGGGTTTATCGCCGATCGCCTGCTCGAAGCGCTGTGGCGCGAGGCACTGCATCTGGTGAACGAAGGCGTGGCGACCACCGGCGAAATCGACGACGCGATCCGCTTCGGCGCCGGCATCCGCTGGTCGTTCATGGGCACCTTCCTCACCTACACGCTCGCGGGCGGCGACGCCGGCATGCGCCACTTCATGCAGCAGTTCGGCCCGGCGCTGGAGCTGCCGTGGACTAAACTGGTGGCGCCGAAGCTCACGGACGAATTGATCGATCGCGTGGTGGACGGCACGGCGGAACAGGTCGGCCCGCGCTCGATCAAGCAACTGGAGCGTTATCGCGACGACTGCATTACGAGCGTGCTCGCGGCGATCGGCGACGCGAAAGCGCGGCATGGATTGCAGCCAGCGGATTGACGCTGTGGCAAGCGCGGCCCATGCCGGTGCATCGGCGGCATGGGCCGCGCCGAACCTGCATCATTTCAACCGAACCACGGAGACGAATGGCCCATGCCGCAACCCGTATCCCTGCCCTGCTATCGCGATTCTGTACGCGCGCAATGGGTCGACTACAACGGCCACTTGCGCGACGCGTTCTACATGCTGATCTTCAGCTTCGCAACCGATGCGTTGATCGACCTGATCGGTTTGCCCGATGCGGTACGCAAAGCGCGAAAGCGCTCGATCTACACGCTCGAAGCGCACATCAACTATCTGCACGAAATCAAGGAGGGCACGCCGGTTCGCGTCGACATGCGCCTACTCGGGCACGACGCGAAGCGGCTGCATCTGTATCTGGAAATGTTCGCGGGCGACGGCGCTGAACCGGTCGCGGCCGGCGAACAGATGCTGCTGCATGTCGACACCAGCGGACCGCGCGCGGTCGCGTTCGACCCCGACGTTGCGGCCTACGTGCGATCATTGGCGGATGCGCATGCCGAACGACCCCCGGCAAAATACGCGGGGCGCGTTATCGGTTTGCCGGTGCGAACCCAGACCAGCGAGTAAACATGCTCGAACCGCAGATTGCCGCATTCATCGAACGGGCCGTGGCGATTTATCCTGCGCACACCACGTCGCTGTCGCCGCGTGAGCAGCGCGAGCTTTACGACCGTTACGCGGCCACGCTGACACCCGCGTTGCCGGAGGAATTGAGCGTCAGGGATGCCGAATTCCAGACGCGCGCCGGTCATCCCCTCAAATTGCGGCTCTACCGCCATCGTGCGCGCGGCGAGCAGGCGGCTCACGGCGCCGTGTTGTACTTTCACGGCGGCGGTTTCGTGCTCGGCTCGCTGGACAGTCATCAACTCGTCACGGCACGCATCGCCGCCGACACCGGCCTCGACGTCATCGCGGTCGACTACCGGCTGGCGCCGGAACACCGCGCGCCGGCCGCGCATGACGATTGTCTCGACGTCACGTTGGCCGCGCTGGAGCGTCGGCTACCGTTCAATCTGAACAGCGGCACGACGCTGCAACTCGCCGGCGACAGCGCGGGCGCCACGCTCGCGGCCAGCGTGGCGATGCGTTTGCGCGACGACGGTATTGGCGGCGTGCAAGGCCTCGCGCTGGTTTATCCGATGCTCGGCACCGATCCCCAACCGCCCGCCCGCGACACCGAAGCGCAAGCGCCCATGCTCAAACTGAGCGACGTCCATTCGTTTCGCGATCTGTACTGGGGCGAGCACCGGCCTTACCCGGCATGGACGATTCCGCTCGAGGCCACGCGCTTCGACGGCCTGCCGCCGACGCTCGCGATCGGGGTCGAACATGATCCGCTGAGGGACGACGCGCGCGTGTTCGTGGAACGCATCGACGCGGCAGGTGGAGAAGCCCGTCTGTGGATCGGCGCCGGATTGGTGCATGGATGTTGGCGGGCGCTCGAATCGAGCCCCGGTGTGCGGATGCTGCATCGCGAGGTGTGCGATTTTCTGTCGGCACACGCGGCGCCGATGTTCGACGTGGAAGCGTCAAGCCGCCACGGCCGCTAGCCGCTGCTCAGTGGGCAATTTCCTTGCGCCACTGCGAATACGTCACGACGTCCATGCCGACTTCCGCCGCTTCGATCCGGGTCCAGCAATAGAACGCGTCGTCCCAGCCGGGAATCTTCTGCGGCGTGAGCGACCGGAAATTCAAGCCGGCGCGATACGCGAGGTGCGGCCAGAATAACGGCATCGCCTCGCGCACCGCCATTTGCCGCAACAGCTCGACCGGGCCGCTTTCGTCCGCGACGATTTCGCCCTGCGAGATCCAGTCGTTCTCCGCCCACGCGACGAACACGCTCGGGTTGCCGGCACGGTCGAACATCAGAATCGCGTTCTGCTCGGGGCGCCAGTAGTACTCGACGATGCCGTGCGCGGCCACCACCTCGCCAATCACTTTTTTCGTGCGCGGGTCGCAGTACGTCAAACCGTTCTCGCCCAACGCCAGCCATCCGCCTTCCAGACAGTGCCGGTTCTTCGCATCGTTCAGAAAATGGACCAGCCGGTTGGCTGAATCGGGTTCGGTCTTGCGCAGATACAGATCCACGATCCCGGCATTGAAGGCTTTCACCGCGACGGTTTCATCCGCGACGCCGGTCAGCAACACTTTCGCACAGCGCAGGTGGGAGATCGACGCGAGGAATTCGACGCCGCTCATGCCCGGCATGTCGTAGTCCACCACGACCGCCGCCACCTCCGCGAAGCGCGCGCCGCGCGCGAGCAGATCCCGCTCCGCCGACGTTTCGACCAGCCGTTCGATCCCGGTTTCGCTCAGACACGCCGATGCCGACGCGAACTCCAGCGAATTCTCACGCGCGTGCTGGCGAATGAAAGCCAACGCCGTTTGCGGCCGCGAGAAAAACAGATTGGTCGACGTGTCCGGAAAGAAACGGCGCAGTGCGTCGAGGTAGCTGTCGTTGTCGTCGACGAAGACAACCGTGGCCGGATGAGAAACGGGGGGGCGGATAAAGTGGTTCATAAGCTCATGAGGACGATGCTGGCGCGCCGCGCACCTGCTGCGCGCCGGATTGCCTGCTGGCCGCCGGGGCGGCGCCTGTGGACCATATAGTACAGGGCTCTTCGGATCACGGTACAAACTTGCCTGCCGGGTTGCGATCCGGCATATGCCGATCGAATAGCCGGTCCTGAACCGGGGCGAACGGGATGCGCCCGAACCGCCCGCCGACAAAACGCTTACGGCCGGTCGCGAGCAAAAAACGCCATGTACACGAAAACGGCGAAAGCGACGGCGGCGCTGGTAAAGTGCGCGTGATCCGGTTGCTTCCGTCACGCGTCCACCCTATGGCCACGCCGCAATGCCACATGAACTAAACCAGCGAGGCGCCCGTGAGCCGAGCCTGCGCCACGCCCGCACGCTCGCGGCCGTGGCCGCCCCGAGCCTGTGCTTGCAGGGATGCGCATTGCGCGGCGCGCCATCGTTTGAAATCTTCGGCGCGTATTTTCCGTTCTGGCTGCTGAGCGGCGTGCTCGGACTCGTCGGCGCGTTGGTCGCCCAGCGGATCTTCGTGACCACCGGCTGGGCGCGGACCGTGCCGTACCTCCTTTTTGTGTGCGTGGCCATCGGCCTGACGGTCGCGGTTCTTTTCTGGCTTTCGGCAACAGGACTGCTCCTATGAAAATCGCCGGCTTGCGCAAAGCCTCGTCCAGGGGCCGCTTGATCGCGGGCGTGATCGTCGTGCTCGGTCTCGCGGCGGCGTACTACGCGTATGACCGCTCCGTCCGTTTCCCCTCCACCGACGACGCCACCATCGACGCCGACGTCGTGCACGTGGCGTCGCCCGTGGGCGGCCGGATCGTCCGGCTCCCGGTCGAGGAAAACCAGCGGGTCGCGAAGGGCGACGTGCTGTTCGAAATCGACCCGGTGCCCTACCGTCTCGCGCTGGCGCAAACCCAGGCCGACCTGGAACTGGCGCGCGCCTCGCTCGACACGCGCCGCAAGACGATCGTCGGCGAGCGCGCGAACGCATCCATTGCCGGCGACCAGACCGGCAAGGCCGCCCACAACTACGAACTGGCGACCCGCACCGTGCAGCGGCTCGCCCCGCTCGCCGCGAAGGGCTACGTGCCCCAGCAGCAACTCGACCAGGCGCAGGTCGCCCAGCGCGACGCCGCGCTGTCGCTGCAGCAGGCTCGGGCGCAGAAGCTGGCGAGCGCGCAGACCATCGGCGAGGAAGCCGACGCGATCGCCACGGTGCATGCGCGCGAGGCAGCAGTCGCGCTGGCCCAGCACGGTCTCGACGACACCGTCGTGCGTGCGCCGCACAACGGCTTCGTGACTGGCCTGTCGGTACTGGCGGGCGAGACCGTGGCGCCGAGCCAGTCGATCTTCACGCTGGTCCACGCCGACGAATGGTTCGCCGTCGCGAACTTCCGCGAAGGGGCGCTGGCGCACATCGCGCCCGGCGACTGCGCGACCGTCTATTCGATGATCGACCGCAGCCAGGCGATCCATGGCAAGGTCGTCGGCATCGGCGCCGGCATCGCGGATTCGGACCGCATCAACTTGCCGCGCACCTTGCCGATCGTCCAGCAGTCCGTGAACTGGGTGCGGGTCGCCCAGCGCTTTCCCGTGCGGGTGCGTCTCGACGAACCGGCCGCCCGGCTGGTGCGGGTCGGCGCGAGCGCGATAGTCGAGGTCCGGCATGGCGCAGCCTGCCGGTGAACTGGCCCGCCCGGGCGCTGCGGATATTCTGAAGCTGCTCGCGCCGTATCCGGGGCGCGCCGCCATGGCGACCCGCATCGCGCTGATCTGCGCGCTCACGGTGTTCGTGACGAGCGCCTACGGCACGCCGGAAGCGGCGCTCTCCGCGTATATCGTGTTCTTTCTCAACCGGGCCGACCGGGTCACGAGCGTGCTGCTCAGCGCCGCGCTGCTGGTGCTGGTCACGCTGGTGATCGGACTCGTGCTCGGCGTGGCGATTTTCTCACTCGACAATCCGTTGTGGCGAGTCGCGTGCATTGCGGGGCTGTCGTTCGGGCTGCTGTTCGTGACGTCGGCAAGCAAACTGCGACCGGTGGGCGCGATTCTCGCGATGATCGTCGGCTTCGGGCTCGACAAGCTCGGCAGCGTGCCGTTCGGCGAAGTGGCGACGCGCGCGCTGCTCTACACGTGGCTGTTCGTCGCGATTCCGGTCGGTGCGTCGATCTGCGTGAACCTGTTGCTCGCGCCGTCGCCGCGACGACTGGCCGGCGCTGAACTGGCGAAGCGTTTGCGAGCCGCGGCACGCGGCCTGAGCGAGCCGGACGACGCCGCGCGCGCCGCGCTGAGCGCTTGCCTGCGGGGCGCCGATGCGCAACTCGGGACGTGGCTGAAGCTGTCGGTGGTGGACGGCTCGTCGGCGCGCGCCGATATCCCGGCGCTGCGGCAAGCCGTGTCGTCGACGCTGGCGATTCTCGTCGCGGCGGATCTGGCGGCGCGCGAACCGTCGGCCCGCTTGCCGGCCTCGTTCGCGGTGCCGTTGGCGCAGACGCTGGAGGAGATGGCGCAGATGCTCGACGCGGGTGGCTACCCGGTGGAGATCGACGTCGCGCTGCCCGGTTCGGCGGCATTGCCGCCGCTGGCGCGGATGGTCGCCGATAATTTGCACGCGGCCATGACGGGTTTCGCGGTGGCCGAAAAAGCGCCGGACGCCGACGCTGATGCGGCTACATCGGCATCGGCGCGTGCCAAGACTGCGCCAGAGCCGGCGTCGGCACCGACGCCTTCCGCCAAACCCGGCGGCTTCTTCCTGCCCGACGCATTCACCAATCCCGATCACGTCCGCTATGCGCTGAAGACCACCGTCGCGGCGCTGTTCTGCTATCTGCTCTACTCGCAAATCGACTGGCCGGGTATCCATACCTGCTTCATCACCGTCTACATCGTGTCGCTCGGCACCACCGCCGAAACCGTCGAGAAGTTGACACTGCGGATCGTCGGCTGCCTTGTCGGCGCGTTCGTCGGCACGGCGGCGATCGTCTTCGTGACGCCCGCGCTGACCTCCATCGTCGGTCTGATGGCGCTCGTGATGGTGGGCGCCTGGCTGGCGGCGTGGGTGGCGTTCGGTTCGCCGCGGATCGGCTATGCGGGCTTCCAGATCGCTTTCGCGTTTTTCCTGTGCGTGGTTCAAGGCGCGGCGCCCGCCTTCGATCTGACGGTGGCGCGGGATCGCACGATCGGCATTCTGCTCGGCAACGTGGTCGTCTATCTGGTCTTTACGCGCGTGTGGCCGGTGAGCGTCGCCACGCAGGTCGATGTCGGGCTCGCCGCCTTGCAGCAGCAGTGGCAAAGGCTGACCTCGCTCGCTCAAAGCGGCCCGCGACGCACCCAGGCCGCAGGCGCGATGGCGCAATACGGCGCCTTGCAACAGGACCTTGCGCTGATGCACTACGAGCCGTCGTGGGTTCGGCCGGAGCCGGAGTGGATCGCTGCACGGCGCGACGTGCTGGCCGGCTTCGGCGCGCTCGAAGGACCGATGTTCCTGCTCGCCGAACAACGGCCGGGCGATGTCGCGATCGATACCTGGCTACGGCGCGTCACGCGCGAGATGCCACCGGTTCAGGCCGACAACGGTGTGCCGTCGCACGCTCAGCCCACGCCGCCGCAACCCACGGCCGACGACACCCGCGCCGCGCTGCTGAAACTCGGCGACGCACGTCTCACTCAACTCGAACACGCCGCATCGGACGATGCAGCGAAAGGCCTTGCGACTCATGCGCCGGTTTAACGCACCATACGCTCTGGCGATTCTGGCGACGGCGGGTCTAGCCGGCTGCGCGACGTCGTCGCTGGATATGGCGCCGGATAATCCGGACCGTCCCTGGCAACCTCGAACGGACGCGGCTGGCGCAATCGTGCCGGGGCCCGTGGGTGCTTCGGGTGCTTCAAGCGCTTCCGCCGCGCCTTCAAGCGGCTACACGCTCCCCGCGAATCCCGCGCTCGCCGCCGTGCCGCCTCCGCCCGCGCTGGAACAGGCGCACGAATACAGCCTGCCGGAACTGATCGATCTCGCGGAATCGGCCAACCCGCTGACCCGCATCGCGTGGAACGATGCGCGCAACGCCGCGCTCGCGGCCGGCATCGCGAAGGCCGCCTACCTTCCGCAACTGTCGGCGGCCGCGATGGGCTTGTACGCCGATGCACACGGCTCGTCCACCTCGGCACTCGGCGATTCGTCGGCGAACGCGTCGGGGCATGGCGAAACCTCGGTGCTCGCGTTGAACTGGCTACTGTTCGATTTCGGCGGACGCGCCGCGCGCGTCGAAGCGGCATCGCAAGGCTCGGTGATCGCCAACATCGGTTTCACCGCCGTCCACCAACAGGTGATTTTCGACGTGAGCGTCGCGTTCTACAGTTATCAGGCTGCGCGCGCTCGCATCGACACGACTCGGCAAGGGCTCGACAACGCCGAGGCGATCCTCGCCGCAGCACAGTCGCGCTACAAGCACGGCATCGGCACCGTCATCGAAGTCGCCCAGGCCAATCAGAACCGCGCCCAGGCCAGGCTCGCGCTAGTCCAGGCCCAAGGCGCCGAAAGCAACAGCTATCTGATGCTGATCTCCGCGATGGGCATTTCGCCGCTCTCGAAACCCAAAATCGCGACGCTGCCCACGCACGCGCTACCCGCCGCCATGAACGACTCGATCGAACAGATCGTGTCGTCCGCGATCGCGCGACGCCCCGACGTCTTGAGCGCGTACGCGGCCGAGCGGGTCAACCTCGCGAGGGTGAAGGCCGCCGAATCGGAGTTCATGCCGAAGGTTTTCGTGTCGGCGTCGGGCGCGTACCACACGGGCAGCTCGTCGGTCTCGGCGGTGCCGGCCATCGGTCAGCAACTGCCGACCGTGAACCTCAGCGGCGGGCATTACGGCGGCAGTGTGATCGTCGGCGTCACGATTCCGATTTACGACGGCGGCTTGCGTTCAGCGGTGCTCGCGCAGGCGCGCAACGACGCCGACAGCGCGACCACCCGGCTCGCCCGCAGCCGTGAGGAAGCGGTCCGGCAGATCGTCGCCGCGCAGAATACGTTGCAGACGAGCCTGAGCGCGCAGGCCGCCGCAAAAGATCTGCTCGCCGCCGCGCAAACCACCTACGACGCCGCGTTCGACGCCTACCGCCACGGCGTCGGCTCGGTCACCGACGCGCTGCTCGCGCAGAATCAACTGCTGGCCGCGAAGAATGCCGATGCGGATAGTTATAGCGGCGCGTTGTCGGCCGCCGCGGCGCTTGCACTGGCGACCGGGTCGGTCGATTCGATTCCGACGCAGGGAAGTTGGTGAACTCAAGGGTGCGCTCAGGTATGACGCGTCATGCAAATACCCATGCCAACCCAAGCGCTTGCGCGCTCAGCCATACGCCCGCACCCACCACCACCACGCCGATGGCGTGAGCAACACGCTCGCTATCCGGCGCCACGCGTTCGGCGGTAATCGCCGCCGTGACGGCCGCCATGATGCGCAGGTCCATCACGCCGCTCACGAGCAGGATCGCGGTGAAGCCGGCGCAGCAGTAGCTGCAATGCAGACCGATGCTCACGCCCTGCCGCCAGGGCGAACGGACGTCGACCGCCAGACTCCGTGCGCACGTCGGCGCGTTCCGGCAACAGGCAAGACGACGTGCTTTCCATCGGCTGAATTGCAGGGCGCCGCCGCTCAACACGACCAGACCGGCCGCGAGCGGAGCGCCGCGCGCTAACGCCGGCGAGCGCATTTCGAGCGCGGTGAGCGCGGCGCCCAGCGCGAAGCCCGCACATCCGCAAACGGTCCACACGAAGAAGTAGCCGAGACCCAGCAGCGCGCTCGATCCGCCGGTCCGTAACTCGCCGGCGAGACCCGCGCCGCCGGCCTCGCCGGTACCGCTGACGGCGCGCCGATAACGCCACCACACCGGCGCGAACGACGGCAGCATCATCGCCACCATCATGACCGTCCACATGCCGACAAGCGATGCCGCGGCGCGCGCCCAGGTTTGTCCGCACATCGGCCGCCACGCCGTCGACATCGTCCAGCCGCCGGGCATCGGCATCGCGCCCATCTTCGACATCGACGCGCAGCCGGCGATCGTCGCGGTCACGCTAGCCGCGAACAGCACGGCGATAACGACGACGAAGACCCATTCGCCGACGCGGGCTCGCGTCACGGGCGCGCTGGCGGTTGCACTTGCATCAGCCATACCCCACCTCAGCGCGTGGCGTACTCGTCGTGCCGCTTCCACCAGACGCCGGTTTCGTTGCGGCCTTTCGGTGCGCGATCGAGCCACTGGTACATCCCCCAGATACCATCCACACCGCGCGCGTAGGTGGAATACGTGTGGTACACGACGCCGTCCTCCAGCACGAACGCACTCAGTCCTGGCCGGTCCTGCGTATAGGTTGCCGGATCGGTGCCGCAGGTGGCCGCGAATTGGGCGACCGGTTCGGGCACCTGGGCCGCGTCCATGGCGTGCCCGCCGCGTTGGTAGTTGTATTCGACGCGCCCCTCGCGCTGCTCCGCGTCGGTGAACGCAATGTTGAAGTCGAAATTGAAATCGCTGCCGAACGACGAGGCCCACGGAAACGTCCAGCCCATCCGCTGCCGATACGCCAGCAGCTTCGCGAGCGGCGCCCGCGAGATCGCGGACAAGGACACATCGTGGTTCGCGAGGTGGACCACGAGTCCATCGAACCCGTCCGCGATCGACGAGCACGACGGGCATCCCGCCTTGTAGTCCGGTCCGAACATGAAGTGGTAAACGAGCAGTTGCGAGCGTCCGCGAAACAGCTCGGCCAGCGACGCGCTGCCTTGTTCGGTGTCGAACCGGTACGCCTTGTCGATGCGAACCCACGGCAACGCCTGGCGCTGCCGGACCAGTTCGTCGCCCTGCCGCGTGAACGCCTTCTCGGCGTCGAGCAATTCGAGCCGCGCGGCCAGCCATTGTTCGCGGGTTCCAACCGGATGCGTCGTCATCATGTTTCACTCCGTTAGGTATCCTGCGCCGTGGGGTCGGTCGCTCAGCGGCCGGGGCGGCGTAGGGGTTGTCGGTCGTGCTAGATTAGTCGCGCGCAATCGTTCGGAGGGAGTGACAAGTGTGGCGCGATTCGGATCGGCAATGGACTCGCTAGTCACGGCCGCGGCGCGCGCCCTCGCGGCAGGCGATCCGCTCGGCGCGCTGAATCATGTTGCGTTGCGAGACGACGCGCCGGCGCTCGCGCTGCGCGGCATCGCAATGGCGCAACTCGGCGACTTGCCGCGCGCCCGCGTGCTGGTGCGCGGCGCGGCCCGCGCGTTCGGACCGAAAGCGCCGCTCGCCCGTGCACGCTGTGTGGTCGCCGAGGCTGAAATCGCGCTGGCATCGCGCGATCTGAACTGGCCCGTGAAAGCACTCGACGCCGCGCGCGTTCTGCTCGACGCGCACGGCGACCGGCTCAACGCCGCCCACGCGCACTACCTGCAAGTGCGGCGCCTGCTGCTGACCGGTCAGCTCGACGAAGCCGAACACGCGCTCGCCGAACTCGACCCCACGCCCTTCCCTCCGTCGACGCGCGCCGCTCACGAACTGATGGTGGCCGGCATCGCGCTGCGTCGCATGCGCAGCGCAACAGCGCGCGCGGCCCTCACGCGCGCCGAACACGCCGCGCGTCAAGCCGGTATTGCGACGCTGATCGCGGAGGTCGGCCACGCGGGCCTCGCGCTAACCGTGCCCGCGGCGCGTCTGATCGAACGCGGCGAAGAACGGCTCCTTCGACTCGACGAGGTCGAAGCGCTGCTGGCCTCGTCCACCACGCTCGTGGTGGACGCTTGCCGTCATGTCATACAGAGCGCGGCCACGACGATCCCGCTCGCCAGCCGCCCGGTGCTGTTCACGCTGGCACGCATACTGGCCGAAGCATGGCCTGACGATGTGCCGCGCGACACGCTCGTCGCACGCGCATTCAGGGCCAAGCACGCGGACGAATCGCACCGGGCGCGGCTGCGGGTCGAACTCGGGCGGCTTCGTGCGCTGCTGGGTCCGCTGGCCGAGGTAAGCGCGACCCGGCGCGGCTTCGCGTTGGCGCCGCGTGGAACCGCCACGGCCGTGGTGCTCGCGCGGCCCGTCGACGAAACGCACGCTGCGCTGCTCGCATGCCTCGCCGACGGCGAAGCGTGGGCCAGCTCGGCGCTCGCGCTGGCGCTCGGCGCCAGCCAGCGCACCGTGCAGCGCATGCTCGATTCGCTGGCCGCGGCCGGCAAGGTGCAAGCGATCGGACGCGGCCGGGCGCGTCGCTGGACGATGCCGCCCATCCCGGGATTCGCGACGGCTTTGTTACTCCCCGCGCTGTTTTCCAACGACTAGGATGGACGCATGAACCGATCAGCCGCCACAATCCTCCGTGAATATGGACCCTTTCCGGGCGTCGACAGCGTGGGCGGCGTGACGTACGACGGTCAGCATGTCTGGCTTGCCGCCGGAACCAAACTGACTTCGCTCGACCCGTCGAGTGGTGAGACGCTGCGCTCGATCGACGTCGCCGCGCACGCGGGCACCGCCTTCGACGGCCAGCATCTGTTTCAGATCGCGGCGGATCGCATCCAGAAGATCGATCCGCAAACCGGCCGCGTGCTCGGTACGATTCCCACGCCCGGCGGCGCCGGTGCCGATTCGGGACTGGCGTGGGCGGAAGGCTCGTTGTGGGTCGGCCAGTATCGGGACCGCAAGATCCATCAGATCGATCCGCAGACCGGCGCGATTCTGCGCACCATCGAATCCAATCGCTTCGTGACCGGCGTGACCTGGGTCGAGGGCGACCTCTGGCATGCCACATGGGAAGACGACGCAAGCGAGTTGCGGCGTATCGATCCCGACACCGGCGAAGTGCTGGAGACACTCGAGATGCCGACGGGCGTCGGTGTATCGGGGCTCGAATCCGACGGCGCCGATCGTTTCTTCTGCGGCGGCGGCAATAGCGGAAAAGTGAGAGCGGTCCGGCGGCCGTCGGCCAAACGCGCGCCCAGTGAGTCGGAGTCGACCTCGTGAACGCCGGCTTCGGCGTCCACGACATGGCTCGCCCGCGCTAGAGCCTGTTCAGGTCGGCCAGATCCTGATTCAGGGTGCGGATACGGTCGTCCAGGGTGCGATTTTCGGTTTGAACCCGGCCAAGATCGTCCCGCAGTTTGCCGAGGCTGGTTCGCTGCTCTTCAGTCGAGCGGCTGTTCACGTTGATTAACGTCTGCAGAAAGTTGACGTCGAACTCGATGTTGCGCTCCTTACGGCCGCCTTGTTCACGCAGCGTTTGCTGTTGCCGCAGCTCGTTCTGCAGGTGTTGTTTGCATTCCATTATTTCCTGACGCACGTTATTGATCGACACATCGACGGCCTCCACGCTGCGCTGCGACGCGTCCCGACATCGCAGCTCGAAATCCCGCCTGTGTTGCAGTCTCATATCGGGCTGCTGGCGCCGCCGGATTTCGGCGTCGAGTAAATCGAGATCGCGCTGCGCTTGCCGCACCTCGGCCACGCGCGCTCTGCGCTCTCCATGAAGACCGGCTAACCGGCTCTCAAACTGTCGAAGCGGCGAACCGCCCTTGAGGCCAAGATCGTCATGACGCCGGTATTCACCGTTCACGTTGAGCCGGACAGGGATACCTGGCTTGATCGGGTCAGCGGGTTGGTAGACGCGTTCGGTTCGATGGTCGCGGTCATAACGGACCGCATAGGTATTTTTTCCGTCGCCGACGAAGCGCCGGCCTTTCTCGTCTATCCGAACGCCGGGATGCACGAGATCCGGGCGCAGTTTGCCGCTGGGACGTGAGATGTACGCGGCAGGCAGGAGGAGTTGTGGTGTCGAGTCGCTGGCGTGCGGGTATCGGCGCTCCGTCGACACGTGAATGGAAACCGGCGCCGATGGGCGGGCCGGTTCGGGTTGGTGAGGTTCCGGCAGTAAGTGTCCGGACCAGGAATTGGCATGAGAACAACTAGCGGATGAAAACATACGTTGACCTCGTCTGGGTGTCGTGACTGCTAGCAGTGAGGGAGATCGCGCAGATCGCGATCCAGATTCAGCACGATCTGATCCAGCGCGTGGTTCGCGTTCTGTATCCGGCGAAGATCGTCCTGGAGCCTGTGCAGGTCATTGCGCATGGTCGCGGACGGATGGTCGCTCGCATTGATCGCCGTCTGCAGCGCGTCGATCTCGCACCGCGTCGTCTGTTCGAGTTGCCGGCCGTCCTCGCGATGCCTTTGTTTGTCGGCGAGTTGCGCCTGCATCGAATTCCGGGCTAGCTGAACTTCGCGTCGCGTGGCTTCGACATGCCCTTCCTCGATTGCAATGGTCATCCGGGCGTCGTCCAGCGCCCGCTGAAAGGTCTGCTGTCTTTGCCGCAAACCAGCGTCCGGATTCGCGGACCGCCGGATTTCCTCAGCCAGCGCGGTCAACTCCCCTTGCGCGTAGTTCTTTCCTATCCGCGCGCTGTCGAGCTTCTGCTGCGCGGTTTGGAGTTTGCGTGCCAGTTCCTGCCCCGGCGAGCCGCCCTTCAACCCGACTTCGTTGTGTCGCACGTAACGACCTTCGCCGTTCAGCCGAACAGGAATGCCTGGTCTCGCCGGATTATCCGGTTGGTAGACACGCTCGGTCTGATGATCGCGGTCGAAACGAATCGCATACATGTGGCCGCCGTCGCTGATGTAGCGGCGTCCGTTTTCATCGATCTTCAGACCGGGATGGACGACATCCGGCTGTAATTTTCCGCTTGGCAGTGAAGCGTAACTGGCCGGCAGAGCATGATGAGGCGTCGACGGGCGCGGCGGCTCGGGTTGATGAGGTTCCGCCGCTGCGTGCGCGGACCAGGGATGGACAGGGGAACTGCTGACGGAAGGAAACATACGCTTACCTCGTCTCAGTGTAGGGTCTGCCCGCGCCGATGCACGGACAGCTCCATCACAACCGATTCACCGAACCACGAGGTAATAAATAACTATCGGCGCGCGGGTCGCGTGCGGTGTTGCCGCTGCGATCTAGCGCGCCGGGAACATCACCGACACGCTCAAACCCCGTCCGCCGTGCCCTGCTTCCAGCGTGACTTCGGCGCGATGCGCCCGGGCGATTTCCCGCACGATGGAAAGGCCCAGGCCACTGCCCTCTTCACTCGACGCGCGAAAGAACGGCTCGAACACGCGCTCGCGCAACTCGGCGCCGATGCCTGGGCCTTCGTCGGTGATCGTGACGACCCAGCGCGCGTCTTTCGCGGCCAGATCGAGCGCGACATGGCCGCCCGACGGCGTATAACGAATCGCGTTGTCCAGCAGATTGAAGAGCAGCACGGACAGCAACGGCTCGTTGCCCATCACCTCGGCAGGTTCGTCGAGTTGCGCCGATAGTTCGACGCCGCGCCGCTGCGCGAGTAACGCCAACTGTTCGATCGTGCCGGTCGCGACTGCGCGCAGATCGACGGGCACGCCCTGGAAGTCGGCATAGTCCGCAGCTTCCGCTTGCGCGAGTAGCAGCAACTGATTCGTGAGCGCCACCAGCGAAAGATTGCTGCGATGCATCGCCAGCAAGGCCTCCTTGATGGCCGCGAGATCGTCCTGACGGCGCGCATATTGCAACTGCGTGCCGAGCAGCGTGAGCGGCGTGCGCAACTGGTGCGCCGCGTCCGCGATAAAGCGCCGTTGCATCGCGGTCTTACGTTCGATGATATCGAGGCACTGATTGAACGCGCTCACGATAGGACGCAACTCGTTGCGCAACGGATCGGCCCGTACTCGCACCGATGCATTCGGCGCGCGCGCGAGCATGTCGTTGGCGAGCCGCATCAGCGGCCGCAATTCGAACGTCAGCCCGACGCACACCAGCACCACCGCAATCGCGACGATGCCGGCGAAGTGCAGCATCTGCGGTTGCCATAACGCGGCGGCGGTGGCGTCGCGCTGCAGCAGCGTGCGCCCGACCGATACCACCACGCGCTCGACCGCACCCGCGTCGTACATCGGCCGGATCAGCGACACCGCGCGGATCGGATGACCGCTCACCGTCGCGTCGTACCAGAGCGGCGACTCGTCCGGCACGCGCAGCGGGAAGTCCGAGGTGCCCGCAATCGTCGCGCCGCCCACTTCGCGAATGCTGAAATAGACATGGTCGCCGGCGGGTGAACTCAGAATTTCGATCGCGCTGGGCGAGATCTCCGCGTGCAGATAACCATTGGTCCACTCGATGTCGCCCGCCATCACGCGCGCGGACGAGAGCAGCGCTTCGTCCTGCAACAGCCGCGCGGTGCGCGCGGCGTTGTCGTGGGCAATCAGGCCGGCGGCGATCACGTAGACGGTCATCGGCAGCAGCAGCCATAACAGCAGCCTGAGTCGCAGGCTATTCGTCATCGGCGCCGTCTTCCAGCAGATAGCCGAGACCGCGTAGCGTAATGATCGTCGCGGTGCTCTTTTCGAGCTTCTTGCGCAGCCGCGAGACGTAGATTTCGATCGCGTCCTCGCTGGTCATCGCGTCGCCTTTGCTGAGCGAATCCGCCAGCATGGTCTTCGCGACGGTCTTCTTGGCGCGCAGTATCAGCGCTTCCAGCACCGCATGTTCGCGCGGCGTCAGCGCCAGCGGTTCACCTTCCACCGCGAACTGGCAGCGATCCATGTCGTAGGTGAGGTTGCCGCATTTGAGTTTGTTGGAGCGCGACGGCGCCTGGCGACGCGCCAGCACCTTCACGCGCGCCACCAGCTCACGCGCGTCGAACGGCTTGACGATGTAGTCGTCCGCACCCGCGCCGAGCAGCACCACTTTTTCATCGACGGCGCCGGTGGCCGTGAGGATCAGCACCGGCGTCGCGTCTTCGCGCTCGCGCATGCGGCGCAACACGCTTTTGCCCGACAGGTGCGGCAGATTCAGATCGAGCAGCACCACGTCGTAGGGGACGGCGCGCAGCGCGCTCTCCGCGGCTTCGCCGTCGCTGACACGGTCGAGCATGAAGCCGTCGTCGAGCAGAATGCGCGCGAGCCAATGCGCGAGCTGGTCATTGTCTTCTACGAGCAGTAGCCTCATTCCTTCCATCCCCAAAGCGTTCATGCGGTCTTGTATTGCTCCCGCGCCGGCGCGGAACGGTACAGGACCAGCGTGGCGACCACGCCGCACACGGCGGCGAACGACATCCACGCGCCCGGCGAAGCCTTATCGCCGGTAGTATGAATCAGCCACGTCGAGATGGCCGGCGTGAATCCGCCGATCACCGTGGCGAGGCTGTACGCCATCGAAAAGCCGGTGGTGCGCACATGAGCCGGCATCAATTCCGTCAACGCGACGACCATGGCGCCGTTGTACCACGCGTACAGCACCGACAGCCAGAGTTCGACCATCAGCAGACGCCCGAAAGACGGTTGCGCAACCATCCATTGCATCACCGGATAAGCGGTCAGAATCGCCAGCACCGTGCAGGCCAGCAGCACCGGGCGACGGCCGATGCGATCCGACACGGCGCCCGCGATCGGCAGCCAGATGAAGTTCGATACGCCGACGCACACCGTCACCAGCAGCGCGTCGAGCGAAGACAGCTTGAGTACGACCTTGCCGAAGGTCGGCGTGTACGCGGTGATCAGATAGAACGATGCGGTCGTCATGATCACGAGGCCCATGCCGGCGAGAATCAGACGCGAGTGCTGCACCATCGACTTTGCGATTTCGCCCATGCTCGGGCGATGCCGGCGCGCGGCGAATTCCTCGGTTTCCTGCAGCGAGCGGCGCACATAGAACAGGAACGGCACGATCATGCAGCCGACGATGAACGGAATGCGCCAGCCCCATGCGTTCATTTCCGAAGCAGGAATCAGGCGGTTCAACAGCACGCCGAGCGACGCCGCGAACACCACGGCGACTTGCTGGCTCGCCGACTGCCACGAACAATAGAAGCCGCGATTGCCCTTGGTCGCGATTTCGGACAGATAGACCGATACGCCACCCAGTTCGACACCTGCGGAAAAACCTTGCAGCAAGCGCCCGAACAACACGACGGCCGGCGCCAGCAGGCCGATCGCCGCGTAGCTCGGCACGAACGCGACGCACGCGGTGCCGATCGCCATCAGCGTCAGCGACAGAATCAGGCCCTTGCGGCGGCCGTGATGGTCGATGTACGCGCCGAGCACCAGTGCGCCGACCGGACGCATCAGAAAACCCGCGCCGAACACGGACAAGGCCAGCATCAGCGACGCGAATTCGTTGCCGGTCGGAAAGAACGTGGCGGCAATCGCGGCCGCGTAGTACCCGTACACGGTGAAATCGTACATCTCGAGGAAGTTGCCGCTGGTGACGCGGAACACCGCTTTGACGCGCGATTCCCTGGACTTGGGCGGTGCGCCGGCGGGCGCGGTGGCGTCGATCGTGGAGGGGGATGTCATCGTGACCTCGGTGGTTGAGCCCGGCGTTGATGGCCGGGTTAATCTGGGTATGGCGGGACGAACACGTCCTCGGCGGTCGGCGTGGCCGCCGGGTCCGGCTTCATGTTTCAGGGAAATGCGTGGGATCAGCCGATCGTCATCACGGCCTTGCCCAATTGACTGCGTGATTCGAGTGCTTCATGCGCCGCTTCGACGTCGTCGAATGTGTAGCGGCCGCTGATCTCGACTTTCAGCGTGCCGTCCTGCAGCGCGGCGAATATTTCATCGGCGCGGCGCTGCACGGTCGCGCCGTCCGCGAGGTGATCGGCAAGGCGCGGGCGGGTCAGGAACAACGATCCCGCTTCGCCCAGTTCGATCGGATCGAGATCGTTCAACGAACCGGAGACGGAGCCGTAATTCACCACGAGACCGCGCGTGCGGGTCGCGCGGAAACTGTCGCGCAGCGTCACGCGCCCCACCGCGTCGAACACCACGTCGACTCCTCGACCCTGGGTCGCTTCGCGCACGCGGTCGGCGAAACCGCCGTCGTCATAGAGCATTACGTGGTCCGCACCGTGCGCGCGGGCCACCTCGGCTTTCGCTTCGCTGCTGGTCGTGGCGTACACCGTGACGCCGCGCCGCTTCGCGAGCTGCACCAGCAACTGGCCGATGCCGCCCGAGGCCGCATGCACGAGACAGGTGCTGCCCGCGCCGAGTCGCGCGACATCTTCCAGCAGATAGTGTGCGGTCGAACCCTGGAAGATCGCGGCGGCGGCCAGATCGAACGGAATCGCGTCGGGAATGCGCGCGACACGCGCCGCCGGCACCACCGCATAGTCGGCATAGGCACCCCACGAAATACACCACGCCACGCGGTCGCCGCGCTCGCACGAGCTCACGTTCGAACCGGTCTGGACGACCTCGCCCGCGCCTTCCATGCCCAGCGTGATCGGCAAGCGGACCGGATAGGTGCGCGACTCGCGATACTTGCCCTGCCGCGTATGGACGTCCATGAAGTTGATGCCGGCGCAACCAACCCGGATCAGCACCTCGTCCGGTCCCGGCGATGGAATCCCGATGTCGACGCGGCGCAGAACCTCGGGACCGCCGTATTGTTCGATGCGTATGGCCTTCATATGTCGTGTTCCGTGCTCTTGAAGAGTGATGATGCGGCTCAGTGCGCCGCGACGGCGCTGACTTCGTCGGCGAACCGGTTGGTATAGGTCCGGCTCAATTCGACGTGACGCGGCACGATCTCCGGGTTCACCGCGGCGAGCGCGCCCAGGACAGTCTGCGGCGCGCCGTCGGGCATCCTGCCGTCACGCGAAAACGACGGCATCGTCGCGGCCAGAGCCTGCCGGTACAGCGATTCGTTAGCGCCGACGAAATCGCGCGGCAACACGGCCATGATCTGATCGGCGCTGTGCGTGGCAATGAACGCGAGCGAGCGCACCATGGCGCGCACCAGCCGGCGGCTTTCGTCCGGATGCGCGGCGACCCACTTGCGCTGCGCGTACAGGCAGGAACTGGCGTACGGGCCGCCCAGCGCAAGCCGCGTACCCTCGATGCTGCGCATGTCCACGAGGACCTGCGCCGTGCCGGCGGCGAGCAGTTTCGATGCCGTCGGTTCCTCGACCATGACGGCGTCGATCGATCCGTTCTTCATCGCATCGGCAAAACTGTTGTCGGAACCCAGCGGCACGACCGTATAGGCGTTCGCGGGCAGACCGGCGCGTTGCGCGAGAAAGCGGCTCAGGAAGTCGGTGGACGCGCCGAAACCGGTCACGCCGAGCCGCCGGCCGCGCGCGTCGGCCATGCTCTGCATCGGCTTCGCGACTTTCGTCGACGCGAGTTCGGCCAGTCCCGCGGAACGCGCGAGCACGACGATCGCCTCGACTTCGAGGCCGCGGCTTTGCAGATCGATCGTATGGTCGTAGAAACCCACCGCGCCTTGCACGGCGCCGGCAATCAGTTCGGTCGCGGTGTCCACGCCAGCGGGTTCGGACAGGATGTCGACGTCGAGACCCTCGTCGCGGAAGTAGCCTAATCGCGACGCCAGTGTGACCGGCAGGTAGACGATCTTGGTTGCGCCACCCGTCATCAGCGTCAGCTTTTCCGCCTGGGCATGGGGCGTCCAGAGCAGGATCGCGCAGGCGGTCGAGGCGAGCGCCATGAAGCGGGCGAACGGTGGCATGTCAAACGGTCTCCATATGCGAGCACTCGTCCGATGTTGACGGATCGTCTCGTGCCGCGCTTGCCGGGGAGTATAAAAAACCAACGCCTTCTGCCTGCTTTCCGTCGCGCGGAAATGTTGTGGGTGTTTACCCTCTGCGAGCGGGTGCGAAGGCGTTTGCGGCGAAACGGGACGATGCCGTGGCGGTGGTTCGGCCGTCGGTCAATGGCCTTGTTTAACGCGCGCGAAGCGCTCGTCGAAGTCGCGCGCGAGCGCACCCACGGTCAGCTCGCCGAACCGTGCGAGCAACGCGGCCTCGGCTTCCTGCATGGTTTTAGACAGGCCGGCGTTGACGGCCTGCTCTACCAGGCATTGCGGGTCGTCGTCCGTCAGTAGTTCGGAGAAAAGCGGCGGTTCGCCCACCGCGTGGTAGACGTCCAGCAGCGTGAGCCTGTCGAGATCTTCGGCCAGAACCCAGCCGCCCCCGTGGCCTTTTCCAGAGCGCACGTAACCCTGATCGCGCAGACCCGCCAGCATTCTGCGCACCACCACGGCGTGCGTGCGCAGCATCTGCGCGATCGTTTCGGACGTCAGCGGGCCGTCGTGCCGATCCATGTGAATCAGCACGTGCAGCATCCGCGAGAGCCGGCTGTCGGTTCTCATTGCTCACCTCGTTGTTGGACCCCGTCGCGTCGAATCAACTCACGCAACATTAAAAGTTGCAAGAAGTATAGCACTCGACCTATCATGCAACTCGTGATGTTTCATGAAATGCGTACGGACGCTTAAGCGGTTGACCGGGCGGCGCACGCCCAACATTGGAGAGAAACCATGCAGACCGGACACGATGTGATCGTTGTAGGAGGGAGCTTCGCGGGGCTATGGGCGGCGATGCAACTGGCGCGTGCCAGACGCCGCGTGCTGGTGATGGACGCGGGCCTGCCGCGCAACCGGTTCGCTGCGCTCGCGCACGGCTTCTTCGGTCAGGACGGCAAGCCGCCGGCCGAGATCATCCGCGAGGCCGCGGCACAACTCGCGTTGTACCCGACGGTGCAGATGGTCGAGGGCGAGGCCGTCGCGGCCGAACGGGTCGCGGACGGGTTTGAAGTGACGCTGGCGGGCGGTCGCGTCGAGTCGGCTTCACGCCTCGTTCTCGCGACCGGCGTGAGAGACGAATTGCCCGCCATTCCCGGACTTCAGGCACGTTGGGGCAAGACGGTCGTCCATTGTCCGTACTGCCATGGCTACGAGGTGCGGGATCGGCGTCTCGGCGTGCTGGCGAGTCACGCGTTGTCGATTCATCAGGCACTGCTCGTTCCGGAATGGGGGCCGACGACCTATTTCACCCAAGGCCACTTTGAACCTGACGCGGAACAGATTGCTCATCTGGCCGCGCGGGAGGTTCGGATCGAACGCTCGCCGGTGGTCGAACTGCTCGGCGAGGCGCCCCATCTCGACGCGCTGAGACTCGCCGACGGACGCGTGATCTCGATCGACACGCTATTCGTCGCGCCGAAAACCCACATGACGAGTCCGCTCGCCGAGCAACTCGGCTGTGCGTTCGACGACGCGCCGCTCGGCCGTATCGTTCGCGTCGACGGATTCAAGCGGACCACCATCGACGGCGTCTATGCCGCGGGCGACGCGACCAACGCTATGACCAACGCGACGTTCGCTTCGGCGGCGGGCGCCATGGCGGCGGTGAGTGTGCATCAGTCGCTGGCTATGCCGGCGCACGTTAGCTAACGGACCGGGTTGTTTTAATCGCGCAGGCGGCGACTTCTGCAACGCTCAGCGCTTGGCGCTTGGCGCTCAGCGCTTGGCGCTCAACGCGAACAGATCGTCATGGCTTGCGCGAACGCATCTTGCTGCGCCGGGTTCTGGAAGAAGGCTTCGAGACTCGTGTGCTCTTCGTTTGCGATCTGTTCCAGGCATAGCCGCGTATTGGCGCGCGTGCTGTCCGGCGCGTAAATGATTGCGACGACGACTATTACCATGGCGACCAGCCAGATCGTCGCACCCAACGCCCAGCGCAAACCGTTTTCCGTTATCCACGACGGCGACTGCGTGCGCCTATGCGTCGTTGTACTGTGTGCCGCGCTGCTTTTCATTCGGCCTTCCTTTTTGATTAGCAAGACAACCATCTGGAATAAAAAACCCTTCAAGACAGGGCTTTTCGTACGTCGTGCATACCTGACACCGTCGTTTCGAACAACTCCCGCCCGATCTTCGAGCGCAAGGTTCTGGCAATCTGCGCACTGGCTTCGGTGATGGGCTTGTCGAGCGCCTTGCCTGCCTGCGTGGGATAAACGCCCCACTCGCGAGCGTCGGCTTCCCCCTGCCGACGCTCGACGAGTTCCTTGTCGCACAGGTTGTCGATCAGCCTCGTTGCAGTGGGCCGCGCTATGCCCAACAGGCTGGCCACCTCGCTGCTGAGCGAGCCCGGCGAGGCCAGCACCACGCGCAACACAAAACCCTGCGCCGGTGTCAGCCCAAACGGTGCGTAGGCAATGGTCCACTCACGCTCGGTAAGCCGGGCGAGTGCCGAAGAGTTGAAGTAAAGGCAGTGATCGAACATGAATACATTAGATCGTAAATTGGTTAGCAAGACAATCACAATTTCATTCCTGCAGTCGCCTGAATGCTCCGCGCATTCCTCTTGACCCTCACGTAGCGTAAGGTTCTAACCTTCATCGTGGACCCTGACTGGAGGCTCGAATGCGGTTGAAAGTGGGCGAACTTGCCAAACGCAGCGGACTCACCGTCCGCACGCTGCACCACTACGACGCAATTGGCCTGCTGAGGCCGTCGGCACGCGCCGACAACGGCTATCGGCTGTACGACCGTCACGACGTTGCCCGGCTCCATCAGATCCAGGCACTACGTCGTTTTGGACTCGCGCTCGCCGAGATTCAGACCTATCTGGCTCAACCCGAGACCCCGCTGGCGACCATTGTGGCGCGTCAGATCGCCATGCTCGACAGTCAGATTCAACAGGCGGCGCGTTTGCGCGAACGTCTTGCGGATCTGCACGGCATGCTGATCGACGGCGAGGAACCGGAGTTGACCGACTGGCTTACCACGTTGGAGATGATGACCATGTACGACAAGTATTTTTCCACCGACGAACTCGCCCGCCTGCCGATGTACCGCAATACGCAGGCGCCCGATCCCGAATGGACCGCACTGGTTGCCGAGGTTCGCACGTTGATGGACAGCGGCGTGCCGCCCGAAAGCGAAGCCGCGCGAACGCTGTCGACGCGCTGGATGACGATGCTGGTGCGCGACACGGGCGGCGACCCGCGCCTCGTCGCGAAGCTGAATCAGATGCACGACAGCGAGCCGTCGATGCAGGCGCACATCGGCATTTCGATCCAGTTACGCGACTACGTGCTGCTCGCGTTCAGTGAAACGAAGATGCTGGTCTACGAAAAGTATCTGACGCCCAGCGAGATTCGCTTCATGCGAGCCAACTACGGCAAGCGTGCAATGGAATGGCCGCAGCTAATGGCCGACGTGCGCGATGCGATGGACGCGGGTGCCACACCGGAATCGCCACAAGGGCGCGAGCTTGCCCGACGTTGGCTCGAACTGTTCCGGAGCTATGCGGGCGACGATCCCGAGACGCATTCGAGGCTGCGTCACGCGCTTCAAACCGAGCCCGAGTTGATGCTGGGTTCATGGACGGATGAATCGATGCTCGCATTCATGCGCGCGGCGATGAATGCCGGCGTGCAGTCGCGGTAACGCCCGTAACGAACGTCGCGAGCCGGCGGTTAGCCGTCCCGTAGTCCGCCTACTGATGGCCGCCAAGCTGCAACGCGGCCTTGCGAACCGCCGCCGCGATCTCCTCGCCCACAGCAGGATCCTTCACCGCGCGCGACAGCGTCACCCCGCCGACCAGCAAAGCCAGCAACGCCGTGGCCTCCTCGCGCCGCGCCTTCGGTTTGCCTTCGAGCGCTTTCGCCACCGATTCGACAATCGCCGCGAATTCCGTCTCGAACGCCTGGCGCGTGTCGTCGTCGGCGCGCGCCACTTCGCCCGACAGACTCTGCAGCGCGCAACTGTCCGCGAGATCGCAAGTGCGCCGGTCGCCCAGGTAAAAATCAATGAACCATTCGCGCCAGCGGTCGCCCATTTCTTCGCGCGTACGGTCGATAGCGTGTCGCAAATCGCCGAGCCCAATCACGACAGCTTCCTGAAAGGCCGCCGCTTTCGACTTGAAATGCGCGTAGAACGCCCCCGATGTGACGGCCGCGTCTTTCGCCAGACCATCTACGCCTGAACCGCCAAAGCCGCGGCTGCGAAACCCGCGGCCCGCGCTGTCGAGAATCCGCGCCTTACTTTCTTCTTTCCGGCCAGCCCGATGTGCCATGTCAACGCTCTCCACATAACGATCGCTATTTTGTGCTTGACGACATCACGATCGTTATGAAACTATCGCGACATCACGACCGTTATATAACGAGCGTGACGCCTGTGCAATAGCTCTGCCTTGACTCACTCATTCAATCCAGGAGTTTGCAGCCATGCCTATTTCAGTTCATGTCACCCAGGGTCTTCTCACCCAGCAAGGAGAACGTGACGTACTTCCGTTGGTCGCCGACGCGCTGCTGCGCGCTCACGGCCTGATCGATAACCGCTTCATGGCGCCGAACGTGATCGGCCATCTGATCGTGAGCGAGGAGTCGAAGACGTATGTGGGCGGCAAGTCCCAGTCGCTGGCGGTCGTGGAGGTGAAGGTGCCGTCGGCCACGTTCCCGAACGACGAGGTCAAGCAGGCGTTCGTCAGCGCGGTGACCGATATCGTCGATCGGCACAAGGCGGGCTCGCATCCGCGCGAACGCACGTATGTGAACGTGACATATGCGGTGGATGGCGCGTGGGGGATCGGCGGCAAGGCCTATTCCAACGCTGAATTGGGCGAGGCGATTCAACGCGGCGCCCACTGAAAAAATGAAACGATAGCCGTGTGATGCGGATACGATGCAGCGCTGTCATTTCAGCGCTGCATCGTTGAACTCGTTTACGGTCACGCCGAAACGCTTGTGCTGCCCGATGCTCGTACGCTGTCGGTCGAATCGCTATCTTCGTCCATGCGCAGTAGTCGCCCCGCATTCGCGATCACGATGAACGTGCCGAGGTTATGCAACAGCGCGATCCACACGGCGCCCAACGTGCCCGTCGCCGCGAGCACGATCACCGCGACGGTCCACGCCAAACCGATCGCCGCGTTGATCGTCGCGGTATGCAAACAGCGGCGCCCGAGCCGCACGCAGGTCGCAATGCGACGCAGGTCGTCGCCCAACAGAACCACGTCGGCCGAGGCCACCGCGATGTCGATCCCATGCTCGCCCATTGCCACGCTCGTCGGGCCGGCCTTGATCGCGAGCACGTCGTTCAGGCCATCGCCGACCACCAGCGGGTGATAGCCCTGCGCCATTTCCCGCACCACGTAGTCGAGTTTGTCGTGCGGCAAAGCTTCGGCGACAACGATCTCGATACCGGTTTGCGCCGCCAGTTTGTGAGCGACGGCCGCGCGGTCGCCGGTCAGCAGCGTCTGACGCGTCAGCCCGAGCGCGCGCAAATCTTCGAGCGCATGTTTCGCTTCCGCACGCAGCGCGTCCGCAAAACCGAACCAAGCGAGTAGACGGCCGTTCAGTGCGAGGCCGACGCACGGGCCGTCGATTTCCCGAGGCGGCGCCGGCAAATCCCGCACGTATTCCGAGAGCAGGCCGTGGCGACCCAGCACGGCGACGCCGTCGACGGTATCGGCCACCACGCCGAGCCCACGCAATTCGCGCGCATGGTCCAGCGGCGTTGCGTCGACGCCGACATCGCCGCGCCCCGCCTGCGTCGTATAGCGAACCAGCGCACGGCTCACCGGATGCGCGCTGCTGCCGCCCAGCCGCGCCGCCAGTTCGTGTACCTGGGCCGTGTCGACGCCCTCTTGCAGCAACACCCGCTCGACGCGCAACTCCCCGTAAGTCAGCGTGCCGGTCTTGTCGATCACGAGCGAATCGATCTGCGCGAACTTGTCGAGAAACGCGGCGCTCCTGAACAGAATGCCGTGCCGCGCGCCGACCGCGATGCCGGCGATGGCCGTCGACGGCGCGGCGAGCACCAGCGCGCACGGACATGCCGCGACGATCACCGCCAGCATCGCCGATGCATTCGCCGACGTGAACCACACGATCGCCGCGATCAGCAACACGAGGCACAGATAGCCGCCCATGTAGCGTTCGAGCAACTGCGTGATCGGCGGCTTGGCCTGCTCGGCTCGCTGCATCAGTTCGATGATCTTGCCGAGCGTCGACTGCTTGCCCGCGTGCAGCACTTCGATTCGCAGCGGCCCGTCGAGATTCATCGCACCGCCGAACACCGTCGCGCCCGTATCGACATCGAGCGGCACCGACTCGCCGGTGATCGCCGCATTGTCGACGCTCGATTGGCCATGCAGCACCACGCCGTCGGCGGGGATACGCTCGCCGGCCGCGACTTCGATCCGGTCGCCGGCGTGCAGCGCTTCATACGGCACCTCGTCGAGCGAGCCGTCCGCGCCGACACGCCGCACCTTGCCCGAGGTCAAGCGGCCGAGTGCCCGGATCGCTTCCTGCGAGCCGAGCACACTGCGTTCTTCGAGCGCGTGGCCGAAGGTCATCACGATCGGCAGCAACGCCGCGGTGGCCATGTCGCCGACAGCCCAGGCCGCCAGCATCGCGAGGGCGATCAGGCGGTCGGTCACGCCATGCAGACTCGGCGACTTGAGGCTGTACCACGCGCCCGCGAACACCGGGCCGGCGACGATCAGCGACGCCAGTCCCGCGAGCACCTGAGACAGCGCTTCGTCCGCGGGGGCGAACGCGTGCCAGGCGGTCGACAGTATCAGCAGTCCGCCGGCCAGCAGCGCCAAGGCGATTTGCCGCGTGACCGTGCGTTGCTCGGCGGCCGAGAGTGGAATGGGTTGGGCGGGCGTTGGGCGATGTGGGGCGTGTGCGCCATGTGGCGCGACGTGATCCGAGTGCGTATGCTCTGTGTGCGCATGCCCCTCATGAGCCTCATGGTCATGCTCACGCTCACGCCCTTTCCCACCTCTCACAGGTCCGATATTCGCGCTCATCTCGCGTTCCCCGGCAAAATCAGACTGGACGTGTTGTGCGGATCGACCGTGGTCACGCTAGCCGCCTTCGCGAGAATCGACTGCACGCGATCCCGGTACACGCGCGCCAGCAGACCCGGATCACTATTGCTGCGCAGCGGCTCTTCCAGTTGCTGAATGGTCAAGGTTTTCGCCCGCGCCGTGGCCACCCGTTCGACCGCGCTCGCCTGCGCGTTCTGCACGATCCGGTCGGCGTCCTGCTCCGAATCCTGGCGGATCTTCTCGGCGGCAGTGCGTGCTTCGGCCATGCTGCGCTCGGCCACTTGCAACGACGTCAGCACCGAATTGAACGCGCCGACCGCCGCGGCCGGAAACGCCGCCTCGACGTCGACACGCGCCACTTCGACACCGAGCCCCGCGTGCTGCGCATCGAGCTGCCGCAGACGCCGCTCCACCTCCTGCGCGAGATCGCCGCGCAGGCGTTCGCGCTTCACGGCGAGTTGCTGATCGGCCGACAACAACTCCGGCCGCGCAACCAGAATCGCATCCAGATTCCGCTTCGCCACGACGGCGGCGGCGGAAGCCGACACGATCCGTTCGAGCGCGGCGTCGAGCCGGTCTTTTTGCAATACGTAGGCGTAAGCGTCGACCACGCGGTAGTACAGCGTGGCCCGCAACTGCAAGACGCCGTTGTCGCCGGTGAGCAGATAGCCCGAGCCGGCGAGCGCGTCGGACAACAGCGTGACGGGCGCCGGCGCATCTTCGGGAGCGACGTTCTGGTCCGACACGGCGGGGATGCCGCCGGGCGGCACATCCGTCGGACCGGCCGCGCCGCCATCCGCATCGGGCAAGCCTGGCGACAGGGACGAAGCGTCCGGCGAACGCGCATCCGCATCGCGCGCGCGTGGATCGCGTTCGAGCGATTGAATGCGCTGCTCCAGCACCCGTGCGCTGCCCGGCACCAGCAAGGTCGTTTCGAACGGACGCGGCCACGCGATCAGCAAACCCGCGTCCTGGGTGCGCACAAACGCGCCGAAGCGCAAGACGACCGCGCGGCTGTCCGGCGGAATCCGCTGGATGTTCGAACTCGCCCACGCGCACGCGGCCAGCACCGCCACGGCCGCGACGAACCAGAACGACAGGCGAACCGCCTGTGCGCCGGGTCCGAGCGGCGGCAAGCCGGCGTCGGTGCTCATCGCGAGGTCCTGGATTTTTTCGCCGACGGCGCGGCCGCCTGACTCGCGCCACCTTGGTCCTGTGGCCCCTGCACCAGCGCCTGGAACGGCGCGGCATCGGTGCGTAAAATCAGGTTCGTGTTGGCGCTGACCACGGTGTCGAGCGTGTCGAGCGAGCGCAGCATCGTGTAAAGCCGTGGATTGCCTGCATACGTGGCACCATAAATCGCGGCGGCGTCCTGGCGCGATTGCGCTTCGATCTGCGCGGCCTTCACGTTGGCATCGGCCACCGCGAGACGAGCGTCGCGGTCCGCATCCGAACGGATCTGCGCGGCCTCGCGATTGCCGTCCGCGGTGCGCTGCGCGGCGACCGTTTCGCGCTCCGCGCTCATCCTGCTCACCGTGGCCGCCAGTGTCACAGCGGGCAGCGTCAGCCGCTCCAGGCCCACTTGCACGACATGTACGCCGTAGGCCGAATAGAGCTGTGCGTCGATCTGCGTGCGCAATGCGTCTTCAAACGCGGCAACGCGAACCCGCGACGGATCGGTATTGACCAGCGAGGCCAGATCGAAACCCGCCGACGTGGTCTGCAACGACGAGCCCAGCAATGAACGAATCTGCTGCGCCGCCTCGTCGGGCCGGTTGCCGACGGCGCGCACAAAACGGCGCACGTCGTTCGGATCGGCAGCGACGCGCCACGCCACATAGGCCTGCACGATGATTCGCAAGCCGTCGCGCGTGCCGACGTCCTGCAAGCCGCTCGATGTCGTATGCAGGCGCAGGTCGACCGGCACCGCCGCTTCGATCGGTGCCGGCAAACGCCACGCGAGTCCGGGTTCGAGCAGCACACGCACCGGCTGCCCGAATCGCGTGACGACCGACGCCTCGCCCGCCCGCACGGAAATGAAGCTCGCCACCGCGATCGCGATCGCGACGCACAGCAACGCGAGCAGCACGCGCAGATAGAACGGACCACCCCGTTTGCTCTGCGCATCATCCGGATCGCCGTGGTGATGATGATGGTGATGGTGCCCGTGACCATCGGCATGCGAATGCAACACACTCATGAAATCACCTTGAAAAACAGCCTCGCCGGCATGGAGCGCACGCCTCAGTTACCGCGTGGAAGGCCGGCGACATCGCCGGCCGTGAAAGTGCGCAGATCGAGCGTCGCGCGATGATCGGCGACCAGCCGGTCGTCGATCACGGTAATGCGCGCGTTCTGCAATCCCTGTTGCAATTTGGCGAGGTAGTACTCGAACGCGAACGCCGGACCAGCCAGACGATAAGCAACGGCTTCCGCCGAGAAATTGGTTTGCTGCACGCGCGCCGCCGCCAGCGTGTCGCCCGCCCGCGCGCTCGCTTTCGCGACCTGGGTCAGCGCTTGCTGCTGCGCGGTGCCGAGCACCTGCGCGGCAAATCCGTGAGCCTGCGCCACGCTGGCCTGCGCGCGAATCTGCGCAGCCTGCACGTCGTGATAGGCCACGGCCGCGCCCGCCGGCGGATGAACACTCTCGATCACGACCGCGACCACGTCGATGCCGCTGCCGAGCCGGTCGAGTTGCGATTGAACGGCGTTGCGCACCGTTTCCGCCATCACGGTCTGGCGGGTTTCGAGCAGCGACGCCAGCGTATGCGACGCGAGGTAATGCATCACCTCGCGATTGGCGATCGAGCGCACGGTGCTCTCCGGATCGACCGAGCGATACAGCGCAGCGCGCGCGGCCGCGTCGCTCAAGCCGATGCGGTAATCGAGCCGCACGTCGGCATTGACAATCTGGAAGCTCTGCTGATCGCCGCTCGAACCGGCGATCACCTGACTCGTCTCCCACGGATGCTGAGCGTCCCAGAGACGGTTCAACTGCTCGGGGGTGGGTCCGTCGGCGGCCGCGGCGGGCGCCGCGACGCTGCTGTCGTCCGCACCGCCGGACACGATCAGTTGATGCACGGCGCCGTTGTCGACCACCCGTGTCTTGCCGAACGGCCAGGGCAAGCCGGCATGCAAACCCGGCGACCAGACCTCGACCGGCGCGCCGAACCGCTCGTACACCGCGCGCTGGGCCGGGTCCAACACGACGACCGATGTCAGTAGCCACGCGCAAACCGCCATGATCGCGATCGTGGCGGGCAGCAGGCGCATGAAGCTGCGCAGCACCCAGTTCTGCCGCAGATCGATGCCGTAGCGGTCATGCAATTCCGCGCCGAGCGAGGCCAGCGGCGAGCGGCGAAAACGCAATAGCCCGGCCAGCAGACTCGACGGAACCTGCGTCGCGCGGTCGGCCGCACGCGGCATGAAAAGCCACAGCACCAGCATGCGCAATGCCATCTCGACGGCAATCGCCGCGCACAGCACGGCGGCCGCCTGTACGACCAGATCGAGCGCCCTGTGCGCATAGATGAACCATGCCGCCGACAACGCCGCCGCGAGCGCGCACAGCAGCAACACGCGCAACATGCCAGCCAGCGACGCCGCACGCGAGGCGCCCGAGCGCTCGGCGGCATGCGCGTAAAACCGTTCGGCGACGAGGGTAAGAAACGCGAGCGTCAGCGCCGCCGCGCCGCCGGCGATCACGAGCGACGGCGTGACCATGGCGTGAACCAGCATGGCCGGGTCGAAGGGTTTGAATGCCGTCAGCGCGAACGCCACGGCCAGGCAGCACGCCGCCACCACGCACCAGGGTTGCCAGCGAAGCCGGCGCAACATACCGGCGAAAGAAGGCGTGTCGGCGTCGTGCCAGACGAATCGCCGGAGATACGTTATGGCGCGCTTCCAGGCCGGTCCTTCGACAGGCGCCGCCGCTCGGCGCGACGGCGGCAGCCGCCAGATCGCAACGACGACTACGTTGACAAAGGCGCTCGCCAGCACGGCACACCAGCGCGGATCGACCGGCAAGCGTTTCGTCAGGCTCAACGCGCCGAGCACGGTTGCGAATGCCGCGGCGGCCCAGCCGAGCAGCGCGACGTCGTTACGTTCGGCCAGCCGCGCACGCATGTCGGTTTCCTCGCGTCCAGCCTGATCCGACATCTGCAATCCTTACCAATGAGTTACAAACCGGATGACGTACCGCCTCTCCGAACCAGACCGCTCTGTACCGCGAGCCGCAATTTAACGTGCCGGTACAGGAAACTCAAGGATGGTCGGCTAGCGGTGTGCAGCGTTCGATCGACTCCGGCGTCAGCCCGAGATGGTCCCGCAAACCCACCCAGCCTTCCTGCGTGATCTGCACGGCCCGAGATGTACCGGCACGCCTCAACCAGCCCTTGGCGCACAACAGATCGAGAAATCCCACCCCGAGCGGACCGGCCAGATGATGCTGGCGTTCCGACCAGTCGAGACACTGACGCGCAATGCCGTGCCGGCCGGGTTTCACCGTGGCGATATCGAGCCCCAGCTTGCCGAACCATGCGTTGCCGGCCGGTGTGACCTCGAACCGTTTTTCGTCGGCAGCGGCAAGAAAACCGTGCTGCATCAGATGCTGCGTGATCGCCACGCCGGCCTGTCCCGCCAGATGATCATAGCAACAGCGTGCAAACCGCAACTTGCCTGCTTCGCGGCCGAGCGATTTACGACGCACAACCCGTTGCGTGCCAATCGACGCAAGGCTTTCGAGGGCCACGGCAACGTGCGGATTCGCGAGCCGGTAGTAACGGTGACGCCCCTGTTTTTCAACGGCGACGAGGCCGCCGTCGAGCAACTTGGCCAGATGGCTGCTGGCCGTCTGCGCGGTGACGCCGGCCGCGTAGGCGAGTTCGCCGGCGGGCAGCGCGCGGCCGTCGACCAATGCCATCAGCATCGCGGCGCGCGCGGCGTCGGCAATCAGAAAAGCGGTGGCCGATAAATTGGGCTGGGCATGCATGACGGTCTCCGGGTTGTCGGATCGAGCATAGCGCGACGACATGGTCGCACGTTTCGATCCGTATCGAAGCATTCGTCCCGACAATAATTGGGATCTCGTGTATGAACGCCAAGCACGACATCACTTCGGTTTTTCCGAACTATCACTTCGAAATTATCAGGTTTGTTCGATTTGTCGCATCACGCAGACTGAGGTTCATCACCACAGCGGACATCGTCCACGACAGGAACCCGATCATGCGAACCTATCCCCGTAACAGCCCTCAGGCCGCCGCCCGTATCGTCGCGCTCGCCCTCACCGCCGACGGCCACGTCTGCAGTTCGGAGGAACGCGCCCTCGACAGGCTGGACATTGCTGGTCAACTCGGCCTCGCCCCGGCGCAATTCGCGCAGATCGTGCAGGCCATGTGCGAAGACCACTCCGGCGCGCAGACGTCGTTGGCGCCCACGGTCGGCCCGCTCGACGAGCCCATGCTCACCAAGCTGATCGCCGAAATCGACGACCCCACGCTGCGCGCCAAGGTGATCCGCCTGTGTATCGCCGTCACGATCGCCGACAACCACCTGGCGGATGGCGAAATCGCCTTGCTAGCGGCCATTCTCAACGCGTGGGGGCCGCAACCCAACCCGCTGCTAAGCCGGCACGGCGCGCTGCTGCGCGCGCCGCGCGCTTACGAACGCACGGCGGCCAGGACCTGAGAGGCGAGCACATGATGTTGCCCGCGCCGCGAGCGGATCGCGTGGATCTCTTCGACCACGCCTTCCGCGCGGCCGAGCCAGCGCACACCGCGCAGCAGCGTCAGGTCTTCCGCGCCCAGTTCCGCGAGCGGGAACACGCCGAGCCCGCGCGCCGCGAACACCGCCATCAGCGCGCTGTCCTCGAACTCGCCGACGACGCGCGGCCGGATGCCCGCCGCCTCGAACCAGCGGTCGAGCCGCGCGCGCAACGCCGCATGCCGTGTGGGCAAAAGCACGGGCACCTCCGCCAGACACTGCGGAAAGCCCGCGCGCGTGGCCTTGCGAACAATGTCCGCGGGACCGTACCAATCGACCGGCGAGCCGACCAGACGATGACTGAACACCCGCAAGTCGGTGTCATGCGGCGCGGGCTGGCACGCCAGCACGAGATCGAGCCGATGTAGCGCGAGTTCGGACAGCAGTTGCGAATGCTCGCCCTCGTGACAGAGCAGCCTGAGCGACGGCGTGCCCAGCACCGGCGCGAGAAGCGCGTGCGCCGCGAGCTTGGAGATACCGTCGGAGAGACCGACCGCAAGCCGCGCCACGCCCTCGCCGGCGGGTTCGCGCATCTCGTCGAGCAGCGCTTCGCCGAGCTGAAAGATCTGCTCGGCGCGATTGAAGGCCGTTTCGCCGGCCTCGGTCATCGTGACGCCGCGCCCAGCCGGTTTCAGCAGCTGCCGGCCAATCGATTTTTCCAGCTCGCGCACCTGCGCGCTGATGGTCTGGACGGCCATGTCGAGATGTTCGGCCGCACGCGCGAAGCCGCCCTCCTTCACGACGATCCAGAAATAGTAGAGATGACGGTAATTGAGCATGTCGGAAACACTTCGTAAAAACCGATGTATCGATCAGCTTATCACTGATTTATCCGAACCTCGTTAACAACGAAGATAGCTCTACCGCAACGTTTGACGCCTCCATTTTCTGACGACTCCCATGGACACCCTGCTCGTACTCCTCGCCGATCCCGCCGCATGGGCCGCGCTCCTCACGCTGGTCGTGATGGAAATCGTGCTCGGCATCGACAACCTGATCTTCATCTCGATCCTCAGCAACAAGCTGCCCTTGGCGCAACGCGCCCGCACGCAGCGGATCGGCATCATGCTCGCGCTCGTGTTGCGACTCGCCCTGCTCGGCACGGTGGCGTGGATCGCGCAATTGACCGCACCCGCATTCGCGCTGTTCGGCCATGCGTTCTCGTGGCGCGATCTGATTCTGCTTGCCGGCGGCCTGTTCCTGGTCTGGAAGGCGACCGGTGAAATCCGGCACCACGTCACGCATAAGGACGAAGTCAGCGGCAAAGCGAGTTCGACAATCCAGTTGACCGCGGCAGCCGCGATCGGCCAGATCCTCGTGCTCGACATCGTGTTTTCGGTGGACAGCATCATCACCGCGGTCGGGATGACGGAACACATGCCGATCATGTTTATCGCGGTGATCGCCGCCGTCATGGTGATGTTGTTCGCTGCTCAACCGTTGTCACGCTTTATCGAGCGTAATCCGACCATCGTGATGCTGGCGCTCAGCTTCCTGCTCGTGATCGGTATGACGCTGATCGCCGAGGGTTTCGGCTCCCACGTGCCGAAGGCTTACATCTACGTGGCGATGGCGTTCTCCGCATTCGTCGAAGGCATGAACATGATGGTGCGGCGGGCGAAATCGAGGCCGGGCGTTAGCAGCGGCGAATGATCGACGGCACCTGTGCCTGAGCTTTCCATGTTTTGTACTCTCGAGGAGCAACACCATGAAATGCCCTGTTTGCAAGACCACCGATTTGCTGATGACCGAGCGCCGCTCGATCGAAATCGACTACTGCCCGGACTGCCGGGGCGTCTGGCTCGATCGTGGAGAACTCGACAAACTGATTGCGCAGGACGACGCGAATCTCGATGCGCCCGCAACGGTACGCACGGGCCGGGACGACTATCGCGAACGCGACAGGGACCACGCGTACAATAACCATCGCGGGCGCGATGAACATCGTACGGGGTATCGGGGATATAAGAAAAAGCGCTCGATCTTCGACGTGTTCGATTTCGATTGAGCGTGGGGCGGCGGGTTATCCAATGGCCTTGCGAAACGCCCGGAGGCACGCGGTGCGACGCGGTGCAGTCGTGGTGCGGCGCGCCGCGCGCGATCAGCGTGCTTTGCCGCGGGTGTTCTTGCCGGCGCTCGCGGCACGAGGCGCCTCCTTGCCCGCCGGTGCGCCGCCGTTCATCTGCTCCATCCACGACAACGCGTCGACGTAAGCCAGAAACTGCTTGAGATAGCCCGGCGACAACTCGCGCATCAGCGAAAGCGAACGATGCACCAGGCTGCTTGAATTGAGCGGTCCGGCATTGCCAGGAACTTGCTCCAAAGACTGACGCAGCTGTTTCTCGGTCCGTACCTTCGACCAGATTTCCCTGAAGTGATCGAGCGCCGCCAGTTCCGGATACGACGCGGCGGTCGGCAGACCATGCGCGACGACGCGCTGCTCGCCTTGCGTCGGCGCGTGACTGACGATGTACCCGGTCAATCCGGCGAGCGCCGTTCGGGCGGGTGTATCCGAAGCCGCTACGGTCGCCGCCATGCCGCTTTCGGCTGCGGACGACTCGGCGCGCTGTAAATCCGCTGCGTAGGCTTCGATCAACGTCGCCAGCTTCGCGTCGAGGATACGCCGCGCCGCGCCGCTATGATTAGCCGCGCGACGTGCCAGCGCGTCGATGAAATGGAAGCGGATCGGGTCGAGGCGATCGGCGTGGCGCTCGCGCCAGGCTTCGAGCGTGGCGTTTACCGCGTTTACCGCGCTTATCTCGCCTGACGTGCTCACCGCGCCGCTCACTTCCTCTTGCTCACTCACGCGCCTTCCCCGCCGCATTCGCCGGCCCCGGCACCGGCGCGATTTCCACCCGCCGGTTCTTCGCCCGCCCCTGATCGTCGGCGTTCGAGCCCACCGGCTGCTGCGAGCCGAACGCGGCCGCGAATACCGAGGCCGCCGGCACACCGTCGTCGATCAGGGCGCGCGTCACCGTCAGCGCGCGCTGCGCCGACAGTTCCCAGTTGTCCGCGAAGCGACGATTCGCTTCGCGCACTTGCCGGTCATCGGTAAAGCCGCTCACCATCAGAATCTCGTCACGGGCATGCAGATACGCCGTGAGCGGCCCGGCCAGGCTCTTCAGCAGGTCGCGGCCTTCGGGCTGCAACTGGTCGGAGTTCAGCGCGAAAAGCACATTGCCGCTAATGCCGATCCGTCCATTGACCAGCGTCACGCGGCCCGCCGCCAGCGGACCCGCGAGCGCCTGCTCGAGCGTCTTGCGGCGCTGCGTTTCCACCTGACGCTGCTTGACCTCCTGCTCCAGCCTGGTCGACAGTTCCAGTTGCACACCGATGACGCCCACCAGGATCAGCACGAACGCGCCCAGCAGCACCGACATCAGATCGCCGAACACAGGCCAGATCGGCGCGGTGGTCTCCACGCCGCCGTCGATTTCCTCCCTCATGCGGCGTCCGCTCCGGCCGCGACGCGCTGCCCGGCGAGCTGCTGCAGATCCTCGACGATCTGCTTCTGCGACATCACGCTCAGGTCCACGACTTCCCGCGCCTGCGCCACGTAGTACGCCAATTGTTCGTCGCTGCGGGCAAGCGACTTGTCGAGCGCGGCTTCGATTCGCTCCAGATGCGCCACCAGTTTGTCGTTCGACTCACCGAACACCTGCACGGCGCTGCCGAACGCGTCGCCGAGGCTCGCCACTTCGACGGCGCTGCTGGTCACTTGCGCGGCGATGTCGCCCAGCTTGCCGGTTTCGAGTTCGACTTTGTCGGTAAAGCGCGTGCCGACCCGCTCCAGCAGATCCGCGGACGTCGCAACCAGCGCGTCGACGGCCGTCCGCTGTTCGGTGGAGGCATGATTCACGGCATCCAGCAGCGTCTCCAGCGTTTCCAGCAAACGCGCGCGCTCCTGCAACATCGCGGTATCGCGGACCATGCTGTCGGACAGTTTCTGCCGCAATTCGGCGACGACTTCAGCCGCCGCTTTCGGCGCTTCCGACGCCGCCTGGACCAGTTGTTCAATCTCCGCGATCGTTGCGCTCGCCTGCGTTTGCGTTTGCGCCGCGATATCGCGCGCGGTTTGCTCCAGGGTTGCGCAGATTTCCTGCTGACGGCTCGCGGTGCGCTCTCCCGCCTGCTCCCACTTCTCGCTCAATGCAACGGCCATCGAATCGAGTTTTTCGGTCCATGCGGCCAGACGTTGTTGATCTTGCGCGGCCAGTTCCGTGCGCAGATTCGCGGCGGCTTTGGGGGCTTCGGCTGCGGCATCCACGAGGCGGCCGATCTCCGCGATCGTTGCGCTCGCATGCGTTTGTGTTTGCGCCGCGATATCGCGCGCGGTTTGCTCCAGGGTCGCACAGATTTCCTGCTGACGACTGGCGGTGCGTTCGCCCGTCTGCTCCCACTTCTCGCTCAACGCAGTCGCCATCGAACCGAGCTGTTCAGTCCATACGGCCAGGCGTTGTTCATCTTGCGCCGCCAGTTCCGCGCGCAGATTCGCAGCGGCTTTGGGAGCTTCCGCAGCGGCATCGACGAGACGGCCGATTTCGGAGATCGTTGCGCTCGCATGCGTTTGCGTTTGCGCCGCGATATCGCGGGCGGTCTGCTCCAGCGTCGCGCAGATTTCCTGCTGACGGCTCGCGGTGCGTTCGCCCGTCTGCTCCCACTTCTCGTTCAACGCAGCGGCCATCGAACCGAGTTGCTCGGTCCACGCCGCCAGACGTTGTTCGTCGCGCGAGCCCAGCGTCGTCTGCAGATTCGCATGCGACTCGCCGACGTGGGCAAGCAACGACACCGAATGCTGCTCGAAACTCGCCGCGGCCGCCGCCAACGCTTGCCGATTGTTGTCCGCGAGCGTCTCGCCGACGCGCTCCTGGCGGGACAAGGCTTCGCTCCATGCCTGCGACACGCCCTGCGCCGTCGCATCCAGCCGCGCGGACACGCCGTCGAGCAGACCGGCCGAGCGTTGCTCGAACGTTTCCGTGAAGCGATCGAGCGTGGCCCGCAGATGCTCCGTCAGTTCCTCGCTCGAACGCTGATGGCCGGCCAGCGCCTTGTTCCAGATCTCGGCCACGTTCACGGCCATCGCTTCAAAACCGTTCGACACGCCGTCCAGTTGCCGCTGCACGGCGTGCGAAACGCTGTCGTGCAAGGCGGTGGTCTCGCGGGCGAGACCGGCCATCGTCGCTTCCATCACCGGCTGCAATGCCGCGCCAGCCGCGCGCGTGCTGTCGGCGACGCTTTGCTTCAACGACTGCTCGACGGACGCGGCCAGCCGCGTATAAGCCGCCTCGGCCTTGCCATGGAACGCCTCCTGACTGGCCACCTGGCGCTCGTTCAACGCGAGGCTCTGCTGTTCGATCGCCGACATCATCGACTGCAGGCGGTCGACCAGGGCGGGCATCACGTCGGCCTGCCGTTGCAGAAGCCTGAAGCTCTCGTCGCGCTGATGAGCCTGCGAATAGACGCGCAAGCTCGTCGCGATCTTCAGGTCGAGCGCTTGCGCCGCCTGCAGCCGTTCGCGACGGCACAGCGCAGCCAGCAGCCCCAGCATTGCCGAGGTGGACACGCCCGCGATCGAGGTGCCGAACGCGAATCCGAGCCCCTTGACCGGCGCGGCCAGCGAAGCGCGGATCGCCTGCAGATCGGTCGAGCTTTCCAGCGCCATGCCGGTACCGCGCAACGTCGCGACCATGCCGAGCAGTGTGCCGAGCATGCCCAGCAACACCAGCAAGCCGACCAGATACGGTGCGAGCGCAGGTCCGGGCAAAGCCACCCGCTCCCCTTCGACGCGCAAACGCGCCGCGTTGCGCAAGCTCGGATGCAAGGAATCGAGCCAGGCGCCGAGACTCGACGGCGGTCCGGACAAGTCCGCGACGGCGCGCGTCAACGTGCCGGTCGCCTGGTTGTAGCGGTGCAGTTCGAGCGAGCCCGCGACGTAACACACGCCGATCAATAAGGTAACGGCCAGCGCCAGCGGGTTCGAGCCGAGGTAACCCACGGCGATCCAGCACACGGCGGCCAGACCGGCCAGAAACACAACGAGGTCAATACGATATCTGGACATAGTGTCCCAGTTAGCTGGTGCGAAGAGCCGCGAGCAACCCTTCGACCGGTTGAAAACGAACGTCCAGTTCGGCAAGCAACACGCTCTGCATGTCCTTGCGGAACACGTCCAGCCATGCGCCGGGCGTGAGCGCCGCGGCTGCGTCCTCCGTGTCCTCCGCTGCGGCCAGCGCCGCCTGCTCCGCCGCCCGCAAGCGTTCGAAGTGCCCGGCCAGCAGACCGGGCACGCCGCCCAGCAGATTCCGTTCGCGCTCGCCGAGCGCGCGCTCCATGACGGCGTCCAGCACCGCCAGCCGCGCCAGTGCGGGGGTTTTCGCGGCCAGCAGGCTGCGCAGGCGCACGCGCAACGTGCCGACCGCGGTTTCCATCGACTGCTGCAACGCCTGGTAGCGTTGCCGGAACACCGCGTAATCGGGCGCCGCATCGGCCGGTGCGGGCTGCGACGGCATGTGGGCCTGCGAATGCGGGTGCGGGTTTGCGTGTGGAAAGGCCTGCGAGTGACCCAATCCGCGCCGCTTGCTCGCGACGAGCACGCTGTCGCCCGCCACCGACTTCATCAGCGAAACGCGCACGCGCGCACACTCGTCCTCTTCGGCGCGGCCGAACGCGCGCGCGCCAGCCGGCACGGCCGGCGGCGCGCCGTTCAGCGCCGACGACAGCGCAATGGCGTCGGTCCAGCCGAGCCATTGGCTAAGCCGGTCCGAGAGCGATTGCCGGGATTCGGGGACATCGACATCCGCCAGACGAGCCAACAGGCGAATAAGCGCCGGGCCGCTGAGAGCTGTGCGCTGGGGGGCTTGCAACATACCACCGGAGTCAAAAAAGTCAGCAGTTTACACGCTGCCGGGGTGGAAGCTGCCGCCGCGCGATTTAGCGGGCCCGCAAGAGAGGTATTTCGAAGCACGCGGCGCGGCCGTGAAGCCTGCTTCGACGAGCCGCGCCGGTGGATGACAACGCAACGTTACTGGGGCGAAACGCTCGCGTCGAAGCGCAGGTTGTCACGCATCCACTGCGCCATCGAGCAGACGGCGAGCTGTTTTTGCGCGTTAAACGTGCGCTCCTTGTGCCACGACACGCCCGCCCCTTCGGCGAACACCACGCGATATTTGCGCAGCGAGTCGTCCGGCTGGGTCGCGAGTTCGCTTTTCAATTGCGGCACGGTCCATTCCACGCGCCGCGATTTCACCCCACGCATTGCGTCGATGGCGTCCGCGAGCTGGCCGTAGGTGACGGTATCGCCCGCCACGTAGACGATTTCATCCGCAATGCGCGGCTCGGTGAAAACGATCTCGGCGGTCAGCCTGCCGATGTCGTCGGCGGTCGTGACGGTGACCGCGTTGTCCCAACTGCCGAGCGCATGAACCGTGTTCCTTTCCAGGTCCACCACGCCGAACGACGGTTCGAACAGGAAACTCGTGAACATCCCCGTCGACACGATCACCCATTCCGTGTTCTGTTGCGCGCGCAACAGATCGCGCACGTCGAGTTGTTCGTCGAACAGATCCTGCGCGCTGCCCCGGCCGATCACGTCGTAGTCGACGCCGAACTGCCACGGGAAATAGCGTTTGATGCCGGCGTCGAGCGCCGCGCGCGCGAGCTTGAGCTGCACGCCTTGACCGCCGACGAACCCGGTGCACGAAATCACCGTATCGAAGCGCCGGAACAGATCGGCCAGCGACGCCTCGGACAGCGCGTTGAGGTCGCCCGGCACGAGTTCGATAGCCAGCGCGCGCAGTTCGGCGACGTCTTTCCGCTTGGCCGGATCGTTCGAATCGAGGGCGGATGGGCGCAACAGCGCGGCGACCGAAACACCCGGTTTCACAGCGGCACGCTGCGCGAGACTGCGCAAGACGGCCATGCCGAGCTCACCGGCACCGAGGACGAGAATGGATTGAGAGTGCGACATGGTGGTGACCTTTTCTGATGGGCGATGAAGTGGAAAAGCGAGCTTTGAAAACCGTGCGGGCGCGAACCTGATTCGCCGTTAAGCGCGGTAATTCGTAGCGGCTTCAGGCAGGAGTCAGCCTGACGATCTGGAGTCTAGTGGCGGAGGGCATGGGCATTGTTCGCCGCTACGGAATTAACAACGCGAGTATCCCGAACGCCGGGTTCGGGGGCGTGTGAACATCGCGCCGGCCACGCGCAACACGCCGGGGTATCCCTGTAAGATGATTCCCGCTTCAACGCGCTCATGGACAGCGCGACACGAACCGCACAGGTACCCGGCTCATGGACAAACTTCAAGCGATGACCACGTTTGTGCGCATCGTCGAAGCTCAAAGCTTCAGCAAGGCAGCGGAAACGCTCGCGCTGCCCCGTTCGTCGGTCACGACGATCATCAAGCAGCTGGAACGTGAACTAGGCGCCGCGCTGCTTCGCCGCAGCACCCGCACCCTCAGTCTGACCGACGCGGGCGAGCGCTATTACGCGTCATGCCGCGCGATCCTCGCGGAGATCGTGCGCGCGGAAAGCGAACTGTCGACCGACGCCGGCGCGCCGCGCGGACGCGTGCGGGCGGACATGCCGGGCGTGATCGGCCGCGGCCTGGTGTTGCCGCGGCTCAGGGATTTCGAGCAGCGCTTTCCCGGCATCGAGCTCGTGCTCGGTCTGAGCGACCGCCCCGCCGACCTGATCTACGACGGCATCGATTGCGTGATCCGCACCGGCGCGCTGGCGGATTCGACGCTGACCGGCCGTCGTATCGGGCAGTTGAACTGGATCACCTGCGCGTCGCCGCGCTATCTGAAGGAGCACGGCGAACCCGATACCGTGGCCTCGCTGGCCGATCACCGTGCGGTCAACTACATCTCGAACGCCACCGGCCGGCCGCTCGACTGGCGTTTTCATGTGCAGGGCGAGCCGCTCACGCTGAGCATGCCGAGCCGCTTCGCCGTCAACGAAACCGAGGCCTATCTGCAATGCGGTCTCGAAGGATTGGGGTTGATCCAGCTGTCGGAGTTCGTCGCGTTGCCGTATCTTCAATCGGGCCGCCTGAAGGAAGTGCTGGCGGGCGCGAGAAGCTCGCCGGTGCCGGTTTCGATCGTCTATCCGGATGGCCGCAACGCGAGCGGCGCGACCCGCGCGTTCGTGGAGTGGGTCATGGAATTATTCGAACACAGCGACTTCGGGCGAGGCCAATGAACCGTATTCCCTTCGACACCGTGGTACTCGGCGCGGGCATTGTCGGCGTGTGCGTCGCCGTGCATCTGCAGAAGCGCGGCCGCCAGGTCGCATTGGTCGATCGCAGGCTGCCGGGCAATGAGACGTCGTTCGGCAACGCCGGCTTGATCCAGCGCGAAGGCGTCTATCCGTATGCGTTGCCGCGCGACCTGGACACCTTGCTTCGTTACGCGCGCAACCAGTCGCCGGACGTTCGTTACCATGCCGCCGCCCTACTCAAGGTGGCGCCGTTCCTGTGGCAATACTGGCGCAATTCGCACCCCGCCACGCACGCGGCGATCGCCAGGTCGTATTCGACGCTGATCGAGCGCAGCGTCAGCGAGCATCGCGAGCTGGCCGCCGCGGCCGACGCGAGCGCACTGTTGCGCCCGATCGGCTGGATGAAGGTGTTTCGCAGCGCAGCGGCCCACGACAAGGAAATCCGCGTCGCCGAACGCTGGCACGCCGAGTACGGTGTCGAGTTCGAGACGCTCGACGCCGTTCGTCTGCAGCAGATGGAACCCGATCTCGACAAGGCCCTGCTCGGCGCGGTGCGTTATCCGCAGTCCGATTCGGTGAGCGATCCGCATGCACTCGTCACCGCCTACACGAAGTATTTCGAGGCATTGGGCGGCCGTTTTTTTATCGGCGATGCGGACACGCTTCGCGAAGGTTGGGAAGTCGATACACAGGACGGAACGATCGCGGCGCACTCGGCGGTCGTCGCGCTGGGACCGTGGTCGGAGCGACTGACCACACGGCTGGTTATCGCTTGCCGCTCGCTGTCAAACGTGGATATCACATGCACTACGCGCCGCAAGGCGCGGCCCGTTTGAATCACCCTGTGCTCGACGCGGAAACCGGCTATGTGCTCGCGCCGATGGCGCAAGGCATCCGTCTGACCACCGGCGCGGAAATCGCCCTGTACGATGCGCCCAAAACGCCGACGCAACTCGCCGTGGTCGAACCGGTTGCACGCAAGCTGTTCCCGCTCGGCGAGCGACTGGACGACGAACCGTGGATGGGCCGCCGTCCCTGCACGCCCGACATGATGCCGATCATCGGGCCCGCGAGAAATCATCGGGACTTGTGGTTCGCGTTTGGTCACGCGCATCACGGATTGACACTGGGCCCGATCACGGGTCGCCTGATCGCCGAAATGATGACGGGCGAGGAGACAGTGGTCGATGCACGGCCGTTCAGGGCGGAGCGGTTCTAGGCGGCCGGCGCGGGATCAGGCGCGGGCTTGGACCATGTTGAAACGCGGGGCAAACTACCGGAACGCCGGCCTCGTCGGCTGCTTCCCTTCCTCGACAGTTTTACTCAGCGGACGAACGCGCCCATGTCCAGCGAATTTCCGATTTCGCGTGCGCCCAGGCGACGCGTTTGCGTGGGCTCGCTCGCGAAGTGCCGAAAGTCAACTCGAACCTGCTCTGATTCGTCGACGTCTGCGCCACCGCAAGCATTGCCGTGGGAAAAAAGAAAATCCCCCGCAACGAATCGTCTGCGGGGGATTTCAGGGAATCGGCCTTAGCCTACCGGCGCCCTCGACAACGACCCATCAAGCCGCCGCCACCCTGCGCGGCGACACGACCGACACCACGAAGCTCACGACGATATTCGCCGCCAGCGCGATCAGCCCGATATACACCGGGTAGACCGCATCGCCCAGATGCAGCGCGTACACCGGCTTGAGCCCCTGAATGATCGCAAGGCTCGTCCCGATCACGATACCGACCAGCCAGCCGAGGAACAGACCCGGCGTATTCAGCCGGCGCGTGTACAGCGAGAACACGATCGCCGGGAAAATCTGCAGAATCCAGACGCCGCCCAGCAGTTGCAGATCGATCGCGTATTGAGTCGGCAGGAACACGATGAACAGCAGCGCACCGAACTTCACGACCAGCGACACGATTTTCGCCGTGGAGGCCTCGCCTTCAGCCGAGATATTCGGCGACACCAGCGGACGCCACAAATTGCGCGTGAACAGATTGGCCGCGCCGATCGACATGATCGCGGCCGGCACCAGCGCGCTGATCGCAATCGCCGCCGCCGCGAAGCCCACGAACCACGACGGAAATAGCGTGTTGAACAACGCCGGCACCATGTCCGACGCCGACTTCACATGCACGCCGGCCGCGATCGCCATATAGCCGAGCAGTGCGATCAAGCCGAGCAACAGCGTGTACGCCGGCAGGAAAATCGCGTTTTTACGCACCGTCTTCGCCGACGCGGACGACAGCACCGCCGTCATCGTATGCGGATACATGAACGCCGCCAGCGCCGAACCCAATGCGAGCGAAGCGTAAGCGGTGAACTGCGTCGGCTTCAGAATGATGCCGGTCGCGCCGCCCTTGGCCTTGAAGTAAGTATCGGCCGCGTCGAACACGTGCGCGTAGCCGCCGAGCTTCGCGGGAATCAGCCACACCGCCGCGATCACGACGATATAGATCATGATGTCCTTGACGAACGCGATCATGGCCGGTGCCCGCAGGCCGCTTGCATACGTGTAGAGCGCCAGAATCACGAAGGCGACGATCAACGGCATTTCGCCGCTCACGCCGAGCCCCTTGATCACGACCTGCATGCCCACCAGCTGCAGCGCGATATACGGCATGGTCGCGACGATACCGGTGATCGCAATCGCGGCCGGAAACCACTTGCCGCCGTATTCGCCCTGCACGTAATCCGCTGCCGTGATGTGGTTTTTCGCATGCGCGATTTTCCACAACTTCGGCATCACCGCGAACACGAACGGGTAAACGATGATGGTGTACGGCAACGCAAAGAAGCCGTACGCACCCACCGAATACACCAGCGCGGGCACCGCGATCACCGTATAGGCGGTATAGAAGTCGCCGCCCACGAGGAACCACGAAATCACCGTGCCGAACTGGCGGCCGCCGAGGCCCCACTCGTGTAGTTGAGTCAGGTCACCGCGCTTCCAGCGCGCGGCGAAAAAGCCGATCACGGTGACCAGCACGAAGAATGCGATAAAGACGGTCATCGCCACCGGATTCACGGGGTTCACATCGCTCATTTGACACCTCGATACACGACGTAAATCAGCAGCGAGGTCAACGGCACCCACAAGAACTGATACCAGTAGAAGAACGGAAAGCCCGCGAACGACGGGCGTGTGTCGTTATAGAACGGCAGCCATAACAACGCGATATAGGGGATCAGCAGAATCAGCCAGAGCCATGAACGGCCGGCGGTCGGGGAGGTCTCCACACACTTCTCCTAAGTCTATTATTGAAACCGCGCGCCACGACTCGTGGCCCGGCACGCGGAAACCGGTTACCGCATATCAGACGGCAAATCCGCGGTTTGCAGCTGGCGCGGCAAGGCGCCGGTCATGTTCCAGCCGGCAGGCGCGGCAGCCCGCGAACCGTCACTCGTCGCGGGGATGTAGTATTCGCCTTCGTCGGCGTCCTCACAAGCGCGCGACTACGTACATCGGCTACGTAATACTACGTAGCCGGCCTTCCGCAGCATGTTGCGGTCTTTTCAACGATGAAACTCAAAGCGAAGCTCGTCCTGCTGGCCATCGTGCCCTTTCTTGCCGCTATCGCCAGCATCGAAATCGGCGTGCGCCAGGAAGCCATGGCGCTCGCCGAGTCGCAGCACGCGACCACCCAGGCCGCCTACCTGGCCAGCAAGCAACTCGAACTCAAGCACTACGTGGAGCTCGCCTCCACGGCGATCGCGCCGCTCTATGACGCCGGCCAGCAGAATGCCCGCGACGACGCGATGCTGCGCACTCGCGCGCTCGACGTGCTGCAAAAAATGGACTACGGCAAGGACGGTTACTTCTTCGTCTACGACACGCACGGGCGCTCGTTGATGCACCCGCGCGAACCCGATCTGGTGGGGCGCGATCTGTGGGAGCTGCGCGATCCGCAGGGCATGCTGACCATCCAGCAACTGCTCGCGGCGTCCGCTCGCGGCGGCGGCTATGTGCGCTATGTGTGGCATCGGCCGTCCACCGGCAAGCTCGCGTCGAAACTCGGCTACGTGGTGCCGCTCGAACGCTGGGGCTGGATGATCGGCACCGGCATCTATCTCGACGACGTGGATGCGGCGCTCGCGGATATCGATGCACGCGCCGCGGCGAATATCGATCGTACGATGAAATGGATCGACGCGATCGCGATGGCCGGACTCGCGGTAATCGCACTGTGCGCGCTCGTGCTCAACGTCACCGAATATCGCAGCGCCGACGCGAAATTGAAACGGCTCGCGCAGCAGGTGGTCGAGTCTCAGGAAAACGAACGGGCACGGCTGTCGCGTGAATTGCACGACGGCATTAGCCAGATGATGGTGTCCGTGAAGCTGCTGCTCGAATCCGCGCTCGCGCGCTTCGAGCGCAGCGAAGCGCGGGTGCCTGCGGCGGAGGCCGCGCTCGCCACCAGCTTGACGCGACTCGGCGACACGTTGCGCGAAGTACGGCGCATTTCGCATGCGCTGCGTCCGTCGATGCTCGACGACCTCGGCGTGGCCGCCGCGCTGGAACAACTCACACGCGAACTCGGCGAGCAGTCGGCGGTCGAGATCGGCTTCACGCAGATCATGCACACCCACGCAGCGGTTTTGCCGGATGCGGTGAACACCGTGCTGTTCCGGATCGCTCAGGAAGCGCTGACGAATATCGTGCGCCACGCGCAAGCGTCGAGCGCGGCGCTCACGCTGGAAGTCTCGCACGACGCCGTCACGCTGACGATCGCCGACAACGGACGCGGTTTCGACACCGCCTACGCGTTCGTCGGCCGACGCTCGGGCGTGGGTTTGCGTAATATGCGCGAACGGCTGGAACCGCTGGGCGGCAAGCTGTCACTCAGTTCGCAACCCGGCCATACGCTCGTGACCGCGCGTGTGCCGCTCGACACGCCGGTGCGGCTCGCGCCCGTTTCGCAGGAAAGTTAATCACGTCATGAACGACACACCATCCGCCATCGCCCGTTTGCTGCTCGTCGACGATCACCCGCTGGTGCGAGACGGCTTGCGCGCCCGGCTCGAAGCGGGCGGCAATTTCGAAGTGGTCGGCGAAGCCGGCAATGCCCAGGAAGCACTCGCGCTCGCCGCCGCCGCAACGCCGCATCTCGTGCTGATGGATGTCGGCATGAACGGCATGAACGGCATCGCGCTGGCCGGCATGTTTCACGAGCGCTTTCCGGCAATCCGGATTCTGATGCTGTCCATGCACGACAACCTCGAATACGTGACTCAGGCGGTGCGCGCGGGCGCCAGCGGCTACGTGCTCAAGGATTCGCCCGCCACCGAGATCATTCAGGCCATCGGCGTGGTGCTCGACGGCAAGCAGTTTTTCAGTGCCGGGCTCGGTGCACGTTTGATTCAGGCATCGGCCAATCAGTCGCCGATCGAACGACTCACGCCGCGCGAGCGCGATATTCTCGACGCGCTCGCGGAAGGCCTGTCGAGCAAACAGATCGCGCAACGCAACGACCTGTCGGTGCGAACGGTGGAAACGCATCGGCTGAATCTGAAGCGCAAGCTCGATATCGAAGGACAGGCGGAGTTGATCAAGTTCGCGGTCGAAAACCGCCGCACGAAGAGGTGAACGTATGAGGACGACACGTCGGATCGCAATGCGGCTCGCCAGTCTGATGTTCTGTGCCGCGACCCTTCACGCCCGGGCGGAACCGCTCCGCGTGAATCGCGGGCACGATCCGTTCTTTCAGATTTCCAAAGCCGTCGATCATTGCCCGGCGCCGCTGGGTCCGCTCGAAACCGAGCAGGAATGGCTCGACGACAGTCATTACCGGATCGAGCGCGGCAATAGTTGCTGGATAGAAGGACGCTGCCGTTTATCGAACGGTTATCTCTACGACACGGAAATTGCCGAGGCCGTGCAACGGCGCCTCACCAATATCAACTACGCGACCCACTGGCGCGAACAATCGACCTTGTGGCTCACGCTGCAACGCCGCTTCATCTACGTGCAGGGTTGCGTGGCACCCGGCTTCGACAAGCAAACCTTTCTCACCGAGCTCGGCAAAACCGCGGACGTGGAACGCGTAATCGACGACACCACGACTAATCCACATGCCGCGCAATTACCGTATAAAACGCTCGCGGATCCGGATAAGCCCGTGCTCGATCCGGGCAACTGATTCAAGCAAACACGCGTCTACGCTTGCAACAAGCACGCACGCGCAATACCCGCTATTTCGCTGCGGCACCTATATCGACAATCGGACATAGCAACGCAGAAATCGATCTTTGGCCATCCAGACGTCATTGCTACCATCGGCGACCCGACATATTCGGTCACCAAAACAATGACAACACATCGATCGCAACGCCCCGTTCTGCGTCCCGGCATCATCGGCGCAGCCGTCGCCGGCCTCGTCGCCCTTGCTTCATGCGGCGACAACAATCTGCCCGGCGGCGCTACCCCACCCGTCGTCGCGCAAAAGCGCCCGAACATCCTGTACATCATGGCCGACGACCTCGGCTACTCGGACATCCACGCATTCGGCGGCGAAATCAACACGCCGAACCTCGATGCGCTGGTGCAATCGGGCCGCATTCTGACCAATCATCACACCGGCACGGTCTGCGCGATCACGCGTTCCATGCTGATCTCCGGCACCGATCACCATCTGGTCGGCGAAGGCACCATGGGCGTGCCGACCGATGAACGCAAAGGCCTGCCCGGCTACGAGGGTTATCTGAACGACCGCGCATTGTCGGTCGCACAACTGTTGAAGGACGGCGGCTATCACACGTATATGGCCGGTAAGTGGCACATCGGTTCGGGTATTGTCGGCAGCGCGACGGGCGGTGGGCAGACGCCGGATCAATGGGGCTTCGAACACAGCTATGCGCTGCTCGGCGGCGCCGCGACCAATCACTTCGCGCACGAACTGGCGAACTCGCAGAACTACACCGAAGACGGCAAATACGTGCAGCCCGGCCAACCCGGACAACCGGGCGGTGCGGGCGGCAGCCCCGCCGTGTTCTATTCGACCGACTTCTACACGCAACGCCTGATCTCGTACATCGACTCGAACAAGGGCGACGGCAAACCGTTTTTCGCGTACGCGGCCTACACGTCGCCGCATTGGCCGTTACAGGTTCCCGATCCCTATCTGCACAACTACGTCGGCCAATACAACGCAGGCTACGACGTGATCCGCAACGCACGCATTGCACGGCAAAAAGCGCTGGGCATCATTCCGAACGACTTCGTACCTTACGGCGGCGCATCGGAAACGCTCGTCGCGAGCGCGGCCACGCCGAACAACGGCACGGTCAACGCGAAGTACGTGAGCGCGGTGCATAGCGCAGTGCAAGGCTATACCGACTACGGCCCGGGCACGGTCAACAAAACGTGGGCGAGCCTCTCGCCGGCCGAAAAGAAAGCACAGGCCCGCTACATGGAAATCTACGCAGGCATGGTCGAGAATCTCGATCACAACATCGGCCTGCTGATCCAGCACCTGAAGGACATCGGCGAGTACGACAACACCTTCATCATGTTCCAGTCGGACAATGGCGCCGAAGGCTGGCCGATCGACTCCGGCGCCGACCCGACCGCCACCGACACCGCCAATGCCGCCGACCCGGTCTACTCGCAACTCGGCACCGACAACGGCAAGCAGAACGCGCAACGTCTGCAATACGGTTTGCGCTGGGCCGAAGTCAGCGCGACACCGTTCCGGTTGACCAAGGGCTATTCGGGCGAAGGCGGCGTGTCCACGCCGTTGGTCGTGCATCTGCCAGGCCAGACCACACAGAAACCGACGCTGCGCGATTTCACGCACGTGACCGATAACACCGCCACGTTCCTTGCCGTCGCGCAGATTACGCCGCCCACGCAAGCCGCGCCGCCGCTGGTCAATACGCTCACCGGCGTGGATCAGAACAAGGGCAAGGTGGTCTACAACAATCGCTATGTCTATCCGATCACTGGCCAATCGCTGCTGCCGCTGCTGAACGATCAGACCACGGCCGCGGTACACAGCGCGTCGTTCGGCGACGAAGCGTACGGGCGCGGTTATCTGCGCAGCGCCGACGGTCGCTGGAAAGCACTCTGGACAGAGCCGCCGCTCGGTCCGGTGGACGGTCACTGGCAACTGTACGATATGAGCACCGACCGTGGCGAAACGCAGGACGTGTCGACGCAGAATCCGTCAGTGATCGACGGTCTCATCCAGCAATGGAATAGCTATATGAGCAGCGTCGGCGGCGTCGAGCCGTTGCGCCCGCGTGGCTACTATTGAGTGACGGGCGCGTCATGACAGCACGTTCCAGGCTGAAGCGCGTCACGGCGCTTTACGGCACCTACGCCGCGATCGCCGTGGCGGCGTTCAGCGCCGCTTTCACCGCTGCCCTGGCCGCTTCGGCGGCATTCGGCGGCGGCAAGGCGGGCGCATTCGACGAACTCAATCGCTCGCGCCCGCTGGTCGCTCTCGGCTCCGAATCGCAATGCGAGCGCTACAGCGGTTTGCCCGCGCGCTGGCGCGACGATCCACGAGCCGGCATGGTGCATCTGCGTGGCGGCGACTTCGTGTTCGGCAGCAAACTCGGCTACGAAGACGAGCGCCCCGCCGGCGACGGCAAGACACATGTCGCGGGCTTCTGGATCGATCAGACCGACGTGACGAATGCGCAGTTCGCGGCCTTCGTCAAAGCAACGGGCTATATCAGCGATGCGGAACGCCAGGGCGGCGCCGTGGTGTTTCACACGCCGACGCGCGACGAAATGAACGCGCGCGATCTGGCATGGTGGACGTGGGTCAAAGGCGCGGCGTGGAATCGTCCGAGCGGGCCCGGCAGTACGCTCGACGGCCGCCTGAACCAACCGGTCACGATGGTCACGCAAGCGGACGCCCTAGCCTACGCACGTTGGCTCGGCCGCGATCTGCCGACCGAAGCCGAATGGGAATTCGCCGGCAAAGCCGGTCACGAAGGCGCGGACCTCGACACCGCACCGCGCGACGAACACGGCAAGCCGAGCGCGAACTACTGGCAAGGCGTATTTCCGGTGTTGAACACGAACGAAGACGGCCACGTCGGCCTCGCTCCGGTAGGCTGCTATGCCGCTAACGATTTCAGGCTTTACGACATGATCGGCAACGCATGGGAATGGACCCGTGACGTCTACACAGGTCCGCACCAATCGCACACCAATGGCGACACGGCGGCGGTTGCGCCGCTGGGCCGCAAGCACGATACGCCGATGGTGATAAAAGGCGGCTCGTTCCTGTGCTCGCGCGACTATTGCGTACGTTATCGTGCTGCCTCGCGCGAACAGCAGGAAGCAGATTTGCCGGCCTCGCATATCGGTTTTCGCACCGTGTCGAGGGACGCGTCATGAAGTTTCGGCAATTCATAACGACGCTGCTGCTGGGCACGGCATGCGTGCTTCCGCACGCGCAAGCAACTGAATCGCAGGTCGTCAGGGTCGGCGTGATTCCCGGCGCACAGGCACAAATCATGGACGAAGTACGCCGTGTGGCGGCCAGCCAGGGACTCAAGCTCGACGTTGTCGTGTTCGATCGACCCGAGCGCATCGACGCGGCACTCGCCGCGAAACAGATCGACGCAGCAAGTTTCGAAGACGGCCCGAGTCTCGACGCGCAGCGCAAACTGCACGGCTATCCGCTGACCCGCGTCACGACGACCGTAACGTTTCCGATCGCGCTGTACTCGCGCACGCTGACGAACCTCGCCCAGTTGCAACGCGGCGCGACGATCGCCATTCCCGACGACGCCGAGGGCACCGCGCGCGCCCTGATCCTGCTGCAAAACTTTACCCTGCTGACCTTCAGGGACAGCGCCGGTCTGCATGCAAAACTCGGCGATGTCACCAGCAACCGGCTGAATCTGAAGATTCGCCGCGTGCCGCGAGCGCATCTGTTCGACACGTTGCATAGCGTGGCTTTCGCCGTGATCGATAGCGACGACGCCGCGCGTGCGGGTCTTTATCCGGCACGCGACGGTCTCGGTATCGAAGACGCACGCTCGCCGTACGCGAACGTGCTGGCGGTGCGCGACGCCGACCGCGAGCAGCCGTGGGTTGCGCAACTGGTCGCCGCGTATCACTCGAACGACGTCGCCCATTTCATTTTGACGCGCTACCAGGACTCGGTGCGCCGGCCGTGGTGAATACCTTCTCGTTCGCGTGCTCGGCGTGCGGCAAATGCTGCAATAGCCCCCCGGCAATGACGTTGCCGGAGCTGTTCCGGCATCGTGATCTGTTCGTCGGTTGTCTGGCGATTGGCCGCGTGCCGCGCAGGCGGGCCGGCGAACGGCTGCGTGCGGGTCGACACGAAAGCGTGCTCGACGAAACGGACGCGGCCGCGTTCGCGTCGCTAGCGCAGACGTTGCTGCATGATGCCGGCGATACCTTCAGCATCGTCACGCAGGGCTATGACTATCCGTCTCTGGCGCGCTGCCCTGCGCTCGAAGACGACGGACGCTGCGGCATCCACCTGAGGGGCAAACCCGTCACGTGCGAAGTGGTCCCGCTCGATCCGCTCGTGCCGGACACGCTGCAGCATCTGGTGCTGGCTGGGCGCAATCAAAGCGCGCTCTATCTCGGCGCCGATTGCATTCAGCAAGGACCACGCGCTGACGCGACGCTGCTGGTCGCCGAGGGCCGCATCGAAGACGCGAGCGCTCAAAGCGCGTTGGCGCGCCGCCGCCACGCACTCGAACAGGAAAAGACGATGTGGGGTCGCGCCGTGTTCGACTCGCTGCGTCAAGATCCGTTCGAATCGCCCGCCGCGTTGGCGCGCATTCCCGCCGGCGGCTCCCTGACGATTTCGATCGTGCCGGCGCTGTTGGCCGTAGCGGGCGCGTCAGTGCGCTGCCGTGAATGGTGCCTCGACTATGTCGACAGTCAACTCGCGTTGATCGAACGCCGCGTCGCGCAAGCGTTGCTGCGCCGTCGGCTCGACGATCGTCCGGTCACGCAGGAATTGCGTGGTTTCGCCAACGCTTTTCAACGCGCCAGAACGCTGCTGACTGCGCCAACACAGCGCCGCAACGAAAACACGGCCTTCGCCTTACGCGTCGAAGCCTACCTGTCCGGCGCGGAGCGCTAACTAATCGGCTGCGCCGCCGCGGTCGCTGTTCTCCCTGATGATCCGCGCGATCAATGCGTCGGCATCGCGCGAAACGTTATCGCGCACGCGGGTGGTCTGTGTCGCCGCCGGCGTGTCGTTGCCGATCAGATGACCGCCGCGCTGGTGCGTATCCACCGACACCTGCATCGACAAACCCAGCCGCAACGGATGCGCGGCCAGTTCCGCCGCATCCAGCGAAATCACGATCGGCACGCGCTGCACGACCTTGATCCAGTTGCCGGCGGCGTTCTGCGACGGCAGCATCGAAAACGCGCTGCCCGTCCCCGCCGAAAAGCCTTCCACATGGCCGCGATACACCACTTGCGAGCCGTACACGTCCGACACGATACGCACCGGCTGCCCCACCCGCATGCTGCGAATCTGCCCTTCCTTGAAGTTGGCCTCGACCCACAGGCGTTCGAGCGGAACGATCGACATCAGCGCGAGCCCCGGCCCAACCTGCTGCCCGATCTGCACCGAACGCTGACCGACCGTGCCGTCCACCGGCGACACCACGGTCGTGCGCTGAACATTGCGGTAAGCGAGCCGAAATTGCGCGGCGGCCTGCAACACCGTCGGGCTCGATTCAATCGGGACTTTGCCGCCCAGCGCACGCGCGGCGTCGAGTTGTACCTGCGCGGACGCGAGGTTCGCCTGCGCGACCGCCACCGTCTCCTTGGCGCGCGCCAGTTCTTCCGGCGACACGACTTCGACCGACGCATGGTCGCGCGCGGCGAGCGCGCGTTGCGCCAGGGCGAGTTCGGCGCGGCGCGCGTCGATGGCTTGCACGTACAGCTTGCGCGAGATCGTGGCGTTCGCCACCTGACGCACGGCCAGCGTCAGTTGCGCGCGAGCCTGCGCGAATGCGGCGGCCGCCTCGGTATCGTCGAGCTTGACGAGTGGCTGACCGGCACGGACCTGGCGCGTGTTGTCCACCAGAATATCCGTCACGGTGCCCGGTATCTGCGCCGCGATCTGCACGATGTTGCCGGCCACGTAGGCGTCGTCGGTCTCCTCGTAGAAGCGTGCGCTCAATCCCCAATACGTGAGCCACACCGCGCCGGCGAGCGCGACCGCGCCGAAGAACATGGCGAAACGGCGCCGTCGACCCGCACGTTTGCGGTCGTGCAGCGTTTCCGCATGGTCCGCCATGCTGGCCGCGTCGGGCTGTTCCTGCGTCCAGCCGGCGGCATGCTGTGCCTGTTTATCGTTGTGCATTCAATCGAAGTGCGTGTCCATGATGCGTGCGTGGGAGAAAAAGGCCGCTTGCGAATGCGCGATCGGTGCGCCGGCCACGTTGCGTTCGTCGAAACCGCCGCCGAGCGCGCCGACCAGCGCCACTTGCAGCAAGCGGCGGCGGCCTCGCAGATCGACCTGCTGCGCGCGCTCGTCGAGCAGCGACAGATCCGCGAGCGTCACGTCCTTCTGCATGCCGATCCCGCGCCGGTGCCGCTCCTCCGCAATCGCGACGATGCGCGAGGCCGCGTCCACCGCGTGCGCCTGTTCGAGCGCGAGCGTGTCGACGGTGCGCAGCGAGGTGAGCCGCTGGGCGACTTCGCCGAGCGCCTGGTCGATGGTTTTGTTATAGAGGCCTACGGCTGCATCGACATTGGCATAGTCGCCGCCGAGTTGCGCGCGCAACCGCGTTCTGTCGAAGATCGGCAGCGAAATGGCCGGCCCCACCGAACCGGTCAGCGCGGCACGCGAGAACAGAGCGGCCGGCGTCAACGCCGTGAGCCCGGCGAACGCCACCAGGTTCACGTCGGGATAAAACTGCGCACGTGTGGCCTCGGTATTCGCGAGCGCCGCTTCGGCCCGCAACCGCGCCGCCACGATGTCGGGACGGCGGCCTAGCAGATCGACCGGTAGTTGCGCGGGCAACGGCGTGTCAGCCGTCGCGGCAAGTCGCGGACGACGCAAAGACAAACCGCGCTCCGGACCACGCCCCGTCAACACACCGATCTGCAACTCGGTCGACTGGATACGCTCGCCGTTGAGCGCCTGCTGCGACGCAAGGCGGCTGCGCTTGAGCGAGGCATCGGCCGCGTCGTACGCGTTGTCGATCCCGCGCGCGCCGCGCTCGCGCAGCACAGCGTCGACGTGGTCCGCGGCCTGTTGCTTTTGCAACAGGATTTCCTGCATCGCGAATGCGCGGTCGAGTTCACAGTAGAGCGTCACCAATGCGACTGTCAGCGTGAGGCGCGCCTGTTCCGCGTCGATGCGAGCGGCGTCGCGCGTGGATAACAGACTGCGTGTCAGCGCGGCATTCTTGCCCCACAGATCGAGCTGATAACTCAACCCGGCGATCACCGCAGACGGCGACACCGTCGAATCGTTGAACAGTTGCACCGGAATCTGCTGGCCGCCGACCGACACGTTGGCCACGTTGTCCGGCTGCGGCAGCCGGGTTTTGCTGACCGACGCCACTGCCGTGCCGGTCAAGCCGGTCAGCGACGCGAACTGCTCCAGCTGCGCCTGCGCTCCGCCGACTCGCGCCCTGGCGATCTGTAGATCGGGATTGTTCTGCAACGCTTCGGCGACGAGTTGGTTCAGTTGCGGATCGTTGTAGCGCCTGACCCAATCGGGCGCGGGCCACGCGCCGTTCGCGCCGGGGCCTACGGTGTGCGCGAGCGCATCGGCGGACGGTGTGAGCGGCGCCACGTTCGTGTGCAGGCCGCTATCGCTCACGCAGCCGTAGAGCGCCGCGGCAAGCAGCAGCGGCAACGCATTTCGCGTGAAGACGAGGTTTCGCAAGCGTGGGCTCATGTCGTGCGTCTCGCGGCGCGTCAGGAATGGCGCGGCTGGTGCAACGCGCGCTCGCTCGCGGCCGGTGTAAGCGCAGCGCGCGCCCGCGCCGCCTTGGCCGCGAGCCGTGGACGCGTTTGTTCGAGCGGTCCCATGTGCCCGAACAGACCGTCCCACAGGCCTAATGCAATCGCATCGAGCTTCGCCAGCTTGTCGTGCTCGGCCAGCACGATCTGTACGATCTGCCACAACGTCAGCAGATTCGGCACGACGGCAACGGGCAAACGCAGTCCGTATTGCAGCGCCAGTTGCATCGCGTTGCGCGCGCTGTAATAGCGGCGAAAGCCGGGATGATTCATCGTCGTCATTTCGAATGCGCCCAGTTTGTGACGGCGCCGCGCGCCGATCCGATGCGACAGCACCAGTTGCGGCACCACGTACAGAGGCACGTTGCGCAACAACGCGCGCAGACAGTATTCGGTATCGACATGGTCGATGAACAGCGCCTCGTCGAAACGGCCAAGGCGCGAGAACGCATCACGCGAAATCACGCAGCCCGACGAGATCAGAAACGCGCAGCGTTGCAAGGCGGCGTCGGCGCGCACCGACAGCCGTTCGACCGCGAGGCCGCTGGTGGCGAGTTCGGGCAGGAAGCGCTGGTCGTTTTCGTCGAAGATACGCGGGCCCAATAAATACGCGTGGCCGCCGAGCAGCGCGCAACGTTCGCGCATCACCGTGAAATAGTCGGCGGGGGTCTCCGAGTCCTGATCGAACAGTGCGACCGCATCCACGCCTTGCTCGAACAGCGCGTGCAGGCCGCCATTGAAGGCTCCGGCGATACCGTGGCGGTTGCCATGGTGCAACAGCGCGACGCCCACCTCTTTCAGCAACGACGCCGCGCGCGGATCGGGCTGCGGCGAGTTGTCGACCACCAGCAAGCGATCGCACAGGTGACGCATGGCCACAGCGCGCGCGAGTTGCTCGTCGCTCGGATGAAACAGCACGATCAGTGCGCCCAGCGTCGTCATCGCGATCTCCTCAGTGCCCCATGGTCATGGCCGCACCCCGCTTCGGGCGGGTGAGCCACATCATCGCGGCGAGCACGAGACAGGTGACGCTCGCCATCTGGAACATATCGCCGGTCGCCATCATGTAGGCCTGTTGCTGCACTACGTGATGCAAGGTGGCGAGTTCGCGCGCACCGTCGATCCCCATGCCGTGCAGGCTCTGCACGAAACGCTGCGTATTGCCCGACGCTTTCGTCACGGACTGCGCGACGACGTCGTAGTGATACAGCGCGCGGTTGTCCCATAGCGTGACGCTCATCGCCGTGCCGAACGCCGCCGATAGCGTCCGCAAAAAGTTCGACAGGCTGGAGGCGGCGGCGAGTTTGTCGTCGGAGACACGCGACAGCGTCGCGGCCGTGAGCGGAATGAAGAAGCACGGCAGACCGATGCCCTGGATCAGGCCCGGCGTGATGATCTGCGTGAACGTCATGGTCAGTGTGAAATGCGCGTCCCACCACAGCACGGCCGCAAACACGAGAAAGCCGAACGTGGCGAGCACGCGGGCGTCGAAACGCGCCGCGTAGATGCCGACCAGTATCGAGAACACCAACGCCAGCACACCGAGCGGCGCGGTGGCGAGCCCCGCCTGATACGCGGTATAGCCCATCACGGCCTGCAGCCACAGCGGAAAGATCACGCCGACCACGGAAAAGCTCATCATGCCGAGCGAGATGATCAACACGCAAAACGAAAACGTGCGATCGCGAAACAGGCTCAGATCGATCACCGGGTGCCGTTCGCCCGCTTCCCAGATCAGCAGCGACACGATTGCCAGCGCGGCGACGATCGCCAGCGTCAGGATCAACGGCGAATCGAACCAGCCACGGTCGTGGCCGAGGTCGAGCACCACTTGCAACGACCCGACGCCAATGATCAGCAGCACGATACCCGGCAGATCGATCGGCGCGGCACGGGCGGCGCCGGGGTTGCGCGCGTCGACGCGCAGCAGCGTCGTGCACACCGCGAACGAGAAGATGCCGATCGGCAGATTGATCAGGAAGATCCACGGCCACGAGAAGTTATCGATAATCCAGCCGCCGACCACCGGACCGAAAATCGGCGCGAGCAGTACCGTCATCGCCCACAGTGCCAGCGCCACGATCCGCTTGTCGGGTGGGAAGGTGCGTAACAGAATGGTTTGCGACAGCGGCACCATCGGCCCCGAAAAGAGTCCTTGCAACGCGCGACACACCACCAGCAGGTGAAAGTCGCCGGCCACGCCGCAAAGCAGCGAGGTCAGCGTGAACAGAATCACGGCCGCGAGAAACAGCCGCGTTTCGCCGAGTCGTCGCGAGAGCCAACCGGTCAATGGCACTGCAATCGCAGCGGCCACCGAGTACGAACTGATCACCCAGGTGCCCTGGCTGTTGGACACGCCCAGACCGCCGGAAATGGCGGGCACCGCGACGTTGGTCACGGTCGAATCCAGCACTTCGATAAAGGTCGCTAGTGAAAGCGCGAAGGTCAGTAACGCGAGCCGCGCGCCGTGCAAGCGAGGCGCGCTGCCTGCATCGCCTACGTTGCCCGGCATGCGGTCCGGTTTCCGCTCCGCGTCAAGCCAGCGCGAGCCTTGCGGCCTCGACGTGGCCGCGCTCATACGACGTGCCCGCTCGCCGCCATGGCGAAAGAGGACACACGCTCGCGACCCGGCACGCGCGCACCGCCGCGCATGAACCCTTCGACAAAGCGCGCGGCAGCCTCGCAGCCGTCCGGTGACGCGGCCAGGTGATCCTGCATACGCCCGCATTGCGTCGCGATCGACGGATCGCCGAGCACCTGCTTCAAGACGCGCGCGAGCGCTTGTGCGTGCAACGGTCCGTCGAGCCGCACGCCGCAACCGCTCGCCACCACCCGCTGCGCGTTATCGAACTGATCGTGCGCGAACGGCGTGACGACCTGAGCGATACCCGCGGCATACGCCAGCGCCGCCGTGCCGATGCCGCCGTGATGCACCAATGCCCGGCAGCGCGGCAGAAGCGTCTGCAAGGGCACGTAGCGCCGCTTCAGAAGCACGGTCGGCGCGGACTGCGCGTCGTTCGGCGCCGGTGCTTGCGGCGTCAGGAGCACGCCGCGCAGTCCGCTTTCACGCAGTGCGCTACGCACGGCGTCTTCGTAGCGCTCATGGTCGATCAGCGTCGAGCCGGGCGTGAACACCACGGGGCGCTCGCCCGCGCCGGCAGCCAGAAATTCGTCCAGCTGCGAATCGGGTGGCGGCTCGCCGGTATCGTTGAAGAGCGGAAAACCGCTCAGCCGATGAGGCGTCGGCCAGTCCGGCTGCGGCCGCGCGAACCACTCGGGAAAAAGGCACAGCACGCCGTCGGTGGAGTGAAGCCACTGGCCGAAAATGCGGGTGGCCGGTGCCAGCCTCAGTTGCGCGCGCAACGTATTCAGCGCCGGCCCGCAGACCCTGTCGAGCACCTGCCGCTCGATCACGCGCAGCAGCGCCGCCTTCACGACGAGCGGCAGACCGCGCGGAATGGTTAGACGCGGATGCGTCGGCGGCGCATGCGCGGACAGCAAGGTGGACGGCGACACCTGCACCGACACCAGCGGCACACGATACAACTCCTGCATCAGCCGCGCGGAGAACGCCCACAGCGTGCCGACCAGAATCGTGTCGTCGTCGGTCAGGGACACGAGCGTCTGGAAATGCGGCTGCAAGGTCGGTGCAATCACCGCCCACAACGTGCGGAACGAGGTGCGCGGATTCCATAGCGCCGGGTTCGCCATGGCCGCCGCGTATTCGTCCGCTGTGCCGATCGGCCTGAACGCGAAACCTTGCCGCCGTGCCGCCGCCTCGAAGGGCGGATGGCTGCAGAAAACGATCTCGTGCCCGCGCGTTGCGAGAGCCGCGCCGATACCGAGCAGCGGATGAACGTCGCCCGCCGAGCCGATCGCGGTAATGATGACTCTGGTCATACCGGCAACTCAGAAGAGACCGGGAATCAGGGCGGCCACATCGCGGCGATACTGAGCGTATGCTCCGCCGAAATGACCGGTCAACCAGCGCTCCTCGACGCGAACCTTGTACGCCAGCGACGCGAAGATCAGCAACAGCCCCGCCGCGCCGCGCCATTGCATGCCGATGATGGCCGCGCCGACGAGCGCCAGCAGACAGCCCGTATAGATCGGATGACGCACCAACGCATAGGGCCCGCTGCGCACCAGTTCGTGCCCCTCCTTCAGCGTGACCGATACGCTCCAGTTGGTGCCGAGATGCAGCCGCGCCCACACGGAAAATGCCAGACCGGCCAACAGCACGGCCAGACCCGCGAGTTGCACGCCGCCGATCGACTGCGGATCGAACCACCACGCCGCGCGATTGAAGTCCGGCAGCACGATCAGCGCGCCGCCTGCAATCAGCGGAATCGACTGCAATGTGCGCGAGCGCGAGGCCTCCTTGCGCGCGGTCGCCTTGACGCGATTCGACGTCGCGATCCAATACACGACCCACGCCGTCCACGGCATGACAATGGCAATGCTCTGAGCGAGATTCATGGCAGTTCGACCTGTTGGAACGAGTGATCGGCGCTTGTCTGCAACGCCGCGTTGCCGATGTTGGCCATGCCGGTCACGTTAGCCACGGGGGCCAGCGTCACCGGCAAAAGGGACGATCGTGCGGCAAGCGTCTCGAAGCAATCGAGCGCGCGCTGCACCGGCGGCGGGCCGAAGTAGTCGAGAATCGCCGCGCGCACCTGGCGCAGCGCCGGCTTGCCTTCGAGGTCGAGAAAGTGGCCGGCCTGTCCGATCGTCGCGAACTCGGCGCGCTTCAGATGCATGCTCAACGAACGGGCGTCCTCGGGCGTGGTGTATTCGTCGAGATCGCCGTTGATGAACTTCAGCCCGCAATCGATATTGCGGAATTCATGCAGATACTGCTCGGGACGAATCGCCAGAATCTGCTCGACGTGAAACGCCACCTGTTCCTGCTCTTCGCGCGGCAATGTCGTCAGATAGCGGTAGTTGTAGAGCTTCATGATGCGCGACAGATGCTTGCCCACCGTGTCGTTGAGCAGTTGCGCGGCCTTCAGGTTTTCGCCGGCCGCTATGTAGTCGCGCGCGGCGGTGACATAGGCGGTCATCGCCTCGTTCAGGCGCGGCGAGAACGAAGCGATCACCGCGCGCCTCACACTGGTGCGTTCCCGCGACAGCGCCAGCAACGAGGCCACGCCGCCCCAGGAAACCGATAACAGAAAACTCGGTTCAAATAAGCGTATTAGATAAAGCAGAATGTCGACTTCGTCGTCTTTAGATAGAACGAAGCTGCATTTATTATGCGTTTTCGATTGCCCGGCATAAGGCAAATCAAAACAGATAGGGTTATAGCGTTCGCCGAGATATTTGATTGTCTGACCGAACGAGGCTGTGGTAGCCAGCGCACCGTTGATCAGAATGACACTCTCGAAGGCCGGATCGAATACGTGACGTTCAACGTAGACTTTCAGGCCCGCCGGCAGCGGAACAAGGAGTTTTTCGATGGGCATGGCGTATTCGCATGCACTTGCGTCGAAGCAAATGCGTACCGATACCGCGCCCGCGCTCGCGGACGCCTTGCGGCCGTGCCACCGCGGATCAGGCCCATGCGACTTGCCTTTACGCCGGCAAGTCTGATCCGCGACGACCGCTCCTGCACCGACGCCGTAGCTTGCGGTGCCTCGTGAACTATCTTATATGCACTAATTGAATGCACGCCAGAAACGCCCAACCGTGCTATTCATTGAATACCAGTCTGTCGCTTCTGCGTTAAGACTTGATGTCAATATACGATAGCAAACCGATTTTTAAAACAATTTCAAAACTATTTTTTCATAAAAGCTAATTCATGCAGACGGCATGAGAAATGCGATGTTTAGGCGAATGTAGTCTATTTGTCAGAGTTGCGTATCCAGTAACGGGATGCATTTCTCGATGAGCTTCTCGGTGAGGGGCCGGTGCTTCCAGGCTTCGAACGTGATCTGTTGCGACTGCTTGAGGTCGTCGGCGAACACCGCTGTCTGCTGCTTCGCGAAGTCGCGGTCGTAGATATTCAGATTCGCTTCGTCGTTGAGCTTGAACGAACGGCTGTCGAAATTGGTCGAGCCGACCGACACCAGGTACTCGTCCACCACCAGCAACTTGCAATGGAACATGGTGGGCTGATATTCGAAGATTTCGACACCCGCTTCGAGCAGATCGCCCCAACACGCGCGCGATGCCTCGCGAACCGTGTGCGTGTCGATGCGCTTGCCCGGCGTGATGATCTGCACTTTCACACCGCGTTTCGCGGCCTCGACGATCGCATTGATGGTGAGCTTGTCGGGCACGAAGTAAGCGCTCGCCAGATGAATGCTGTGGGTGGCCGCGGTGATGGCCATCAGGTACATCAACTGCATGTCGTCGCTGCCGCCCGACGGCGAGCTGCTGAACATATGCGCGAGACCTTCGCCGACGTCTTCCACTTCCGGAAAGTAGTCCTCGCCGTGCAGTACCTTGCCCGACGCTTTGACCCAGTTGTCCATGAACACGGCTTGCATGTGACCGACCACGGGTCCGGCCACGCGGAAATGCGTGTCGCGCCAATGCTTTTCATCCTGCGCGTGTCCGGTCCATTCCGGAGCGATGCCCACACCGCCGGTGAAACCGATGCGTCCGTCGATCACCAGCAGTTTGCGGTGCGTGCGATCGTTCATACGACCCAGGCCGGTCCAATGCGGCTTGTGATACTGAATGACTTCGGCGCCGCCGTCGCGCAGCAGATCCAGATAGCGCTTGTCCATTTTCGACGAGCCGACCCAATCGAGCAGAACATGCACCGCGACGCCTTCGCGTGCTTTATCGGCCAGCGCGTGGGCGATCTGCTCGCCTATTTCGCCGGACCAGTAAATGAACGTCTCGAAGGTGATGGTGTGGCGCGCGGCGCGAATGCCTTCGAGCATCGACGGAAAAATACGGTCGCCGTTGAGCAGCATCTCGAAGCGATTGCCCGAAATAACTGGAGGGCCCAGCAACAGCCCCATGGATCGCAGGAATTGCGGATCGTCGCTCCCATAACGGCGTGCAATTTTGTGTTCGATCTTCTTCTCGCCAGTCGAAAGATTGGCAATCAGCAAAACGATAATGAGCGTGACGAACGCGGTGATAGGAATTGTCAGCATGCGTGGCCTCGATGCTCACCGGCGAGGCGTGCCGAATGCGCGCCCTACGGTTCGATGAATAGACGCGGACCCGAACGGCCCGGTTTTTATCACGAACGCAGGACGCATTGCGCGTGCCCGTTGCAGGCCCGCGCCTTGCTACCCAATTGCTTTATCTGACGAGCGAGAAAGCCTCGCGGCTGGCAATTTCACCGGCGCCATAGACACCGACCACCGTATAGTCCGACGCCACGCACTCGAATGTGGATTCGTTGAACGTGATGACGAAATGCCGCTGCGCGGGAATGGGCGACTCGACTGCCGAAATCTCGGCCGCGAGCGACGAGTTCATGACTTCATGAACCGACCAGCCCGCCAAACCTTGCGAGGCGAGCGGATGAATCTCCAGATCGACCTCGCCAGGCGGTCCCAGCCGATGAAATACCGCGTCTGGAAAGAGCACCGTACAGTGGGGATCGTCGTCGGGATCGAATGGCCCGAAGCGTTCAAAGTCGGCTTCCGCGATTGGATAAGCCAGAATCACCCGGCGGGCACTCGCGACAATGAAGGGTTCGGCGGCGTCCGCCGCAGGCTGAGGAACCGAATCCAGCAGGACGACGTGGTCTTCCTGCTGGGGTGATGCAAGCGTGCTGGTCATCTACTTCGCGACTCCGTGGCGCTTATGCGCCGGCTTGCACAGTTGAGGCTTGCGGCGCGGCGGCGGCCGAAGCGGCTGCCTTTGCGGCGGGTTTGCGACCCGGCGCTTTTCTCGCTACGCGGGTTGCAGCGGCTTTCTTCGCTGCGGGTTTCGCTGCTGCTGTTTTTCTGCTCGCCGCGCTCACCTTCTTTGCGGCGGTCTTTTTGGCAGCCGTCGCTTTCTTGGCTACGACTTTCTTTGCCGCTGCCTTCTTGCTCACCGCGCCGGTTGCCGTTGCTTTTGCTTTACCGGCCGTTTTCACCACGGCCTTGCCTGCGTCTTTCGCTCCGGCTGCCGCGCTGTCGATCAGGAATTTGCTCCGGTCTTTAACCGTTGCCAGCCATGCCGGCGCCGGGCCGCGCCCACTCCAGGTCGCGCCGGTTTTCGGGTTGTGGTACTTGGGCGGCTGCGCGCCTTTAGGCTGACCTTTACCGCCTTTCGCGTGCGCGACCGCCGCTTTCGCCACCGACTTCAATTCGCCCGCGCCTTCAATCAGATATTGCGTGCGGTCTTTGACGTTGGCAATCCAACCCGGCGCGCGACCATGACCGGTCCAGGTTGCACCGGTTTTATGATCGCGATACTTGGCCGGCTTACCGCCCGTTACAGCTTTTACCTTACCGTTTCCGCCATGACCGTTCAGGCCTCTTGCCGCGCGTCGCGCTTTTGCTTTGGCTTCGATATCGGTTGTAGTCAGGCCATGCTTGAGCATCAAACCGCGAATCTGGTCGACCGCGTCTTGTGCCTTTCTGGCAATAAGGACGTCGGCTTGCGCCTGGAGCTTCTTAAGCTTTGCTTGGATTTGCTCTAACGAAGGCATGTGATTGCTCCTTATATGTTGATCGATCGAACTATGCCACGAATAACAGGAGAAAGGCAGATCTATGTGGCTATAAAGCAGCAGCTTTATCCGATCATGCATGCCGTGGAGTCCGAACCTTTCGGGTTCTCTACTCGTTACAACTCGATAGCCATCCTTTTATTTCCCTTCCCCTTACCTTGCCTGTTGCCTTTTCCTTTACTTCCGATCAATTTTTCCGAACCACTCAAGCAGGCGTAAACACTACCGCCTGGCGATCGGCAATGTACCTCACGCTGCGAATGAAGCGGTACTGCTGTTCGTCGGCGGTAATCCGGTTGAGTCCCAGGCGGGTCAGCGCCAGCATGTCGTCGGCCAGAGTGGCGGCCACCACACCGTGATCCGTCAATTGCTCCAGTGCGCCGGATGGATCGCCGATATAAACGCTGCGCACGTGCGTACCGATTCGCATCAGGACCACGCTTTCTCCTTCGTCGAGCGCCAGTTCGAGAAAGCCGGCAAGCGTTCGCAACGACTCCGGTGTGCAAGTCCGAGACTGATAGATTGCAGCGTTCGATAACATGATTGGCGTTTCCCCGTGTCACGCGTCAACCGCAGGCAGCCGCCGCGCGCGGCGGCAATAGTCGCTTCTACTATAGGCAAGCATTCGAAGATTCAAAGGAGAGCGGGCGCTTTTTTATCGTTTGGGTGGGTTTGCACGCTGAACGGCTTTAGAAAATCCCATTGCGCGCGAGCCGGGTTGCTGAACGGACTATTGAAATAGCGCTGCCTGTCGCCACCTTGGGACAACTCAACAGAACGGTACTTTCAGATGAAAGCGGGTTACATCAAAACGGCCTTCGCGTCGGTGGCACTGACGTTGGCGGCGGTCGGCACGGCGAATGCCGCCGGTTGTTTCAAGGGGGCAGTCGTGGGCGGGGTGGCGGGGCACTACGCCGGGCATCATGCGGTAGTGGGCGCGGTGGGCGGCTGTATCGTCGGACACCATCTGGCCAAAAAACACGCGCAGGAACAGGCCGCGCAGCGCCAACAACAGATGCGGGCGGAATAGCCGCAAAGTACTGAAAAGCGGGTGCGGCGGCGGCAATTTACCCGGCCGCACCCGCGAGCGGGACAAGGGACGAGTAGCACGCGCGAGCGCGATTACGCTATCCGCACGCCATGAGCCGGCAGAATCTCCTGCGTCGTCACGAAGCGGTGTTCTTTGACCGCGTCATGAAATAGACGGTAGTCGCTTTTCTCAAACGCATCCGTCCACTGCGGCTTGTCGCCCGTGTCGTCATCGAACTGCAATCCGGTGGCGTTGCACTTCCAGGAACCGGGGCCTTTGGCCACATACTGGGGAATCGACTCCTGCAGACCCGGAATGCCGCCTCTACTCACCACGTCGCAAATCGTCTTCAGCCGCTGGTTATCGTCCAGATTCCGATTGGTATCGAGAAGCTCGGTGAGTGCCTCTTTCACGTTCGCCGGCAAACCGGGTTGCGTTTCAAAGTCTTCCCGCTCAGCGACATAGGCACGCACCGCGCGGCAAGCCATCTCGGCCGCCTGCACGAACTCCGGCAAATTGTGTCTTTCAACGAACGCGTTTCTGCCGTCGATGTAATGCCATTTGGCCCACGGCTGGTCGGGATAGTGCAATGCGGCGCCGTGACCGACCGGCAGCGCTATTGTCAAAACGTCTTCTTCGGCGTGTTCGATCAGATGCTGGGTAGCGAGCTTCAATCTGGCAAACCAGCCTTTACGCGTGCAATCTTGCGACTCCAGTAAATGCACCCGGTTAGCGGGACTCTCGATACCGGAGAATCCCTGGTGCGCCCAGGTATCGACGTAGGTATGAAGCGTCACGCCCAGGCGATGCAACGCCGTTTCGGCGCCCCGCTGCCGGATCGCCCGGCGCACCATTTCGCGCGCTACCACGCTATCCGGACGGCACACGGCTTTTTCCTGCAGCGTGTCGCCCTCGCCCGCCGGCAGAAAGTGAAACGGCGCCCACACGAGACGGTTCTGGTCATTCTCCGTGTTGGCATAGTCGAACATCTTGTGCGCAGTGGCGAAGCGCTCGAACGTCTCGCCCCCTTCGAAGCGCAGTATCCCGGCCGTCGTCGCATCGTCGACATACTGGCAGGCATGCGCGACGGTGAGCGCGTCGCCGGCCGCCATACCGCCAATGCGACTCGCGATATAGACCACGCCATAGTGAAAGTCGATATTCATGGCAGGCACTCCAGACACGCGGCAAATGACAGTGGGATCGTTCAGATTGGTGCGGCTTGGCAGAATCCGCGTCGGCGCACGGGTAGAGAGTAAACGAAGAAGTCCCGCCGGACTTTAAATAACGCCTTCTCGCGTCGACACGTTTCAGACGCGCGCACTGCGCCGAATGAAAAAAGCCCCGCTGCGAGTTCCGCAGCGGGGCTTTTTCCTGGCGCGCATCGCGCTTTATTGCTTGACGATGTCGACCAGCTCGACTTCGAACGTCAGGTCGCTATTCGGCGGAATCACGCCGACGCCACGATCGCCATAAGCGGTCGCCGCCGGGCAGGTCAGCTTCGCCTTACCGCCCACTTTCATCTTCTGCACGCCTTGCGTCCAGCACGGAATCACACGGTTCAGCGGGAACGTAGCCGGGCCGCCGTGGCTCGCGGAACTATCGAACTCGGTACCGTTGGCCAGCGTGCCACGGTAGTTGACCTTGACGACGTCGGTCGCGGCCGGTTGGGCGCCGGTACCCTGCTTCAGTTGTTCGACGATCACGCCGGAAGGCAGTTTTTCGGTGGTGGGCGCGGCGGCCATTGCCGTTGAAGACAACAAGGCTGCGGCGACCAAAGCAACGATAGATTTCAAAGCGAGTCTCCAGGTGAAGGGTGCGCCTCATTGTAACGGATCGCCTCGCGCGTACCCCGGGCCGGGTAGTCGACGTCATGCCTGGTTGCCAGTCGATTCCGTGAGAGCGCCAAAGAGATCCATGTTCTGGCAGCGCTTTCACCAGCGTGAATCTATTCGGTGTCGGCGTCTTCGTTTTCGTCGTTGTCAGGCAGCGGACCGCTTTTCGCCATTTCACGCTGATTCAATAACAACGCCTGTTGTTCCATCCGTTTGAGCAGTCCGTCGAGAAGAACCGCTTCTTCATCACTCAGACAGGCGGCGAACTCGGTGTTATAGCGTTGCCCGCTCTTTCGTGCGTGCTCGTAGACCTGACGGCCGGCTTCGGTCAGCGCGAGTACGGTCACCCTCTTGTTCTCGGGCAGGCGCGTTTTCGCAATCAGGCCTTTATTGACCATGTTCGCGACGCAGCGGCTCGCCACCACCATATCGAGCGCCGCCTGTTCGGCGAGCCGGGTCAGACTCGCATCCGGGTATTTACCGACGAAAGCGAGAATGCGCCAGTCACGCCGGGTAATACCGAGTTCTCGACGGAACATCAGGCCGGCACCCTGAACCGCCACTCTCGCCAGGTTATGCAACCGGTACAGCAGGAATTCGTCGATGTGCTCGGGATGCTTCAGCACAGGCGGCAATGAAGGATCGGACACGGTGAATGTAGGGAAATTGTTGGCTCGCCGGCCATTATGACGCGCTTTTCCCGCAGCAGCCCGGCCCTATTGTGCATCCGCACATATATTTGATTAGGTCAATCGTCGCGTTCGTTTCTAGCATCGAACATCTTTCCGGTTCGTTACCGCTTCTTCTCTCTATTCTATTAGGCCGCAAGGCCGCAGACGGTGCTTACAGATGGCGGACACCCGCAACGTTCTCTTTATCATGTGCGATCAGTTACGCCGCGATCATCTCGGCTGTTACGGGCACCCTTACCTGCGAACCCGGCATATCGACGCACTCGCTTCGCGCGGTGTGCGCTTCGACAATGCCTTCGTCAGCTCCGGCGTTTGCGGCCCATCGCGCATGTCGTATTACACCGGCCGCACGATGAGCAGTCACGGCGCCAACTGGAACCGTGTGCCCCTCTCGATCGGTGAAATGACGCTCGGCGAGTACTTGCGGCTCAATGGCCGCTCGCTCGCGCTGGCCGGCAAAACTCACGTCATGGCCGACGCCCACGGCATGGAAAGGCTCGATATCGCCCGGCAAAGTCCGCTCGGCCAACGCCTCTCGACGGGCTCGTTCGACGAACTCGATCGTTACGACGGTCACCACGAGCCCGGCAAGGAAAGCGGCTATCCGGCCTTTCTTCGCGAGCACGGTTACGTGAGCGACAAGCCGTGGAGCGATTTCGCGATCAGCGTGGAAGACGATAGCGGCGCGGTGCGCTCCGGCTGGAAAATGCGCAATGTTCGCTGGCCCGCGCGCGTGGCTGAAGCGCATTCCGAAACCGCGTACATGACCCATCAGGCAATCCGCTATATCGAGCAACAAGGCGACGAGCCGTGGGCCCTGCATTTGTCGTACGTAAAACCGCATTGGCCTTATGTCGCGCCGCGCCCGTATCACAACCTTTATTCACTCGATCAATGTCTGCCGCTCGAGCGCCGGGCCGCCGAATTCGACAACGCGCATCCGGTCGTCGCCGCGTACCGCACCCAGGAAGAGTGCGTCAATTTCGCGCGAGAAGAAGTCTCGAACACAGTGCGGCCGGTGTACCAGGGTTTGATCCAGCAGATCGACGATCATCTCGGCCAATTGTGGGAAACACTCGAACGCCTTGGCCGCTGGGAAGACACGTTGATCGTGTTCACCGCCGATCACGGCGATTTTCTCGGCGACCATTGGCTCGGCGAAAAAGAACTGTTCTACGACACCGTGCAGCGCGTGCCGATGATCGTCTACGATCCGTCCGCCCAGGCCGACGCAACGCGTGGCAGCGTCGAAACACGCTTTATGTCCGGGATCGACGTCGTGCCGACCGTACTCGACGCCCTCGGTCTACCAGCATACGAAGAGCGTATCGAAGGACGCTCGGTGTTGCCGCTCACCCGCAATGAAGCGGCCGGCGCGCAGGGCTGGCGCGACTACGTGGTCGCCGAACTCGACTACAGTTTCCGCGGCGCGCGACTCGCGCTCGGACGTCGAGCCGACGAATGCCGCGGCTGGATGGTGCGCGACTCGCGCTGGAAGTACGTTCACTGGCTCGGCTACCGGCCGCAACTGTTCGACCTGGCGAACGATCCGCACGAATACGCCGATCTCGGTGCCGATGCCGCTCATGCCGCGATTCGCGAGCGGATGCATGCAAAACTGGCGGACTGGTACGGCTCGTTGAAGCAGCGCGTCACGATCGACAATCCGAGCGTGGAGAGCAAGACCAACACGCACAAGGATTGGGGCGTTTTCTTTGGCGAATGGTAGACCGTAATACGAAGTAAGCGGCAATAACAACGAACCCAGTCCGCCTATATGATCACACCGCAGGCGTGCCGCCTGATCCGGCCGGCACGTCAGGAGACACATGATGCAGCGTTCGTCAGACCTCGGGCCCGAAGACGCGATCTATCGCAAGATCGCGCGGCGCATCGTGCCGTTTCTGTTCATGTGCTACGTCGTCAATTTCATCGACCGCGTCAACATCGGCTTCGCGAAGTTGCAGTTCCTGCAAGACCTCAAACTCGACGACGCCGTGTTCGGCCTCGCGGCGGGCATGTTTTTCGTCGGCTATCTGGTGTTTGAGTTACCGAGCAATCTGCTGCTGGAGAAGGTCGGCGTGCGCAAGACGCTGTTGCGCATCATGGTGCTGTGGGGCAGCCTGACGGTACTGCTGATGTTCGTGAAGAGCGCGAATATGCTGTATCTGCTGCGCTTTCTGCTGGGCGCCGCCGAAGCCGGCTTCTTTCCCGGCATCATTCTGTACCTCACCTACTGGTTTCCCGACCGGCAACGCGGACGTATCACGAGTCTGTTCATCATGGCGGTGCCGCTCGCGGGCATTATCGGCGGCCCGCTGTCGGGCTGGATCATGGTGCATTTCCACGACATGCTCGGCTTGCGCGGCTGGCAGTGGCTGTTTCTGATTGAAGGCGTACCGGCTATCGCGCTCGGCATCATGGCCCTGCTCTACCTGGACGATCGTCCCGCGAACGCAAGATGGTTGAGCGACGCCGAAAAGGCCCAGGTGAACGCCGCCCTGGAAGCGGACCGCAAACAACGTGGCATCTATCATGCGCCGCCGGCACGGCTCGCGGATGTACTGCGCAATCCGCGCATCTATCTGCTCTCGGCGATCTATTTCTGCGTGTTCATGGGACTCAACGCGATCGGTTTCTGGATTCCGACGCTGCTACGGCACGTTGGCGTGCAGCAACTCGGTCATATCGGCTGGCTGAGTGGTGGGATCTCGGTGTGTACGGCAATCGGCATTGTCGCGATCGGCCATAGCTCGGATCGTCGCGCGGAGCGGCGCTGGCATGTCGCGGGGTGCGGCTTCGCGGTGGCCGGCAGCTTTTTGTTGCTGCCCCTCGCCGCGCATAGCGTGCCGTTTACGGTTGCGTTGCTGGTGATCGCGTCGATCTGCATTTATGCGACGCTCAGCATCTTCTGGACGATCCCCACCGCGTATCTCGACGGCGGCGCCGCGGCAGCCGGCATTGCGACGATTACCGCGATCGGCGCCATTGGCGGCGCCGTGAGCCCTTCGCTGATCGGCATGCTGAAGACACAGACCGGCAGTGTCTATGCCGGTTTTGCGGTGGTCGCCGTACTGCTGATTGCGGGCATGATTGCGTTGCTGTGGGCCGTGCCCGCACCGCAATCAAAACCATCTGGCGTGGTGCGAGCCGCCGTTTCAAAGTAACTTTCGACGTCACTTCGAAATAACCGCAACGACCGCCCGTGCGTCAGTCCAGGGTGTGCACCGTATAGCTGACAGCCGCCGCTACGTCGCGCGCATTGAAGTCCGCAAGCACCGTTTCGCGTTCGCGGACGTCGGCCAGCACGGCCGGATCGAGTAGCGCGGTAATCACGTCGTCGCGATCGCGGCTCGCTTCCACCACGACCTCGCCGTACGGGCTCCAGACTGCGCTCGCGCCACAGGTCTGCCAGCCGCCGGTCGTGCCGATGTGATTCGACAGCAGGACATACATCGTATTGTCGAATGCGCGCGCCGGGAACCAGATGCGCGACTGATGGTAGCCACTCTTCATGCTGAAGAGCGCGCTCACCAGATAAGCATGCGCGCCGTTCATCGCCGCGAGTCTCGCGTGCTCTGGAAACCCCGAGTCGTAGCACACGCCGAGGGCTAGCCGCCAGCCGTCGAGTTCCAGCATGCAGCCTTGCGTGCCGGGCTGATAAACGGTCGTCTCGCTGCTATAGAGATATTGCTTGTGATACGGCTCGATCTGCTCGCCGGACCGGTTGAATACGAGCGACGAAATATGCAGGGCGTCCGCATGGCGAGTCGCCGCGCCGACGATCACGGCGATCTCACGCCGACGGCACACCTCGCGGATCGGTTCAAGACGCGCGTCGTGGGCTTCGAAAGCGTATTTCGCGGGGTCGCCGGCAATCAGGTCCGGTTCGTAGCCGCTCAGGAATTTCTCGGGAAAAACCACCAGTTTCGCGCCACGATCGGCGGCGAGACCGGTCAGTTCGACTGTTCTGGCGATGTTGGCGGCGACGTCGCCGGATACCGGTTGCGCTTGCGCAGCGGCGATCCGCAGGGACGTTTGCGGCAGCGATGCCTGGTTACGATTCAACGCGAACTCCGTTTTGAGTGGATGACTGGTTGCAGGTTGTCCGCCCGCTTTCTGTGTTGGACATCCGGCGCGCGAGGCCCCAGGCATTTAAACACGGCAATCGGGCCGGCGTCAGTGGGAGGGTAGGATGATGAACTTGCGGCGCGTTCCCTGTGTCCACAGAGAACCTATACCGCGAGGCATTCGTCACGCCGCGAATCCCATGCTAAAGAGCGCTTTCGATGATCGAGCCGGCTGATCCCGACGAGCCCGAGGCTTCCGGGCCCGACGTGCTACCCCAAAGGCGCCGTGCGCCCAGATCCCGCCGCATTCCACGCAGCCGCGAGCAGCAGGCACGGCTCGACGCGCGCGAACCGGCTTTCGAAACGATTCCCTTGGTACTGGACGAGGCGGCCGCGCGCCGCCCCTTCGCCGATAAGCTCGACGCGTGGTTCGAGGCGCGCCGCTGGCAGCCGTTCGAATTTCAACGCGAGGTCTGGCGCGAGATTGGCCGCGGCGCTAGCGGGTTATTGCATGCGACTACGGGTGCCGGTAAAACCTGGGCGGTGTGGTTTGGTGCGCTTGCAACTTTTTCGGGTGCGGGTTTGGAGAACGGCTCAGATACTGCGTCAGGTGCGATTGGGTCCGTTGCGGGATCTGCTGTCAGGTCCTCTATCCGGCGCAGGCCGACACTCACGCAGCCTGTCCCTCTCACCGTACTCTGGATCACGCCGATGCGCGCGCTCGCCGCCGACACCGCTCGTGCCCTGCAAAGCTCGGCGCTCGAACTGGCCGTGCCGTGGAGCGTCGGGCTGCGCACCGGCGACACCTCGTCGGCCGAACGCGCGCGGCAGAACCGGCGCATGCCGTCGGCCCTGGTCACCACGCCCGAGAGCCTGTCGCTGATGCTCACACGACCCGACGCGCGCGTCGTGCTCGCGCAGGTACGTCTGGTGGTGGTCGATGAATGGCATGAACTGCTCGGCAACAAACGCGGTACGCAGACTCAACTCGCACTTGCGCGTCTCGCGCATTGGCGGCCCGAATTGCAGGTGTGGGGCCTGTCGGCCACGCTAGGCAACCTGCCTTTCGCTGCCGACGTTTTACTTGCGCCTGTCAAAACGGCCCGCGTCGATGTGCACGGCGCGCTGCCCAAGGCGCTGATTGTCGATACGGTCATTCCCGACACCATCGAACGGTTTCCTTGGGGCGGCCATGTCGGCATGCGCCAGGTCGGCGCGGTAGCCGACGCGATCGGCGACGCGCAGACCTCGCTCGTTTTCACCAACACCCGCTCGCAATGCGAAGTCTGGTACCAGGCGCTGCTCGAGGCACGGCCCGAATGGGCCGGCCTGATCGCGTTGCATCACGGCTCGCTCGATCAGGACGTGCGCGAATGGGTCGAGCGCGGCCTGAAAAGCGGCTTGCTGAAAGTGGTGGTGTGTACATCGAGTCTCGATCTCGGGGTCGATTTCTTGCCGGTGGAGCGCGTATTTCAGATCGGCTCGCCGAAAGGCGTCGCGCGGCTGATGCAGCGTGCGGGACGCTCCGGGCATGCGCCCGGCAGGCCCTCGCGCGTGACGATCGTGCCGACCCATGCGCTCGAACTGGTCGAAGCGGCCGCCGCCCGCGAGGCCGTCGCGAAACGTCAGATCGAAGGCCGCGACACACCCGACCAACCGTTCGATGTGCTGGTCCAACATCTGGTGACCGTGGCGATCGGCGGCGGGTTCGACCCGCACGAACTGATTGGCGAGATTCGCAGCACGTACGCGTACCGGCATTTGACCCAGGCCGAGTTCGATTGGGCGCTCGGCTTCGTGGAAGGCGGCGGCACCGCGTTACGCGCCTATCCCGACTACCATCGCGTGATGCGCGACAGCGACGGCGTGTACCGTGTGCCGCGCGACGATCTGGTGCGCCGCCATCGCAACAACATCGGGACAATCGTCGCGAACGGCACCTTGCATGTCGCTTATCTATCGGGTGGCAGAATCGGCGCGATCGAAGAGTCGTTCATTTCGAGGCTGAAACCGGGCGATATCTTTACCTTCGGCGGCCGCGCGCTCGAATTGATCCGCGTGCAGGACACGACCGCGTGGGTGCGTCGCGCGACTTCGTCACGCGGTGCGATGCCGCAATGGGCCGGCAGCCGGATGCCGTTGTCGTCCGAACTCGCCGATGCGACGCTGACGATGCTGGCGCGCGCTGCCGCCGGCGTCTACGACGAACCGGAAATGCGCGCGGTACGGCCGCTTCTCGAGTTGCAACAGAAGTGGTCGGCGTTGCCCGAGCCGGGCGTGCTGGTGGTGGAGTTGCTGAAATCGCGCGAGGGACACCATTTCTTTTGTTATCCGTTTGCGGGGCGCACGGCCCATATTGGGCTCGGTGCATTGTTAGCGTGGCGAGTTGCGCGTGAGCAGCCCGGCACGTTTTCGATTTCAATGAACGACTACGGTTTCGAGCTGTTGTCCGCGCAACCATTCGATTGGGCCGCGCAACTCGAAAGCGGCTTGCTCTCTCTCGATGAGCTCGACCATGACATTCTCGCGAGCCTGAATTCGTCGGAACTCTCGATGCGGCGTTTTCGTGAAATTGCACGCGTGTCGGGACTGGTATTTCAAGGGCACCCTGGACAGCAGAAAAGCGCGCGGCAATTGCAGGCGTCGAGTGGTCTGTTCTATGAGATCTTCCGTAGTCACGATAGTGGCAATCTGCTGCTGAATCAGGCCGATGCCGAGGTGCTGCTGCAGGAGCTCGACGCGCAGCGCATTCGCGTCGCGCTCGAACGGATGAATGCCAGCCGCGTGATTGTGATGCGGCCGAAAAAGCCGACGCCGTTTGCGTTTCCGTTGATCGTCGGACGCTTGCGTGAGAAGGTCAGTACGGAAAAACTCGCGGATCGCGTCGAGCGGATGTTGGCGGAGCTCGAGAAGGCGGCTCGTGTATGAAGACGGCTTCGTTGAAGGTGGAGATTGCCGGACACACTCTCATGCTGTCGAGCTTGCGTGCGATTTTCGATCCCGCGCTGCGGTGTTTGTTCGTCGCCGATGCGCATTTCGGCAAGGACGCGGTGTTTCGAGCGCGCGGCATTCCCGTGCCGGTTGGCGCGACTGCGGACAATCTGCAGCGGCTCGATCTTTTGATTGGCGAGTTCGAACCGGTGACGCTCGTTTTTCTCGGCGATCTGCTGCATGCGCGTGAGGCGCATTCCGCCGAGACACTGAACGCATTGCATGGCTGGCGCGCACAACATGCCGGGCTGCAGGTAGTGCTGGTCGAAGGGAATCACGATCGGCATGCCGGTGCATTGCCGGTTTCGATGAATGTTCAATGTGTGCAGGAGCCGTGGCGGATCGGGCCTTGGGCAGCTTGCCACTTCCCGCAGACGGTGCGAGGTGCGTATGCGCTCGCGGGGCATGTGCATCCGGTTTATCGGCTGACGACGCGAGTCGATTCGGTGCGGGTGCCTTGCTTTCGGTTTGGGGCGGGGTGCGGGGTACTGCCGGCGTTTGGGAGTTTTACCGGTGGGGCGCGGGCACATGAGCCGGTGGCGGGGGAGAAGGTTTTTCTGGTGGTGGAAGAAAGGGTGATGGCTGTGGGGAGGTGAGGGAATCGGGGTTGGTCGACAAGGAGCGGACGGTGAGTTGTCCGCTCTTTTTTGTTTGGACGGCCGGGGGTGCCGGCCGTCGCGCGCTGAAGGCGTGCAGGTGAGTTAGTGACCGCGGCCGTGGCCGCCGGAGCCGGAGCTGCTGCTGGAACTGCTGTGGCCGCTGTTGCCGTGGCCGCTGTTGCCGTGACCGCTGTCGCCGTGGCCGCTATCGCCGTGGCCGCTGTCGCCGTGGCCGCTGTCACCGTGACCGCCGTCGCCGTGACCACTGTCGCCATGACCGCTGCTGCCGTGACCGCCGTCACCGTGACCGCCGTCGCCGTGACCGCTGTCGCCGTGACCGCTGCTGCCGTGGCCGCTGTCACCATGACCGCCATCTCCGTGGCCGCCATCGCCGTGGCCGCCATCGCCGTGGCCACCATCGCCGTGGCCGCCATCGCCGTGGCCACCATCTCCATGACCGCCGTCGCCGTGGCCACCATCTCCATGACCGCCATCTCCGTGGCCACCATCGCCGTGGCCGCCATCTCCATGACCGCCGTCGCCGTGGCCACCATCTCCATGACCGCCATCGCCGTGGCCACCATCGCCGTGGCCGCCATCTCCATGACCGCCGTCGCCGTGGCCACCATCTCCATGACCGCCATCTCCGTGGCCACCATCTCCATGACCGCCATCTCCATGACCGCCATCTCCATGACCGCCATCTCCGTGGCCGCCATCGCCATGACCGCCATCTCCGTGGCCGCCATCTCCGTGGCCGCCATCTCCATGGCCGCCGTCGCCGTGGCCACCATCGCCGTGGCCACCATCTCCGTGGCCGCCATCTCCATGACCGCCATCGCCGTGGCCACCATCGCCGTGGCCACCATCTCCATGGCCGCCGTCGCCGTGGCCACCGTCTCCATGGCCGCTTCCGCCCCCCGTCCCGCCACTGCCTGTCCCACCGCTTCCCGTACCACCGCTTCCTGTTCCACCGCTTCCTGTTCCGCCACTTCCTGTCCCGCCGCTTCCTGTCCCGCCACTTCCCGTCCCACCACTTCCTGTCCCACCACTTCCTGCACCGCCACTTCCCGCCCCACCACTTCCTGTCCCACCACTTCCTGTCCCGCCACTTCCTGTCCCACCACTTCCTGTTCCACCACTTCCTGTCCCGCCACTTCCCGTCCCGCCAGTCCCACCCTTCCCGCCATTTCCACTTCCACTGCCATTGCCGCTGCCACTACCACCGTTCCCGCTCCCACCCACCGCCGCCCCGGACCCAAGCCCCGCAGCTGCGCCGTTACCCGAACCACCACCGCTGCCATTCGCACCGCTATCGCCCGTTCCTCCCGACGCGGCCCCGTTGCCGCTACCGCCGCTGCTCTGTGCCCCGGTAGCCGACGTCGCCCCCAAACCGGCCGCTGCCGCGACGCCAACCCCGCCGGTCGTCAGCAAACCACTGCTCTCACGCTTGCAGCCCAGCGTATCGAACGACGGGCAGTCGATCGGCAACGTCTGCGCGACCACCAGCTTCGACGCGCCACCCGACGGCGTGCCCGGCGCCGGCGAGGTCGTTTGCGCACCCGCCATCGTCGCGTACAGACTCACCGCCACCGCCAATACCGCCAGGCGCGATCCAGGAATACGCGCGTCTCCATTGTGTTTTTTCATTTCAGCCTCCTAACTAAATACCTCGAAAGACCGGCCCGAATAACAGATGAATCTGCGTTCACTGTTAAAGATTGAAAATTCAAAGCCCAGTCGGCATTGCCTGGTGTCACGCCGAAACGGCGTCACGAAAGCTATCTCTCTCGCGGAAAATCCCGGTCCGATTCGACGTGATCCGAGAGAAACGACTGGCTGCGCCATAAAATCTGAAATGGCACAGCAGGGCCTGATGGAGGTTCAAGTTATGCGCAGCATCACCCAGCGACCGTGCGCTAGCCCACGCAATGCGAAATCAGCGTGATTTTTTCGATTCAATACGCGATTTAACTGTTAAGAATCGTTAATTACCGAATCTATAAAGACATCGGAAATTTCATCCATTACATATATAGTCCTAACTATTTTTGTTACTTCATCAGATGAATCTGACCGGCAAATAACCTAAGTGTTAATCCGGAGATAAAAGAGCAGCAGCTGCGGCCACAGTGAGCGTCACCATACAGACATCGAATCGGCCAACTCGACGTTGCCGCACGCCCGCTGCGTCACGCAAACCCGGCATCAGCCCTGAATCAGGTGACAATAGGAACATCGTCACTTCATAGACAACAGGGAAACAGATGCTTCTATCCGAACAATGGGTCCTGGTAACGGGCGGCGCCCGTGGACTGGGTGCGGCGATCACGCGCGCGCTGATACGCGAGGGTGCGGGTGTGGTCGTGAATTACCACAAGAGCGAAACGTTGGCGCTCGCATTGAAGGAAGAACTCGGCGACCGCGTGCTGCCGCTGCAGGCCGACATCACCGACAAAGCCGCGGTCGCGCGCCTCTTCGAGCGGGCGCAGACGCAAACCGGGCAACCCATCGTGTCGGTGGTCAACAACGCGCTGGCCGACTTCCGCTTCGACGGCGACGCACGCCCAACGATCGACTCCATCGACTGGACACGCTTGCAACAGCAACTCGACGGCTCGCTGAAGGGCTCGCTCAATACGATTCAGGCGGCCGTTGCGGGTATGCGTTCGCGCGGCTTCGGCCGTATCGTCAACGTCGGCACCAACCTGTTTCAGAACCCGGTGGTCCCCTATCACGACTACACGGCGGCCAAAGCCGCGCTGCTGTCGCTGACGCGCACGGCCGCTCACGATCTTGGCCCCGACGGCATCACGGTGAACATGGTATCGGGCGGCCTGCTGCGCACCACGGACGCCAGCGCGGCCACGCCGGAATTCGTTTTCGACCTGATCGCGAGTTCAACGCCGGTACGGCGCGTCACCACGCCGGAAGAATTCGCCGACGCCGTGTTGTTCTTCCTGTCGCCCTGGTCGCGCGCCGTGACCGGCCAGAATCTGATCGTCGACGGCGGTTTGGTGAAAGGCTAGTCAAACTCGGCGCGCGCCACGGAATACGAGAGCACGACACGGCCATTCGGCCCGCTCACCAAGCAACTCCGATTCATGCGCCGAGGTCAGGCACGCGAAATGCTGGTTAGCAAGCGACGTAGGCTATTGTTGACGTCACGGCACAACCGCTCGCTCGCAGGGCGGCAACAACGACAGCATATAAAGCAAACACAAACTCAATAACGTAAAGGAAACCATCATGCGCAGACGACAATTCATCCTTACCGGCAGCGCCGCTCTCGCTACCGCTGGCCTCAGCCTCGCCGGCTGCACGACGACGTCGCCGTCCTCGAGCGCGTCGCCATCGGCGAACGCGGGCAAACGCGACACGATCAACGCAGGCATCGACTCGACGTTGTCGCGGCTCTATGCCAACGTCGGCGGTTCGCGTGAGCTGGTTGGCAAAGCGCGTGGCGTGCTGGTGTTCCCGTCGGTGATTTCAGCGGGGTTCTGGGTCGGCGGCCAATATGGCGAAGGCGCGCTGCGTGTGGGCGGCCGCACGTCCGGCTATTACAGCACCGTTGCGGGTTCGTTCGGCTTGCAGATCGGCGCGCAATCCAAGGCGCTCGTGTTTCTGTTCATGACGCAGGACGCGCTCGACAAATTCCTCGGCAGCCAGGGCTGGGCAGCCGGTGCGGACGCAACGGTCGCCGTGCTGAAAGTCGGCGCGAACGGTGCGGTCGATACGTCGACGGCCACGAGCCCCGTTGAAGCTTTCGTGTTGACGAACGGTGGTCTGATGGCCGGCGTCTCGCTCGAGGGCACCAAGGTTTCGCGCTTGATGATCTGAGTCTGAGCATCGTGCCACGCAACCGCCAGGCGGCTGCGTGGCCCCCTTCCCGGCCCGCTCAGGCCGCGCGCCATGAAGCGCAAGCCCTGCACAAAACCCGGCGAAGGTAAATTCTCCCGAAGCCTTTTCTTTTTTACGTCATTAGAAATTAGAACCGCAGGCATGCAGCGGAATGCAGCGGACGCAAAAACATCGCGCCGCACGCTGATTGAACGAGCCTGCTAGAAGCCCGGCCCGCCCCGGTCCCGGATGACGAAGTCACCCGCACCTCGAACGCCGAATACCGCACTCAGCGCGGGAGCGGCAACGAGAACACCGCGATCGCATCGGCCAGTTGCCCGGTCTGCGTTTTCAGCACCTCGGCGGAAGCGCTCGCTTCCTCGACCAGCGCCGCGTTTTGCTGGGTCGTCTGATCCATGCTCGCCACCGCGATGTTGACCTGCTCGATGCCGGAGCTTTGCTCGACCGACGCCGCGCTGATCTCGCCCATGATGTCGGTGACGCGGCGCACCGCATGCACGACTTCCTGCATGGTTTCACCGGCGCGCCCCACGTACTGCGAGCCGCCTTCGATCTGCGCCGCGGACTCTTCGATCAACGTCTTGATCTCCTTCGCCGCCGCCGCGCTGCGTTGCGCGAGGCTGCGCACTTCGCCGGCCACCACCGCGAAACCACGGCCCTCTTCGCCGGCTCGCGCCGCTTCGACCGCCGCGTTGAGCGCGAGAATATTAGTCTGAAACGCGATCCCCTCGATCACACCGATGATGTCGCCGATCCGATGCGACGACTGCGAAATTCCGCGCATCGTCTCGACCACCTGACCCACCACTTCGCCCCCACGCGCCGCCGTCTCGGACGCGTTGTGCGCGAGCTGGCTCGCCTGCTTCGCGTTGTCGGCATTCTGTTTGACGGTCGCGGTGATCTGCTCCATGCTCGACGCCGTTTCACCCAGCGCGCTAGCCTGCTGCTCGGTACGCCGCGACAGGTCGGCGTTGCCCGCCGCGATCTCGTGCGACACCGAGGAAATCAGCGTCGCGCCGCTGCGAATCTGCGTAATCGCGTGCGCGAGACGATGCTGCATACGCTGCATCGCGGCGAGCAGGCTGGTTTCGTCACCGGGTTTCGTGTCGACCACGAGATCGAGTTCGCCGTCGGCGATACGCGCGGCAATCTGCGCCGCGTACGCGGGTTCGCCACCGAGTTGCCGCAGGATGCTGCGCAGAATCACACCGATCACCAGCGATACCGCCAGACACAAAATCAACGCCGCGCCCACGTATTGCAGCAGCGTCGAGTAGAACGCGGCGTCGATATCGTCGGTGAAAACGCCGGTCACGATCGTCCAGTCCCACGGTTTATAAAGCCGCACGTAGTTGATCTTCGGCGCCATCTGGTTGGAGCCCGGCTTGAGGAATTGCAGATGGATGAACCCTTCGCCGTCGCGTTCGGCGAGATCCGAACCGTCCTTGAACACGTGACGCCCCTGCGGATCGGTGAAGCCGCTCATGTCCTTGCCCTCGAGGTCGGCGCGCACGCCGTGCATCAGGACCCGGGCGTGCGCGTCTTCGATCACGAGGTAGCCGCCGGCGCCGTCGTAGCGCATGGCGCGCAGGTCGGCCATTGCCGTGCGTTGCGCGTCGGCGAGCGGCATCGTGCCGGCCGCGACGAGGCCGTTGTAGCGGTCGAGCACGCTGTAAGCGACGCTGACCACGCTCTTCAATTCAGCCTGGCGGTCGGCGATCATCGTGTCGCGCGTTTTGAACGCCCCCCATAGGCCGATCGCCAGAATGCCCATGCACATTACCGCTAGCGCGAGCCAGAGCCGCACTTTCAGGCGAAACCGTTCCATCTCCGTGTCCCTTGTCCTTATGATCGCCGCGCGAGGCGGACGCCCCGGCGGTGCATGTCACTCTCCGGATTAACGGCGGAACGGGGAAAAACTTCAGGCTGGGTCGACGGACGCTCTGGCCGCCGCCTTCAGGCGACGGCGTACCGCCCGGAAATCAAGGCGCGCTTCACCTGCCGGCAAGGCATTGTCCATTTTGATTGCGCGTGCAACGATCTGCCAGGCGTCACTCCGCCGGCAGCGTGAGCGCGGCCACTTCGCAGCGCGGCCATTGCCGCAAGACGTCCGGCGCCAGCAGCAGCTTGGCGGCCCGCACACCGGCACCCATGACGATCCGCGAGCGCGCCATTACCTCGGCGTCGACCAGCACGCGCCAATCGTCAGGCAAACCGAACGCCGTGATACCGCCGAATTCCATGCCGCTGTGCTCGACCGCGGCCTCGCGTTTGGCGAACGAAAGCCGTTGCGCGCCAAGCGCGGCCTTCACCGCACCGTTGATGTCGAGCCGCAGCGATCCGAGCGAGACCAGCGCCGCGTAATGCTCGCCGCCGTCTTTCTTATAACGGACCACGATCGTGTTCGCGCAGTCTTCGAGGCCAAAGCCGTACCGCGCGCTGAATGCGGCGGTGTCCGAAGCGTCGTCGCTGACGGCAAAAACCGTCACGCCTTCAGCGGGCAGTTGCTCGACGACACGCGCGGGCAAATGGGCATTCAATTGCCCGAAAGGAATGACGTCGAGCCGTGGGTCGAGTTCGTGCGAGTGCATAGTGATCGATGTGAGTGAGCGTGCCCCGGCATTCTAACCAAGGGGTGCGTTTGCGGTGCATCGCGGCGGCGGCGTGCGCTTGCCGCGCTTGTTATAGTGACAGGCACAAGGTTTGCGGAAGACTTCGATGCGAACCCCGCGTCGAGGCGACCTCAGCGGCTTCTCGCATCCGGCCGTCGCGGCGCCGGAACCCCATTGAGAAACACGATCATGGACATCGATACGCTCTCCACCGAGAACCTTCAACACGTGGCCCGCAGGCAGGCGAATTGGGCCATCGGCGCGTTCAAACAGTTTTCCGACGACCGCTGCGCGGCCATGGCCGCCAGCATCGCGTTCTATGCCGCGTTTTCGCTCGCGCCCACGCTGGTCATGGTGATCGCGGTCGCGGGCTGGTTCTTCGGCGCCGAAGCCGCGCGCGGCGAACTGTTCAATCATATTCATGGCCTGCTCGGCGACCAGGCCGCCGCGGGTGTGCAGACCATCGTCGAGAACGCACATCACAGCGGCAGCGCCGGCGGCGTCGCGGCCATCATTTCGTTCACCATGCTGGCGATTGGCGCGTCGGCCACCTTCTCGTCGCTCAATAGCGCACTCAATATAGTGTGGCCCTACAGCGGGCCGCGTTCGTCGAGCGTGATCGCGCTGGTGCGGGTCCGCCTGATCTCGTTCGGGCTGGTGCTCGGCGTGGCGTTTCTGCTGATCGTTTCGCTGGTGCTAGATACGGTCATCACGTTCATCGGCAAGTGGTTGTGGGGCAATTCGCCGTATGTGGTGATCGGCAACCTGATGCAACTTGCCGTCGGCCTGCTGGTGCTTGCGTTCGCGTTCGCCGGCCTGCTCAAGTTCTTGCCGGACGACAAGGTGCGCTGGCGCGATGCCCTGGTCGGCGGAATCGTCGCGGCTGTTCTGTTTTCGGCGGGCAAGAAGCTCTTTGCGCTCTACATCGCGCACGCCGGCATGGCCAGTTCGTTCGGCGCGGCCGGCTCGCTCGCCGTGCTGCTGATGTGGCTGTACTTTTCGGCGGCCGTGTTGCTGCTCGGCGCGGAATTCTCGGCGGCGCGCGGGCGCATGCACGATCCGCGCGGCGGCTGGGGCATGCAGGACAACATGCCGCCGGGCAGCCGCGCGAAACTGGCTTCGGTGCTGGCGGCGTCGACCGTTTCGGCGAATGCGGCGCCGCATGACGATGAACCCGCAATCCATGACGCGGCGGCCAGACCCGCGACGCGCGCGGCAGCGGCAAGCGCGGCCGCCCTGACCGGTGCAACAGTGCCGCCGACTGCAACTTCCGCGTCGGTATTCCGGGTGAAGCCGCGCACCAGGGCTTCCGCACGTGCCGCCGCGCTGAAGGTGGGACGCACCGTGGTGCAGGCGGAAGCGCAGGCCACCCGCATTGCCGCCGTCACGCTCATCGAGGCAAGCCGCACGGCGGTGGCGGCCGATCGTTACGTCAGGCGGCACCCATGGACCTCCGTGCTCTTCGCCGCTGTCGCGGGACTCGCCGCCGCCACCATGGCGCGCCGCAACGACAACGCCGACGACACCACGCGCGCCCCTTAACGCGCAAGAAGTGCAACCGCGAAGGTTGCACCAGGCGGTCCCCCGAGTTGCTCCTGCTCACACCGCACTACGTCTGTCTAGCGTCCGGTCGAGAGCGCCTATTTAGTTTTTATACGATCGCTACAAAGCGCTCGCGACGACTAGACGACTAACTTACAAAAACCCTCCAAACAAGTGCCAAAAGTGCGAGTACCGGCGCACTCATTGTCTACAAAACAACAATAATGCTTGCTCGATGAATAAATATTGCAAAAATAGAAATAATCGTTAACAGGCTTTAAATACAAGGCTTTGCGTGTTTTGTCAGTTTTTGGAGACAGTCTTTTTTTTCCAGTTCTTGTGGGCAGAGCGCCTGCGCTATTCTCCGTTTCGCAACAACGAAACTAATCATCTGCGTGGAGAAATGGATGAAACGAATCGCACTGTCTACCCTCTCGCTGGCGCTCCTCGGCGCCACCGGCGTGGCACATGCTCAAAGCAGCGTTACCCTGTACGGCGTGCTGGATGACTCGATCCAATACGTGTCCAATGTTGGCGGCAAGAGCCTGTACAACATGGCTGCAGGTAACCTTCAAGGCAACCGTTGGGGCATGAAGGGCACGGAAGACCTGGGCGGTGGCCTGAAGGCGATCTTCCAGTTGGAAAACGGCTTTAACCCGAATACGGGTTCGCTGGGTCAAGGCGGCAAGATGTTCGGCCGTCAAGCGTACGTCGGCCTGACGGGCGACTCGTGGGGTACGGTCACGGTTGGCCGCCAGTACGACCCGCTGGTCGATCTGGTTCAGCCGCTGACGGCTGACAACTACTGGGGCAGCACGTTCACGACCGCAGGCGACGTCGACAACAACGACAACAGCTCGCGCACGAACAACGCAGTGAAGTACACGTCGCCGGTGTGGGGCGGCTTCCAGTTCGAAGGCATGTACGCGCTGGGCGGCGTTGCAGGTCAGACGGGTTCGGGTCAATCGTGGGCAGGTGCGGCAACGTACGCAACGGGTCCGTTCAGCGTCGCAGCCGGCTACTTCCGCCTGGACAATGCGGCTAGCGCAGTTCCGCGCACGACCTGGGGCGGCACGTCGGACGGCACGTTCGACGGCGGCCTGGAAAACAACGCATACCAGACGGCCAAGTCGATCGGTATCGCTTCGGTGGCAGCGCAATACGTCGTTGGCCCGATCACGACCGGTCTGCGTTACAGCAACGTTCAGTACAAGCCGGATGCAGCATCGGGCTTCGGCACGACCGAGAAGTACAACGTCGGCGCTGGCTTCGTGAACTACCAGGTCACGCCGGCAGCTCTGCTGGGCCTGGGCTACACGTACACGCACGGCAACGGCGATGCGACCGCGACGTACCATCAAATTTCGCTGGGTGGCGACTACAACCTGTCGAAGCGTACGGACGTCTACCTGGTCGGCGCATGGCAACATGCTAACGGCAACCAGCGCAATGCAGCGGGTCAAGTCGTGTCGGCAGTCGCTTCGGTGGCCGACTATGGCTTCAACTCGAGCAGCATCAACCAGACGATCGTCAGCCTGGGTATCCGCCACAAGTTCTAATCGAACTTGACGGACTGCTGAAGCACCACGCAGTTCAAAACCAGCCACGGGCGCAAGCCGGTGGCTGGTTTTTTTTCGTCCCGCGGTTTTGTACCGATGCGAGGCGAGCGGCCGCCGCAAAAGAAAAAGGCCGTCAGCCAGCGCTTATCGCGCTTCGTGACGACCCTCTTTGATATCGATCGCGTTACCGTTTTGTGCGCCTTGACCTTGAGGCGCCGCGAATCTACCGCCGCTGCGACTTGCCCTTTTCCGCCTGCGCCAAAGTCTGCGCGGGTTTCGCGTCGAGTTCATGCTCGACGCCGTCGGCGCCGACCGGCGCGCGATGCAGCACCAGCGCACGCTCGCGCTGCAACAGCGGCACGTTCGGCGAATCCTGCCAGTCCGGATCGGGAATCTCGCCGAATACCTGACGCAAGCGCTCGCCCCAGGTACGGTGAATCATCTCGAAGTACGTGTTGTCGTGGTCGATCGAAACAAAGCGCGTGACGCGCAGCGAATCCTTCTGATACACCAGCAGATCGAGCGGCAGCCCGACCGACAGGTTCGAGCGCAGCGTCGAATCCATCGAGATCAGCGCGCACTTGGCCGCTTCGTCGAGCGGTGTGGACGGTGTCAGCACGCGGTCGATGATCGGCTTGCCGTATTTGGCCTCGCCAATCTGGAAATACGGATTCACCGCCGACGCTTCGATGAAATTGCCCGCCGCGTAAATCATGAACAGGCGCGGCCGGTTGCCGGCAATCTGCCCGCCCAGAATAAAGCTGCAATTGAAGTCGACGCCGAATTCCTGCAACGCCTCCGCTTCACGCTGATGCACGCTGCGCACCGCGCGGCCGATCACGCGAGCGGCGTCGGCCATGGTGGGCGCGTTCCAGAGCGTGGGCAGCGTGGGGTCGACCGGCTCGGACAGCTCGTGCAGCACTGCCTGCGTGAGCGAGAGATTGCCCGCACCCAGCAGCACGAGCATGCGCTCGCCGGCCTGCTCGAACACCGACATCTTGCGCGCGGTGCTGATGTGATCGACGCCCGCATTGGTGCGCGTGTCCGACAGGAACACGAGCCCGTCGTCGACGGCCATCGCTACACAGTAAGTCATAGGGAAAGGTACCTGCTAAAAGCCAACTGAACGGCGCTATTGTAATGCGGCGCGCATGCGCCTCTCGTCCGTATTACGGCCTCGGCTCGCCCAAACTGAATAGATGTGTGGGCCGGCGCTCGCTGATGGCGCGGGCCGGACCCTGCGAGGCCCGCCAGCGAGGCCGTTCAGGAGGCCGTCCAGAAGGCCCCTGAGCGCCCTATTGCGCCAACTGCCCACTCACCGTCACCGACACCTTCAACTGCTCCTCCAGCCCGCCTATCCGCCGTCCACGCACCGGCGCGGCGGCTTCGTAATCGCGCGCCACCGCGAGCCGGCAGTAGATTTCGCTGGCAAACGCGGCGTGCGTGACGTCGACGGAAATCCAGCCCTTGCCGTCGAGCCACACGTCGACCCACGCATGGCTCGCCCCGTGCTCGACGTCGCCGGGTTCGATATAGCCGCTTACGTAGCGCGCCGGAATGCCACGCGCGCGGCAGCAGGCCAGCATCAGATGCGCATGGTCCTGGCACACGCCGTTCCCGAGCGCGAGCGCCTGCGCGGCCGTGCTGGTGACTTCGGTCACGCCCGGGTTGTATTTCACGCGCTGCACGATCTGTTCGGACAGTTCGATCAAGTTGGCCGCACTGGCCAGCGCCGGCACCGTGTTGGCCAGTTCGCGGATCGCCGCGTCCGCTTCGGTCAGGCGCGTCGAGCAGGTGAAATGCTCGAGCGGAATCGGCCCGACGCCGTCGGGCAAATGCCCGTCGACCAGCGGGATCGTGTCGACTTCACCCGCCACGTGCAGACGGATCTCGTTGTGCGGTTTGTTGATGACCAGCGTATGCAGCACGTTGCCGTAGGCGTCGAAGGTCGCGTCGAGCTTGCCGGGCGCGTCGATGCTCCAGCGCCGCACCACCTGCGACGCACCGCTTGCCGGCGTCAGACGCAATTGCTGGATCGAATAATGGACCGTCGCTTCGTAGCGATAGGACGTGTCGTGGCGGATTGTCAGGTACATGGAAAACTCCGTCAGGCGACTGGCAGCATCAGATAGGTACGCGCAACCAGATTGCCGAGCTCGAACACGCGAGCAAGGAACTGCGTCAGATAGGCGTGCAGGCCGGCTTCGAAAATCTGCCGGATGTCGGAATACAGCAGTTCGGCGCGCAGCTTGCCGGCGAACCGTTCGCACTGGTTCGAGCCCGAGGTGCGCAGCATCGCCAGATTCGCGCAGACACCCTCGAGCGACGCAAGCAACGACCTCGGCATCTGCTGGTTCAGGATCATCAACTCGACCACGCGCGCGGGCGTCACGACATCGCGATACACCTTGCGATAGATCTCCAGCGCCGACACCGAACTCAGGATCGAGGTCCAGTAATAGAAGTCTTCGAGTTGGCGCGCGGCGTCGCGTGAATTCGGTTCGACGTCCGCGAAACGCACGTCGAGAATCCGCGCGGTGTTGTCGGCCCGTTCGAGAAACGTGCCGAGTTGCGTGAAGAAGAACGCGTCGTCCTGCAACGCAGTGCCGATCGTCACGCCGCGCGACAGATGCGAGCGGAACTTGACCCACTCGAACAGCGCGCCCGGATTACTGGCCGCCTGACCCGAGGCAATGCGCTCGTTGAATTCGAGCCAGGTGTCGTTGATGGTTTCCCACCATTCGGTGGTCAACGTGCCGCGCACGGCACGGGCATTTTCGCGCGCGGCCTGCAGACACGAGTGAATACTCGACGGATTATTCGCATCCGCCACCATGAAATCGAGTACGTGTTCGCGGGTCGGTTCGTCGTAGCGCTGCGCGAACGCGGTTTCGAGTTCGGAGATGCGCAGCACCGAACGTTGCGTGCGCGCCTCCTGCTCGGTTGTCTGCGGCAGAAGCAGCGCTTTCAGGTTGATGTCGAGCATGCGGGCGGTGTTCTCCGCGCGCTCCATGTAGCGGGCCATCCAGAAAAGGTGATCGGCGGTGCGGCTTAGCATGACGGCGTTCCGTATCTGATGACGCGAGGCCTTCGTCGAAAGTAAAAGGCCCGCGCAGGTTATCCGTATGCGCCGGCGGCGAGCATGTGATGCCTGTTGCGTGCTGCCCCGGCGCGCTGGGTTGCAAACGCGTCAGTCGACCATCCACGTATCTTTGGTCCCGCCTCCCTGCGACGAATTGACGACGAGCGAGCCCTCCTGCAACGCGACCCGCGTCAGTCCGCCGGCCACCATCGTGACGGTTTTGCCGGACAGCACGAACGGCCGCAAATCGATATGGCGCGGCGCGACGCCGGCTTCGACAAAGGTCGGACACGCGGACAGCGCAAGCGTGGGCTGAGCGATATAACCCGCCGGCCGGGCGATCAGCCGCTCGCGGAACGACTCGATTTCGGCTTTCGTCGAGGCCGGTCCAACCAGCATTCCGTAGCCACCCGCGCCGTGCACTTCCTTCACCACCAGTTCGGGCAGATGCGCGAGCGTGTAAGCCAGATCGTCGGGCTTGCGGCACTGAAACGTGGGGACGTTGTTGAGAATCGGCTTTTCGCCCAGATAGAACTCGATCATTTCCGGCACGTACGGATAGATCGATTTGTCGTCGGCGATACCGGTGCCCATCGCGTTCGCCAGCGCGACGCGGCCCGCGCGATACGCGGTCAGCAGACCCGGCACGCCCAGCGCCGAATCGTTGCGGAACGCGAGCGGGTCGAGAAAGTCGTCGTCGACGCGGCGATAGATCACGTCGACGCGTTTGGGCCCCTGGGTGGTGCGCATGAACACGTAGTTGTCGTCGACGAAGAGATCTTTGCCTTCCACCAGCTCCACGCCCATTTGCTGCGCGAGGAAGGTGTGCTCGAAGTACGCCGAGTTGTACATACCCGGCGTGAGCACCACCACGACCGGATCGTCGACGCCTTCCGGCGCGACCGAACGCAACGTATCGAGCAACAGATCAGGGTAATGCGCGACCGGCGCAATGCGGTTCTGCACGAACAGTTCGGGGAACAGGCGCATCATCATCTTGCGGTTTTCGAGCATGTACGAGACGCCCGACGGCACGCGCAGATTATCTTCGAGCACGTAGAACTCGCCCTCGTCTCCCGCGCGCACCACGTCGACGCCGGCAATATGCGCGTAAACACCGAGCGGCACATTCACGCCCTGCATCTCGGGCCGGTATTGCGCGTTGGTGTAGACCTGCTCGGCCGGCACGATACCGGCGCGCACGATGTTGCGATCGTGATAGACGTCGTGGATAAACAGGTTGAGCGCCTGCACGCGCTGGCGCAAACCGGCTTCCAGCGTTTGCCATTCGCCGCGCGGAATGATGCGCGGAATCAGGTCGAAAGGGATCAGCCGCTCGGTGCCGGACAGATCGCCGTTCACCGCGAAGGTGATGCCGACCCGGCGAAACAGCAGGTCGGCTTCCGCACGCTTGCGTGCGATCGCCTCGTTGCCCTGCTTCACCAGCCACCGCTCAAAGCGCGCGTAGTGTGGCCGCACGGCATCGTCATGATGACGCATCTCGTCATAGCATCGCATGTCACGCCCCGCTCTTGTTGTCGGATAGAAGGCGAATGCGCTGCGCATTCGGTGTTCGACAATCGATCAAGCAAGCGCTATGCCATTGAGCTTTTTGCGTGCAAAACGACGACACGTGCACGCTAACAGCGCATCCCGGCCGGCATGGCGTCGCTGCCATCGTACTGCGGTGGCCCATGATGCGCTAGTACGGTGCACCCGCAACACGGCGGTGCGCGGCCGGCGCGATTCGCAAACCGTAACGGACACCCATGAAAAAATCCCCGTCGGTTCGCACCGACGGGGATTCGGACAACTTGCATTGCGGAACGGCTCAAGCGTGAGCGATGGTTAAACCCGCGTTGCTAAACCACTGAAGGCTCAACCCGCCAACGCATGAATCACGCTCAGCCTGCAGCAGCGTCTTTCAGCTTCTTCAGCGGACGTGCCTTGATGCGCACGCTAGCCGGCTTGGCCGGGAACCAGCGCTCTTCGCCCGAGAACGGGTCTTTGCCGAAGCGCTTCTTCTTCGCCGGCACTGCTTGCACGACGATCTTCAGAAGACCCGACAGCGTGAATTCACCAGCGCCCTTCTTGTGCACTGCGCCGAGGATCGTGTCTTCGAGCGCGGCCAGCACGGCCTTGGCGGTCTTCGGTTCCACAGCAGCGCGTTCAGCGACGTGTGCAGCCAGCGAGGCCTTCGTGAAGGTGTCCTTGATCGGCGACGGAGCGCTGGACGCCTTCACGGCGACCTTCTTAGCTGCGACGGCTTTCTTCGCAGGAACTTTCTTTGCAGCAACCTTCTTGGCGGGTACCGGGGCAGCAGCCTTCTTGGCCACCTTTTTTGCGGAAGTCGGCATGTTTCTCCTACCTGTTGTGGTCAGTGAATAGCACGAAGCGCACACGGTATGTGCACGCTTCAACGCCGGATTCTACAAGCGCTAATACGATTTGCGCGACTCTTTTGTGTATAACACTCAGGGTTTGTTGCGCGGCGCAGACTGCGAAACGCGTTTTGATGCTTGTTTTAGCGGGTAAACGCGCGTCGACCGGGTCGACAACACCAACTCGTAACGCACGTTACAAGCCGTTTCGATGCATGCATGACGGCACATTTCGAGTCGGCCGGGCGGCGCCCGAGCGTCGGACCGGCGCGGCGAAACGGCAAAAGATAGCTAACGGAAGCACTCGTTACGCCTACGCGTTACACCTCGTCACGCAGCAGAAAAAACACGCCCCCGGCAGCGAAATACGCTGCAGGGGGCGGCTAAATTTGATCTGCGACAGAAAATCGCAGACCGTTTCGACGCGCGATTACTGCCGGCTGACGTGTTTCAGATCGTGCTCGCTTTCCTTCACGTGCGCCCAATATTCGTCGTCGTTGCGCGCCATGCCGAGCTCGCCGTTGCGATATGCGATCGCCAGCGCGAGGTTGGCCTCGGGTAACTCCGCATTGGCGGCGCGCGTGAGCCATTGCAGCGCCAACGCGTCGTCGTGCGGCAGCGTGGTGCCGAAGCGATACTCATTGGCGAGCTGGAATTGCGCGAGCGGCAGACCGGCTTGCGCCGCTCGCGCCAGCCAATGCATCGCCAGCGCGTTGTCGCGCGCGACGCCGTAGCCGTTGCGGTAAAGCGTCGCGAGATCGTACGCGGCCTGGGCGTCGACCGGTTCGCGCAAAGCCGCCGGTGCGAGCCACCGGCGGCTTTGCGCATAATCCGGCGCGATGCCGGGCAAGCCACGCAGCAGCAAGTGGCCGAGCGTGGCTTGCGCGTCAGGCGCGCCGTCGAGCGCCAGTTGGCGATATAACTCGACACCTTCGCGACGTTCGTCGAGTCGCGCCGAACTCACCAGCACGTCGGCCAGCGCCGCACGCGCCGCCGCATTGCCGAACGCCGCCGTCAGCCGCAGCCGCCACACCGGCGAAGCGGCATGCGTGGAGCTGCCCTGCATCTGCCAGTCGTCGATCTGCGCGTGCGACACATGCGTCGCCGCCACCGTCGCGAGCGTACCGGCGCCAATCGCGACGGCCGCCGCCAACGTCAAGGAGAAGCGCGCTTTCATTGGTTGAGGTTCACCGAGTAGACCGCGAGCCCCTTGCCGGTGCCGTCGTCGGCCTGGATCTGCGCGACGTTGGCAATGCCGCTGGCCTGAGCGAGCGCCGCCAGATTCGGCGCCGCCTTGAACGTCACCGGGCCGGCGGTCGCGACCTTCGTGAAACGCCAGCTCCGGTCGCTGCCGTTGTTCGCCGCCTTGATGGCCTGCACCTTCTTGATGTACGCGATCAGCACGTCGCGGCTCGCATCCGGCGACGCGTAAATCGTCTTGCTGCCGTCGAGCCCCGGGAAATTGCCGCCGCCGCTCGCGCGATAGTTATTGGTCGCGACGATAAACGACTGCGTGTCCGAGATCGCGGCGCCCTGATATTTCAGGTTGCGGATCCGGCTGCCCACCGCTTGCGTCACGTCGATTTCGTAGCTGAAATCCTTCGACGTGATCATGTCGAAGTTGTAGCCCGGATAATTGCTGACCAGCGCCTGCGCCGCCGTGTTGGCCGGATCGATCTTGTTGAAGCGCTGGGCGGCGGTTTCGAGCCACGCCTTCAGGCCGGCGCCCGTCACCTTCACCGCGTAGATCGTGTTCGGGTACAGGTAGAGGTCGGCGGCGTTGTTGATCGCCACGTTGCCTTGCGCGACGTCGGTGAAATCGTTGCCGCCGCCGAAGCCGCTCTTGAACGGCGCGCTCACCGACAGCACCGGAATGCCCGCATATTGCGGCAGATTCGCGTTGATGTAGTCCTGCGTGTACGCCGCCTGCGCCTGGTTGACGATCTCGATGGCCGACACGTCGCCCACGTCGGCGAAGTAGGTGGTCATGCGGAAATCGGTCGCGCCGATCGGCGTTTTCACATAGTTGATGGTCGCCGCGTGCTCCGCTGCGATCGCCTGCGAGATCGACGGATCGACCGCGACGTAGCTGTTATCCGCGTTCTGGATCGAACGTGCTTCCGCGGTGCTCGCATTGCGGTCCACCGTCCACGTGCCGCTCGTATAGTTCAGCGCGAGCTTGATGACGCCGAGATGCTTGCCCCAGAAATTCGCCATCACGGTCGGCACGCCGTTGACGGTGCCCTTCACCTTGTCGACGCCCGGCAGATTGAACTGCGAGACCGTGCTGTTCTTGTCCGGGAACACCTGGTGCGAATGGCCGATCAGCATCGCGTCGATGCCCGGCACTTTCGACAGATAGTAGCTGCCGTTTTCCATCGACGGCGAATAGGTCGAGTTGTCGAGCCCGCCGTGCGACATCGCGACAATGATCTGTGCGCCCTTCGCCTTCATTTCCGGCACGTACTTCGACGCGCTCTCCACGAGGCCTTGCGTGTAAACGTTGCCATCGAGCCAGCGTTTGTCCCACGCCATGATCGCGGGCGGCGTGAAGCCGATCACGCCGATCTTCACCGGCGCGCTGACGGTCTTGCCGTCGGGCGTTCTGGCGGTCAGCGTGCGCTCGAGAATCGTGTACGGCTTGAAGATCGGCTGCTGCGATTTCGCGCCGAGCACGTTGGAGAGCACCAGCGGAAATTGCGGTCCCGCGCAGCTCGGCTGCGACGCCACCGGGCTCATGTTCGGCACGTCGAAGGTATTGCCGGTGACTTGCGCGAGGAACGGCAGGCCGTAGTTGAATTCGTGATTGCCGATCGTGCCCGCGTCGTACTTCAGCAGGTTCATCACCTTATAGACGCCCAGCGTGGTCTTGCAATCGACCGGCGCGACCTGCGCCTGATAATCCGCGAGCGCGGTGCCCTGGATCGTGTCGCCGTCGTCGAGCAACATCGTGTTCGGAAATTCCTTGCGCGCCGCCGCGATCAGCGTCGCCGTGCGCTCGAGACCGAGCGACTTGTCCTCGGCCAGCTTGTAGTAGTCGTAGCTGAGCAGATTGGTGTGAATGTCGGTCGTTTCGAGCAACGCGAGCGTCGCGGTCGTGCCGTTCGCCACCACGGCTTGCGACGGCGCGGAATCGAGATTGCTGCCGCATGCGCTCAAACCGATCGCGCTCAATGCGCTTAAAGCGCCGAATGCACCCCACGCGCCCAACGTGCCGCGTGTACGCAGCCCTTGCCCCTGTCCTTGTCCTTGCCCTTGTCCTGCCGTCGACTTCACTCGCATCCTGACTGCCCTCCGGTTTGTTGTGTTGTTGTGCCGGGCTGTGAGACCGGCTTTTCATTACAAACAATTACAGAGGCGCCAGCGTAAGGCCGCTTTGTGACACTGATTTGTAGGGTGTTAGATAGGCTTAAGTAATGTTCAGGTTGGCGCGAACGTGTTATTGCGCGAGGCGCGGCAACGCTGCGGCGAGCCTGGTGAGCGCCGCGTCGATGTGATCGACCGCGATGCTGCCGTAGCCGAAGATCAGCCCTGGCTGCGGCTTCGCGCGCAAATAAAATGGCGCGAGTCCGTACACGCCGACCGACACATCCCGCGCCGCGTTCACCACCGCGTCTTCCGTCCACGGTGCTTTCAGGCGCACCGCCATGTGAATGCCGGCCGCCGGCACGATCGGCTCGAACCAGCGCGAAAGATCGCCATGCAAGTGATCGAGCAGCATCGCGCGGCGCGCGGCGTAGGCCTTGTGTGTGCGCCGCAGGTGCTTGGCGAAATCGCCGTTGAGCATGAACGTCGCGAGCGCCGTTTGCGTGAGCGTGCAGCCATGTCCGTCGACGATCTGACGCGCCTTCAGCAGCGGGCCGCACAGCGACGCGGGCGGCACCACGTAACCCACCCGCAACTCCGGGAAGATCGTCTTTGAAAATGTTCCCACGTAGGCCACCAGGCCCGCACGATCGAGGCTTTTCAACGGCTCCATCGGCCGGCCCTCGAAGCGGTACTCGCAGTCGTAGTCGTCTTCGATAATCACCGCGCCGCGCTTTTGCGCCCATGCGAGCAACTCGACGCGGCGCTCCAGACTCATCGGCATGCCGAGCGGAAACTGGTGCGAGGGCGTTACGTAGACGAGCTTCGCCTTATCCGGCAGCTTGCCGACGATCAGACCTTCGCGGTCCACCGGCACCGGCACGACGCGCGCGCCGGTCGCCTTGAAGCAGGCATGCGCCGGCGGATAAGCGGGGTCTTCGAGCGCCACGATTTCGCCCGGGCCGAGCATAATGCGCGCGATCAGATCAAGCGCGTGCTGCGCGCCTTGCGTGACGATCACGTCCTCCCAATTGCTCGACACCGCGCGGTTGAACGCGAGGTAGCGCGAGATCGCGAGACGCAGCGCCTGCTCGCCGGCCGGCTCGCGATAGGTGCCGGGACTGCGCGCCTGCGAGCGCAGCGCGTGGTTCACGCAGCGGCGCCAGACGTCGAAGGGGAACAGCGTCTTGTCGGTCGCGCCGCCGATGAAATCGTGCGGCGACGGCACCGTGGGCCTCGGCAACGGCAAACTCTGCGGCATCTCGTCCCACAGCGGCCGCGCACGTGCGGCGGTCCTGCCGCCGGCTTGGGTGCGCTCGCGGGCCGCTTCCGCATCGCGCGCCTGCGCGGAGCGCGCCACCGGCAAACGCTCGAGGCCGTCGGCGACGAAGGTGCCCGAGCCGGCTCGGGCGCTCAGATAACCTTCGGCAAGCAGCCGCTCGAATACGTCGAGCGTGGTCTTGCGCGACACACCCAGCTGCGCGGCGAGATCGCGCGTGGAAGGCAAGCGCGTGCCGCCGCCGAGACGGCCTCCGAGTATGCCGGCGCGCAACTGGCGGTAGATCTGTCCGGACAGGTCGTGATGTCCCTCGACGACGATATGAATGTCCATCCGATTGGTTACCTTGAAGAGACGGCAAAGGGTGATGTCGAACGACCATTGACGGCCGTCAGCTTACCCCTGTCGTCACCTGCCAAGCACGGACATCCACGATAAACACAATGTCATGTGGCGCGGCCTGAAAAGCAAAATGGCACACCTTGCCAGGCAAGGTGCGCCATTTCTCGATAGTGCGTCGACGTAGGCACTAAAGCGCTTTCGCGCCATGCGCCATGCTCGTGCGAATTACTCCGCCAGCGCGCCGCTCAATGCCGCATTCTGGCCAGCGTCCGCGCGCGCTTCGTCGGAACAACGCTGATGTTCGCGCGACAGCTTGCGCATCAGCGGCAACAGCAGCACCGCCACCAGCGCGCCCACCGCCGCGAGCCAGCCGAGGCCGGTAAACAGCTTGGTGTAGAGCGGCAACGATTCGAGCGGATCCAGATTGCCGGCCGGCATCTGCGCGAAATTCGCCACCACGCTGCCCAGATACTGCGACACGCCGGTCGCCACGAAGTAAGCGCCCATCATGAAGCCGCTCATCCGTGCCGGCACGTAGCGGGCGATCATCGCGAGGCCGAGACCGCTCACCAGCAGTTCGCCGAGCGAGTACAAACCGTAGCCGCCCACCATGAACCACGACGACACGCGGCCGTTCACCGCGTAGTTACCGCTCGCCGCATAGACGAAGAAACCGGCCGCCACCACGGCGAAACCGACCGCGTATTTCACCGCGACCGGCACGTCCTTGCCGTTCTTCGCGAGCTTCGTATAGAGCAGCGCGAGCAGCGGGCTCAGCAGCATGATCCAGATGGGATTGAGCGCCTGGAACTGCGCGGCGCTCCACGTGAACCACGTCTGGCCGAACAGAATGAAACGCGGATCGACGTTGCGCAACGCGAACAGCGTGAGCGAGGTCGACATCTGCACGTAGAACACGAAGAACAGAATCACCTGGGCCGTGAGAATCAGCGCGGCCAGCAGACCCGAGCGCTCCGAGCGTTCGCACTTCAGCAGCATGTAGCCGAAGATCGCCAGAATCGCGACGCCCGCCGTGTACACGCATGCCACCGCGATCGCCTTGTGCTGCAGCACGAACATCGTCACCGCGCCCAGGGCGAGGCCGCCTAGCGCCACTGCGGCGACGCGCTTCCAGCGAATCGGTTCGGCGTCCGGCGCCGAACCGATGTGAGCGAGCGTGCGGAACATGATGAAGTAATTCAGCATCGACAGCAGCATGCCGGCGCAGCAGACCGCGAACGCCGTGTGCCAGCCCCAATGGTCCTTGATCCACGGCGTGGCGAGCATCGACACCGTCGAGCCGATGTTGACCGCCATGTAGTAAATCGTGAACGCGCTGTCGATGCGCGCGTCGTCGCCTTCGTAAATGCGGCGCACGAGGTTCGCCGCGTTCGCCTTGAAGAGCCCGTTGCCCACCACGATCACGCCGAGCGACGCAAACATGTACGACAGTTGCTCGTTCGGCATCGCTAGCATGAAATAGCCGGCCGACAGCACGCCGGCGCCGAAGATCATCGTGCGGCGCGCGCCGAGAATCTTGTCGCCGATCCAGCCGCCGATCGACGGCGCCGCGTACACCAGCGCCGTAAACGCGCCCCACGTGAGCGTGGCGTGGCTGTCGGTGAAGCCCAGCTTGTCGATCATGAACAGCACCAGCAGCGCGGCCATGCCGTAGTAGCCGAAGCGCTCCCACAGTTCGATCAGAAAGACCGTCGAAAACGAACGGGTCTGCGAGACGCGTGCGCCGGGCGGATTGGATGAAATCATCGTGTACCTCTTGTTCAAACGGTTACGGCGACGCGCGAACTAGCCGCGCGACGCGAAAAACTGGATCTGGAAAAACGGTCGGCGAAACACGCGCTTTGCGGCCTGCGCGCTCGCGAAGTGTCCGGCGCAAGCGGGAACGCTCATGCGCCGATACCAGCAGAAAAACCAGGGAATGGGATGGAGGTACGCCACGCGGAACAAAGCGGTCCCGTCGGGCGGCGGCAGGCTGCGCGCCTGCGGCGGAAAAAATCGGTGGTGATGGTCATGTCCTTAAGCCGGCCGCGGTTCGGATGGAACGCGCCGGACAGTGCTCCACCCCGCAGGATCGCTGCGGGCGGAATGTTAAACAGCGGCCGGCTTCGCATGGAACAACCATGCGCCCGCCGTTCGCCAGGCGGGGCAGATTCTCCGAATAGAAGCCTCTCGCGTCACTCAGGGAATTCACCTAAGCGGAGTCGACGACTCGTCCTTACAAGCCAAGTGTCTTCATCATGCGGACCGACGCCGCCCAAAATAGTCTTGGATGCCATAGATTTACTCTTCTTGATACTCACACTGCATAAATGCCTGAACCGTCATCCAAAACCGCAATTTTTACCGGCCTCATTGCTTCTTTTTCACAATAATCCGGTCGATTTGGCGCGCGGGTTTTCGATTCTGGCAACATAGAGTGTTGTCTCCAAAATGCGGCCTCTTGCGTTTCCGGCGGGCTAAAACGGCCCACGGCCCCACCGGGACCGCAATCAAACCATATTTACTTATATCAAACAAATTTTGACGGGCTAATTTCCTCCTGCTATGGTCACGACAATTCAAAAGAGCAATCCGGCACTCGAAATCGGCAGCAAGATCCGCGCGCTTCGGCATCGGCTGAAACGCACGTTGGACGACACGGCAACCGCCGCGGGTATTTCCAAGCCGTTTCTGTCGCAAGTCGAGCGCGGTCTGGCATCGCCGTCCATTACATCGCTGGCCGGAATTGCTCACGCACTTGGGGTCACGGTGCAGTATTTCGTCGACACGCCTAGCGAAGAACGCTCGGTGTGCCGCGGCGAGCAGTTGAAGTTTTTCGGTTTCGCGGACTCGGCCAATCTGTTCGCTCGATTGACCAATCTCACGGGCGGCCGTCAGCTCGAAGCGATCCTCGTGAGAATGCCGCCCGGGCAAAAACGCTCAGAAGTGACGACGCATGCGGGCGAAGAGTTTGTGTATGTGATCGACGGCGAGGTGTCGTTGACGCTGGAAGGCAAGACGTTCGTGCTGCATGCGGGAGACAGCGCGCATTACGAATCGACGGTGCCGCACAGCTGGGTGAACACGGCTCGGGTCGAGTCGGTGGTCGTCTGGGTGGGCACGCCAAGACTGTTTTAAAGGGCAGGCGCCTTTTCCGGTTGATCCGGCCAGGGTTTGCCTGCATTACAACATGTAAGGAATCCTGTATGTCGGATAAGCAACAAGGGCCGCCCCGGCCCGAGCACCGCGGATAACCGGGCGCCCCGGCGCCAGCGCGTTCTTCTCTCGACCTTTCCTGCGATCTCAACCGATGAAAACCCCGTTCGTCCTCGCGACGGCGCTGTCCGCGCTCGTCCTGTCGTTCCAGCCCTCCGCCTTCGCCGTCACGGTGCCCGCCGGCGTCACCCTCGCTGCCAGCCAGGAGATGACGCGCCAGGTGCCGGGCGAAACAGAATCGCTCGACCCCGCGCATATCGAATCGTGGACCGGCAATACGATCGGGCTCGATCTGTTCGAGGGCTTGACGCGCATGGACGCGAGCGGCGCGATCGTGCCGGGCGTGGCGCAGTCGTGGACGCGCACCGGCCCGACCACGTGGGTCTTCAAGCTGCGCCACGACGCGCGCTGGAGCAACGGCCAGCCGGTCACGGCCGCGGACTTCGTCTACTCGTGGCAACGCGTGCTCGACCCGAAGACCGGTTCGAAGTACACGGTGCTGGTTGAATTCGTGAAGAACGCCAAGGCGATTCTCGCCGGCAAGGCGCCGCTGACGAGCCTCGGTGCACGCGCGGTGGATCCGTACACGCTCGAAGTCACGACCGAAGTGCCCGCCGCCTTCTTCCCGCAACTGGTTTCCATGGCGACGATGACCCCGGTCAATCGTGCGACGGTGACGAAGTTCGGCGGCGAGTGGACCCGTCCGGGCAACTTCGTCGGCAACGGCGCGTACACGCTGACCGACTGGCAGCCGAGCAACCGTCTGGTGGCCACCAAAAGCCCGACGTACTGGAACGCTGCCAAGGTCGTGATCGCGAAAGTGACCTACTTGCCGATCGAAAACGACGAAACGGCCATGCGCATGTTCCAAGCCGGCCAGTTCGACTACACGTACGCGATTCCGTCGGGCATCTATGCCCAGGTGAGCAAGCAGCAGGGCGACGAGCTGAAAACCGGCCTGCAGATCGCCACCTACTACTACAGCCTGAATAACGACGACCCCGCCTTCAAGGACAAGCGCGTACGCCAGGCCCTGGCGATGGTGCTCGACCGCGACCTGCTGACCAAGCGTCTGACGGCCGACGGCGAAGTACCCATGTACGGCCTGATCGCCAAGGGCACCGAGGGCTCGGGTGTGTTCACGCCGGACTGGGCGAGCTGGCCGATGGCCAAACGCGTCGACTACGCGCGCAACCTGCTGAAGGCCGCCGGTTATTCGGACGCGAAACCGCTGACGTTCACGCTCACCTACAACACCAACGACCTGCACAAGAAGGTCGCACTGTTCGCGACCTCGGAATGGCGCACCAAGCTCGGCGTCACCGCCAAGCTGGAAAACGTCGAATTCAAGGTGCTGCTCAAGCAGCGCCACGACGGCAAGGTGCAGGCTTCGCGCGACGGCTGGTTCGTCGACTATAACGACGCCAACTCGTTCCTCGATCTGATCCGTTGCAACAGCGTGCAGAACGATCAACACTACTGCAACCCGCAGGTCGACAAGCTGATCGACCAGGGCAACCAGCAGCTCGACGACGCGAAACGCACCGCGCTGCTCACGCAGGCGCACGACCTGGCCATGAACGACTACCCGCTGGTCGCGCTCTTCCAGTACTCGGCGGACCGCCTGGTCAAGTCGTATGTGGGGGGCTACAAGTCGACCAACTACCTCGACATGCGCGCCACGCAAGACATGTATCTGATCAAGCACTAAGCGCGGGAGCACCGTCATGCTGGCTTACACGCTGCGCCGCACGCTCTGGGCGATCCCGACGATTCTCGCCGTGATCACCGCGTGCTATCTGCTGCTGCATCTCACCCCGGGCGGCCCGTTCGACACGGAGAAACACCTGTCGGCGGCCGTCATGGCGAACCTCAACGCCAAGTATCACCTCGACGAACCGTTGTGGCTGCAGTACCTCCACTACCTCGGTGCGTTGCTGCACGGCGACCTCGGCCCGTCGTTCCGCTACGCCGACTGGACCGTCAACGATCTGGTCTGGAAAGCCTTGCCGGTCAGTCTCGGCGTGGGCGGCGTGTCGGTGCCCATCGCGCTGGTGATCGGCGTGACGCTCGGCACGCTGGCCGCGGTGCGGCGCGACCGTTTCATCGATCACTTCGTGATGGTGCTCGGCAACCTCGGCAACGTGGTGCCGCCGTTCGTGCTGGGCCCGGTGCTGGTGTGGATCTTCGCGATCCTGCTGAAGACCTCCGAAGGCCAGGGCTGGCTGCCGGCCGGCGGCTGGGGCGACGGCGAGTGGCGTTATCGCGTGCTGCCGATCGTGCTGCTCGTCATCATCAACGTCGCCGGGATTGCGCGGGTGATGCGCGGCAGCATGATCGAAGTGCTGTCGGGCAACTTCATCCGCACCGCACGCGCCAAGGGCCTGCCGGGCCGCACGATCGTGTTGCGCCACGCGATGAAGCCGGCGCTGATGCCGGTCGTGTCGCTGCTCGGCTCGATCTGCATCTCGTCGATCACGGCGGCCGTGGTCACCGAGTCGGTGTTCGCGCTGCCGGGGCTCGGCCAACTGGTCGTCAACGGCGCGATCAACCGCGACTACACCCTCGTGCTCGGCCTCGTCGTGCTGACGACCGCCGTCGCCGTGCTGTTCAACCTGCTGGTCGACCTCGCGTATGCGTGGCTCGATCCGCGCATCCGGTACTGATCCATGGCCCGCTCTCTTCAAACGGCTGCCGCGGCGCTCGATCCGCTCGCGGCCATTGCCAACGCCCCGCGTTCGCGCGGACCGCTCGCCACCGCCGCCGCGCGCTTCGTGCGCAACCGCGCGGCGCTTACCGGTTTGATCGTGCTGCTGCTGGTCGTGGTCGCCTGCGTGGCCGGTCCGTGGCTGTTGCCGAACAATCCGATCGACAGCGACTGGAGCGCGATCAGCCTGCCGCCCACGTGGCAGAACATGCACTGGTTCGGCACCGACGAACTCGGCCGCGACCTGCTCGCGCGCGCGCTGCAAGGCGGCCGTGTGTCGCTCGAAGTCGGCCTGCTCGGCACGCTGGTCTCGGGGCTGATCGGCGTCGCGTACGGCGCGACCGCCGGTTTTCTGGGCGGCCGCGTCGACGCGGTGATGATGCGGATCGTCGACATGATGTACGCGATCCCCTACATGCTGATCGCGATCCTGATGATGACGTTGTTCGGCCGCGCGTTCTATCTGGTCGTGCTCACCATCAGCGCGTTCTCGTGGCTCGACATGGCGCGCGTGGTGCGTGGCCAGACGCTGTCGCTGCGCTCGCGTGAATTCATCGACGCCGCCCGCGCGATCGGCGTGAGTTCGCGCTCGATCATCTCGCGCCACATCGTGCCGAATCTGTTCGGCGTGGTGGTGGTCTACGCGAGCGTGACGGTGCCCAATATCGTGTTGACCGAATCGGTGCTGTCGTTTCTCGGCCTCGGCGTGCAGGAGCCGATGACGAGCTGGGGCGTGCTGATTCAGGACGGCGCGCAGAAACTCGATTCGATGCCCTGGCTGCTGCTGTGCCCGGCCGTGATGCTGTGCATTACGCTGTATTCCGTGAATTTCGTCGGCGACGGTTTGCGCGACGCGTTCGACCCGAAGGACCGCTGACATGTCCCTACTCGAAGTCAAAGACCTCAGCGTGCGCTTTACGCGCCGCGAAGGCGCACCGGTCGACGCGGTGCAACGCGTGTCGTTCTCGCTCGAAGCCGGCCGCACGCTCGGCATCGTCGGCGAATCGGGCTCCGGCAAGAGCCAGACCGTGATGGCGCTGCTCGGCCTGCTGGCGGGCAACGGCCGGGTGTCGGGCAGCGCCACCTATCGCGGCGAAAACCTGCTGACCATGAACGAAGCGGCGCTGAACAAGATTCGCGGCGACCGCATCGGCATGATCTTTCAGGACCCGATGACCTCGCTCAATCCGTTCCTGACGATCGAACGGCAAATGACCGAGACGCTGCAACTGCATCGCAAGATGTCGCGCCGCGAAGCGCGCCGCCGCGCGATCGAAACGCTGGAGTCGGTGCGTATTCCCGATGCCGCGCGCCGCATCGCCATGTATCCGCACGAGTTCTCCGGCGGCATGCGCCAGCGTGTGATGATCGCGATGGCGCTGCTTTCCGAGCCCGAAATCCTGATCGCCGACGAACCCACCACCGCGCTCGACGTGACCGTGCAGGCGCAGATCATCGAACTGCTGCGCGAGCTGAACCGCGAACGCGGCACGGCGATCATTCTGATCACGCACGACATGGGTGTGGTTGCCGGCCTGTGCGACGACGTGATGGTGATGTACGCCGGCCAGACCGTCGAGCAGGCGAGCGCCGCCGCGCTGTTCGCCGCACCCACGCACCCGTACACGCTCGGCCTGCTGAACGCGCTGCCGCGTCTGACCGACGACGATGACGACCAGCCCTTGCAAACCATTCCCGGCAATCCGCCGCTGCCCGGTGAAGTCGGCCAGGGCTGCGCATTCGCGCCGCGCTGCGCGTACTGCACCGAGCGCTGCCTCGAAGCCCGCCCGCCGCTCGCGGCCGCGGAAGGCTATCCGGACGCGCTGCGCGCGTGCTTCAAACCGGTCGGCGAAATCCTGGAGGCACAACACGTATGAACGCCACGCCTATCGCAAACCAGGACGCGGCAACGCTGCTGTCCGTGGACAATCTCAAGGTGCAATTCGGCGTGCCGCGCGGCGGCTATCCGTGGTCCGGCAAGGCCACGCTGCGCGCGGTGGACGGCGTGTCGTTCAGCGTGCGGCGCGGCGAAACAGTGGGGCTCGTCGGCGAGTCGGGTTGCGGCAAGTCCACGCTCGCCCGCGCGATCATCGGTCTCGCACCGGTGGCGAGCGGCAGCGTGCGCTGGCTCGGCGAAGAAACCGTGCAGGCGAATGCGCGCCGCGACACCTCGCGCCTGCGCCGTGACGTGCAGATGATTTTCCAGGACCCGCTCGCCTCGCTCGATCCGCGCATGACGATCGAACAGATCGTCGCGGAACCGCTGCTGACGCACGGCCAGAATGTGGCCCGCGCCGATGTGCAGCGCCGCGTGCTGACCATGCTCGAACGCGTCGGCCTCAATGCGCAGCATCTGCGCCGTTATCCGCATGAGTTTTCCGGCGGCCAGTGCCAGCGCGTCGGCATTGCGCGCGCGCTGATCGGCGAGCCGCAACTGGTGATCTGCGACGAGCCGGTGTCGGCGCTCGACGTGTCGATCCAGGCGCAGATCGTCAATCTGCTGCGTGATCTGCAGAGGGAATTGTCGTTGTCGCTGCTGTTCGTCGCGCACGATCTGGCGGTCGTCAAGGCGATCAGTCACCGCGTGCTGGTGATGTATCTCGGCCGCGTCATGGAGTTCGGCGACAAGCGCGACGTCTATAGCGCGCCGCGTCATCCGTACACGCGAGCGTTGCTGTCCGCGGTGCCGGTGCCCGACCCCGCCGTGGAACGCGCGCGGCGTCATCTGCTGTTGCGCGGCGAGATCGCCTCGCCGCTCAGCCCGTCTTCCGGCTGCGCGTTCCGCACGCGCTGCCCGGAGGCGATCGAAGCCTGCGCCTCGGAAATTCCGCAGGCCGTCACGCATGGCGCGAGCGCAACGCGCGTCGCCTGTATTCGCGTGGGGGACGCCTCGAAGTAAGTGTCTTTGAAGTCCTCGCGCTCAGGCAGCGCAACAGTACTCCGCTTCTACCGATAAAACCGTATTCCCGGCGCGACGGGCCGTCGCGCCGCTGGATTCGCTCGCCCTGTCATCAGCAGGGCGAGCGATAAGCGTGGACTGGCTAACCGCCAGCCAAAGTAGCACCACAATAATCAGAGACGTACTCAATGAAAGATAGCCGATCAAAAATCCGGACAAAAAAAACCGGAGCAGCCACCGTTTTTTATTGCGCATTCACGCTTCCCGCACTGACTCTCGCTGCCAGTGCTTATGCCGACGACGGCGTGACGGAGCCCACCTCCGGAACGTCGCGAACCCAGACGCTCGCGCAAGCGTCGCCCTCGCCTACGCCACATTCGCGGGTGTCCCCGGCACAGTCCGCCCAATCCGCCGGCAAACGCCGTGCGGACCAGGGCGGTCAGGTGCGTAACGATCAACCCGACACCACCAACGCCATCGTCAACGCTGAAGCCAGCCAGACCGTCGAGCCGCCCAGCCCGCCGTCGAGCCAGGCCGCCAGCAAAGGCTTTATCGCCGATAGTCATCTGAACCTGCAGTTCCGCAATTACTCCGACTACTTCCAGGCGCCCAATACGACCTACCGACATGCGTGGATTCAGGGCGCGCAAGCCAACTACGAATCCGGCTTTACGCAGGGTCTGGTCGGCTTCGGCGTGGATGCGTCGCTGTTCGCCGCGTTGAAACTCGACGGCGGCAACGGCGCCAGCAACATGGTGCACGTCGGCAAGGACGGCGGCGGCTCACAGCAACTCGCGTGGGCCTACCCCGGTATGTACGACATCAAGGGACGCATTTCGGAAACGGTCGTGAAGTACGGTTTGCAGACCGTCACGAACCCGTTCCTCGAACCGCACGACAACCGCGCGCTGCCGCCCACTTTCCTCGGCGTCTCGATGGTCAGCAACGACCTCGTGCACACCACGCTCGAAGCCGGTAGCTTCACCAGGGTCGACGCGCGCGGCCACACGAACCTGAGCAACCTGACCACCTCGTACGGCGGCACGCGCATCGATCGGCTGACGTACGTGGGCGGCACGTGGCACTACGCGAAAAACGGCGAGATGGCGCTGTATGTCGATCAGGCCGACGATGTCTGGCGTCAGTACTACGGTTCGGTGGCGCAGTCGTTCGGCGATCCGACCACGATCAAGTGGAGCGGCCTCGCCAACATCTATTCGACCCACGACACCGGCGCGTCGAAGCAAGGGCACATCAACAGCAATGCGTACAGCGTGTCGGTCTCCGCGCAGCACGGCCCGCATGCGTTGCTGCTCGGCTACCAGCAGGTGCTCGGCGATCAGTTCTTCGATTACGTCAACGAAACCAACGGTATCTACCTGACCAACTCAATGGACGTGGACTACAACGCGCCGCACGAGCAATCGCTGCAACTGCGCTACACGTTCGACGGCAAGTACGCGGGCCTGCCGGGCTTGAAGGCGATGGTCTGGGGGGAATACGGCTGGAACGCGGATGCCTCGGCGGGCGCGGCGGACAACGCCTCGCCTTCGGCGTCGCTGCACAATCTGTACTGGAAGAATGGCGAGCCGGTGCATGGCCATCATCACGAGTTCGGCTTCATTCCTAGCTATACGCTGCAAAGCGGACGCTTCAAGGATACGAAGATCACGTTTATCGCGATGTGGCACAACGCCCAGTCGCACTACTCGGACGGCAACAACATGGAATACCGCCTGGTGGTGAATGTGCCGGTGAAGGTGTTCTAAGCCGCGCGTTGCGGCTCGATGTTCGATGGTTGAAAGGGCGTCACCGTTCGCGATGCGACGACGTGGCGACGTGACGCCTGGTTTGCTCAAACTTCCCCAGTGATCCGCTCAGTGGTCATGGCCCGCGACAAACCGTGCATGGGCCGGCGCAACGCCACGTCGAACGGATTGGTTTGCGGGCCGATCGCATCGGCCTGACGCCGCAGCAGTTCGACCACCATCGGCAGACGATCGTCGCCCAGACGCGAAGCCAGCGTGCCCACGCTCAACGCCGCCACCGCCAGGCCGGTGCGGTCCAGAACCGGCACCGCCACGCCCGCCATGCCGTCGAGCACACCGGTATTGTTCGCCGCGTAGCCCAGGCGCCGCACGCGTTCGATCTCGGTGCGCAAATACACTTCGTCGAGCACGCCGTAGCCGCGAATGCGCGGTACGTTGAAGCGGATGATCTCTTCACGCTCCGCCTCGGGCAGAAACGCGAGAATCGCCAGACTCCCCTGACCGACCCCTAATGCGACGCGCCCGCCGATATCGCCGGTGAACGAACGGATCGGAAACGGCCCTTCGCAGATGTCGAGACACACGGCGTCGAAACTGCTTTTGACCAGCAGAAAAATCGTGTCGCCAAGACTCGCGCACAGCCGCAGCAACGCCGGGCGACACAGCGTGCGCATGCCGCTCGGGTTGCCCGCTTGCGCGGCCAGTGCGAAGAAGTCGACGCTCAGGCGATACAGCTTGGAGTTGTCGTCCTGCTCGACGATGCCCTCGGCGATCAGCGCATGCAGGATGCGGTGTACGGTGCCCTGCGTCAGCCCCACGGCTTTCGCCAGCCGCGTGACGCGGCCGCCGTCGGGTTGCGCCTCGGACAACGCGCGAATCACCGCAAACGCGCGTTCCAGCATGCCGGGGCCCGGTGCGCCGCCGGTTTCCGCCGGGGTGCTCTCGGTATCTCGTTGGGCGGCAGCTTTCATCTGGGTTGCTCTCATTTATTTCATTGACCGGAACACTATAAAGCGTTTTATCCGGGAGCGGAATAGCGGGCGGATTCCGCTTTGTAGCATGACGAATGCTGATTCATAGGGCTTTTCCGTACGTCACGCAGCGGAACGAATCATAGGTATTACGCAAACAAATTCCGTCTAACGGAATTTTTTCAAATCTTATACCGTTGATCGGAATTTGAAATTGACGTCTCGTAATTTGGCTAGCTAGAGTCGGTTTCATCGAGGCAAGCTCCGCTCGATCCGGTGTCGACTCATCCATAGGCGAGAATCATGTCGTTCCTCACACTCACGGACGTAACGAAATCGTTCGGCGACCTGCACGCTGTTGCCGACGTGAACCTGTCGGTGGAAAAAGGCGAGTTCGTTTCGTTGCTTGGGCCGTCCGGCTGCGGCAAGACCACCACCTTGCAGATGATCGCGGGTTTCGTCGAGACCACGCGCGGGCGTATCACGCTCGACGGCCGCGACATCACGCACATGAAGCCGAACAACCGCGGCCTCGGCATCGTGTTCCAGAGCTACGCGCTGTTTCCGCACATGAGCGTCGCGGAGAACGTCGGCTTCGGGCTGGAAATGCGCAACGTCGACAAGACAGAGCGCAAGGAGCGCGTGCGCGAAGCGCTGGCGCTGGTGCGGCTCGACAGCCTCGCGCACCGCTTTCCGCGCGAACTGTCCGGCGGTCAGCGGCAACGCGTGGCGATTGCCCGCGCGATCGTGATCGCGCCGCCGGTGCTGCTGCTCGACGAACCGATGTCGAATCTCGACGCCAAGCTGCGTGAAGACATGCAGTTCGAGCTGCGCAGCATTCAACGCAAGATCGGCACGACCACCATCATGGTCACGCACGACCAGTCGGAAGCACTGTCGATCAGCGATCGCGTGGTGGTGATGGAAGCCGGCCGCATCACGCAGATCGACACGCCGTACGAAGCGTACGAGCGCCCGGAAAACCGCTTCGTCTCACAGTTCATCGGCAAGGCCAACATGCTGGCGGGCACCGTGGTGGCCTGCGACGGCGAGGCGATCCGTATCGATCTCGGCCACGATATCGAAGCAACCGGCCGCACCGCGCAATGGACGCCGCGCGAACGCTCGGTCGGCGTGGGTGACGCGGTGACCTTATGTATTCGGCCGGAAAAGCTGCGTCTGTGCGCCCCGGACGCCGGGCGCGTGCCGGCCACCGTGACGAGCCGCTTCTTCCTCGGCAGCCAGTGGCTGTATCGCCTCGACAGCCGGCTCGGCGAAGTGCTGGTGTGCTGCCAGAACGAAGGCACCGAGCCGCTGCCCGAAGGCGCGGCGGTCGGCGTGGACTGGAACAGCGAAGCGATCCGCTTCATTCAACGGGACGCACGACATGGCTAGCACGCTCCCCGCGACCGACAAGAACAACACGCAAACCCGCGACGCGCGGCGCGCGCCGTGGCATGCGTTCCTGCCGCTGTGGCTGATGTGCGCGCCGGCTTTTCTGCTGTTCGCGACGTTGGTGCTGGTGCCGCTCGTGATGACGCTGGTGCTGACCTTCTATCGCTTCGACCCGGCCAGCGGGCCGCTCGCCGCGTTCCAGTTCGGCAATTACGCGGAAGTGCTGGGCTCCTCGTATTTCCACACGATCTTTCTGCGCACCTTCGGGATTGCGTTTCTGGTCACGCTGCTGTGCATCGTGATCGGCACGCCGGAAGCCTACGTGCTGTCACGCATGCGCGACCCGTACCGCTCGCTGTTCCTGCTGGTGATTCTCGCGCCGCTACTGGTCTCCGTGGTGGTGCGCGCGTTCGGCTGGAGCATGCTGCTCAACAGCAACGGCCTCGTGAATCAGGCGTTGGGTCTGATCGGTCTCGGGCCGTACAAGCTCGAATACACGACCTTCGCGATCGTGATTGCATTAGTGCACGTAATGCTGCCGTTCATGGTGATTCCCGTGTGGACCGCGCTGCAGAAACTCGACCCGCAGACGGAAAACGCCGCACTGTCGCTGATGGCGTCGCCCGCCACCACGCTGCGCCGGATCGTGTTGCCGCAACTCACGCCGGGCATTCTGTCCGGCAGCCTGATGGTGTTCGGCCTGTCGGCGAGCGCCTTCGCGATTCCGGGCCTGCTCGGCGGACGACGCCTGAAAGTCGCCGCCACCGCCGTCTACGACGAATTCCTCGGCTCGCTGAACTGGCCGCTCGGCGCGACCATCGCGCTCCTGCTGCTGGTCGCGAATCTGATCGTGATGCTCACTTACTACCGGGTTCTGGAGCGTAAGTACGCCAGAAGCCTCGGTTAATTCATTGGCCCTTTGAGTGACATCATCATGAGAAAGAACGGCCCCATTGCACTGATTTTCCACACGCTCGTGATTGCGTTCGTCCTCGCGCCGCTCGTAATCGTCGTGCTGGTCGCGTTCACGCCCGACGAGACACTCACGCTGCCCACGCATGGCGTCTCGCTGCGCTGGTTCCGCGCGATCCTCGACTACCCCGATTTCATTGCCGCGTTCTTCAACAGCCTGAAGCTGGCATTTGCGTCGGCCACGCTGTCGCTAATCGTCGCGCTGCCCGCCGCATTGGCGATCGGCCGCGCGCGTTTCCCGGGGCGCGGCTTTCTCAACGGACTGTTGCTGTCGCCGCTGGTGATTCCGGGCCTCGTGCTCGGCATCGCGTTGCTGCGTTTCTTCGCGCTGATCGGCGCGACCGGTTCGTTCGCGTGGCTCGTGCTCGCGCACATGATCATCATCACGCCGTTCGTGATGCGGCTGGTGCTGGCCTCGGTCAGCGGCCTGGATCGCAGTGTCGAACATGCGGCGCATTCGCTCGGCGCGGATGCGTGGACCACGTTTCGCCGCGTCACCTTCCCGATGATTCTGCCGGGGATTACCGGCGGCTGGCTGCTGGCCTTCATCAACAGCTTCGACGAATTGACCATGTCGATCTTCGTCACGTCGCCGCAAACCGTCACGCTGCCGGTACGCATGTACATGTACGCGACCGAATCGATCGATCCGATGATGGCCTCCGTCTCGGCGCTGGTGATCTTCATCACGGCCGGCGCGATGCTGCTGCTCGATCGCGTGTATGGGCTGAACCGCGTTCTGATCGGCCAGCATTGATATCCTCTTCCGCTTACGTTCCCATGCCGTCCAATCCATCGTCCAACCTGGCGACCGCCCATGCCGACGACACCGCCGGCGGTCGCGCCGAGCCGCAATTCGTTCGCGTCGCCGAAATGCAGCGCGAACCGCTGCGGTTCTTTTTAGATGGCCGTGAAGTCGGCGCGCTCCAAGGCGATACGCTGCTGACGGCCGTGTTGATGCAGCAACGGCGCGTGCGCGACAGCGAATTCAGCGGCGCGCCGCGCGCCGGCTTCTGTTTGATCGGCGCATGCCAGGACTGCTGGATGCGCAGCGAAGACGGCAAGCGCCTGCGCGCCTGTTCGACGCTGGTGACCGAGGGCATGCGCGTGGTGTCGCGCTTCGGCGTTGCAGCCGACAACGCGGCGACTTCGGCGCGCACCCAAGGAGACGGCGCATGACCGACGAACCTCGCATCGTGATCGTCGGCGCCGGACCGGCCGGCGTGCGCGCCGCCGAAACGCTGGTCGCAGCCGGCCTGCGCCCGGTCGTACTCGATGAAAACGCGCGCTGGGGTGGCCAGATTTATCGGCAGCCGCCCGCGAACGGCGGCTTTCAACGCTCGAAGAAAACACTCTACGGTTTTGAAGCGCACAAGGCCGACGCCTTGCATACGACGATGGCCGCGCTGCTGCCGCAACTCGACTATCGACCCGACACGCTGGTCTGGGCCTGCGAACCGGGCCGGCTCGATACGCTGCGCGCGGGGCGCGAGCTGCGCGTGCCGTTCTCGCATCTGATCATTGCGAGCGGCGCGACCGATCGCGTGTTGCCGGTGCCGGGCTGGACCTTGCCCGGCGTCTATACGCTCGGCGCGGCGCAGGTCGCGCTGAAATCGCAAGGCTGCGCGATCGGACAACGCGTCGTGCTGGCGGGAACGGGGCCGTTGTTGTACCTGGTCGCGTATCAATACGTGAAAGCGGGTGCCCAAGTGCTCGCCGTGCTGGACACCAGTCCACTGTCGCGGCAGATCGTGGCCGCGCCGAAACTCGCGCGTCAACCGTCGACACTCGCTAAAGGGCTTTACTACGTCGGCTGGTTGAAAACGCGTGGCGTGCGGATCGAACGCAAGGTGACGCTGGTCGGCATTCACGGCGGACAAGGTGTGCGCGCCATCGAATTTCGCGCTTCCCCGGATAGCGGCGCGCCGACCGAAACCCTCGCTTGCGACGCGGTCGGTATCGGCTTCGGGTTGAAGCCCGAAACGCAACTCGCCGATCTGGCTGGCTGTCGCTTCCGCTTCGACGCCACCAACCGTTGCTGGCTGCCCGAACTCGACGCCGCCGGCCGCAGCTCGGTGCAAGGTCTCTATCTCGCCGGCGACGGCGCGGGCATTGCCGGCGCCGTCGCCGCCGAACTCGCCGGCCGCCGCGTCGCGCTGGCCTTGCTCGACGATCTCGGCATGGCGCATCCACGAGGCGCGGGCCTGCGCGACGCAGCGTCGCTCGAACGCGGTCTCAAACGTATCGCTGTGTTTCGCCAGGGCATCGAAACGGCTTTCGCGCCCCCCGCGCATTGCGCCGCGCAATGGCCCGACGACATGACCGTGTGCCGCTGCGAGGAAATCGACGCGGGTACCTTGCGGCGCTGCATTCGCGCCGGCGAGGCGAGCGAGATCAACCGTCTGAAAGCGCTCACGCGCGTCGGCATGGGACGTTGTCAGGGCCGCATGTGCGGCGAAGCCGCGCTGACGCTGCTGGCCGAGGAAACCGGCAAACCGCTCGCCGAAGTGGGCCGCTTGCGCGGTCAGGCGCCGATCAAACCGATTCCCCTTTCACCGGAGATGGTGGCCGACGACGAACTCGCCGGGATCCCCGAGGAGGCACGCGATGAGTGACACGCAACACTACGACGTCGCGATTGCCGGCGGCGGGCTGGTCGGTTCATCCGCGGCATTGGCGCTGGCGCGACGCGGCTTGCGCGTCGGCCTGTTCGAGCGACGCTATTGCGGCGCGCAGGCGAGCGGCGTGAATTACGGCGGCGTGCGTTGCCAAGGGCGCCCGGCTGAACAGATGCCGCTCGCCATGCGCGCGCGGCGCATCTGGGACCGCTTGCCGGAGTTGATCGGCATCGACGGTGAATTCACGATGTCGGGACACTTGCGGCTGGCGCGCAGCGACACCGATCTCGCGGCGCTGCAAGCATGGGCCGACATGGCGCGCGATCACGGACTGCACGCGCAGTTGATCAGCGGCGCCGCGTTCCGCGAGCGCTATCCGTGGCTCGGGCCGGCGGCCATCGGCGGTTCGCTGTGCGCGTCCGATGGGCACGCGAATCCGCGTCTCGTTTCACCCGCATTCGCTCGCGCCGCGCGCGCGGCCGGTGCGGACGTGCGCGAGCAAACCGAACTCAGCGAGATTCATCACGACGGCAAGCGCTTTCAATTGCGCGCAGGCGACGCATGCATCAGCGCCGACTGGCTGATCAACTCCGCCGGCGCGTGGGCGAACACGGTGGCGGGTTACTTCGGCGAGCGCGTACCGATGAAACCGATCTACCCGAACATGTGGGTCACCGAACCCTTGCCGCCCTTCATCACGCACAACCTCGGCGTGTACGGCGGCGGCATCTACGCGCGGCAAGTGGCGCGCGGCAACTGCGTGATCGGCGGCGGACGCGGACATGGCGACGGCGAATACGGCCACCCATCCACCGACACCACGCGCGCCGTGATGCGCGACGCCTGCGCGCTGCTGCCCGCGTTGCGCGAGGCGCTGCTGATCCGCACATGGAGCGGCGTGGAAGGCGAGACCGTGGACAACAATCCGATCATCGGCGCGAGCCGTACGGTGCCGCGTCTGTTGCATGCGTTCGGTTTCTCGGGCGGCGGTTTTCTGCTCGCGCCCGGCGTGGGTGACGTGCTGGCCGATCTCGTGATCGACGGCGATACCGCCACGCCCTTGCACGCCTTTTCGATTGGCCGCTTTGCCGCCGTTGGCGCGGTATCCGCCGACTCGGCCGCCAGTGTCGCGACCACGCCTTCCGCCACTTCTTCTGCTGCTTAAGTCCCGTTTAGTGAAACTCAGGAGCCCCACCATGAAACTGTTCAAGACGATCGCGGCGCTCGCCGCCCTGTGTGCGTTCAGCGCGGCCGCGCCGGCGTGGTCCGAGACCAAAACCATCTATATCGGCATGAACGGCGGGCCGATGGAAAAGGCTTATACGAGCCAGGTGCTGCCCGACTTCGAGAAAGCCAACAATGTGAAGGTGGTGGTGGTGCCGGGCACGTCGTCGGATATTCTCGCCAAGCTGCTCGCCAATAAGGCGAATCCGCAGATCCACGTGGTGTTTCTCGACGACGGCGTGATGGCGCGTGCGGTCAGCATGGGGGTCTGCAAGAAGCTCGACGACGCGCCGGTCCTGAAAGAGCTCTACCCGTTCGCGCGCATGAAGGACGACATGGGCGCGGGCGTGCAACTCGGCATGACCGGCATTGCGTACAACAAGAAGCTGTTCGCTGAAAAAGGCTGGGCGCCGCCGACTTCGTGGATGGACTTCGCCGATCCGAAATACAAGGGCAAGGTGGTTTTCCAGTCGGCCTCGAGCAGCACCTTCGGCCTGCACGGCTTTCTCGCGATCAACCGTCTGATGGGCGGCAGCGAGCAGAACGTCGAACCGGGCTTCACGAAATGGGCGAGCACGGTCGGGCCGAACGTGGTCGAGTACGTGCCAAACTCCGCGAAGATTTCCGAAATGGTCCAGACCGGCGAGGCAGGTTTGTTCCCGCTGACGCCGACCGGCGTGAGCGATCTGCAGGACAAGGGGATTCCGGTCGCTTATGTGAACCCGAAGGAAGGGCCGGTGTTGCTGCTGGTCGATCTGTGCGTGGTCAACAACAACCCCGATCCGCAACTCGCGCAGAAGCTCGCGCAATTCCTGCTGTCCGCGCCCGCGCAGACCAGGGCCGCCGAAGCGGGCAAGCAGATTCCGACCAACCGCCTCGCGAAGATGACGCCGCCGATGCAGCAAAGCCTGGGCAGTATCGACGATCTGGTGCGCAAGGTGACGGTGGTGGATTGGGACACGATCAATGCGCACCGCGCGCAGTGGGATACGCGCTGGAACCGGCAGATCGAGCGCTAAGTTAGGCGCTGGTTAGACGCTGATTACAACGCTCGGCAACGCCCAGTCAGAAAATCAGCGACACCGCCACGGCCAGCCAGATCGAGCCGACGCCGGCAAGAAACAGATGCCGGGCGATCCGCATGTGGGTGTCGCTGGTTTCCGATTGGGCCGGGTTCGTTGCCAGCCACGGCACGAGCCCGAGGCAGCCGAAACCGATCAGCGCGATCACGACGACCATCACGTCGCCAACGCGCCACTTGGTGGGCTCGTACATGCCCCAGTAGCCGAGAAAGACAATGCCGATCGAAAAGATCGTGGCCGACGCGCTACTGAGCGCGGCCACCGATCCGGTTGGACTCGGCATGCTTCACCTCCGATCGTTGGCTATTGGTTGGCTGTTCGTTGGCTGTTACAGCGTGCCTTGCCTGCCCCCGGTTCCTGCCAGCTGGTGCGATCCGTCAGGACGTGCGGGCCTGCCTCGCTTCATACGTCTTCAGATGACTATAGGCGATTCGCAGCAACGACAGGCCATGTTCGCCCTTCTGCGCATCGCCGCCGCGCGAAATCAGGTCGCCGAGAATATGATCCGCCTCGGTATGCGAGTGGTTTTCCACGTCGCGCAGCATCGACGCGGTGAGCGGCGACGGCGTGAACAGCGTCTGCGTAGCGCGGGCGTCGAAGTCCGGGCCCATCGTGAAGCCTTTGCTCTCGGCCACCGCCCGGCACTCGCCGAGCAGATTCTCGATCACGCGTTTGCCGTCCGGCGCAGCCAGAATATCGCCGACGGAACCCCGCATCAAGCACGTACTGGCCGCCAATGTGGCTAGGAACACCCATTTCTCCCACATGCGCAGCAGAATATTGTCGCTGACCGTGAGGTCGAAATTCGCGCCGGCCATGGCGTCCGCGATTGCCTGGACGCGCTCCGACTTGCCGCCCGCCAGTTCGCCGAATGTGATGGCGTGCATTTCGTTCAGATGCACGATGTGCTGCTCGGCGTTCAACGTCGCGGCGATCACGCATTGGCCGCCCAATACGCGCTGCGCGCCGAACTTCTCGGTCAGCACGTCGATATGGCGCATGCCGTTGAGCATCGGCAGAATCAGCGTCGATTCGCCGACGAACGGTGCGAACGAGTCGATCGCGTCGTCGAGGCTGTAGGCCTTGCAACTGAGCAGCACCAGATCGAACGGCTCGGCGCTCACACCGGCGAGAATCGTGTTGACGTCCGGCAGCGTGAGATCGCCGCGCGCGCTGCGGATCACGAGCCCGTCGCGTTGAAGCTTTTCCGCGCGGCCCGCACGAACGAGGAACGTCACGTCCTGGCCCGCCGCGGCGAGACGCCCGCCGAAGTAACCGCCCACCGCGCCCGCCCCTACTACTAGAATTCGCATCTTTGGCCTCTTGATAGATTTCGGTCGCGCGGCGTTGGGCTTTTGGGTGATAGACCTGAGACACCTAAGAGCCGCTGACGCAGTGCGTGGGGAGAATGTAGCAAAGATTGACCGTCGGCATCCGCCACGATTGCCGGGGCGGCGTGCTGCGAAGCACCGATTGTTCTGGTCAGATCAATCGGTGGGTCCGGCCAATCGCAACGTCACGCTCAGAGCGTGCCGAGAATCGTCTTCTCGTAGAGCGCCAGCATGCCGTCGACGTCCACGTCGACGCACACCTCGCACGCCGGGCGGCTATCCCAGGCCGGCGCGGGCACCGGCATCGTCGCGGGCTTCTGGATCGTCTGACCGACCGCGATACCTTCGGTCAACACGCGCACCGGACCGCGGCGCGTCGAATAGAGATGCGGCGCCAGCACATAAGCCACCGCCGACGAGTCATGCACGTAAATGCCCTTGAGTTGCGCGCTCTCTTCGTGAAACGCCTCGTAGTGCCGCGACACGTCCCACACGAATTGTCCCGCCGCGCCGCCGCGCTCGCGCAGCGACGCCAGATAGTCGTGGCTCATGATGGTGCGCTGCGTAACGTCGAGACCGACGATCGCCACTGGCCACTGCGCGCCGAACACCCTGTCGGCCGCATCCGGATCGCCCAGAATGTTGGCTTCCGCCGCGGGCGTGACGTTGCCGAGCACGCCGTCCGTGCCGAACGCGCCGCCCATGATCACCACCTGTTTGACGAGCGTGGCGAATTGCGGATCGTCGGCGAGCGCCAGCGCGAGATTCGTGAGCGGACCCACCGCGACCAGCGTGACCTCACCGGGATGCGCACGCACCGCGTCGATGATGAACCGATGTGCGGGACGCTCGTCGAGCGTGGCGGCGCCGCTCATGTCGAGCGCGATATTGCCGAGGCCGTTGTCGCCGTGAATCCATGCCAGCGGGTCCGGCGCGATGCGTTTGAGCGGTGCGGCCGCGCCCTGCGCGACCGGCACGCCAGGCGCGAAACGACCGGCAAGGAAACGCGCGTTGCGCGTGGTCGTCTGAATCGTCGCGTTGCCGAACACGCTCGTCAGACCGAGCAGTTCGATCGCCGGATGCCGCGCCTGAAACACCAGCGCCATCGCGTCGTCCACACCGGGGTCGGTGTCGTAAATGATCTTGTGCTGGCTCATAGGTAAAACGCGTCCGGCAGTTGTTCGCGCGCGGTGGTGTCGCGGGTCGCGCCATGCAGATTGCCGAGACGGATCGGCAACTCCGGCCCACCGAGTTCGATGATCACCTGGCGGCATGCGCCGCACGGCGCGATCGGGCCTTCGGTGTCGCCGATCACGGCAAGCGCGGCGAACTGGTCGCGCTGATAACCCGCGGCAATCGCGCTGAAAAACGCCGTGCGTTCCGCGCAATTGCACAAACCGTACGACGCGTTCTCGACATTGCAGCCGTCGAATACCTGGCCGTCTTTGGTCAGCAGCGCCGCGCCGACCTTGAATTTCGAATACGGCGCATAGGCCTTTTCTCGCGCGACGCCCGCGCGTTCCAGCAGTTGTTCCATCTTCATACAGCGATCCTCGATTCAATGCAGCGTAATGAACATGCCTGCAATGGTGGCGCTCATCAGGTTCGAGAGCGTCCCGGCCAGCACGACACGCAAGCCGTAGCGCGCGACTTCGGCGCGGCGTTCCGGCGCGACGGCGCTAAAGCCGCCCGTCAGCACCGCGATCGACGAAAAGTTCGCGAAGCCGCACAACGCAAACGACAGGATTGCAATGGTACGCGGATCGAGCGCCTGCAGGCCAGCCGCGCTCACGCTGGCGGCGTCTTTCAGATACGGCGACAGCGACGCGTAAGCGACGAACTCGTTGAGAATCACCTTCTGGCCGAGGAAGTTGCCGGCGATCGTCGCCTCGCTCCACGGCACGCCGATCAGGTACGCAAGCGGCGCGAACACCATGCCGAGCACCGATTGCATGGACAGGTCCGGATGGCCGAACCAGCCGCCTATACCACCCACGATACCGTTTAGCAACGCGATCAGACTGACGAACGCGATCAGCATGGCGCCGACCATCACCGCGATTTTCAGGCCCACGGTGGCGCCCGAACTCACGGCTTCGATCACATTGGTGGGCCGCTTTTCGTCGAAGTTGAGATGCTGCAATTGCACGCGGCTCGGCTCGGTGCTCGGGCAAATGATCTTCGCGAACAGCAGGCCGCCGGGCACCGCCATGAACGATGCGGCCAGCAGATAATCGACCCGCACGCCGAGCCCCGCATATCCCGCCAGCACCGAGCCCGCCACGGCCGCCATGCCGCTCGACATCACCGCGAACAGTTCGGCACCGGTCATGTCGCGCGCGAACGGTTTGACGACAGCGGGCATTTCGCTTTGGCCGAGAAAGATCGTGGTGACGGCAGAAAACGATTCGAGTTTCGACACGCCCAGCAGTTTCTGGAACACCGTGCCCAGCACGATCACGATCCAGCGCATCACGCCGAGGTAATACAGCACGGAGATCAACGCGGTGACGAAGATAATGGCCGGCAGCACGCGCACGGCGAACACGAAGCCGCCGTCGCCGAACACCTGAAACATCCTGGGCTGTACGAGGCCGCCGAACAGAAACTCGATGCCCGCGTTACCGTAGGCCAGCACGTGGTTGACACCGGTTGCGGCCGCGTCGAGGATCGATTTGCCGAACGGCACGAACAGAATGAAAGCGCCGATACCGATTTGCGTGAGCAATGCGGCGACCACGGTACGTAAGCGAATGGCGCGCCGGTTGGCAGAGAAGATATAGGCGATCAACAACAGGACGGCAATACCGAGGAGGTTTCGGACGATCAGGGCCATGTCTCGTGACGTTCTTGTGAAAGTGGCACAGATGCTAAACGAAACTGACGCTGGAGGAAAAAGATTCGGTTAGGGGTGGCGTTCGTGTGCTGAGGGTTTGAGCGTGGAGTGCATGCGTGGCGCATTTTTTTGTTGGGGGTGCATGGGTTTGCTGCGGCGCGTGAGCGTGCGATCGACGTTCACGCGCTTCAGCGATATTCAGGTGCTACAGCTTTTACTAACCCACCGCTCAGAGCATTTCCAGCGCCAACGCGATGCCCTGCCCGCCGCCGATACACAGCGTCACGATTCCGCGCTTCAGACCATCGCGTCGCATCGAATGGATCAGTCGGGTGGTCAGCACCGCGCCGGTCGCGCCGATCGGATGACCGTGCGCGATCGCGCCGCCCTGCACGTTGATCAGCTCATCCGCGATGCCGAGACGGCGCGCGACCGCGATCGGCACGGCCGCGAATGCTTCGTTGATCTCAAAGCGCTCGACCTCATGCAGTTGCCAACCGGCGCGCGCGAGGGCCATCTGTACCGCAGGCACGGGACCGAGCCCGAACAGGCCCGGCTCGACCGCCGCCACGCCGAACGCCACCAGACGCGCGGCCGGTGCGATCCCGCGCGCTTCGGCGAAACCGCGCTCGGCCACCAGCATCGCAGCCGCGCCGCTGTTCAGACCCGGCGCGTTGCCCGCGGTGATCGTGCCGTCGGGGCGGAAGGCGGGCCGCAGTTTAGCCAGCGTCTCCAGCGTGCTGTCGGGGCGCGGTTGTTCGTCGCGTGTGAAGGGTTGCGGGCCTTTGCGACCCGGCACTTGTACGGCGATCAGTTCGGCGTCGAAGTCGCCGTTCTCCTGCGCCTCGGCGAATCGCTGTTGCGAGCGTGCGGCCCAACGGTCCTGGCTTTCACGCGTCATGTCGAACTGCGCGACGAGGTCTTCGGTATGCCAGCCAGAATGCTCGCCGGAAAACGCGTCGTTCAGGCCGTCGCGCAACAGGCTGTCGTGAACCTGCGCGTTGCCCATGCGGCTGCCCCAACGGCCGCTGTCGAGCAGATAGGGCGCGCGGTCCATGTTTTCCATGCCCCCCGCCACGGCGGCATCGCCGAAACCGAGCCAGATTTCCTGCGCCGCCGACACGATCGCCTGCGCGCCCGATCCGCACACGCGATTCACCGTCAGCGCAGGCACGGCCACCGGCACGCCGCCGCCAATCGACGCCTGGCGCGCCGGGTTCATCCTGTTGCCCGCCTGAATCACATTGCCCATCACGACCGACGCCAACGCCGCCGCGTCGAGACCGCTGCGGCGTAGCGTCTCGCGCACGGCCAGCGCGCCGAGTTCGGTTGCGGGCACATCCTTCAGCGATCCGCCGAAAGCGCCGATCGGTGTTCTTACCGGATTGCAGATCACGACTTCTCGCGGGTTTGTCATTGCTTCTCTCCAGTTGGGTCAGGTTCGCCAATGATTCACAGGCCGTGGCCGTGTGTCAGTTATTCGCCGATACCGCCGTCACGGTGCCCGGCAAATCCCAGCCGCCACCCAGCGACCGGTACAACGCGACCGCCGCGAGCGCATGCTCGCGTTTGGCCTGATTCAACGATTCGTCGTCGCGCAGATACGCTTCCTGCGCGTCCAGCACGTCGAGGAAACTCGACGCGCCGTTCTTGTACAACTCCGTCGACAGCTTCAACGCGTGGCCCGACGCATCGAGCGCGCCGCCAAGTCGTTGCACCTGCACCGAGCCGTTCACCAGATCGCTGCGGTTGTCCTCGATTTCCTTCAGCGCCTGCAGCATGGTCTGCTGCAAAGCGAGTTGCGATTCGCGCATGCGGCTCTCGCTCGCGTCGATATTCGCGGTAATGCGGCCCGCGTTGAAGATCGGACTGGTGGCGTTCAACGCCGCGCTGAACAGGTTGTCGGTCAGCGTCGGCAGGCCGAGATACGACGAGGCCAGCAAGCCGTCGGCGAGATTCAGTCTGAACTGCGGATAGCGCTGCGCTCTCGACACGCCCACTTCCGCCGCGCGCTGTTCGACCGTCGCATACGCGGTGCGGACATCGGGCCGCTTCAGCAATGCTTGCGACGGCAACATCTGCGGCACGCTTTGCGCGGGCAACGGAATCTCACGAGCATTGGCGAGCAGCAAACCGTCCACACTCTCCGGCGTGCGCCCCGAATACACCGCGATCAGACTCAATTGATGCTGCACCGCCGACTGAATGCGCGGAATCTGCGCCTGCAGATCCTGCAGTTGATTCTGCGCACGCGCGACGTCGAGCTGCGTCGAGAGTCCGAAATGCAAGCGCTCCTGCGTGAGCTTCAGCGCACGCGCACGAATCTGTTCGTTGTCGCTGAGAATCTGCAATTGCGATTGCGCCCAGCGCAGATCGATATACGCGGCCGCCGTGTTGGCCGCGAGCGCGAGCCGCACCTGATTCAACGACGCCTCGCGGCCCGACACCTGCGCCTGCGCCGCCAGCACCGCCAGCCGTTCGCCGCCGAACACGTCCGGCGTCCAGCTTGCCGCCAGGCCGAAACCGGCCTGGCGCACGTAGCCGAGCGGCGGCGGCGTGTTCTGGCGTGAGTCGGATGCACCGGCGTTCGCGTTCAACTCGGGCAGCAGCGCCGCGCGATCCTGCGTCGCCAGATCCTGTGCCTGCTTGACGCGTTCCACCGCGGCCTGCACGTCGAGATTGCCGGTCAACACCGACTCGACCAGTTGATGCATCACCGGGTCGCCGAATTGCGCCCACCACGTGTCGGCGCTGACGCTGTCCTGCGGCGCGTCGACGTTCCATGCGGCCGGCGCCACGGTCCTGACCGTCTGTGGCAGATCCGCGTGTTCTGCCGGTGGAACCGCGCAGGCCGCGAGCGTCGACAACGCGGCGCTCGCGAGAACTTTGAGTACGATCGGTTTCATGTTGAATTCCTCAATGAGCGTCGGGCGGCGGCGCGGTGTTGCCGAACGGGCGCGAGAACAGCACGCTCAACAAACCGACCAGGAAACACAGCGACAACGCGAAAAACGTGTCGGAGAAAGTGAGCACCAGCGCTTCGCGCATCAGCAGTCCATGCAAGGCGCCGAGCCCCGCGTTGGCTGCGTTCAACGCGTCGCCGCCAACCGCCGCGAAATGCGCGGTCTGCTGCTGCAGGAGCGATTCGAGCACCGGGCGACCGGCGTTCAGATGTTCGTCGAGACGCTCGTAGTGCAGGTTCAAGCGGTCGTTGAGCATCGTGCTGCTCACGGCAATGCCGATCGCGCCGCCGAGATTGCGCATCAGGTTGAACAGGCCGCTTGCGGAACGCAGCCTCGACATCGGCAACGAACCCAGCGCCATCGTCACGATGGGCGGAATACAGAACTGCTGGCCGATGCCGCGCAACGCCTGCGGAATCAGCAGTTCCTGCCAGCCCCATTGATTGGTCAGCGGCATGTACAGATAACAGCCGACGCCGAACAGCACGAGCCCCACGACCAGCAGGATTCGCATGTCGACAATGCGGGCGAGGATCGAATACGCGACCATGGCGAGCAATTGAAAACAGCCGACCGACAGCAAGGCCACGCCGATCTGCAACGAGTCGAAACCGCGCACACGCGAGAGGAACACCGGCGTCAGAAACACCGCGCAGAAAATCCCGATCCCGGTTATGAACGACAGCAGACTGCCGATGCCGAAGTTGCGGACCGCCAACGCGCGCAGATCGACAATCGGCTCCTTCGCGGTGAACGCATGCACGACGAACAGGAAGCCGCAGATCGCCGAGATCCACGCGCAAAACACGATCACGTCGTCACCGAACCAGTTCTTGCGCGGGCCTTCTTCCAGCACGTATTCGAGGCAGCCGAGAAAACCGGACATCAACAGAATGCCGAGGTAATCGCCCTTCTTCAGCAACGACAGATCGACGTTGTCGAAGTGCACGTACTTCGGCACCATCACCGTGACGAGAACGCCGGGCACGAGGTTCAGATAGAACAGCCAGTGCCACGACCATTGCGAGGTGATCCAGCCGCCGATCACCGGGCCCACGGTCGGCGCGAGCGTGGCGAGCGCGCTAATGGTGGTGGACGCAATCAACCGCTGCTTGCCGGGGAACAGCACGAACGCGGTGGTGAACACGGTCGGGATCATCGCGGCGCCGAGCGCGCCCTGCAAACCGCGGAACAGGATCATCGAGTTGATGTCCCAGGCGAGGCCGCACAGCATGCTGGTGATCGTGAAGCCGAGCGCGGAAAAGGCGAACACCCAGCGCGTGGAGAACACCCGCGTGAGCCAGCCGGACATCGGAATCACCAGAATCTCGGCGATCAGATACGAGGTCTGCACCCAGGAGAGTTCATCCTGGCTCGCGGACAAACCGCCGCCGATATCCTTGAGGGACGACGCCACGATCTGGATATCGAGCGTCGCCATGAAAAAGCCGATGCACATCAGCGTGAACGCGAGGACTTTGGTGCGCGTCGGCAGATCGGCTGGGTTGGCGAGGACTTGGGTCATGATCGGTCTCTCAGCCGCGCGCCGGCGTGGTGCCGGTGTTGCCGGTGTCGACGTGAACCTTCACCGTGGCCGAGAGGCCGGGGCGCAGCACGCCTTGCATGTCTTTCGGCACCTCGAGACGCACACGCACGGGCACACGCTGCACGATCTTCGTGAAGTTGCCGGTGGCGTTTTCGGCGGGCAGCACGCTGAAGGTCGCGCCGGTGGCGGGCGCGAGACTTTCCACCACGCCGTGAATCTGCCGGCTCGACGCGTCGAGATTCACGTCGACGCTGTCGCCGACCTGCATCTTCTTCAACTGGTCTTCCTTGAAATTGGCGTCGATCCACAGGCCGCTCGCGGGGACCACGGTCAGCAGCGATCCGCCGGTGTTCGCCAGCAGACCCACCCGCGCGGTGCGATTGCCGATATAACCATCGATCGGCGAGCGAATCGTCGTGTACTCCACGTTCAGCGCCGCGACGCGCTGTGCCGCTTGCGCCGTGGCGATGCGCGCTTCGGCGTCGCCGATCTGCGCGTCGAGCACGGCGATCTGGCGCTGCGCCGCGATCAGCGCCGCGCCGCTGCGATCGACGGCGGCATGCGCCTTGGTCAGATCGGCGTCCGCGCGCTCGACCACCTGGCTCGACACGGCGTCGTCCTTCACCAGTTCGCGATAACGCGTCTGGTCGGCCGCGCTACGCGTCAGTTCGGCGCCGGAGGCGCGCACCTCGGCCGCCTGCTCGTTGATGGTGGCGAGCTGCAGGGATTTCTTCGCCTGCAACTCGGTCACCGCGGCCTGGGCGCTCTGCACTTCCGCGCTGGCCTGCGCGAGGCGGGCGTCGTAATCGCGTGCATCGAGCCGGATCAGCACCTGGTCCGCGTGCACGAACTGATTGTCGCGCACCAGCACCTCCGTGACGAAGCCGTTCACTTTCGGCGCCATCACGGTGACATCGCCGCCCACGTAAGCATCGTCGGTCGTCTCGACAAAGCGGCCGATGAAAAACCAGTACGACGCCGCCAACGCGAGCACCACCAGCACCGTGATCACCGCGAGCAGCATCCAGGGAATACGCCGCACCGGTTTGGCGGATTGAGCCGCGCTGGGCGGCGCGATAGTGGAAGGGGTTGTGGACATGATGTCGATATGTGCGTATGCACTCCTTGAGTTAAAAAAAACGGCGCTGTGCGTTGCGCCGACCTTGCGGTACTGCCCGTCCAACTTCAAAGCGGATCCTGCGTGATGGCGAACAACTCGCCGCGCAATGCGGCGGCCCGTTCTTCGCCGAAACGGTGTTCGAACTCGGCTTGCGCCGCGTACCAGTGCTCGCGACCGGCTTGCAGACGTTCTTCGCCGGCGGGCGTGAGCGCAATCGACAACGCCCGGACGTCAGCGCCGAGCACGTCGCTCGATATCAGGCCGTTGCGGCGCAGCGGCTGGATCGTGCGAACCAGCGTGGTGCGTTGCATCCGCATGGCCTCGGCCAGTTGCTTCATCGACATTGGGCCGACGCGTTTTAACCGACCCATCAGCGAAAACTGCGTAATGGTCAACCCCACGTTCGCCAGATGCCGGTCGTAAAGCTGCGAGACGTAACGCGCGGCCTGGCGGATCGCAAAGCAGTCGTCGTCGAAGAGGCCTTCCATCGTTGCGCTTCCTGAATCGTGAGTGCGTATGCACATTAGTGGACGCAATGAACCCGCCGGAACGAGTTCATACGGCCTATTGGGTTACGTTAGCCGGTGATGCTGAACAGCTCGGTGCGCAGCGCTCTGGCGCGCGCATGCCCGAAGCGCTCTTCAAACTCGTCCTGCGCCGCGCGCCACGCCACCGATGCCTGGTCGAACGTGGTTTCGCCCTGTGCCGTGAGACTGAACAGAAACGTGCGGCCGTCGTGCTCCGCCGACTCCGCCACCACCAGGCCGTCGCGCTGCAACGGTTTCATGGCGCGAACCAGCGTGGTGCGTTCCATCACCATGGCATCCGCCAGATCCGCGATGGGCAGATTCGGCTTGCGTGCGAGCTTGGCCAGGATCGTGAATTGCGCGGCCGTCAACCCTACGCCGCCCAAATGGCGCTCGTAGATTTGCGTGACGTGCCGCGCCGCCTGGCGCAGCGCGAAGCAGTTGCATTCGTCGTAAGAGAGAGGGCGGTTCATGTCGAGGAGTGTAGGTGTGCATACGCACAGAGTCAAGATGAATTTTGTTTCGGGCAGTGGCGATGGGTGTCGGCAAACCGCATCGATAAGCAAAACCTCCATACATACGTCTGTTTGAATTGCCGCCGCAAGGCCCCACCGCACGGCGCGACGGCGAATCTTACGGGTTTGGATTAACGCCACTATATACAAGTCCGTAGCAGCGGCTTAATGTTCAGCCGCAACCAATTAAATCTAATAAGAGGCCACGGAGACATTAATGCCATTCCACCCAGTCAGTGCGTTTCCCGCTATGCGGTTTGCATGCACCGCGTCGATATCCGGCATTAAATACGTTTGCGTCGCACTGAAGCCAGCCTGTTTTACCTGGCATATGAGGCTCTGCGCTGCATGATCGGGATTCGTCCGTCTCGCGGGCCTTCCGCGTCATTCAGCATGGCCTGCGCGGATTGCGAATAACTCTGCTTCGATGCTTTCGATTTGGCGCGGCTATCTTGCCGCGCATGCGTGGCGATTTTAGCGAGCGCAACGTGGACATCGCGGAGCATGGCATTTCGGTTCACGCACGGATAAAAACCCAGCGGCATCCGCGCGACTCAATTAATCGCGCGCATTAATAACGAAACGACGATTGACGAGGAGACAAAACAATGGCGTTCAAACTGTGGGCAGGCTCATCTGCTGCAACCCTGACCGGCGCACTGACTGGCGCATTCGCGCTGTCCGTGCTGCTGGCCGCTTGCGGCGGTTCCGGCAAGGCGGACGCGCCGGGGGCCGTCGCCGTGCCGCAATGTTCGGGCGCGTCGTGCGGGCCGCAAGGGCAGCCGCCCGGCACGCCGGTCGTGGCGGCCCAGTTGTGCCCCGCTGCCCTCGACTATTCGACCACCTATACAGGCGGCTCGGGCAGCGGCGAGTACATCAAGATGCAATTCAATTCGGCGACGAAGAAGTATCAGATGACCTTCATCGAGTCCGCCGTGCCAACATCAGTCGGCCAGGTCAACGTCACGCGCGCGGGCCTGACGATCACCGGCGACTACGACAATCCGAGCGGCTCGTTCGCGTTGCCGACCGCCGAACAGAACCGCTGCGCGATCGTGCTGAAGAACGGCACGACCGCCGACGGCACCTACAGCGTCACCATCAATCCGCAGGACCCGCCGATGCTGTTCGTCGGCGAGGGCATTATCGGCGGCGGGATTCCGGGCGCGACGATCCAGTTTTCCGGCGTCACATCGCTCGGTTTTCCGATCGGCGTGGTGCCGCAGCGCACCTTCGACTCGTATCCGTTCCTCGGTTTCAGCCAGACCGTCACCGACTTCACCCAGGTGGCGGGCGTCTATAACGAAATCGGCTTCCGCATGAGCCCCGAGGGCAATCCGGCCCAAGGCACGGACGGCCTGACGACGACCGGCTGGGCGCCGCAGGCCGTTCAGGCCAGCGAGACGCTCAACGCGGACGGCACCTGTACGCCCGATTCATCGCCGAACTCGTGCGTCCTGACGGGCACGCCATGGACGTTGCGTACCAATGCCGATGGCTCGCCCGACAACGTTTTCGTCAGCCGCGCCAACGGCCTGGCTTATCCGGCGGCCGGCGTAGGCGTGCTGCAACTGCTGTTCGCGCCGAGCCTGGCGCACGGCATCATGATCGTCGGCAAGGTGAACAATCAGCTCGTGCCGGTGATGATTCGCGTCGGCTATGCCCACACGGACAACTCCGTGACCGGGATTCTGAACAACGCGCTCGACGATCAGCTCGGCATCTCGCTGCTGGCGCCCGCCACGAAGATTGCTCAAACGGCGCTGAAGGGCGGCTATATCGGCGCGAATAGCGCGTCGGCGTGCGGCCTCGTGACCACCATCGGTCAAAGTCCGAACCCGATCTACGTCAACGGACAGCCGGTTTATACCGCGTCGGGCACCTGCACCGACGGCAGCGCGTCGTTCAACCCTGGCGTGAATTACGGCGCGACCTTGTTCCAGAGTCCGTCGGCGGCGTTGTTGAATCCGTTCACGTCGACGGCGTCGAGCAACTTCTCGCTCGATTTCACGCAAACGCAGCCGGGTATCGTCAACGTGACCGCGACCAAGCCGTTAATGTCCGGCAGCACCGCGCTCTACAACGCGGGAGACACCGGCGTGATGGTTCAGGTTGGGCCGGTGTACGGTCTGCTGATGAACGGGATCAACCCGATCTTCACCACGAATGATCCGGCGAACAACATCGGCAAGGTGAATCCGTTCCTGTCGATCGGCGCATTCGTGGAATAAGCGTGCGGTGAGCGGAACGTGAAAACGGCTCGCTGGATTACTCCAGCGAGCCGTTCCGTTTTGCATACCACGCCAGGCTACAGCAATCGATACGCCAATCGCGCGGCCACCCTCGCCGTGCGCTTGTCCTGATCGAGCGACGGGTTGTACTCCGCGATATCCGCCGCGCGCAGCTTGCCGGACGCGCGTACGCGCTGCACCATCGCTTCGAGCACCGACAACGGCACACCCAACGCAGCAGGTGCCGACACGCCCGGCGCAGTGGCCGCCGGCAGCACATCGAGGTCGATGGTCAGATAGACGTCGTCCGCCGCGTCGAGCAGGGTTTGAAGATCGTGCAAGCGCTGCGGCAGATGCACGTCCTGCATATCGACATCGAGCACGTAGCGCACGCCGAGCTGCGCCGCATGCGCGAACAGCGATGCGGTGTTGCCCAGATCGCTGATGCCGAAGCAGACGTAGTTAAACGGCACGCCGCGCTCGGCGCAATCGTCGGCAATCTGGTCGAACGGCGTGCCCGAATTCGCCGGACGCTTCTGGCGCAGATCGAAATGCGCGTCGAAGTTGACGATCAGCAGCTTGCGCGACGCATGAGACGTGGCGCCTTCGACCGCTTCACGCTCCTGATGCAAGCGCAATCCGCTATACGTGCCCCACGCCACTTCATGTCCGCCGCCGAACACCAGCGGCCGGCCACCACTCGCCAGCACATCCCTCACCACCTGGGCCAATTCAAGCTGCGCGCCTTCCAGGTCACCGTCGTCGCACACCACGTCACCCGCATCGGCAAGCGACACCAGCGCCAACTTCGCCGGCAAACCCGCCAGCGCGCGCCGCAATTCCTTCGGCGCGTGCGCCGCGCCCGTGCGGCCCTGATTGCGACGCACGCCTTCGTCGGAACCGAAACCGACGATCACCGGCATGTCGTAGCAAATTTCGCGATCAACCTGCCGGGCGTCGCCGAACGGCACCACCTGGTTGAAAACGCGCCGCGTGTCGCCGGGCTCGCCGTCGTCGGAACGGCCGGCCCACACCTTGTCGTCGAATGGAACTCTCATGCGCGCGACAACACCGCCTGCAGGAAAGCCCGTGTGCGCGGTTGCGAAGGCGCCGAGAAGATCTCCGCGGGCGGTCCCGCTTCGACGATCACGCCGCCGTCCATCACCACCACCACGTCGGCCACTTCCTTGGCGAAACCCATTTCATGCGTGACGACCACCATCGTCATGCCTTCGCTCGCGAGCAGCTTCATCACTTGCAGCACTTCGCCGACCAGTTCCGGATCGAGCGCCGAGGTCGGCTCGTCGAACAGCATCACGCGTGGCTGCATGGCCAGCGCACGCGCAATCGCCACCCGTTGCTTCTGACCGCCCGACAGACTCGCCGGCATCACGTTCGCCTTGTGCGCGAGCCCGACTTTCTCCAGCAACGCGAGGGCGGCCGCTTCGGCCTCGGCCTTGCTCGCGCCACGCAACATGCGCGGACCCACGGTGATGTTGTGCAACACCGACAGATGCGGGAACAGATTAAACGACTGAAACACCATGCCGACTTCCGTGCGCAGCGCGTTCAGCGAGCGCTCCTTGAGCATCTCGCCCTGTTCGACCAGCCGATGCCCGCAAATATCGATCGTGCCGCCTTCGGCCTGTTCGAGCCCATTGCAGCAGCGCAAGAATGTGCTCTTGCCCGAACCGCTCGGCCCGATCACCACGACGACCTGCTGCGGCTGGATATCGAAGTCGATGCCGTTGAGCACCGTATGCGAGCCGAACGATTTGGTCAGCCCACGAATGCTGACGATAGGACCCGTATCCTGAGCCACGGTATTCACGGTATTCACGGTATTCATTGCACCATCCCTCCTGCGCGCAGATGACGCTCGACGCGATGCAACGCGTAGTTGGTCGCCTGTGTCAACACCAGATAAACCAGCGCGATCGCCATATACACCTCGAGCGAGCGGTACGACACGCTGATGATCTTCTGGCCTTCATGCATCAGATCGTCGATCGTCAACAGCGACACCAACGCCGAATTCTTGATCAGCGCGATGAACTCGTTGCCGAGCGGCGGAATCATCCGCACGATCGCCTGCGGCAGAATGATCGCGCGCATGGCCTGTCCCGACGACATGCCGATCGAGCGCGCGGCTTCCATCTGCCCGCGATCCACCGACTGAATCGCGCCACGCACGATCTCCGACACATACGCCGCCGAATACAAGCCGAGCCCGAGCATGCCGCACACAAACGCCGGCAGCAGAATGCCGAATTGCGGCAAGCCGAAGAACAGCAGAAACAGTTGCACAAGCAACGGCGTGCCACGGAAGAACGTCAGATACGCGGTGCAAAAACCGTACACCACGCGCCGCTGCGGCGTGAGCCGGCCGATACCGATCAGCAGGCCCAGCACGCAGCTCAGCGCGAGCGAGGCGGCGGTGACTTCCACCGTCACCAGCGCGCCATGCATGATGTCCGGCCAGCCGGCAATCACCGGCGAAAAATCGAGTGCCATGTTATTTACTCAACCGTTTATTGCGCGCTCGCGCCGAACCACTTCTTGACGATCGCCGCATAGGTGCCATCGGCCTTGATCTTCGCGAGCGCGGTGTTGAACGCGGTCTTCAGTTCCGGCTCGTCCTTGCGCACGGCAATGCCGTAGGCTTCAGTGGTCAGTTGCTTGTCGAGCACGCGGAAACCGCCGCGCGTCTTCGCGAACTGGTACGCGGCCGGCTTGCCGGTCACGGCGGCGTCGGCGCGGCCAATACCCACGAGGTCGAACATTTCCTGATTTTTTTCGACTTCGACGCGATTAATCTGCGGGTAGTTGTCGCGCAGGAAGTTCACCGACTTCGTGCCCACCTGCACCGACACCTTCTTGCCGTTCAGATCGGCCACGGACTTGACCGGCGAATCGCTTTTCACCAGCGCGACGAGGCCGCCCGCGTAGTACGAATCGGTGAAGTCGACCACTTTCGCGCGTTCGTCGGTGATATAGATGCCGGAAATCGCCGCGTCGAAGCGATGCGCGATCAGGCCGGGAATCAGCCCTTTAAAGTCGATGTCGGTCCACTGCACACGCTTGCCCATGGCCTTGGCAAGTGCGTTCATGACGTCGACGTCGAAGCCGGTGCGCGCGCCGTTTTCGGTGAATTCCATCGGCGGGAAGGTGGCGTCGGTAGCGACGTTCAGCACGTCGGCCGTTTGTGCCGACGCGGCGCCGGAAAAGCCCGCAAAAGTCACGGCAACCGTGACACAGGCGAGGGACAGCAGTCGTTGCAGTTTCATGGGGTAGGCTCCTTGTGGTCCATCAAGTTCTTCAGTTCGTTCGGAATCCGGATCGACTTACAACCTCGAATAGCGTGAGGCGATCAATCGGTTTGCATGTGCTCGGAAATGGCGCGGGCCGTACGTAGCGTCCCGTCGATGAATTGGCTTTCGCGACCCGTGGCGCGCGTGGACGGCGCCATCAAGGTGATCGACGCGCTGCTACCGACGCCGCGTCCGCTGCGATGAAAGATCGGGGCGCTCACGCCCCACACGCCGGGGTCGACTTCGCTGTCGCTGACCGAGTAGCCCTGGGCGCGAATCTGTTCGAGTTCGGCTTCGATCGCGGCGCGGCCGGCGGGGTCGTTGTCGAACGCGCTATCGAGTATTTCGTTGCGCGCTTTGTCGGCCATGAAGGCCAGCAGCGATTTCGCCGACGCGCCCGCTTTAAGCGGCACGGCGCGGCCTTTTTCGAACGAGCAGCGCAGCGAATGCTGACTGTCGACCATTTCGAGGCACATTACCTGGTGTTTGACGGCGACCACCAGCCCGATGCTTTCCTGCGACGCGCGCGCCAGTTGCTGCATCTCGCTACGACTCGCTTCCACGAGCAGCGAATTCACATCGAAGCCGAGCGCGAGTTGCAGGCTGATCGGGCCGGGCGCGTAATGCCCCGCGTTTTCGGCGACGAAACCCCAGCGCTTGAGCAGCGCGATCTGCCGGTACAAGGTGCTTTGCGCAAGGCCGGTCACGGCCAGCAAATCTTTAACCGACATGGCTTTGCCGTGACTGGCGAGCGCCGCCAGCACCAGCAAAACCCGTTCTGCACCTGTCACATTTTGTTCCGCGTTCACGTCGACACCACCCGCAATCAATCACGGAATCAGAATGCCAGAACGTTCTCGGTTTTCAAAAATAGGATTCCCATTGAATGGGAATAAGAGGCAAGGGATTTCCCCAAGTGGGCGAAATTGAGCGTGCCGCGGCGAAACGCGCGGCACGTAGAGACGAATCGTCTGACAGAAAACAGCTTAGATACAGGGGTAAAGCGGGAAATGGTGATGAAGCGGTGAAGCGAACGCCCTACAGCGCAAGCACTGTCACCCCCACTTCCACACGATGCGCGCCGCCGCCGAGAATCATGCCGCGCAGCAACGACACGTCGCTGTAATCGCGGCCGATGGCGAGCGTCACGTGATCCATATCGGCCAGCACGTCGTTGGTCGGATCGAGGTCGATCCAGCCGCTGCCGGGACAATTCACCGACACCCACGCATGCGACGCATCCGCGCCGATCAAACGCGGCTGCCCGGGCGGCGGGTCGTTGCGCAGATAGCCGCTCACGTAACGCGCCGGCAGACCCAGCGAACGCAAACAGCCGATCATCACCTGCGCGAAGTCCTGACACACGCCGCTCTTCAATTCGAACGCGCGTTCGGCGGGCGTATCGAACATCGTCGCCGAGGGCTTGTACTCGAAGTCTTCGTGAATGCGGTGCATCAGGTCGATCGCGCCTTCGGCGATCGGCATGCCGGGCGGAAAACTCGGCAAGGCATACGCGCGCAGCGACGGCCGCGGCACGATATTCGGCGACGCGAAACAGAACTCCACCTCGGGCCGGAACTGGCCGCCCACACGAAACCGCAGCGCCTGCGCCACCTCGTCCCAGGCGGGCGTGGTGTCCGGGTCGAGGTCGGTCCAGCGCGGCGTCAGCGCCACCGTGGTTTCGCTGACGAGTTGCAGGCGTTCGTGCGGAGCGTCGAGCGCGAAATACAGCACGTCGTTGCCGAATGCGTCGAGACGGCTGTTCAGATACGACGGTTCCGGTTCGATCTTTTCGCTGTGCGACACCACGCGCTGCCACGAGCACGCGATCGGCCGGATCGTCGCGAGATGCTGGGCGGTCTCCACGTACGTGGAATAGTGATACGTGGTGCGATGCGAAACGGACAGCACGGTCGGCGCGTTCTTCATGACCACACCTGCGAGGCGACGGTGCTCGCGTGACTGAAGTAACGCGCGCTGATTTCGTGGGCGGCGGCGCCGACAAAGCTGCCGATCTGATCGCACACCGCCATGAGGTCGCTATGCACGCCGTTTTCGTCGACGGTACACAGCGCTTCGAGCGACGGCAACGACACGGCGGGCGGCATCAATTCCGCGAACGGACGATGCCGCACGCTGCCCGCCGCGACGGCGATCTCGTCGAGCTTTTTACGCAGACGCGCGTAGACGCCGTAGATGCCACGCGGATTGGTCGGCTCGCTGACCAGCAGGTCGAGCAGCGCCGGCACTTCGAAACGGCCGGGATAGAGCGAGCGATACGTCAGCGTGCTGTCGAATAACTGCAGCAGCAGATCGAAGCCGGCGGGCGTGGCAAGCTGACCTTTATCGGCGACCACGCGCAGGAACGAGGTCATTGCCGAGACACGCTCGATATGCCGGCCGACGAACAGCAAACGCCAGGCTTCGTCGCGCGTCATGCGGTCACCTTGCGCGCCGCTGATCGCCGACAATTGCACCGACAGACGTTCGAGCGCGGTCATCAACGTGACGCGGTCGTAGCGGTCGAGACGTTCGTTGCGCTCGCTACGGCCATAGGCGCCATTCGCACCATTACCACCATTTGCGCTGCCATTTGCGCTGCCATTCGAATTGCCATTGCCACCGCCCGTCCCCGGCATCAACGTCTGCAACGCATCGCGGAAATCATTACGCGCGGCGAGAATCGTGCGCCAGTGATCGTTCGACAGCCGCCCCCGCACTTCGCCATTCGAGCGCGCCTGGCGCGCCAGATTCTGGCCGATGCTCGCCACCCCGGTGCTCTCGCTCAGATTCGCGACCAGCGCGCGTTCGAACGCTTGCGGCGAATGCGGCAAAGCCATGTCGCCGGCCTGCACCAGCCCACAGTGCAGCGCGAGTTCGACCAGCGTCGGAAACATCGCGTCGGCGTCGTTGCCTTCCAGCGAGCCGAGAATCAGCCGCAACAGCCGCACGTTGTTTTCCACGCGCTCGCCATAGCGTCCGGCCCAGAACAGGTTTTCCGCCGCGCGGCTCGACACGGTGCGATGCTTGCGCGCGAGGTCGGCGGGTTGCATCGGCGAAGGCAACAGCGTGAACGTCGAGGTCGGCTGACTCGACAAGACCCATGTATCGACGCTGCTGCCGCCGTACTGCATCGACACCGTCGTCTGGCGTTCGGCGGCCATGCGCGTGAAGCCGCCCGGCATCACATGCCAGCCGCCGTTGACGTCGGCGATCGCATAGACGCGCAATACCGACGGACGGCGGCCGATCGTGCCGTCCTCGTAACGCGGCGTGCTGGAAAACCGCTGCGCCTGCTGGATCGTATAAGTGTCGGGCATCGCTTCGATGCGCGCGCGCCACGAGGACAGTTTCTGCCTGCCCTGCTCGATGCCCGGCGGCGCATCGCGCGCGCCGACCGGCCACGTCGGCACGATGAACGCCTCGTCGAGCCGCGCGAAAGCGTGCTCGCGCGCCGCCTTTTCGCCGCACCACCAGGTCGGCACGCTCGGCAGCAGGAGGTCTTCGTCGAGCAGCACTTCGGCGATGCCCGGCAGAAAACCGTGCAACGCCGGCGACTCGACGACGCCCGAGCCCGGCACGTTCGAGACGATCACCTTGCCCGCGCGCATGACCTGCAACAGACCGGGGACACCGATGCTCGAATCGGCGCGCAGTTCGACCGGATCGCAGAAGGCGTCGTCGAGACGGCGCAGCACCACATGCACCCGTTCGAGACCGCCGAGGGTTTTCAGATACAGCTTGTCGTCGCGCACGGTCAGGTCTTTACCTTCGACCAGCGTGACGCCGAGATAGCGCGCCAGAAATACGTGCTCGAAATACGTCTCGCTGAACGGTCCCGGCGTGAGCAGCGCGATATGTGCCGAGGTTTCGGCGCCCTCGCTGTCGTGCAGCATGGTCGCCTGCGCGGCCTGCACGAGCGTTGCCATGAGCTGCGAATAGGTCGGCGCGAGGCGGCTCACCCGCATCGCGCGGAACGGGTCGGCGAACAGCGTGGACACGATCAGCCGGTTTTCGAGCGCATAGCCGAGCCCGGACGGCGCCTCGGTGCGATGCGCCATCACGGTCCAGTCGCCGCCGGGCGTGCGCGCCAGATCGACCGCCACCACCTGCAGATACTGGCCGCCAGGCGGCGTATAGCCCTTCACCGAACGCAGATAACCCGGATGCCCGAACACCAGCGCGGGTGGCAATTGGCCACGCTCCAGCAAGGTCTGCGGCCCATAAATATCCGCGACGATCGCATTGAGCAGATGCGCGCGCTGCGTCACGCCCCGCTCGATATGCGCCCACTCTTCCTCGCTGATCAGGAACGGCAGCAGGTCGAGCGCCCAGGGTCGAGGTTCGCCGTTATCCGCGTAGACGTTGTAGCTGATGTCGTTGTCGCGGATCTGCTGCGCGATCGACGCGCGATGATCGTCCAGCCGCGCGATGCCGTCTTCGCCGAGCCGTTCGAAGAACTGCCGCCACGGTTCGCGCAGGGCGCCCGAGGCGTCGCGTAACTCGTCCCAATGTCCCTCGTAAGCCGGCAGCAAGCGCAACAAGGACGAAGCGTCCGCGCGCGCCGCGGACGTCTCGAAGGGAAAAGTCGATTGAAAGGCCAAGGTCGTGTCGTTTTTAAGAGTGCTTCATTGTTACCAGTAGCGCAGGTCCAGCGTGAACGGAAACTCCAGGCTGCGCTGCGGCAAGTCGACCGTGAGCGGCCCCGGTGTATGGCCCGACGCGAGATAACGCGCGCGCCGCCGGCTTTCCGCCTCGTAAGCATTGACCGGGAAGGTCTCGTAATTGCGCCCGCCCGGATGAGCGACATGATACTGGCAACCGCCCACCGAACGGCCGGTCCATGTGTCGACCAGATCGAAAGTGAGCGGCGCGTCCACGCCGATGGTGGGATGCAGCGCCGACGGTTGCGACCACGCGCGAAAGCGCACGCCCGCTACATACTCGCTGACGCGACCGGTCGGCTGCAGCGGCACCGGCACGCCGTTGACGGTCAGCACATGACGGTTGTCGTTGAGCCCCAACGCGCGCACTTCGAGCCGCTCCACCGACGAATCCACATAGCGCACCGTGCCTCCCGGCGAGCCCTCCTCGCCCATCACGTGCCACGGTTCGAGCGCGTTGCGCAGCGTCAGCGAAACGCCGTTCACCGTGGTCGCGCCGACCAGCGGGAAGCGGAATTCGAAGTGCGGCGCGAACCAGCTGCTGTCGAACGCGAAGCCCGCCTGGTTCAGTTCGCCGATCACGTCGTCGAAATCCATCTTCGCGAAGGTGCCGAGCAGGAAACGGTCGTGCAGTTCCGTGCCCCAGCGCGTGAGCCGCTGGGTATAAGGCGTATGCCAGAAACGCGCCACCAGCGCGCGCAGCAACAACTGCTGCACGAGACTCATGCGCGCGTGCGGCGGCATTTCGAAGCCGCGCAATTCGAGCAGGCCGAGGCGGCCGGTCGGGCCATCCGGCGAATACAGCTTGTCGATGCAGAACTCGGCTCGGTGCGTGTTACCGGTCACGTCGATCAGGATATTGCGCAGCGAGCGGTCGATCATCCACGCCGGCAGATTGGCGCTCTCGCGCCCGCCGAGCAGATCGATCTGCCGCTGCAATTCGCGGAACGCGACTTCGAGTTCATAGACCTGATCGTTGCGCGCTTCGTCGATGCGCGGCGCCTGGCTGGTCGGTCCGATGAACAAGCCGGAAAACAGATACGACAGCGACGGATGGTTGTGCCAGTAGGCAATCAGACTCGCGAGCAGATCGGGACGCCGCAGGAATGGACTGTCGGCGGGCGTCGCGCCGCCGAGCACGAAGTGATTGCCGCCGCCGGTGCCGGTGTGGCGGCCGTCGGTCATGAACTTCTCGCTGCTGAGATAGCTCTCGGCGGCGGACTGATACAGATACTCGGTGTGGTCGACCAGTTGCTCCCAGTTCGACGCCGGATGAATGTTCACCTCGATCACGCCGGGGTCGGGCGTGACCTGCAGAATCTTCAGACGCGCGTCGCGCGGCGGCGGATAGCCCTCGAGCACCACCTTCATTTGCAGCTCGGCGGCGGTCGCTTCGATCGCCGCCAGCAGGTCGAGATAATCGTCGAGCTCGGTGAGCGGCGGCATGAACACATGCAGCAAGGTGCGGCCGCTGCCGAACGCCTCGGTCTCGGCTTTCGGACCGGCAGCCCGTTTCGGGTCGCGCGCTTCGACGCAAATCGCCGTGCGCAACGTTTCCTTCGAGGACACCCCGCGCGCCGGCGGCTGTGCGCCGCCGGTCTGCGGCGCGAACGCCAGCACACCGCTGCCCGCCATGCCGCTCAGCAAATCCGCTGCCGACGACGACAACGCCGCCGCCCGCCGCGCTTCTGCCTGACTCAAGGTGCGCTGCTCGCCGTCGTATTGCATTCGCAACTGCGCGGCCGAACGCAACGGCACCGGCGGCGCGAACGGATCGTGCGCGTGCTGGTACGGGTAGTCGGTCTTCGACACCCACGGCAAGGCGTCGAGCGGCAGGCGGTAACCCATCGGCGAATCGCCGGGAATCAGGAACATGCGCTCGTCGCGGAAGAACCAGCGGCCGCTGACCCACTTGGGCGCTTGGTGCGGCACGTCGCGTTCGCGGCCAATGGGCAACACGAAGCCGGTCGCGCCGCCCAGCCCCGCGTCGAACACGCGGCGCAGGCGCACGCGTTCGAGTTCGTCGTCGAGGCGCGCATCGAGTGGATCGACGTTGACCGGCAGACGGCGTTCGCGCCACAGGTAGTACCAGACGTCTTCGAAGCCGGGCTGGATGCAATCCGTGTCGAGGTCCAGTTTGGCGGCAAGATGCGCGAGGAAGCGTTGCGCGTCGGCGGCGGTGTAGTTGCCGGGCTCGCGTTCGTCGCCGAATAACGACGGGTCCTGCCAGCACGGCTCGCCGTCGGCGCGCCAGTAAAGCGACATGGCCCAGCGCGGCAGTTGTTCGCCCGGATACCACTTGCCCTGGCCGATATGCAGGAAACCGTTCGCGCCGTAACGCGCGCGCAGCTTCTCCATCAGCGCGACGGCGTAGCCGCGTTTGGTCGGTCCGAGCGCGTCGGTGTTCCATTCGGCGGCGTCGCGATCGCGCACCGACACGAAGGTCGGCTCGCCGCCCATGGTCAGGCGTACGTCCATGTCGTCCAGTTGACGGTCCACCTGCGCGCCCATGCTCAGCACGTCGGCCCACACCGCTTCGCTGTACGGCTTGGTGACGCGTGGCGTCTCCAGCACCCGCTCGATCGACATGGTGTGCCCGAACTCGACCTCGGACTCGTCGACCGCGCCCGAAATCGGCGCCGCGCTGCCCGGTTCAGGCGTGCAGGCGACCGGAATGTGCCCTTCACCGGCCAGCAGCCCGGAAGTCGGGTCGAGGCCGATCCAGCCCGCGCCCGGCAGGTACACCTCGCACCATGCATGCAGGTCGGTGAAATCGACCTCGGTGCCGCTCGGCCCGTCGATCGATTTGACGTCCGGCGCCAGTTGCAGCAGATAGCCGGACACGAAGCGCGCCGCCAGCCCGAGTTGCCGCAACGTTTCGACCAGCAGCCAGCCCGAATCGCGGCACGAACCCGCGGCGCTCGTGAGCGTCTCCTCGGGCGTCTGCACGCCCGGCTCCATCCGGATCAGATAGCGGATCTCGTGCTGCAGCCGCTGATTCAACGCGACGAGGAAGTCGGCGGTGGCGGCCGGCTTGCGGTCGATACTCGCGACGAACTCGGCGAAGCGCGGCGTCATGGGCCGCTTGACGCGATAGGGCGCGAGTTCCAGCGCGAGGCCGGGGTCGTAGTCGAAGGGGAATTGTTCGGCCGACGGTTCGAGAAAGAAGTCGAACGGGTTGTAGACGGCCATTTCGGCGATCAGATCCACGGTCACCTTGAACTCGCGGGTCTTCTCCGGAAAGACGAGGCGTGCCTGATAGTTGGCGAACGCGTCCTGCTGCCAGTTGATGAAGTGTTCAGCCGGCTCGATCCGCATGGAATAGGCGAGGATCGGGGTACGGCAATGCGGCGCAGGCCTGAGACGCACGACCTGGGGCGACAGCGCAACCAGCCTGTCGTAGCGGTAATGTGTGACATGATGCAACGCGACGCGTATGGACACACCGGACTCCTGGACGAAGGATGGCAGCCCGCCAAAAAGCAAGCTTCATGCCGTTTATCAAACAAACGCGAAAATCCACCTGATCAGCCTGTAACCCCCGGAACACCGCCTGCTGCGAAGTGTGCCGCGTCTAGTGAGCGTCCGGTCGCCCGAATAGCGCGCCTTTTTACCGTCTTCCGCAACGCCGCGCACCAAAGCGGCGCAATGTCGATGCACGATCATGCACGTAATGTGCGTTAAACCAGTGACGTCTGGCAATTGCGGCATAAAGATTGCGGCGAGTCGTCGCTCATATCCGGTCTCCACTCTTCAGGCTCCATCGATGAAAACGTTCCACTGCAATCACTGCTCGCATCTCGTCTTCTATGAAAACGTGCGTTGCGAACGGTGCGAATCGTTGCTCGGCTATGTGCCCGAGGTCGCGGAAATCAGCGCCTTCGAAGACGCCGGCGAAGGACGCTGGCGCAGTCTGCATCCGGACCTGCAAGGCGCGCTGTTCCGCCAGTGCCACAACTACGCGGTCGAAAACGTCTGCAACTGGATGATCCCCGCCGACTCCCCCGACACGCTGTGCCGCGCCTGCCAGCTGACGCGGACCATTCCGAACCTGAGCGCGCCGGACAACCGGCTCTACTGGTACCGGCTGGAAATGGCCAAGCGACGCCTGCTTTACACGCTGGCGGCGCTCGGGCTGGACGTGAAATCGCAGCAGATGGACCCGGAGCATGGTCTGGCGTTCGAATTCCTGGAAGATGGCGGGGATGGCGAGCAGGTCATGACCGGCCACGACAACGGACTGATCACGCTCAACATCGCAGAAGCGGACGACGCGTATCGCGAGAAGGTCCGCACCGCGATGGGCGAGCCGTACCGGACCCTGCTCGGCCACTTCCGCCACGAGACCGGTCACTACTATTTCAGCCAGCTGGTGCAGAACAACCCGCGCTGGCTCGAACCGTTCCGCAAGCTGTTCGGCGACGAGAGCGTCGACTATGGCGAGGCGCTAACGGCCTACTATCGCGACGGTGCGCCGGCCGACTGGCAGGGCTCGCATATCAGCGCGTACGCGACGATGCATCCGTGGGAAGACTGGGCGGAGACGTGGGCGCACTACATGCTGATCGTCGACGTGCTGGATACCTCGACGTCGTACGGTGTCGCGCTGCTGCCCGACGATCCGAGCGAACCGACGCTGACCGACCGCACGCCGGTGGAAGACGCGAGTTTCGAGAATCTGATGAAGCGCTGGTTTCCGCTCACCTACGCGCTGAACAGCCTGAATCGCAGTCTGGGGATGGCGGACGGTTATCCGTTCACGCTTGCGGCGCCGGTGGTGGACAAGCTGCGCTTCGTCCATCGCGTGATCGCGGAGGCGGGCGACAAGTCGCAGCCGAGGGAAGCGGCGGCGCCAGCGGGTGCCGCCCCCGCGCCCGCCGCAACGGGCCAACCCGCCAAGCCCCAGTAGCCGCGCCCACGACGCGGCACAGCGCACGCATCAGTGCACGCATCAGCGCACCGACAAAAAAGCCCGCTACCGGACTAACCGGTAGCGGGCTTTCTCTCTTCACTCCTTCTCGACTCAATACGCGACGTAAGGCCCCGTGCCGCCGGGCGTCGCCTGTTGCTCGACCGCCGCGTACACGTTGCGGCCATAGAAAAACGGCAGCCCCCAATCGAAAATCGTCGACGTGACGAACGCCGGACCCGCCAGCAGCGGCAGCGCCGAACTGCCGCTATAGGTCTGCGCGATCGCCGTCGCATTGCCGACGCTGAAGTTCACCGCGCTCGTCACGCCGTTCACGCCTTCGATCATCGCGCTCAACTGCTGCGTCGACGCCGGGCAGTAATACGAACTGTTCGGGCTCGCGCACACCGGCATCGCGCTGCTCGCGAAGAACAGGCCGGTCGAGCCGCTGTCCAGAATACTTTGCGAATACGTGTTGCTGCCCTGCACCGTCGTGAAGGTGCCGTTCGACGGACTCACGCCGATCACCTGCGCGCCGGCCAACGTATTGTTGGTCTGCGTGCCGATGCCGAACACCAGTTGCCCCGTCACCGATGCCGCGCCGCCGGAGACCGTCGGCAAGCTCAGCATCGAACCGTTGTTGTCGGTGGCGAAGTAGGGAATCGGGTTGGCCACCTGATACTGCTCGGCCAGCGGAATCGACGTGCACGATGCACCGCTGCACGCGTAGTACGTACCGTCCACGGCCTGCTGCACGCAGTTCGCGCCGCAGTCGTGCTTGAACACGCCGATGCCGAGAATCCCGTTGGCCTGCAGCGTGGCCGGCGTATTGCGCGACGAGCCGAAGTTCGCGCAAGCGGCCGGCAGCGACGCGTAGTTCGGATCGATCACCTGAATCGGCAGCGACGCAGCTTTCTCGCCGGCGATCTGTAGATCGGCGAGCCGCACCGAGCCCCAGGTGTAGCCGTCGAAGAACTGCATGCATTCGGCGACCTGGTGACCCGAGGCGTCCTGCTGCTGCGGCAACGCCACCGAAGCCGGCAATTGCGATGCGAAGATGCGCACGCCCCACGAGCCGGTGTCGACCAGCACGTGGTCGATGGTCTGGCATTGGGTGGTGCCGGGCGTGCAGATCGTGAGGCTGACGAACGGCATGTTCGGCACATTGCTCACGCCCGAGTCGACCGTCACGCGCACCGCGTTCGCGGCCACCGCTGGCGACGAAGGCGCCGACAACGCCGTGGTCGAACTGCTCGACCCCGCCGAGGCGCTGGAACCGCCGCCACCGCCGCCACCGCACGCGGTGACGAGCAGCGCGAGCAGGGCCGCGCCCAATAGGGTGACCACCGTCGAGCAACGCGACGAAAAACGGGCAGAAGAGAACGAAGACAGATAACGCATGATTCGCTCCGTTATTGAATGACGCCGACATCGACGCCCGCGGGCACCGCTTGCGGCAAATACGCATGGCCGGCGAACGCGCGCAGATGGCCGCCGGAGTAGACCACCAGATCGCTGCTGGACACCGCCAGCGGCGTGCCGCGACGGGTCGCGGTCGCGGCGACGTAAGTGTCGAACGACGTGCCGAGCATCGACTTCAGATCCGGCAGCGTGGGACCTTGCCACGCGACGCCGAACACGACGCCGTTGGACGCCACGTATTCGCGCACCTGGGTGCCGGACGGCATCGTGATCAGGTGTACCGAATACGCGCTTTGCGTAGTAGCCGTATGGGCGACGGCATGCAGACGCGCCTGATCGTTGTCGATCGTGCTGACGTTCTGGCCTAGCGTGGCGTGTGCGGCGAACGACAGCGCGCAGCTTGCCCCGAGCATTGCGCGAGCAATGCGGGTAGAGAGCATCGGTTTCAAGAGAATGTCCTTCGAGGTGAAACGCTCATGACGACCTTGGCCGGGTCGGTCATGAACGGGAATCCAGGGGCGCACTCCTGATCGGCGGTGCCGGTTCTGCATTCACACCGGTTGGCTTGCGTGAATGCGTCAACGGAGTGGCGGCGCGAAACTTTAGCGAGCGCGGCATGACGTTGCAATCGTTTGCGAAGCGATTTAAACCGGCGCGCGGCGCGCGGCCGTTTAGGCCTGTTTGATCATAGGGAAGGGGTTCCCACACGGACGGTACTTACGCGTAAGTTTTCGCGTCATGAGCCGTTTAAAGCGAACACGCGCATGAAATAACGGGGACGTAGTAAAAAAACATCCATGCGTGCTGCATCGCGCGCGCGATGTAAGCGTGCGCTGAATAAAGTGCCTGGAAAACGAGATTTCCTCTGACGATAAGCGCTGCTGCAAACGCTTTCGCGTGACGAGGTCGAAGCACGACGAAGGGCGTTGCCGAGCCCCAAAAAAAACCGCAAACGACGCGATGGTCATTTGCGGTATCGGCCGGGATTTGCGATCCCGGTGCCGGTTATTTCTTCTGCTGCTGAAGGAGCGATTTCAACTCCTGCACATTTTCTTCTACGCGTTTTGCGATCACCGCATACGACTCGGCTTGCGTCTGATACGCGGCTTGCGCGAGTTGCTGCATGTCGGCGAGCGACTTGTGCAGGCTTTGCTGGATCAGCTCGGCGGCCTTCGTCGAAGGCGCGGCGCCGCCGCTTGACAACTGCCCCGTCAGCGACTGCATTTCGCTCAACGTGGTGCGCAACATATCTGCCTGTTTCTGCGCGAGCGACTGCATGCCCTGGAAGGCCGTCTGGTTTGCCTGAACGAGCGCTTCCATGTCCTTGCGTCGCGCTTCCATGATGGCGGGTACGTCGAAGCCGGGGAGCTTGAACTGCTCCAGCATTTTGGTGAAATCGCCAAACGGATTGGCGGCGTCAGGTCGGTCCATGCGAAATCCTCCTTAACGGTTTGAGTACGCGCCGGCGGTGCGTCGCCGTGTTGTGTGCCATGACGCATGCACCAGCGGCGTGGCGTGCGCCGCGCGTCCCGCAAAGGCTTGCGGCTTCTGGGGTCGGACGGCACATCGGGTCAATCATGCGCCATCCGGCCATATTGCGCCAGCAGGCAGAGCCCTGGATTACGTGCCGGCGCTTCAGGGCGCCGACCGTTGCCTTCGTTTTGCAAGCAAGGTTCAGTAAGTTACAGCGCGGCTTCGGTAACCCTACTAAACGGCGTGTCGACTATCGTTGCTCATGGGTCCGCGCACGGTTGCGTCGACCCTTGTTCAATGGGAGCGACATCATGAAAAAAAGCCTTATCGGCGCGGCGCTGGCCGCCATCCTGAGTCTGGCCGCGACGGCCGCATTCACGCAGGAAGCGCCGCCTGCATCGATGCACGAACACGACCATGGCGGCGGCCCGCAACACGGCGACGGAGCGCCGCCGCACGGGCCAATGGGACCGCGCGGCGCCGGCTTCGCGGTGATCAACGATCTGGAACAGTTGCGCCGTCTCTACGCGATGAACGGCCACGAAGGCGAGATCGTCGCGGTGTATCACGACGTGTTGAGCAAGACGCAGGACCCGATGCTGCGTCACTACGTGTACGACTCGCTGGCGCGCGAGCAGTTGAAGCCCGCCAATCCCGATCAGGCCATTGCTACCTTGCGCACGAGTCTGTCGGAAGATCTTGCCGCCGCGAGCAAGGCGCCGGCCGGTCCGGAAAGATGACAATGCAACGACTTTTCCGTGACCTCGACGCGGAAGCGTTACCGCCAACGCACAACGCGAAGCTGTTCACCGTGATGCGTTAGCTGCCCCACATTGCCGTGTCACTGCCCACTTTTCATCTTCCGTCAGGTGATTAGGATGAAGGCTCCGAAACGCTAGAGCCTGGTGAAGAATGCGCTACCCGCTCAACATGGCCGTTGCCGCCGCCCTACTCGTCTTCGTTCTTTGCTGCATCGTCAGACTCGCGTTGAACTGACGTCCGAATCATGCGGAAGTCCCTGCGTTTCGCGCCATGACATGGCGCGAAATAATTGTCGAATGGCGTTGCAACAGCACCTCGCCCATACTTCGTTTCGCTGCCGGTGCGTAAGAAACGAACGCATGAGATCAAGGTGTTTAACGTGCGAGTGCGTCTCGCCGGTGATCAACGATCCTACGGTTGCCCGATCGCCGAACGAGACGCCCGAACATAGCGGCACCCGCGTGCCGACGACAGGACGACCATGTTGCTTTCACTGAATTTCCTCAAGAACCAGACCACCCGTCTGGCCTGCATCGCGATGGTGTGCGGCAGCGCGCTGCTGAGTGGTTGCGCAAGCGGCCACATCGACAACGCGAGCGCCGCTACCGCGCAACCGCACGTGCGGCCGGACAACATTTATGTCTACACGTTCGACACCGATTCCGGTCAGGTGAAACTCGACGGCGGCATGCTGCAGAAACTGAAGACGCAGATGGACGGTTCCTCGGCCGCGGAAAAACAGGCTGCGGATGCGCTCGCGGTCCGTGAACAGGTGGCCGACGAAATCGTGCATCAGTTGCAGGCGATGGGCTTGCGTGCGATCCGCTCGGACATTCCCGCGCCCGCCGATCAGAACGTGCTGCTCGTGCAAGGCAGTTTCGACACGATCGACTCGGGCAATCGCCGTCGCCGCATTCTGATCGGCCTCGGCGCGGGCAAGAGCCAGGTGAGCAGTTCGGTGCAGATTCTGTACAAGCCGGCAGGCGGCGAAGCGCGCCTCGTGCAAAGCTTCAATGCCTCGGGCGACAGCGGCAAGGCGCCAGGCATGGTGGCGACCGGCGGTGTAGGCGCGGCGGCCGGTAGCATCGCGACGTCGGCGGCGGTGGGCGGCGGCTTGCACGCGGTGTCGGAAACGAAGAAAACCGGTGTGTCGGCGGATGCGAAACGCCTCGGCGACGCGGTCGCAAAACAGATCGCGCAGATCGGTGTGAGCGGCGGCTGGTTGTCCACGCAACAGGCGAAAGGCTAAGCGGCCTGAAATGACTGACGAAGCGCGGCGCGGAGAGCGGAACAACGCTCTGTGCGCCGCCCCTTTTTTTATACCTTCACCGACTTCGTGTAGCGCAGCCAGACCGCATCGTGCTGCGTTTTTTCGACCGATGTCAGCGTCAGATAGGCAGGCGCTTGCCACTTGTCCATCGCCACTTCGAATGAAGAAGGATGCTCGCTGCGGCCATCCACCAGCGGCAGGATCAGCACACTCACTTCGTCCACGAGCCCTGCGTTGACGAACGCGCCGCTGACATGCGAGCCGCCCTCCACGATCAGCTTTTTCACACCGAGTTCGTGCGCGAGGGTCTGAACCACCTTGCCGAGATCGATCTCATGCTCGCCGCCGAATACGTACGACACGCCGATCGATTGCAGGTACGCGAGATAGTCGTCGCTCACCTGGCTGGTCAGCACTTCGACCACGTGCGATTTCAACGCCGTGTTGCTCTTCCACGCCACGCGTCCCTGAGGGTCGATAGAGATCGCATACTGTGCGGCATTTCGCTCGACGATATGGTCCGTGCGCGGCACCGTGCCTTTCGCAAGACCCTTCGGATAATCGTCGCCGTGCGAGATTTCCTGCATGGTCACGCGGCCGCAGATCCAGCCGTCGGCTTCGAAGGTGGCCGCGGTGTCTTCGTAAAGATCCGACGCGAAGTCGAGATGCCAGCCGTCCGTGAGGCTGCGGCCGTCGAGCGAGGACATCATGTGAGCGACGATATAAGGTTTCATGCGCAAAGCCTCCGTGTAAGATCGATTCAATCGATAGACCTTTAGCAAGGGGCGTTCCGCGACAGCGTGTTTGGCCGCCTTAGATGGAGTGCAGCGGATGCGTTTTCGTTTCGCGGTGCACGCCGTCCCAGCGTTTTGCGAGTTGTAGCAGCGCGGGCAGTAAGACGGCCCAGCCCAGCGCGAGTGCGACCCATGCGGCGGGCGGCCGGTTGAAATGCACCGCACCCAGCGCGGCGCCGGCGCGAAACGACAGTGGCCCAGCGAGCGCGCCGAGCACTGAGGCCAACACCGGCCGCGCGCGCAACCACGCGAACACCACATTGAACTGGATCGCGAACAGCGCCCACAGCGCGCTCATCCAGTACGGCGCGCAACCGTCGATCACCGTGCCGCTCGGATAGACCAGCAAGCCTGCGTAGACCAGCACGCTCTCCCAGATCACGCCGACGCACACCGTCACCGCCAGCAAACGGGCTTCGCGCTGGGGCTCGGGTACACGCATCAGATGCCAGACGACCGCGCACGCCGCGAAGAGCATGCCGAGCCAGCCAGCGCCGCGTGCAGCGCTCAACACGCAGACGAACCAGCCGGCCTGGCAGATCACGAAGTAGAGGCCGGCCGTTGTGCCGCTGCCGCTGCTGCGCGCGAAGAGGCCGGCGAGGGAATGTTTCATCGGTTGCATGCGATGGGTTCGTTGAGCGTGATGGACTCGCCGTGCGGCGCTGCGAGAAGGCACGCGTGGGACCTATTGCGCGGCTCTCCTGTGATGATTACGCGCGAAACGCCGAGATGGATGCGTGGCGCCGGGATAATGAGGCGGGGTGGGGAATGCGAGGCGTGGGGGCTGTCCGACGAGGGTTTGCCGTCCCCGCCGGCCAGGAGTTGGCAGCGCCAAACTTCTTTCATCGCATGATGAAGCCGCCATCGACGGAAATAGACTGACCGGTCACGTAACTCGACGCGTCGCTACACAGCCACAAAACGGCATCAGCGATTTCCTCGGGGCGACCGTGACGGCCCATCGGGATACTCGCTGTCATAGCCTCCAGGGCCGCTCCCTGACCACCCGCGACCATCTGGTCTGCCATGGGCGTCCAGATCAGCCCCGGGCAGACGGCATTGACCCGGATTCCGCGGCCTGCATATTCGAGCGCGGCGCTCTTCGTCAGCCCGAGCACGCCATGTTTCGCAGCGTGATAGGTGGCGCGTTCCGCACCGCCGACGAGGCCGCCGAGCGACGAACAGTTGACGATTGCGCCACTTCCCTGTTTTCGCATCTGTTGCAACTCGAACTTCATGCAACTCCATACACCTCGCAGATTGATCGACATGACGCGCTCGTAGTCGTCTCGTGGAGAATCGGCGGTTTCCGCAAGGACGTTCTGGACGCCAGCATTGTTATAGGCGACGTCCAGCCTTCCGAAGGTCGACACGGTTTGCGCAACCATGGCTTCGACCTGCGCATCGTCGGCCACATCGCACTGCACCGCAAGGACCGCGCAACCTCGGGCCTTCAGCCCATCTGCCGCTGCCTCCACCGCGTCTCCATGCCAGTCTGCCAGCACGACCGACGCCCCCGACAAGGCGAACGCCGTCGCCGTCGCCGTCGCCAGACCCAGCCCGGATCCCGCACCCGTGACGAGTGCGACCTTTTTTTCAAAAGTTATATTCACAATGAGTTCCTTCGACCTGAAGTTATGGGTTAATCGCGCGCTACCGCTGATGGCACAAAGAGAATCCGCGTCGCTCGCCGGAGAGATGCGATGCGCGTGCTGCCAGATCAATCAGTAAGGCGTCGGCCTTCGACGGGATAGTTCGGATCGGTATATCCTGGCGTCGATGCATGGCCCGGAGAAACCAGACCATCCACAAACTTTTCGTCGTCCGGTCCAAGTTGCAGCGTCAGTGCGTCCATGTAACTGTCCCAGTGGGCTTCCGTGCGTGGGCCAGCAATCGCAGAACTCACTAAGCTGTTCTTCAACACCCACGCGATGGCGAAGGCAATCGAGGTTGTCTGGCGCTCGGCGGCGTGCGCCGCAAGCTTTTGTGCAATGGCGAGAGATTCCGGACGCCACTCGGTCTGCTGGATGCGCTTATCGCCGCGTGCCACGCGCGAGCCCGCAGGCGGCGTATCGTCCAGTGCGTATTTGCCGGTCAGCACACCGCGTGCGAGCGGGCTGTAGGGCACCACGCCAATGCCGTAATGTCCGGCAGCAGGCATCAGTTCGACTTCGGCGGTACGGTCGACCAGGTTGTAAACCGGTTCGATTGCAACGGGACGATCGATGCCGAGCTGATCGGCCAGGCGCACAATTTCCGCAATTCGCCAGGCGCGGAAGTTGGAGAGGCCGAAGTAACGCACTTTTCCTTGGCGAATGAGGTCACCGATCGCCCGAACCCCCTCCTCCAGCGGCGCGTCAACGAGCGAGCGGTGGAAGTAGAGGACGTCGATGTAGTCAGTGCCGAGGCGCTTAAGACTGGCGTCGACTGTCTGGCAGATCCATTTGCGCGACTGGCCCTGTTCGTTCGGACGAGCCGTGGCGGAAGCCGGATAGCCGAATTTCGTTGCCACGACCCAGTCGTCCCGTCGTTGCGCGATCGCGCGGCCAACCACTTCTTCCGACCGGCCAGCGTGGTAGACGTCCGCGGTGTCGAGAAAGTTGACACCCTGATCGAAGGCCTTGTCGATAATCCGGCGGGAGGTCGCTTCATCAGTTTCGCCGCCAAACATCATCGTACCCAGACACAGGGGCGAAACCTTGAGGGCGCTGCGCCCCAGATACCGATAGTCCATTGTCATCATCTCCATGCAGGCTGCGCCTGCGGTTATCAAAGCGTGCGCGCCACGGCGCACCCGACGGCGGGTTGATCGCCATCTGCATGGAGGATGATAGGTGGGAGGTATCCAGTGATAAAGCCCTTAAAACGGCAAACGCTCATGAACTGAAATCATGAATCTCGCATTCAACAGCCGCTTATTCCGTACGATAACGAATCGCATCGATCACCACGGTCATCGCTCGTGAGAACTCACGACGCGTCGCATAGCAGGCGTGCAGACCGGGAAATGTGGGACACCATTCTTCCAGTACCTTGACCAGGCGACCCGCTTCCACATGAGACTGGGCCAGGTCAGCCGGGATGTAAGCGAGACCATATCCCGACAACGCCGCCGCCAGCATCTGGTAGGTCCCGTTGAACGCGAGTTGTCCGTCCACGCGAACCTGCACTTCGCGACCGCCTTTCTTCAATTCCCACGGATAAAAACCACCCAGCGTCGGCAAACGAAGATTGATACAGTTGTGCGTAGTCAGATCCTGGGGCTTCTTTGGTAGCGGACGCGTCTTCAGATAATCCGGCGCGCCGACAATTGCCACGCGCATTTCGGGCGCGAGGCGGACCGCGATCATATCTCTGGCCACCTGATCGCCATGGCGAACGCCGATGTCGTACCGGTCCGCCACGATGTTTGAGAGACCGTAGTCGGTGATGATCTCCACCTTGAGGTCAGGATATTCACGAAGCACCGGCGACAACCTGGGCCACAGGACCGTCTCGGTCGCGTAATCGGTCGCGGTGATGCGAATCGTACCCGCGGGTTTGTCCCGAAACTCCCTGACGGCCGCCAATTCAGAGTCGATCTCCTCAAAGCGGGATGCGACGCTCCGGATGAGTCGCTCGCCGGCCTCCGTCGGTGCGACGCTGCGCGTGGTTCGGGTCAGGAGTCGCATGCCGAGCCGGGTCTCGAGTGCCCGAATGGTATGGCTCAAGGCCGATTGCGACACGCCGAGCTGCGCAGCCGCACGTGTGAAGCTGCGCTCGCGAGCGACGGCAATCAGCGCCAGCAGGTCGTTGTAGCTTTCTCGACGCATTGATGAACTCATTTCATAGGTTTATGCCGATTCTAGCGCCTAGTCGCCTGTGAGCGGGTACGTTAGATTTCAGATGCGGCGCAGTGCCTGCCTGTCCGTGCCGCCCCCGTGGCCCGCAAGTCAGAGCAGCATGCGCCTATGCGTCGCCGAACGACTCCGTGTAGATCGGCTCATTTCAATGCGCTGAGGACTTATCGAGGAAACCCGCCGATGAGGATATTCGTCGTGGCAATACTGGTGCTCGCGCTCGACACTGCGGCCTGTTCGCAGTTAGAAAGGAAAACTGATATGGAAAGTCTCGACCGCTCGTCCTCCGCCAATCTGCTTGCCGGAATGGCCACTGTTTCACCCGCTCTTGAGCGCTACACGAACGATGTGGTGCTAGGCGACCTGTGGAAACGTCCGCAGCTTTCAGCGCGTGATCGCAGCGTAGTGACTCTCTCGGTATTGATTGCGCGCAATCAGAGCGCCGAGTTGCCGTTTTATCTCGATCTCGCACTCGACAGCGGACTTAAACCCAGCGAGATTTCGGAGATCATCACGCATCTGGCGTTCTACTCCGGTTGGGCCGCCGCGACCGCAGCGGTGAAGGTCGCGAACGCTGTCTTCGTAAAACGTGGGATTACGGCGGCGCAACTCCCGCCGGCGTCGGTTGATTTCCTTCCTCTCGACAAGGCGGCAGAAGCCCAGCGCGAAAGCACCGTGCAGCAAAACTTTGGCGCGGTCTCGCCCGGGGTCGCTCAGTTCACCCGGGACACGCTGTTCAACGACCTCTGGCTGCGACCGGGTCTCGCGCCACGCGACCGCAGTCTCGTCACGGTCAGTGCGCTGGTTGCCACCGGCCAGGTTGCGCAACTGACCTATCACCTGAACCGGGCAATGGATAACGGACTGACGAAGGCGCAAACGTCGGAGGTGATGACACAACTAGCGTTTTATGCGGGTTGGCCGAATGTATTTACGGCACTTCCGGTCGTCAAGGACGTACTGGAACGGCGCCCCGGCTGAGGTCTTCCCCGGAGGCTGGACCCAAGGCACCTGTCGATTCCAACGCTAGAGAAACCCGATGCAACAGAAACTGGATGGCACCACACGGCTGTTCCCGATCATAGGGGATCCGATCAAATTCGTAAAATCGCCGCAACAGTTGACCCTCGGATTCGAGGCACGAGGCCACAACGCCGTTTGCCTGCCTATGCAAGTAGCGAAGGACGACCTGGAAACGGTCATGCACGCGCTGACACTGACCGGAAACGTCGACGGCCTGCTTGTCACCATGCCCCATAAATTCTCGGCCTTCGCTTACTGTCAGACCAGTTCCGACACGGCAAGGTTGATCGGCGGGGTCAGTGTCATGCGGCGCAACGCGGACGGCACATGGCACGGCGATATGCTCGACGGACTCGCCTTCGTGAAAGCGCAGATCGATCACGGTGCGCGTGTCGAGGACGGACGTGCATTATTGCTGGGTGCAGGGGCTGCGGGGAGCGCAATCGCTATCGCGTTACTCAATGCAGGCTTGGGTGAACTCGTCATCCACGATGCCGACGAATCTCGCGCAACCCGCCTGGTTGACCGTGTTGCCGAACTCGGCCGGGGGCGCATACGCCTTGGCGCCGCCGATCCAGCGGGATGCACTTTGGTGTTCAACGCAACCCCCATGGGTCTCGCGGAGAACGACCCGCTGCCAGTCTCCGGCGGTCTGCTGGATTCGTCGATGTTTGTTGGCGATGTGATTGCCGGTCATGGTCTGACGCCGCTTCTGAAGGCGGCCCAGTCAGTGGGCTGCAAGACGGCAAACGGCGCCCAGATGGTCGATGCAGTGCAAGAAATGATGCTTGATTTCCTGCTTGGCCAGGACGCAAATTCACTTCCCCAGCCGACTGCGGCTTCAACGTCACGGCGGCAGCGTGACCCCGCTCATCGCACAGGTTGATCCGCGAAGACACCCAGGATGAAGTAGTCCATCGGAATGTCCGTTGCTGCAAGCGCTTCGGACGGTCGTCGTGCGTGGCCGTCTGGCTGCCTGGCTGCCTGGGGTCGTCCTGAGCCGACCGCCGTTGGGCCTGCGCGGCCAGCGCCGCCGTTAGCTCGCAACAACGACAAGACATCTGGCAGGCAGATCGACCTTCAGTAGCGGACGGCCCATCCGTACGCTGCGCCCGCATGGTTGTCTCATTTGACGCGGGAAGCCTGCGCGCCTTGACGCAGCGCATTCGCAACGACGACGAAAGCCGGAGTGGGTTGTCGACGGCTCGGATAATACAGGTGGAAGCCTGGAAATGACGGGCACCAGTCAGACAGCACCCGAAGAAGCACTCCGCTCTCGAGCTGCGAAGAAACGCGCTGCTCCGGGACGAAGGCAAGACCGACGCCTGCAATTGCGGCTTTCACTGCCATCGTTGCCGTGGGTTGGTTGCCGGCGCGATGTCGATGGCGACAGGCGAATACGTATCGGTCTCGTCGCAGGCGGATACCGAAACTGCGGCGCTCGCCGAAGAGCAGGCGGAGCTCGATGCGGATGGCGCGCGCGAGCATCGGGAGCTGGCGGCGATTTACGTACGGCGGGGCCTCGATATGGCGCTTGCGAAACAGGTCGCGCAGGCTCTCATGGCTCACGACGCACTGGGCGCGCATGCCCGGGACGAATTGGGTATTTCGGAAACGACCCGGGCAAATCCGTTGCAGGCCGCGCTAGCGTCAGCCAGCAGCTTTTCGGTGGGGGCAGCCTTGCCGCTCATCGTGACGGCGCTCGCCCCGCAACGATGGGTGACCCCGAGCATCGCGGTGACGGCGCTGTTGTCCCTGGCGATCCTTGGCGGACTTGCCGCGCGCGTCGGCGGGGCGAAAACGGGACCCGGCGTAGTGCGGGTCACCTTCTGGAGTGCGCTGTCGATGGGGATGGCATCCGCGGTCGGTGCTCTATTCGGCGCGAGCTGAGCCGTGGCGCCTTCCCGCAATAGAGCCACCTGCACCACTCACTATTCCGCAACGGCTGTCATCTGCGCCGCACATCGGAGACGAGACGCGTCCTACATACGCGTTGCCGCCAATGCGAAAGAGCGGGATTAATCTCGGCTCCAAGATGGAGACCGAGGGTCATTGGCGCTGTTCGAGCCTCTTTCAAAACTCGCGGTCAACGCCGCGATTCACGACCATGCCGAAATGGCCGAGAACCTGGGCGTGCCTAATTGGCCAGGTGCTTGATGACAATATCCACGAATGCGCGCAGGCGGTGTAACCGCCTCAGATCGCGGTGATAGCCCATCCACATCTCGCGATGTGGTGGCTCTTCGCCAAGCTCGAGCCTGCGAATCGTGCCGACCTGATCTCCGACAGGCCGCGGCAGTACAGCAATGCCCAAACCCATCGCACACATCTGGGCCTGGACGTTACGGTTGTTCGACTGCAATACGACACTGGCGTTTGGAAACCGGTTTTGTAGCCATTCGATATCGGGAAAGCTACCCGTCGACGTATCCATTGCGATTAAACGGTTCCCCGTGCCGTCACCTTCCGTCGGATCGGCGCTCGCGTGATTCACGTAGACGCCATATCGCATCGGGGTCAACCGTCTCTGCACGATGTCAGGCCCATCGAATGGAACGATACGAAAGGCAACGTCCGCTTCACGCTGCGCGAGGTTGAACAGGCGCGTTCCCGTCAGGACCTCGATCTCGACATGCGGATACTCGCGCGAGTATTCAACGATCACTGGCGGCAGGACATAGGCGCCAAACCAGTCGGCCGATGACACTCTGAGCGTTCCTTCCAGTTGTTGCTGTTCACCGGCCAGGCGCCGCTCCATGGTTAGCGCGCTGTCTTCCATCTGCTCGGCGAGAGGCAGGATCGCGGTGCCCTCCTCCGTCAGCACAAAACCCTCGGCCGTTCGCTGAAACAGCACCTGTCCGGTGGCTTCTTCCAGCGCGCGAAGCCGTCTTCCCATTGTCGGATGGCTAAGGTGCAACAGTCGTGCCGCTGCGCCCAATGTTCCAGTGCGCGCTATTGCAAGGAAGATCCGGACATCGCTCCACTCCATACCCGGTACCCACAAAAATGAACGAAGAGTGTTCATTATATTGAATTGCCGAACAATAGTGAATGCGTGAAACTTCGCTCCGTCCCATGTCGAAACGCCCTCGCGGCTAGCCTGATTGGGGTGCCAGATTCCGGGCCGGGACAGCTCGGGAGAAATAGTCAAAAGGGAAATTCTCATGTCGCACACTGAATCGCCGACCGTGTACGTCACCTACGAGGGCGCGCCAGGCGACCGTTTCGATCGGCGCTATTACATCGAACGGCACCTGCCGCTGGTGATGCAGGCGTGGCAGCGCTACGGCCTTGAGAGCATCGCGGCTTTCTTCCCGTCGTCGACGCATATCGGCACGCTTGTGATTTGTGAATGCCGCTTTCGGGACGAGGCCGCCATCGCAACCGCCTTCGGATCTCCGGAAACCCAAGAGGTCATGGCCGACGTTCCGAGTTTCACCGACCTTGCCCCCACACGCTTGCGCATCGCTTCGCTCTGAGCGGGTCAATTCCACATCGGCGCTACATGCCTCTCACTTGCACAACACCGGAGAAATAACTTGGCCTTCTGGAAAAATTCTGCCCTGCGCACCGTGCGTCGCGGACATATGTGGATTTCGGGCGATCGCATCGAGCGAGACGGACAGACCTACCAATGCGGCCCGCTTTTCGTGGAGTGGGAGGCGCCTGAGGCGGTCACGCGGCCTTGGCCGATTGTGCTTGTGCATGGCGGCGGCTATCAGGGAACCGAGTGGTTTGACACACCGGATGGCCGTCCGGGCTGGGCACAACGTCTGGTGGAAGCGGGCTACGCGGTACTCGTGGTGGATCGCCCTGGACAAGGGCGATCGCCGTACCACGTCGAGACGATGGGTCCAATGGGGCCCGGCTTCTCCTATGAACACGGGCGCGATATCTACTTCCCGACACAATATGAAGCCCAACACACCCAATGGCCATTTGCCCGGGACGACGAGGCAGCGATGGACGAGTTCATTGCTGGCTATGGGCCGCTTCCCGCAGACCTCGCGTTTTCCGAGGACATGGAGGCGGACAGGATCGCAAAGTTGCTCGATAGGATCGGTCCGGCGATCCTCCTGACGCACTCAGCGTCGGGACCCGTTGGCTGGCTTGTAGCAGACCGTCGGCCCGGGCTGGTCAAAGGGATCGTCGCCGTTGAGCCGATGGGCCCGCCGTTCGCACGTATTCCCAATATCGGGTCGCTCACGTGGGGCCTCGCGGCGGCCCCGCTCAACTGGGAGCCGCCTGTCGCAACGCCTGAGGAGCTGCGGGCGGCGCTTCCTGGCACACACCGGTTGCCTGCACTCGCCGGTTTGCCGATCGTCGCCGTCACCGCCGAAGCCTCGGCCTTCGCCGCCGCCAGTCGACCCGCTGTCGAGCAACTGAAGGCGGCTGGCAGCCGGGCGGAAGTGTTGCATCTTCCCGACCACGGTGTGTTCGGAAACGGCCACGGGCTTATCTACGAAAAGAACTCGGATGATGCCCTGGTGCCGGTGTTGAAGTGGCTGGTCGAGAACACGGAAACACCCGATTGAGCGAGAGGAATAAACCCGTCTGTCAGGAGAGTCAAATGGAAATTGGAATCATCGGTCTTGGAGCAATGGGCCGGGAAATTGCCCGCAATCTGGTCGCTGCCGGTCACACGGTCACAGCGTGGAATCGTTCAGGCGGGAATGTGGATGGTGTGCGCATCGTGGAGACGCCTGCGCAAGCGTTGCAGGCCGACATTGCCTTGACGATGCTGGCCGACGACCAGGCGATCCGCAGCGTGCTGCTGGACGCGAATCCGCTGTATCAGGCACGGCCGGGTTTGGTGCATGTAGTGGCATCGACAATCTCAGTGGCATTCGCGCGGGAACTGATGGAGATTCATCGCGCGGCAGGTATCGCCTATGTGGCGGCTCCTGTGCTCGGGCGGCCGGATGTCGCCGCTAAAGGAGACCTCAACGTCCTCGCAGCCGGCGCGCCTGCTGCGCTGAAAAAAGTAATGCCGGCACTGGAAGTCATCAGCAAACACGTCTGGGACATGGGCGATGAGCCGCCCACGGCCTACGCCGCCAAGATCGCCTGCAACATGATGATCGCGATGGCCATCGAGGCGATGGCGGAAGCCGTAGTGCTAACGGAGACAAACGGACTTTCGCGAGAGCGCTTCTTTGAATTGATCTTGGGTACGCTGTTCGGCAGTCGCCCCTATCAGACCTATTCCAGCAATATCATCCGTAGCGAATACCAACCCGGATTCAAGGCAACGCTGGGTCTCAAGGATCTTCGTCTGGCCAGGGAGGCCGCCACCGCTGCGGCTCGCGTACTGCCGATGCTCGATGCCGTTCACTACCGGATGCGTGACGCCGTCGACGCGGGTTTCGGTGATCGTGACTGGTCCGCAATTGCGAAGTTCACAATAGATCACGGCTAGCGGCGTACTGGAATGCAACTTGCCAATCAGGAGGGCCGCAGGAATCCGCTGAAGCCCACGCGAGTTCGAGGACTTCGGCGTAGGGCTGTGACCTTGACGCCGAGAGGCGTGTGTTGATTGGGCGCTTTGGAGAAGATACGAAGGCAGCTTCGGGGCGAAGCGCCGGTCGTCGTCGAGCGCAGTTCGGCCACAGACGGTCAGTCGACATCCGTAGACAGACCGTCGACAGTTGCACGCGTGCCTTGAGGAGGCTAGTTTGAGACGAACAGGCAGTCGTTTGGGGTATCCGGTTGTTGAATGGAACCAAGGAGACGACGCGCAAATTGCCGACCAAAGAGGAATTTTCTGCTGGATGGACGCAGCATGGCACGCTTGCTCTAAGCCCCCGGATCAGCGCCGTATCGCAACTTCCTTCTCCAGGCTTTGACGAGTGGTACGTCTACGACAGTCATGCTGGTCTGTCGCCGCATCAAAACTTCGTCAATCGCTTCCAATTCAGTGCGCTTGCCACGAAAGACGAATTCACGGAGAAGTTCTGGAAGCAGGTAGTTGAGTTGCAGCCCTTACATGTGCTGGGCGCGGGTTTGCCTTCGCTTTTTGTAGTCACGCGCGACGAAGTGATTTTCAAGGCAATAACCCGGACCAAAAGTTAGAAGCAATGACGGGCCGACTAGCCGACCGGGTTCGGCCAGGAGGCGACATTCGACACATCAGGCGAAATCATCGACAATCGGCGATACTGCGATTATAGGTTACTGGTTAGCAAGTGCAAATAGTTGAGTCGGGTTACATTGCAATGCGCTTAGTTCAGGACCATTTTTGTCTATACAGAACCTTAGAAACCGAAGTAAAATTAATTTATTATCTATCGCTTCCGAAAAGGGGTTGAGAGTTGGGTAAAATAATTTTTTTGCTGATGTTGCCTGTACTCCTCGTCATTGTGCCATATGGAATGGTAAAAATCGGCAAAGACGCCGAAAAGTGGCGGATAGAGATCAATAAAATATTAGAAAAAAAAGACATTCCTCAATGCATGCATTTTTTCTACTCAAAGGGAGCAGTTGCATTTGAAGCGATTTCTCAACTAGTCCTCACTGGAACGTTTCTGTTCATGAACGCCGCGTGGTTGTGGGCTCCCTCGAAGCAGCCAAATGATCGTCTGGCTGCAATCGTGCTTGGCATAATTTTTTTGCCCGCAACAATTTTCTTTGGAAGGAAGGCTTGCGACACTGTTCGAATTTGGTGGAGCATCAACACACCCGCAGTAACGCTTTCAAAAACTGGCTATAAACATGGGAATTTTCAATTCCCGTGGGCTTTCGTTGCAAACGTAGCTGCGACTGGTGGATACAGGAGAGTGCCATCGATCGTGGTGACATTTAAAAACGTCAATGGAAAATCAGAGAGGGATGTAATTAACTTGTCGCTATTGAGAGACCGGCATTTGGAGGCCTACATCAATGCCTACATGTCAACTTCTCAAGAGAACTGACGGGACGACAATTTTTAGCAATGGGAACAACCCGTGACCGGTTACTTGCCCGTGCTTTTGAGTGTCTGCTTCGGAGCGCGACCGCTGGCCGCTACGGGTCAATCTGAGCCTGATGCTGAGTGCTTTGTGGCTGGACAATTATCCACTTTGCATCGGACCGAGTTCGGCCGGTCGACATCGGCATCCAAACCGCTGACAATCGTCAGCAGTCTTCCCTTGACGCGAAAGCAAACGCGTGACCGACATGAATGAATCGACTCAGTCCATCGGACATATGGCCTATTCCGGGTTTGCCGACCGATACGCAGCCGCCGTTACGACGAAGCCGCACAATGCGCTCTACGAGCGCCCCGCGACGATGTCGCTTCTCGGTGATGTCGACGGGTTGCGTGTCCTAGATGCCGGATGCGGACCCGGCATTTGCAGCGAACATCTCGCCCGAAACGGCGCAGCGGTCCACGCGTTCGATATAACGCCACAGATGGTCGATCTAGCACGCCACCGGTGCGCCGAACTTCCAGTAGAAGTGGTGACAGGCGACCTTGCAGCTCCGCTCGACTGGCTTCCGGCCCCGTCGTTCGACAAGATTCTGTGCTCGCTCGCCCTCGACTACGTGGAAGACCTCAAACCCGTTTTTAGCGAGTTCAGACGAGTCGCACGAGTCGGCGCACGTTTGGTGTTTTCTATGGCCCATCCTATGCGCGACTGGATGGATGAACGAACCCGTGGCGGAGATACTTACTTCACGACTTCCCGCTTCGGGCTGTATTGGTCCGGCTTCGGTGAACCGAAACCGTATGTGCAGGCTTACCGTCGGCCGCTTTCCGACATTCTCAACGGGTTATCAGAAAGTGGCTGGCTATTGGATTGCTTTGTCGAACCTCGACCGCTTCCCGAGATGAAAGCGGCGTCGGAATCGTTGTACGCGGAGCTGTCACAAGCCCCGGCATTCATTTGTGTGCGTGCACGCTGCTAGCAAACTACGACGCCGGGCTGTGTTCGGCCAGTTCTAGTCGTTCGCTCTCGGGACGCGACGGTCACTCGAATATCCGGTTAGGTCGGATAGTGAGCTTTTTGATTCTGCAAAAATGGAGGGCCGCCTGCGCCCACCTCGTGGGGCAGTCATGAATCGACACCGCGAAGCTGACCTCGTTCGATCTCACGCGACGTCCACCACGATCTTCCCGCGTGCGGTGGCATTCGTGATCGCCTCGTAGGCGAGTTCCGCCGATGGCAGGTCGAACCGGCGAGGATCGAGATTCGGCGTGAGCTTGCCCGCTTCGATCAACCGTGTGGCCTCGCGCAGCATCGCTCCGTGATGCGCTCGATGCGTGCCGCTCAGGAGCGGATAGAGGGTGAAGACTCCTGAGTACGTGGCTTCTCGAAACGACAGGGGCGCCAGCGAATGCGTACCCCAGCCCAACGCGCTGACGACATGTCCAAAGTGCCTGACTGCCGCAAACGATGCATCGAGCGAAGGGCCGCCAACGGTGTCGACCACAACGTCGAAGCCTGTGTCCTGCGTCAACGATGCAACATACTGCTCGACCGATTGCGACCGGTAGTCGATAGGCGTGGCGCCCAGACGCGTAACGAGTCCGTGGTCGCGTGCACTCGCTGTTGCGAAGACCTGGACGCCGAGGGCCCGTGCAAGCTGCACGGAGATATGCCCGACACCGCCTGCTCCGCCTTGCACCAGCACAGTTTGGCCCGCTTTCAGATGGGCCCGATCGACAATTCCGGAATAGGAGGTGATGAACGCGAGGGGCAGCGCCGCGGATTCCCGCATCGACAGGTTGGCCGGCTTGATCGCAAGCAGGTCGGCATCGACCGCCGCATACTGCGCCAGCGAGCCCTGAAGACCACCGACGCCGCCCGTCATGCCGTAAACCTCGTCGCCGACATGGAAAGCGGTCACCCCCGGCCCAACGGCATCGACCACGCCAGCCATATCGATGCCGAGCACCAACGGGAGCGGATGCTTCGCATGCGCTGCGCTACCAGCGCGGATCTTGGTGTCTAGCGGATTCAGACCGCTTGCAGCAATGCGCACACGTACCTGGCCGTGTACGGGTTCGGGCATCGCGATTTCGGTCAATTCGAGCGGGCCGTTGTAGCGGCTAAGGACGAGCGCCTGCATGGTCATGGTGGATGCCTTCCTGGGTTGGTTTCCCGTCGAGTGAACGAGTCAATGCGTTATCATGGTTTATGCTCAAATGCATGTAAATCGATGTTTCTGCATATGGCTCATGCAAAAATGAATGAACCGCACTTGGACTGGGGCGATGTCCGGATCTTTCTGGCGATTGCCCGCTGCGGCACGCTGGGAGCAGCAGCGAAGCGCGTGGGCCAGACCCAGCCAACGATGGGGCGCAGGTTGCGCGCACTCGAAGATGCACTCGGACATACGCTGTTCCAGCGCACGAGCAACGGCTTCGTGCTGACGGATGAGGGTGCTACGGTGCTCGTCTATGCCGAGCGAATGGAGGAGGAAGCGCTTGGCTTCACGCGCGCGCTCACCGGGAAAGAGACCCAGTTGACCGGTCTGCTGCGCGTCTCCTCGTCGGACTGGTTCGGCGTGCACATACTCACGCCAGTGTTCGCGCGCTTTCTAGCGAAGTACCCGGGCATCTCGTTGGAACTCGTCACGGATTCGCGCCTCTACAACCTTGCGCGGCGCGAGGCGGACCTGCTTTTCCGCATTACGCCGTTCGACGAACCGGACGTCATCCAGCGCAAGCTGATGCGCATCGACTATGCGTTGTACGGGCACGCGGATCTCGTCCCGCCGACTCGCGGCGGGGGTGACGGGTACGCGCTGATCAGCATGGACAGCGAGTTCGGCTCGCTGCCCGACGTCGAGTGGGTCAAGCGCATGCTGCCCCGGGCCAGGATCGTGTTCGGCAGCAATAATCGCGGAGTACAGGCACGCATGTGTGCTGAGGGATCTGGCTTTGCAGTGCTGCCTTGTCCGCTGGGTGATGCGACGCCGGGCATCCGACGAGTCGATTTAGACGAAGCGCCGCCGGGTCGCGATGTCTGGCTTGGCTTTCACCGCGATTTACGTCGCGTCGCGCGACTGCGCGCACTTCTGGATGCAACGATCGATGCGCTAGCCAATGTTTGAGTCAGGCGGGCAATCCTTGCCTCCGCGTGGTCTACGCCGCTTCGCCAGGCCGCCTTTCTGAGCGGAGCGACCCAGGTTATAGCAGATCGTCCTCAGGTGGTGATACGGCTTTGGTCAAGCCCCCCGCACGCGTGAATGACCGTTGTAGCTTGCAACAGGCCATAGCTGTTAATTGGCTCGACTGGCGGTTGAGGGTCGGCTACGGTCGACCGCGCAAGGCAGCGGTCGGCCAGGAACGGCCCTTCGACGCGCCGGCCCAGATTGTCGACAACTTGACCAAAGCCAATAGCGGATAGCGCCGGTGGCTGTCTGGCCAAGGATATGTCAAACATCGGCTCGCCCAACCCTCTGGAGAAGTGCATATCGCGGGTAATAAGCTCTTAGATACCAATGGGTTGGTAGCCCTGCCATTCGGGACCGAATGACTGTTCGTCCGAATGTGGCGTGAGATGGACGAACATCTCGCCTACCTGCTCGAGCGCAATGCAGTCGTCCACAGACCGAAGATTGTCCTTATGTCGATGTCGCCTTCCGCTCAGCAGCCTTTTCATCGCGTTTTCTTTCGCATTTGCGGGAGAGTCCGCCACGAACAAGCCGAATTCATGCAACTCCGCCAATGAATCGGGAGTATATGCACCGACGTTCACGAAAAAAAGCTTCGGCCCCGCTACAGGGCGTTCGCAGGAGAGTGTCACGCGGTAGCCGTCAGCCCATTTAATGCGCGCGTAACCGTCTATGTGAAGTTTGCCCTTGTCGCCAAACCATGCCTCTCGCAGGGTCGGCCAAGCCTGTTCGGGGTGTTCAGCAACAACGAACTGAATATCGTGGACCTCAATATTCGACTTACCGGCATTGCCGCCCACGTAAAAGATAAACAAATCCATTTCGAAACAATGAATGATGTAATGAGAAACTCAAACATTACCACTTGGGACTATTTGAGAGTGGATGCGAGCGATATGTTGCGCCGATTTTTACTGCTAAATGAACACGTACCTCAAAGGTCGAAATACATCATCGCCTTCCCTCCGCGGGATGGAAAAGCGTAAAAACTCCGCTCATTGCTTCATGTCGATGCTGGCGCGCCGAATGCGATGCGCTCCGAGGCCGCGCGTAGCCATGTGTATCGGGGAATCGAAAGCCACACCGCCCTTGTTTGTCTATACGCCTTCGTAACGACTTACATTCATCGGAGGAGCCGCTTGAATGATTGCTATTTGGAGTGGGTGAGAGGTTTCTCCGGACCGACAGCGGCCCGATGGGCGACCGGATACCAGCATCGCCAGCGGCGCCTCGAACCTGCTCACCAAAGACGGCGCTCGGGTGTCCGGGCGCCCGATTCTCAGAAGCTGCCAGATTTTTTCACTCTCTGTGGCAGCGCTTTTTACTAACCTGGCACGGTTTTGACTTTCTGTTACATTCGATACGACTACTGCGGCGTGACCCAACGGCCATCAGCCTGACCGACCAGCCGTCGGTGATGGGCAGTGCACTGGGACAGACCGGCGATTGGTCAGTCTCAGCACATGACCTTCCGGTCATCTATCAACGGGACCCATCGTACGGACCGGGGTACCCGTCTCTAACCGTTTCTCAGAACGCCGATAAACGACCTAAAGGGCCAAGGTAACGGTCTCGCCAACGGGACGGCTGCAGCACGCGAGACGGCAGCCTTTCTCACGTTCGAGATTCGTCAAACCGATTTCCGACGAAGACTCAACTTCGCCTTCGATCAGCCGGACGCTACAACGCCCACAGACTCCCATCCGGCATTGATTTGGGATCAGCACGCCATTCGCCTCTAGCGTCTGAAGCAGCGTATCGTCTCGAGATCCAGTCACCAGCCGGTTGCTGTCGGCGAGGCTGAACGTACAGAGTCTTTCAGGCGAGCCGGGTGATGCCTTCCACGTTCTCGCGTCCTCGAGATTCGCGCGGTGCTGATTGAGGATCACGGCGTCCGGGAAAGTGCGCAGGAGTTTGCGTTCCCAGTCCACGACGAATGGAGCGCTCCCGCATACCACGAGGGCCTCCGGTACCGCTATCCTGTCGGCGAGTTCAACCGGATCTGGGCGACCAGACATCAGATACGGGATTCCGGCGCGGACCCGCTCCTGTGTGACAAACGTTGCGACGGTCAGCCATTGATATCTAGCCTGTAACGCCAATAGCTCGGTAAAGTAAATCAGGTCACCCAACTGCGGCACGCAAACAATCAGATGCACATTGGGTACCTCAACACCCCGATCTGACAATGCCGCCAAGCCTCGGGCAAGTCCTAGGGGCAACGTAACACCGACCCCGCCGCACACCATCAACACGCTGCAATAACGCAACAACGATTTGCCGGTCAGCGTTCCCGAGACTTCGTCCACGATCAGCATAGAGTTGGGTGTCAGAGATTGATGGATCGACGCCGACACGCCTTGGCCGGGTTGACGTTTGACCGCAATTTCGACTAGACCTTTATCTGGCCTGCCAGCAATCGAATAGCTGCGCCGTTGCACCCTATTCTCCGCATCCGGATACTTTAGCAACAGGTGTTTCCCGTAATCGCATTCATCGTAGCGGTCCGAATCCAGCAAGCGCAGCCAATATGCATTTACCGTATTCGACATCCGAACAACGTTCTCACATCTGAAATGAAGAGGTCCGTTCATCTGATTCTCTAATAATTTCTATTTTTTAGTGACTCATCCACGGTCGGACTTGCTCGGACTTGCGAGCGTCTACCCGGACCAGTCTGGACGCACTGGCAACCCCAGCTTGTCAAGCAGCGTCATGACCGAATCCCGATAAACCTTGATCTGACCGATTTTTTGCGAGTCGTGGACAATTTCCTCGCGGTGCGGAAACTCCATATGCGCGAATACGGCTGACCATGCTCCCATCTCGTTGTCGGCGAACATTTCGACCGTTTGCGGCACAACGCCAGCAAAGTAGCAACGTTCGGATTGAGAAAGCGAGCCGACTATATGGTCTGCCGCCACACTGAACACGCTCGAGTGGCCCCACTCATCGATCGCGTGCGAGCGCGTTACCTCCCGGCATAAGGGCTGGATAGACGCATCATCGGAGAGCGTCTTCAAATAGTCGGTGATGAGCGTCTCGCTCGCGCAGGCGATCGCAAACCTTGTCAGGCGACGCTCCCATTCCGAGCTGCACTGGGCAAGTAGCCGCGATCGCCAAGTCACGAGGTTGAAGTTCGCGTAGTCGACGGGCTTCAGCTTTCGATGCGCGTAAATGTAGTTGCACGCGCTAACCGACATTTTTGTGTGCAAGGCTTCATCGAGTAGCGCCTCGGCCATCACCTGCTGCAACTCATATCGCGCATTTGCGCTGCCGACAGGGGACTTGATCAGGTCCTCGCACGCCGGTGTAACGACGTCGCACTCGATGTAGACCGTCTTTAGGTTGTAAATCGCCCAGGCATACGACAACACGTTTTTCTTCAATTCCGGATCTGCGTCCAGCCACCGCGGATGTGAGCTGAAAGGAAGGAGCGACTCCGCGAAATCTGGCATTTCGGGATCGAAGGCGATTGATGTGTGGTCTATCGGCCCTTTATTGACCATCGCTCGATCCCGCCAGAGCAGGGAAAGCTTCTTCAGGGTATCTTTTACGTGACTTGATTCGACGATGTCGTCAGTATGCATGTGGCTGCTCTGCGAAAGGTATTAAATCCAGCCGTGCGCGGTAACGCCGGCTAGTGTTATGAACTTGCGAATGGCACGACGGTAGGCGGCGACCAACCGACGCGAGTCGGCACCCCGGCCACGGCACGAAAGGTCCTTGCGGCGACACTTACCGGGGCGCCAACGCTTTATCGCTTCATCATGCCTCGGACGCAGTGGTGGCAGTGGGTCGTGTCAGTACCGGCCGGTTGCTCCTCCTGTATATCCCGATAGCAAGGCCAACGATAACCACTACGATCGATACCATCTCCGCGGGATGCACCTGCTCACCGACAAGCAGAATGGAAGTGGCTATGCCAAACACCGGGATCATGAGCGACAACGGCGCGACCGTCGAAACCGGATACAACTTCATCAGCGAGTTCCAGCCCCAATACGAGAAATGCGTGGCGAGGTACACCTGGAACAGCAGAGAGAAGAGGGCCATTCCGTCCATGTTTCGCCAGCTCATCAGGAAGGGATGCCCTCCTTCCAGGAGCCAGGTGCCGAGCAGCAAAGGAAGTGGTGGAAAAAGGCTGGCCCAAACCATGAACGAGAATATCTCCTTAACCCCGGATTTTTTGATAATCACGTTGCCCACGCTCCACGCGATCGCGCTCAGAACGATCAACGCGATACCGAGGACCTGGTGCGCGCCTTTCTGCGCGAAGAAGATTCCGCACAGCCCAAAGAGAACCACGACCGCACCAATCCATTGCGCGGGGCGCAAGGTCTCGCGAAACAGAAGCGCGCCCCAGAACATCGTAAAGAAAGCGCTGAGCTGGATAATCAACGACGCGATACCTGGTGCGACGCCCGCTGCGATTCCATAATTGATCGCCCCCCACATACCGACGCCAAAGATCAGTCCGTACGCCGCGACATAACCGAAATGGACTGATGGCCTGCGGATGAAAAACACCAGCGGGATGGCCGCCAACGTGAAGCGGATGCCGGTCAACACAAACGGATCGATTGAGTCCAGACCAAGCTTGGTGATCGGGAAATTGATGCCCCAAACGAATGTGACCAGTAACGCGAGGGCGAGGTGCTTCTTCTTCATGCTTTCTCCTATGGAAGATATTCGGCGGCGGCGCGTTCGGCCCGCCTTGGGAGCCGCTCAGAAAGACCAGCCCGCAGCGCCGAAGCGGGACTGATCAACCGGCGCTAGCGTAGCGAGAAGCGCTTTTGCAGCAGACAGAGTCCTGTGATTTCCATCAGAACATGGTCAGCTGCGGCCCGTTGTCCTTCCGGCAGTTTCCGGGCGATACCGAGGAAGTCGCGCACACGCGACGGTTCGAAGAACGGTAGCGACGTCAACAACGGACTGGACAATGTGTCCGCGATCAGTTGGAACATCTTCGATTCTGGCTGCAGCAGTGACGGCGGGGCGCGGAAGTATTGCTTCTTGCGATCGTAGATTTCCGCCGGCAGGTAGGGACGCATGGCTTCGCGCAAAGCATATTTCTCGACACTGCCCCGGATCTTCATCCACACGGGGAGCGTAGCGGCCGCCTCCACGACGCGATGATCCAGAAGCGGCGGGCGCCCCTCGAGGCTTCCAGCCATCTCCAGCCGGTCACCCAACGTGGTCAGCACGAGGTTAGGCAGACTGGACTTAGCTACCGCGTAAAGGGATTTATTTACGGGATCCCATTCATCAAAAGCCGGACCTCCGAGACGCTCATAGAATTGCCGATAGGGGGCGGCGCCCGCGTAATGCTCACGGTACCCACCCTTGAACAAGCCAGTAAGCGGCCGGAACAGCGCCGACTGGGTCTCGATCCAGGAGATGCTGTGCCCGAGATTGTTGGTCACCCACTGCACGTCATCCGTGGGTTCCTCGAGGAAGCGATCGCCTTGGGCCGCGATTCGATCCGCGAGACGGCGAATTTCGTCGCTATCCTGGTGGTCGTTATTGAATTGAACCATATCGCGCCGGTAGTGGGGATAGCCGGCGAACACCTCGTCTGCCCCTTCACCGGTCAGCACCGCGCGCATGCCTTTGCTCTGAATAAACTTGCAAAGCATGTATTTCGCGACGCTATGAGCGTTCGAGAACGGCACCTCCGTATGCCAGAGCGCATCCTCGAAGTGGTCGGCCAGATCGTCCTGTCTGACCGAAAGCACGTGAAGCTCGGCGTTGTTGTGCTTCGCGGCGATTTCAGCATAGCGTCGCTCGTCGTACCCGTCGGCGCCGTCAAACGAGAGGTGAAACGCCTGCAACGGCTTGCCCACCAGCTCCGTCGCCAGACCGAGCATGGCCGACGAATCCAGACCACCGCTTAGCGAAACGCCGATCGGCACGTCAGCGTGCAGTCGAAGCTGGACTGCGTCTTTGACGGCGTCGCGCACGCGCTCGATCATTAACGCTTCCGTCTGATCGTGATCGACTGCCGCGCGGGCCGGGAACGGCCAATCCCAGTATGTTTTTTCCTGCAAGCCACCGCTATCTGCCAGCAGGAAGGTGCCTGGCTTGACACTACGAACCCCGTTGAACAGCGTTCCGTCGCGCAGAATGAAGCCGCGGTTCGCGTACGTTTCCCGGTCCCATTCCGCCGGGAGCCCAACTGCCACCATCGCCTTGACTTCGGAGCCGAAGTAGAAGGCGCCGTCGTGTTCGGCGTAATACAGCGGCTTCACGCCAATTCGGTCCCGAACGGCGAACAGTGTTTCGCGCAGACGATCGTAGATCAGGATCGCGAATTCGCCGCGCAGCTGTTTGAGTCCCCGAACACCATGCCGGCGGTACAGGTGCATTGCGATCTCGCTGTCCGATGAGGTCTTGAACCGGCATCCCTGCTCTTCGAGTTCGGACCGGATGCGGGCGTAGTCGTAGAACTCGCCGTTGACCATCATGACAAAATCGCCTTCATCAGCCACGATCGGCTGGGTGCCGTTGCTTAGGCCGACCAGTCCGAGGCGGACGTAGCCGAAGGCAACCCGCCCCTTGGGATCGAACCAGGTGGACTGGCTGTCGGGGCCGCGATGATGAATTGCAGCCATGGCCGCGTCCAGTTGGTCCGGCAGGAATTCACGCCGTTGTTTCGAAAAGATTGCGACATAGCCACACATATTAGTAATCCGAAATAATAAACACTGTTCAAGGGTAAAAATGTAGCGCGCACATCAAGGGCGAAATATCGAGCCGCGATGCCGGTTCGATTCTGTTTGCCCTCTCACTGGCGAGATCTCTCAGGTCCCGTACTGGTGGTTGCGTTTTTCTGGCTAACGCGCGAAGAGGCAACCTGACTGTGGAATCGTTTTGTCGCCGCTCTTTCTCACTGAGGTACATGCTTCTTGCGGTGCAGGAATGCGTCCATCCGCGCGGCGGTTTCTGGAGCTGACTGAACGACGGAAGCAATCAGCGCTTCAGTGTATAAGCCCTCATCCGGGCCCTGTTCAACGATGCGGGGCAGCGCGTGAATGATTGCGTGATTCGTCATGGGCAGGTTCGAGGCCGCGATCGCGGCCAGTTCGACTGCCTTATCCAGAGCTGCACCTGCGGGAACGATGTATTGCGCGACACCCCGCGACACGCTTTCCTGCGCAGCAAGAGGACGTCCGGTAAGCATCATATCCATCATCAATGCGGTACCTGCGAGCCGAGGAAAGCGAACAGATGCGCCGAGTCCAACATATAATCCTCGCGCGCCTTCTGGCAATGAAAAGTACGCAGTGTCGTCCACCACGCGAAGGTGGCAGGCGCTTGCCATTTCGAGGCCAGCACCAATAGCCGCGCCAGAAATAGCGGCAACGACAGGAACCTTGCCGAATTGGATAAGGCCGAAGACCTCATGCCATTGCCTGAAAAAATTAAAGCAGTCGATGACGGATTGACCTTTAACTTCTGTGAGGTCAAGCCCAGAGCAGAAGTGCTGGCTGGTGCTGTAAAGCACTGCTGCTCCGACATCGTCTGGAATATTAAGAAATATTTCGCGCAATTCTCGCATCATCGCCTTGGGCATTGCGTTGCGCTTTTCAGGCCGGTCAAGCCCGATCAACAAAACGTTTTTTTGTCGAGATAACTTAATAAAAGAACTACCCATTTATTACCGACCCCGTTTGATTATCGAGGCAGGATACTATCCTGCAGTCGACTGACCCACGTTGCAGAATCGGGCACTCTTATGTCAATATTGGGCCAAGAGCATCAAGCGATCGAGATCAGCGCGCAATGCCTGCAGAAGGGCGCCAGGATTAGTCCAGTTGGCTTTTAAGAGCCTCATGCATCACGCATGCGGGATGCCAAAGTCCGGTTGTATTAAGGCGACTTCCGATCAGATTCAGAACTACGCCGAATGGCAGACGAACGACAGAAAGCAGACATGGATCTCGATTCGATTGGTGTCGTTGTGACAACCCGTACATTCAAACCTGGCGACGTTTTTGCCCGACATACGCACGACGAAGGACAATTCGCCTATGCAGTCAGCGGTGGAATCTCGATGTTCACGGACAAGGGGAACTGGATCGTGCCTGCGCAGCGAGCGATCTGGGTTCCTGCCTACATCGGTCACGAAATGCACATGCATGGCGCTGTGACGATGCTGAATACGTTTATTGAGCATAAGTCTGCCGCGCTCGCAGCTTTGCCGCCCTACTGTCAGGTCTACGGTGTCTCTGCCTTACTTCGGCACCTGTTTGATGCGATGCTGGCTTTGCCGGGTGGCACGAGCGCGCGACGCGCTCGCCTTGAATCTACCCTGCTCGATGAACTGAGCGGTATGCCCCGGTTGCCATTAAGCGTGCCGCTCCCGCAAGACCCGCGGCTCTCAAGAGCGTGCAGACATATGCTCGATGCGCCAACGCAGGCGATGTCGATCAATGAGATGGCGAAGATGGCGAATATGAGCCGCAGGACCTTCACTCGACAATTCCGCGAAGCGACTGGCGTCAGCTTCGTCGTTTGGAAGCAGCACGTTTGCGTGCTTGAGGCCTTGTCCCGGCTCAGCCAGGGAGCCAGCGTAAAAGATGTTTCTGCCGATCTCGGATACAGCAGCACAAGCGCTTTCTCAGCCACATTCAAGTTTCTTCTTGGTGATGCCCCGGTTCGGTATCTAGCTCGATACAGGGAGCTTACGCTTTCATCTGACGCCAGCAGCTAAGCGCGGTTTGCCTTGTCAGACTGCGGGCGGCTCTGCTTCGTGAATCGTCCAGTGGCCGGCTCCGATGTAGGAGAAATAGCCCCGTCTGCGTGTCGGCAACTTCGACGGTCGTTTCATTGGCATTTCCAGCCATGCGCGGCGAGGACGTTATGCCTCGCTCAAGGAAACGAATTCCAAGAGATCCGGCCGGCGGTCCTTGTTGTTAAACTGGGTCCGCTCCGTGACAGGACGGCTCTATACTCGCGTCCAGCAGCTGATTGGTTCACCCGTCTCGGCAAGGGCGCGCTTGCACCAGTGAGCGTGCTTGGTGGGCGCATGCATTTGAATGACCGTAACCGGGAATGGCGAATGGCTCTTGAGGGTCGAGCTTGTGTGAAAACGCGCTGATCGCCTAAACTGGATTAACTCATTCAGCATGGGTGACCGGATGAAGCGATTCATAGAAGGTGAAGATCGCA
>NZ_QLTK01000005.1 GCF_003269035.1 Paraburkholderia bryophila | reverse complement strand
TCTCCGCGATCTTTGATGTACACCGGCGCGATCTGACGGTTCAACTACGGTTAGCGGCCATTCCGCCCGCATAACGGTATGTCGGAGAAGGGTCGATCTGGGACCTTCACGAATAGGCACCCGTAGATCATCGCGCCGGCTCACGTGGTCGCGTCTTACGCTGATAAACCGGGTTATCACCGGCATCAGCGCGGGTCGTTGCACGACTAATATTTCGTCCCCGGCTGCGCCCTGGCCACTAATCGAGGCGAAGCCTTCGACCGTTTGCGCACAGTATGCCTGCCGGTGTGATGCAAAGCTGCTTCGTCGCGTTCACCGCATTCACCGCCGCGTGAGCGTGATGCTCGACCAGTCAGGCAAAGCATCGAGATCGGGTCTCATGGTCACGCTTTCCTGTTCGTTCGGGGCCGTGCGGGCAATTACTGCAACGCACGCTTCGTCCGCGCTCGCGTTGTACGGCACATGTGGCGTCCCTGCGGGAATGTAGAAAAAGTCCCCGGCCCGGACCCGCGCATGGTGTTCCAGTCGTTCGCCATACCAGCAGCCCGAAATGCCGCTCAGCTGATAGATGGCAGTCTCGTGCTCCGCGTGCAGGTGCGCTTTGGCGCGAGCGCCTGGAGGAATCGTGGCAAGCTGAAGATGCACGAACTTCGATCCCACGCTTTCAGCCGAGATCCCTACAGCGTAGGTCAACCCCTGCTTCCCTTTGAACTGTGGCCCGGCTTGCACCAGTTGACAGGGAGCGGGGGCGTTTGTGTGTGCGCTAGTGTTCATCGCTACTCCAGACAATGAGCACCGATGCCGGCGAGATGGCAAACCTGCGACTGCGGAACGATTGCAGCATATACCCGCGCGCTGATTACAAACAGCGACGCCTGCCAGGGTCCCCGACTGCATAGCCAGGCGATGTCAGGTTGTCGTATTGCGTCATTGTTCCACCCAGCCATTAGTCTGGAATGACGCCCATTAATTGGCAGTGCCTCGTCAATGTCGGCCTTTAGAACCGACTCGTCGGCACGGCGCGCGACCCTGCAATTCAATTAAATGACGAGTCGCGCTTCAAGGCCGCCTTCTTCACGGTTGATCAACGTCAGCACTCCATTCGTCGCACCCGCGAGTTGCCGTGCAATGGCAAGTCCCAAGCCCGTTCCGCCGGTCTGCCGGTTACGCGACGCTTCGAGCCGAACGAACGGTTCGAAGACGGCTTCCAGCGACTCTTCCGGAATGCCCGGGCCGCGATCGAGCACCGAAACGCGGATGTGGCCATCACCCATCGCGCTCACTTCGACGACGACGTCAGCCTCGCCTGAGTACTTCAGCGCGTTGTCGACGAGATTGCCGACGATGCGTTTCAGTGATTTCGGGCGTGCCGTCATCGCGTGGCCAATGCAGCCTTGCAAGGTCACGGGCCGTCCCGCATCGCGATAGTCATCGACGATACTGCCGATCAGCGCATCCGGATCGATACGCACGGGTTCTTCGCGTGTCCCGTGCAAAGCGCGCGCGTATGTCACGCCTTCCTTCACGAGCGTTTCCATTTCCTCGAGATCCTGCCGCAGCTTCTCCCCGGTCGCACTGTCGTCCATCATGTCGACTCGCAAACGCATGCGCGTGATTGGCGTCTGCAGATCGTGTGTGATGGCTGCGAGGATCTGCATCCGCTGTGCCGTGTACATGGCGATGCGATCCTGCATCGCATTGAAGGCCTTGGCAGCACTGGCGATTTCGTCGGGACCCGTTTCAGGTAAGCGCTGCGCTTTCAGATCGGGGCCGAGCGCATTGGCGGCTTTAGCGAGCTGCTTGAGCGGACGCGTCGCGATTCGCACCGCGAGCCAGCAGCATGTGGCCAGCACGACGAGTTCCAGCAAGAGCACCGCGGGCAGCCAGCCGGAAAGCGGCGTGCCTTGCGTCGGACGCATGTCGATCGTGAGCGGCGCGCCGTCGCTTAGCTTCAGATGTACCTGGAAGCGCTCGGCATCGCCGGGAATCGTGTTGACGGTCAGCGGATAGCGCTTGCCGATACCCGCTTCGATTGACTCTGCGAAACGTTCGGAGAGCGTCGCATCGGGCGGCGCGCCGGTTTCTCCCGGGCCGAGGATGAACGTGTAGCTGCGACGCGCCAGCTTCGGCAGCCATGCGGCGCGCTCGGCCGGCGGCAGGTGATCGAGCAGCGCAACGGAACTCGTCACCTCGCGCTCGACGTAACCGGTCATCACGTTTGTCATGCTCTGGTCGCGCTCGGCCACGGTCAACCAGAACGACGCCGCCTGCGCAATCGCCAAACCGACGACAAGGATCAGCGCGAGCTGCGCATACAGTGTGCGCGGCCAATGCAGAAAACCCGGCGTGTGCGGCGCTTGCGTGGAAATCGACGGACTCATTGGCCGCTCCCGCCCGGCGTCACGGCTGCCGAAAAGACGTAGCCTTCGCTTCGCAGTGTCTTGATGTAACGCGCCTCGCGCGCTTCGTCGCGCAGACGTTGACGTAGACGGCTCACCAGCAGATCGATTGACCGGTCGAACGCATCGGCCTGACGCCCTTGCGTCAGATTGAGCAGCTGGTCGCGCGTGAGCACGCGCTGCGGATGATCGAGAAACACACGCAGCAACCGGTACTCCGCGCCCGACAGCGCGACCATCGTGCCTTCGGCGTCGAGCAGATGACGCGCGGTGGTGTCGAGTCGCCAGTCGCCAAAGCACAGCACCGGCGACGATTCCGTCACTTCCATGCCCGGCGGCAGCATGCGCGTGCGGCGCAACACCGACTTGATGCGCGCGAGCAGTTCGCGCACGGCGAAAGGCTTGGGGAGGTAGTCGTCAGCGCCCATTTCGAGGCCGAGGATACGGTCCGCTTCTTCGTTGCGCGCGGTGAGCATCAGCACGGGCACGGCGCGGTACTTGCCCGAGCGCAGCTCGCGACACAGTTCGAGGCCGTCTTCGCCAGGCAGCATCAGGTCAAGCACGATCAGATCCGGCGCGCCGGTCTGTTCGAGCACCGTGCGCATCTGGCGCCCGTTGGCCGCCAGCGATACACGTACGCCGTGCTTTTCCAGATACGTCGCGAGCAATTCGCGAATGCCGCGATCGTCGTCGACAATCAATATGTGGTCGGAGTTTTCCATCTCGCTTCAGCGTGTTTTGCGTTTGATCGATGTTGCCTTCGGTGCGATCAACAGGCATTGCACCGGATACATCAGTTCCGCCGCCAGTCCGCCGGCGAGGAGCGCGACGATGGTTAGCATGCGTTTCATGGCAATCTCGTTTCGTTTCGCATGCCAGCTTTATAGCGCACGTTTGATCGCGCGGAAGCGGGTTTTTGTATCGTAGTGTATCTACGCTTTCGCGCGATACACAGCCTTTCATAAGCGCCTTCGCCCGACACAGTCAGGATACCTCGGGCACGTCCAATACGGTTCATGCCGGTACGACATCGGCTCGTCAACCCGAGGACAAGGTCATGCTTAAACACATCAGAAACACCGCTGCGATCGCAGCCTGCGCGGTCGCCGCCGCGAGCACCATTGCCGCCATCGCCGCGTCGGCGTCTCATGGCACGAACGAAGCTGCAAACGAATCCACAAATGGCGATGCGCCGGAATTCACTGGCATCGACCAATGGCTCAACAGCGAACCGCTCACGCTCGAGCGCTTGCGCGGCAAGGTCGTGCTGGTGGATTTCTGGACCTATACCTGTGCGAACTGCATCAACACGCTCCCGGCAGTGAAGTCGTGGAACCAGAAGTACAAGGACCATGGACTTGTTGTGATTGGCGTGCATACGCCCGAATATCCTTTTGAACGCGACACGGGCAACGTCAAGCGCGCGATCGAACGTTTCGGCATCACGTATCCCGTCGCACAAGACAACCGTTACGCAACGTGGACCGCTTACAGCAACCGCTACTGGCCGGCGTTCTATCTGATCGACAAGCACGGCAAGGTCGCGTACGCGCATTTCGGCGAAGGCGAATACGCGCAGACGGAAACCGCGATCCGCAATCTGCTTGCGCAGAAATGAGCTTTGTATTCGAACGTATCTGATTTGGGCCTGATACAAAACATTGCATAGCAAGGTCGATTCAGAAACAAGCCAGATACACCAGCAGGTTCAAATACATCAACGGCAGCAGACGAAACAAGCCGTCCGAAGCGCCGCCAGTTTCAGCTACTTACTCATTCTTCTCCAGGAGCACATCATGAAAAAATCGATCACCACGCTGTTTCTCGCACTCAGCGCAATTGCCGGCGTCGCGCAAGCCGATGTCACCACGAATGTCGATCAGAACCGGACGCAGGTTCATCGCCAGCAGGGCAAGACGCGTGCGGAAGTGCGCAACGAACTGGCGCAGGCGCAAAAGGACGAGCAGATCGCCGCGCTGGCAAATCTGTATCGCGGCAGCTGATCTCTCCCATTCATATCGACATCCCATTGCATCGAGGTCAATCATGTTCAAACGCATCGTTACCGCCGCGGTCATTGCTACCAGCGCCATCGCAGGCACGGCATTCGCAAGCGGCTATGGTCCCGCACCACGCTACGACGCGCTCGCTGGCGCACCTGCATCACAACGCGGCGTCAGCGCACAAACCGTCGCCTTCGAATCGATGTCCGCAGATTCCAAAGCGAGCGGATACGGTGGCGTCGCCGATACGGTTTCGCAAGCAGGCGCGCGAACCACTACGACCGCCGGCACGGCGTCGCTTTTTGCTCACCATTAAATCGGAGATACACGACATGAACACGCAAACTGACACCATTCTTTATACCGGCAAAACCCACGTCACCGGAGGCCGCGACGGCTCGGCCCGCAGCACCGACGGCCGTCTCGACGTCAAACTGAGTTCGCCCGGCGGCCCCGGCATCGGCACGAACCCGGAGCAGATGCTGGCCGCGGGATGGTCCGCCTGCTTTATCGGCGCGATGACTAAGGCAGCCGCGAGCATGAAAGTGCGCCTCCCCGCCGAGACCGCTGTCGATGCGGAAGTCGATCTCGGCGTCGACGACGGCGCGTACTTTCTGCGTGCGCGGCTCGCGGTCAGCCTGCCGGGCATCGCGCGCGAGGTCGCCGAAGCGATCGCAGCGGCCGCACATCAGACCTGCCCGTACTCGAAGGCGTTGCGCGGCAACATCGAAGTGACGGTGACAGTCGTCTGATGGGCGACGACGCGGCCGGCAGCGAGCGGATGCGTCGTCGATAAGCATGCTTCGCCCGACAGGCAAGAGCTTAGTCACCCGCGACTTCGATGACCGCGTCCGCAAAGTCCTTCGGCGCTTCCTGCGGCAGATTGTGGCCGATTCCGCCGTTGATGGTTCGGTGCGCGTATTTGCCCGTGAACATCTTCGCGTACGCTGACGGATCCGGATGCGGCGCGCCATTCGTGTCGCCTTCGAGCGTGATGGTCGGCACGCCGATAGTCGGCGCGGCGGCGAGGCACTGTTCAAGCCCGGCGTATTGCGATTCGCCCCGCGCGAGTCCGAGACGCCAGCGGTAGTTGTGAATCACCACGGCGACATGATCCGGGTTCACGAAGGACTGCGCGGAGCGATTGTAGGTCGCATCGTCGAAGTCCCATTTTGGCGACGCGAGACGCCAGACGAGTCGGTTGAATTCGTTGCGGTTCGCGTCGTACCCGGCCTGACCGCGCTCGGTGGCGAAATAGAACTGGTACCACCATGCAAGCTCTGCCTTTGGCGGGAGCGGTGCCCGGCCGGCGGACTGACTGCCGATCAGATAGCCGCTCACTGAAACGATCCCTTTGCATCGTTGTGGCCACAGCGCTGCGATGATGTTGACGGTGCGCGCGCCCCAGTCGAAGCCACCGAACACAGCCGTTTCGATTTTCAGCGCGTCCATCAGCGCGATGATGTCGGCCGCCAGAACGGCTTGCTGTCCGTTACGCGGAGTGTCGGCGGACAGAAATCGGGTCGAGCCGAAGCCGCGCAGATACGGCACGATCACGCGATAACCCGCGGCAGCGAGCAATGGCGTGACATCGGCGAAGCTGTGGATGTCATAAGGCCAGCCGTGCAGCAGAATGACGACCGGACCGTCGTGCGGTCCCGCTTCCGCATACCCGATGCTCAGCGCGCCTGCATTGACCTGGTGCATTGTCTCAAACGATGCGATGCGTGCACGGGCGTCGGAGTCGATAGGGCGCGTGCTTCCGGCCGATTGCGCGTTGGCAGGCGGGTTCAGTCCGAGCCCGAGTTCGAGCAGGCCAACGCCTGCGATCGTCGCCTGCAACAGGCGGCGGCGAGAGGTGATTTCTTCCGGCATGGCTCTATGTCCTATGAGATTGTGTCGATCGCTGCTTGGGGCGCTAGTGATCACATCGACCTTCGCGCGCTTGGCCGTCGAGTACCGACAGGTCTCGTGCGCAGTTGCTGCGGCGCGCTCGCGCGACAGCAACCGGCACTCTGTCACTGTTGCTGACGCAGCGGTCTGAATGCCGCGCGGAGTTCCTCTGCATAGAGTTGAGGTTGCTCCCATGCTGCGAAGTGGCCGCCCTTGTCTACCTCGTGAAAATAGGTGAGTTTGGGATAACTGCGCTCAGTCCAACTACGTGGCGCCCGATAGATTTCGCCCGGAAACACCGTCACGGCCACCGGGACCGAGATATCGGCCGTTTTCTGCTCGACGGCGTTGAAGTTATTGTTGTTGTTTTCCCAATAGAGCCGCGCCGCCGAAGTGGAGGTATTAGTCACCCAGTACAGCGTGATGTCGTCGAGCATCTCGTCCCTCGTGAGCGAGCGCTCCGGGTGGCCGCCGCTATAAGTCCAGGCCGCGAATTTGTCGTACATCCACGCCGCCTGGCCCGCTGGCGAATCGGCGAGGCCGTAGCCCTCGGTTTGCGGACGGGTGACCATCATGGCGGCATAGCCGCCACCCTTTTTGTACAGATTGGCGAGCGATTCGTATGCTGCTTTTTCCTCGCTGGATAACCCGGCCGGGGCTGCCTGGCCATCGCTCAGTGCCTTCGCGACCTCCGGGGGCACCGTCGCGGGCATGTTGACGTGAATGCCGAGGAGTCCCGGCGGGGCCTGACGCCCCATCGCATCCGCGATCACCGAGCCCCAGTCGCCGCCTTGCGACACGTAGTGCTGGTATCCCAGGCGCTTCATCAACACATCCCAGGCCCGCGCGATGCGATCGGGACCCCAGCCGGCGTCCGTCGGCTTGCCCGAGAACCCGTAGCCTGGCATCGACGGAATGACGACGTCGAAGGCGTCCTCCGCGCGGCCGCCATGAGCGGTTGGGTCGGTGAGCGGGCCAATCGCCTTTTCGAGTTCCAGCGGCGATCCTGGCCAGCCGTGGGTGATGATCAGAGGCAGGGCATTCGGCTGAGTAGACTTCACGTGAATGAACTGGATATCGACACCATCGATCGTGGTCACGAACATCGGCAATGTATTCAACCTGGCCTCCGCTTTACGCCAGTCGTAGCCGGTTCCCCAATAACGCACCAGCGCCTGGATGTCGGCCTCCTGCACACCCTGTGTCTGATCGGAGACCGTTTCCTTGTCGGGCCAGCGGGTCGCGGCGATGCGGCGCCGGAGATCGGCGAGTGTCTTGTCCGGCACATGAATGTGGAAGGGCCGAATTGAATCGTCTTCGGCCGCGACCTGCGGGCTCGCAGCGGGTTGATTCGTCGGCGCGACCGCATGAGCGGAACTGAAACCCCAGGCCAGCAATAAGCTGAGTACAGTTGCGCCGGAAATGGTGGACGGACGACGCCGGCGTTGCGCCGTCGAAATCGTTGCCATGGTGATATTCCTCGTCAGTGGATGGGCGGTCTTGTGGCGCGCGCTGTGGCACGCACTGTTACCGTATCGCGTCGAAACCGCGGACTCAGGCGCGATCGTTTCGTCGCGCGCTAGGACAGTTCTTCGTTACCGATGGTATAGCGAGGCGCCGGTGTCCGGTTGGATAGTTCAGGCAACAGCGCTTCGCGCGCAGCTTCGAAAGTGTCCCACTTCGCTGCGTCTTGCAGTGCCGGAATCGTGAAGAGTTCGTCCCGATCGAAGCCATTGAGCGCCGCGTCGACCATGTCGGCTGCGGACATGACAATCGCCGGATTGAGGTTCTCGACCGGCAAGCCGCCGTTCTGCCAGAAATCGGTGGCCGTGGCGCCAGGCAGCACCGCCTGAATCTTCACGCCGTGGCGAGAGAGTTCGTGCTGCAGCGACCGGCTAAACGCGAGCACGAAGGCCTTGGTGCCGCCATATACGCCGTTCAGGCGTTCCGGCGCGATACCGACGATCGATGAGATGTTGATAATCTCGCCCTTGCCGCGCGAGACGAAGCCCGGGACTACGGCGTACGTGAGGCGCGTGAGTGCGCTGACGTTCAGATCGATCATCCGCGTCATCGCGTCCACATCGCTGTCGAGCAGCGGCGTATGCGTGCCAACACCCGCATTGTTCACGAGCAACGTAATGCTCGCGTCTTCCTTTAATTTCGCTTCTACGGTGGCGAGTGAAGTCGCGTCGTTGAGATCGGCGGCGATGACTTCGACGGACCGCCGTGTTTCGTTTGCGATGCGTTCGGCGAGACTCACGAGCCGATCGCGCCTGCGCGCAACCAGTATCAGATCGTAGCCGCGCTGCGCGAGCCGTTCGGCGTAGACCGCGCCGATGCCCGTGGACGCACCCGTGATGAGAGCCGTACCCTGATGTACTTGCATCTTGATGTACTCCGGTTGTAGGTTTATCGGTGTTGCATGAACCCATTGTGGGCCGTGATCCCGATGGCGCAAATGACGTATAAGGTCATCATTCACGACATCCGATCAAATGCGCTTCTTTGACCCGATGAATAGAGGAGGGCCACCATGCACCGGATCGGATATCTATTAAGTGATGGCTTTCAGGTGATGGCGCTCGCGTCGCAGTCGGTTTTCGAATACGCGAATGTTGCAGCGCGAGAAAGCTTCTACTCGATCGAGAACTTTTCGGTGGCGGGCGGCGAGGTGCGCTCCTCGTTCGGGATGTGTGTGGTGACGCGAGCGCTTCCGGCGCGCGCCGCGATCGACACGTGGATCGCGGCGGGCGTCAACTCGCCACTTAGCTCGCCGCCGCCAGACGAAATGCTCGTGTTTTTGCGCAAATCCGCCACACGCGCGCGACGCATTGCGGGTATCTGCACGGGCGGGTTCGTGCTTGCAGAGGCGGGGCTGCTCGCGAACCGGCGCGCGACGACGCATTGGGCCCACGCGCGCTCGATGATGAGCCGGTTTCCTGACATCCATATCGAGGAAGATCGCATCTACATCGTCGATGGACCGATCTGGACATCGGCGGGCATGACTGCGGGGCTCGACCTTGCACTTGGGATGGTCGAGAAAGATCTCGGCGCCGAGATAGCGCGTTCGGTCGCACACAAGCTCGTGATGCCGCAGCGGCGCACGGGTGGCCAGTCGCAGCACTCGGAAATGCTGGATCTTGCGCCGAAGTCGGACCGCATTCAGGACGCGCTGAACTATGCGCGCAAGAACCTGAAGCGGCCGCTCACCGTGGAGGAGCTCGCGAATTCGGCGCATTTGAGTCCACGGCAGTTCAGCCGGGTGTTTACGGTGGAAACCGGACAATCACCCGCAAAGGCGATCGAAGGGCTGCGACTCGAAGCTGCGCGATTGATGATCGAGAAGAGCCGGCATTCGTTGGAAGTGATCGCCAGGGAGACGGGGTTTCGTGATCGGCGGCATATGCGCGAAGCGTTTATGCGAGGGTTTGGCCTGCCTCCTCAAGAAGTACGGCGTGAGGCACGTGCGCATGCTTGAATCGGCGTTTTGGATGGTGTGTGGATAAGCCGACTTCCGCACTGAATTTCGGCGCGGCTGGTGATTGAACTTCTCAACGATTACTACACGATCATCTTTATCGTTGAGGACAATCGGTATGCCGATTGAAGATGCATTGCGGATGTGAGGTCGGTATCGGCAGTGAAATGGTGAGAGCTGCAGCACTTTGAGTGCGTCTGAGCGCCCGCGAGCGTGTCACCGGTAGTCCATGCTCAAGCGGGTTCTCCGCTCAAGTTTGACCTGTTTGATCTTGCCGTTCGGGACAAACCGAAGAGCGATGGCCACTGCGTCATTCATGCAGTGAAGCAGCATCGTGCTGCCATCCGCCACCCAGCGACTGGAACACACTCACCTGGTCGTACGCGATTTGCGCGTTTGATTCTGCGAGTGCCGCCTCGGCGTTAGCAAGCGTGCGGTCGGCATCCAGACTCGAAAGATAGGGCACGCGCCCACCCTGGTAGAGGCGGCGTTGTTCATGAGCAACCACGCTGGCCTGGTCGCGTGCTTCGCGCAGTGAGCCATTCCGGCTAAGCTCGTTGGTATAGCGAGCCAGCGCGCTCTGCGTTTCCTCCAGCGCCTTCAGGACTACGCCGTCAAAGTGTGCCAGCGACGCATCGGTGCCGGCTTCCGCGCCGCGGACGCGGGCCCGGGCGCCATTGGTCGGGAAATTCCACGTCACCAGCGAGCCGAAACTCCAGTGGCGCGTGTCGCCCATGCCGAGATGGGACAGGGCGCCTGCTACACCGCCTGTAGCGCCGAGGCTGATCGAAGGATAGAGATCGGCGGTCGCAACGCCGATTTTCGCGGTGGAGGATGCCAGTTCGCGTTCGGCCTGCCGGACATCGGGCCGACGCTTGAGCAGCGCAGCGCCGTCGCCGACCGGAAGAGGCTGTTTCAGACGCGGCTCCTCGCGACACTCTGCTTGCGGCAAAGACGGCGCGCCCGGCGGCTGACCCAGCATGACCGACAGTCGATAGGCAGCGGCCGCCTGTTCGGCGCGAAACCGCGGCAAGCTCGCGCGCAGGCTTTCCGCCTGCGATCGTGCCTGCGAGACGTCGGCCGGCTGGTTGCGGCCTGCATCCACCAGTTTGCGTGTCAATGTGACGGCGCTTTCCTGGAGTGCGAGCTGGCGCTGTGCAACTTCAAGTTCATGGGTGGCTGCGCAACCCTGCACATAGGCAAGAACCGTCTGCGACACTACCATCACACGGGTCGAGTCGAGCGCGGCCTGGCTGGCCTGCGCCGCGGCAAGCGACGCCTCGTCTGCGCGTTCCAGTTTGCCGAAGAGGTCGATGAGATACGACACTGAGATGCCATAGCTGCCAACATTGATGACAGGGGGCTGTTGGTTCGTCAGAAAAGCTTCGCCCGAATACTGCTCGCGACTCGTTTCAGCCGCGATGTTGCCTTGGACCAGGTGCTCCGCCTGCACCTCCTGGAAGTTCGCGAGAGAACGCCGAAGGTTGGCGGCGGCGACGCGGAGGTCGGTATTGGCACGCAGAGCCCCCTGCACGAGTCCATCGAGCTTCGGATCATCGTACAGCTTCCACCAGTCATCCGGCAGCGGCGCTAACGAGATCGCGGGATCATCGGAACCCTGCAAAGGACCCTTGATGATCGGCAATTGAACCACGGCTTTCTCAGGCACGTGATAGTCCGGGCCGACGGTCATGCAACTCGACGATAGCGCGATCATCAGCGCGCCAGCGGCACGCACAAGCCAGATGTGAACGTTCATTGCCGCGTCTCCCGGCTTGCGCTCACCACGGACGCGCGTTCGCCACGGACGCTGACGGTTGCGGTCCGCCCGGAAACCAACTGTACTTCGGCGGGCACGTTGTCAAGCATCACACGGACTGGCACCCGCTGCGCCAGACGCACCCAGTTGAAAGTCGGGTTCACATTGGGTAACAGGTTCGATCCGGCGCTGCGGTTGCGATCCTCGATGCCCGCCGCAATACTCTCGACGTGACCGTGCAGCACGGTGCCTTCGCCCATGATGCGCACGTCGACGGGATTGCCGATACGGATGCGAGGAAGCTTGGTTTCCTCGAAATACCCCTCGACATACAGCGAGTCGCTGTCCACCGCCGAAAGCGCGGGCTTGCCAGCGTTGGCGTAATCGCCAGGCCGTGGCATGCGGTCATTGACGAAGCCGTTGACGGGACTCAAGACACGCGAGCGCTCGATATTGAGCCGCGCGACAGCGACGGCGGCTTCGGCCTGCGCAAGTGCAGCTTCGCCTTGTTCGACGCGCGCCTGCGTGGCCTCGACTGTCTCGCGCGCCACTACGTCTGCCAACGAGCGGTTGCGTGCGGCTTCGCGGCGCGCCTCGGCCAGTGCAGCACGGTAACTGGCCGCGGTCGCCTCGGCCTGTTGCAGCGCGAGATCGAATCGCTGCGGATCGATCACGAACAGGACCTGTCCGCGATGCACCTGCGCGTTGTCCTTCACATACACCTCGGTCACCAGCCCCGATACGTCGGGCGCGACCTCAACGATGTCGGCGCGCACGTGGCCATCGCGGGTCCACGGCGCCTTCGTGTAGTAGTTCCACAGATGCAACCCAACGAAAGCCGAAACGCATACGGCCAACATCGTGAGCAGGACCGGACCGAGGTGAAAAACAATACGCTTCATGATGAGACTCTTTGCGCAAGCGCCAGCAAGGCGCCAAGCATGATGATGTAGAGGCACGCATTGAACAGTGACCGGTGCCAGACTCGTCGATAGAAGCCGAAACGTGCCAACAGTCCGCGCAGTACCGCGGTCAGTCCGAACGCCAACAGCATCAGCACGAGCAGGCTCGGGACGAACACACCGTAGACGTCGATCTCACTTGGCATCGTCATCGTCCGCTCAAGGGGCAGGCCGGTTATCCGGGAATAGCGTCAGACGCAGCCCAATCAGCGCGGTCAAGGCCAAGCGCGCATTGGGCGTCGGCTGAAGGGAGACGGCGTGACAGGCGGCATCGATACGCGTCGCCAGTGCCGCAGGCGCTTCAACCGGCTGTGCTTGACCGCATCGGCGACTCGAGTAAATTGTCAGCGCACGTAGCACGCGGACCACGGCACGCTGCGTCGGCGGCGCCATGTCCGCCGTATCGCGCTGCAACGCCAGCGTGTCGAAGCCCACCTGAAGTCCGACAAATTCGTCGTGCGCAGAAGCTTCCTGCCCGGCCGATAGCATGGGTATCAATCGCGCAAGCCGGTCAAGCATCCGGGAGCGAAGCAGCGGCGACGCAACCCACCCGCCGTGATCCGCCCCATGCGCGATATCGCGCCAGTTAGCGCGGATCAACCGGTTGGCTGCCAGATGCTGACCGAATGGCCGCGTGAGCATGTACCAGAGCGGCGCGAACGACATCCCGGCGAAGATCGCCAGGCTGCTGTTGAAGAGATCATCGAAGCGTGCCTCGTAGAGCGTCTGCACATTCGCAAACGTGACCGCGTTCACCGACAACAGCACCGCATACATATTGAAGCCAGGGCGCACGATCAGGGCGCCGATGACGATGTACGGCAGCGCCAGCAGAGCCACCAGCGCTTCGAAATCATGGGCCTGGGGCAGCACTACGAACAGGTAGAACCAGACCACCAGCAGGCAAACTGCACTCCAGCTCACAAAGCGCCATGCCACCTTGCGCGGCTGGTCGACGCCGGACAGAAGGCAGATCGTCGACGCCGCCAGCCCGACGGGCCCAGCGCCGTTTTCCCAACCCGAGACGATCCAGAATTCGCCGACGCAAAATATGGCTACCCCCGCCGACACCGCCTGAAACAGCAACAGCAAATGATCGTGGTGGTAGACGCGCGCGGCCGGTTCGCCGCGATAGCGCAACATCGGCATCGATACCGACGGCGTGTCCTTGCCAATGCGCCGTTGCAAAACCAGACAGTCTTCCCAGAGGTCTGCGAGCGTGTCGAGATGCCGCTCTGCCGCCGTCACCAGGTCCGCGTGCCAGCCCGGTGAGCTTGCGCGGCCGGTCGAGACGCTACCTTTCTCAGCGTCGGAATCAGGGTGTGCCGCGCCTGCCTCGGCTCGTACCCACGCGCCGACCGCGGCGATCCGCACGACCAGCGCCGGTGGCACCCCGGCGCTATGCTCGCGCAGCGCATGCACCACCTGCGCGAGCGCCGACAACACGGGAAGCAGCATGGTCATCCGTTCGTGAAGCGCACGGGCGCTTGCCATTGCTGCCGGACTATCAGTCTCATAGGAAAGGTGATCGACAAGATGGCCGATTGCGCTGATATTGGCCGCCAGGCGGTTGCGGCTGTCATGGCGCACAACGTTTCGCGGATCTCCGGATAGCATGTCGGTGACCCACAGCGCCGCATCGGCAAGCCACGTTTGCGATTGCGCGCGCAACACTGTTGCGACGCGGGTCGGAAATATCAGAGTGGCAACCACACTGGCGCAGACGATGCCGATTACAGTTTCCTCGACCCGTACCAGCGCCACGTCGAACACGGTAGTCGGGTCAGTGACTGTCGGTAAGGCGACGATCGGCAGCGTGAACGCTGCCAGCAGGAACGTATAGCTTCGCGGCCCACGCTCCATCTGGGACAGGTACAGCAGTGCAGCTGTCCAGAACGAGATCGCCGCCATCAGGGCCAACGGTTCGTTGACCAACGGCGGCACCAGCACGAGCGCCGCAGCGGCACCCAGCACGGTGCCGGCGATGCGATAGGCGCTCTTCGAGCGTGTCGCACCGTCCAGCGGATTCGAAACCAGATAGACCGTCGCCATGGCCCAATAGGGGTGATCCAGGCCAAGTGCGAGCGCGATATAGAGCGACAGCATCGCGGCGCCGAATACCTTGACCGAAAAAAGCCACTGCTGCTTCGCTCGCCATTTGGGCAGCATCGACAGTATCCGGGTAACGGACAGAGTGATCATGAGAGCGGGCCTCCACCCAAGCCAGATCCGAACAGACATCGCCTCCAATCGGCAACAATGTGATCGGCACCTGCACGATTACTTGTCGAAGAATGACTGGTCATCTGCGCTCTGCCTGGTGAATGGAGTGCTCTTGCGTATAGGCTTCTGCGTGGTCGCCAATCCGATGCGCTGACATTCGTAGCGCACGATTTCACGAATCGGCCAGCGTGATGCTTTGGTCCGATCGTGCCGACCCGTTGGAAACTTCTCGCGGTACTGCACAGAATCTAAAGCTTTCGTCGTTCTTCGGGTAGCCGGTGGAATTGGGAACTTCCCTTCCGTTTCTGGAAGGCAATTACCGAGCTGATGCGATGGGCATTTAGTTGCGCGACGGCTAAACGGCGGGCAGCGAGTCAGATCTTGGATACTCGGAGTCGGGCGCGGATTTTCAACCCCACCCACGTGTCACTACCGGCGAACGCCGCTATCCAATTCGGAGTATGTGCTACCTGCTAGTGGCGCGTGGTCTTAAGACGAAGTCGCCCGCCTGCGGGGCGGACGTGGCGGCCGCGGATCTGCGGCGTCCGTAAGGCCGAGCCTTTCCCTCAATCTCGGGACCGCAAAATCGATAAACGCCCGCAGCTTGAGCGGCATCTGGCGTTGGGCTGCGTACATGAGGTTCACAGGCGATGGTGGGGGCTCGAAGGCTTCCAGAAGCGACACCAGACTGCCGGATTTCAGCTGTTCTTCAATCTGGTATGACACGACCCGTGCGATCCCCGCACCTTCCGCCGCGGCAACGACGGCAGCCTCCACTGAACTCACCACCAGACGGGACGGCACCTCGATCATTAATGTGCGGCCTCTGGAGCGAAATTCCCATTTGCTGCCCACCGCATACCCTTCATATGACACGCAGTCGTGCGAGAGAAGATCTTCGGGCTTACGCGGTGTCCCATGCTTTTTCAGGTAAGCAGGGCTCGCGCACAGCACTTGCCGGTGCAGGCCGGCACGCGTTGAAATCAGGCTGCTGCTGGGTTGTTCGCCAAGCCGCAGTACGAGATCCACACGCTCATCGAGCAGATTGACGAGCCGGTCCGTCAGTTGCACGCGCATGCGGATTTGCGGAAACGCGGCCAGAAATTCGACTATCACCGGCATGACGTGGATGCGCCCCATCATGGGCGGCACGCTGATTACCAGTTCTCCCTGCGGGGTCTGATATTCGCCGGAAGTCGTGCGTTCGATTTCCGCGACCTCATCGAGAACACGCCGGCATGACGCCACGTAGCCGCGCCCGGCCTCCGTCAGTGTCAGCGCGCGGGTGCCGCGCACGAGCAATTGCACATTCAGGTGTGCCTCCAGCTCGGTAACGCGTCGGCTCACGGTAGCCAAAGGAATACGAAGTTTTCGACTGGCTGCGGACAGGCTTCCCGTGTCTATGGCCGCCAGCAAGATGCCCATTGCCTCGAATCGATCCATGGCCTTCCACCAATGAGAGGTCAGTTCTCAATTGTACTGGCTACTCAAAGGACCTGGAACGGCCTAGATTCTGTGGCGATCCGGCCGCGCTTGCGCATCCTGTGCGCCGCTGTCCAAGGTGGTCGGCCTCGTGTTCCACCCGCCAATTTCGACTTGCCCATCGGAAATCAGCCATGACATTCAAGACGCTCAAAGTGAACCGCGACGACGCGGTTCTGTTCGTGAAGATATTCGCGCCACCCATGAACCTGCTCGGCCCCGAACTCGTGCGCGACCTCGTCGCGCTGATCGAGGACGCTGAAGCCGATGACGGCATCAAGGTGCTCGTCTTCAGCAGTGCCGATCCCGACTATTTCATCTCGCACGTGGATGTGACGAAGGTCAAGGAGTATCGCGAGGAAGCCGCAAAGTTGACCGGCGAACCTTCAATCGCGCTGCTGTTTCGCCATCTGAGCGCCAGCCGGCTTGTCTCGATCGCGCAGATCGAAGGACGTGTGCGCGGCGCGGGCAGCGAATTCGTGCTGGCGTGCGATATGCGCTTTGCCGCGCGGGAATCGGCGGTGTTCAGCCAGATGGAACCCGCCTTCGGATTGGTTCCTGGCGGCGGCGCCGCCCAGTTCCTCACCCGCCTGATGGGCCGCGGCCGTGCGCTTGAAGTGATGCTGAGTGCGTTGGACTATGACGCCGACATCGCGGAACGGTATGGATGGATCAATCGGGCGCTCCCCGCCGGGTCGCTCGGCGACTTCGTCGCATCGCTTGCGCGGCGCATCTCGCGCTTTCCGGCGGCCGGACACGCTGTGGTCAAGGAACGCGTCAATGCCATCGCGTTGGCTCCCGTCGAAGATTTTCGCCGCGATTCGAGTCTCTTCGGGGAAAACGTGCGGTCGCTGCCGGCGCAACGCCGGATGGAAGCCGCTATGGCGCGCGGGTTTCAGACGCGCGAAGCGGAACTTGACCTGAGCCGGCTGCTTGGCGATCTCGATGATTAACAACCAGGAGTGCATTCATGTATCAGAAGCATCACGTACGATTCCCTGTCGATGGTGGCATCGATTTGTCGGCATGGCTGTTCGTGCCCGAGCACCACGACGCGCCATTGCCGGCCGTTACCATGGCGCACGGTTTTGCGGGGACGAAATATCATGGTATCGAGCCGTTTGCCGGCGCTTTCGCTGAAGCCGGTTTTGTTGTCCTCGTACACGATCACCGCAACTTTGGCGAAAGCGGCGGCGTGCCAAGGCAAGACATCAATCCCTGGCAACAGATCGAGGACTGGCGCCGTGCTGTCTCCTATCTGCAGGCGCGCCCGGAAGTGGACGAGAACCGCATCGGCATCTGGGGGACGAGCTTTGCTGGCGGGCATGCCATCGTGCTCGGTGCGACGGATCGGCGCCTGAAGGCAGTGGTCGCGCAGGCGCCCACAGTCGACGGTCATGCCACCGGTCTGCGACGGATTCCGCCGGAGGCCGTTGCCGCCTTCGAGGCGAGGTTGGTGGCCGACGAGCGCGCGCAACTCGATGGCGAACCGCCGGCGACACAGCAGATCGTCAGCGGCGATCCCGCGGTGCCGGCCGCCTACAAGGCCGCGGATGCCGTGAGCTTCTACCTTCAGCCGGTGCCGGACGGTGTCTGGGAAAACAGGCTCACGCTGCGTTCGACGCGCTGGGCGCGCATGTATTCGCCAGGCGTGTTCATCGATCGTGTATCACCGACTCCGCTCCTGATGCTGGTGGCACAACATGACCACATCGCCGTCACCGATCTGGCGCTCAAGGCGTACGAGCAGGCACTGGAACCGAAGCGGCTGGTCATGCTCAAGGGCGGTCACTTCGACCCCTACCTGGCGGAATTTCCGACCTCCTCGCGCGAGGCCGTCGACTGGTTCAGGATGCACGTCTGATGGCGCGCGGGCGGCTCTCCACGAGAGCTTCCCTGCATCGCTCAAGTTCTGTCGTTTTATCTTTGATCGTTAAGATTACTAAAGTTAAGGAGTTGGATGTGTCAGATGTTATCGATTCCAACGCACCGTCGCGGCGTCGCTTTATTGGCGTGGCAGCGGCGTCCGTTGCTGCGGCCTCCTTAGGTCAGCTCGCTTTTGCGGAAACGACGCAATCAGTGACTGAAGTTGCACCGCCCCCGGCGGGCAGCGACAAGGCCGCTATCCGTTCACTTAGTGTGCACGTGCCTGAGTCGCAACTCGCCGATTTGCGTAGACGCATCAAGTCGACACGTTGGCCGGAACGCGAAACGGTGACGGACGCGTCGCAAGGCGTGCAGCTTGCTACGATGCAGAAACTCGCGCGCTATTGGTCGACAAATTACAACTGGCGTACGGTCGAAGCGAAACTGAACGCGTTACCGCAATTCGTCACCGAAATCGACGGGCTCGACATCCATTTCATCCACGTTCGATCGAAACATCAGAGTGCGTTACCCGTCATCGTCACGCATGGGTGGCCCGGCTCGATCATCGAACAGTTGAAGATCATCGATCCACTGACCAACCCGACGGCTCACGGCGCGAATGCAGCCGATGCTTTCGACGTGGTGATTCCGTCGCTGCCGGGCTACGGTTTCTCAGGCAAGCCGAATACGACTGGCTGGGATCCTGCGCGAATCGCGCGAGCGTGGGTCGCATTGATGAAGCGTCTTGGATACACGCGCTACGTGGCGCAAGGAGGCGACTGGGGCAATGCGGTCACCGAGCAGATGGCGCTCATAGCGCCGCCGGAACTGCTCGGCATTCATACCAACATGCCAGCTACCGTACCGGACGACATTGCCAATGCATTGAAATACGGAAACCCGCCGCCAGCCGGCCTCTCGCCGGATGAGAAGCATGCTTTCGATCAACTCGACCACTTCTACAAGCATGGTCTAGGGTATGCGCAGGAGATGGCGAACCGTCCGCAGACGCTGTATGGAATCGAAGATTCGCCTATCGGCCTCGCCGCATGGATGCTGGATCACGACGCCGCGAGTCAGGCAATGATCGCGCGCGTGTTTGACGGGCAGACCGAGGGACTGACACGGGACGACGTGCTCGACAACGTCACGCTCTACTGGTTGACGAATACGGGCGTTTCGTCCGCGCGGCTTTACTGGGAAAACAAGCTCAACTTCTTCGCACCGAAGCACGTTGCAATTCCTGTTGCCGTGAGCGTGTTTCCGGATGAGATCTATGCGGCTCCGCAGAGTTGGGCGGAGAACGCGTATCCGAAGCTGATCCATTACAACCGTCTTGCGAAAGGCGGCCATTTCGCGGCATGGGAGCAGCCGCAGGCGTTCGTGGATGAAGTTCGCTTGAGCTTCCGGACGCTGCGTTGACCGCCCTCGCGTACCAGTTCAGAAATCGCGGACAGGCCAGTCAGTCGATAACGTGACCTCGTCCGCATCTTTCAGCATGGCGCGGCGCCTTGAGCACCGATGTGGACAAGCGCTTCAGTGCATCCATGAAGGGTGGCGAGCACGCCACCCTTCATGCGTCTGTTCACACGGTTTCGTCTAGCAGCGGGTAGTCGTTGTACCCGGCTTCATCGTCCGTGTAGATGGTTTCCGGGTTGACCGCATAGAGCGGCGCACCGCGTCGAAAGCGCTCCACCAGATCAGGGTTGGCGATAAAAGGGCGCCCAAACGCTGCCAGGTCTGCATCGCCGCGTTCGATGGCCAACTCCGCACTCTACTTCGTCTGCCCCTCATTGAGAATATAGGCTCCTTTGAAGATGCGCCGCACTGCGCAAGGCAACGCGCCGGCTCTCGCTGCTTTACGACACGGCGCTGGCGCCCTGCTGGCTCAGTACGGCGCAGCGATCGGTCCTCGTCCATATCGAACGGGCGGGCAGCCCTACCATGACCGAACTCGCATATGCGATGGTGCTCGACCGGTCGGCGCTCGCGCGCAACATCAAGCCACTTGAGCGAGACGGTTATCTCGTGCAGAGACCCGACAATGGAGATGGCCGGAGCCGCCGCGTTGAGCTTACGCCGGCCGGACGAGCCAAACTCACCGAATCCAATCGCCTGTGGCGCAAGGCTCAGAACCGATTTGAAGCGGTGTATGGCGAAGAACGTGCGGCGGCATTGCGCGTCGCGTTGGCTGAAATCTACTCAGACGAATTTGCGGCGGCATTCGGGCAGCCGTGACCGGCGGCGGCCGTTGAAGATCGCAGACGCTCGCGCCCTGATGTGCGCGTCGCGATATCAGACGGCGGGGGTGCATGCGCGTCGGAGGCGGTAATACGCATGCTTCGTTTGCAGGAGAGTTTTGGTTGATTGATGCGGCGGGAAGAGATGCGGCGTTGCTTGCTCTTGCGGCCAGGCTCGAAGCGCAAGGCGTGTTGCAGCGCATCGATTGAATAATTCTGGCGCCGGTTCGGCAGGCGCTGGCGCGTTTGCCGGTCAGTAGGTCCTATCGGCGATAACACGGGCCACTACTTCCAGCGATCGCCTGAGCGTGGCCAGATCCACAGACCCGATTGCCAACCGGATGGCATGAGGCACATGAGCCGACGTCGAGAATGGCTGGGCTGTCGATACTGAAATCCGCTCGCGGATCAGCGCCATCGCAATCTCGTCCGCGCGCAGCTCCTGCGCGAGAGGCAGCCACACGAAGTAGGAACTGGGATGGCTGACCCTTGTAAGCCGGCTAAGAATGTCTGCGACGAGGCCCTGACGCATCGCGGCATCCCGTCGCTTATCTCCTTCAAGCCGTGCCACCGTGCCATCTTCCATCCAGCCGCAGGCGATGCCCGTCATGATCGCCGGGGTGTGCCAGACCGTGGCCCGGATCGCCCGTTCGAGTTTGGGAACCCATTCGCTCGGCGCGCAGACGAAGCCGACGCGTAGCCCCGTAGCGACACTCTTCGACAGGCTCGATACATAGACCGTCGTCTCCGGCGCAAGCGATGCTAACGGCGGCGGAGCATCTTCAGCCAGGAAGGCGTAAGCGCCGTCCTCGATGATGATCAGTCCCTGTTGCCGGGCGATGGCAACAAGCTCCCGACGTCGCGTCGCGCTCATTACCCAGCCAAGCGGATTGTGTAGCGTCGGCATGGTGTAGACGGCGCGGACTCGCCGTTGCTTGCACAGGGCCGCCAATGCGTCCAGATCTGGGCCGTGCCCAGCGGCCGGGATCGGCGCAAGTTCCAGTCGACTGGCCTCGGCGGCCAGCTTGAATCCTGGGTAAGTCAGCGTGTCCACGGCCACCACGTCGCCGGGCTCGAGTAACGCCATGGCGGTCGTCGTCAGCCCGTGCTGCGCGCCGCTGACGAGCAAAGTCATTTCGGCCGTTGCTGCCAGCCCCCGGCTGCCGAGGTGGGCCGCGGCCGTTGCGCGCTCATGCTCGCGCCCGCCGTGGGGCTGATATCGAAGTAACGACTCCAGATCTCCCGCTGCCGCAAGCTGGCGCAGCGCCGCCCGCAGAAGATCAGTCTGGTCCGGCGAAGCCGGATAGTTGAAGCTGAGGTCGACCGTCTCCGCGCTCCAGGCATGCAGGTCGATGCCCTGTCCGCGTGGAAGGGCCTCCTTGACGAATGTGCCGCGGCCGGTTTCGCCGCTCACCAAACCCATATCCTGCAGCTCCGAGTAGACACGCGAGGCCGTGACCAACGCCAGGCCTTCGCGAGCAGCGAGGTCGCGGTGCGTTGGCAGACGCGTCCCGGGACGCAGACGGCCGGCGCGGATGTCGGCCGCGAGGCGGTCGACCAGCTGTTTGTAGCGTGGTTGTGGCATGTCTAAATGTATCCATGACAATTATTTGATTGTATTGATTATCGGGCCTACGATGGCATAACACAACGTCTCCACCTCTCCGAGGGCGCCATGCACATTGCCATTCTGACCTTTGAAGGCTTCAACGAACTCGACTCGCTGGTCGCGCTCAACATCCTTAACCGGGTCAAGAAGCCTGGCTGGAAAGTTTCGATCGCCAGTCCGACGGACAAAGTGCGTTCAATGAACGGCGTGGTGATAGAGCGGCAAGCGTCGCTCGCGGAGGCATGCGAAGCGGACGCCGTGCTGGTGGGTAGCGGGATAGGGACCCGTAACGTCGTCGCGGATGCCGCGTTGATGGCGCAACTCAGGCTCGACCCGACGCGCCAACTGCTCGGCGCGCAGTGCTCGGGCACGCTGATACTCGCGAAGCTAGGCCTGCTGAACGACGTTCCGGCCTGTACGGACGTGACCACCAAACCGTGGGTCGAGGAGGCAGGTGTGGCGGTGCTCAACCAGCCGTTCGTGGCGAAGCAGAACGTCGCGACCGCCGGTGGTTGCCTGGCATCGCAGTATCTGGCGGCCTGGGTTATCGCGCGTCTGGAGAGCGTCGAGGCCGCACGCAACGCGCTTAACCATGTCGCCCCGGTGGGGGAGAAGGAGACCTACGTGACGCGCGCATTGGCGAACATTTCGCCTTTCCTCTAAGACGCGACGCGTTGGCGCGTCCTTCAAAGTTGTCATTTCCGAAGTGGTACCGCTAATCATGGATCTTGTTTTCAAGCTCGTCATTACACCGCTGCTGCTGTTGGCTGCAACCCTTGCAGTTCGCCGCTGGGGCGAGGCGATCGGCGGGTTGCTCGTGGGGCTGCCGCTCACGTCGGGGCCGATCTCGGTGTTCCTCGCACTGGAGCATGGATCTGCATTTGCGGCGCAGGCTACGGCGGGGTCGCTTGTCGCCACGGCTGCGCAAGCGGCCTTTTGCGTTGTTTACTGCAAACTGGCGACGCGGGGATGGCCCACGGCCTTCGCCGGCGCAGGTGCGACGTTTTCGTTGGTGGCGGGCTTTCTGCAGTGGAGCGCGCTGCCGCAAAGGGGCCTGTTTCTAATCGCCCTGCTAGCCATCGCCCTTGCGCTCAACCTCATCCCCAGCGAAGCGGTCAGAACCGGCCGGCTGGCGACGCCGCGGTGGGACTTGCCCTCGCGTATGGCGCTCATTGCCGGCCTCGTGGTCGGTGTGACGCTCTTTGCGCCTTATGTCGGGCCCAAAGCGAGCGGCGTGATTGCTTCGTTTCCGTTCATGGCGATCATTCTTGCAGTGTTCTCTCATCGCATGATCGGCCATGCAGCTGCACAGCAGGTGTTGCGCGGCATGGTGACAGGACTGCCGGCCTTCGCCACTTTTTTCTATGTGCTGAGCCTCGCGTTGATGCGGTTGGACTTGCCTGCTGCTTACGGCGGCGCGATTCTCTGCGCGCTCGCGATACAGGCTATCTCGCTATACCGGATGCGCTTACCAGTGGCCCTTTCAACAAAGTAAGTCCATCCGTGTTCGTGTGAACCTTCCGTGCATCTTGAAACTTGACTTGCCGCGCTCAGAACGTCCCGTTACTACGGGCTGTCATTTTGAGTGGCTGGTTGAAAACCTCCGCGCTCCTATCAGGACCGGCAAAAAGTTGTCTTGCCATCCCTGAGTCAATCACGTCTCTCCCGGCAAGATACCTAGCTCCTCCGTCAATAGCCGTTTCCGCAAAGTCGCTGTAAAGGATGCGCGGCGGACAGGGATGCCCCTTGGGAGGTCGGTTCGCTGCAGATCATGCTCGACAAAGGCAAGGACCTCGACTGGTTCAATTCGCCGGTGATCATTGCGCTGACGGTGTTCGCGATTATCAGCTTCGTGTTCTTCCTGATCTGGGAGTTCACCGAAAAGAATCCGATCATCGACATCCGCCTGTTCGCGGGGCGCAATTTCCTCGGCGGTACCGTGGCGATCTCCATTGCCTATGCGGTGTTTTTCTCGAACCTCGTGATCCTGCCGCAGTGGATGCAAGGCTTCCTCGACTATCGCTCGGTGGACGCCGGTTTGGCGACCGCGCCGCTCGGCATCTTCGCCGTGCTTCTCGCGCCGGTGATGGCGAAGCTCATGCCGAAGTCCGACGCCCGTGTGCTGGCCACGCTTGCGTTCGTCGGCTTTGCGGCGGTGTTCTTCATGCGCTCGCACTATACAACCGGCGTGGATACGTGGACGCTCGTTTTGCCCACGCTTTTGCAAGGCATTCCCACCGCACTGTTCTTCGTGCCGCTCACCGCGATCATTCTGTCGGGTCTCGCACCGAACAGGATACCGGCTGCGGCCGGCCTGTCGAACTTCGTGCGGGTGTTTGCCGGCGCCGTGGGCACCTCGCTCGTGAGCACGGGCTGGAACAACCGGACCATCCTGCATCATTCGCAACTTGCCGAGCAGACCAGTGTGAATAACCCGGTGTTCACTCAAGGACTCGATGCATTGCAGGCTACCTTGGGCGGAAGTCCGGATCAGGCGATGGCGTATTTCGAGCATTCGTTGAACGCGCAAGCGGCGATGCTCGGATTGAACGATATCTTCTGGATATCGAGCGTGATCTTCATTGCGATCGTGCCGCTGATCTGGGTCACGAAACCGTCGAAGGACGCCTCTGCGGCGGCCGCCGGTGCGGGCGGGCACTGATGGCGAGCGCCGGCTACAGATGCAATCTGATCCGTGCCGCGAAGGCGTCGATCACGGCTTCGTTGCGTGTCAGAAACACCCATTGACCGACGCGGGTGGCGACCAGCAGTTCCGCATCGACCAATGCCGCGACATGCGCCGAGACGTTCGATTGCGACAGTCCGCTGCGCGCCTGAATCGCATTGACGGGCACACCGCGACCCAGATCGATGCAGCCTCGCGCGAAGTGTCGGTCGGGCGTCTTCAACCAACGCAACACGTCGCGCCGGAACGGATTGGCGAGCGCCTTGTGAATCAGATTTTCGTCGACCGTGGACATAAGCGGGTACCTCGATGGAAGCCGAACGTTTCAACTTGGGGAGCGGCACTTGTGGCCGCGCCCATGGAAGCCAAGTCTAAACAGCGGGGGTGAGAGGGGAAACCGCTGAATCCGACCATGTCGGGCCAATCAGCACGAGATTTGGGCCAACGGCGTCGCGGCGGGCCGACGCCTGGCTGGATGAAAAAGACTCTTGCCGGCTACCGTATGCCCGTTTTCAGGCGAGTGGGGTAAGCTCGGCTGTCGCTTGGAAATAGCGGCCGGCCGGGCCGCTCCGGTCGTTCGGGGCGGTCGGTCGGACACGCCGCTATCGGCAACGGGCTAATCCACTCCACGAAGGTCACGGCATGAAAGTCGCCATTGTTATATTCGACGGTGCGCAGGCTCTCGACGTTGCGGGCCCGCTGGACGTGTTCGCCGAAGCGAATACGATCCTGTCCAAAGAGCAACGGTATGAAGTGTCTCTTGTGGGGATGCGCGCCGGCTCGGTGACCTGTTCGAACGGCATGCAGCTTGCCGTGTCGTTCGGCTATGCGGACACCGACACGCAATGGGACCTGCTGCTGGTCGCGGGCGGTCCGCAATTGCCCGACGCCCGACCGTCCGCCGAGTTTCTGACGTGGCTGCAACATCAGGCGCACCACGCGACACGCTTCGGCTCGGTCTGCAACGGTGCATTCGTGCTGGCCCATGCGGGACTACTCGACGGCAAGGACGTGACGACGCATTGGGCGGACGCGGGACGGTTGGCTCACGAATTCCCGCAAGCCAGCGTGCAACCCGACAAGATTTTCGTTCGCGACGGGCGTCTGTTCACCTCGGCGGGCGTGACGGCGGGGATCGATCTGTGTTTGTCGCTGGTCGCCGAAGACTGGGGGCACGAACTGGCGGTGCGGGTTGCCAAACGTCTGGTGGTTTATATCCAGCGGGAAGGCGGCCAGTCGCAATACAGCCCGTACGTCGGCGCGGGCCGTGACGAAGATCCGATCATCGGCAAGGTGTATCGGTACGTGACGGAGCATCTCACCGATGCGCTGTCGATCGAACAACTCGCGGGCGCGGTGGCCGTGAGTCGGCGGACCTTCTCGCGCGTGTTCGCGAAGTATGCCAGGGTGACGCCGTCCGCGTTCGTCGAACAGGTTCGTGTGGACAGTGCGCGAAAGTTGCTCGAAGACTCCGACGCGCCGCTGAAGACCGTGGCATTCAATTGCGGTTTCCGCAGCGCCACGCATATGCGCACGACCTTCGCCCGACGCCTCGACGTCACGCCGAAACAATACCGGCAGCGATTTCGCGGCGACGCAGGTACGCGGGCCCGAACAGATAGCGGAGCCGCGAAACATGCCGCTGTTCAGGGGCTCTCCGCGCTGTGAACGACGTGGGCCTTCTCCCTGCGCTCCCCGCGCTTCCCGATCTGCTCGCACCGGGTTTGTCGCTCGTATTTTGCGGCATCAACCCGGGTTTGCGCGCTGCGTCGACCGGTCACCACTTCGAGGGCCGTGGTAACCGCTTCTGGCGCGTCCTGCATCTGGCCGGCTTCACGCCCGAACAGATTCGTCCCGAAGACGACCACACGCTGCTCCGCTATGGATACGGTCTCACCACCGTCGTCCCGAGGGCGACCGCGCAGGCCGCGGACTTGTCGCGTTCGGAGATCGAATTGGCGGCCGGCGCTTTTCAGCGGAAGATCGAACAGTGCGCGCCACGTCACGTTGCCTTCCTCGGGAAGATGGCGTTCTCGGCCATCTCAGGCGCGCCGACTTTGGAGTGGGGGCGGCAGGCCGCGCGATTCGGCGGCGCGTGCGCGTGGGTCTTGCCCAATCCCAGCGGACTGAACCGGGGCTTCAGCCTCGACGCGCTGGTCGCCGCCTATCGCGAAGCGCGGATGGCGGTAGCGTCCACGCCCTGAAGATACGCGTTGTTGCGCAACGTCTCGGTCGCGAATTCCACGAAAGCGCGAATCTTGCCGCTGGTGCTTCGCCGCTCCACATGAAGCAGGCTGACCGGGGTCGACTCGGGTTCGAACGCGGCGAGGATCGGCTGGAGCTTGCCATTCTCCACTTCCGGTGCCGCCTGGTAAGACAGGAACTGAACGATCCCCACGCCGTCCACGGCCGCGAGAATGGCGGCGGGTCCGAGATCCACGATCATCCGCGGCTGAAGTCGGACCGGCAGCCGCGTGCCGTTTTCGTTAAAGACCCATTCGAGCGGCGCCGAGACGCCGGTGAAAGAGACGCAGTGATGCTGAACCAGATCCTTCGGGTGAAGCGGCTCGCCATGCGCGGCCAGATAGGCGGGCGCGGCGTACGTCCGGCGCCGCACGAAACCCAACGGCATGGCGAAGGTCGACGAGTCGCCGAGATGCCCGATGCGGATCGCGATATCCACGCCTTCCTCCAGAAGCCGCGTGGTTCGATCGTTGTACACCGCGTTGACGCTGATGTCCGGATAGCGCAGCAGGAAGGCGTTGACCAGCGGGGCAACAAACCGCTGGCCGAACAGGACCGGCGCGGAAATGGTCAGCGTGCCGACGGGGTTGGCTGAGTCGGCCGCGACGGTGGCTTCCGCATCCGTGATGACGTCGAGCACTTTTCGACAGGCTTCGAGGTAGGTCAGGCCGGCATCCGTCGGACGGACCGAGCGTGTGGTCCGGGCCAGCAGCGGCGTGCCGAGCCGCGACTCCAGCGAATTGACCGCCCGCGAGACCGCCGGCGCCGACAGGCCGAGTTTCTCGCACGCGCCGGTAAAGCTGCCCTGGTCGACGATAGCGACGAAAACTTCCATCTCCCGCAATTTGTCCATTTCGCTTCCCCACCTTTTTCAACGGATTCACACGCGCTGATTTTATGCGCTGCGCTCGGCGCTGATGAATCTCGCGCCCATACGCCGACTTTACCCGTTCGAAAAAGACTCTTTCGGCCGGTGATGGTGATCGACGCATCGATCGACCGGTTGGCAAAAATCCCTCACTCATTGGCCCAATACCGACTCGCTTGGACGCCTGCAAATTCAATCGATCCAACACAATTAAGCCAGTCGCAAGGTCTCGGTGATACGGCGACCAACCCAATGAAAGAGGTGCCCCATGTTTTCCGCAATGCTCGAAGTCAATCCTATCCCCGAACAGTTCGACGCTTATCTCGGCATGGCCAGAATGCTGCGCCCCGAACTCGAAAAGATCGACGGTTTTATCGACAACACCCGTTATGCCAGTTTGACCCGCGCCGGCTGGCTGCTTTCGCTGTCGAGCTGGCGGGACGAGAAATCGCTGGTGCGCTGGCGGACCACGACGACGCATCACAAGATTCAGCAGGCCGCGCGTGACCGGGTGTTTGCCGACTATCGCCTGCGCATTGGTCAGGTGGTCAGCGATACGCAGATTCCCGCAGGCCAGGTCCTGCTCGAGCAGCGCCTCGATGTGACGGAGACGGGTCAGGGCACGGCGGTGATGCTGCTCGACGCAAAGTGCTCGCCCGCGTGGCTCAAGGAAGCCGGCGCGGCACAGGTGGCGAAATCGCTCGGCGTCGACATCGGCGCGCCGGGTCTCGTTTCATGGGACGTGTTCGACGCGCTGCTGACGCCCGGCGACGTGATCGTGGTGGCGACGTGGCGCGACCAGGCCGCCTTCGAAGCGTTCGAACAGACCGGTTCGATGACGGGCGACTCGCGTCTGCGCAGCGTACGCATCGTTCGGGAATACGGCATGTTCGATCGCCGTGAAGCGCCGCAGTACTTCGCCGAAGTACAGCCCAGGGCTTGAGCGGGGCGCATCGCTATCGAGACTCGATCCTCACGAAACACGAGCAGCAACAGGAGTTCCCATGACTACCGGCAACCTTCTGACCACGGGTACACAAGCGCGGGCCGCCGCACAGCCGGCGGTAGCCGCGCCGGCGCTTGCGGCCGGAACCGGAGCGCCCGCACCGTCTGCCGCCCAACAGCCCGCGCTGACCCCTCGTCTCGCGTCCGGTCTGGTCGGCATGCTGCTCGCGTCATTGCTGGCCATTCTCAACGAACAGGTCACCGCCCAGTCGCTGGCGGACATTCAGGGCGCGCTCTCGATCGGCCATGACGACGGCACCTGGCTGACCACGCTGTTCGAGGCGGCCAACGTGACCGCGATGGTGTTCGCACCGTGGTTCGGGATCACCTTCACGCTCAAGCGATTCACGATCGGCGCGGTGCTCGCGACGATGCTCCTGGGGATTCTTTGCCCGTTCGCGCCGAACCTGCTGATGCTCTACCTGTTGCGTGCGATGCAGGGGATCGCCGGCGGGTGTCTGCCGCCCATGCTGATCATCGTGGCGCTGCGTTACCTGCCGCCCAAAGTGAAGCTGTACGGGCTCGCCGGTTACGCGCTGACGGCGACCTTCGGGCCGGCGCTCGGCACACCGCTTGCCGCGCTGTGGACCGAGTACGCCGGCTGGCAAATGGCGTTCTGGCAAATCGTGCCGCTCGGCGTTATCAGTTGCGTGGCGATCCAGTGGGGACTGCCGTCCGATCCGCTCAAACTGGAACGACTCGGCGCCTTCAACTGGACCGGATTGCTGACCGGATTTCCCGCCGTGGCCATGCTCGTGACCGGCCTGTTGCAATGCGATCGTCTGGACGGGCTCAATTCCGAATTCATTCGTGTCATGTTCGTCGGCGGTGGGTTGTTGCTCGTGACGTTCCTCGTCAACGAGTGGTTTCATCCGCTGCCTTTTTTCAAGCTGCAATTGCTGTCGCGTAGAAACTTCGCACATGGACTGACGACGCTCGCCGGGGCGGTGATCCTGCTGGTTGGTGTGGCGGCGATACCCGGCCAGTATCTTGCCAAAGTGCATGGCTACCGGCCGCTGCAAACCGCGCCCCTGTCTTTGCTCGTCGCGATTCCGCTATTGATCGTGCTGCCGCTGACGGCGGCCGTGCTGAACCTGCGGCGGGCCGATCACCGCTGGGTGATGGCGATCGGACTGTGTCTCATGACCACCACCTGCGTGCTGGGAAGCTTCATGACGTCGGACTGGATTCGCGACAACTTCTACTGGCTGCAATCCATCCAGATCGTCGCGCAGCCCATGGTGATCCTGGCGATCCTGATGGGCGTCACGACCGGCTTGCCGCCCACCGAAGGTCCCTTCGCTTCGGCCATGTTCAACTCGCTCAAGACGTTCTCCGCCGCCGTGGCGACCTGGCTGATCGAAGGTTTGGGAACACGCCGTGAACGTCTGCATTCGACCATGCTCGTGGACCACCTCGGCAATCATGCGCTGGTGACGAGTCAGAACATCGACGCGGCGCACGGTCTCGGCGAACTGGCCCACCGCATCCACGTGCAGGCGCTGGTGCTGACCTCGGCGGATCTTTATCGCGTGATGGCGGGTGTTGCCATCGTGCTTCTTTTCCTCGTGCCCGTGTTACCTGTGCGTATTTATCCGCCGTGGTGCAGCACGCCTTCTGCTCCCACCAAGGGATGAAAATCATGTCGACCATTGCCCGTTCTCCTCTCAAGATGATTCGTATTGCCGCGCTGGCCGTTGCCGTCGGCGTGGGTGCATGGGCCTGTACAGGATTGGTCCACGGCTCGACTAGCGAATCCACCAACGACGCCTATGTCGAGGCCGATTTCACGCTCGTCGCGCCGCGTGTCGCCGGGCAGATTGCCGAGGTATTGGTCGACGACAACCAGTCGGTCAAAGCCGGCCAATTGCTGGTGCGGATCGACGACCGCGACTTCCGGTCCGCGTTGATGAGTGCGCAAGCCGATGTGACTGCGGCGAACGCCGCCGTCGCAAACTACGACGCCGAGATCGCGCGGCAACCGTCGCTCGTCGACCAGTCGCGCGCCACGCTCAAGGCCGACGACGCGTCGATCCAGTTTGCCCGCGCCAACGCGGCGCGCTACCAGAATCTCTCGGATGCGGGCGCGGGCACGGCGCAGGAGCAGCAGCACGCGTCGAGCGCGCTCGCCGGGCAGCTTGCGCAACAGGCGCACGACCAGGCCGCGCTGGCGTCGACCGAACAGAACCTGGCGGTATTACGCACCCAGCGCGACAAAGCGGCCGGCGCGCTCGCGCGCGCCGAGGCGGCGCTGGAGCAGGCCAGACTCAACCTCTCCTACACGGAGATTCACGCGCCGGTCGATGGCAAGGTGGGGCGCCGTTCCGCACGGGTCGGGGCATTCGTGACGCCCGGTGCGCCGGTTCTGGCGATCGTGCCGCTGTCGGACGCCTACGTCGTCGCCAACTTCCAGGAGAACCAGATCACCCATATGCGGCCTGGCGAAAGCGTGCGGATCAAGGTCGACAGCTTTCCCGGCGTGGTGATTCACGGCCATGTGGATAGTCTCGCTCCCGCAACCGGGGTGAGCTTCGCGCCGATCGCACCGGACAACGCGACAGGCAACTTCACGAAGGTCGTGCAGCGCGTGCCGGTCAAGATCGCCATCGACCGCGGACAGGCGGCGGCCTCGGCGCTGAGCGTGGGGCTTTCCGTGGAAGCGGAAGTGGCCGTTGGCGGCCATGTGGAACCCTTGGCTGAAACGGGAGAAGCAAAATGAACACGAGCGAACTTTCTCTGCGCGCGTTGCTGTTGGAGATTCTCGCGTGCCTCGTCATGACGGGCTGCACCGTCGGGCCGAATTTCGAACCGCCCACGTCGGCCACGCCGCCGCAAGTCTTCGAGCGCACCGAATCCGCGCAAGCACCGAGCAAGGCCGTCGAAGCAGGCTTCAATCAGGATTGGTGGACGCTGTTCAACGACCCCACGTTGAACACGCTCGAACAGCAACTGGCCGACGCGAATCTCGATGTCGCCGCAGCGTCAGCGCGACTTCGCCAGAGCCGTGCCGAGCGGCGTGTGGCCGGGGCGGCGGAATATCCCACGCTGGACGGCGCCGCCTCGTACGACCGGGAACGCGGCAGCCCGAACGGCATTCTGGGCCTGCTCGGCGTCAGCCCGACCAGCGCGCAATCGCAATCCGCTTCGGGCGCGACGCCGCTGGGCGTCGCGCCGTTGCCGGGTTCCACGGGCTCGCCTGCTTACAACCTCTATCAGGCGGGTTTCGACGCCTCGTGGGAACTCGACATCTGGGGGCGTGTGCGGCGCGGCGTGGAAGCGGCGTCGGCTTTGACCGATGCATCTTATGAAGATCGAAACGCCGTGTTGTTGTCCGCCCGTGCCGAACTCGCGCGAGACTATATCGAGTTGCGCGATACCCAGGCGCTGCTGCGTATCGCGCGGCAAAACCTGGAGATCGCTCGCAACACGGCAAAGCTCACGCAGGTCCGCGCCCACGAAGGCGTGACGACCGATCTCGACGTGGCCAACGCATCGGCGCAGGCGGCGTCGATTGAAAGTCTGATCCCGACGCTCGAAGCGCGCTGCGCGACCACGATCAATGCGATCGGCGTGTTGCTCGCCGAGGAGCCGGGCGCGCTTCAGTCAACGCTCGGCGAAGCGCACGACGTGCCTGAACTGCCGGGCCAGGTGCCGATCGGCTTTCCGTCGGAGCTGGTGCAACGCCGGCCCGACATCAGAAAGGCGGAGGCGGAACTGCACGCGGCGACGGCTTCGATCGGCATGGCGAAGGCCGACTTTTATCCGCGTATCTCGCTCAACGGCAGCGCGGGTCTGCAGAGCCTGCAACTGTCGAGTCTCGCCAGTTGGGCGTCGGGGCAGTTCGTCGTCGGACCCTCGATCACGCTGCCGATCTTCGAGGGCGGACGCCTCAAGGGCACCTTGAATCTGCGCGAAGCGCAACAGCAGGAAGCCGCGATCGTCTACAGGCGCACCGTGCTCAATGCCTGGCGCGAGGTGGACGATGCGCTGCTTGCCTACGATGCCGAGCAACAGCGCCGCGACAAGCTCGCGGAGGTGGTGACGCTGAACCAGCGCGCGCTGGCGGTCGCGCAGCAACGCTACAAGGCCGGCGCGCTCGACTATCTCGACGTGTTGAACGTGCAGAAGCAGTTGCTCGACGCGCAGAGCAACATGCAACAAAGCCGGGCAACGGCGGATGCGAATCTGATCACGCTGTGTAAAGCGCTCGGCGGTGGCTGGGAGTCGTCGTACGCGAATCGCGCCACCGCGTCGCGTTGACGGACGGAGCGGGCGCTGCGAAGTGGTGGGGGCGGGCGGCGGGAGCGTAGTGGGGGAATGTTGTAAACTCAGCGTCCGCATAAATTTGCCGAGACGCTCACGCACGGTTTTTTTTGGATCGTGCGTTCGCGTTTTGACTCGATGCCCCCGCAACGATCGGCCATGCTTCGCCGCGCCCCGCATTTTCTGGCTTCGATTCCCCTAGATGAAGATTGAAACTTTCCACGAGCAGTGGTTCTCCGATATCAGGCAGAACGTACTGGCGGGCCTGACGTCCTCGTTCGCACTGGTTCCCGAGTGCATTGCGTTTGCACTGGTCGCTCAGGTCAACCCCTTGATGGGCCTTTACGGGGCCTTCATTATTTGCGCGCTGACGGCGATTTTTGGCGGCCGGCCCGGCATGATCTCGGGCGCGGCCGGGTCGATGGCCGTGGTGATCGTCGCACTAGTCGTGCAGCACGGTGTGCAGTATTTACTCGCCACGGTGGTGCTCGGTGGCCTGCTGATGGTGCTGTTCGGCATGCTACGGCTCGGTAAACTGATTCGCATGGTGCCTCACCCGGTCATGCTCGGCTTCGTCAATGGGCTGGCCATCATCATCGCGATGGCGCAGCTGGAGCATTTCAAGGCGGCGACGCCGTCGGGCGTGCAGTGGCTGCACGGCACGCCGCTAGCCGTAATGTGCGCGCTGGTCGTGCTGACGATGCTGATCGTCTATCTGCTGCCGCGCGTCACCAGGGCCGTGCCGCCCGCGCTCGTCGCGATTGTCAGCGTGGGCGTACTGAGCCAATCGATGCACTTGCCGACGCGCAATCTCGGCGATATGGCGCACATTGCGGGCAGTCTGCCCGTGTTTCATCTGCCGGCCGTTCCGTGGAACCTCGAAACACTGCGTATCGTATTGCCTTATGCAGTGTTGATGTCGATCGTTGGCTTGCTGGAGACATTGCTCACGTTCAATCTGACCGACGACATCACGGAAACCGTTGGGCAACCCAATCGCGAATGCGTGGCGCTCGGCGTGGCGAATATCGTGTCCGGTGTTCTGGGTGGATTAGGGGGCTGCGCGATGATCGGCCAGACCATGATCAACCTGAGTTCGGGCGGACGGTCGCGGCTCTCGGGTGCGACGAGCGGCGTGATGATTCTGCTGTTTATCCTGTTTCTGTCGCCGTTGATCGAACGCATTCCGCTTGCCGCGCTGGTGGGCGTGATGTTCGTCGTCGCGCAGCAGACGTTCGCGTGGAGTTCGCTGCGGAGCTTGCGCAAAGTCCCTCGCAATGACGCGCTGGTCGTGGTGGCTGTGACGGTGATCACCGTCTTCACGGACCTGGCGATTGCTGTCTTGTGCGGAATCGTGATTGCCGCGCTCAATTTTGCGTGGCAACACGCGCGCGAGATCCGCACGGACGTCGATGAAACGCACCGCGGTAAAAAGACGTACAGACCGCACGGCACGCTGTTCTTTGCGTCGACCGCGAACTTCGCGGCGTTGTTCACGCCGCAGCACGATCCGGCTGATGTGACGATCGATTGCAGGTATCTCCGTGTCGCGGATCATTCCGCGATCGACGCGCTCGAAACCCTCGCTGAACGCTACGGGAAATCCGGCAAGACGCTCAGGTTCGACAACCTCTCCGACCGCTGTGCCGACCTGCTGCAACGAGCTGGCGCCGCGATCGAGCATGCGTGATATCGGCGGGCGCGATACGATGGCTACGGTCATGTGAAGGCCGCGAGTGTCTTCACGACGTAACGTCGTCAAGGAGCTGAATTGAACGCGAATCTGAAGATGTTCGATCTGTCGGGGCGTCGCGCGCTGATTACCGGTTCGAGTACCGGTATTGGGTTCGCGTTGGCAAAGGGCCTGGCCGGCGCGGGAGCCGAAGTCATTCTGAACGGGCGCAGCGAAGCACGTTTGGCGGAAGCCGAGAGCCGCTTGCGTGACGATGGCGCTACCGTTCATACGGCGAGTTTCGACGTGACCTCCGCCGACGAGGTGGAAAAGGCGATTGCCCGGATCGAAGATGAAATAGGCGCGGTCGACATTCTCGTGAACAACGCCGGCATGCAGCGCCGCGCGCCGCTCGAGCAGTTTTCCCATACGCAATGGGAAGAGTTGATGAAGACCAATGTGGACAGTGTGTTTCTGGTCGGCCAGGCGGTCGCGCGGCACATGATTGCTCGCAAGCGCGGCAAGATCGTCAACATCTGCTCGGTGCAAAGCGAGCTAGGCCGGCCGAACATCGCGGCTTACACGGCGAGCAAAGGCGCGGTGAAGATGCTGACCAAAGGCATGGCGATCGACTGGGGGCAGCACGGGATTCAGGTCAATGGCCTGGGCCCCGGCTACTTCAAGACGGAATTGACCGAGGCGCTGGTCAACGACGAGACCTTCAGTAACTGGCTGATCGGGCGCACGCCGTCAAAGCGCTGGGGTGAGGTGGAAGATCTGGTGGGCGCGGTGGTGTTTCTGTCGAGCGACGCGTCGAACTTCGTGAACGGCCATATTCTTTACGTGGACGGCGGCGTGACGGCGACGCTATAGCCCACCCCTAACGAAAAATCTCCGCGATCAGATTCGCTACGGTCCTGATGCGCTCGCTATCGCGCAGCGCCGGATGCAACACCATCCACACGTCCTGATCGAGCGCCTTGATGTGTTTCTCCACGCAAACGAGGTCGCTCGTCGTATCGCCCGCCAGTTGCGCGAGCACACCGAGTCCCGAACCACCCAGCACGCCGTCGAACACGCCCATGCCGTAGCTGCTGCGCAGCGACGGCGCCGGCGCGCCGGGCAGCGTTTTTAGCCATTGCATGGCGGGATGGTCGGGCTGCCGGTCGTCGTAACCGACGAACGACAGCTTGTCCCACTCCTTCTTCGCGATCGCCGCCTTGTGGCGCAGATAGTAGTCGCGCGAGCCGAACAGCCCAAAGCGGATCCGGCCGATCCGCCGCACGTAGAGATCGCCCTCTTCGGGGCATTCCGACCATAGCGCGATGTCCGCTTCGCGCCGTGCGAGGCTATACGGGCGACGCGAAGTCAGCACTTCGATCGCGAGTCCGGGCAGCCGGTCCTGAAACGAGCCCAACAGTTTCAGCAGGATGTAGGACGGCCATTCGACCGCATTGATCCTCACCGTGCCGTGAGCGGCCGCGCCGCCGTTCACGTCCGCGGCGCGTTCGATCTTGTGAGCCAGGTCCTCCATCTGCTCCGCCCAGGCCAGCACGCGGGCGCCGAACGCCGTCATGGTGCACCCCGACGGCACCCGGTCGACTAGCGGCTCGCCCAGCTTTCGTTCGAGTTCGGTGAGCCGGCGCGACAGGGTCGGCGCGCTCAGATCGCAGGCGGTAGCGGCCGCCCGCATGGTCCCACCACGGGCGATCGCCACCAGAATCCGCAGGTCATCCCAATCGACGTGTTCCATTTTTGAAACGCTAGGTTTTGAAATTTGGCATAGCATAACCCACTTCCCAAGGATAGGATTAGTTTTGCCATGCTTGTCGGTTATCGTGCGCAAAGCCATGTGGGCTTTTGCAGGCGGCGGCAAGCGCGGCGTTCCTGCACAACACACGACTCAAGGGCTCGCAGTAGAGCGAATGAGCGACACGGAGACACTAATGATTCGCCAATTCCAACCGGCGCGCCGTCGCGCCATCGTAGCCAGCGCAGCTTTCCTCGCCGTGTCGATTTTGCCGATGCAGTCGGCATTCGCTCAGGCCGCCCATAAGCCGAAGGTCGCGCTGGTCATGAAGTCTCTCGCCAACGAATTCTTCCTGACCATGGAAACCGGCGCGAAGGATTATCAGAAGCAGAATCCCACGAAGTTCGATCTCGTCACGAACGGCATCAAGGACGAGACGGACACGGCTAACCAGATTCGTATCGTCGAACAGATGATCGTCTCGAAGGTCGACGCGCTGGTGATCGCGCCGGCCGATTCGAAGGCACTGGTGCCGGTCCTGAAGAAGGCCGTGGACGCCGGCATCATCGTCGTCAATATCGACAACAAGCTGGACACGGACGTGCTCAAGTCGAAAGACCTGAACATCCCGTTCGTCGGTCCGGATAACGCGAAGGGCGCGCAGAAAGTCGGCGACTATCTCGCGAAGCACCTGAAGTCGGGCGACAACGTCGCGATTATCGAAGGCGTGTCGACCACCACCAACGCGCAGCAACGTAGCGCCGGCTTCAAGCAGGCCATGGCAACGGGCGGCATGAAGGTGGTGTCGCTGCAATCGGGCGAGTGGGAGATCGACAAGGGCAACGCGGTGGCGAGCCAGATCCTCAACGCGAATCCGGACGTCAAGGCCCTGCTGTGCGGCAACGACAACATGGCGATCGGCGCGGTGTCTGCGGTGCGCGCGGCCGGCAAGGCGGGCAAGGTGCAGGTGGTGGGCTACGACGACATCAACGCGATCAAGCCGATGCTGGCCGACGGCCGCGTGCTCGCGACCGCCAATCAGTACGCCGCGAAACAGGCTGTGTTCGGTATCGACACCGCTTTGAAGGCGCTCGCCGAACACAAGAAGCAATCCGAGTTGTCGGGCGTCGTCGAAACGCCGGTCGATCTGGTTACCAAATAAGACTGGCATTGCGCGTGGCGGCTCCGTCGAGCGGCCACGCCGGCTGGTATCTGTCGGTTTTATCACTCTGATGTCTACTCCGATCCCCTCCGTCGCCGAAGCCGCGCCCGTGTTACGGGTGCATGGCGTCGGTAAGACCTATGCCGAGCCCGTGCTGGCCGATGTCTCGCTCGATCTGTACGCGGGCGAAGTGCTCGCGCTGACCGGCGAAAACGGCGCGGGCAAGAGCACGCTGTCCAAAATCGTCGGCGGCCTCGTTACGCCGACTGCCGGCTCGATGTCGCTGGCGGGCGCGGCGTATGCGCCCGCCAGCCGCAAGGACGCCGAAGCGCTCGGTGTGCGCATGGTCATGCAGGAGCTGAACCTTCTGCCGACCCTCTCGGTCGCCGAGAATCTGTTTCTGAATCGCTTGCCGCGACGCGGCCCGTTCGGCTGGATCGACCGCGCTAAATTGCGCGAGGACGCGCGCCATGCCATGGCGCAGGTCGGGCTCGACGCGATCGATCCCGACACGCTGGTGGGCACCCTGGGCATCGGGCATCAGCAGATGGTCGAGATCGCCCGCAATCTGATCGGCGATTGCCGCGTGCTGATTCTCGACGAACCCACCGCCATGCTGACCGCTCGCGAAGTGGATCTGCTGTTCGAGCAGGTCGAGCGGCTCAAGGCGCAGGGCGTGGCGCTGGTGTATATCTCGCACCGGCTCGAAGAATTGAAGCGGATCTCGCGGCGTGCCGCCGTGTTGCGCGACGGCCGGCTGGTGCATGTCGACGAAATGACGAATCTATCGACCGATCGCCTCGTCACGCTGATGGTCGGGCGCGATATCGGCGAGCGGATCGACCTGGGCGAGCGGCGTATCGGCGAGGTGGCGTTCAAGGTCAGCGGGATGACCCGCAAACCGGTGGTGCGCGATGTCTCGTTCGAGGTCAAGGCGGGCGAAATCTTCGGCATCAGCGGATTGATCGGCGCGGGGCGCACGGAATTGCTGCGGCTCGTCTACGGCGCGGATCGCGCGGACGCCGGCACGGTGTCGATTGGGCGCCAGGGCAATGCACCCGTTCCCGTGGCGATCTCGTCGCCGGCGGATGCCGTGAAGCACGGCATCGCCTTGATTACGGAAGACCGCAAAGGCGAGGGGTTGTTACTGAGCCAGCCGATCGCGGCCAACATTTCGCTGGGGCATTTACGCTCGGTGTCGAGCAAGGGCGTGGTGGACGGCCGCCGCGAGGCGGCGCTGGCCACCCGGCAGATCGACGCCATGCGCATTCGTAGCGCGGGACCGGCGCAGCCCGTGTCGGAGTTGTCCGGCGGCAATCAGCAGAAGGTGGTGATCGGCCGCTGGCTCGCGCGCCACTGTTCGGTGCTGCTGTTCGACGAACCGACGCGCGGCATCGACGTCGGCGCGAAGTTCGACATCTATGCCTTGATGGGCGCGTTGGCGCGGGAAGGCCGCGCCCTCGTGGTGGTGTCGAGCGATCTGCGCGAATTGATGTCGATTTGCGACCGGATCGGCGTGATGTCGGCCGGCCGCATGACCGGTCTGTTCGAGCGCGGCGCCTGGACCCAGGACGCGCTGCTGGCCGCGGCGTTCGCGGGCTACGCGAAGCGTGACGACATGCTGCACGCGGCTATCGAACCCGACGCGAAAGCGCCCGACGAAAGAAAATTAGTGGAGTATTAAGCATGACCGCACCAACCAGCCTGCCCACGCTGCAAGACGAACCGCCGAAGAAAGCGCCGATCGGCACCCGTCTCGGCTTCTCGAACTACCTCGGACTGCTCGGCGCGCTCCTTGGCATGATCGTGCTGTTCTCGCTGCTGAGTTCGCACTTCCTGAGCTACGACACGTTCAGCACGATTGCAAACCAGATTCCCGACCTCGTCGTGATGTCGGTCGGCATGACCTTCGTGCTGATCATCGCGGGCATCGATCTGTCGGTCGGCTCCGTGCTGGCGCTCGGCGCGGCCCTGACCAGCGTCGCGGCCTTGCTGTGGCATTGGCCGCCGCTGCCGTCGGCGCTGCTCGGCATGGCCGGCGCCACGCTGACCGGTTGCGTGACCGGCGCGATCACCGTCGCCTGGCGGATTCCGTCGTTCATCGTGTCGCTCGGTGTGCTCGAAGCGGCGCGTGGCGTCGCGTATCAACTCACGAATTCGCGCACCGCTTATATCGGCGACGCCTTCGATTTTCTGTCGAACCCGATCGCGTTCGGCATTTCGCCGGCGTTCCTGATCGCGATCGCTGTGATGGTGGCCGCCCAGTTTTTGCTGACGCGCACGGTGTTTGGGCGCTACCTCGTCGGTATCGGCACGAACGAAGAGGCGGTGCGTCTCGCCGGTGTCGATCCGCGGCCCTACAAGATTGCCGTGTTCGCCATGATGGGCCTGCTGGCGGGTCTCGCCGCGCTGTTCCAGATTTCCCGGCTGGAAGCCGCGGACCCGAATGCCGGGCAAGGCATCGAGTTGCAGGTGATCGCGGCGGTCGTGATCGGCGGCACGAGTTTGATGGGCGGGCGCGGTTCGGTGACGAGCACCTTTTTCGGCGTATTGATCATTTCGGTTCTGGCCGCGGGCCTTGCCCAGATCGGTGCGACCGAGCCGACCAAACGCATCATCACGGGGGCCGTCATCGTGGTGGCGGTCGTGCTGGATACTTATCGAAGCCGGCGTCGCGCCGCATAAATCGACCATTCGCGCAATGGTGAGCAGGAGAATGAACGTGTCAAAAGAGACGAAACCGGGCCGCGTCCTGGTGGTGGGCAGTATCAATACCGATCTGGTCGCGCGCGCGCCGCATTTGCCGCGTCCCGGCGAGACCATCGGCGGGCATGAGTTTTCGCAGGTGGCCGGCGGCAAAGGTGGCAACCAGGCCGTCGCGGCCGCGCGGATGGGCGCGCAGGTGGCGATGGTCGGCTGCGTCGGCAAAGACGCGAATGGGGCCCAACGGGTCAAGGATCTGGAAGCGGAGGGCATCGACTGCAGCGGGATCGAGGTGCATGCTAGCCAGCCAACCGGTGTCGCGATGGTGACGGTGTCGGACGACGGGCAGAACACCATCGTAGTGGTGGCGGGCAGTAATGGCGAACTGACGCCTGAGGGTATCGCTCGTCACGAAGCCGCGATCAAGGCTTGCGACATCGTGGTGTGCCAGCTGGAAACGCCGCCGGAAGCCGTTCACGCGACCCTCGCGCTGGCTCGCCGGCTGGGCAAGATCACCGTGCTGAACCCGGCGCCGGCCACCGGACCGCTGCCGGCGGAATGGCTGCCGTTGGTCGATTTTCTCGTGCCGAACGAGGTCGAGGCCGCTATCCTGGCCGGCCTGCCGGTCGAATCGGAAAGCGGCGCGCGACGGGCCGCGACCGAATTGCAACGTGGCGGCGCGCGCAATGTGATCGTCACGCTGGGCGCGCAGGGCGCCTATCTGCTGGTGGACGGCGGTGAAGGCCAGCATTTTCCCGCGCCGCAAGTCCAGGCAGTCGACACGACCGCGGCCGGCGATACCTTTATCGGCGTGTTTGCCGCGCAGCTCGCCGCACGCCAGCCTCTCGAAGGCGCCATCAGCCTCGCGCAACGCGCGGCATCGATCTCCGTGACGCGCGCCGGTGCGCAGCCGTCCATTCCGAATCGCGCTGAAGTGGATAGCGCAGCCTGACACGGGCGCCTGTTGTGTGATGTGAGGCTGTCCGTACCGCCACCCTGCCCGGGTGGCTCGACGTCGATTTATCGACACCGTCTCGCGATGGTGTCGCTTCGATAATCACGCTCTAAACTGGACGAAAAACATGAAATCACAATGTCTAGGTATCCTGATGATGTCCACGGTTCTGGCCAGTTGCGGAGGGAGCGTAACGGCTACCGATCCGCTGGCCGGCGCGCCGAAAATCATCATCGACTCGGACTTCAACACAATGGGCGACGACGGCCAGCTCTTCGCCATGACCACGCAGTTGATGGGGCAAGGCAAGGTCAATCTGCTCGGGCTCACGGTCGTCACCGGCAACGACTGGCTGCTGCAGGAAGAATCGGATGCGTTGAAAGCCGTGGAACGCATGGGCGTGCAGAACGTGGTGGGCGTCTACGGCGGCGCGGACTATCCGCTGCAATACGACGTGGCGGCCATACGCGCGCAGCAGGCGGCCAATCCGCAAGGCTATTTCGGCGCATGGAGCCGGCCCGAGCCGACGCAACAGTCGCAACTCGTCCCGCCGCCGGACGGCTTCGCGGTGTCGACCAGGCTGCAGACGCAAAGCGCCGCCGACTTCATGATCCAGACCATCAAGGGCTACCCGAATCAGGTGACGATTCTCGAAGTCGGGCCACCGACCAATCTCGCCACGGCCATCATGAAGGCGCCGGAGATCGTGCCGCTGATCAAACAGATCGTTTACATGGGCGGTGCGATGGCGGTGCCGGGCAACGCGAACGCCGTGGCCGAGCTTAACTGGTGGTTCGATCCGCTTGCCGTGCGCACTGTGTTGCAGACCACGATTCCGCAAGCCGTGATTCCGCTCGACGTGACGAACACGGTGCCGCTCACGCAAAGCGTGTACGACCAGATCGTCAACAACCCGACCAAGCAGACCGCAGTGACGAAGGCCTACGGCATTGCGAATGCGGGCGCGTTTGCCGACAACACCGACCTGTTCGACACGTTGACGATTGCCTACTTCCTCGATCCGACGTATGCCACGCAGACCAAAAGCGCTTACCTCGATATCGACACCACGAGCAGCGAAAATCAAGGGCATGTGACGGTCTATCCGGATCAGCCTGCGTCCGGCGCTTCGCCGAACAAGATTACGTATGTCACACAGTTCGATAACAACCGGTTCTTTAGCCTCTATGTCGATCTGCTGACGCGCCCGGTGCCGATTACGCTGCCGTGACACGGCGCTGTCGAAGCGGAGCAGAAGCCCATTAGCCTTGAAAAGACGAGATCTGCCGCAGCAGGAAGAAAAGCAGTAAGGTAGCGTCGGTGACGACGAATGACCTAAGTAGCTTCTCTTCAAACTCGTGCAGATAAAGTCTTTCAAAAGGCATATGAACAATAAGAACCTGCTCCGCATTGGATTGTTTTTCTGCGCGCTAACGCTCGCGCTATGGCGATGTTCCGCTATCGCGGGAGAATTGGACCCGACGGCGACGGACCTGCATGAAACCGTCGTGTCGGTGCCGACGACCGAAAAAGGATTCTTCGGCATGGGCCAGCGCGAGCTCGTCGCGACGACCTATATGCCCGACGGCGCGGGTCCATTCCCGCTCATCGTTCTCAGTCACGGCAATCCGCCGAACGCCCGTGACCGTGTGAAGGTCGGCCGCTATCGCAAGCTTGCGCAGATTCGCGAGTTCGTCCGGATGGGCTTTGCGGTCATCGTGCCGATACGCCGCGGTTATGGCGCGACGGGCGGCACGTTCGCCGAAGACGCCGGCTCGTGCAAGCGGCCCGACTTCGTGGCGGCCGGTAACGCGGCGGCCCAGGATCTGCTGGCCACGATCGCGTTTGCCGACACATTGCCGCAAATCGACAAAAATCATGTGATCCTGGTGGGGCAGTCGGCGGGGGGATTCGCGTCTCTCGCGGCCGCCAGTTTTTCTCCGCCGGGCGTTATCGCCGTGGTCAACTTCTCCGGTGGACGTGGCGGCCGCCCCGCCACCCATCCCGGCGATCCATGCGCGCCGGAGAGAATGGCCGAGACGATTGGGCATTACGCGTCGACAACGCATGTTCCGGTTTTCTGGCACTACGTCCAGAACGATATGTTTTTCGCACCCGATGTCGTGCGTAGCTGGTTCAGCGCATTTCAGGCGGCGGGCGGTCAGGGGCAGTTGGTGATCGAGCAACCGTTTGGCCGGGATGGCCACGGCATGTTCGCGGTCGACAGTGCGATTCCGATCTGGGAGCCGGGTTTCCAGACCTTTGTTTCTTCCGTGCTGCACACGACCAACGCGGGAAACGACAGCACGCTGGACGCGGTGAAATCGAAGCAGTAGGCTAGACGTGCTGGATGACGTAGCTTGATGCTGCTGGCCCTAACCGACAACGTGGAGCCGAAACATGCAAGTAAGCACGGAAACGCTCGTTGAGATGCTGCGAGAGGTCGAAGCCGACGACCCGATCGATTACGCGGACCTTCCATTCGGAGAGCAGGAACTCAGGCAGCTCGTGATGAGTTCTCTGGTTGAGCGTCACCACCAGGTCGAAGCGGGCAACATGGCCGTGTCCGATATCCACGCGCTTTACCTGTTGAGTACCGCGAAGCTGGTGCTGGAAAACACGGTGCTTCACGCGCGGCTGCTTCTGCTTCAGGGGCAACGGGTGGATGTGCAGGCACTGCTGGCTCCGTTCACGCTTAAAGGCAAGCCGTAGGCGGCGTACGGCCGCCGTGAATTCTGTCGTGAATAGGGCAGCCACGTAAAGCAGCCACCTGAAGCCGGAGCGGACCGCTATTTGCGGACCGTCCGCCTGGCTGGTGCGCTGCCCTTTCTGCATTCGACACACAAACCGGCTAACACCAGGCGTCGCCCCGACACCGCGAATTCGAATTGCTCCGCGACAGCTTGCTGCCGCGCCTCGATTTCAGCATCGAAGAATTCCTGAACGCCGCCGCATGCATTGCAAACGATGTGATCGTGCGGATTGCCGTCATCCAGTTCATAGACCATGCGGCCGTCGCCGAAGGCTACGTTGGACAATAACCGCGTGTCCACCAGTTGAGCCAGAACCCGGTAGACGGTTGCCAGACTCATGTTGCGCGAATCTTCGTTGAGACGCAGGTAAACCGCTTCGGCAGCGAGATGTTCATGAGCGTGTTCCTGAAAAAATTCCAGCACCAGGACACGAGGAAACGTGGGTCGCAAACCGGCTCGCTCAAGAATTCTGTGAGTGTTCATGGATTGGGTGGAAACGGAGGGCGGCGGGGCGGCGCGCCTGAAGCGACGCCTTCAGGGGCATCGTCGAGTCGAGGAGTTCGGGGAATGCCTTCGCTTCGCGGGTGCAGGGCGAGCCACCCGTGGCGCGAACTATGCGTTCGAGCTCCTTGAGGGAACCTTAAGCGAGCGTTTCGAACGTGGGAAAGCCGCGCGCATTGAACAGGGCATCAAGTCTTGCCGCGCATTCTGTCCGTGATCGCCAGAAGATCGGCAAGGGACTGTTTGCATTCGACTGCATTCGACTGCGTTCGGCGTGCTCGCGCGCAATGCGCTCAACGCGCGGTCGATGGCTTTGTCGACGGTGTGCCAGTCCGCGGCGGCACATGGCTTCAACGACGGCTCGGCGTCGTCCCATGCGAGTTCGAGATCCTTGATACGTGCTTTGCCAACCGCGAGATCGCCTTTATCGACCAGCGCCCTGGTGTGCCTTATGTTCGCAATGGCGAGTCTGGCGTCACTTCTGGGCGGCCGCCGACGGGCTTTGATACGCTATGAGGCCATGCGCCGCCTGCGCGCCTTATGGTCGACAATCGCTATTAACGCGCCGCACGAGATTGCTTAGACTGCGTCTTTAACGCTAATCACTTTCCCATTCCACTCGCCGCATGCCTCGACAGTCCAATTCGTCGCCGGTTAAACCGCGCAGGGCGCCCAGCCAGGCCCGCTCCGAACGCATGGTCGCCACCCTGCTCGAAGCCGCCGCCCAGGTCCTCGAAAACAAGGGGCTCGAAGGTTTCAACACGAACGCGGTGGCGGAGCGCGCCGGTGTCAGCATCGGCTCGCTATACCAGTACTTTCCCAGCAAGGACGCGCTCACGTTCGCGCTGATGCAGCGTGAAAGCGAAGGCTTCTATCAGGAGGCGCTAGCGGCTCTCGACCACGCCAACGGATCGGTCGCGCTGGATTACCTGATTGGCGTATCGGTGCGGCAGCAGTTCGCGCGGCCCACGCTCGCGCGACTGCTCGACGTCGAAGAGAGCCGGCCGCACATGCGCGCGGCACTCTCCACGAAAGGCTCGATACGTACTTTGCTGACCGAAATCCTTGCGCGCGACGGTCTGCCGCCGCAAGAGGACACGTTGCTCGCCTCGCGCGACCTGCTGGCCATGATTCGCGGCCTCGTGGACGCGGCAGGCGAGCGGGAAGAGACGGACATGGCCGGACTGATTCGCCGCGTGACGGCCGCCGTATTCGGCTACCTCACGTTGATGTCGACCACTGGCGTCGAGTCGACGCGCGTTTCTTCGGTTGCGCGTACGGACGAGTCGCCGCCAACGCAGGACAAACGCGAGCAAGCCCCGCGCAAGACCTCGCCGCGCGCCCGGAAACGCCCGTAGCGCGGGCTCGCGCGGTCATCCGTACAGGTGCGGGCGACGCGAGTATTGAACGCGAGCTTTTACTCGTAACATTCTCCGTACGGAACGCAACGAGCGATCCGGATCAACGGAGATCGACATGACCGATATCACCCCCATGAAGCTCAATCACATGAGCATCCCCTCGTCCGACGTGAGCGCGACGGCGACCTTCTTCGAACAACATCTCGGCTGCACGGTTACCGGACGGCACGGTAGCTGGATTCTGAAACGCCCCGGTTTCGACATCGTGATCGACGACGCTGGCGACCATCCGGTTGCGTGGCCGCACAACTTTCACATCGGCTTCGAACTGGGAACGCTCGACGACGTGCGCGCGCTTTACGACCGCATGGCCACGGCCGGCGTCGTGATGAAAACCAGCGTATTCAAACACGAACGCGGCTCGCGGTTTTTCTGTGAAGTACCGGGCGGCGTACTCGTCGAAATCAATACCCGGTCTGATGCGGAAGAACAGTATCGCGGCACCTTCGACCTTTGACAATTTCAAACGAGTTTCCGCCGGACCTGATGGCCGCGCGGGCGCGCAGGAGTTTCAGTCTATGCAAGTATTCGTAACCGGCGCCACCGGATGGGTCGGCTCCGCCGTGGTTCGTGAGTTTCTCGACGCGGGCCACCAGGTGACGGGCCTCGTCCGTTCCGACGACAAGGCGGCCGCGCTGGCCGCGAGCGGCGCGCGGGTTATCCGCGGCACGCTCGACGATCTCGACGTGTTGCACAGCGCCGCGTCGGCGGCGGACGCGGTGATTCACACCGCTTTCAATCACGATTTTTCAAAGTTCGTTGAGAATGCCGAGCAGGAACGGCGCGCGATCGAAGCATTCGGCAGTGCGTTGCAAGGCTCGGACCGTCCGCTTCTCGTGACCTCGGGTCTCGCGCACCTCGCAGCGGGCCGGGCCGCGACCGAAGAGGACGTGCCGGACCCGTCGTTTCCCCGTAAGTCGGAGACCACCGCGAGAGCGTTGGCGGAGCGCGGCGTGCGCGCCGCGACGGTCCGGCTCGCGCCGTCGGTTCATGGCACGGGCGACCATGGTTTCGTGCCGATGCTGATTCGCATGGCGCGTGAAACGGGTGTGTCTGCCTATCTCGGCGAAGGCCTGAACCGCTGGGGCGGCGTACATCGACTCGATGCCGCGCGGGTCTACCGCCTGGCGGTCGAGCAGGGCGCGACCGAATCCGTCTACCATGCGGTCGCGGACGAGGGCGTGTTGTTCAAGGATCTCGCCGGGGTGATTGGACGCCGGCTCGGCGTGCCGGTCGAATCGCGTGGCCGCGAGCACTTTGGCTGGTTCGCTGCCTTCGTCGGCGCGGACATGGCCGGCACCAGCGCGCGCACCCGCTCGCTGCTCAGCTGGTCGCCGACAGGTCCGGATCTGCTCACCGATATCGATCAACCCGGCTACTACGCCGTCTGATGACGTGGCGCGGCGGCTCATATGCCGCTTTGCGCCACAACCTTCCCGGCCGCTGTTCGGCAGGCGCCAAAAGATTCTTCAAACGGCCCACAATATCCGCGACCCTGAAACGTCTTCAGACGCATGGAACCGCAGCCCACCCCGGATACGATGAAAGACCGAGATAGCGATATCACCGCGACCGTGGTGCGTGAGCGCACGAAGCTCGGGAATTTCATTCGGCGCCGGGTGCGCGATCCCGGCGAGGCCGAGGACATCTTGCAGGACGTCTTCTACGAGTTCGTGCAGGCGTACCGGCTTCCCGCGCCCATCGAGCAGGCGAGCGCATGGCTGTTTCGCGCCGCGCGTAATCGCATCATCGACCGTTTTCGCAAGAAGAAAGAGCAACCGCTATCGGAACTCATCGACGACGGCGACGAAGCCGATCACGAGTATCGGCTCGATCTCGCGCTACCGGCGCATGACGCCGGCCCCGAAGCGCTATACGCGCGCGCCGCGTTGCTCGAGACCTTGCAGGATGCACTCGACGAATTGCCGCCCAACCAGCGCGACGTGTTCATCGCGCACGAACTGGAGGGGTGCACGTTCAAGGATATGGCTGCGGAAACGGGTGTGGCGGTTAACACCCTGCTTGCTCGCAAACGCTATGCGGTATTGCATCTGCGGGCCCGTCTGCAAATGGTTTATGACGAACTGGATCTTTAAAGGAGTCGACGGATGAAATCTCGAATCAAATGTATTGCAATCGTGCCGCTCGTGGTGGTCGGCGTCGCGGTGCTCGGCTGGGCGGTGATGACCTTGTGGAACTGGGTGGTGCCGGCGCTGTTCGTCGGCGCACGCTTGATCGATTTCTGGCACGCGTTGGGTCTGCTGGTCTTGAGCCGCATTCTGTTCGGCGGGTTTCGCGGACACGGCGGCGGCTGGCGCGAACGGCGGCACTGGCGCAAATGGCAGGCCATGACGCCGGAGGAACGCGAGCAATTCCAGGCAACCTGGCAAATCCGTTTCGGTCGACGCAAGGGAGAATGAGCATGCGTCAGAAAGCGACGGCCGAGTGCAAGCAGGAGGCGGGCGTGATTGTGCCCGTGGTCGACCTGCGGCGTTGTGAAGGCAAGGGGGACTGTCTGGAGGTGTGCCCCGAGAACGTGTTCGAGATCCGCCGTATCGACGACGCCGACTACCAGAAGCTGGGCGCAATGAATCGCTTCAAGCTGCGGGTGCATGGCATGAAAGTGGCCTATACGCCCAACGCCGATGCTTGCCGTTCGTGTGGACTTTGCGTGACGGCCTGCCCTGAACGCGCGATCAAACTGGCTAGAGGGTCATAGCAAAGCGCGCTACGCCAAAGTTTTTTCTGTCGTTTTCCTCTCAATGCGCGCACATGGCCAATCCGGCCATGTGCGCGTCAGGTTCGCGCCATCTCGATTGCGTATGCTCGAAAATAGACAGTCGAGCTTGATATCTTTCTCTTCCAGAATGGCCACTCGGCCACTCTCTATCTCGTCGTCCCAATACGCGACGTCCCACGCCCGAATCAACCCGATTCATTGTGTTTACGTAATAATCGCGCACCATAGGGGTACCGATCCATCAATCAACAAAATGCGCAGGTCATGGCTTTCAGCGAACCAAGGTCTCCATTTTTCAAGTGGGTCGTCTCTTCCGCTCAGAACCTGAGCGCGGACAATCGGCAGGTACTGCTTGCCAATCTTTTCACGCGTACCGCGTCGATTGTGTTCGCATCGATCTGCGAAATCAGCGTCTGCGCCACGGCGTTTTATCTCTATCCGAACGCGCTCTACGCCGGCTGGGGGATTGCGGTCGTCGCGCTGCTGATTGCCCGCCTCACGATTATCTGGTTGTGCTGCACCCGCAGCGCTCTTGGCCAGCCGACTCCGACTTCCGCGTTTCTATTCGCCAGCCTGCTTTGGAGTGCGCTATTTGGACTCGGCACGTTGCTGTGCAACATGAGCGGGGACGCGACCTTATTCCTGCTCGGAAACGTTTGCGCTGTGGGTGTGGTTGGCGGTCTGGCGGGACGCAATGCCGGCACCCCAAGGCTCGTGCTGTTGCAGATTACTTTCATTCTTGGGCTATTGGGTCTGGGCGCAGCGCTCTCGCCGGGCTCCGGCAAACTCGTATTGTTGTTTCAGGCGCCATTCTGCGCAGCCGGATTTTTCACGGTAGCGCTGCGCAGCAATCGTGACACGGTGGCCTTGCTGCTGGCGCGCGAAAACAGTCATCGTCTGGCCCGTCAGGACAGTCTCACGGGCTTGCCGAACCGCGCACGACTCAGCGAACTGCTGCTGGAGCGCACCGAATTGGGCGCGCTGCGCGAAGATCAACAATTCGCGGTTCTACTGATCGATCTGGACGGTTTCAAGGCGATCAACGACAGCCTGGGCCATGCGGCGGGCGACCAGATCCTCCAGGAGGCGGCGATCCGCTTGCGCGAAGTGCTGCCGGGCGGCGATCTCGTCGGACGCCTGGCGGGCGACGAGTTCGTCGCCATCTCAGACGCAACGCGCCAGGCGAGCGACGTTCGTATGCTGGCGGATCGCATCGTCAAAACGTTGGCGCGGCCGTTTGCCTTGCGTGAGGCGCTGGTGCATATCGGCGCCAGCGTGGGCGTGGCCCTCTATCCGGAACACGCGAAGACCGGACCGCAATTGCTGATCTGCGCCGACCGCGCGCTGTATTCGGTCAAACGCAGCGGTAAAAGCGCGTTCGCGCTGTTCGATGCCGGCAAGCATGCGTCGGACGAGAGCCTGAGCCTGCTGCGCAGCGACCTGGAAGGCGCACTGCAGTCGTATAGCGGTTTGCGCATGGAGTATCAGCCGATCGTCGATCTCAGCAGCGGCGTGGTCTCCGGCCGCGAAGCGCTGATTCGCTGGACGCATCCGACGCGCGGCGAACTGCCTCCTTCCGCATTTATTCCGACTGCCGAGCGTACCGGCCTGATTCTGGCTCTTGGAGAATGGGCGTTGCTGCAGTCTTGCAGGGAGGCCGTGACGTGGCAAGACAAGGTCGTGGTCGCCGTGAACGTGTCGCCGGTGCAACTGCGGGAGGAATCGTTCGCTTCGAGCGTGGCGGTGATTCTTCGTAAAACGAAGCTCCCGCCCGTACGACTGAATATCGAGGTGACGGAAACCGTGCTGTTGAATGACGACATCGTCACCCGGCGCAACGTCGCGCGGTTGCGCGCATTGGGTATCGGACTCGCGCTCGACGATTTCGGTACCGGCTTCTCGACCATGTCGACGCTAGTGCGTTTCTCGTTCGACAAGCTGAAGATCGACAGTTCGTTCGTCAAGGAGTCGGTGCATCGCCGCGAATCCGCCGCGGTGGTTCGCGGAATCGTTGCGCTCGCACGCGAAATCGGCATTCCCACCACGGCGGAAGGTATCGAGACGCAGGAACAGTTGGACTTCGTGCGGGTATGCGGTTGCACGCACGCCCAGGGCTTTCTGCTCGGCAGGCCCGTGCGCGGCAGCGAGATTGCACGAATCGACGAGCCGGTGATTGCGCATCTGGCGGATAAAGAATGAGGCAAAGATGGAATCCACCTTGCAGTTCCAGCTCAGAATAACGTTGGCATCCGAACTGGCCGATGCTTTGCGCACCGACCCGGCGTGTGCATCGCACCCGGCGTTGCGTGACGTTCTGCACAAACACGACGCCACGTTGAAATGTCAGTTCGATGCATTCGCCGATTATGTGCGTGAGGCAGAGAGACTCGGCACGGAAAACTATCCGCTATATCAGTGGACTCGCGAGACGATCGAAAATCCGCAGAAGAAGGCGAAGTATCTTCAGTCATTCACGGTCTATGTGAACGGCGAGGATATCTATAGCAAGCTCATTGCGGATGACATGGAGGCCGATCTCCTGAAGCTGGTTGGTGACGACGGAATCAAAGGCGTTGCCCGGTTCGATACGAATCCTGGGAACAATCCGCAGCCGCCGAAGCGGTAGCGCTTCGCCGCCGGTTTAGCCGCCAATCGTCATGTGCAATTTACATTTGACGACAAGCCGCCGAGTTCGTGAGAGGATGCTAATTCACTTTTTTTCGAGGAGAGCGCCATGGGACTCTTGGACGAAGCAGGAAAGATTGCAGGGGCATTTGCCGCCGTTGAAGCAGCAGAAAAAGTGGATCCGGGCACGGGCTTGCTGACGAAAGGCATTGCGGCAGTAGCCGGTTTCGAAGGCGCCGGTAAGCTGGAAGAAATGGTCGAAAAGAAAGACGACCAGCCGCAAGACACGGCAGCAGACACGCAAGCCACGGACGACTCGGCTCCGCAGGCGTGAGCAAATGCAGGCCGCCGGAAACGTGATCCTTATGACGGATTGAGGCCCCGGCGGCCTCGCGATCAACGTATCACTTCGCATCACCTCGCATCACTTCACCACACCCACGCGCCCGTCAATTTCCCTTTCATTAACGTGACTGTCGCAGTATCAATGTCGTTCATCTGTAAGCATTATTCGCCTTACATCAAAGCGGCCTGTTCTGGCTCGCCATTCCCAATCGCACGCTGATTCAAAGTACTTTTCGTACGACTGTTTTCATCCGGCTGTCATAGCTTCACGGCTAGGATCGCGGGTCACCTTCGTGGTGCGCATTCAGCAGCCTCCCTGCCGCCTACGCCGCAGCACGGTCTCTCCGCGTAATCGCCGGCATCCTTCCACCCCATAGAAAAATATCCGACATGTCGAACAAGAAAACCGCCAATGCCGTGCCGTCCGAACAGGGCGCTTCGATCGTTTCGCGTCGTGGGTTTCTGAAGTTTGCCGGTGCCTCCAGTCTCGCCACCGCCGCCAGCACGTTCGCATCGACGGCGCGAGCTGCGAGCAGCACGCCCGATGGCACGCCCGAGCAGATTCACCTGACGTGGGGCAACGACCCGTCGAGCGAAGCCACCGTGTCGTGGGCGACGCTGGCGCAAGCCGTGAAGCCGCAAGTGCGTTTCGGCGCCGCGGGTGGCGCGAAGCACACGGTGCATGCGGTGCAAAGCACGTACACCGACGGCATCAACGGCGAGGTGGTGTTCGCCTATCACGCCCGTTTGCGTGACCTGAAGTCCGACACGAGCTACGAATACGAAGTCACCGCCGAGAACGACAGCAACGCGGCGCAGCCGTTCACGGCAAACTTCCGCACCGCGCCGCGCGGCCGTGCGGCGTTCCGCTGGACCAGCTACGGTGATCTCGCAACGCCTAATACCGGCTGGGTCCTGTCGTCGCCGCAAAGCCGCTTCGCGGTGCAAGCGGTCGAACGTTTCGAGCCGTTGTTTCATTTGCTCAACGGCGACCTCTGCTACGCGAATCTGAACCCGATGCATCAGCCGGATGTGTGGCGCGACTTCGGCAACAACTGCCAGACCTCGGCGGCCAACCGGCCGTGGATGCCGTGTCCCGGCAATCACGAACTTGAATTTCACAACGGCGAACAAGGCCTCGCGTCGTACCTCGCACGCTATACGCTGCCGGACAATCACACGCGTTTTCAGGGGCGTTGGTACAGCTTCCGCGTGAGCTCGGTGCTGTTCATCTCGCTCGACGCGGACGACGTCGTCTATCAGGACGCCGCCGCTTTCGTTGCAGGCCCGGACCCGCTGGTGCCGGTGGCCAGCACCGGCAATCCGCCGATTCAACCCGGCACTTCGCTGTACGTACGCGGTTATAGCGACGGCGAGCAAACCCGCTGGCTCGAAAGAGTTCTTCGTCATGCCGCCGAGGACAGCGAAGTCGACTGGATCGTCGTGCAGATGCATCAGGACGCGTTGAGTTCGTCGAAGACCGGCAACGGCTCGGACAAGGGTCTGCGCGAAGCGTGGTTGCCGCTGTTCGATCGCTACGGCGTGGACCTCGTGTTGTGCGGTCACGATCATGACTACGAGCGCAGCTACCCCGTGCGTGGTTGCAATCACAACAAAGGCACCGACATTGCCACGGGCCGTCCGGTCGATACGTTGCAGCCGAAGCCGGTGATGTCGGCGGTCTCGTCGGGGGCATCGACGTTCGATACCAGCCACGGCACGATTCACCTGATTCTCGGCGGCGGCGGCACGAGCGCGCCGCTGGACGTGTACGGCGTGGACGCCGGCACGGGCATGCCGCAGGCGCGCCTTTTCACGCGGCCAAACCGTCCGGTTCCCGGCACGACGGCGGGCACCTTCGTACGCAACGGCGCGGATGCGGTTGAAGACGCGATCTGGTCGGCGCAGCGCGACACCGGCACGGGCTACGGCATTGCGGTGTTCGATCACGATCCGGGGGAGCGCGGCGGCGAGACGACGATCACGATGAACTACTATCACGCACCCGGCGCGGACCAGACACCGACGCAGAACTACGAGCTGTTCGAGACGATCGAGTTGAAGAAGAAACGGCGCGGATAAGATCGGCCGAGCGCCATTGATCTTTTGTTACACGTCTTACGGACGTGTGTTTGGGTGGTTACAAAAAGCTTTCAAATTGCCGGTTATACTCGGCGCCGTCCAAACACAAAAGAGCTTTTTTATGTCGAAGAAACTCGTTCAGATGCTCGCTATCGCAGTGCTTGGCGCTGCGGCCTCTGTGCCGGCAATGGCCGGTGACATGAATAACGCCCTTGGCGGCGCGCTCGGCGGGGTGGCCGGCGCTGCCCTGGGCGGTGCGGTCGGCGGCAGTACCGGCGCTATTCTCGGTGGCGCGGTCGGCGGTGGCGCGGGTGGTGCGGTCACATCGAATCGTCGTGAACGTACCGGTGCGATTATCGGCGGCGCACTGGGTGGCGGCGCGGGTACCGCGGCCGGCAATGCGATGGGCGGCCGCAGCGGTGGCCTCGTCGGTGCGGCGTTGGGCGGCGGCGCGGGCTCGGCGCTCGGCGGCAACATGTCGCGTTCTAACTCGTACTCGGACGACTATTCGCGCGGCTCTCGCTCGGACAAGCGGCGTCATCGGCATCGTCACTACGATTAATGCGGTGAAGGGCGCGCGGCGAGGTACGCTTGGCGTCCTCGCCTGAGCGACAAATCCGCGCGACAGGTGACCTGATTTAGCGTGTTGTTCGTCGGCGCGTTAAGCTCTTGGCAGTGGGACGATTCACGCGGCGAATGCTGCAAAGGCGTCTCGCGATTCAGGCCACTCTTCAGGAGACGCAAAAAAATGCTACGCGTGTATTGCGCCGGTCCGCTGTTCAATGCAGCCGAACGTGCGGAAATGGATTCGATTGCACACACGTTGGAAGTCGCGGGTTTCGCAACGTTTCTGCCGCATCGCGATGGTCTGGAATTCGCGCGGCTCAGACCCGAGCTGGAGAAGCTGGGTGCATCGGCTGAAGAGGCCGCGCAGATTCTCGATCGCGCGATCTTCAGTCTGGATACGTATCAATTGCTCGAACGTTGCGACGTGGTGGTTGCCAATCTGAACGGCCGTGTCGCCGATGAAGGCACGGTGGTGGAAGCGTCGCTCGCGTGGCACGCGGGCAAGCCGCTAGTGCTCTTCAAAGCCGATGCGCGTTCGATGCTCAGCGGTTCCGACAATCCGATGCTCTCCGGGCTCGGCGATTTCCAGGTTGTCGATCAGATTGCGGCGTTGCCGCTGGCGATTCGGGAAAGCGTCGAGCGAGATTGCGCGCGCCGAGCGGAGAAGACGCTGGCCGTCGGCGCCGGGATTGCGTCGCTGCGCGAGGGCGGCGACGACATGAGCGCGCTGGCGAAGACTTTGTTCAGCAGCTTACGAAACGCGTAGCGAGATTCACATCGGCGCGCTACATCGGCGGCCGATATGGACGTACCGGTTGCCTGGTCAACGGGCGCGTCCACGCAGCACCCCGCTAATCGGACACTAATCCGGCGGCAACACCAACGCCCCACACCCCGTATCCGCCACGAACGTCGCCAGCAGTTTCGCCGGATGAACCGGATCGGGGTTTTCCGCGAACACGTGAAGCGTACCCGGCGGTTCGAACCACGTCTGGCCCACGGTGTAATTGATCGCAGCCCCTCCGCCGAGTTGCGAGCGCACCGTTCCCTGCAGCACGACCGCCGTGACGGAACCCGGATGACGATGCGCCGGCGTGAACGCGAGCGGCGCATAGTCGACGGTGATCGTCGTGATCGATTTACCCGGCGCATTGGGCAACGCTTCGCACGACAACACCTTGATGACCGACGCAGGCCGGCTCGCGGAAGCGCCATTCGTATTCAACGAACCGCTCGACAGCAACGGACCGCTGCGCTGAGTACCGCCGCAAAGCGTAGCGAACCAGTCGAACGCCGAATGCGGCGCTGCCGGACCGAGCGACAGTACGGTCAAGGCGAGCGCGGCAACTAGTGCGGGTTTGCCGGCGCTCAGATTCGGCCGATACGACAGCACGCGCGCGTTCATACGCTTGCCTCCCGACGCATGCTCGCTTGCCAGCGCAACTCGCGTTTCGCCTTGGCGCTGCTGACTTCAGCGTCGTCTTGCGCGATGTTGTACACCCCTGCGGCACCCTGCTGAAGCGCCAGCAATGCGGCGTACGCCGCAGCCTCGACGTGCAGCGGGCTAGACCCCTTCGGCGCATCGGCACCCGTGCCGGGGCCATAAATCTGCCCGTATCGCAGCACCGTGCCATTCAGCGGCGCAGCTTCCAGCACCTGACGTTCCAACGCCGCGACGCCACGCACGCTGATACCGCGCGCGCCTTCGGCGCCGACGTCGAGCGGCGCGGTTTCGTCATACGGCGTAGCGCCGGGCCGATACGCCCACGCAATGCTCTGCGCGATCAACCGGTTGCTGCCGGCCGCGATGGCGGCGGCGATCAGGTTGCGCGTACCCTCGTCGCGGATCCGCGCATTGTTCTGTACGGCCTCGGCCATCCGGGCGGGATCGAGACCGGCCGGCAGATCCGTGAGTTGATGGATCACGCTATGCGGCGCAATGAGACGCAAGGCGTCCCGCAGTGCATTCGCATCGAACACGTCGACGACGACCGGCACGACGCCCACTGCTTCCAGGTGTTTCGCGCGCTGCGCATGCCGCGTGCCGCCGAATACCTCGTAGCCTGCCTCGACCAGCAACGGCGTCAGCACTCGACCAATCGCGCCGGTTGCGCCCGCAACAAATACCTTGTGTGCCATTCCTCTTCTCTCCCGTAAGCGATGGCGAACGTCCGCCATTGCATGGCGTGCTTCCCATGACGAGCAGAATAGGGTTTTTAATGGTCGTTAAAAAGGTCCATTATTGAGAAATTGATTGAGCCAATTCGACGAGGAAACAGGTGCGGCAGGCAGAACACATTGAACTTGCATTAGCGCCGCGACCGGACGGCGTGTCGCTGCAGCGCTGGCTCTATGACGAACTGCGCAACGCGATCCTGGGCGGTCGTTTGCCGCCGGGCGCGCGACTGCCTTCCACACGCGATCTCGCGGCGCGTTTCGAGCTGTCGCGCGGAACCGTGCTGGGCGTATTCGCGCAGCTCGACGCGGAAGGGTATCTGGCGGGCGCGGTAGGGCGCGGCAGTTTCGTCGCCGCCGAGTTACCGGATAGGCGCATCGACAGTGGTAATCGCGGCGAGTCTACGTCGAGCAGGAAACGCGACGGACGCCCGTCGGTACGTGAAGGTAAAACCAAAACCAAAGACGACGACAGCGGTGCGCAGCGACCCGCCGTCGTGCTCTCCAACCGTGGACGCCTGCTTGGCCGCAGCGCATTTCAACTGAGCGGCCGCGCGGTCCCGGCGCGGGCTTTCCGCGCGAGCCAGCCGGATCTCGACGCGTTTCCGTTCGATCTCTGGGCGCGCATTGCGGCCAAACGCGGGCGCCGCACCCAACGCGAACTACTCGGCGATGGCGAGGCGCAGGGCTACCGGCCGCTGCGCGAAGCAATCGCCGGCTATGTGGGCATGTCGCGCGGCATCGCGTGTTCGGCGGATCACGTCGTGGTGCTCGGCAGTGTCCAGCAGGCGATCGATCTGACCGCGCGTCTGCTGCTCGATCCGGGCGACGCCGCGTGGATCGAAGACCCCGGCTACGTTGGCGCGCGCTTCGTGCTCGAGGCCGCGGGCGCGCGCGTGGTCGGCGTGCCCGTCGATCCGGGCGGACTCGATGTGGAATGGGCGCGCCGGCATGCGCCCGAGGCGCGCCTCGCGTTTGTGACGGCGGGGCGGCAAGCGCCGCTAGGACCACCGCTTGCGCTCGAACGCCGCTTGTCGTTGCTCGAATGGGCGCGTGAGCGCGGCGCGCTTATCATCGAAGACGACTACGACAGCGAATACCGTTTCGCCGGCAATCCGCTCGCCGCGTTGAAAAGCCTCGACGACGACGGCCACGTGATCTATTGCGGCACGTTCAGCAAGCTGCTATTTCCCGCGCTGCGCACGGCATACGCGATCGTGCCCGACCGCCTCGTCGAGCCGTTCGTTGCCGCGTTGTCGCTGACGGCGCGGCACGTTCCGCTGGATCAGCAGTCGGTGCTGCACGCGTTCATCGCCGATGGCCATTTTGGCCGGCATATCCGGCGCATGCGCGTGATTTACGGCGAGCGCGCCGACGCGTTGACGGCGAACGTAACGCGATATCTTGCCGGTTTGCTGGAGGTGCCGCCGATCATTGCCGGCCTCGACGCGCCGGCTTTCCTGCCGCGCGACGCCGACGATAACGAAGCGATGCGCCGCGCCGCGCTCGAAGGGATCGAAACGCGCGCACTATCGCGCCATGCGGTCGACCGACCGGCGCCGCCTGGCCTGGTGCTTGGCTTTGCCTCGGTCGGTGTCGACGAAATCGCGTCAGGAGTGATCGCATTGGCGCGTGCGCTGTCGTGACGCCGCGCCACGCCGAATCACACCGCTTGCATTCGGCGCTGCCACGTCTTACTCATCGAGATGGTTCATGACGACGCACTCGAGATTGCCGGCACTGGCGGCCGCTGCCATCGCTTGCGGCAATGCGTTCAACGGATAGACAAGCGGGCGTAGCGGCGCGATGTCGAGTAGTCCGCTGCGGATCAGGTCCAGCAGACGCCGGTATGCGTCGCGCGGATACATGAACTGGCCGAGGATCTCCCAGCCGTTCAACATCACTTCCGTGTATGGCACCGGCAGCGGCACGTTCATGCTGCCCATCACGACGAGGCGGCCGCCTCTCGACAGACTGCGCAACGCGGCGAGCGTCATGTTGGGATCGCTTGCGTTGCCGACCATGTCGAAGGCGAGATCTGCGCCGCCACCGCAGAGACGGCGGATCGCGTCGCGGTCTGCGTCGACATCGCCGGTTGCCGCGACCGTCTTTACGCGTCCTTCAGGGGCGAGTCGCGCGACGGCTTCGAGCGCACGCGCATTGCGCCCGAGCGCCACGACGCGTGACGCGCCCATCGCCAGGGCGACCATGATCGCCGCCGTGCCGTAAGCGCCTGTCGCGCCGGAGACGACGACCGTTTCGCCGGCCGCGAGCCTGCCGCGCAAGAGTCCACCGAACGGCACGATGCAGCGCGTCGTCATGGCGAGCTGGATGGCGCTCAGTGGCGTCAGGTCGTCAGCGGGGGTCACGGCGCTGGCGGGAAACGATGCGTAGTCTGCCAGCGTGCCATCGGGCCAATCCGACTGCATCGGGCCCGAGTCGGGGCTGATTGACGTGATGCCGAGCAGTATTTCCGCAGGCGTCCGCACGTTTTCCTGCGCAACGAAATGGGACGACAACACGACGCGCTGACCGGGCTTCAGATGCCAGACGCCCGCGCCCACCGCATGGACGATGCCGATGCCGTTGCCGCCGGGAATGAACGGGCGATCAGGCGTGTGATAGATCGACAGCTTGCCGTCCACGTAGTCTTTCATATACGACAGCAATGACGACGCCTCGACGCGTACCACCACACCACCGGCGCGCGGTTCGGGAATGGGTAAGTCGATCAGCTTGAGCGTTCCACCGAGACGTTCGAGTTGCCAGGCTTTCATGCGGGTGCTCCTTGATCAGGGTTGGATAACGACGCCGACGGCGTCGTGAAAGTGATCCCATGATCGCGCTGCCTTTCGTTGCTGGCTATAATCAAAACGGTCTGATTCTTATTCGATCGTACATTTATGGATGCTCTATCCGACGTACTCTCGATGCTGCGCGTGAGCAGTATCCTGACATCGCGATTCGAGGGACGAGGCGCATGGAGCTTCCGGTTCCCTGCGTATCAGCACATCAAATTCGGCGGCATGCTAGAAGGGCGCTCCTTTCTGTGGATCGAAGGGAGTGCGGAGCCGGTCGTGCTTGAACGCGGCGACTTCTACATGCTGACCGACGGTCAGCCGTTCTATTCCGCGAGCGACCCAAACCGGCCCGCGCTCGACGGTCCCGCCGCGTTTCAGCCGATTCGCAGCAGCAGTGGCGTGGTGCGTTTTCAGGGCGAAGGCGATAACGAAAACGTCAGTCTGGCGAGCGGTCGCTTTACGTTCGAGAACGACGTCAGCGATCTGTTGCTGCGGCACTTGCCGCCGCTGATTCATCTGCGTGCGTCGGATGTCGGCACGCATGCACTTTCGCGCGTACTTGATCTGCTCAACTGGGAAACGGACGATTTGCATGTGGGCGCGGATGTGGCGCGCAGCGGTCTCGCGGCGCTCGTGCTGGTTCACGTGCTGCGCGCTTATCTGGCGTCGGCGCGACAGCCCGAAGGCTGGCTCGGCGCGTTGGCCGATCCGAAGATCGGCGGCGCGCTGTCGATGATGCATGCGCAACCCGGCGAGCGCTGGACGGTGGAGAGTCTGGCGTCGGCGGTCGGGATGTCGCGTACGGCATTTGCGCAGCGGTTCCGGAGTCAGGTGGGGAGTGCGCCGGTCGAATATCTCGCGCAGTGGCGTATGACGATCGCGCGTTCCGCGCTCAAGCATTCCGACGAATCGCTGACGGGGATCGCGTCGCGAATCGGTTACCAGTCGGATACCGCTTTCAGTATCGCGTTCAAGCGGTATACGGGGGTGAGTCCGGGGCGATTTCGGGTAAATGAACAGACGGCGCAGGGCAGGGTGTGAGAGAGGGCGCTGGGGCACTAAGAGCTTTTTCGACCTAATAGCACGCCAACAATGTATTGGACGCACGCATCGCGCCGCTGCATCCTTCCGGCATGAGTTCGAACCCGTAGGCTTGCGGTACGGAACGTGACGAAGGAAAACAATGACAAACGAGAGACTGGCCGGCGTTGGCTATGGATTGATTGCGGCTGTGATCTGGGGCGGGTTTCCGGTCGTGACGCGTCTTGGCGTCACGCATTCGACGCTGGATTCCTACGACGTCGTCTTCATCCGTTTCATCGTTTCCGGCATTCTTCTATTACCGGTATTGCTTCGAGGCAAGCTCAACGGACTCGGTCTTGTGCCCGCTTTGGTGATGATCGTTGGCGTGGGTGCGCCTTATATCCTGCTCGTGGCCACGGCGTTGAGCCGCGCACCGGTCGGCTATTTCGCGCTGACGCCCGGCAGCATGATTGCATTCACCGCCATGCTCGGCAGATTTGCGATCAAGGACACGCTTTCCACCGCGCAGAAAATCGGCATTCTGACCGTATTGTTCGGCATGAGCATGGCCGCGTTCGATGTACTGTCTAACACGGGCGGCGCGTTTTCCATCACGCTGTTCGTGCTGGGTGGACTGCTGTGGGCGATCTATAACGTCACCACGAAACGATATGCCGTCAGCGCAATGCGCGCAACGGCGATCGTATCGGTCGGCTCGGCGCTCTTCTATTGTCCGTTCTATGTTCTGAGCCGGGGTTTATCGCCGCTGTTGCATGCGCCAATTGCCGCCGTCGCTATTCAGGCGGTCTATCAAGGCGTACTGGTATCGATACTGGGTCTCTTCTTCTTTAGTAAAGCCGTCTCCATCCTCGGACCGGCTATTGGCGCGACGTTTGCCGCGCTCGTTCCGCTCCTCGCCACGATCGAGGCCGCGATGCTGTTGAAGGAGCGGCCGCATTTGCTCACGCTGGCCGGTATCGCGGTTGTGACGATCGGGATGGTCGTGAGTTTAGTCAAACGCTGGGAGCGCCCGCCAACGACAACTACTGAACCGGCCGCCGCATTTACAGCGGAGGGCGTTCCAGTTCCAGCCAGCGCTGCACTGACGGACGTTGCCACTGGCGGGTAGCGTAGTCGGCCAATTTCTCGGGCACTGCATCGCCGTTCAGCAGCAGACGATTAAGCATCAACGCAAGATCCAGATCGGCAATGCACCAGTCGCCGAACAGATTTGGTGAATCGCTGGAGAGCAGCGTCTCGGCCAGCGAGAACAGCTTTTGAGCGGCGGCGCTAGCGGAAGCGGACAGCGGCGCGGCCGGCGCGCGATAGAACACGACCAGGGTGGAGCGCTCCGCCCGGATCGGCATCAGGTCGCTGCGAAGCCACGCCTGGACCTGGCGTGCTCGCGCTTTGTGAAGACGCGCTTGCGGATAGACGGGCGTTTCGGGAAACGCCTCGTCGAGATATTCAGTGATCGCCGACGACTCCGACAGAGCAAAGTCGCCGTGTATCAGCGTGGGAACGCGCTGCGTCAACGATTGGGCGGCATAGCCCGCTTCATGATTGGCGTTGGTGGCGAGATCGACCGTTGAAAGCTCGAACGGCAGCCGCTTTTCGTGGAGCGTCACGAAGACCGACATGGCGTAAGGGCTGGCAAATTGCGTGTCGGTGTAAAGACGAAGAAGACCTTCTGGCAAAACTCTCTCCTTGGGCGTTGAATTGGGCTGTTACCGGTAAAACACGTAGTCGGCAAGATAGGGCGAGCTGCCGATCTGATGCTCGGTCGAACACGGTGCTTGCGGCGCCAAACCTCCAACGGTGTGCAGACGCTGCACATAGCGGACATCCGTCAGTGCGCCGCTACCGCCCGTGCCATGCGTTTCAAGCAGCAGTTGGGGAATGCTGGCCGGTGTTTCGCTGGGTTGCTGTGCAAGCACATGGCCCACGATTTTGCTGCCGTCTTCCGCTTCCCATGACGGCCCCGCGCCGTGACGAACCGCGGCATGACCGCTCAGGTCGAACAGCATGGCTTGTGGACTCTTGAACACCCATCCCAGCCGATGCTGCGCGTCGAACTCGCACGAATAGTTCTGCACGCCGGACGCGGACAATGTCATCGCTCGCGTACCTTGCGGCGGCGTAATGGAGTTAATGGAAGTAATGGAAGAACTGACGGGCGCGGACAGCGGCGTCGCGCACGCGGCCAGCATAGAGAGCATGGCGGTTGCGATAGACGGCTTCAGAAAATGCTGGAACATGGATCTCACCTTGACGGGACGGCGTGCAACGCGGAAGGACAACCCGGCGGAGAGTCGGCTGGGCGATTTAGTTAGTCCAGATAGTACGCGATGACAAGGTATCCGCGTTGAGCGCGCGCTTTGCCGCGAGTCTGCGCGACTCGAGTTCGTGACGGCGGCGGAGGACGACGGCCGAACGTCGGCATACCGCTTCGAACGTGTTCTTAACGCCTGGCATGCACGGTGTTAAGTCTGTATGTCGATTCTGATGTCCCAGCGAAAGTAACCCCGTACCTTCTCGTCATTGCCGACCACGATGAAATCCGCCGCACACGTCACGCTACCCGCGGCCAGAACTTCGCTACGCCAGAAATGACCGCCTATCTGCTGGGTTTTCGGCTGCAGCAGATCGTCGGGATTCGGCACGGACAGCGTTGCATTACGCGCCACTGCCTCTAAGGGACTTATGACGTTTGCGTCCGCCAAAGTGAAACAGTAAAAGACAGCGCTTTCTTCCGCTCGCAACGACAGCGCGCTCTCGCGCAGATGCAGTTCATCTCCCGCCTTGAGTCTGGCCACGATCCGGCTATCGTTGCGACCGATCTGTTGCGTGTCGCCGGCGTTCATGACGTAGACGTGCCGGCCGTCGATCGGCGTTGGCGCGTCGGCATCGAGGCTGGCGTCGGGATGCGCTGCGAGCAGCGCAGCGGCGTCGACGATGACGAGTACATCGTCATGCTGAGCTGGCATGGGCACTCTCCGGCGTGACAAAAGAAGGAAGCGGACGATCGCCGTGCAGCAATCGTCCGCCCGTCAGCATCAGTTGTGGATCGAGATAAACGGATCCCACGAGAAGCAACCGTTGGACTGGCAGTTACGGTCGATGATCTGGAAGTTGAAGTGGTAGGTTACGCGGCCCACCTTCAGCATTTCCGACGACCAGTAATAGTTCGCGACCTTCTGGCAAGTCGGCGTGGCCGGCGAGCTTGTATTCGGCACCGGAATGGAGGCCTCGGCCATGCGCGGCGTCGGCGTCGAAATCAGTTCGTTGCCCACGTTGCCGATGAAGCGATAGAAAATCGCCTGCGTCTCGAAGCCCAGCGAGAGGCTCGTTTCGCGCCACCGGATCAGATCGCCCACCTGTGCCTTGATATCGAGTTCGCCGCCGGCCTGTCCCGAGATCACGTTGTCCTGATTGGTGATCATATAGACATAGCGCGGATCGATCTGCGTGGGGGCGTTGGGGTTCTTGCTAGGGTTGGGGTACTTTTGCAGAATGGTCGCTGTATCGAATGAGACGAGCACATCGGTCACGCGTGACATAGGAACTCCTAATAAATGTAGAGGGTCTTGCCGCAGCACGAACTCGCATCGCGCGGCCGCCAAGGCATGCTGATCATGCGTACCGGAACGTTGTCGCGGCGGGGTCCGGGCGAACCGCAAACGAAATATAGGTCGCCCCTCCAGGGCTACGTAGCTGCCAAAACAGAGAGGTACGCGAGAGGTGTAATTGGCCTATGTGCGGCGATCGAGGCCTGCACTTCGCGCCGCATAGTTTCATTTCGCGACCGGCAGATGCCGTTCGTCGCACGGCCATGGCGTGTGACGGGCGTGCCCGCGAAGATAGCGTCACTGCAGGTTCACCACCACAGCTAGCGGGACGCCAACATGCCATCGACGAACTTTCCTTGCAGCACGCGACGACCAAGATTCGTCGGTATGGCCGGAAATGTGATAAGCATGGATTTGCTATCTGAGTTATTGATCAACCTCCGGATTCGAACCTGCGCAATGAACTTACTCCCTACCCCACCCCGATGGCTGCTGCGAACGCTTCGGGTGACGATTCCGACCACCGTCGGCAGCGCGTGGCTGTACAGCACGATCTACGAGGAGTCGTTCATGAAGGATCTGATGTACGCCTTCCTCGTGGTGTCGATCACTCAGGCGCTGATCGTCGCGGGACGTCACGGGCTGTCCCACTGGTTGCGTAAGCGCTTTCCCGAGAACCTCGACGCGAAGCGTAATTGGCCAGGCTGGGGATTGATGGCACCGTGGATCATCGGCTCTTTGATCGTGGGGTACTTTGCGGGCGTCGCGCTCGGCGATCTGCTCACGCGCACTCATCGCGAGCCCCTGATCATCGCGGCGGATACGCGAACGCTTCTTCTCAGCATTGCCGTGGCGTTGGTCCCGGCCATCGGCATCAATTATTTTCTTTACGCACGTGCTCGCATGGCTGCCATGGAAACCCGTACACAAGCGGCACTGCGCACAGCAGCGGAAAATCGCCTGAAGTTGCTGGAGTCGCAGCTCGAACCGCATATGTTGTTCAACACGCTGGCTAACCTGCGAGTTCTGATCGGCCATGACGCACCGCGAGCGCAAGGCATGCTCGATCATTTGATCGCTTATCTGCGGGCTACGCTCGAGGCGTCCCGTACCGGACTGCATCCGCTTTCAACCGAATTCGAGCGCATTTCCGATTACCTCGCGTTGATGCAGATCCGGATGGGTTCGAGGCTGCAAATTCGGCTTGAACTGCCGGCGGAACTCGCCGCGCTACCCTTGCCGCCCCTGCTTCTGCAACCGTTGGTTGAAAATGCAATCAAGCACGGGCTGGAACCCAAGGTGAAAGGCGGACGTGTCGAGGTAACGGCCACGCTTCAGGGGGCGTCGCTGGTACTCAGCGTACGCGACACGGGAGTGGGACTCGACGCATTACCGGAGCATGGTGCCCGCTTCGGCTTGCAGCAGGTCCGCGAGCGCCTCGAAGCACTCTACGGCCGCGCCGGTCAGATCGAACTGATGCCCGCAACGGACAAGGAAGGGGGCGTTCTCGTGACCGTCACGCTTCCGTATCAACGGTAAAACCATCATGAAAACGACAGCTTTGATTGCGGAAGACGAGGCGTTGCTGGCCGCTAACCTGCAAGCTGAATTGCTCAGACTGTGGCCTGATCTGGAGATCGTTGCCAGTGTCGGCGACGGCGAAACGGCGACGGAACAGGCGCTGATTTTGCAGCCGGATATGCTGTTCCTCGATATTCGCATGCCGGGTATGACGGGTCTGGCGTGCGCCGAGGCGCTGACCGAAGACTGGCCTGAAGACGGCAAGCGGTTTCCGCTGATCGTGTTCGTGACTGCCTACGACCAATATGCGCTGCAGGCATTCGAACGCTCGGCCTTCGACTATGTGCTGAAGCCGGTGCAGACCGAGCGCCTCGCGAAAACCTGCGCGCGTCTGCAGGAGCGTCTGCTGGACCGCAAGCCGCCGCGAGCCGCGGTCGCTTCGCTGGACGCTGTTGTCGAGCAGATGCGCGAACTGCTTGCAGCCGGTCAGCCGGAATCGTCGCGCGGAATGCCTGCCGCGGCGCCGCTGCGAGTGATTCAGGCGAGCGCCGGAAATACCATCACGATGGTGCCCATCGACGACATTCTCTTCTTCGAAGCCGCCGACAAATACATTCGTGTCGTGACGGCGGCACGCGAGCATCTGATCAGGTTGTCGTTGCGGGAACTGTTGCCGCAACTCGATCCGCAGCGATTCTGGCAGATCCACCGTGGCGCCGTGGTGCGCTGCGAGGCCATCGAGACCGCCCAGCGGGACGATGCGGGCAAATTGACGCTGACTTTGCGCGGCAATCCGACCCGGCTGGTGGTTAGTCGCCTGTACGCCCATTTGTTCAGAGGAATGTAAGGTTCGGATTTTTTGATCGCCGAAAAATAAGTGGGAATAAAGCGGCGATTCGATATGTTTACCCTTGCATGAACGGCGGCAAACACAGCCGCCGCGAACGAAGGCACAAGGGCAGAGCGGTGTCTTCGCCTCGCGAGCAGTACGCAGCGGTAAGCGAGCGAGGTGGATGTATCAATCACGTAGATAGGTATCTTCAATCTCTAACTAGTTAGGCATACAGATGAAGAATAAATTTTTGATCGCGCTTGCTTTAGTCGTCGCTGCTTCGGCCAGCGTCATGACGCCGGCTTCGGCAAAGGAAGTCGCTCACACGAAAACGCAGCAGTGTGTCGGCCCCGCAGGTTACTGCACCCCGTACTTCGGTAGCTAAATTCGGTAGCTGAAGTTTCACCTTCATTGGGGCAATCGTTGCCCGTTAATTCACAACGTCTCAAAGGAAACTGAATCATGAAAAACGCTCTCGTTTGTTTTGCTCTCGCCGCTGGCGCATTGGCTACTCCTGTTCTGAGCTTCGCGCAATCGAATGCGCCGGTGACGCGCGCCGAAGTGCGCGCTGACCTCGTGCGTGTCGAACAGGCCGGCTACAACCCGTCAACTAGCGACGACGCCACCTACCCCGCCGACATCCAGGCAGCCGAAGCGAAGGTTGCCGCGCAAGACCCGCAGCAATCGGCGCAATCTTCGTATGGCGGCATGGCCCAGAACGGCACTTCTTCGTCCGGCCGCCCTGCGCATTCGACGATGAACGCCGGTTGCGTTGGGCCGGTCAGCTACTGCAATCCGTACTTTGGTAGCTGAATAGTGCGCACACAGGATCCTGCTACGCAGTCTATGTAAGCAGGATCCGTCAGCGAGCTATTCGCTACGCTATTACGTAGTTTCAAAGCTTGAATCCACGTTATTCCGCATAACTTCCGTAAGAGCTATAAAGATCCCGTATTAACTGCCGATATAGCGGTTGATAAAGCGGATGTCGGTCGGACGTCCTCTGCCAATAGCAAAAAATAAGGCCCGTTCTCCATGACCACGTTGTCGCCGTTGAACGCACTTCAAACACTAGCAGTGACGCCGTTGCCGAATGCAACCGCCAGCGTTGCTTCCGTAAGCGCGACTGCATCGCAAGAATCGGTCACGGCAGCCGCGTCGACCATCGTGACGATCCCGTCGATGATCGGCGTCAATGCCCCCGTGGTCTACACGCCGGAGGGCAAACTCGCGAATGTAGCGCCGACTGTGGTGACCTGGGCTCAAAACGGCACGGATGCCGTGACGTTGGCGATGGCGGGCAATGACATATCGCAGTCCATTTCCGGTCAGTTCTATGGTTTAGGGAGTGCGCTGCTGGATCGCTTCAAGACGACAGGCAGCGACTTCTCGCAATCGGTCAATGTCGCGTCGACCGGTGGAGTCGGTGGGTTTGGACAATCGGCACAGGGTCCGCAAGGCGACATCAAGCTGACGGTTAAGACCGCAAGCGGCGTTGAAGTAGATATCGCGCTGGATAGCGGGGGCGGCACACTCTCGGTCAGCATGCACAGCAGTGGCAAGCTCAGCGATGCCGAGCGCAGCGCGCTGGCCAAAATGGCCGACGGTTTTCAGCAGGCTATCAACGGCCTCAGTGCAGTACCGCCCACGGTCGATCTCAGTGGTCTGATGGACACGGACCCGTCGGTATTGTCGTCGGTGAAGCTGCAGTTCAACGTCACCAATGACGGGGCAAACAATCTGGCGGTCGACTTTTCCACGAGCAGCACCGCCAGAACCCTGAGTATCTCGGGCGCGGCGGGCAAGATGGACGTCGACGTCGACACCAGCAATTCCGCGCTATGGGGCTCGGACGCGCAGCGCAGCCAGGCCATTGCAAGTTATCTCAAGCAGATCGACAATGCCACCGCACGCGGTCACGGCAATGCCGCGTTGATGAGCATGTTCAAAGATGCGTTCTCGCAGATGAACAGCAATGACGGAACGCCGTCGCAACAACTTGCCGGCACCACGTACGCCCCCTGGTTAGCGCAGTCGGATCACGCCATGTTGACAGGCCTCGCCGATTTCAGCGCTTCGGTTACCGAAACGCCGGTGTCGTCGAATCCGTACCGTTTGGGCGAGGTGGATGCGTTCTCGTATCAGCTATCGCAAAGCACCCGCAGCGAAGGAAATCTGCTGAAGGGCACGATCTCGCAAACCCAGCAATCGCATCTGAGCGCGAGCTATCACCAGGCGCTGACGGGCACCAGTGCGCCGGTGCTCAACGCGTCGAAGACGTCGCAGAACTACTACTACATGCAGATCAACGACGACGCCGATAGCACCACCCAGATCGCTACTGAAAAAGGCAAGTTGCTGAGTGCGTCATTGAGTCAGTCGTCGAGTCAATCGACGCGTCAATCCGAATATGTGCGAGGTGTGTTGACTTCCGATGTGACCACGCCTTCGAGTTCGTCGCAGTCGAAAGATCTGCTGGCGCTGTTGAAGCCGCTATTCGAAAACGGACAGGCGGAGCGAAACAGCGACGCGTGGCAGCAGGCTCTCGCCGGCATACACAGCATGGTTCTGCTGGGCGCGACGACGAATTGAAAAAGATGCAGGCATGGTGGGAACCCCTTTATAGCGAAGGGTTCTCCAGCACGTAGAACAGTCCCGCCGACAGGCCGATGGTGACCGGCAATGTCACCAGCCAGGTGAGCACGATGCGCACCAGCATCCCACGCTGCAAGCCTTGACCGCCTGCCGCCATCGTCCCCGCAATGCCGGACGTGATGATATGTGTCGTACTCACCGGCAGGCCGGTCAGTCCCGCAGTGCCGATCAGCAACGAGCCGACCAGTTCGGCGCTGGCGCCTTGCCCCGGTGTCATGTGCTGCTTGCCCAGCCGTTCGCCGAGCGTGCGAACCACGCGCCGGTAGCCGACCATCGTACCGATGCCGAGGCAAAGTGCGCTTAGCAGCCGCACCCAGAGAGGCGCGTACTGCACGGGTTGGCTCATCTCTTTGAGAAGGCTGGCGGCCTGCTTCTTGTCTTCCGCACTCGCACTCTTTACTTCACCCACGTGCTTCAACTGCGCGGCAACGTCGTAAATCGCGCCGCGCAATTGCGCGCGCGTTGCGCGTTCGCCCGGTTGCTGCGGACTATGGGATTGCAATTCCGTGGCCTGCTGTTGCAACTCGGGCTGCGCGTTTTGCAACGCGGCCGCGGCCTTTAGCGCTTGCGACTTGACGTCATCGCCGTATTTCTGGATCAAGGGTATGGCCGCTGCGGCGCGCGGGCCCAGCTGTTTCAACTGATCCGTAGCGTCGGGATTGAGCGCATAAGTGGCGGGCAGCAGACCGATGACCGTCAGCATGATCAGGCCGATGCTCTTCTGGCCGTCATTGGTGCCGTGTGAGAAGCTGACGGAAGTGCAGGTGAGTACGAGGAGGCCTCGCAGCCACCAGACGGGCGGCTGCCCCTCTTCAGGCGGCTCGAACAGATGTCCGCGGCGAACGATCAACCGTAGCAGGCCATACAGTAAGCCGGCGAGGACGAACCCCAGCACCGGAGAAATCGCCAGGCCTTCGAGGACGGTGACGATCTGCTTCCAGTCGACACCTTGCGCGACGCTGCGGGATTTGAGCAATGCGTCGGCGAGTGCCACGCCGATCAATGCACCAATGATGCAATGGGAACTGCTATTCGGTATGCCGAAGGCCCAGGTGAGAACATTCCAGAACAATGCGGACACGAAGATTGCGAGCAGCATCGGCACGGCGGGCGCGCCGTCGGGTGGCGTGAGTACGTCGGGCGGAAGAATCTGCACGAGTGCATACGCAACTGCAATGCCGCCGACCAGCACGCCGATAAAGTTCATCAACCCGGACCAGACCACCGCCTGAGCCGGCTTCAACGACTGCGTGTAGATGACGGTCGCGACGGTATTGGACGAATCGTGAAAGCCGTTGGTCGCTTCGAACGCAAGGACCAGTACGAGGCATATCACCAGCATGGCAACAATAATGCTGGACGACGGCATGAAGTGAACGAGCATCCGGGCTCCCGCATGAGGTGGGGAAAAAGTCGCGGATGTCGGACAGTTGCTCCGTGAATGCGAACCTTTGAAGTTAGTCGGCGTTCGTGACAATTTCAAGTCAGCAGCGTGCGGCGCGCTGCGTGTCGATGCTATCGGTATTGGATTGTTGGTCCGCCATTCTTGCCTTCGATCGGACACTTTTCCGACACGCGCGTGTCGTAACGTTCTACGTTTGCAACGAACGCCGTTGCCCGTCTGATTTCCGACCGATCAGTTTGAAAGAGGCGCATATGCCGGCAAAACGCGAGTCGAAGAAGAACGATCCGAAAGACAGTGGTAAGAAAGAGAAGCGAAAGGAGCCGAGCGAAGGCAATGCGGCCCGTCGCAAAGCGTCGGTTGCTGCCGCCGTGTCGGTGGTTCAGCCGGGCGGTGTCGACGCGCCCGTTGCGCTGCGCGAGCGTGCTTTGACGCATCCCGTGTTCGCGCAGCCGCAGCCGACCGCCGACCCGACTGTGTTTCGCGTTGCGCACCCATCGGACGACGCGGCGTACAAAGAGATCGATAAGCTCAATGCCGAGCACAAACTTTTTCCGCTGCCATTTCCCGCGCCGCGCGGCGGAGTCGAGCCGCAACTGTCGCTCGCTCAGGTTTTTGGTGGCAATACCGGCGCGGTCGACACGGTAACGTCGTCGGGACAGCTCGTCTTTCACGCGCTCGGCGATTGCGGCAACACCACGGGGCCCGCCACGCAAAATGAAGTGGCCGACAAAATGACGGCTGACTTCGTCGAGCCGAACGCGGCCGAGATCCCGCAGTTCGCGCTATTACTCGGCGATGTGGTCTACAGTTTCGGCGAGAGCAAGTATTACTACGATCAGTTTTACGAGCCCTATCGCAACTATCCCGCGCCGATTCTCGCGTGCGCCGGCAATCACGACGGCATGGTCTCGCCCGAGGCGTATGCGAAAAGCCTCGCGGCATTTCTGCGCAACTTCTGCGCACAGGATTTTGTTGTCACGCCGGAGGCGGGCGGTTTGTCGCGTACCGCGCAAATACAACCCGGTGTGTTCTTTACGTTCGAAGCGCCGTTCGCGCGCGTGCTGGTGATCTACAGCAATACGCTCGAAGACCCGGGCGTGATCTCGGATTCGCACATTGGCCGCGCTCAGCTCGACTACCTCGATGCCGCGCTCAAACGCGTGAAAGCGGAAAAATTCAAGGGCGCGTTATTGATCGCCGATCATCATCCACCTTATTGCGCGGGTGGTCACGGATCGAGTACCGCGATGCTGCAACAGATCGATGAGATCTGTGAAGCCAATGATGTTTGGCCGCATGCGTTTCTATCCGGGCACGCGCATAACTATCAGCGCTTCACGCGTACCCGTCGCACTGACGGCACGCAGATTCCCTACATTGTGTGCGGTAACGGCGGGCACGGTTTGATCAAACTGGCGCCGAACGGCACCGCGCCGATTCGTGCGCCGCAGGTGTTGCAGGCGGCGTCGGCGAATAGCGACCTGGTAGTGCTCGAGAACTACGACGACACCAACTACGGTTATCTACGGCTCGTCGTCACTGCTTCACAGCTGCGTATCGAATACCATTCGGCGTCGGACGGGCTGAGCGCGAAAGCACCGAACGACTACGTGGCGGTCGACCTCGGCGCGCGCAAGATTGCGCATTTCGTCGCCACGGATATGGGCCGCCCGGGCGCCGCGAAAGCGGCCCGCGCGATGCTGAAGCGCTGAATCATGGGTGCTCGTAGCCGGTCGAGCCAGATCGCACGCGTAATAGGCGCTATTCACCCAACGACCTTGCCACGGACGCTCTCTTGACGAAGCCGCTTGCATTAGGTGTGACCGTACTTCTTGCCATCGTGGGTGTCGTTTTTGCAATTGGCGCGCCGTTCCTGCTGGGTGTTCATGCGACGTTGACCGGATTGCAGGCGGCGTCGCCCCGTCTGATCGTCATGCTGGCGGCGAGCGCGATCGCGAGTGCCGCCGCGAAGGCAGGCAAACAGCAGTTGATGCAAACGGCCTTGGGTCTTCGCATCCGATTCCGGCGCACGCTCGCCATCACCTTCGTCACCGATGCGGCGTTCCTCGGTTCACCGTTCGGCGCAGCGGGATATGGCGTGAATCTCGGCTTGTTGCAACGTGCGGGCGCTTCGTGGACGCAGGCTACTACTGTAGTGAGTGGCGATCAGGCGCTCGACCTTGCGTTCTTTACAGTCGCGGTGCCCGTTTCGTTCGTGTCGTGCATTGGCCTGATTGCCGGGCTGATTACACCGAAGTCCTTGCATATCGTAGCGGGCGCATCGATTGGCGTCATCGCGCTGGCGTGCGCGATCTGGACGTACCGGCGAAAACTCGCGGAAAGTGCAGGCGGCGCGATCAGGCGTGTTGGCATGCCGACTCGCCCACCCGCACGATGGACGACATTCGTCGCCAATGTGCGTGACGAATGGCGGCATCTGCTATCAGGCTCGCGCTGGCGGCTCGGTGCATTGCTTCTTCTGACCACGACGCAATGGCTGCTGCGCTATGGCGCGTTGTGGTTCATTCTGCTCGAACAGGGGTATGCGTTGCCGCCCGGTTTCGTGGTGGCCGTCCAGGCGCTGGTGTTGCATGCTGCGCTCTGGACGGGTATTCCGGCTGGCGGCGGTGGCGGAGATCTCGGGCTCGCCGCCGCATTCGGCGCCTGGGTGCCGCATGCGGCGGTTGGGGGGGCACTCATACTATGGCGCTTCGCGACCTTGTTCTGTCCTCTCGTGTTGGGCGCCGTTGGCATGCTTGCTTTGGCGCTTGCACGTGTTAATAGACGGAGTTGAACGTCACGCGTCGTTTCGAAGAAACCGCACGCCGCGGACAATCGCGGCGTGTCGTAGGCTATTGAGGACTGTCAGGGGTTCCCTTCATGCGTGTCGCGAAAGAAGCGCGTCCGTGGCGGATCCGCAGTTGTAGCAATCGCACCGTCTGCGTGATCAATGCAAGCGGATAAACCGCTTTCAGCAGGTCGGCGATCATTCGCCATTCGGCGCGGACACCACGCCAGTAGCCGAGTTTTTCGGTTTTGCGAGCCTGGGTCACATGAGGCCAGTGCGTCACCGCGATTCGCAGGCGGCTCTCTATTATCAGGCGATTCATGAATACTTCGATCCCGAAGCGCGGCAGCGCCTGAATCTGTTCAAGGGCCGCATGCAATAGCGCTTTCTTAACGACGCGTTCTCCCGAAACGAAATCAAGCCCGATAGCGCGAAACAGCGTCAGGCTGTTCTGCCGCAAACTGATGCTGACATCCGCACGACCTTTAAGCACAGGGGCCGCCAGCGCGCTGACATGCTCGGCGGCGAGGCCTTTCAGGTCGGCGTCGAGCAGCATTAGCAGGTCGCCTTGCGCTGCGGCGATACCGTCCACCATGGCCGCGCTCTTGCCGCCATTCACACCTCGCACGATCAGACGCACCGAAGCAAACTGTTTGACGATATCCGCGGTGCCGTCGTTGGAACCGTCGTCGACGACAATGACTTCACCCAATGCAGGATGGACCGCGGCCACTGCGAGCACCTTTGCAATCCGAGGCGCTTCGTTATACGCGCAGATGATGCATGAAATGAACTGGGAATTGTAAGGGGGCTGGCTGGCTGTCATAGTTGGGCAGAAGCCGCACCTCGGTCGCAGTGGTAACTGCGCAAGGCGCAATGAAAGGGTTCAAGCCTGAGTGTGGATAATCGCAGGCACGAGCGCTTGAGACGTCGCTCCATCATACGCGAGACCCGGCCGTCTGGTTCACTAAGCGCGGAGGAATACGCCGTGTCTGTTGCGGCGAATTACTTTGCTCAGGAGATACGCTACGCGGGCGCGATGCTCTATCGGTTTGCCAGCGGGCTCGCGAGAGTGGAGCAGCGCACCATGGTCCGGTTGTTGAGTCGCATGGAGCGCGACGAGATTTCGCTAACAGGCGATGCGGAAAAAAATTTGCCGAAAGCGCGAGCGATTCTGTTTGCGGGAAGTGAAGACGCGTTGTCGGGACTCTGCTGACGAGGTCACGCAACTGGTTGAACTGCTGGAGAGGGTGAACGCGAATTTAAAGCGAATGAGCGAGCAGACGGGAAACGCCTGACTCGCTCATTCGATACGTCACCGCTGTGAGCGGCGGCGCGTCCGAGGTCTTCAATGACTGTCGACCTGGTTGCCGGTCAGCTTATTGACCGGTGTATCCGACCGGAACAGTCGAATTGGCCTTGGCGACCGTTGCGTTGCTCGACACGATGTACTGCGGTACCTCGGTGAGTGTCAGCGTGATCTGGCCGTTGGTGTACGGCAGCGTGGTCATGTTGCCGTAACCGTCGATGTCAGTCACATTGCCCGACGTGCCGGCGTTGTCCACCGTCAGCTTATAGCTGGTCGAGTAGCTTTGGCTATACACACCGGCGCTCGTCGGCCATTGTGCATTGCTGTGTGCCCACGCCGCAGTCACGACCTTGCCGTTGCCGAGTTGCTGGAACGAGTACGCATACGTGCCTTGCGGCGTGCCGTTCACACGACCCAACGTATTCGTGCCGTCGAGTGCGCGCGTCATGGTCGCGAACACCATGGCTTCCGGCTTCGGCGACAGGTTCGTCGCACCGAATGCGCCTTGCGCGTCGTTCAGGTCGAAGAACGTACCGTAACCCACTTCACCCGGATAGTCCGGACCATAGAACAGCGTCGTCAGTTGCGCGCCGCCGCCCAGCACGATGATGTGTGCTCGCACACCCACCGCTGCTTGTGCAAACAACTGATTCTGCGACGGTACGTTAGGACCGTAGCTGAAACCCGGATCGTAGCTCACGCCTGCTTCGGTGAAGAAGAGCTTCATGTTCGGCTTGCCCGCTTGCATGATTGCGCGCAGTTGCTTCATCTGATTGTCGAGCGCGTTGGCCTGATTCGCCGTACTCGGGTCCGAGTCCTGCAACTCGGGCGGATGCGCCGGATAGGTGCCTGCATTCCAGTAGCCGTGCGTGGCCACCGCGTCGATGTAATTCCACAGACCCAGCGCGCCGTACTTCTGCAGATAGCCGGTAGTACACGTGTCGCAGTTCGACGCGAACGGGTTCGCGGTGCCCATCACGACAGCGTTCGGATCGGTCGAGTGAATGCCCTGATACGCCGCTTTGTACATGGCGACGAAATTCGCGTCGCTATCGGCCCAGCCGAGGCTCGGCTCCCAGGTCACCTGATAGTAGTTGCTTTGCTGGTTCGGATAGTTCGCCGCGCGGATCTGGCTCGTATCGGTGCCGACCTTGGCCATGAAGCCCTGGAACTCGGTCATGTTCGACGGCGCGTAGTAGCTGTCGTTGAACTGGCCGGTCTTCGAATCCCATGCCGGGATGCCGTCGAGACGCACGATGCGCATCTGATCCGGATTCGCCTTGTAGAACGGATCGAGGTCGCTCACGCTCGGCGTGTACGTGTTCGGGCCATTGGGTTCCATGGCCGATTGCTCGCGATCGTCGATCGTCCACGTAATGCCCAGATCATGCAATGCGGCGATGTTGCCGTTGAAGCCTTGCATGCCGAAGCGATGCTGATCCTGATGCGCGTAGGTGACCGTGCCTAGTACCGAGCTCAGGTTCGGCAACACGCCGAACGTTGCGATGCCCGTAGGACGCGTACCGCTGCTCGGCAACGTGCCGCCGTTCGAGCGCAGCGTCGCGGTGAGCGCGCCGTAGCCTGACCACGTCGATGTACACGGAATCGTGCTGGTTTGCACGCCGGATTTAACCGCGAAGCTGCCTTGCGATTTGATCGCGCCGTTCGAGTCGGCGACAGACCAGACGACCGTGTCCGCGCTCGGAACATTCGTCGTGATCGCAAGCTTGAACGCTGCGTTGTTCTGGAAAATGCGCAGGCCGTCGGTGGTCGGCGTGTCGGCGCTGATCACGCCGTTAGCGGTACCGCCTGCGGTTTGCGTCGGCGTGCTGCACGAAAGCGTGGAGCTGCCCGGTGCCGGCGACGGGGTGGGTGTCGGGGTGGGCGTTGGAGCCGGAGTAGGCGTAGGCGTAGGCGCCGGAGTCGGAGTCGGAGTCGGAGTCGGAGTCGGAGTCGGAGTCGGAGTCGGAGTCGGAGTCGGAGTCGGAGTCGGAGTCGGAGTCGGAGTCGGCGCAGGCGTCGGTGTGGGCGTCTTGGACGGCGTGGGAGCAGGCGTCGGAGCCGGAGCGGGTGCCGGAGTCGGTGTAGCCGCAACTGCCTTCACCCAGCACGACTTGCCGTAACCATAGGCCGGATCCGTCTGCGAAACCGCGCCGACATAGCAGCCGACGCCATTAGTAAAGGTCTGCGGCGCGGTCAGCATGACCGAGGGCGAATTAGGCGGAACCGCGCCGAACACCACGGAGCCCGTGCCGAGGAACGAGCAGTTGCCGTTCTCTTGTCCGCACAGCTTGTATTGCTGGCCCGCCACGGTGATGGTGCTGCTCTGAGCGGCCTGCACACTTTCCGCACCAAACGATGCCAACACCGTTGCCGAGGCAACGCCTAGAAGTTTCCAATATCTCATCATTGTCCGTGTATCGATAAAAGCAGGTTTTCCCCGAGGAATCAGCAAGATCGATCAAAGTCGTCCGCGTTGGCGTTATGACTACAGAGAGAGGTCAACCAGAGAACGCACCGAAACCGCGTTCATTGCTGATGAAGCCAGCGCTCGAACGCGCCGTTGTTATGAGAACGAGAGCCACTAGACAGCCGTTCGTGCGACGACCCGTCAGGCGATTGAATGCTGAGCAATCAATCAAGTGTCGGGCGTCGTTTTTATTACGGAATACTTACTATTAACTTCGAAAAACTCATTCGATAGAGCGCTCTCGCCAGTCACACTATTGAATAGGCAACGCCACGCATTGAGCGCGGCATGTAGCAGCGCATCAGCGTACCCATTCGTTGCGTGAAAGCTCAGTCGACTTCCCAGCCGGCGTCCTCCGACTCGCGAACGCGCGACCGGATAAACGGCACAATCACTGATGACATGCCGATGACGTGACTCGTAAAACTTTGGCAAGGCCCGCGTTGATGCAGCAGCGCGCCGTGAATGTGAAAACAAATTTCTGGTAGGCACGCGCAACGAAGGAAATCAGGAGAGCTGATGTTCCAGCTAACTCCCATTCCTTCGCAACTGACGGCCTGGCGCCGATACGAACGCGGCGGAGCGACGGTAATTAAGGCGCGCCCAAAGATCAGACGTGACGCTCAACCTCGCGCAACCTGCACCAATGCAATTATTGCCGACACTGGTGTGCTCTCTCGTGCATCTGGTATTACTTACAGATGCTTTCGGCAGAGGAATTATAAACGTTTCATCAGTGCAACGTGGCGGGAATTCGAGACGATAAGTGATAATGCCGAGAATCCGCCGCGTGAGGCGGCTTATGACTAACCAAACGCACCGCAGAGGAAAATCTCTGCCTCATGATTGTCTGTAAAAGATAAATCTTTGATTTGTCAGCGGATTGGTGCTGTTTGACAGTTGAGCGAAAAGCGCTATATTTAGTATTATTAATATAATTAAACTCACCCCATTTGATTTTTTTAAAATTGAATGGGGTGCGAGCATATAATTCGCGTTACGTCACTTTTTTATTTGATATTTTATTGAATTCGCACCCTAATTTACTTGGGAATTCAAGGTGCGACGGCGTTCAGATATAGCCGGGCGACGCGCGTTCACAGCGGGCAACACGGCCGCCAATTTACTTCACCGCTCCCAGCGCCAACCCCTTCACCAGGAATCGCTGCAACCAGGCGAACACGATCGAAACCGGCAGCGTCGCGCACAAGGTCGCAGCCATCACAAGATGCCATTCGACGACGTACTTGCCCGCCACCATATCGGTCACCTGCACGGTGAGCGTTTTGTTCTCCGGCGAGCGGATCAGCGTATAGACCACGGCAAACTCGTTCCACGCATTGATGAACGTGAAGATGGCGGTCACCACGATCGCGGGTACGGCGAGCGGCAGAAAGACCTTGAAAACCGCTTTGGTGCGTCCGCACCCTTCGAGCCACGCCGACTCTTCCAGGTCTCGCGGCACCGTCTGAAAGTACGAAGACAGCATCCACACCGCGAATGCGATATTGAACGCCGCGTAAGAGACGATCACACCGATCTTCGAGTCGACCAGATTGCCGTCGCCATAAGGGATCATGGCGGCGAGGCGGAACAAACCGACTACGAGCAGGATAGGCGACAACATTTGCGTGACGAGGAGGAACTGGCGATACAACCCGCGTCCGCGAAATGGGAATCTGGCTAATGCATAAGCGGCAGGCAAGCTCACAGCCAAAGCGAGTGCGGTCGACAGTAAGCTGATCACCGTGCTATTGCGCAACGCCACGCCAAAATTCGCCGCTTGCCACATGCCGGCGAAATTGCTCCATTGCCAATGCACCGGCAACCAGCGCGCCGGATAAACGAAGATCTCGGTGGCCGGTTTCAATGCCGTGAACAGCATCACGGCAAACGGAAACAGCACGACCACGACCAGCGGCGACAGCGCGAGCCAGCACCACAGCGAGCGTTTCATCTTGATGCTGAGACTCATGACGGATCTCCTTCTTTCGCGGGCTGCAGGCGCAGATAGGCGATCGAGAAAACGAACAGCATGACGAGCATGATCAGCGACACCGCCGCTGCTTCACCGGGACGTCCCAACCGGAAGCCCAGCTCATAGAGATACGTGACGAGAATATGCGTGCCGTTGTCGGGGCCGCCTTGCGTCATGACCCAGATAATCGGGAACGAGTTGAACACGTAGATCACGTTCAGCAGGATCGTCATGTTGATGAACGGCCGCAGCAGGGGCATGGTCAGCTTGCGAAACTGCTGCCACGCGCTCGCTCCATCCATGCGCGCTGCCTCATAGATGTCGCCAGGCACGGAAGACAATCCGCCCAGCAAAATCGTCACCGTAAAGGGTATCGACACCAGAATGCCGACGGCGATCTCGACCGGAAACGCGAGTTCGGGCGTCGCGAGCCAATGAATCGGGCCGCTGATCAGCCCCAGCCTTTGCAGTGTGACGTTGACCATGCCGTAGTCGTCGTTGAAGGCCCAGCGCCAGACCACGGCGGTCATGGTCAGCGAGACCGACCACGGCAGCATCACGATCGTGCGTGCTATGCCGCGCCCGTAGAAGTCCTGGTTCAGGATCAACGCAACCGGCACTGAAATCAGTACTGTGCCGCCCACCACGCACACGGTCCACACAACGGTGCGTCGCGCGGCCGCGAGAAACGCGGGGTCGCCGAAAATCGTATAGAAGTTCTGTAGGCCGGTGAAATCGCGAATCGCACCGAAACGCGAGACCTCGTGCAGCGATTGCCACACGATGTTGAAAATCGGATAGCTGATGATAAAAAGCGCGAGTACCAGACTCGGCGCAATCAGCAACCAGGGCGCCTGCAGGCGCGAAGAAGCGGAACGGCTCATGCGTGCTCGATCGTAAGGCGCGTTCGCATTCACTCGCGCGCGCGCCGGGATGGGCCGGATAGTGCATTACGACCGAAACGCGTACCGCCTTTACAACGGCGGCGCGCGTTCAGTGTTCAGCAAATCACCTCGAGATCGCCAGGCGATCAGAACGAGCGATCGGCAACGCGATCAATGACCCAGCGACTTGTTCGCTTGCGTGGCCGCCGCATTCAGCGCGTCAGCCGGCTTCGCCTTGCCGAGGTAAATCGATTGCATCGCGTCGGTCACTGCTTTCGCGGTGTCTTCCCAGCCGGTCACGGTCGGCGCGAAATGGGCGGTCGGCAGCAATGCGACGAACGCTTTCGTATCCGGATCGTTGAACGCCGGATCGGTTGCTTCAGCCTTGGTGGTCGGCAGGAAGCCTTCGGTCGTCGTGAACTCGACGCGCGGTTCCTTCGTGAACAGATAATCGAGGAACTTCCAGGCCGACTTCTTCACCTTCGAGTTCTTGAACATCACGATCGAATCGGTCACGGCGTAAGTGGCGTGCGTCGTGCCCATCGGAATCGGATCGATACCGTACTTCAGGTTCGGCGCTTCCTTCTTGATCTGCTTCGACAGGAACGGCGCGGAGATCACCATCGCGACGCGGCCCTGTTTGAACAGGTTCTGCACGTCTTCGCGGCTATAGCCGGTCACGCCGGGTTGCGTGAGGCCCTGGTCGATCATCGACTTGTACAGCGTGGCCGCCTTGATACCGGCCGGCGAATTGAACGCCGCCTTGCCGTCCTTGCCGACGACGTCGCCGCCATTGGTCCACAGCGCGTAGTAATAGTAGACGTCGGTTTCGATTTCCTTGCCTTGCAGACCGAAGCCGGCAATGCCTTGCGCCTTCAGTTTCTTCGACGCGTCGATCACGTCGTTCCACGTTTTCGGACCGTCGGGATAGCCGACCTTCGCCAGCAGATCCTTGTTGTAGTACAAAGCGCGCGCGGAAGCCGCGATCGGCAGACCGTACACCTTGCCGTTGATTTCGCCCGGCGCGAGGAACGGACCGATGAAGCGGCTCTTGAAGCTCGCATCCATGTAACCGTCGAGCGGTTCGGCCACGTCGTCCTTCACGAAGTCGAGCAGCCAACGCGTGCCGACAATCGCGAGGTCGGCATTGGCGCCGCCGGAAATGTCCGTCTGGAGTTTTTGTTGCAGCGTGTCCCAGTTCACGTCTTCGATCTTGATGGTCGTGCCGGGATTGGCCTTCTCGAAGTTGCGAGCCATTTTCTCGAAGTACGGCGCCGTCGCGTCGCTGTAGTGCGCGACCGTGACGCGGACCGTGTCGGCGTGAGCCGCGACGGCGATACCTGCAAACGCGAGCGCCACGGCAACTTTGCCTAGCGCGAGGGAAGCACGGGCATGCAACGACATTCTCTCTCTCCTGTTGTCGATCGGAGTTCGCGCTCGAGCGTGTACTCCGGTCCCATCCGATGATGGTGGGGTGGTCTGCTGCCGTCGCCGGCCGCTTGGGTTAAATTGTTTGAAAAAATCCTACATGACGAAAAATAGCTTGTCACGTAGGGTCTGCCATATTTTTTTGCAGTGAGTTTTGTGCATAAGATGCTGTAAAGCAGGGGTATTCTGCGTAACACGAAGTCACGGATACCCAATCTTCGGGATGACTAGACAACCAGTCGGTATCGGGTTTGTAGGAAATTTACACGCTAATCCGGTGCGCATGACCGGTCGATGAGCGAGGCGGACATGAATCGTGTGGTGTTGGTAACGGGCGCCTGCGGCGGTATCGGCAGCGTGTTGTGCGAGCGTTTCGTGGAGCAGGGCGATACCGTGCTGGCGCTCGACATCGACGCGGCCGCGCTTCAGGCATTGACCGCGCAACTCGGCGATGCGCACGTCACGCCGATCGCGGTCGACCTCGGCGATGCGGCCGCGGTGCAACAGGCAGTGGCGACCGCGGTCAAGACGCGCGGCCCGGTGGATGTGCTGGTCGCGAACGCCGGCGCCGCGCAAGGTCTGACGCTTGCCAGCACCGACGCCGCGAGTTGGCAACGCGACATTCATCTGAATCTGAACGGCACGTATCACACGGTGGAAGCAGTGCGGGCGTCGATGATCGAGCGCCGGCGCGGTGCGCTGGTGCTGATCGGCTCGGTCAACGGCATGGCCGCGCTCGGGCATCCCGCGTATAGCGCGGCCAAGGCCGGCTTGATCAGCTATACCAAAGCGCTGGCCATGGAACTCGGCCGTTACGGCATTCGCGCCAACATCGTGTGTCCAGGCACGGTAAAGACGCAGGCATGGCAGGCGCGCGTCGACAAAAACCCGCAGGTGTTCGAGGATCTGAAGAAGTGGTACCCGTTGCGCGACTTCGCGACGCCCGACGACATTGCCGACGCCGTGCAGTTTCTCGCGTCGCCGATGGCGCGCGTAATTACCGGCGTCGCGTTGCCGGTGGACGGCGGCTTGATGGCCGGCAATCGTTTGATGGCGGAAGAACTGACGCTCGAACAGCTCTGACCGCAACGGCGCAACGGCGCGACGCCAAAACACCGCAGCGACACTCGAACAGCAAACCCGCGCAACCGCCGGTCGAGTCAACGAAGCAAGACGATGAGGACAGCATGGCAGCAGTGCAACTGAGCGGCATCTTCAAACGCTACGGCGACACGCAAGTCGTGCACGGCATCGATCTCGACATCGACGACGGCGAGTTCGTCGTGCTGGTCGGGCCGTCGGGCTGCGGCAAGAGCACGCTGATGCGAATGGTGGCCGGCCTCGAGGAAATCAGCGGCGGCGACCTGATGATCGGCGGCACGCGCGCGAATGGCCTCGCGCCGCAGCAGCGCAATATTTCGATGGTGTTCCAGAGCTACGCGCTCTATCCGCATCTGTCGGTCTACGAGAACATCGCCTTCGGGCCGCGCATTCGCAAGGAATCGTCGGCGAGTTTCAAGCCGCGAATCGAAGCCGCCGCGAAGATGCTGAATCTCGGCGGCTATCTGGACCGCTTGCCGCGCGCGCTGTCGGGCGGCCAGCGGCAACGCGTGGCGATGGGCCGCGCGGTGGTGCGCGAACCGTCGCTGTTTCTGTTCGACGAACCGCTGTCCAATCTCGACGCCAAGTTGCGCGTGCAGATGCGCACGGAAATCAAGGCGCTGCATCAGCGCCTGAAAAATACGGTGATCTACGTCACGCACGATCAGATCGAAGCGATGACCATGGCCGATCGCATCGTCGTGATGAACGCGGGGCGGATCGAGCAGATGGGGCGTCCGCTGGAGTTGTACGATCGTCCGGCGAATCTGTTCGTCGCGAGCTTCCTCGGCTCGCCCTCGATGAACTTTGCCGAAGGCGTGGTGGCGAGCGGCGCGCAAGGTCAGGGCCTCACGCTGAAACTGACCGGTGGCGGCGAGATCGTGCTGGAAGGCGCGTCGGCTTCGGCGGCGGTCGGTGCGAAGGTCACGCTCGGCGTGCGCCCCGAACACATCGAAACCCTGGCGCAGGCGCCGGACGCCACGATGGAAGTCGAAGTGGTCGAGCCGACTGGCGCGGAGACCCACCTGTACGGGAAAATAGGCGGCAGCACGTGGTGCGTGACGACTCGCCAGCGCTCGAAAGTCGAGCCCGGCCAGCGTGTCGCGTTGCGTTTGCCGGCGGAACATATTCATCTGTTCGATACGGAGAGTGGACGCAGGCTGGCATGAGCCGTGTGTCGCCGTCCGAATCTGACTGCGACTGCGACGCGGATTCATTTAACCCGTAAGAAAACGCCGGGACGTCCCACGTTTTCCGCTCCGCAAGAAGTCCACGGCCGCGAAGGAAGTCCCCATCGAAGGCCGGCGCGAAGCGACAAATCCGGGGGCGCTTTTAAGGAACACCGGGTGTCCGCACCGAACTTGATTCCCCACATCCGCAGCGCGTTGGCGAATTTGCGGCCTGCCGAGCGTAAGGTCGCCGACATGGTGCTGAGCGACGTCGATTTCGCCATGCGCGCGAGCATCACCGAACTCGCGCAGCGCGCCGACGTGTCCGAGCCCTCCGTCACGCGGTTCTGCCGCGCGATCGGGGCACATGGTCTGCGCGACTTCAAGATGCAACTGGCGCAGAGCGTGGCGGGCGGCATGCCGTACGCGTCGACCGCCGTGGCGCGTGACGACGACGTGCAGACCTTGATGGACAAGGTGGGCGAAGCGGCCATCGACGGCATCACGCACGCTCGTGGCGCGCTGGACCCCGCGGTCGTGGAGAGCGCGATCGCGGCGCTGTCGAGCGCCGGGCGCGTGTTCTTCTTCGGCGTTGGTTCGGGATCGGGCCTCGTGGCGCAAGACGCGGCGTTGCGCTTCCTGCGGCTCGACATTGCGTCGACCGCTTTTACGGATGGCCATCTGCAGCGTCTTTACGCGGGGCTGATGGAGCCGGGCGACGTGGCCTTCGCCATTTCGCATTCGGGCCGCAGCGTCGAAGTGAATGAGAGCATACAGATCGCCAAGGAGCGCGGCGCGACCACCATTGCGCTGACCAACGTCGGTTCGCGACTGGCGTGGCTGGTCGATATCCCGCTGCTACTGCGCGTGCCGAGCCCGATCGATCCGAATACGCCGGGCGTGTCGCGACTCGTGCATCTGTGCATCATGGACGCGCTCGCGATCGGCGTCGCGCTTAAAGCCGGTCCGAAGACGCTTGAAAAAATGCGCCATGCAAAGGCGCGGTTGGCCTCGCATGAACCGGAGGCGACCGGGGATTGATCGTCACGTAGCCGTACGTGGAACCTGGTGACTCTCTCTTAGCACCTTGCGTTCCGCATGAATGCCATCTTCCCGGCTATTGGCGATATCGCGCTGAAACGCCTATATTCACATTCCCGCCTCACCACCGTTTTACAACGGACACTGCTCGCCCTAAAATCCGCGGCTATAGCTCGATCCGTGAGCACGCGGCGAAACGTCAAATAAAGCAAACCGGGAGAACAATGAAAAAACTTGTCGCCTTAGCCGCGCTATGCGTGCCCATTTTCGCTCACGCCGATGCCGATACGGATGCCAAGGCCACTTTCCAGGCTAATCTGAGCAACTGGATGAAAACGCTGCACCCCGGCCGCCAGCTCGATAGCGAGCACGCGGCTTGCAAGGTCTGGCCGGCGGACCCGTCGTTGACGCTGGCCGTGCAGCCGATGCCCCAGGCCGGCGCCACCGAGGATGAAGCCGTGTACGACGTCGAAGTACTGGTCGCCGACACCAGGTCCGGCGCGATCGTCGCGCATTTCTACGAACCCTCGGCGATTACGTCGGACGCGATTCGCTTCAGTTCGCTCGACCTCGACACGGCACGCTATCAATTGACGCCGCAACTACGCGCGTTCGGCGTGCGCGTGACTTACGAAGGTTCGTCGCGCGTCAATCCCTACGAAGCGCAGGCGCTGAGCCTGTATGTCCAGGACGGCCACACCCTGCGTCGCGTGCTCGACGACATGCTCGTCGCGAACGACTCGGGCGAATGGGATGGCAATTGCGCGGGAACGTTTTCGTCGGTCGCGCGTTCGCTCGCCGTCGGTCCGGCCAACGCTTCGGGTTACGCCACGTTGCGCGTCGGCGAAACATCGAAAGAGCGCGTGAGCAGGCAGACGAGCAGCGATTGTGTGTCGAAGGAAGGCGTGCAGAAACGCGCCACCACGACGCTGAACTACAACGGCACGGCCTACAACGTGCCGAAAGCCCTGCACTATGAGTGACGGCGGCTCATCGCGACAAAAGCGGCGCGCGTTCGCCGGTTTTGTCGCGTTGTCGCTTGTCGTGCTGATCGCTGCATGCAGCCGTCCGGCGACGCGGTTACCGAACGACGCCTATATCTGGCAGCGCAAATGGACGCTGTCGGTCAACGCGGCGATCCAGCGGAGCGGTGGCCTAGTGCAATCGTGGCACGTGCTCGCCGCCGAGAAGGACGACAAAAACGACTGGACCGTCGTGTCGCCGGATTGGCCGACGCTCGCGGCAACGGGTGCGCCGATCACGGCCGTGGTGCGAATCGACGGTCAACTCGACGATCTGGACAGCTTGCCGGCCGCGCGCATCGCTCAACTCGCCGACAACTGGAAACAGCATGGCGTGCCACTCGCGGCCATTGAAATCGACCACGACTGCGCGACCTCGAAACTTGCGGCCTACACGCGGTTTCTCGCCGCGCTGCGCGGGCAGCTCGATCCCGCCGTCAAGCTGACGGTCACCGCGCTACCCACCTGGCTCGACAGCCCCGCGCTCGAGGCGCTGCTGGCGCAAGCCGACGCCGCCATCCTGCAAGTCCACGCGGTGACGAACCCGGCGCAGGGCCTGTTCGATCCAGCGCAAGCGCGCACCTGGTTGCACGCGTTCGCGCGACGCACCCAGCGGCCATGGCGCGTCGCGTTGCCCACTTACGGCTCGCGTGTCACGTGGGGTATGGATGGTCGCGTGGCCGGCATTGAGAGCGAACGTCCGATGCTGCTCGCGAACGGTTTCGCGCAAGGCTTGTCGCATGAACTGGTCGCGCAACCCGGGCAGATCGCGGCGTTCGTCGCGCAGATTCAACGCGACGAATTGCGCGGCCTGACGGGCGTGGTCTGGTTCCGCCTGCCCACCGACGCCGACGAGCGCGCATGGAGCCTGACCACCTGGCGCGCTGTCTTGAGCCGCGCCCCGCTGACTGCCGCGATGAGCATCGACGTCCGTCCGAATGCGCAGCAGCCGGGTCTGTTCGACGTGTCGCTTGTGAGTAGCGGCAACGCCGATTCGACGCTGCCCGCGGTCGTGCGCACCGACGCCGCGTGCCAGGCCGCGGACGGCATCAACGGTTATGCACTCGATTACGACGCGCGCGGCATGCTGCTGCGTCGCGTACAACCCGGCTTGTTGCGCGCGGGCATGCGCCGCGATATCGGCTGGCTTCGCTGCGGCGAAACCGATCACCACAAGGTCTCCGTTCATGTTGAACCGTAAATATGTCGCATTCGGCGGCGCGTTCGCGCTGCTGGCCGGCGCTGTGATCGTCCACGCATGTGGACCGTTTTTTCAGCTGCAATTGCTCGACAATCGCGCGGGCACGTTGTCCGGTACGCCGACCAATTCGTTTGCTTATGAGGTCGCGCGGCTCGTGACGCCGAACGATCATTTGCTGGCGCCCGAAGCGGTGCCGGTTGCGGCGGGCGCACAACCGGTGGATCCGGCGAAGGCGATGGTGGCCGGTTTGACGTCCGCGCAGATTACGACGCTTGCCGCGATGGCCAAAGCCGCCGACGGCGACGCGGCGTATGTGCTAGGTGCCGGTGTGCCGGACGCGCAACGTCTCTATGCCGCGGCCGACGTGGACTATACGCACGCGCTGACGGGTTGCGCGAGTACAGCGGCTGCGTCGGCGGGCGCTGCCAGTGAGGCTGCGCCAGACGCAGTACCAGGCGCGGCGGCATCCAGCACGGCGGCTTCCGATACCCACGCTTCGAATCAGGCCGCGCCCGACTCAGCCACTGCGTCGTCGAGCGCCGCCGTCGCGTCATCCGCATGCCCCAGCAAAGAGTCTCTGCTGACTCGCGCCACGACCCGCCTCGAAGCGATCCTCGCGCTACCCGCTCCATCGGGCGCGCCGCGCTCCGTCGCAGCGGCAACCGAACTCGCGGCGATAGCCCAGGCGCGTGCCGATGCCTGCTCCGATGCCGACACGTGCAAGACCCTCACTGCCGCGTTGCCCGCAGCCTACGCACGTCCGCGCGCGCTCGCCGCGAACGGCGCGCCCGATCCGCAAGGCCTCGCGGTCGCCAGTTTCGGCGATGAAGCGCTGACCTATCTGTACGATCCGAAATCCGACAAGCATTGCGATTACCGCAGCTTCCTGAACGACACCCCCTGCGCCGCGGCGATCACGCCCACAAACCTGAAGCGGGCCATCGGACTCTATGCGCAGCAAGCAGCGCGGGGCGGCGTGAGCGGCGTGGAGTCCCTGCAATTCATCGCGGCATGGGCATTAGCCGGCAAGACGAGGGTCGCGTCGCTGATCGACGATCCGGTCGCGCAACGTCTGTTGGTAGCGTATGCGCTCGCGCGCGAAGGCGATATCGTCAACGACCAACCGGCGAGCGCGTTCGAATACTACGGCGGCTACGACAACAGCTTCGGGCCGACCGGCTATGCCGATGCCGCGCGTGGTGACCACGGCATCAAGCCGAATCCCGCGTTGGTCGCGTTGGTGGAGGCAATCCGGCAACGCGGCATCGATCATGTCGCGGGCGCCGATCGTCTGGCGGCGCTGGCGTATCGCGTGGGCCGCTACGACTTCGCCGGCATGCTGGCGGCGCGCGAGCACAGCGCGCTGGCGAGTTGGGTAAGCGCGAAACTCGCGTTACGCCGGGGCGATACGGCCGCGGCCGTGCAGGCTTATGCGCAGGCCTCGAAGGGGTTTCCAGCCGCCGATTCGAGCGTGGAGCCAGCGGGTGTGCGATTGATCAAAGGCGAGCAGGCCGTGCTGACCTTGTCGCGTGGACAGTATGTCGAGGCGCTCGGTTATCTGTTCGACGCCGCCTCGCGACGCAACGACGCGAGCGTGAACGAAGACTCGGTCACCGAAATCGCGTACGGCAGCGATATGGCCTACATCGCGGAGCGCGTGCTCACCACGGACGAGTTGAAGCACTTCGTCGATACGCGCGTGCCGACGTGGTCCGTCGCGCCGCCGCTACCGACTGATCCGAACGCGTATTACGGGGCGCGGCCGTCCGCCGGCGACGCGTTGCGCTATCTACTGGCACGCCGCCTTCTGAGAGACGGCCGGATCGACGAAGCGCTGCCGTATTTTCCCGCCGACGACGATCCGCGTTACAGCTCGTACGACTGGAAAAACGGCCAAACTGTGCGCACGCAACTTCATCTGCGCGAGCTTGCGCACGACTACGGCGCCGCGCTCGATCAGGCGCAGCACGCGTGGACCCGCACGAATCGCGCGCGCGGCTGGTTCGCAGCGGCGACGCTCGCGAAACAGTTCGGCATGGAGTTGATGGGCTACGAGCAGGGGCCGGATTATCACGACATCGACGGCGATTTCGAGGGCGGTTCGGGGCGCTCGGGTGTGATCGGCGCGCATGTGGCGCGGGCTTCGGACACGAACGCGGCCAGCGACGCCGCCGCCGCGTCGGCGCAACAGCCGCATACGCCCGAAACGCCCACGACGCGCGCGGACGACGATCTGGCTGGACCGTTCGTCACCGCCGACGAAAAGCGCCGCTACGCCGCAAGCGAAAGCCAGCCGTTGACGCGTTTTCACTACCGCGAGATTGCCGCCGGCTACATCGCGAAAGCGGCCGACGCATTGCCCGCGCGCTCCCAGGCGTTTGCCGCCGTGCTGTGCCGCGGGACGGACTGGATGCACACCTACGATCCCGAGCGCGCGCAGGGTTTTTACAAGCGCTATGTGAAGGAAGGGGCGTACGTGGATTTCGGCGGGTCGTTCGGCTCGCTGTGCCCGGAGCCGGATTTCAAGGCGGCGGCGACCTTCACTTATACGCAGGCGTGGCGCGACATGCGGCGCGATGCCGGGCGCCATAAGAAGCGCGTTGCGTTGATTGGGGTGCTGGTGTTTGCCGGTGTGATGGGCGCTGGCTGGTCGTGGTATCGGCGGCGGGCGATCGGCAGCGAGCGGCCCGAGCTTTAACGCATTGCCAGGCGACCGACCTGCAATGAGGCGTCGAGCGTCACGCCCCGCTCGTCGCCGTCATCCACCCAAACCGCCGCGACAATCTCAGCGTCGCGGCGCGCAAGGTCTGCGCCGGGCCGCCCGTCGGATCGCTATCGAAGCTGCCGCTCGGTCCCATCAGCGCGAGCACGAGACAGATGCTGCCGGTGTGATCCAGCACCGGCGCGGCCAGTGTATTGATGCCAGGCACAGGGCGGCTCAACGCCGTATCGATACCGTTAGCGCGGATTTGCGCGAGGCGCTGCGCGTAGGCTTGAGTCAATGGCGTTAACGCAGAGGCCACGCCGCCGTTTGCATCGACCGTCTTCGACACACCCGCTCCCGCTCCCGCTCCGCGCGCGTTCGCCGCGAAAATATCCGCCGCGTCCGCGCCCGCCAGCCGCAGATGATCCTGCGTCAGCAGACCGGCGCGCACGTCGTCGGCGACATAAGCGGCGAACACGCGGCCAATTGCCGTATTCACCAGCGACATCACCGTGCCGACCCGCAAGCTCACATGCAGTGGCCGCGCCGATTCCTCCAGACGCACGACAGTCGGCCCAAGCGGCCCCAGCACCGCCATCGCGACGCTCATCGCCGTCGACGCCGCCAGCTCGACCAGCTCGGGCTCCGCCTCGCGCGCGGGCGACAGTCGCTGCAAGCCGATCAAGCCAAGTTCCAGCGCGAGCGGCCCGGCCTCGAAACAGCCCGATGCATCGCGCTTGAGCAAACCGATCTTCAGCAGACTCACCAGATGCGGAAACGCTTTGGCCGGCGGCATGCCGGCGGCCGCCGCAAGATCGCGCAAGTTCAGCGGCCGCGCCGCCGAGACGAGCGCCGCCAGCAACTCGCCGGTGCTGTCGAGCGACTGGATGCCGCGCTGCGGTTTTGCGTCGGCGGAAGCGGCGAGAGAGGGGTCGAGAGAATCGGTCACGTGGCGGAAGAGGCTAACAGGGAAGATGCAGCGGCGAGTTCAGCGCTAATGTCATGAGCCGCCGCGAGCAGCGCGCGGGCGATAGGGCCATCGGCGGCGACATCGATCGCGCCGGTCGAGCCGATCACCGTCAGCGCCAGCGATAAACCGCCTTCGGCATCGAGCACCGGCGCGCTCAAGCTGCTGATACCAGGACTCGGCGCATCGACGCTGCGTGCAAGACCGCGCGCGCGGATCTCGTTCAACGCGGCGTCGAACGCGGCGCTTTCGTCGGGTGGCGTCATCGCGTTCATTGCGCTCATTGCGTTTGTCGCGCCGGTTGTGCTGGTTGCGCCATTCACCTCGCGCCCCGCGCCCGACTGGTTCGCCCACATCGCATCCAGCACCCCGCGCGGCAGATAAGCGCAAAACACGCGTCCCGTCGACGTAGCCGGCAGCGACATCACCGTGCCCACATGCAAATTGACGTGCAGCGGAAACCCCGCGTGCTCATAGCGGACGATAGTCGGCCCTTGCGGCCCGGCAATACAGATCGCCACGCTGAAGCCAATCGCTTCGGCCAGCGCCGCGACGCGCGGCACGGCGGCGCGAAACGCCGGCTGGTTCTGCAGATGCAGCAGGCCGAGCCGCAGCGATAACGGCCCGGGTTCGTAGCGACCCGACAGTTCGTCGCGCTTGATCAGACCCAGCCGGCTCAGGCTCACCAGATAGGCGTGCGCCTGCCCCGGCGCGAGTTGCGCGGCGCTAGCCAGATCCGACAACGCCAGCGGCGTGCGCGCCTGCGCAAGCGCCAGCAGCACGCGGCCGCCCACTTCCACGCTCTGAATGCCGCGTTGCGGCTTGCCGCCCGGCGCGCTTTCGTCTCTGCCCGCGCCTTGGTCCACGGCCGGTTTCGCTGCTTTGCTCACCCTCGCGCCCGTCCGTAAAAAGGGTCCATGTTAGCCGATGGCCTTGCCTAAAAACCCAGGCGATGGAGTTGCCACCTTGTCTCCATCTTAGGTGTTGTGCGATTTGCGTATAGCGATACATTTCGCTATTGACAAATAAACTCGCGCAGCCATAAGATGCATTCACCCCGACACACCGGCGCAGTCACAGAGTCAAAACGGGGCGAGACAATCCTCCAATACCGCCAGCCCGCGCACACCTTGCGCAGCCGGCCGTCTCGCCTCACGTCCAACTTTTGAGGGAGACAAGCATGGCAAAGGCATTCGCATCCCAGGCCGATCTGGAAGTCAAGAAAGTCACGTGGACGAAGTTGTCTGAGAACGCCTACGCGTACACCGCTGAAGGCGATCCGAACTCGGGCGTGATCATCGGCGACGACGGCGTGCTGATCGTCGACACCACCGCCACGCCGGCCATGGCGCAAGACCTCATCGCGAAGATCCGCAGCGTTACCGATAAGCCGATCAAATACGTCGTGCTGTCGCATTACCACGCGGTGCGTGTGCTCGGCGCGTCGGCGTATTTCGCGGAAGGCGCGCAACAGGTGATCGCGAGCCGCGGTACCTACGAGATGATCGTCGAGCGCGGCGAGGCGGACATGAAGTCGGAAATTGAACGCTTCCCGCGTCTGTTTGCCGGTGTCGAAACCGTGCCGGGCTTGACGTGGCCGACGCTGGTGTTCGAGAAGGAAATGACGCTGTTTCTCGGCAAGCTCGAAGTGCGCATTGCGCATCTCGGCGCCGGTCACACCAAGGGCGACACGGTCGTGTGGCTGCCGTCGCAGAAGGTGCTGTTCTCCGGCGATCTGGTCGAGTACGACGCGGCGTGTTATTGCGGCGACGCCCAACTCGAACAGTGGCCGGCCACGCTCGAAGCGCTGCGCGCGCTGCAGGCCGACAAGCTGGTGCCGGGCCGTGGCCCCGCGCTGACCACGCCGGAAGACGTCAACAAAGGTCTCGACTACACCAAGGACTTCGTTACCACGCTGTTGCAGCAAGGCCGCGAAGCCGTCGAACAGAAACTCGATCTGAAGGCCGCGATGGCGCACACGCGCAAGGCCATGGATCCGAAGTTCGGCCACGTATTTATCTACGAGCATTGCCTGCCGTTCGACGTGTCGCGCGCCTTCGACGAAGCGAGCGGTATCACGCATCCGCGCATCTGGACCGCGCAACGCGACAAGGACATGTGGGACGCGCTGCAAGCCTGACCCCACCGCGCTACAGCGACGCCGAGAAGAGCAGGACGGAGACTTAAGATGAGCATCAACTACCAGACGCTGTCGTTCGACTACCAGCCGTGCCGCGAGCAAAGTGCGCAAGGCGACGCGGAGCAGGCGGCCTATCCGGTGATCGTGGTCGGCGCGGGCCCGGTGGGCCTCGCCACCGCAATCGATATCGCGCAACAGGGCGTGCCGGTCGTGCTGGTAGACGACGACTGTTCGTTGTCCACCGGCTCGCGGGCCATCTGCTTTTCGAAGCGCTCGCTCGATATTTTCGACCGCCTGGGTTGCGGCCAGCGAATGGTGGAGAAAGGCATCAGCTGGAACGTCGGCAAGGTGTTTCTGAAAGACGAACTGGTCTACACGTTCAACCTGCAGCCGGAAGCGGGCCACAACCGGCCCGCGTTTATCAATCTGCAGCAGTATTACGTCGAGGGCTTCCTGCTCGAACGTGCGCAGGCATTGCCGAATCTCGAGATCCGCTGGAAGAGCAAGGTGGTCGGCGTGCAGCAGAACGGCGCGCCGGGCTCGCACGAAGCCAGCGTGACGTTGACGATCGACACGCCGCAAGGGCAGTACCCGCTGCGCGGCCGCTATGTCGTCGCCGCGGACGGCTCGCGCAGCCCCATGCGCACGCTGATGGGGCTCGACAGCAAGGGCGTCACGTTCAAGGACCGCTTCCTGATCGCCGACGTCAAGATGGAAGCGGACTTTCCGACCGAGCGCTGGTTCTGGTTCGATCCGCCGTTTCATCCGAATCAGTCGGTGTTGCTGCATCGTCAGCCGGACAACGTATGGCGGATCGATTTCCAGTTGGGCTGGGACGCCGATCCGGTGCTCGAAAAGACCCCCGAGCGTGTGATTCCGCGCGTGCGCGCGTTGCTCGGCGCGGACGCCAGATTCGAACTGGAATGGGTCAGCGTCTATACGTTTTCGTGTTTGCGCATGGAGCGCTTCCGGCACGGCAACGTGCTGTTCGCGGGCGACTCCGCGCACGGCGTGTCGCCATTCGGCGCACGCGGCGCGAATAGCGGCGTGCAGGACGCGGAAAATCTCGCATGGAAGCTGGCGATGGTGCTCGACGGCAACGCGTCCGACGCGCTGCTCGACACCTACGCGAGCGAACGCGAATTCGCCGCCGATGAAAACATTCGCAACTCCACCCGCTCCACCGATTTCATCACGCCAAAGAGCCCCGTGAGCCGCGTGTTCCGCGACGCGGTGCTGAAGCTCTCGCGGCAACATCCGTTTGCGCGGCAATTAGCGAATAGCGGGCGCCTGTCGGTGCCGGCGGTGTTGCGCGATTCGCCGCTGAACACGGAGGACGTCGATTGCTTCGACGGTGCGATGGTGCCGGGTGCGTCGTGTGTCGACGCGCCGGTTCTGGTGGCTGCGCAACCGGCCTGGCTGCTGCAGCAACTCGGTCAGCAGTTCACCGGGGTGTTGTTCTGCGGCGCACAAGGTGTCGATCCGGCCACTCGCGCCGCGTTGGAATCGCTGAATGTCGGACCGATTCCGTTGAAGCTCGTGGTGGTGACGAGTGGCGATCTTCAGGCTGGGGTTCTGGCATCCGCGTCCATTTCTGTTTCGTATTCGGCGAGCGTGAAAGTCGCTCACGACGCGCAAGGCCACGCGCACGCGCGCTATGACGCCAAACCCGGCACGTTCTATCTGATCCGGCCGGACCAGCATGTTTGCGCGCGTTGGCGGCAGCTCGATGCGGACGCGGTCACGCAGGCGTTGAAACGCGCATTGTGTGTCGAAGGGACGGCTTGAACCTGAATCTGAACCTGGGCTTTTGACCCAGGCACGCGGAGCGCGTGCGCCAACCGCAAGGCATCGGCAAACAATAGCAGGAGACAGACATGACACTGAATACGCAACCGAATCTCACGCGCCCCGACGATTTTTACGAGGCACTGATCGACATGCATCGCGATCTCGACGAGGCGCAAAGCCAGTCGGCCAATGCGCAATTGATCCTGCTGCTCGCCAACCATATCGGCGATCACGCGACGCTGCTCGAAGCCATCCAGCATGCGCGCGTTGGGGTAATCGACGCTTCAACGCGAGACACCCAGGCGCATTCGCTCGCGGCTTGAGCGCACAACCGCAGGCGGCGTAGCAACGCCGCCTGCTGCCCACCTGCACAACGACAACGCGGCGCATCAAGACGCCGGACCCGGCGGGTCCGTTGGACCCTCACGTTTGGAGATAATCGATGAGCCAATCCCTCGCCCCCGCGCTCGAGCCGGGCGCCTCCGCTGCCGCGCACGACGACCTGCTATATCGCAAGGTCTCGATGCGGATCATTCCGTTTCTTTTTCTCTGCTACGTGGTGTCGTTTCTCGACCGCATTAACATCGGCTTCGCGCAATTGCAGATGAAGCACGACCTCGGCTTCAGCGACGCCATGTACGGTCTCGGCGCGGCGGTTTTCTACGTCGGCTACGTGATCTGTGAAGTGCCGAGCAACATGCTTCTGGCCCGCTTCGGCGCGCGCCGCACGTTCACGCGGATCATGCTGCTGTGGGGCATGGCATCGGTCGGCATGATGCTGGTGTCGAAGCCGTCGCACTTCTATCTGCTGCGCTTCATGCTCGGCGTGTTCGAAGCGGGCTTCTTTCCCGGCATCGTGTTGTATCTGACGTATTGGTATCCGGCGCGGCGGCGCGCGGCCGTGCTGTCGATCTTCTTTGCGGGCGTCGCGGTGGCCGGAGTGCTCGGCGGTCTCGTGTCCGGCTGGATCATGCGCGACATGGGCGGCGTGCTGGGCCTGTTCGGCTGGCAATGGATGTTCGCGATAGAAGGCGCGCCCGCCATCGTGCTCGGTCTGCTCGCCGCGTTCTATCTGGTGGACGGTCCGCAGCACGCCAGTTGGTTGAGCGCCGACGAAAAAGCGCAACTGATCGCACAACGCGACGAGGGCCGCCGGGTTTCGTCGGACGCGCATTCGTCGCGCTCGTTTCTGCACGCGTTGCGCAATCCCCGCGTCTATCTGTTCGCATTCATCTACTTCTCGCTGACCTGCGCCTCGCTGACGCTGAACTTCTGGATGCCGTTGATGATCCGCGACTTCGGCGTGCACGACGTGCTGGCAATTAGTCTTTACACCGTGATTCCCAATGCAATCGGTGCGGTCGGATTGATTCTGATTGCGCGTCACTCGGATCGCCACGGCGAACGCCGCCGGCATTTTGCCGTCTGCACGATTGGCGGCGGCATAGCGCTTTCGCTGCTGACGCTGCATCTGAGCAGCTTTCCCGCCATGCTCGCGATTCTGTCGCTGGCCGCGGTGTTGATCTTCGCGGCGTTGCCGATCTTCTGGATGGTGCCGTCGGGTTATCTGTCCGGCACGGCTGCGGCGGCGGGTATCGCTTTGATCAGCAGCATCGGCATTACGAGCGGCATTGTGAGTCCGTGGGTGATCGGGCTGATCAAGACGCACACCGGCAGTATGGATAACGCGCTGTATCTGCTGAGCGTGTTGCTGTTCGTCAGCGGCGTGGCGTTGTTGCTCGGCGTGCCGAAGGACATGCGGCGCATCTGAAAGGCGAGGTGGATTCGGGCGTGATATCGGGTAGAGTCGCGAATGTTCTTTTCAGGTTCCTTTTCTACCTTAGCCAGACCGTCCGACGCCTTGCGATGCATTCCATCGACCCTGTTCTTTTGCCGCATGACGGCCCGTCCGACATCTCGTTGTGGCGGATCGATTTCCCTTTCAATGCGTCACTGAACGACGCGGCCGTGTTCGCGTCGCTCAGCGAGGAAGAGCGAGCCCGCGCCCGCAAGTTTCTTCATCACGAGGACACGGTGCGTTTCGCGAGCGTGCGCGCCGCGCTGCGTGAGTTGCTTGCGCAGCGTCTTGGCATCCCCGCTTACACTGTGCGTTTTTCCCAGGACGCAAACGGCCGTCCGCATCTAACGGATTCGGATCGGTTCGATTTCAACGTTTCGCATGCGGGTGCGCATGGATTGATCGCCATGTCGCCGTTTCGGCGCGTCGGCGTCGATATCGAACAGCACCGCGATGGATTCGATTGGCGTTCGATCGTGGCGTTGACGCTCGACCCCGCCGAAGTGGCATGGCTCGAAGGCCGCGATGCCGGTCAGCAGACCGCTTCGTTTTACGATGCCTGGGTGGCGAAGGAAGCGCTCGTGAAGACAACGGGCGCCGGCATTTCGCGTGGTTTGCAGCACTTGAGCGTGCTGCCGCGCGAAGCGAACCGCGTGACGTTGCGCAATGCGATCCCGGACAATATGCGTGAAATCACCGCACGGTGGATCGAAGCGCCGCACGCCTATTCAGCGTGCGTGGCGTGGTCGACGACCCCGTTCGCGCGATAGAGCGCGATAAACCTCAGCCGCCTACGGGTTGATTTCTCCGATCGCCAGCGACTTCGGCCAACCAAACGTATGGACTTGCGTAATCGGTTGCGCGAGCGCGACGGCCGCGCGAATCTTGCCGCCCATCGGCAGATCGAACACCTGCCAGCGGCCATGCTCCGCGAGGTCGAAGGCGCAACTCGCGGTATGGCTCAGCAGCAGTTCCACGTCGATATCCACCGGCGCATAACGCAGCGCATTGCAGAGGCTGCCATAACGTGCACGCCGTCGCGCGCCGTCCGGCGTCTCGTCGGCGCGCGCGCCGGGTGACGGCACGACCACGCTCAGACCCAGCGTCGCCGACGCAACGCCGACCACGATCCAGATGCCGCCGTAGGCGATGTCGATCGTAATGCCGCGGCCGTCATGAGGATGGCGTGCGCGCAATTTTTCGTTGCCGTCGTCTTGCAGATCGACCTCGCGTGGCGCGCAGTCGAACAGATTCGCGACGATCCAGCGCACTACCACGCGAGCGCTGACAAAGCGCTTGCGCAACGCGGCGTTCGGATGTAACCGCGCGCGTTCGCGTTCGCTCTTCGACAACCAGCCGTCGCCTTCCTGCACCGGCACCGGCAACCATTCGCAGCGAAATCGCCACAGATGCAATTCGCCCGCGCGCGGCACGGTGACGCCGCGCGGATAGTGGCGCGTCAGTGAGTGAGAAGAGAAGACGGGCGGCGTGGCCGTGACGATAGCGTGCACGATTCGGGCGGGGTTCGCCGCGCGTTCGGTCGCGCGCACGTCGCGGCTATCGCGCACGCGCGAGGAGGCCGGCGCAGCCTGGTCCAATTCCAGTGACATTGGCTGCGTCCTCAATGCATATAGGTCACGCGACGCGCTTGCACGTCGAGTTCCATGCCGGCGTCGAGCAGATCGATCGCAAACCAGCGGATCAGCTTCAACACGCCGCTGACCGCGGGCGAGGGCAGCCACTCGCTCAACATGCGCAACGCGGCGCCGCTATGCGTTTTTTGCAGCAACGCGATGGTCTGCAAAATGACGGCTTCGTCCTTGCCGAGGTCGCTGGCACAGCGGCAGCGCATGTCGAGCGGACGATACGACACGTGCATCAGCGAACGCATCAGCAGATCGAAATGTTCTATGCCGTCCTGTCGCAAGCCGACACCGCTGAGAATGTCGCGCCATTGCACGCCGCCGCGCGCCGATTCGCAGGCTGGTCGCAGCCAGGTGCGGACGGCGCTGAGGACGGTACGCTCGGGCGCGTCGGTGTTATCGACGGGATGATCGTCGATCAGGTCGGGGCGGCTGCTGTAGTGAGAGCGGAAGTTCATCGAGGCTCCTGAATGGACACGGTCCATGAGTCGCGCCGGCCTGATTGAGTGGCTGCCGCGTCGCAGGCCAGCGCTTGTCGCTTGCGACGCAAGGGCGATGACGCAACATGCGCGTCGATGGCTTGCATTAGTTTCGGACTGGTTGCGGCGGCAACCATTCGCGCACGTGCGCGCTGTGCGACGGCCGCACCGGCGTTGCGCCGGGTATTTTCGCGGTGCCCACGAACAGAAAGCCGAGCAGACGCTCGTTCGACGCAAAGCCCAGCGCGTCGCGCAGACGCGCTTCATAGCTGTCCGGCCCGGTGGCCCAGAAACCGCCGTAGCCAAGCGCGTGAATCGCGTTGAGCAGGTTCATCGTCGCCGCGCCGGCGGCCAGTAGTTGCTCGATCTCCGGCACTTTCGGATGTGCCGACACGGCCGCCCCGAGTGCGATCACGAGCGGTGCCGCAAAGGCCTTCTGCCGCCGATGCGCGTGCGCGGAGCGCGGTTCGTCCGGTGAACGCGCGCTGGCCAGATCGACCAGCAGGTCGCCGAGCGCACCGCGTGCTTCGCCGCGAATCGTGACGAAGCGCCAGGGCCGCAGATTGCCGTGATCGGGCGCGCGCATCGCGGCGTCGAAGATCAGATCGAGTTCGGCGTCGGCGGGGCCGGGTTCGGTGAGCGGCCATTGCGATTGGCGCGACAGCAACACCTCGAGCGCCGCCGATGCATGAGGCGTGGCGGCGGTGCCGGGTTGCGCGGATACGGAAGGTGCGGGTTCGAGGCGGCTGATGTCTAGCGTGGTCATGGCGTGTAATCGACTGAAGGTATGGGCTGAATAATGGGCTAATTATCTCGTAAATGCAAATCATTCGCATTTAGATGGATGTGTTAGTCCTGACAGTTGTCGACCTCACGCTTGTCCGGTACGCGCGCCGTCAGTGCGCGTAGCGTCAAAGGGAATGGCCTTGGCTCGTTAAAGGCAACTAACTGTCAGCCCCGCCCGGCGTCCCCAGATATGATGGCGGCGTGCCGTAATCAGCGTTTGCAGCACGCCCGGCCTACAGCATCCTTGCCCACATCCGCCCGCCCATGCCGACAAAATCACTCGACGCCGCCGTGGCTGCCACGGCTACCCAAGCGGCGCACCGTCTCCCGACCCTGCTGCTGGCCGCCGCGCTCTCGCTAGGCAGCGCGATCGCGTTGGGACTTGCCCGCTTTGCGTACGCGCTGCTACTGCCGTCAATGAAACTCGACCTCGGCTGGAGCTTCGCGCAGGCCGGTGCGATGAACACCGCCAACGCATTGGGCTACCTGCTCGGCGCGCTGACGTTCCCGCCACTCGCGCGCCGCTGGTCGTCGGGTGTCCTGTTCGGCGTCGGGTGCGCGGCCACCACGCTGCTCATGGCCGTCAGCGGCCTGCTCTCGGACACGCATTCGCTGCTGGCGTTGCGAGTGATCACCGGCGTGGCCAGCGCGGCGATTTTTATCAGTGGCGGTGTGCTGGCGGCGCGCCTGGCGTCGGCAAGACCGCACGACGCCGGCCTCGTGCTCGGTCTGTACTACGGCGGCACGGGATGGGGAATCGTGGTGGCGTCGGTGCTGGTGCCGCTGACGATCGTCAACACCGCGCATGGCTGGCAGTTCGCGTGGTTCGCGTTGGCCCTCGCGTGCGCGGCGTTCGCCGCCGTGGCGATTCAGGCGGCGCGCAAGATCGAACGGGTGCATCCCAACGTGCATGCGGCGACGGCGGCGGCGCGCGCAACCGCCAGCACCGAGGCGCCGCGCTGGCCGCGGTTCAGCCTCGCATTGGCGGGCTACGGACTGTTCGGCGTCGGCTATATCGGCTATATGACGTTCATCGTGGCGCTGCTGCGCAATGCCGGCATGAGCGCGGTGGTCGTCACCGGCTTTTATCTGCTGCTCGGCGTGGCGACGGTGATGTCGGCGCGCGTGTGGGCCGGCCTGCTCGACCGTATGCGCGGCGGTCAGGCGCTCGCGGTGCTCAACGCGCTGCTCGCCATCGCGACGCTGCTGCCGGCGCTGTTCACGCAACCGTGGGTGGCCTTCGTGTCCGGCGTGCTGTTCGGCGCGACGTTTCTGTCGGCGGTCGCATCGACCACCGCGTTCGTGCGCCACAATCTGCCCGCGAGCCACTGGGCCAAAGGCATCAGCGCTTTCACGATCGTCTTCGCGTTCGGCCAGATCGTGGGGCCGACGATGATCGGCTGGGTCTCGGACGGCGCCGGTCTCGCGCGCGGGCTGGTCTATTCCGCGCTGCTGCTTGCAGGCGGCGCGGTGCTGGCCGCATGTCAGAAGCCGTTGCGTAGCGCTATCGGCTGAGCGTCATGGTCATCGCGAAGCGCGCCATTTTCGAGTCCGTAGCGAATCATCGTGGCGATGGCGGAGCCGCACGTCGCGTGCGTGCAGCGCGCGCGGTCCAGGCAGTTTGCGTAAAGATCTAACCCGGCGGCCCGCTAGACCGCAATCGACGGAATGCTTTTCATGCAGCGCAGCGCGAACATCGAGCGGCTATGCCGGATGCCGGCAATCTTGTAGAGCTTCTCGCGCAGGAACCGCTCGTAACCCGCGGTGCCGTCCACTGCCACCTTGACCAGGTAGTCGTAATCGCCCGACACCAGATACGCCTCGAGCACTTCCGACAGCGTCGCGAGTTCGGCGCCGAAGCGGGCGAGCGCGTCGTCGTCGTGACGGTCGAGCGTGACCTCCAGCAACACCACATCGGCGAAGCCGAGCTTCTGCTGATCGAGCAAAGCCACGTAGCCGCGGATATAGCCCTCCGTTTCCAGCTGGCGCGTGCGATTCCAGCACGCGGTGGTCGACATACCGACCAACTCGGCCAGTTCCGCATTGCTCAGACGCGCGTTTTTCTGCAATTCGCGCATGATCTTGCGATCCTGGCTGTCGAGTGGGCGATTTCGAGTTGACATAGGTTTTCCGAAATAATGTTCCTAGAAATTGTATTGTAGCGGAATATCGTCCCGACATCGCGCGGCCAGCGTGCTCCTTTAAGAAGCCTATCCAGCCTGCCTCCGGGTATATTTTCAGGGTGCATTCATGCCCGGGACAACCGCCCGGACCACAGGCTTCGCGCCCGTGGCCTCGTTCAGCCACAAGCTGTCATGCGGTGTCTCGCTGCCTTCACAGCAAGAAGGCGGCACGCGGGCGAATTCCGGCGTCAACCGCGCTGGAAGGCGCGCTCGCCGGGCATGGACGCATGTTCCTAACCGAATGCCTGCCGGCCTCTGCTTTTGTCCACCATCGGGTCGATCGACCGCGATAAACGGTACGGCGCGCCTGTTGGCGACGCATGTAAGCTCATGCCGGGATGGGCACGTTGATGGCGGCGGTGCGCTGAGCGCATACCGCATGCGCGAAAGGCGACGCCGCACATTGCGGACGTCGCCTTTCAGGTGTCAGCGCGATGGCGCTGAGCCCATACTGCGGGGTATCAGTGAAAAATCAGGTACAGGATGACCAGTACGATCAGCGGGACACCGAGAAGCCAGCCGAGAAGATAAGGCATGATGTGATCTCCTTTCGTATCGAAGTTTGAATACGAAGTTGTCTCAGCATCCCGCGTGCCTGACCTCGTACAGCGAGGCATTTGACGAAGGCGGCCATGCCTGCGCCGCGTTGCCCCGTTCCCCTCAGGGCAGGTTCTCCCGCAGAACGATACTGAATTGCACCGGCTTCACGTCGTGCATCGCGTCGCGTTTCTCCCGTACGTTGCGGAAAATCCGCAGACAATTTCCTACCATCGACTGCGGCGTTTGCGTGATCAGCGCGTCCATCGTTCCGTCGATCAACAGAGCGCGCGTATCCGGCGTCAAGCCATGACCGACGAACAGGATCTTCTGTTCAGAACGCGCTTCGACAATCGCACGCGCGACACCATCCGATCCGCCACCGCTGTTATAAATGCCGGCGAGATCCGGATGCTGTTCCAGCAGCTTGCGCGTCTGCATATAGTTGCGCTCGCTATCGTCGTGCCCCTCGCGCAATCCGATCACACGTACCTGCGGAAACGTCGATTCGATCAGATGCAGAAAGCCGATCTCGCGCTCTTCGTGCCCGCGATAGTTGAGACTGCCCGCGAGCATCGCGATCTTGCCGTTGGGTCTCGGCCCCATGAAACGCCCTAGCAACAGCGCTGCGGTACGGCCGGCCGAACGGTTGTCGATGCCCACATAAGCCAGCCGCCGCGCGTTCGATAAATCGGAAATCAGCGTGATGGCGGGCACTCCCTGGTCCGCGAGCGCATTCACCGCGTCGCGCACCTGCGGATGTTCGAGCGCCATGAATACCACGCCGTCCGCGCGCTGACCGTAATGCAACAGACGGTCGGCCAATTCCTTCGGATTGAAACTCTCCACATAGTGCACGCGGCATTTCATATCGAGCGCGTTCCATTGATCGTGGGCGAAATCGATGTAGTCGCCGAGCATGTGCAGGTAGCGATTGGTGCCGGCGGGCAGCAGAAAGGCGATCCGCATGGGCTTCGACGGCACGACGGCGGGCGCGTTGGACGTGAGCAGATAGCCGAGTTGCGCGGCCGCCTGCAGCACACGTTGCGCGGTCACGGCGCGCACGTTCTCGCGACCGTTGAGCACGCGATCCACCGTGGCGGTGGAGACCCCGGCGACACGCGCGATATCGGGAATGCGAGCGCGTGCGGCGAGGCTAACGGCGGCGCCGGAAAGCGGTTCGGACATGGCAGTTCTTCAGGGAGAGGTCAATCAAAAACCATCAAGTTCGCGGTTTGACAGTGCTTGCCGCGCACGCCTAGTCTTGCAGCTATCACGCAACGACTGAACGCCGCTGACCCGAAATCAAAGCGTAGTCCGTCATAGCAACAACGGTTGTCGTGAACGATGATGGTTTTTGATGGAATCGACCGTCACATCAATTATAAGCAAGGAGACGCTCAAATGACCAACCTCGCGAGACGCACCGTGCTGCGCGCCGCGGCCGCCGTGCCGCTAGCCGGCGCGCTGGGTTTTCCGGCGATCGTACGCGCGGCGTCCGGCCCGGAATTCGTGTTCAAGTACGGCAACAATCTGCCGCTCACGCATCCGCTGAACGTGCGCTCGCAGGAGGCCGCCAACCAGATTCGCGACGCGTCCAGGGGGCGCATGGAGATCCGGATATTCCCCAACAACCAGTTGGGCGGCGACACCGACATGCTCGCGCAGGTGCGCAGCGGCGGCATCGAAATGTTCACGCCGTCGGCGCTGGTGGTGTCGACGCTCGCGCCGTCGGTCGCGATCAATGCCGTCGGCTTCGCCTTCAGCGACTACCACCAGGTATGGAGCGCGATGGACGGCAAGCTCGGCGCCTACGTGCGCGCGGCGATGCAAAAGGCCGGCCTCGAGTCGTTCGAGAAGATGTGGGACAACGGCTTTCGTCAGACGACCACCAGCACCGGTCCGATCACGAGCGCGCAGACCATGCACGGTCTGAAGATTCGCGTGCCGGTGAGCCCACTCAGTATCGACATGTTCAAGGGTCTCGGCGCGTCGCCCACCAGCCTGCAATTCAGCGAAGTCTATTCGTCGCTGCAAACGCATATCGTCGATGCGCAGGAAAACCCGCTGCCGATCGTGCAAGTGGCGAAACTCTACGAAGTGCAGAAGTACTGTTCCCTGACCAATCACATGTGGGACGGCTACTGGTTCGTGCTGAACCCGCGCGCGTGGCAGGGCTTGCCGAAAGACCTGCAGGCCATTGCGAGCGACGCGTTCAATCAGTCGGCTCTGCGGCAGCGCGAGGACGTGCGCAAGCTCAACGACGCGGCCGTCGCGGATTTGCAGAGCAAAGGCCTCGCGATCAATCGTCCTGCGCCGGATACGTTTCGCGCCGCATTGCGCCAGGCGGGCTTTTACGCCGAATGGAAAAGCAAATTCGGCGATCAGGCGTGGGACCTGCTCGAACAGTCGGTCGGCAAGCTGGCCTGAACGTGCGCGGCAAACCGGTGAGCAGCCGGCAGGAAAAGACGGAGCGCGGCGAGTACCCGCGAGGAGGCGCAAGGATGTCGAATCATGCGTTGAACCCAGTGGAAGCCCACGTGCCGTTGCACGCGGCGAGTGCGCCGCGCCGCTGGCTGCGAAGCTTCGATCGCGGGTTGATCGCGCTCGTCGAAGTCTGCGCGGCCGCCCTGCTGGCGATGGAAATCGTCGTCATGTTCGCGGGCGTGGTGTGGCGCTACCTGCTGCATCAGCCGCTCGTCTGGTCGGACGAACTCGCTGGCATTCTGTTTCTGTGGCTCGCCATGCTCGGCGCCGTGCTTGCGTTGCGACGCGGCGAACATATGCGGATGACGGCGCTGGTCAGCCGTTTGTCGCCGTCGCGGCGGGCGTTTGTCGATACGCTGGCGATCGCGGCCTCGGTTGCGTTGCTGGCGCTGCTGATTGCGCCGGCCTATGACTACGCGTCCGGCGAGGCTGCGATCGTGACGCCCGCCTTGCAGATCAGCAACGCGTGGCGCGCGCTCGCGTTGCCGATCGGCGCGGCGCTCATGCTGCTGGTCGGCCTGCTGCGTCTCGCCCAGGTGAGCCGACTGCGCGATGTACTCATTGCGCTCGCCATCGCGGCGCTGCTGGGTGCGGTGGCGGTGTTCGCCGGTCCGTGGTTCCAGACCCTCGGCAAGACCAACCTCGTGATTTTTTTCGTCGGCGTCGTGGCGGTGGGCATTTTCTCGGGCGTGCCGATCGGGTTTTCCTTCGCGCTGGCCACCTTCGGCTATCTCGGTCTCTCGACCTTTACCCCGCTCGAAGTGATGGTCGGCCGGATGGACGAGGGCATGTCGCATCTGGTGTTGCTGGCCGTGCCGCTGTTCGTATTCCTCGGCCTGCTGATCGAAATGACCGGCATGGCGCGCGCGATGATCGAATTCCTCGCGAGCCTCGTCGGTCATGTGCATGGCGGCTTGTCGTTCGTGCTGATCGGCGCGATGTATCTGGTGTCCGGCATCTCCGGGTCGAAGGTGGCGGACATGGCGGCGATCGCGCCGGTGCTGTTCCCCGAGATGAAAAAACGCGGCGCCGCCGAAGGCGATCTGGTCGCGCTGCTCGCCACCACCGGTGCGCAAAGCGAAACGATTCCACCGAGCATCGTGTTGATCACGATCGGCTCGGTTACCGGCTTGTCGATCTCCGCGCTGTTCACGGCGGGCATGCTGCCAGGCGCGGTGCTCGCGCTGATTCTGTGCGTCGTGGTGTGGTGGCGTTATCGCAAGGAAGACCTGAGCGGTGCGCAGCGTTTCACGCGGGCGCAGATCGGGCGGCTGTTGCTCGTGTCGTTGCCGGCGCTGGCCTTGCCGTTCGTGATTCGCATGGCGGTGGTCGAAGGGATCGCAACCGCAACCGAAGTGTCGACCATCGGCATCGCCTATTCGATGCTGGTCGGCGTGCTGATCTATCGCCGCTTCGAATGGCGGCGGCTCGGCCGCATGCTGGTGGACGCCGCAACCTTGTCGGGGGCGATTCTTTTCATCATCGGATGCGCAACCGCGATGGCGTGGGCGCTCACGCAATCCGGCTTTTCGCAGGACCTCGCGCAATGGATGGGCGCCATGCCCGGCGGTGCGTACGGTTTTCTCGCGGTGTCGATCGTCGTGTTCGTGATGCTCGGCAGCGTGCTCGAAGGGATTCCCGCGATCGTGCTATTCGGGCCGCTGCTGTTCCCGATCGCGCGGATGGCCGGCGTCAACGAGGTGCACTACGCGATCGTCGTGATTCTGTCGATGGGCGTCGGCCTGTTCTCACCGCCGTTCGGCGTTGGCTATTACTCGGCATGCGCGATCAGCAAGGTCAATCCCGACGCGGGTATCGGTCCGATCGTCGGTTATATGGGCGCGTTGATCTTCGGCCTGATTCTGGTCGCGGCGATTCCCTGGATATCGATCGGGTTTCTCTAGGTTTTCTTTATACGTTCGACCTACGGACGCGGCATCGACAGCCACGCCGGGGTGTCGCTCGTCTTTTCAATCCTGACGCTTTGGGAGAGCTACATGAGTCGTTTCTTTGGCGAAATTCGTCAGGCGGGATACGTGGTCCGCGATATCGAAGCCGCAATGGACTACTGGAGCCGCGTGCTCGGCGTCGGCCCCTGGTTCTACAACGAACACGTGCCGATCGAAAATTACACGTATCGCGGCCAATCTTACGAGGTGCATAACTCGGTCGCGTTGGCGAACTCGGGGCCGCTGCAGGTCGAGCTGATCCAGACTCGCAATGACGCGCCGTCCATGTATCGCGACTTTCTCGCCGCCGGTCACACGGGCTTGCAGCACAACGCGTATTGGACCACCTCGTTCGACGCGGATCTCGCGCGTCTGCAAGCGCAGGGCTTCACGGTCGCGATGAGCGGCGAAGTGGGGCGCAACGGCCGGTTCGTTTACTTCGACACGGAAAACCATCCGGGCACGGTGATCGAACTGTCGGAGATAGCTGGGCCGAAAGGCAAACTGTTCGACATGATCCACGTGGCGTCCCGCGACTGGGACGGTAGCGATCCGATACGCCGTTTTCCCGATCTGGGCATGCTATGAACGCCGCGCCGCAACGGCAGACCGGCGACGATGTACTCGAAGCCGACTATCTGATCGAGACGCCGCTCGATCCCGCACGCGTCGCCGACGTGATGGCCGGCGAGCAGTCGAGCGGCACCTTCGTGCGCGTCGCCAATGAATCCGATGCGCTGCGCGCCCGCAGCCGCGCAACCGTGTTGCAAATCGAAGAACTCGACGCCGCGGCGCAACCCAGCTTGCCGAACGCGTGGCTCGCGCGCCAGCACGCAACGGGTCCGTGGCGGCGCGCGCGGGTCACGCTGTCGTTCCCGCTGGCCAACATCGGCGCGAATCTGCCGACGCTGGCCGCGACCGTCGCCGGCAATCTGTACGACCTCGGCGAAGTGACCGGCATGCGCCTGTTGTCGCTGCGTTTGCCGGCTACCTATCGCGCGCGGTTTGACATGCCGCGGCATGGTGTGAATGGCACGCGCGCGTTGACCGAAGTGCGCGACCGACCGTTGATCGGCACCATCGTCAAGCCGAACGTCGGCCTGAGCGCAGCGGAAACGGCAGCGCTGGTGCGCGAGCTCTGCGAAGCAGGCGTCGATTTCATCAAGGACGACGAGGTGTGCGCGAATCCGCTGCACGCGCCGCTCGCGGAGCGCGTGCGGGCGGTGATGGCCGAGGTGCGCGGCTATCGCGAGCGTAGCGGCCGGCCGGTCATGGTCGCCTTCAATATCACCGACGACCTCGACGCCATGCGTCGTCATGCCGACCTGGTCGAACAGGAGGGCGGCAGTTGCGTGATGGCGAGCATCAATTGGTGCGGCTTCTCCGCGATCCAGACGCTGCGCCGCGCTACGCCGCTGGTGTTGCACGCGCATCGCAACGGCTACGGCATGATGTCGCGCGATCCGGCGCTCGGCATGTCGTTTCAGGCGTATCAAACGTTGTGGCGTTTGAGCGGCGTCGATCATATGCACGTTCACGGCCTGGCCGGCAAATTCGCGCAGAGCGACGCCGAGGTGATCGAGTCGGCGCGCGACTGCGCGACGCCGCTCGCGCCCGGTGTCGACGACGTGGTGCTGCCCGCGTTCTCATCGGGGCAATGGGCCGGCACCGCGCAGGCTACGTTCGACGCGGTGCGGTCCACTGATCTGCTGTTCATGTCGGGCGGCGGCATTCTCGCGCATCCGGACGGCCCCGCCGCGGGCGTGACTAGCGTGCGCCAGGCGTGGGCTGCCGTGCAGGCCGGCACGCCGCTAACGGTGTACGCGGAGCACATGCCGGAACTGCGGCGCGCGTTGGCGTTTTTCGGCGGCCGCGCGTGAGCGGCGCAGCGGCACGTCGTACAAGGGGTAGAGACTATGAGTGACCTGCCGCGCGACGATGGCCCGGACTACGCGTTCTACGGCGACGATTTCACCGGCGCGACCGACACGCTCGCGCATCTCGCGCGCGCCGGCATACGCACGATGCTGTTTTTCGAGCCGCCGGATGCCGCGCGTCTATCGACGTCGGGCCCGCTCGATGCGGTCGGTGTCGCGGGCGCCGCGCGGACCATGGCGCCTTCCGCGCAGCAACACGAACTCACCCATGTCGGCGCGGCATTCGCGAAGCTCGGCGTGCGCGTGATGCACTACAAGGTGTGCTCGACCTTCGATAGCGCGCCGCAGACCGGCAGCATCGGCGTGGCGATCCAGACCTTGCGCGAGTACTGCGCGAACGAACTCGTCGCGGTGATCGGCGGGCAGCCGGATTTGCGGCGCTATTGCGTGTTTGGCCAGTTATTCGCGGCGGCCGGCGCCGATGACGCCCGGAAAACGGTCTACCGGATCGATCGTCATCCGACCATGAGCCGGCATCCAGTCACGCCGATGAATGAAGCGGATTTGCGCGTGCATCTGCAGCGGCAAGGCTTGCAGAATGTGCAATCGGTCGACTGGCGGAGCTATGCGTCGGGCGCTGCGGCGCTGCAATCCGAGGTGCGGCGTCGGCTCGATTTAAAGCCGGACGCCGTGCTGTTCGATGTGCTCGACGCGTCGCATCTGCACGCGATCGGCGAGTTGATCTCGCGTTACGCCGCGACGTCGGCGCCGCTGCTGGCGGTTGGCGCGAGTAGTGTCGCGCAGGCGTATGCCTTGACGCGCGGCACGGCTGGTCGATCTGCGGTGGCCACGGGTTCAGTCGGGTTGGCGCGCGCGCAGGGTCCCGTGTTCGTGCTGGCGGGGAGCTTGTCGCCGCTGACCGAGTTACAGATCGAGGCGGCGCACTCTTATTTGCGTGTCGAGTTGGACCCGTTGCAAATGACCGGCGGCGACGCAGCCGCTTATCTCGCGACGCAGGTGGCAGCGATAGCCGCGTCGTTGCGCGACGGGCGCAACGTGCTTGCGTTCACGAAGCGGCGCGCGGCGCGTGCGGCTGATCATGAAACGAAGGCGAATGCCGGTGCCGATGCCGACACGAATGCGCATCTAGCCGCGCCTGCCGAAGGCGCACTCCCTCACCTCGCCGAGACCTGCGCGACGCTGTTGAAACAGGTACTCGGCGCCGTGCGTCTGCAACGCATCGGCATTGCCGGCGGCGACACATCGAGCTTCGCCGTGCGCGCGCTCGGTGCATGGGGTTTATCGTATCTCGCGCCCTTATCGGCCGGCGTCACGGTGTGTCGTTTGCACGCCGATCGCGCGGATCTCGACGGCATGGAGATCATGCTCAAGGGTGGTCAGATGGGCGGCACGGATCTGTTCGAGCAACTGCTCGACGGTGACGAAGTACGAGACGCGTAAGCAACAGCCATCAACCGTTATCCGCGAAGCCAGGATAAAGCGTCATGCCGCCGTCGACGAACAACGTCGTGCCGACCACGTAATCGCTTTCATCCGACGCGAGCCATACCGCGGCCTTGCCGATGTCGTCCACGTCGCCGACACGGCCGTACGGAATCAATTTCAGCAACTTTTCGCGCGCGGCTACGGTGTCCCACGCGTCTTTATTGATCGGCGTGCGGATTGCGCCGGGCGCGATGGAGTTGACGCGAATCCGTTCGGGCGCGACCTCCTGCGCGAGGGATTTCATGAACATCTGAATGCCCCCTTTGGAAGCCGCATAGTTCACATGTCCCGCCCACGGAATCACTTCATGTACGGAGCTCATGCAGATAATTTTGCCCAGTGCTTTCGACACGTCGCGCGGTCCACGCCGCCTGAATTCCTTCACTGCTGCTTGCGCGGTCAGGAATTGCCCGGTCAGATTCGTTGCCAACACCGTTTGCCAATCTTGCAGCGTCATGTCGGCAAACGCGCTGTCTTTCTGCATGCCCGAATTCGCGACCACGATATCGACCGTCCCGAAATGCGCGCGGCACGCGTCGAACATATTGTCGACTTGAGCCGGGTCGGCTACGTCGGCTTGAACCGCGAGCGCGGCGCCACCGGTCCGTTCGATTTCCTCGGCGAGTCGTTGCGCCGCATCGGCATGCGAGTGGTAGTTCAGCACCACGGCTGCGCCCGCATCCGCCAGCGCTTTGGCGACGCCGTAACCAATCCCGGAACTGGCCCCGGTGATTACAGCGACCTGATTCGCGAGTAACTTTTCCATCCCATTCTCCGGCGTGACAAACGTGAGTTGGTGATAGCCGTCGACATAACGAAACCGCCGGATAACCGACGCAGCAAACTGCATCGATATCCGGCGGCCGGCGCCGCTTCAAGGTTCGGTTTGAACGAAGAACCGTTGGTTCAATCTGCCGTGGCTATATCACACCAGCCACCAGCAACACGATGATGACGATCAGCACGACGCCGATACCACCCGTCGGCGCGTAGCCCCACGAGCGGCTGTGCGGCCAGGTCGGAAACGCACCGATGAGAAGAAGAATCAGCACAATCAGAAGAATAGTTCCCAACATATTAATAACCTCCGCTTGGGTTGACAGGATCCGCCGTCACGCTAGCCACGCAGCGCCCATCGTGAGAAGGGTTCGCGATCGGCAGATCGACGTCTTTAGTCAGCAAACCGCATGCCTGGGAGGTGCCCGTCTAGCGCGCGCTGCGCGGCACGGGAGGAGCGGCGTCGGCCGGTGTTGGGACGTCCGGCGCGAGGACGGTGTCCGGATAGCCGATCCGCACCGGCGGTACGAACCAGGCCAGGCAGAGGCCGACCAGCGCGGCGGCGCCCGCGACCAGAATGCCGATGTGAATCGACTGCACGAGGGCGTCGCGCGCGGAATTCATCATCGCGTCGCCCGCGTGGCCGGCGCTGACCAGCCGGTTGATCAATGCCGCCTGTTCCGCGCGATCCACCAGCAACTCGGGACTGGCGAACGATTTGAACCACTGCGTTGCCTGATACGAATCGAGCGAACGATGAACGCCGCGCGAGTAGAGATGGCCGAGCAGGGCGCCGGTCATCACCGTGCCGAGCATGCCGCCGAAGGTCCGCAGCGATTGCAGCAGCGCGGTCGCCGCCCCGACGTGATCGCGCGCGACGATCTGTTGCGAACAGACCGTCAGACTGGTGGCGACCAGGCCGAGGCCGAGTCCGCTGATGCCCATGCACGACATCCACACGAGATGCGGCTCGTTGCCGTGCAGCGCGACCACGCTGAGGCACGCCAGCGCGGACAGCGCAAAACCCGCATACATGATGCCGTTCGCGCGCCGGATTCGTGTGACGATCCGGTTGTTGACCACGCTGCCGATCGTCGTGCCCAGCAGCAACGGCGTGATCAGCATGCCCGAATCGTGGGCGGACATTGCATAGCCGCCTTGAAATAGCAGCGGCACATAGAACACCAGCGAAAACAGCGCGAAGCCGCCGAGCACCGACATCGCGAACAGCGCGGACAGCTTGCGATCCATCAGCATGTCCACGGGCACGATCGGATAGCCGACGCGGCGTTCCCACAGCCATAGAATCAGCGCGCAACTCGCCGCGACGGCGGTCAGCGCGATCGTCATCGTGTCGACGCCATGTTTCGGAAACAACTCGATCAGCACTTGCAACGTGCCGAACGTGAGCGCGAGCACGCACGCGCCGAGCCAGTCGAGCCGGACCGGCCCCGCGCGCCGCAATTGATGCAGGGGCGGCAAAAAGCGCTGCACGAATAGCAGCGAGACCAGCCCGACCGGCACGTTGACGAAGAACACCAGCCGCCAGCCGCCGTATTGCGTCAGCATGCCGCCGAGCGTGGGCCCCACCATATTGGCCACGCCGAACGAGGACGTGACGAACACCAGCCAGCGCAGCCGCCGCTTCGGATCGGGGAACAGATCGGCGACGGTGGCGAACACCGTGCCGATCAGAATGCCGCCGCCGATCCCTTGCAGGCCGCGCGACAGGACGAGCAGCAGCATGCTGCCGGCGAGCCCGCACAACACGGAAGCGCCGGTGAACAGGATGATCGCGGCGATCAGAAAGGGCTTGCGGCCGAACTGGTCGCCGAGCCGCCCGAAGATCGGAATCGTAATGACGGAGGCCAGCATGTACGACGTCGCGACCCACGCGTACAGGTCGAAGCCTTTCAACTCGGCGACGATACGCGGCAGCGCGGTGCCCACGATGGTTTGATCCAGCGCGACCAGCATCGCGACGAACGAGATGCCGAGCATGGCCAGCAGCGATTCGCGGAACGGCAGGAGTTGCCCGCTGGGGATGTTGGAAGGCGCTGCACTCGACGCTACGGTCATGACGTGCCTATCTGAATGGGCGAGGCGTTCATCAGCATGATAGGTGAGCGGGAGGCCGGGGGCGTCGCCGCGTGCGGACATTCGTTCGCCAGGCCGGCGCGAGCGCGTTGGCGTCGATCCGGTTTGCCATGGTTCACACCTCGAGAATGCGGAATCGCCGCAACGTCTCGATCTCGAACTGCAGACAATTCGCGCGATAGTCGCGGCACAGGCGTTCGGCGGTCGCGCCGTCGCCGGCACGGATCGCGCCCACGATCGCCCGATGTTGCGCCGCCGGCAGATCGGCCAACGCGGTGAGACGTAGAGTGAGGTCGCGCACCCGTCGAATCTGATCCCGGCATTCGTTGACGATCTGCGTGAGCCGAGGATTGCCGCCCAGCTTCAGCAGATGCGCGTAAAAGGCCTCGTCGGCGGCGCTCCAGGCGGCAAGGTCGTTTTTCTCGCGCGCCCGTTCCATGGCGTTGCAGGCCTGATCGAAGAGTGCCAGGTCTTTGGCGCGCAGCGTCGCCGCCGCGGCGATGCCCGCAGCGGTTGCTTCGAGGCTGCTTTGCACCTGGTTGATTTCCTCGATATCCGCAAGCGACACCTGACGTACGCGAATGCCGTGACGTGGCACGATCTGCAGCAGGTTTTCCTTCTGCAGACGCACGAGCGCCTCCCGCACGGGCGTGCGGCTCACGCCGAACAGACTGACGAGGTCGCGTTCCAGCAATTGCATGCCGGGACGCAACTCATTGCTGAGGATTTTGGTGCGTAACTGTTGATACACCGAGTCGGTGGATTTTTCGCGCAGCGTGGTCATCTGTTTCTGTCTCGCCGACGGATTGAAGGCGATTCTGCCACGCAGACGCGAAAGATGGGTTCAGTTTATGAACCGCTTGCGACACTCCGTCATGCTTTCAATGCGGCGCTTTCCGTGCCGCACAACCGCGCACAGCCGGATCGGCCGTCATCTGTCCCACACTTCATCGGGCAGCGGTAAGCCGGCCAGATCCTGAGCCGTTAGCGGCCGGTCGACCGCCACGCCTTCGCTTTCCAGCATCAGCATGACCTGCCGCGTGTGTTGCGCACTATGCCACGCGGTGCGCTCCAGCACTTCGTGCATCGGCCGTCTTCCATAGTAAGTGGGTACGTCGTAGCTCAACGAGCGATCCGTCTCGGCCTGCCACCAGGCGCGCAAGTGCGCTCTCACGCTGTCGCCCCATGCGGCGATTTCCTGAGGTCCCCAGTCGGCGGGCGGTACCTCGTCGAATCCTTCAAAACGCAATTCGATCTGCTGCGCGGCTTCGATTCCCATCTCGGCAACGCGGAAGACGTGAAACGTCAGCCCGGCCGGCGTCCGGTTGCGATTCCTGAACGGCTCGCGATATGCGGCGCCGCTGAATTGCCGTGTATAACGCGCGTTCGATTCGAGCACGAGTTCGAGGCGGCTGACCAGTTCCGCCGGCGGCAGCGGCGTCATGATCTTCGTCTTCAGATCCAGAAACTTGATGACGTCGTTGATCGACTGACAGAACGTGTAGCGGCCGCCGAGCGCGACCACGGGCACGCTACGCGCGCCCAGCGCGGCCAGTTGCCGGGCGCCGTCCGGATCGTTATGCACGTCGATCGATTCGAATTCGATGCCCTGCTTCGTCAGAAACTCCTTGGTGCGTAGGCACGACGAACAGCCGGGTTGCCAGAACACTTTGATCTTTGCGTGGGTCGCGGTTTGCATCGCTGCCTCCTTTCGCACGGTTCGCCTCGAACGAGGCCGCCGGTCAACGTCATTGTTGCCAGGCCGCGTGGGCGTGCAAAGCATTGCTTGACCATGCCGTCATCGCGCGCCACGATGGCGGGAAAACGTGTCGGTGGTGGAGACACGCACACGCCGTACCGGGGTGCGCCGAATCCCTCGGCGAACCCGGCTACCTGCCACGGGGCGTCATGCCGACACTCGATCCGCTTTCGCTCAGGCTGTTCGTTGCCGTCGCCGAAACCGGCACGATCGCGGCCGCCGCGCAGCGCGAACATATCGCGGCGGCGGCCGTCAGCAAACGCATCAGCGAGATCGAAGCCACCTTGGGCGTGGCGCTGTTACGGCGCACCAACAAAGGCGTGATGCCGACCGCCGCCGGGGAACGGCTGGTTGCGCTGGCGCACCGCGCGCTGCATGAACTCGACGACATTGCCGTGCAGATGCGCGATTACGCCAGCGGCGCCAGCGGGCTGATCCGGCTGGTCGCGAATGTATCGTCGGTCGTGCAGTTCCTGCCGCGCGAAATCCAGTCGTTTGCCGCGCAGCATCCGCGCATTCAGATCCAGCTCGAAGAAAAACCCAGTACAGGGGTGGTGAAAGCCGTTGCCGATAACGCGGCGGATATCGGCGTGTTCACCTCCGTGCCGCATGGCTACGACGTGCAAACCTTCCCGTATCGCCGCGATTCCCTGACGCTCGTCACGCCGGCGGGGCATGCGCTGGCGCACCGTCAGGCCGTGGCTTTCGCGGACACGCTCGACTTCGAGTACGTCGGTTTGCAGCCCGATACGGCCATCAGTCAGCAACTCACGCGCGCGGCGCACGCTCACGCGCGCCCGGTCAATCTGCGCATTCAGGTGACGAGCTACGACGCCCAATGTTTGATGATTGCGGCGGGACTCGGGCTCGGCGTCATGCCGCGTGCGATCGCGCAGGAGCAGGCGGACAAGCTGGGTTTGTCGATCGTCGCGCTGACCGATGCGTGGGCGGAGCGCGATCTGCTGTTAGCGGTACGGTCGCTGGAGGCGTTGCCGGTGGCGTGCCGCATGCTGGTCGCGCATCTGCGCGGTGGGTAACCGGCGTTTGCCGTGTCTGCCGCCGGTTTGCCATGCAGGTGTAGCGCATTGCATTAAGCGTTTCCCTTCATGCCGCCTGACGCTGTGCGGTGCTAGCATCGAAACGATCGCGTGTTGCGCCCGGCGTTCGCCAGCCTGCACGCTACGCATACCGCCGTGCGGAATAGACGGATAGCCGCGTGCGCTTCGGCGCCGCCTGGAGGAGCGTCGTGCCAAAACTCAAATCGGCCACCCAACCCGAAGCGCGCAACGGCAACTCATCGCAACTCGCCTATGAAAGTCTCCGGCAAAAAATCATGGAAAGCGAGCTGACGCCCGGCTCTTACGTGCTCGAACAGGAACTCGCGCTCATGCTCGGCGTGAGCCGCACGCCGATCCGCGAAGCGGCGATCCGTTTGCAAGGCGAGGGGCTGGTCGAGATCGTGCCGCGTCACGGCATTCGCATCGTGCCGACCTCCGTGTCCGATATCAGCCATATCTACCAGGTGCTGATCAGCCTCGAATCGACTGCTGCGGGATTGGTGGCCGCGCGCGGCGGCGTCGACCTGAGTCCACTCGACAACGCCTGCCAGCAGATGACCGACGCGCTTGCCCTGCAGGACATGCAAGCCTGGGCCGCCGCCGACGAAGCCTTCCACGAAGCACTCGTGCAGCTCGGCGGCAATACGCGGCTCGCGCAGGTCGTCATGAATTGCCGCGACCAGGTGCATCGCGTACGACGCTTCACGCAACAGTTGCGGCCGCATCCACAGCCGAAAAAATCGATTGCCGAGCATTACGAAATCATCGACGCGATCCGTCGCGGCGATGCAGCGCGAGCGAGTCGCTTATACCGCCTTCATCGCGAACGCGGCTGGCGCGAACAGACTGCGGTGCTGCAGCAACACGGCATTCATCAGGCTTGAAAAGCCCTTTAAAACCGACGAATTCACGTCGGCACGACGGGTAAACCCAGCCGTTTTCTCGTGCCGATGTTCTGTACTTTTGACGATTTAATGCATACATTAACTTACACAGTGAGCGACGGAAGTCGCCTCGACGGAGCCGCTTGCTGACCCGTCGCCGGCGTCACGGCGCGCGGCGGCATAACGAAAATGGCGGGCATTCAACCGTCAATCGTGGATGGAGACGAACCACATGAACGCGATTCGCAATGTCGTGCGGGGTATCTGCCTGAGCGCGACGCTGACGCTTGCGAGCGTCGGCGCCCAGGCCAGTTCGCTGACGGTGACGCATTGGGGTGACGGTATGTACGGCGTGCCGTTCGCGGTTGCGCTGGACAAAGGTTTCTTCAAGGACGAGAAAGTCGACGTCACCGGTTTCATCACATCGGAAGGCGGTGGAACCAGCATTCGCAACGCGATGGCATCCGACATTCCGTACGGCGAGGTGGCGTTGCCTGCGGCAATCGCGGCGGTGAAACAGGGCGTCGATCTGACGATCGTGCACGGCGGCGTGCAGAGTCTCGGCGACCTCGTGTGGGTCGAACTGAAGAACGGCTCGATCACCAATATCAAGCAGATGAAGGGCAAGACGATCGGCTACAGCAGTCCCAAATCGACGACCGACATGATCTCCACGATCGCGCTCGACCGGGTCGGCCTGCTGGGCCAGGTGCAGCGCAAACCGGTGGGCAGTTCGAGCGGCATGCTCACGTCGCTTCAGCAGGGCGCGGTCGACGTCGGCTATATGACCGAGCCGTCGTATAGCGCGAAGAAAGAGGGCCTGCGCATCGCATTTCGTTCGAACGATGTCGTGCCGAACGAAACGCAAACGGTTGGGATTGTCCGCACCGACTATCTGAAGGCGCATCCCGAGGTAATTCGCGGCATTATCCTGGCGCGCCGCAAGGCGGTGATCTACATGGCCGCGCATCGCGCCGAGGCCGCGCAGATCCTCGCGAAGGAATACAAGATGGACCCGGCGGTCGCCGCGTCGGCCATCAACAACGTGCTCGACGCCGATCCGAAGTACTGGAGCGAAGGCAGTCTCGACTACAAGAGCATGGACGAGGTACTCAAGGGCCTCGTGCTGGTCAAGGCCATTCCGGAAGGGCCATTCGACTGGTCGAAGATCGTCGACGAGTCGATGCTGCCCGCCGATTTGCGCAGCAAGAAGTGAGGTCGCGATGAGCGCGTTATCCCGCCACAAAGCCAATATCTCGGTGGTCGCACCGAGCGCGCTGTCGCCCGACGGCAAGCGTATCGAAGCCACACTCACCGACGTCACGCGCATCTATCCGGGCACGGGCGGCAAGCCGCCGTTTCACGCGCTCGGCCCCGTGAGCCTCGAATTGCGTGCCGGCGAGTTCTTCTCCGTGGTGGGGCCGTCGGGCTGCGGCAAGTCCACGCTGCTCGACGTGCTGGCCGGTCTGAATCCCGCCAGCGGCGGCACGGTCACCTTCGAAGGCACGCCGGTCGGTGCGCAAGTGCCGGACGGGGTCGCCGTGGTATTTCAGGAAGACGCGAGTTTTCCGTGGCTCAACGTGTTCGACAACGCCGCGTTCGCCGCGCGTCAGGCCGGCGTCGCCGAGGCGGAAGTGCGCGAGCGGGTCGACCACGCGCTGTCGTTCATGGGACTCAAACGGTTTGCGAGTGCCTACCCCGCGCAGTTGTCGGGCGGCATGCGCCAACGGGTTTGCATCGCGCGTGCCATGGTGGTGCGGCCGCGCCTGCTGTTGCTCGACGAACCGTTCGGCGCGCTCGATCAGCAAACCCGTCTGCTGATGGGCGACGAAACCTTGAAGCTATGGCGCGATACCGGCGCGACCGTTTTGCTGATCACGCACTCCATCGACGAAGCCGTGTTGCTGTCCGACCGCATTGGCGTGATGTCGGCGTGTCCAGGCCGGTTCATCGCGACGATCGACACCGGTTGGCCGCGTCTGCGTGACAGCACGACGGCGCTCGACGCGCGCTTCGGCGAATTGACCGCGCAAGTGTGGGGCTTGCTGCGCGAGGAAGCGCTAAAAGCACTCGGGAGTCAGCAATGAATACGGCCGCGCGTTGGCGGCTCGGCCTGATCGTCGGTCTGATCGTGCTGCTGGAAATCGCGAGCCGCGCCGCGTGGATCAATCCGGTTTCGTTCATTCCGCCGTCGCGAATGATCGTGAGCGCCGTGCAACTGCTGTGGTCCGGCGAATACACGTCGGACATTCTGCAAACGCTCGGCAGCGCCTTGCTCGCGGTGGTGCTGGCAGTCGTGGTGGGTTTCGTCGGCGGCGTGCTGCTGTTCCGGTTGCCGCGCGTGCGGCGGGTCCTCGACCCGCTGCTGCTGTCGTACTACGCGGTGCCGGTGTTCGTGCTCTATCCGATCCTGATCGTGCTGCTCGGCCTGAATCGTTGGCCGCTGGTGGGCATCGGCTTTCTGTTCGCGGTGGTCGCGATGGCGGTGAATACGCTCAATGGTCTGGAACGCGTGCCGCGTGTGCTGCTGCGCACCGCCCGCGTGTGCCGTCTGAATACGTTCGATGAAATCCGGCTGATCACGTTGCCGTCGAGTTTGCCGTTTGTGTTTACCGGCATCAAATTGACGGTGGTGTATGCGTTTATCGCCGTCGTGGCCGGGGAATTCGTGCTGTCGGGTTCGGGCTTCGGCTATCAGATCGCCTTCGCATACAACAACTTCGACAACCCGACCATGTACGGCCTGATGGTGCTGATGCTGTTGTTCGTCGGCACGGTGAACGCGCTGCTACGGTCGGCCGAAGCACGCCTTTACCGGCGGATTCGCAGGGAGGCGGCATGAGCACCATCGTCGTTGCACACACCATCAAACCGCGGCATGCGCGCCGCTGGCTCGACGGCGTGGTCCTGCTGGCCGTGCTGATCGTGCTGTGGCAAATATCGAGCGAGATGCTGGGGCCTGACGTGCTCACCACGCCATGGCGCACGGTGATGCGCGCGGTTCATATTGTCAGCGACCCGGATTTCCCGGCGAGTCTATCCGTGACCGCATTCGCGTTCGGTTCGGCGTTTTTTATCTCGGCGCTCTGTGGGGTGTGCCTCGGCATGCTGCTCGGCGCACGCAAGCTGGCCGGCGACGTCATGGAGCCCCTGATGATGGGTTTCTACTCGATCCCCAAGGTCACGTTGTATCCGGTGGTGCTGCTCGCGTTCGGCCTCGGCCTGTGGGCCAAGATCGTGTTCGGCGTGATGCACGGCATCGTGCCGATCACGATCTTCACGATGAATGCCGTGCGCAATATGCCGCCCATTTACACGCGTGCGGCACGCACGTACCGCTTGAGTCCAGTCACTTTCGCGCGCCGTATCCTGCTGCCGGCCTGTGTGCCGGAAGTGGTGGCCGGCCTGCGGATCGGCTTTTCGCTGACGCTGCTCGGCACGCTGATCGGCGAGATGTTCGCGTCGCAAAGCGGCATCGGCCACATGTTGATGATCGCGATGAATCGTAGCGAGACCAGCACGATCATGGCGCTCGCGCTGATGCTGTTCGTCTTCGCGACGCTCGTCAATCTGCTGTTGCTGGCGTGGCAACGGCGTCTTACTCACAGCAATTGAGCAGGAGCGTTCGATGAGTACTCCCGGAAAGCTGAAAGCGATTCTCAAGAGCGGACGTTTCGTCGTCGCGCCCGGTGTATTCGACATGTTCTCGGCGCGGGTCGCCGATCGCTTGCCGTTCGAAGCGTTGTACATGACCGGTTATGGTGTCTCAGGGTCCTATCTGGGCGTTGCCGATGCGGGTCTCGTCAGTTATGCGGACATGGTAGGGCGCGCACGGCAGATCGCCGAAGGCATCGGCAAGCCGTTGATCGCGGATGCCGATACGGGCTTCGGCGGCCTGCTCAACGTGCGGCATACCGTACGCGGCTACGAAGCCGCAGGCGTGCAGGCAATCCAGATGGAAGACCAGGTGATGCCGAAAAAATGCGGCCACACCCAGGGCCGTCAGGTCGTGCCGCTGGACGACATGCTGAAGAAAATCGAGGTCGCGCTCGAGGCCCGTCGCAGCGACGACATGCTGATCATCGCTCGCACCGACTCGCGCACCACGCTCGGCCTCGACGAAGCGATCCGCCGCGGCAAGGCTTTCGCTCGCGCGGGCGCGGATATCGTATTCGTCGAATCGCCGGAAAGCGCTGAAGAATTTCAGCGGATCGGCGGAGAACTTGCCGATTGCGGTGCGTGGCTGTTCGCCAATATGGTGCCCACGGGCCGCTCACCGGTGGTCGCGAGCAGCACGCTGAAAGCGTGGGGCTTCAGCATCGCGATCTATCCGTCGATCGGCATGGCGGCGGCGACTTCCGCGTTGGACAGCGCCTACCGTCATCTGCTCGAACACGGCGATTCGCTCGATCTCCAGGTGCCGTCGTTCACCATGGACCAGTTGCACGAACTGGTCGGCTTTCCCGAGGTATGGGCGTTCGAGAAACGCCACGCGCAAAACGGCGAGGCGGCGTCATGAACGCGCCTCGCACGCTGTTCGACAAACTATGGGACAGCCACACGATTGCAAACTTGCCTGGCGCCGTCGACCTGTTGCAGGTGGACCGCAATCTGATGCACGAACTGACCGGCGTCGAAGCGATCCGCGTGCTCGAAGCGCGCAGTTTGCCGGTCAGCAATCCGGAGTTGACCTTCGCGACGCTCGATCACGTGATTTCCACGCAACCCGGCCGCCGCGCCGGCGACGCGGATTGGAGCACGACCATGGTCGACGCGATGCGCGAGCAGATGACGCAGCACGCCATTCCGCTGTTCGATATCGGCGCGCACGGCCAGCAGGGCATCGTGCACGTGATCGGTCCGGAGTTGGGGTTGTCGTTGCCGGGTACGTTGATCGTTTGCGCGGATAGTCACACCTGCACGCATGGCGCGCTGGGTGCGCTGGCGTTCGGCATCGGCTCCACGGAACTGGTGCATGTGCTGGCAACGCAAACGGTACGTCAGAAGAAACCGCGCACCATGCGGGTCCGTTTCAACGGCAGCGTTGCCGAAGGCGTCACTGCCAAGGACATGATTCTGTACGTGATCGGCGCGCTCGGCGCGAGCGCGGGGACCGGCTATGCCGTCGAATTCGCCGGCGCGGCGGTCGAGGCCTTATCGATGGAAGCGCGTTTGACGCTCTGCAATCTGACGATCGAACTCGGCGCCAAGTTCGGCCTCGTCGCACCGGACGACGTGACGTTCGCGTATCTACGCGGCCGTCCTTATGCGCCGCAAGGCGCGAGCTTTGACGCAGCGCTGGAAGACTGGCGCCGTCTGCCGAGCGACGCAGGCGCGCATTTCGACCGCGAAGTCGAGATCGACGCTTCGGCGATTGCGGTGCAAGTCACGTGGGGCACGAGTCCCGAACATGTGATCGCGATCGACGCCGCCGTGCCCGACCCCGTCGACGAAGCCGATCCGGCCCGCCGTGAAGCGCTGCAACGCGCGCTCGATTACATGGGCGTGCATGCGGGGCAGCATCTGCAGGAGTTGAGTGTAGACCGCGTGTTTATCGGCTCGTGCACCAACAGCCGCATTGAAGACTTGCAGGCGGCCGCGCGTGTCGTCGCGGGACATCATGTGGCCGATGGCGTCACCGCGTGGGTCGTGCCGGGTTCGCTGAGCGTCGCACGGGAAGCGGAGGCGCAGGGGCTCGCGCAAGTATTCCGCGCGGCGGGCTTCGACTGGCGCGAGCCCGGCTGCTCGATGTGTGTCGGCGCGAATGGCGACGTGGTAGGACGTGGCGAGCGTTGCGTGTCCACCTCGAATCGGAATTTCGTCGGCCGGCAAGGACCGGGTGCGCGCACGCATCTGGCGAGTCCCGCCGTCGCGGCGGCCAGCGCACTGGCCGGCCATATCGCCGCGCCCGCGCGTGCCGGAGTCGTTCGATGAAAGCGTTCACGGTAGTCAAGGGTCCGGCCGCGCCGCTGCTGCGCAATAACGTCGACACCGACCTGATCATTCGCATCGAACGAATCTCGCAACTCGTGCGCGGTCAACTCGGGCCGTGGCTATTCGAAACGCTGCGCTATCGCGACGGCGGTCCCGAGCAAGGCGAACGCCAGGACTTCGTGTTGAATCAGCCTGCGTTCCGGCACGCCTCGATTCTGCTGGGCGGCGCGAATTTCGGTTGCGGCAGTTCGCGTGAGATGGCGGTGTGGGCGCTCGAAGAGTTCGGTATTCGCTGCGTGATCGCGCCTTCGTTCGGCGATATCTTCTTCAACAATTGTCTGCAGAACGGGTTGCTGCCGGTGTGTCTCGACGCGAAGTCGATCGAGTCGCTCGCTGCCGCCGCAGCGGACGGCGAACCGCTCGAAGTCGATTTGCGCGCACTCGAAATTCGCGCGAACGGTCGGGCGCCGATTCCGTTCGAATTCGACGCCGCGCGTCGCGCGGTGCTGCTCGAAGGACTCGACGAGGTCGACCAGACGCTGCGTCTCGCCGCCGACATCGACGCTTTTCGCCGCGAGGATCGCGCGAGGCGTGCCTGGGCTTACCTGCCGCAATAGCGCACCGACGTGGGGCCCGCGCGAACCGTTGCGCACGCCGCACGTCACGAGCATGGCCTGATCCGACCTTGACTGGGAGAAGCACCGTGAGCCGTTCCGCACGTTTCAGAGAATTGTTGAAGTCCCCTCCCTTTGTTTGCCTTGGCGCGCACGATGCGTTGACCGCGAAGCTCGCCGAACAGGCGGGCGCCAAGGCGATCTACGTGAGCGGGTTCGCGGCGTCCGGCATTCTGGCTGGCGAGCCGGATGTGGGCTTGCTGACGCAAACGGAGATGTTCGATCACATCCGCCGGATTTGCCGGGCCACGTCGTTGCCGGTTTTCGCCGATGCCGACACCGGCTACGGCGGCATTCTCGACGTGCAGCGCACCATTCGTCTGTGGGAAGAGGCGGGCGCTTCGGTTCTGCATCTGGAAGACCAGGCCGTGCCGAAGAAATGCGGCCACTTTGCGGGCAAGCAGGTGATTCCCAAGGAAGAGATGCAGGCGAAATTGCGCGCCATGCTGGCCGCGCGAACCGACCCGGATTTCTTCGTGGTGGCGCGTACCGATGCGATTGCCGTGACGGGTATCGACGACGCGATCGAGCGGCTGACGGCCTACGCCGAAGCCGGCGCGGATGGCCTCTATGCGGACGCGCCCGAAAGTATCGAGCACATGCAGGAACTGGTGCGAAGACTGAAGCCGCTCGGTAAGCCGATCCTGTTCAATATGGCACGCACGGGCAAAAGCCCCTATCTGACGCTCGATCAGGTGTACAAGCTCGGCTTCGACTACACGCTGTGTCCGATCGAATCGATGCTCGCGGCACACAAGGCTGTTAAAGAGATGATGGAAATATTCTTGCGCGAAGGCTCGACCGATGCGGTGGCGGATCGTCTCACGTCGTTTACGGACTTCAACCGCTTTGTCGGCCTCGACGAAGCGGTCGCGATAGAAGCGTCGTATAACGTGGCGAATGCGGAGTTGGAACGCAAAGCCGACGCTGCGTGAAGCGGGCAATATCGGACCGGTACAAGGTCATGCGCCGGTCCAACGAATCTTCTCCGCTTCGTTCTGGTTTATCTGAACGATACATCCCTGCGCAAACGCGAAGAACTCGCTAACTGACTAGTGCGACGCCTGATGTTTGCCGAGCGCGGCGCCGAGTTCTTCGTCGGTCATGGCGGGCACGATGCTCATGGTCAGCAAGTCGCCCCATTCGAGCGCCAGTGCCGACAATCCCCGCGCGTCGTCCGTCTCGACGATCGCGAAGCCATGCAGTCCGGCCGTCGCGTGCCAACGTCCAAGCAGCTTGACGCCTTCCGGCGTTTTGCCGCCCGTTTTCATGAAGCGTTCGATCACGGAACGCTCCGCAGTGGGCAGACCATTCCATTGCACGATGAATTTCATGGGGTGTCTCCAATCGTGAATTCGCAAGGGCGGTGCGTGGCACGCCGCGATCACAAATGCGCCGGCAAGCTGTCCGATTAACGCGTGCTATTGGCGGACGGCGTGAATCGAACCACGCGGCGTTCTACTCAGCATAGGCGAGTGAGCGACGGCCAATGTCGCTGCCTGCGGACAATCGCCAGGCCGAAAAAGCAGATGCCCCGTCGCATTGAATGCGTGGCGAGGCATCGTATTTCCAAATTGCGGACCGCTCTTGCGTCCTATAGGTAGGCGCCGTGTGCGCCGCCTGCGAAGACCACGACGTCGAGGCCCCAGCCGCGGCTTAACCGCGCGGCGTCTTGCGTTGCAGCGCCGCCTTGACGATCGCCTGATGCGCGGCAGGGAAGCCCGGCGGGTAATCGACGACGCGGGCCGACGCCGGCACCAGCGGCACGGCCAGACTCGAACGCGCGCCGATCCGTGCGCCGCCGACGATGGCAGCCATCGCTTCGCGGTCGAGTTCGACATTGTCGATGAGGTCTTTGATGACGAGCTGGGTCATGGCGGCTCCGCAAAAGAAGTCGAGCGGCTGGCCGGTGCGATGGTCCGGACGCCGCTCGTGGTAATGCTGAATGTGCTGAGGTCTCCTCGCACAAACAGTATAGGAAATCTGGTCGGCGCTCGCCTGCTGTTTATGCACGAACCGCCGTGGCGTTGCGCAGTCCCCGGCGCTCCGCGACGGCGGTTCGTCACACGCTGGCGAAGTTTGCGCCCGACAGCGACGGGCTGACGTTCAGGCGCGGCATCACGAAGCCCGCGCCGATCACGCCGACGTTGTTGAGTGCGGCAACGTTGACGTACTGCATCTGGGTGAGGTTCTGGCTCACCGAGACGTTGACGTTGGCGATGCCGGCTAGGCCGCCGATCGACGGCAGACCCGGCACGCTGCTGCCGGTGCCGCCGACTACCGCCGACATGGCGCGCCGGTCGAGCTCGCGGGTGCCGGACAGATCGCGAATCATGAGGGATGACATGGTGATTCTCCAAAGGTGCGCGGAAAACGAATGGGGTCCTGAAGCGGCGAAGCAGGCCGTAGGAGGGGCATGGGCCGATGCTTCGCCGCGCCGGGCTTTACACGTGGATGTTGTTGCTCGACGTGATGCTCGGGTTGATCGTCGACGTCAGGCCGGCGGCGAAGGCGACGTTGTTGCCGTTGGCGTTCTGGATGTTCATGGACGAGTTGATCAGTTGGGTCGCGTTGACGGTCTTGCTGTTGTTGGGCGCGTACACCGGGTCAAAGCTGAAGTAGGACGACGACGGGTAGCCGTAGCCGCCGCGTACGGCGCTCATGGCCTTGCTGTCGAGTTGAGCGGTGATGGACAGGTCTTTGATGGTCAACGTGTTCATGGTAAATCTCCTGGAAGAAAACAGCACGGTGTTGCGGTTGGGTTCGAGCATCTTGTCTGCTCGAGTGTCACTAATGCATGGGCTGTGCCAGTTTTATTCAAGGTTCCTAATAAAGTTTTAGAAAGCCCGCTGCGGAAGGCTTTTGCGTCGATCGAGCCGGCCCTGCACGTCGCAGCGACATGCCGTCGCGATTCGAGACTGACGGCGCGCACCCGACAAACACGCTCGAGCTGTTGGCTATCGCACGACACCGCCGTGCCATGCGTGCAGCGGGGCAATCCTGGTTTGCGAAAGCGTCGACCTGGCGCTAGTATCGAACCGGCACATGTAACTGGTTACGACAGGTTCTCTCCCAGCCGGAGCGGCGTCGGCCGCATGACATCCGGCTCAACGGCAGCGGCAGCGCTTCGCACACATGGCTAGCCTTGCGCGTGTGATTCACGACTTTCAGAGCGGCGAGCTGTCCCGTGACGAGTTCGTCGCTCAACTCGACAGCACGTTGACGACCGAGGGACTCGGCCCCACGCAGCTGCTGGAGATGCTCGGCAGCGCGCAACGCAAAGCGCCGCTTCCCGACGATCTGTACGTGGAAGTGCGCCGTCGCATCGAACAGTTGCGCGTCTCGAACGTCGCGGCGGGCGGCGAGGAAACGGGCATTCAGACCACCGTGGATATTCCGTCGCTGCACGGCATGGGCGGCGGTTACGCGGCGAGCGCGAGCAACGCCGCCAACGCGGCCGCCGGAGCCGGACATGATCAGATCAAAGGCACCGGGGACACGCTAAACAACCGCTTCGTGCTCGAAGAATGTCTTGGCGTGGGCGGCATGGGCACCGTGTACAAGGCGCTCGATCTGCGCAAGCTGGAGGCGTCGGACCGCAAACCGTACCTCGCGATCAAGGTGCTCAACGTCCAGTTTCGCGGTAATCCGAACTCGCTCGTCGCGTTGCAGCGCGAGGCGCGCAAGGCGCAAGTGCTTGCGCATCGCAACATCATCACGGTGTACGACTTCGATCGCGACGGGCCGATCGTCTATCTGACCATGGAGTACCTGAGCGGCAAACCGCTCAGCCAGCTGTTGCGTACACCGGGCTATCAGGGCATGCCGGTGCGTGCGGCGCTGCCGATCGTGCGCGGCATGTGCAGCGCGCTCGCCTATGCGCACGAGCGCGGCTTCGTGCATTGCGATTTCAAGCCCGCCAACGTGTTTCTCACGACGAATGCCGAAGTGAAAGTGATCGACTTCGGCATTGCGCGCGTGTTTCAGCGGCCGGAGGAAGAGAGCGATGCGACGGTTTTCGATCCCGGCAGCCTCGGCGCGTTGACGCCTGCGTATGCGAGCCCGGAGATGATCGAGCATCGCGAGCCGGACCCGCGTGACGATATTTACGCACTGGGCTGCATCACGTACGAGTTGTTGACCGGTCATCATCCGTACGACCGGTTGTCGGCCACGCAGGCGCGCAATGCGGATTTCAAGCTGCAGCGGCCGCCTGATCTCGACACGAAACAGTGGCGTGCGCTACGCGCCGCGCTGTCGTTCGATCGCAATACGCGTATGCCGAGCGTGACGCGCTTCATTGCCGAGTTCGACAATGAAGCGCGCGCGGAGAAGTCAGGTACGTTGGCGAAGGCAGGGCTCGCTGGGTTCGCCGTGGTGTGCGCCGCGGTCGTCGGCGTGTTTGCACTACGGTCGGCGCCGAGTCGGCAAGCAGAGACGGCGGCGTCGGACGCGGGCGGCACGCCGCCTCGCGTGGCGCTTGCTGTGCCGCCCGCCTCAGCGCCCCCATCGCCCGCACCAAAACCGGCGCTAACGCTCGCTGCGATCGCACCGGCATTGGCACAGGTACCCTGCTCCGCACTTGTCGCTTCGACTCAGGATCATTCGCTGTCTGTGCGCGGCTATGTCTCGCAGCGCTACGGGGCGGCGCATCTGAGGGAAACCTTGTCGGCATTGCCGGGCGTCGATACGGCGTCGCTCGACGTCGACGCGCTCGCCGACGACAAATGCGACACCATCAAAGTGCTTGCTCCCTACTGGACGCGCAACTGGCAAGCAGGCCGCGTCGCCGCCCTGCATGTGCGGCCGCCGGGTGGACAGCTCACCGAAGGCAATCCGCTGATCGTGGACGTGAGCACCCCGGGCTACGACTCGTACGTGAATCTGGACTATTACCAGCTCGACGGCAGCGTCGTGCATATGGTGCCGAGTCCGCGGGCGAAAGACAATCAGGCGCCGCCGCACTATTCGGCGACGATCGGCAGCGCCGGGGACTGGATAATTTCGAAGCCGTTCGGCTCGGAGATGGTGGTGTTGCTGATCACACCGGTGGCACTATTCGACCAACCGCGACCCGAAAGCGAACCGCGCGCCGATTATCTGCGCGCGCTCGAAGCGCGGCTCGCGCAGATCGGCGGCAAATATGGTCAGGATCATATCGTCGCCGATTTCGCGCCGATTACGACGCGGCCCGCCACGCCTTAAGCGGACAATCAGGGGAGTGAAGCGCTTCGGCTGACAAAGACCGTGCTGCGTTCAAGTGGATCACTTGAGATCTTTAACGACCCGCAGACCGTCCTGCGATTGCCGTACGCCGGCGCTGTACTTGAAGCGCGTCGCGCTGAGCATGTAGTCGCCGCCTTCGCGCCATGAGCCGCCGCGAATCACCCGCATATCGCAGCCGGGGCTGTCCCACACATGACCGTCGACAGGCGCGCCCTGGTAAGTGTTGTGCCAGCAGTCGGCGGTCCATTCCCAGACGCCGCCGTTCATGTCGTAAAGGCCGAACGGATTCGGCGCGAATGAACCGGCGGCTTCCGGCCCTTCCTTGTGCCAGGGATCGCCGCAGTCTTTGCAATTGGCGTTGCCCTTGCGCATCTGATCGCCCCACCAGTACTTCGTGGCGGTGCCGCCGCGATCCGCGTATTCCCACTCGGCTTCAGTGGGTAGGCGGTAGGGTTTGCCGGTTATTTTGCTCAGCCACTTCACGTATTGCTGTGCGTCGTCCCAACTCAGATCGCGCGCGGGCGCGGCCTTGTTCGGATTGTTTTCGGGTGTGAGTTTTTGACATGCGTTGGCGGCGACACACGCGTTCCATTGGTCGACCGTCACCGGGAATTTGCCGATCGCGAACGGCGCGCCGATCGTCACATGGTGCACAGGTTTCTCGGAGGGGTCGTCGATACTGCTGCCCATTGCGAACGAGCCGACCGGCACGGCGATCATGATCGGACAGGTGGCGCAGTCGCGGCTTTCACCGGCGCTGGGGGGGTGAATCGGGGCTTTTTGCGCGGTTGCCACGGCGGCAGTTGTGGCGGGTGGTGTGGGGTTTGCGGCCGGCGTTGCAGCGGGGCGCGGACGTTCCTGCGCGGCAGTAGCGGCAGTAGCGGGCGGCGCGGCCGGGGCAACCGGCTTCACGGCTTGCGGTGCCGGTGCGGTTGCGGGTGGCGCAGCAGACATCGGCGCACTTGCCGCCGACGCGGCATGCAAGCGGTCGATACGCGCATGCGCGAGCGTGGCAAAGCGGCCGTTCGGATAGGCCTTCAGATACGCCTCGTAATCGCCAGGATAGTTGCTGTCCTTGATCGAATTCCAGAACGTGATCTCGTACTGTTCGCTGCTATCTTTCGGAAGAATGCCGCGGCTGTGCAGGTCGACGACGCGGTTGTCGGCGGCTGGGCGCGAGGACGGTTCAGCGGCATTCGCGTCGTTGAGTTGGTGAGTCGGCGACGACGCAATCCACGGAGTTTGCTCGCCACCGGTCGCGCTAGCCACACGCATGGCCACGCGTTGCAGCAGGGTCGACAGAGCGTTCGTGGGGGCATCGTGAAGCGCGTATAGCCATGCGTTCGAATAGACGCCGTGCTGCGCGCCGTCCGCCGCAAAACCGCCTGGTGCCGTTGCATAGGCAACGACGGTGTTCGCCGGTAGCCTGAGTGCCGAAACGTTTTTGCTTGCAGAGAACGGATTGTTCAGACACGTATCGAGGATCAGGAGATTGAACTGCCCGCGACGCGGCAAAGCCATTGACTGCACAACCGTATCCAGGTCGAGGCCGTCACGCACTAACGCTGCGGGTGCGTCGATATCGAGACCGGCAGGAATCAGCAGCGTCTGGCCGCCGATTTGCATACCGTGTCCGGAAAAATAGAAGAGTCCGACACCCCCCGCTTGCAACCGCCGATGAAATTGTGCAATCGCCTGCCGCATTTGCAACGGCGACGCATTCGTTCGCAGGATGACGTCGAAGCCGAGCGCGCGAAGAGTGTCACCCATGGCCTCAGCATCTCGCGGCGCATTTTGGCGGATCGCGTCGACATTCGGCTGATGCCCATATGCGCCATTACCGATCACCAGCGCAACACGCGGCACATCGGAATCATTCGGTCGAAGCGTGAATGGCGAAATCGCACCGTTAAAACCAGTGGCGGAATTCGTGATGGTTTCACTCGCACCGTCGCGTTGCGTCGCGGCACGAGCACGATCACAATGCGCCTGAATTGCCCCGGCCACGCACACCAGCAGGAATATTCGCCACATCTTCACATCCTGTTTGATCCGGACAGAACATAGGCATTCGAGGACCGCGGCGCACACCGCAAGGGCCGGTGTACATCGGACAAGGTATCGATGCCGCTATCGACCATCCATCTGCAACCTGTTAATAACGATAGCACGCACTTTGCGCGTCACCAGGGTCTGCTTTTCCTCATTGCGCTATACGGTTAACGAGTGTGGCGTTTCTTTTTAGCAAGTTACGTCCTAAGCTAATTCACAAAGTAACGCGGCACGGTCGTTTTAACTAGGCGGCCGGCCCATCGAGCGAGCGCCCGCGAAATTCGGCTGGAACACCCGGTCTGCCTTCGCATGACCGGGATGGCCATGACCCTCTTCGGGAGAGTGCGCTATGCGAAGAACTCACACCCACGTTGATCCCGGCATTCAGCACGACGCGGCGGCGCATTTCGCGACGCGTCGTACCGCTTTGTGCGCGATTCTCGCTGCGGCGCTCGGTTGCGTCGTGTCACGCGCAGCCTTGGCGGCCGCGCAAACCGCTTCGCCCCCGGGCGCCGAGGAGTACATCATCTGGCCGCCCGACGGTGCCGTGATTCACGGCGGCAAGCTGTGGGTCCGCATGGGACTGCGCAATATGGGCGTGTGTCCGAAAGGCGTCGTGTTTCCGAACACCGGGCATCACCATCTGCTGATCGATACCGATCTGCCGCCGCTCGACCAGGAGATCCCGTCGGATCGCAATCATCTGCACTTCGGCGCGGGCGAAACCGATGCGCGTATCGAGTTGCCACCGGGCAAGCACACGTTGCAGCTTATTCTCGGCGATCACAATCACGTGCCGCATGTGCCGCCCGTGTACTCGAAAAAGATCACCATCACCGTGCAAAAAGACTAGCGCTGCCCGCTGCTTCCACGCGGGCCCGTCAGGACGGAGAGACCTTCATGTTCAAGATCATCGCGGTCGCGGCGCTCATGGCGTCGGCGGCTTTGATTTCGTCGATTCCCGCTACGGCCGGGACGACGCCATCACCGGCTGGCGCTCGTGCCTACATCGGCTATCCGAACGATGGCCAGGTGGTCGCGGCGAATAAACCGTTCCGCGTGTGGTTCGGCTTGCGCTACATGGGCGTGGCGCCAAAGGGCGTCAAGTATCCGAATACTGGCCACCACCATCTGCTGATCGACACCGACCTGCCGCCGATGGATCAGGAAATTCCGTCGGATCGCAATCATCTGCATTTCGGTGCGGGTGAAACGGAAACCATGATTCAGTTGCCACCCGGCAAGCACACGCTGCAACTGCTGATGGGCGACGACATGCACGTGCCGCACAACCCGCCCGTGTACTCGAAGAAGATCACGGTGATCGCGCGATGACGTCGTGCGATTCCTGTCTGCGCGACACGGTGTCATGCCGCGACCAACAGCATCGCGCCGGTTGTTGGCTGCGGGCCACCACTCGTGGCACGCGGTTTCCATGCCGTGATTTGCCGAGCAACGGGACGATTCCCAGCAGCCCTTTATCCACAGCCGTTCGGCAATTTATCGAGGAGCATGAAGCGAAACTGGCACAGCCCATGCATTAGTGACACTCGAGCAGACAAGATGCTCGAACCCAACCGCAAGACTGTGCAGCTTCCCTTCCAGGAGATTTACCATGAACACGCTGACCATCAAAGACCTGTCCATCACCGCTCAACTCGACAGCAAGGCCATGAGCGCGGTGCGCGGCGGCTACGGCTACGGCTTCCCTTCGTCGTCGTATTTCAGCTTTGACCCGGTGTACGCGCCCAACAACAGCAAGACCGTCAACGCGACCCAACTGATCAACACGTCGATGAGCATCCAGAACGCGAACGGCAACAACGCGGCGTTCGTGGCCGGCGTCACGACCACGATCAACCCGCACGTGAGCGCGAGCAACAACATCAATGTCTGAACGGCGCTGAAAACCGCGGAGGCCTCGTCGGCTTCCGCGGTTGACACGCCGATCGCGACTCCAAAAAATTTCTTAACCAATCGTTCTTTTCACATCCCCCAACGCTCCAACGCTATCGTCCGATTCCCTGCAGCGCTTCAAACTTCAATGCCGAAGCCGCGCACGAGATGGCCGACCGACACGGTGCGTTTTGCTCGTCAAGCGAAATGGGTGTCATCGGAGACCATCGTGTCCGCGTTGCTTCACAGTCCGATCCGTCAACGCTTCTGCCGAGCCTCGGCGCACAGCGTGCGCGCCGTCGGTGCGGCGGCGCTCTGCGCGCTTTCGCTCGGCGCATGTATCGACGTCAGCATGCCGGCTTACCAGCGTCCCGATACGCCGGCGAAAACCGCATGGTCGGACCAGAAAGGCGCGCCCGTTTCGGCCGCCGCGACAATCGAACCCGATTGGTGGAAGGGCTTCCGTGACCCGTATCTGGACACGTTGATCGCGAAAGCGATCGCCGGCAACTTCGATATCAAGGTGCTGGCCGCGCGCATCGACGTCGCCGGCGCGCAGATCGGCGAAGCCAAAGCGGGCGGTTTGCCGACCATGGATCTCGGCGCGGGCGCCGACTTCGAAAAGTCCACCGGCCAGACGTTCTCGAAGCAGTACAACCTCGCGACTCAGGTGAACTGGGACATCGATATCTGGGGCAAAGTGGAGAAAGGCGTTCAGGCGCAGAAGGCCGAATTTCATGCCAGCGAAGCCGATTGGCGCGCCGGCTATCTGGAGTTGGTATCGAACGTCTCCAGCACGTACTTTCAGATTCTGCAATTCGACGACCAGATCGAGCAGCAGCAGAAAACCCTCGTGACCAACAAGCTGATTCTCTCGATCTACGAAGGCCAGCGCCGCAACGGTATCGTGCCGCAAACCCAGGTGCTGCGGCAGCAGGCGGAAATCAATCGCCTGACGAACCAGTTGCTCGAACTGCGCCGTTCGCGTGATATCGCCAATAACGCGCTGTGCACGCTGATCGGCGTGCCGGCCGGCGAATTTCAGCTGCCAAAGGGCCATTTGCAGCAACGCGTGCAATTGCCGGCGGTACCCGATGGTTTGCCCGCGCAACTGCTCGCGCGGCGTCCCGACGTGGTGGCTGCGGAATTCAGGGTGCTCGAAGCGTACAACCTCGTCGGCCAGGCGAAACTCGCGCAATTGCCGACCATCAGCCTCACCGGGCACGGCGGCACGGCCAGCTTCGCGCTGACGGACTTGCTGAAATCGTTCACCTACGGCTTCATGCCGAGCATCAATATTCCCCTGCTCGATCCCAGCGTGCGGGCGCATGTGAAGGTCACCAAAGCGGAATCGACAGTTGCGGAACAGCAATATCGTGTGGCCGTGATGGGCGCGTTCGAGGAAGTAGAGAATGCGTTGGTCAATCTGAACTCGCACAAGCAGCAGCGGGTGGAGTTGCAGCAGGAGGTGGACCGCCTGCAGATCGTCGCCGATCAGATCCAGTTGCAATTGCGTTTGGGCGTGGTGTCGCAGTTGGAGGTTTTCGAAACCGAACGCACGCTGCTCGACGCGCAACAGTCTTTACTCGCCAATCATCAACTGATTCTGTCCGACACCGTGCTGCTCTATAAAGCGCTCGGTGGCGGTTGGCCCAGCGTCGACGTGCAGGCGGAAGTAAAGGAACACTGAGCTAAACCGCGAGCTGGCGTGCAGTGCCGGCATTTCGGCTGCTGACGACGCACCGGTTGCACTCATCAACGACCATCGGGAAATTGACTCTCGCCATGCGTGACTTACAATCCTTAAGGAGCCGGAGTTTGTGCGGCTCGCTCGAACGATCTCATTTCGCTGCAGTTCTGCGTGCCGTTTTCGTTGCGTGTTTTTCGCAACAGGTAAACGATTAGTGATCCAGATAAAATGGCCACCGGCGAAGCTCCGATTGCTGAGATGCGCGTGACGACCGGCACCGCCTTCGACGTGGTGCTGTCTCCCGTTGCGTCCGCGCAGCGCCCCGCGCTCGACGCGATCCGGATCGTCGACGAGCTGTTCGCGATCGGCCGCAGCGAGGCGCCGTTCACCGATTACCCCGCCGAACGGATCGCGCGGCTGTCGCGCCGGCACGCGCGCGTTTTCACGGAGCAGGGCGCGCTCTACGTCGCCGATCTCGGCAGCAAGAACGGCACGACCGTGAATGGCGTCGCGGTGCGGCAAACGCCGGCCCGCGTGCGCGCCGGCGACGAGTTGTGCTTCGGCGGCGAGCTATGTTACCGGGTGAGTATCGAACCGCGCGCGCGGATCGTGGCGGGAACCGGCTCGTCGCCCGCGTCGGCGTTGCTGCTGGTGCCGCAGCGTGAAGACCTCGGGTTGCAGCCCATCGAAGTGCGGGCTTTCCCGTTTCTGATCAGCAAAGCCGACGAGGTTTTCTCGCGCTACAAGGAACGCTACCCGCATCAGGTCAATTACATCTCGCGGCGTCACGCGCACATTTTTGTGAAAGGCGGCGAGTTCTATGTCGAAGATCTCGGCAGCACGAACGGTACATTCGTCGGCGGAAAGCGGCTGGACGAATCCGCGCTGCCGCTCGTGGATGGCAACCTGGTTGCATTTGGGGGCGATCACTTCGTCTACAGGGTGACACTGCAGAAACCCCCTGAAGTCGAGCCCACCGTGACCCAACTGGTATTTCACCCCGCCGCCGACAACCCGGCCGATGCCGACAAGACCACCTTCGTCGGCGCGGCGAATTCGTTCCTCGATATCTTTTGCGTCGATCCCGCGCGGCAGCGCGAGGACGAGGTCAATCAGGCCGCGCAACCATGGTCGGGACCGGGCAGGCGCGACGCGACCGGCTCGGCGGCGCGGGCGGGGAACGGCCTGAGTGACGCTCGCATCGCGGAGCACGCGAACGGCGGCAATGCGGCCGACGGCGCGACCAATGCGGCCGACGGGCGTGGTTCGACCGGTGCCCGCAATAAAGGTGCTGCCAACGGCCGCGCGCATCGTTGGCGTCTCATTACCGTCGAACTCAGCAAGGCATTCGCCGGAGGCAATCGCACGAGCGGACGGCGAATCGTCCTGTGGGGCGGCGCCGGCCTCGTCGTGCTGATTGCGCTGGTGTCGGCACTGTACCTGCGCGGTTCGTCCGAGCGCGAATTGAAGAACCTGCTGGCGAGCGGCGATTACAACAGCGCGGTCACGGCGGCGAAAGACTACCTCGCGGATCATCCCGCCGACACGAAAGTCAGCGCGCTGGCCAGCGAAGCGTTACTCAAGGCGCGCCTCCCAGGCTGGCTGAATACATTGCAGAAAGCGCAGTTCGATCAGGCCGACGCGCTGCTCAACGAGATGCGCTCATTGAGCACGAACAATGCAGACGCCCTATCGTTGATCGGCGAATTGCAATGGGTGGGCGATCTGGAGCGTTTCGTCGCGATGCGCGGCGGCGTGGAAGCACCGATCCGCATGTACACGGACGAGTCGACCATCGCCGGTTTGTTGCAGCGCTGGGACGACGACGCTAAAAGTCATCAGCGTGCCCTCGACCGTATCGCCTCCTACGTGCCGGTATTCGCGGAGCCGTACGCGCAGGCGCTGAGCCATTTGCGCAAACTGGAGAGCGACGATTCGGTGTATGTGGCCGCCATCGACCGTCTGAATGGAACGATTCGCACCGAACTGGCTCGTGACAAACCCGACGCGTTGCCCGCCGTGCTCGACGATTACGCGCAGCGCTATCCACGTCTCGCGGGTCTGGATCGGGTGCGTGACGATTTGCGGCAATACACGGCGCTGTTGAATGCCGCGCTTAGCCGTCAATTGACGCCGTTGCTCACCCTGCTGAAAACCACGCGTTTCAGCACGCCGCCGTTTCAGGCGCAATTTCAGCAATTGGCGACCAACCGCCTGCCTTCGCAGGACGTCATTCAGCGGCAGGCAGCGGTGACGGCAGCCTGGCGGCGCGGCGATGCGCAGCAGGCGCTGGCGGATCTGGCAGCCATGCCGGCGGGACCGTGGTCCGATGTGCTCGCGGCGGAGCAAACACATAAGAAGACATTGCTCGATCAATTCGGCGATCTGCAGAAAACGCGCGGCAGCAACGATTACGACGAGCGTTTGCTGTCGTTCTACGCGAGCCTCGATCCGGTCAACGACGTTTGGTTCGCGCAGTCGATCCAGAAAGACGTGGCCTCGCTGCACGATAAAGCGCTGACGCGAGCGCAAGACCTGCTGCTGCGCGCGCAGAGCCTATGGAAACAATACCGCGCGAGTGGGCCGATTGGCGGCACGCAACGGCTCGAAGCAGGTATTTCGCCGGGTTTTCGCAGCGAGGCGCGACTGCTGTCCGATGCGCAAACCGCGGCGCAGCAGGGTATGCGGATCTTTACGCAGTTGAGGGTCGACCATCCCGCCGACTTCGACCGGCTTCTCACCGATATCGACGCCGAGGCCGATTTGCAGCGCCGTTCGCTGACCGATTTGCGCATGGTGCTGGATCCGGGGTTGCTGAAAGCCAAGTTGGCGTTGATCGGAGACGGGCAGAGTGAAACGCGACAATCACCCTAGACCGCTGTCCGAGGCGCTCGAGGATCACAGCGTCGAGGGCATCGCGATCCTGACCGCCGAGCCGGTGCGGCTCGCGCGCGCGCTGATCTGGGCAATGGTTGCGCTGGTAGTGACCGGCTTGCTGTGGTCGTTCGTGGGGCGTGCGGATGTGATTGTCAGCGCGCAAGGCACGTTGTCGCCCGAGTCGGACGTGCGTCGCATTTATGCGCCGATCGACGGCGAACTCGCCGATCTGTATATCGCCGAAGGACAGCCGGTGTCCAAAGGCGATGTATTGGCTCGCCTGAACGCGCGCGGCGCGATCGAAGCGGCCAGCAATGCGCTGCAAGCGCAACTCAAGCTCGAAGACGCCGAGCGCGACTGGAAACAGTTTCCCGAGAAGAAGGCGCTGATGGAGCGCAAGGCCGCCGCGCTGAAGGCGCAAATGGAAGTGGAGGCACGGCTGCACGAAAACCGTGTTTCCGAAGGGACCACCAAACTCGCCGAAGGTCAGAAAGCCGAACTCGACGAAGCGCGCAGCGTGCTCGACAACGCACGCCGTACGCGAGAAGCGGCGCGCCAGGAACTGGACCGCTACGCACAGTTGTTCGCGCAACCAGGTGGCGGCGGCATCGCCGAATTGCAGGTCGAACAGAAGCGGACCGCCGCGCTGGAAGCGGACAACGCCTACCGGGTCGCGCAATCGAAACTCGCGGAACTGGATTTCCGCCTGAGTCACGAATACGCGCAGGCGAATGCGCAACTCGAAACCAGCGGACAGCAGACGACGGATCTGCAACTGCAATACGACTCGGCGGTCCGCGATATCACCGACGCCGAAGACAAAGCGCGCCTGCAGTTACAAAGCGCGCGACTGGTGGCCGAAGCGGCGGCGCGAATCCGTTTCGAGAACATCGACAAAGACAATTTTCTGCTGATCCTGGCGCCGGTTTCGGGCGTTATCACCGACGTCACGTCGACCCAGCGAGGCGACAAGATCCAGGCCAACGCGCCGCTCGGCGGCATCGCACCGAAAGACGCGCGGCCCGTGCTGAAGATCGAGATCGCCGAACACGACCGTGCTTTTCTGCATGAAGGCCTGCCGGTCAAACTGAAATTCAACGCGTTTCCTTACCAGCGCTATGGGCTGATCGGCGGCACGCTCGCATATATCTCGCCGGCGACCAAACCGTCGCTTCAGGACAAGCAGCCGGTGTACGAGGGGCGCGTCACGCTCGACAGAAACTACTACCAGATTGCCGACACCCGCTATCCGCTGCGTTACGGCATGACGGCGAGCGCGGAAATCGTGGTGCGCGAGCGTCGTCTGATCGATCTGGGTCTTGATCCGTTCCGGCAGGTGGCGGGTTGAACGTGCGGATCCCATATCAAACAAGGAGCGGATGAAATGACCGCGATAGTGCGTATCGATGATGAAGTCGTGGATGTGGCCGAGTTCATTCGTCTTCTGAAACTCACTGGCCAGTTCGAGAGCCTGATCGAGCAGATTGTGCGCGACAAGCTCACGGTGCATGCGGCGAAGAAGCAGGGCATGACCGTCAGTGCGGACGAAATCCAGCAGCGCGCCGATCAGTTCCGCCGTGTGCGGGGACTGCACCGTGCGACGGATATGAATCAGTACCTCGATGCGCTCCATGTCAGCCTCGACGAATTCGAGGCCTTCATTACCGACGGGCTGTATCAGGAGAAGATGCTCGACGAGGTCGGCAACGACACGGCAATCAAAGACTACTTCGCGCTGAATTCGCCGAAGTTCGACGCGATCGAGGTGAGCCATATCGTGCTGGACAGCGAGGGCAAGGCGAAGGAAATGATCTCGTATCTGCACGACGATCCGGAGAGCTTTGCCGACATGGCGCGCGAGCATTCCATTGCGGACACCCGCGAGGCGGGCGGCGTGATCGGCAAGGTGTTGCGTGGGTCGCTGAAGGCGGATATCGAAGCCAAGATCTTCAACGCGGCGGTGGGCGATCTGCTCGGCCCGTTTCCGTCGGCGGATCGCTCCTGCTTCGAGATTTTCGCGGTGACGGCCAAGTACCCGGCCGCGCTCGACGACGATGTAGCCGCCGAAGTCCGGCGCCTGTTGCGGGAAAGCTGGCTGATCGCGCGTGCCCAGGAGCACGTTATCGAAGCACGCTGACCGATCCGCAATCACCACGCCGAACGGAGGTCCGCAAGTTCATGGACGCCCCTCAGACCGCGCCCTCAGCCGCCGAGTTTCTTGCCTCGGTGGAAATTCTGTCGCCGTTTTCGCGCGACGAAATCGAGCGGTTGGCCGATTACGCGCAGGCACGGTTCTATTCGTTCGGCGAAACCGTCTGCTCCGCGGGTGAGACGGCCGACGGTCTGTATGTGGTGCGCTCCGGCACGGTGCGGCTCTTCACCGAGGAGCATGGCAAGGAAACCAGCATCGGTGTGCGCAAATCCGGCGAGATCTTCGCCGACATCGCGATGTTGCGCGCCTATGCCCACGAAGCGTCGGTGCGGGCATCGGCGAAAACCGAGTTGCTGTTCATTCCGCGCGAGGCGATCGAACCGGTCATCAGCGGCAACCCGGCCGCATTGGCTTTCGTGGCCAGTTACGTGGCGATCAGTTCGGCGGGCGGCTTCGTCGCGCAGTTGTTCGATCTGCGCGGCAAGCTGAACAAGGCGGAACTCGAGGAATATGTACGCAGTGTCGGCGTGAAACGCGTGGCGGCAGGCAAGGAAATCTTCAGGCAGGATGGCCGCGACGACCGGCGGCTCTACGTGGTGCGGCAAGGTGAAGTGCGCATAGTGCGGCAGGAAGAGGGCCACGACTACACGCTCGCCACGCTCGGCGAAGGCGAAATATTCGGTGAGAAAGCGTGCTTGATGCGTCAGGAGCAAATGGCTTCGGCCGTGGCGGTGACCGATACCCGCCTGCTGGTGATACCCGAGCGCACGGTCCACTTCATCCTGGAGCGTAACCCCAAACTTCGAGAGGTGCTCGACGAGCGGATCCGCTACGGCGACCGCGAATTGCAGCGTCAGAAGCGTCTCGAACAGCGACGCAAATTGCCGCTCATGCTCGACTTGCAGAGCAAACCGGAGTTCGGTGAGAAGGTCATCAAACGCTTCGCGCTGGTCGAGCAGGCCGAAGAGATGGATTGCGGCGCCGCATGCCTCGCCATGGTGTGCCGCCACTACGGCATTCCCATGACGCTCGGCAAGTTGCGCGAACTGGCCAATGTGACGACCCAGGGCGCGACACTCGATAGTCTCGCGCGCGCCGGTGAATCGCTCGGTTTTACCGCGCGTGGCGTGCAGTGCACGTTCGACTCGCTACGCGGCTTCGATCTGCCGTTCATCGTGCATTGGGAGGGCTATCACTACGTCGTGGTGTATGGGCTCTCAAAAGACTATGTGTGGGTGGCCGATCCGGCGGTCGGTTTCAGAAAACTGAGCGTCGAAGATTTCGAGCGCGGCTGGAGCGGTACGTGTCTGCTATTTACCGGCGGCCCGCATCTGTTGCACCTGTCGGCTGCCCGTTCGCCGTGGATACGCTTTGTCGGCTACCTCACGCCGTACAGGAAAATACTCGGGCACCTGTTTCTCGCCACCTTCGTGATCCAGGTGTTAGGCGTGATTCCCCCGCTGATTATCCAGAACATTCTCGACGGCGTGATCGTGCATCAGAACGTCAGCCTGTTGCATCTGCTGATTGGCGGTCTGATTATCGCCAACGTATTTTCGCAATTGATGTCGTCGATTCGCGCTTACCTCGCAAACTTCATGGTGCGCAACATGGACTTCGCGATGATGTCGCAGTTCTTCAAGCACACCTTGTCGCTGCCGTTTTCGTTTTTCGCCAAACGCAAGACGGGCGACATCTTTGCGCGCTTCCAGGAGAATCAGACGATTCGCGCGTTCCTTACCGAATCCACGGTGACCACTGCGCTGAACCTGCTGATGGTGTTTATCTACTTCATCATCATGTTCGTCTACAACGTGAAGATGACGTTGGTGTTGATCGCATTCGTGATTCCGATCATGGCGTTGACCGCGATCGCCACGCCGAGAATCAAAAGCTACGCGCGCGAGGTATTCACCGCATCGACCGAGTCGAAGTCGTTTCTGATGGAAGCGCTTGCCGGTGTGGAAACCATCAAGGGCATGGGGATCGAGCGGCCGGTGCGATTGCGCTGGGAAAAGAAGTACGCGAAGGCGCTCGAAGTGCAGTACCGCGCGCACGCCTTCAACATTCTGGTCGGCCTTGGCAGTCAATTGCTGAACGCGGCAACGACGATCGCGATTCTGTGGGTCGGTGCAAATCTGGTGCTGGCGCGTGAGATGACGATCGGTCAGTTGATCGCCTTCAATGCGTTCATGGGCAGCGTACTCGGCCCGTTGATGGGGCTGGTCGGCTTGTGGAGCATGTTGAACGATGCGGGCGTGGCGATGGAGCGCCTCGGCGACGTGCTCGACATCGAGCCTGAACAGAAGCCGCAGGATTTGCCGTCGCGCGTGATGTTGCCTGAACTGCAAGGCGAGATCAGCCTGAGCGGCGTCTATTTCCGCTATGGCGACAACGACTCGTCGTATGTGCTCGAAAACATCAACTTCGACATCAAACCCGGTGAACTCGTAGCGATCGTTGGGCGAAGCGGCTCCGGCAAAACGACGCTCGCCAAGTTGCTGGTCGGCTTCTATACGCCGAGCGAAGGCAAGATGACGATCGACGGCTACGATCTCGGCGTGGTCGACAAGGCCTATTACCGCGCGCAGATCGGTTACGTGATGCAGAGCAATCTGCTGTTCTCCGGCACCATCGCGGAGAACATCGCGAGCGGCGACGACGCACCCGAGCGGCGCCGCATCGAGGAAGTCGCGAAGATGGCCGACGCGCACGCTTTTATCAGCAAGATGCCGCTCGGCTATGAGCAGATTGTCGGCGAACGGGGCATTGGGCTCTCCGGCGGGCAGATCCAGCGGCTGTGCATTGCGCGCGCGCTGTATCACGATCCTCGCTTGCTGGTTTTCGACGAGGCCACCTCCGCGCTGGATTCGCAGTCGGAAAGCAATATTCTCGGCAACATGCACGACATTCTAAAGGGCCGAACGGCGGTGATCATCGCGCATCGGCTCAGTACGATCATGCGCGCAGACAAGATTATCGTGCTCTACGAAGGGGCGATCGTCGAACAGGGGCGTCACGACGAACTGATTGCACGCGGCGGCATGTACTACCAACTGGTCCAGAAACAACTGAGCGCGTGATGATGAAAATACTCGACCAGATTGAGGAGGCGAGCCCGGCGATTTCCTATGCCGGGCTGCTTGAGCGGATCGAGATCTTGCGTTCCACGCTGCGCTGGTCGTCGCGGCTGGAACGCGGCGATATCGACAAGCTCCTGCGGCAAGCCACGTCGTTGCGCGACGAGGTCATGCAACTCTCGCACAAGGAGCGTTTCGTGCAAGCGGCCGTGGCTGCCGAACCGCAGGAACGTGTCGAACTATCTCGCGGTGCGCGCAGAAAAGCATTGCTGGAGCGTAGTTTTATTTTTGAAGGCACGTTCGGCGACAATCCACGCCTGCTCGAATCGCTCGAGATCGCCGAGAAAGCGGCGCCGACCGATTTGCCGGTTTTGATCGACGGTGAGAGCGGGACCGGCAAGGAGTTGATGGCGAAAGTGGTCCACGCGAACGGATCGCGTTCGGACAAGCCGTTTATTTCGGTGAACTGCGGCGCGATTCCGGACAATCTGCTGGAGTCGGAATTGTTCGGGCATCGGAAGGGCGCGTTTACCGGGGCCTCGAATGACCGCAAAGGGAAATTCGAAAGCGCCCATACCGGCACGATCTTTCTCGACGAGATCGGCGAATTGCCGCTGGCGGGTCAGGTAAAGCTGCTGCGGGTGCTGGAAGCGCACGAGATTCAACGGGTGGGTTCCGACGAGACGATTGCGGTGGATACCCGTATTGTCGCGGCCACCAATCGCAATTTGCGGCAACTCAGCGAAGAAGGTCGATTTCGCGAGGACCTGTTTTATCGGCTGAGTGTCATTCACGTTACGCTGCCGCCCTTGCGTGAACGTCGCGACGAAATTCCGCTGCTGATCGCATGGTTCGGCGACGAAGCGGCGGGCTCGTTGAAACGCAGACCGATCAGATTGACCCCGCGTTTGCGGGACTTTCTCCTGAACTACGCGTACCCGGGGAATATCCGTGAACTACGCAACGTGATGTACCGGTTGTCATGTCTTGCCGGCGACATGGCGGATATCGATCATCTGCCGGTCGACATGCGGCTGGCGGCGCCCGGGTCGGCCGCGGCGTCGACGAACGCTAGTGGGCAGGAGCCGATCAGCGTGGCGAATCTGATGTCTTTGAGCGACGCCAAGCGCGCCGCCAGCGACGACGCCGAGAAGGCCTTTCTGGAGCGAGGCCTGCGCGAAGTGAGCGGCACGGTTGCGGAACTGGCGCGGCGCATCGACATGAACCGCTCGCATTTGCAGATGCTATTAAAGAAGCACGGCCTGCATTCGAAGGACTTTCGCAATCGGCACGCGCCGGCCGCCACTAAGAGCGACGATGACGAAGACAGCGACGCCTGAGCCCCGCTAGGGCGTCGGATTCAACAACGTTTTGTCCGATGCATAAGGATCTTCCGCACGCACCACCACGGCGGTGATATTGTCGCGGCCGCCGCGCGCTAGCGCCAGCGCGATCAGTGCTTCCGACGCCGTGTCACCTGAAGCCGTGGTTAGCACGGTGAGTATCTCGTCATCGGCGACTTCATTGCTGAGGCCGTCGCTGCACAGCAGAAAGACGTCGCCGTCGGCGACTTCAATGGCATCGTCGTCGAGTTCGAGCGAATCCGTGGCGCCGACCGCGCGCGTGATCATATGTTGCGCCGGATGACGACGCGCCTCTTCTTCGGTAATCACGCCGAGCGACTTGAGCTGTTCCACCTGACTATGATCGCGCGTCAGTTGCCGCAGGCCTCCCTCGCGCGCCAGATATAAGCGGCTGTCGCCCGCCCACAGGTAAGCGCAGAAGCGGTCGCAGGCAATCATCACGACGACCGTGCTGCCGATACGCTGCACCTGGCGGCGCGCGGCCTCGTCCCTGAGCTGGCGGTTCGCGGCTTGCAGGCGTGCCCGCGCATCGGCCACGGACGTCTTCATGCTGGCGGCCGACGCGAGCCGGCTCAGTGTGTCGATCACCAGACGGCTCGCCAGATCGCCGACCGCGTGCCCGCCCATGCCGTCGGCAACGGCCCAGCGTCCGAGTTCGGGCTGGTCGAGGCAGGCATCTTCGTTGATCTCGCGGACGCGGCCGGCGTCGGAACGCGCGGACGACGTCCAGCGAAAGGGGCTGGCACAAGTCACAACGGCTACACCGTATCGTTTCTGCTGCGTGCGTCGGGGGAAACGTTGATGTTCGAATTCGCGCCGGTATTGTGGACGTCGACCGACTGGAACTGGTTGATCATCTGGTTAGCATAGAAGTTGTTGGACACCTCGTACAGGTTGACGACCGGACCAATGCTCGGCGTTTCCCGCACATAAGGTTGAATCCAGCCATACACCCATGGCGCACCGCCGCCGCCGCGAATCGCCGCCATCGCTTTACGGTCGAGCGCGAGGTTGAGCGTGAGGTCGTTCACTGTGATGGAAGCCATGTCGTTCTCCGGTTGGCCGCGTGCGTGATGCGCGTTGTTAGCTAGGATGTGAACTCGATGGTGCAAGGCTTATGCCAATAGAAGGCCGCGTTCGACGTTGTGTCCGCAACGTATTGATGGCCGGGCGATTGCGCGCGGATGGCCAGGCTGCGGGGCGGCGTGCGCGGCGTTAGAGGTCGGCTGTCAGCCAACAGGCGCGACCGCGAAACGGTGTGAGACCCAACACATCGAAACGACGGACAAGACCTCGCCAATGTGCGTGCTGTAACCCCGTAACGTGTCCGCAACAGAACGACACGCACCAACATTCCGCATCGAATTCTGTTGGCTCGACACCCACACCTCGACCCGCCGAATCGCCATGGGTATGGCGCCGGGCCCTTTAAACAAGGGCTTCCCCGCGCATGGCCCGGATCCTGCAAAAGCTCTCGCAACAGTGTTGGAAATTGATGCGAGGCCAGCCATGAACACCAAGCTTCTCCCGACGCACCGCGCAGCCAGCGACGCAGCGTCCACCATCGACCTGCCGATCGGCGCGCACCTCGTCACGCAACGCTGCGGGTACGAACACCACGGCATCTATGTCGGCAACGGCCGTGTGGTGCATTACGCGGGTTTCGCGAGTTCGACGCATCGCGGTCCGGTGGAAGAGGTGGAACTCGAACGCTTCGCCGCCGGCCAGCCGCTGACGGTTCGCGCTACGCCGGCCGCCCGCTACGTCGGCGACGAAGCCGTGAGCCGCGCGCGCTCCCGTCTCGGAGAAAACCGCTACCGGCTGCTGACCAACAATTGCGAGCACTTCTGCGCATGGTGCCTGCTCGGCGAAAGCCGCAGCGAACAGGTGCATTGCTGCTTGCGCCATCCGCGTGCCGGCATGCAGACGCTGGTGTGCCTCCTGAAGGCCTTTGTCGAGAAAGGGAGCCGGGGTACTCAAGCCGGTGCTCGACTCGGTACTCGACTCGGCGCGCAACTGGCGTGAGCGGATCGCACTGAATTCAAGCTTCGAGCGTTGAACGATTCAAGGAGAGCATCATGGTTGCCGCAGAAAAGACCTTGCACTGGGCCGTCGACAAATGGCTCGCCCCGACTCCGTCGATGCCCGCCCGCGTCGTTCGGTTTTGCCACCGCGCTTCGCATCAGCGCTACGTCTGCGTGGAAGCGTTGCGGCCAGGTGGTTTGCTGTCGATCTTCTTTTTTCGCCACGACGACGGCTCGTGGAACGTGTTCCCGCCGCAAGTGGAGCGGCCGGCCATGAACGGCCATCGCCGTGCGGCGCTTTCCTAGTGGGCTGGTTGGGCAGCTGCTTCCTTGACGATCCATTGGCTGAACAGCAGCATGGCCGGCGTCATCGGCTTGCCCTTCAGACAGGTCAGCCAGTAGCTGCCGGCATGGACCTCGACATCGAACGGCCGCACCAGCCGCCCCGTGTTGATCTCATGCCCGAACATCAGCGCGGGCGCGAGCGCGATCCCCGCGCCCTGCATGGCCGCCTCCACCATCAATCGCGATGAATCGAACACCGGCCCTCGAACCGGCCGTGGCGGAATGCCGGCCGCGTTGAACCAGTTCATCCAGTCGTCGGCGCGATAGGAGCGCAGCAAGGTTTCGTCGACGAGATCGGCCGGCTTCGACAGACGCCCGGCGATCTCGGGCGCGCATAGCAACGACAGCGGCGCATCGAGCAGACGCGTGGCGAGCGAGCCTGGCCACGTGCCGTCGCCGAAACGGATCGCGAAATCGAGGCCTTCGGTGGCGAGATCGACCAGATTGTTGTTGGTCTGCAGCCGCAGTTCGACGAACGGATGCGCGTCGCGAAACGATTTGAGGCGCGGCATCAGCCAGCCGACCGCGAACGTGCCCACGACGCCGACCGTCAACACTTCGTGAAAGTGACCGCCTTCGAATTGCTTGAGCACCGCTTCGATGCGATCGAACGCGTCGGTCAGGACCGGGCGCAGCGCGAGGCCTTCGTCGGTCATGGCGAGGCCGCGTGGCAGGCGCTTGAAAAGGGCGGTGCCCAGTCGCTCTTCCAGCGTTCGGACCTGCTGGCTGACGGCCGCCTGGGTCACGTTCAATTCGAGCGCCGCGCGCGTGAAACTCAAATGCCGGGCCGACGACTCGAAGGCCCGCAGCGCGTTCAGTGGCAGATAAGGTCGCATGACAGAGGCATAAGATTTTCTTGGGAGTCGTCTAACTTATCATCGTTTGTCAGCGCGCGCCGGAAAACCGATAGTGGCGGCTTCACATAAGGAGCGGCAATGATCACGAGACGGAAATTCGCGGGCGCGGTACTGGGTGTGTCGATAGCTGGGGTTGCGGTTGGCAGCGTGGGCGCGTTCGGCAAGACGGCGTCCAAAGCGGGCAAGGCTGCGCCGGGACTGGCACTGGAGAAGGCGGCAACGATCCGTAGGCGGCTCGCGCAGATCGAGGCGGAAAGCGGTGGGCGGCTCGGTGTATCGATTGTCGATACGACCTCGGGTTTGCACGCCGGACTGCGCACCGACGAGCGTTTTCCGATGTGCAGCACGTTCAAGGTGCTGGTGGCAGGCGCCGTGCTGACGCGCGTGGATCGTGGTCAGGAGTCGCTGGAGCGGCGTATCGTTTTTTCGCAGCGCGATCTGGTGCCGAACTCGCCTGCCACGAGCCGGCATACGCGGGAGCGAACCGGCGACGCGGGCATGAGCATCGCCGAATTGTGCAAGGCGGCGATCACGCTGAGCGACAACACGGCGGCCAATCTGTTGCTGGCGACGTTCGGCGGTCCTGCGGGATTGACCGCATTTGCGCGTGACCTCGGCGACGGCATCACGCGTCTGGATCGGATCGAGCCGACGTTGAACGAAGCGATTCCCGGCGATCCGCGCGACACCACCACGCCGAATGCGATGCTCGGCAACTTGCGCGAACTGGTGCTCGGCGAGCATTTGTCTTCATCTTCTCGGGCACAGTTACTTGCCTGGCTGGTGGCGAATGAAACCGGCGGCGCGCGGCTTCGCGCGAAGCTGCCGCGGGATTGGGGCGTCGGCGACAAGACCGGCACCGGCGATCACGGCACGGCCAACGACATCGCGATTCTGTGGCCGCCTGGACGCGGGCCGGTGCTGGTGGTGGTCTATCTGACCGGAACGAACGGTGACGCGGCGCGCTGCAATGCGGCCATCGCGGAGGTCGGAGCGTTGGTGGTGCAGTCGGTCTGAACGGACAGGTAGGGATAAAGCAGGGAGATTGAAGCGAGGTGTGCCGCGTGCGTTGCGCCGATGCGTGTCGGGATGTTTCAGCGAGGCGCCTGACGCGCCTCGCTCAACGAGTTGCCTGGTGGCTCCGTGCGGTACGCGAACCGACCGGCATTGGCGTTGTCACCGAGCTGGTGTGGCAGCCGGCGGAATCAGCTTGCCTCGCACCAGCAAGGTCACCGTCTCCACCGCCAGAATGCCGATAATCACGTTCGCGGCGATAAACAGAAGCGGTGCAGCCCATTCGACCGGACCCGTCACGCCGCGCTCGACCATCCGGGCAGCCATCGTCGGCAACGCGGCTACGCCGAAGCTGAAAGCCCAATAGCCGGGTGCGAAAGGTTGCTGGCGAATCCACGGTAGCAGGCGCAGCAACATCACCGCCTGGTAGACGCCATAACCGAGCAGCATCAGCGCGAACAGATCGGGCGTACCGCTGGTCAGGCTCAGGTACGCTGCGCCACCCACCACCGGCGGTGCGAGTTGAATGCCGAGCACCGGGCGCAGAGCTGCCGGCAGCGGTTCGAGCACGGAGGCGCGGTGCAGCAGCATCGATTCAATGGCGAGCCACGAAAACAGACCTGCACCGAAAAACAGGACGCCGAGCTGATGAAAACCGAATGACGCGGCCGCCGTGCTCGCAACGAAGCTCGATGCGACGCTCGGCAGGTACATGGCCGGTGTGCTCAGTTCAGGCTGACGGCCGCCTTGCCAGAGTCGCCCGTGCAGATACACGCCGAGAGTCAGTTGCACGACCATCGCCACGCCGAATAAACCGAGCGCCAGCGTAGGCGCATACGGCTGCAACAGTTGCGCGGCCAGCAGGCTCGATACCGGCACCAGCGCCGCGAACGACGATTGCACCGGGTGTTGCATTTCGGCGCGCGCCTCGTCGGCGTTCGTCAGCCACTTATGCCCGTACGCCGCCAGCAGCACCACCCAAACGGTCAGCGCGGCGACCGTCACCAACGGTCCCATTTCGGCGGGCAGGTGCCACACCTTGATCGCCGTACGCCACAAATTGGCTAGCGCCAGGGCGCCCACCGCGATGCCGAAGAAACTCACTGGAATCGTCCCACGATTGCCGTTCATGATCGCACCTCCCACTGTCGTTGCGACGCGCTCCGATGTTCCGGCGTTGCGCGTTCGATGACGTACTGTAAAAGGCGGCGGCTTTACGGTGAACGCGGAGAAAACTCAACAAATCGCGCGATCGTCTCAACGTGGGTCGGCGGGCTTTGGCGGGCGTCGCGGGCTGAGGAGCGGCCCGCTTCAGGGCAGATGACGCTCGGGCTCGCCCGTGTACGTGTAGCTCATCTGGCGCGGCATGGGGCCCTTGTTGCGCTCATGGCGTCCGCGCTGCTCCCAGGCGTGCGACAGAATCCCGACCGCGCGCGACAGGCAGAAAACGCCACGCGCCAGTTCCGGTGCAAAACCGAGTTCGGCGTAGATCACCGCGGTCGCGCCGTCGATATTCATGGGCACGGGCTTGCTTTTGCGGCGCTGGAGCAGCGCTTCGATGCCGCGCGCGATCGTCGCATAGCGTCCGCTGATGTGCTTCTCGGCGACGCTTGCGTCGACCAGCGCGAGCAGCCGCACAGCGCGCGGATCGACCGGATGGAAACGGTGTCCGAAGCCGGGCAGATATTTGCCGTGCGCTGCCGTGAAGGCATCCACGCCTTGTTCAACCGCGTGGTCCAGCGTCGCGCCCGCCTCCATCAGCGCGCCGATCGAATCGTACAGTTCGACCGCCTGCTGTCCGGCGCCGCCGTGCACGTCGTCCAGTGCGTTGATCGCCGAGGCCATCGCGCCGTTCAAAGGCAGGCCGCAACTGGTCGCCATCCGCGAAATCGCGATTGAAGGCGCATGCGGGCCATGATCGACGGACGCCACCAACGCGGCCTCGAACAAGCGTGCCTGCGCCGCGTCGGGCAATTCGCCGCGCAGCATCAGCCAGATCATCTGAGGAAAGCTGACGTTGCCGATCAGCTCCTGAATCGGAAAACCGCGCACCTTGATCGAACCCGGATGGATGTCGATGATCGAGGTGCTCCAATAGTCGGCGGCAAGCCTGGCCGCGTCGAATGTTTGCGTCATGGTCAGATCACTCCTTCGGCGCGCAGTTCGTCGATTTGCGCATCGTCGTAACCGAGTGCGCCAAGTTGTTCGCGGGTGTGGGCCGAGAGGACCGGCGCAGGGGTGGCGGGCGCGGTATCCGCGTCATGCAGACGAAAACCCGCGCGCGTCACGCGTTGCCGGTCGGTGTCGTGCGTACCGGCAAATTCGCGGATGAACGCGCGCGACGCCAGATGCGGATGCGCCAGGATTTCCGGCACCGACATCACGCGACCGGCCGGCACGCCCGCTTCGAAAAACTTCGCTTCCCAGTTCGCGGCGCTGTCGCTCGCGAGGGCCGCTTCGATTTCCGCTTTCAGCGCCGCGCGATTCAGCTTGCGCGCATTGCGTTCGGCAAAACGCGGGTCGTCGAGCAGATCGGCGCGGCCGATCAGTTCGCACAGGCTCGCGAACTGTTTGTTTTCGTTGGCCGCGATATTGAGCGGGCCGTCGCCGGTTCTGAACGTACCCGACGGCGCTGCGGTGAAGTTCTCGTTGCCCATCGGCGTCGGCGTGACACCGGCGTTCAGATAGTTCGACACGACCCAGCCCATGGTCGCGAGCGTGGCTTCGAGCATCGACACGTCGAGCATGCGGCCGTGTCCAGTGGCCCGCGCGTCGAGCAGCGCCGCGCAGATGCCGAACGCGGCGGTGAGGCCACCCACCGTGTCCGACACCGGATAGCCGACCCGCAACGGCGCGCTGTCGGCGTCGCCGGTCACGCTCATCACGCCGGCAATGCCTTGAATGATCTGATCGTAGGCCGGGCGTTTCGCAAACTCGCCGTCCATGCCGAAGCCGGAGATCGCGCAGTACACGAGCCGGGGATTGACCTCGCGCAGCGCGTCGAAATCGAGCCCGAGGCGCGTCATCACGCCGGGCCGGAAATTTTCGACGAGCACGTCGGCGGTCTTGACGAGCTCGCGCAGAATTTCCTTGCCGCGCGGGTCCTTCAGATTGAGCGTGACGGACTGCTTGCCCGCGTTCACCGCGACGAACGAGGCGCCCATGTTGCGCGCCGACGCTTCCTTGTCGGCGCCGAGCCGCCGTGCGAGATCGCCGCCCTCGGGATGCTCGACCTTGATCACTTCGGCGCCGAGCAGCGCGAGTTGATACGCGCAAAACGGCCCCGCCAATACATTCGATAAGTCCAGTACGCGGACTCCAGCCAACGGCAGCGTCATGTCAAAAGCCTCTGGTTCAATGCGAGATTTCGTCGAGATTGAGGTTGTTGGTGCGCGGTCCGAAAATGCCGATTGCCCCCATCACCATCACCATCGACACGCTGATCAACGCGAACACACCGGTCACGTCGAAGTGACGCAACGCGAACGCGATCATGAAACCCGAGAACATCGCGGACAGACGCGACATCGAGTAAACAAAGCCGACCGCGCGCGCCCGCAAACGCGTGGGAAACAGTTCCGTTTGATAGGCGTGATAGCCGACCGACAGCAGCGTGCCGCACAATGTGATCAGTACGCCGAGCACCATCAGCATGGCGGGCGAGGTTTGGGTGGCGAACAGGCTGCCGAAAATGACGATGCCGAGCGCCGACAGCACGATCAACGTCTTCCGTTCGATCCGGTCCGCGATCGCCATGCCGAGCAGCGGTCCAAACGGATTCGAAATCGCGATCACGAACGAGTACAGCAGGCTGTGCGTGATCGTCACGCCTTTGGACACCAGCAGCGTCGGCACCCACGAGGCGAAGCCGTAAAAACCGATTGCCTGGAACAGGTTGAACACGAGCATCGTGATCGCGCGGCGGCGATACGGCGGTTGCCAGATTTCGCGGAAGGCGGCTTTGGTGGTGGCCGGTTCGACGGTCGGCACCGGCGGCGGCAACGGCTTGCCGTATTGCGCGGCGACCTTGGCTTCCAGGGTCTGCAGCACCTGCTCGGCTTCGGCGGTGCGCCCTTGTTGCGCGAGCCAGCGCGGGCTTTCCGGCACGCGCCGGCGAATCGCCCACACCACGACCGCGCCCAACGCGCCGATGATCACCACCCAGCGCCAACCGTCGAGACCGAACGGTGTGCGCGGCACCAGCCACCAGGCGAGGAACGCGACCGAGGGTACCGCGGTGTACTGCACGAGGTGGACAAATGCGAACGCGCGGCCACGCAGGTGCTTCGGCACGAGTTCGCTGACGTAGGTATCGATCGTCACCAGTTCAACGCCCACGCCGATGCCGGCGATCAGTCGCCACAGATTGATGGCGGGTGCGGAACTCTGGAACGCCATGATCAGCGTGGCCACGGAATACCACAGCAGCGACACGGTGAAGACGGTTTTGCGGCCATAACGGTCGGCCATGCCCGCCAGAAAGAACGTGCCGATGAACAGCCCGGCGAACGACGCCGCCACGAACGCGCCGAGACCCGAGACGCCGAAGAACGACGCGGTGGTCGTCGCGTACATGCCGGTCTTGACGAGACCGGGGCCAACATAGGCGGTGAAGAACAGATCGTAAAACTCGAACCAGCCGCCGATCGACAGCAGGAACACCAGCATCCACACCGCGCGCGTGGCGGGCAGACGGTCGATGCGCGCGTTGATGCCGGGCGTGAGCCCCGGCGTCCCGGCGTTTGAATCGGACGACGCGCGTCGCGCATCGATCGGCAGGCTGGCCATGGAATCCTCCTTCGGCTGTTGCTCGTCTCGATTGTTCTATCAGATAGAACGATGTTCTATAAAATGGATTGGCCGAGAGTAGTCCGACTGAGGGGTGCCAGGAATCGGGGGTTTTACCTAGGGAGCTGAATGGCGAGAGGTGACGGGCCGCTCGCCGGACTTCGCTGGACCGACCCGGAGCGGCCGCTGGCCGCCCGGTACCGGATTAGGGGGCGAGGCGCTGCAGTGTTTGCAGCAGGACGTCGAAAGAAAGCGGCTTGCGCGCGTATTCGATATGAGGATTCGGCTGGACGGGGATGTCCGCCGCCGCGCTGCACAGCAGGATTGGAATGTCGCGCAGATCTGCGTTGGCATTCAGCACCGCGCACAGTTGCTGCCCGGACATGATCGGCATCATGCAGTCCGACACGATGATATCGGGCCGGGTGTTGCGTATCTGTTCGAGCGCGGCGGCGCCGTTCGACGCCGTCAGCACCGCATAGCCGTGCCGTTCCAGCAGCAGTCGCCAGACCGTGAGAATGTCGAACTCGTCGTCCACGACCAGAATGGTTTTCATGGGCGGCTACGGATTTCGTCGCGCTTGCAGCGTGGCCGACAAGCCGGGCGTCGAGACCACGCTGGCGGGACTGACCGCGCTTTCCATCACATCGAGACCCTCGGATGAAATCACAAGTTCGCGCAACGAGGTGTCGTGCGCGCTTTCGCGTTGCTTGACCACCGAAATCATCCGGCGCAAACCGGCGTCGGTTTCGGCGTAGCGCAACAGCACGAGGTTTTCGGTCAGCGCCGAGACGCGTACGCTCTTCGCGTGGCCGGGGTCGGCGTATAGCGGTAGTTCTTCGGTGAGCAGCGTGGTAACGCAAGCTTCGCGAAGCTGGTGTAGAAACGCATTCAGGAACAGGCCGAAACGCTCGGTGCGTAACGCCGAGTCGCGAAAACCTTCCACGCCGTCGATCACGATACGCGTGGCGCCGATCCGTTTGACCGCGGCGAGCGCGGTAGCCGCGAGCTCGTCGATGGCGAGTTCGACGGCCGGCTGCCATTGAATGATCAGGCGGCCGTCCCCGTGCGCGTCGGTCAGTGCGATCGACACGGCCTCGGCTTTGCCGATCAGCCGCTGCGGCCCCTCGTAGAAGCCCAGGTACAGGCAGCGCTCGCCGCGCGCCACGCCGGCCGCGAGGAATTGCAGGCAGAGGAGTGTCTTGCCGACCCCCGACGGGCCGATCAGCGTGGTCGTGGAACCTTGCGCGAAGCCGCCGCCGAGCAGCGCGTCGAGATGCGGCAGGCCGAAGCCGAGGCGCGATTTCAGATCCACCGGGCCGGGCGGCGCGGCGGACTGCGCTTCCATGCGCGGGAACATCAGCAGGCCGCTTTCGGCGATGCGGAAGAAGTGCTTGCCCATCAGGTGATTGCGCGCGCGCATCTTGTGCACTTCGATTTCGCGGGCGCGGCGCATGCCGTCGTTATAGCGGTTCAGCTCGATCAGGCCGTCGACCAGCGTGTGTTCCGGATGCGGCTCGTTGCCGGACAGCGGTGCGAGCAGCAAGGTGGTGCAGTCCATGGCCGCGACCAGCGCGTTCAGTTCGTGAATGAACTTCGACAGCGACAGCTCGGTTTCGCTGAATTCGCGCGCGCTGCGAAAACCGTCGATGATCATCAGGCTCGGCCGGTAATCGTAGATGCTCGACGCGATCAGTTTCAGGAAGCCGTCGAGGCCGTCCTGCATCAGTTCGTGATAGCCGGACACGAACAGCATTTGCTGTGCGACGGCGTTCTCGTCGAAGAAACTCAGGCCTTTGAGGTGGCTCAGCAGTTTGTCGTGCGATTCGGCGATCAGGGTCATGTACAGCACCTTCTCGCCCCGGCTTACACGATGAAAACCAATCTGGCTCGACAGAATCGTCTTGCCGGCGCCGGCCATGCCTTCCAGCAGATAGACGCCGCCGCGGACCAGACCGCCGCCCAGGATCTCGTCGAGACCCGGCACACCCGTCTCCACATTGGCGCGGGCCGCGTCAGACCGGGCCGCGCTCAATGGGAGCGCTGGCGAGGACGACGTCGGGGATTCGTGGATTGTCATGTCGATGTGTCATTCAAAGTGCGGAAAAGCGACGGCACGTGCGTGAGGCGGCAATCGCCCGAAGTAAACTTGTGAGCAATCCGCGTTCCTGCTCGCGAGTGCGGGGGAAGCGTGTCGTTGCTTAACGGGGAATTCTATCTGGCCACGGCACAGTTGGCGAACCGCAAGCGTGCGGTGCCCTGCGCCGTCGTGCGGGCGGGGAGCGGGAGGGGTTGCCGGCCGAGTTCGTCGGTCGGGCTTTTTAGCGGCTTGTCAGCAGATTGTCGCCGGCGTGTCGGCGGATAACCCACGCGACGGCGGGCGGTTTTTTTCAAAGCCTTGCAACGAAGAAGCGGGCGCGAAGCGCAAGCGCGCCCGCAGTATCGCGGCGCGAACGCCCGTTCGCGCCGCCGATGTCGTCCGGCGTCTCAGCGACACACGAAACTGCTCGCGGCGTTGACATCGCCGCCCTGGTAGCGGGCCACCTTCGGATACGCGCAGAGCGGCCGCGTGCGTCCCGCCCCCCACGCGGCGGGTACGTCGGCGTTCGGCACGAGGTTGCTCGCGTCGCGCGCGGCGGCGATCACGCTGTCCGGCGCCTTGCCCTGTTCGACCCACGCGATCAGCGGCGTGAGCAGGTCGAACTGATCGGTGCTCGGACCGCCGCTGCAATGGTTCATCCCGGCGATCGTGTAAAGACGCGCGAAATTGGACGCATCGCCGCCGTTCGCCGTGGCGAGCCGTTGATACCAGTCGGTCGTGTCGTTCGACGAAAACACCGGATCGCTGGTGCCGTGATAGACCATCAGTTTCGCGCCGCGCAGCTTCAGCGCGCTGAGGTTGGTTTCGTCCGGCGGCGTCATGAACGACCAGGCCGACTCGCTATACACGCCGCTGGTGGCGAAAATCTTGGGCGCGTCGGTGTCCATGCTGAAGTTCAGCGCGTACGCCGACAACTGGCTCAACACCGAGGCGCTTTGCGGCGGCGTGGTGAACGTGAACGCCGCAGCGGCCGGGTCGAGCGTGATCGAATTCGCCTGCTTCCATGCCGACCAGCCTGGGCCGAGGCCCGCGTCGTAGGGATAGCTCGCATACAGGGCCGTGCCGGTGCTGTTGCGCGCTCCGGAGAACAGGTTGCCGATCGCGGTCTTTTGCGCGGCGGTCAGACAGGTGCCGTCGCGGACGTTGTTGCTGCAGGTGGGGACGTCGCTGGCGAGGCTGAAGTTCGCCTGGCATGCCTTGATATCCTGGATGAGGCCGTCGACGACACCGTCGAGCGCATCGCACTTCGCCAGTATTTTCGACGCGACCATCTGACGTTCCGTGGCCGTGAAGCCCGTCGTGATGTCGGGCAGGCCGTTTGCCGTCGTCGCGGTCGCCACGGTCGCCAATTGTTGCGCGCTCCACATTTCGCCGATCGCCGCTTTCGGCAGATGGAAGCCCGGATCGCCGGCAATGATGCCGTCGTAATCGCCCGACGAACGCGCCGCCGCAACGAGCGCATGGCGGCCGCCGTTGGAGCAGCCGTCGAAGTAGCTGCGATCGGGCGCCTTGCCGTACGCGAGCTTGATCACCTGCTTGGCCATCGGCGTGAGTACGGCGACGGCGTTGTAGCCGTAGTCGATGCGCGCCTGCGGGTCGAGGCCGAACAGCGGATTCTGCGCCGCGCTGTGCCCCGAATCCGAGCTGATCACCGCGAAACCCATGTTGAGGGCGTCGGTGTTCGGCCCGCCGCCGCCGATCTCGCCGGTGGCCGTGACCACGTTACCGTCAAGGCCGCCATTGGCCTGATAGAAAAAGCGGCCATTCCATGCGAGCGGCAAACGCATCTCGAAGCCGATCGCATACGTGTTGCCGTCGACGCTGCTCGCGCGCTGATTCATGCTGCCCTGGACCAGACAGTGTTCGGCGATCGGCTTGCCGGCCACCGCAAGGGTGCCGGCCGCGACGTCGGTGACGGAGGTGAAGACGGTGTTCGCGAAGCTGAGCTTCGCGGCGAGCGCCGCGCAGTTGCCCGCCAGCGTCGCCGACGTAGCGGCGCCGAGTTGCGGCAATGCGCTGCTGCTGGCGCTGGTCGTGGCGGTGCTGCCGACGTCGTTGGCGCCGCACGCGGCGAGGCTCAGCGTCGCGGCAGCGGCGAGCGCGATAGAGGTGCATTTCATGCGAGCGCTCCTAGAACGAATGACGAAGGCCGACCATCACGCCGGTCTGGCCGGTGCCCGGCGCGGGTGTCGTGCCGCCGCCACCGCCGCTGACCGAGTAGGCCGCTTTCGCGCTGTTGGCCAGATACGAGCCCTGCGCGTAGACAGCGGTGCGCTTCGACAGCAGATAGGTGGTGCGCAGCGTGCCCATCGTGGCGCGCGTGTCGTGGTCGCGATTGGTGATGTGATAGACCTCGCCGTCGACGATGAAAGCGGGCGTGACGGTGTACGCCGCGCCGACGAAGAACAGATTCGAGCGCACGTCGGCGATCGTTACCGCCGAGGGTTCGACGCGCCGGTTGAGCCAGCCCGCTCCGAGCTTGAACTGGCCGAGGTTCGCGTAGGCGCTCACATGGGTGCGGACGTCCTTGTCGGCGGCGCTGGTGAGGGGCGTCGGCGCCAGGCCGTCGAAGAAGTTCGCCGCCGCGGCGCTGCCGCCGCGCTGTTCTTCATAGGACGCCGCGACGCCGAACAGAGGAGTGTCGTACTTCAGCATGACGGACCACTCGCGGCATTGCGTGGCGTTCCCGGCCACCGAACCCGTGCAGGTGCCCTGACCCGGCGAATTGCCGGTGCCCGCGGAGTCGCGTCCGAACGAGTAGTTGGCGCCGAGCGTCACGCCCGCATAGCTGCCGAGGTAGGTCACCGAGTTGTCGGCGCGGGCATTCGGCACGTAGGCGTCGAGCGAACCGAGTCCGTAGATGTCCGGGCCGATCAGGTCCGCGCCCATCAGCGCAAGGTAGGTCATGGTGTACTGGCGGCCGAACGAGACCGTGCCATACGGACTCTTGATGCCGACGAACGCCTGGCGCCCGAACAGTCGGCCCCCCTGGCCCTGCTCGCCGTTGCGCACGTTGAAGCCGCTCTCGAGGGTGAATATCGCGCTATAGCCGCCGCCGAGATCTTCGTTGCCGCGCAGTCCCCAGCGCGAAGGCAACTCGCCGGTCACCGACGGCATGCGGAATAGGCCCTTGCCCGCGGCATTCGCGTGCGAGACGTACTCGATACCGGTGTCGATGATGCCGTAGAGCGTCACGCTCGATTGGGCCGCTGCGGCGCCGCTGGCCGCGCACAGGGCGCCGCAAAGTAGAAGGCGTGCGGATGCTTGCATGAAGGGTGTCTCCAAACCGTCGATTGAATTTATGGGTGTGTTGCGGTTGATTCTTCTGGTGCGACGTGCCGGTCAGTGGTCGGCACGCGGACGCCGCAGTAACAGCAAGGCGGCGGCCGCCGCGATCAGCGTGACCGGAATGCTCGCGCCGATGACGGTCGACGAACTGCGGCCCATGGCCAGCAATTGGCCGGCGGCGAGCGGCCCGACCACCGAGCCGATGCGCCCCACGGCCACCGCCGCGCCTACGCCGGTACCGCGCATGGCGGTCGGATAGAACGCAGCGGACAGCGCATACAGCACGGATTGACCGCCGATCACGAACATGCCGGCGAAAAACGCGGAGGCGGCGAGCGCGCCGAAACCCGGCGCCATGGAAAGCGCGGCGAGCGAGGCGATGATTCCGGCATACATGCCGGTCACCACGACGCTTGAACGCATGCGGTCCATCAACATGCCGATGCATAGCGCGCCGATGCCGCCGCCGACGTTGAAGAAGATCTGCACGTAGCCGACCTGCGCACGCGTCAAACCGCTGGCCGCCATCAACGAGGGCAGCCAGTTGAGCAGGAAATAGAGGACGATCAGCGTGCAGAAGTAGCTGACCCAGATCTGCACCGTCGAGAGGCCGCGCGTGCCGCCGAACAGGATTTCGCCAACCGGCGCGGGTTTCGCGCGGCCGTCGTGCGAAGCCAGCGTGAACGCTTTCGAATTGGCGAGGAACATCAGCAGCAGCGGCACCAGCACCAACGGTCCCGCGCCGCCGACGTAAAAGATGTGACGCCATTCGGTATCGCCCGCGCTCAGCACGCCGATCACCGAAGCGATCACGCCGCCGAACGGAATGCCGCAATACATCACGCTGACGGCGGTGCTGCGCGAGCGCGGCTCCACCGCTTCCGACGACAACGCGATCAGGTTCGGCAGCGCACCGCCCAGGCCGATGCCGGTCAGCACGCGCACGATCACCAGCGTGGAGAAGTCGCTGACCAGCGCGGTCATGATCGAGAGCACGCCGAACAGGCAGGCGGACATCACCAGCACATGCTTGCGGCCGATGCGATCGGCCAGCCGTCCGCCGAACATCGCGCCGGGCAGCAAGCCGAGCGTGCCGGCGCTGAAGGCGAGTCCCATTTGCGCGACCGAGAGGCCGAATTCGTGCGCCATGCGCGGCGCCGCCACGCCGACCGATTGCAGGTCGAGTCCTTCCAGCAGCGCGATGGCGAAGCACAGGCCGAGCGTGACGAACGCGCCTGATTCGCGTGCCGTGGCCGTGGCTGCGGCGTTCTCGTTCGAGGTGAGTGTTCCGGTTCGCTTCACGTAGTGATCCTTATTAAAGTGTGTGGTTTGCCGGTTTCGCGGGAGGAAGGCAGGTTCCGTGCTGTCGTGCCGAGGGCCGGTCTGGCGCGAGTCCTGGCAGACGTGCCGGTGCCGCACCATCGGGGTTGCCGGATGGCCCTGGCGGCGCGAGCTTCAGATCACCATCGTGGGTGCGATGGCATGCCCGTGAACCGCACAGCGGATAACGCAGCGCGCGGCGCGCCGGTTCGACGCCCGCGAGACTGTCCCTGTGTTTCGACGCGATGAGGCGCGTCTCCACACGCTGCATCGTGGAATGGATTTAATATCAGGTAGGCTGATAACACAAGCGCAAATCGTTCGGTGAAAACACCTAGCAATTTGACGGCGTGGAGAATTTAACCGCGCAAATTTCGCACGAAGGTTTCGAGGTGAGTTTGCAGCGCGCCGGCCGTGTCGAGTTCGATGCCTTCCATCATCTGCTTCTCGATGATCTTCACGGCCTGCTCGCATTCGCGCAGCACGGCGCGTCCTTCGTCGGTCAGTTGCAGCAGCACGATACGGCCGTGGGTCGGGTCCGGCTCGCGACTGATCCAGTTGCGGCTCGCCATTGCGTTCATCACTTCATTGGCCGATTGCGGTGTGATGAAGGAGCGCTCGGCGACCTGCGCGTTGGACGCTTGCCCCTTGGCTTCCAGCACGGAAAGCGCCGTGAACTGTGCGAGCGTCAAACCGAGCGGCGCGAGCGCTTCGGTCATGCGACGCCGAAGAATGCGGTCGAGACTGCCGATCACATAGGTAAGGCGTAGGCTGGTGCGGCGGGTGCGCGGCGCGGCGGCCTCGACAGGCGAATTTTGGTTTTTGCTCATGAGGGCAGGAGATCCGGTCTATCCCGCATCTTAGCGTGCCTCGCGATGGATTCCGCCGCTAGGGTTTGCACCGAGCCGCCGAAATTCCACTTTACATATCAGGAAGCCTGATATTAAATGCGTTCATCAGGCCGCCGTCGCGGCCAACGTTCACGGAGAAAGCAGATGAATTACGAAGGCCGTTGGAATACCGTCAAAGTCGATGTCGTCGAAGGCATTGCGTGGGTCACGTTCAATCGTCCCGAGAAGCGCAACGCGATGAGCCCCACGCTGAACAAGGAAATGATCGAGGTGCTCGAAGCCGTCGAACTCGACGCCGAAGCGCAGGTGCTGGTGCTGACCGGCGAAGGCGATGCGTGGACGGCCGGCATGGATCTGAAGGAGTATTTCCGTGAAGTGGACGCCGGCCCGGAGATCCTGCAGGAAAAGATTCGCCGCGATGCCTGCCGCTGGCAATGGCAACTGCTGCGCATGTATGCGAAGCCGACCATCGCGATGGTCAACGGCTGGTGTTTCGGCGGGGGCTTTTCGCCGCTGGTTGCGTGCGATCTCGCGATCGCCGCCGACGAAGCGGTGTTCGGTCTGTCCGAGATCAACTGGGGCATTCCGCCGGGCAACCTGGTGAGCAAGGCGATGGCCGATACGGTCGGACATCGTCAGGCGCTCTACTACATCATGACCGGCGAGACCTTCACGGGTCAGGAAGCTGCGCAGATGGGCCTCGTGAATAAAAGCGTGCCGCGCGCCGAACTGCTCGACGCCACGCGCACGCTGGCCGGCAAGCTGCTGCAGAAGAATCCGGTGGTGTTGCGGGCCGCCAAACACGGCTTCAAGCGTTGCCGCGAACTGACGTGGGATCAGAACGAAGACTACCTGTACGCCAAGCTCGATCAGGCGCAACTGCGCGATCCGGAAGGTGGCCGCGAGCAGGGTCTGAAGCAGTTCCTCGACGACAAGGCGATCAAGCCGGGTCTGCAGACTTACAAGCGCTGATCGGCCGCGCGCCAGGCGGCGCATTGGGTCGCAGGCGAATGCCTGCAAGAGAGACGAGCGAGGAGACGACAGACATGCAGGACGTGACTTTATTGATTGGCGGCGAGAGCCGTGGCGCAGCGAATGGCAAGACCTTCGAGCGGATCAATCCGGCGAGCGGCCGGACTGCGTCGCGCGCGGCCGCCGCCACGGTGGCCGACGCCGACGCGGCCGTCGAAGCCGCCGCGCGTGCGTTTCCGGCATGGTCGGCATTGGCGCCGACCGAGCGCCGCAAACGCCTGCTGGCAGCCGCCGATCTGATGGACGCGCGCACCGCGCAGTTCATCGAAACCGGCGTGGCCGAGACCGGCGCCATGCCGAACTGGTACGGCTTCAACGTGATGCTGGCCGCCAACATGCTGCGCGAAGCCGCCGCCATGACCACGCAGATCGACGGCGACGTGATTCCGTCGGATGTGCCCGGCAGTCTCGCCATGGCGGTGCGCCAGCCGTGCGGCGTGGTGCTCGGCATGGCGCCGTGGAACGCGCCCGTCATTCTCGGCACGCGCGCCATCGCCATGCCGCTTGCGTGCGGCAACACAGTCGTGCTCAAGGCGTCGGAAGGCTGTCCGGGTGTGCATCGGCTGATTGGCGGCGTGCTGCAGGACGCGGGTCTCGGCGACGGCGTGGTGAACGTCATCACGCATGACGCCGGCGACGCGCCGGCGATCGTCGAACGCCTGATCGCGCATCCGGCGGTTCGGCGGGTCAATTTCACCGGCTCGACGCGCGTGGGACGCATCGTCGCGCAACACGCGGCGCAGCATCTGAAGCCGGCCTTGCTCGAACTTGGCGGCAAGGCGCCCGTGCTGGTACTCGACGACGCCGATCTGGACGCGGCGGTGGCCGCCATTGCGTTCGGCGCCTTTTTCAACCAGGGGCAGATTTGCATGTCGACGGAGCGCGTGATCGTCGACCGCAAGATTGCCGATGCGCTGGTCGAGAAACTCGCGGCCAAAGCGCGCAGCCTGAAAGCGGGCGATCCCGCAGCGGCGGATTCCGTGCTCGGTGTGCTCGAAAGCGCGGCGGCGGCGCAACGTATCGCTGCCTTGGTCGACGACGCGCGGCAACAAGGGGCGACGCTGCCGGTGGGTTGCTCGGTCGACGGCGCGATCCTGCAACCGGTGATCGTCGACGGCATCACGCCGGCCATGAAGCTGTACGCCGAGGAATCGTTCGGCCCGGTGGTCACGGTGCAGCGCGTGGACGGCGACGAGGAAGCGCTGCGGGTGGCCAACGACAGCGACTATGGCTTGTCGGCCGCGGTCTTCAGCCGCGATGTATCGCGCGCCTGGCACGTCGCCAAACGTGTCGAGTCCGGTATCTGCCACATCAACGGGCCGACCGTGCACGACGAAGCGCAGATGCCGTTCGGCGGCGTGAAGAAAAGCGGGTACGGCCGCTTCGGCAGCAAGGCGTCGATTGCCGAATTCACGGATCTGCGCTGGATCACGATTCAAACCGGGCCGCGCCACTATCCGATCTGATCGCGCACGCTGCGCGCCCAAACCTTTGCGTTTGGCGCGAACGCTGACCGACCGCAGACAGCAACAGGAGACAGGCTTTGCATAGCGAGCCGACACAAACGAACACGCCCGGTGCGCCGACGCGCTACCGGTTGACGGTGATCGGCGCCCCATCGTTGCGCACGCAACGGCAGGGCGAGACCTGGTATTTACGCGCGGACGAAGCGCTCGGCGCCCATCCGCAGCGGATGACCGAGCGGCTCGTGAGTGGCGCCGACGCGCATCCGGAACGTTGGCTGGCGGCGCGCCGCGGCAGCGACGGTGAATGGATCGGCCTGAGCTATGCGAAGGCGTTGCGCAGTGCTCGCGCGATCGGTCAGGCACTGCTCGCTCGCGATCTCTCGGCCGAACGGCCCATCGCGATTCTGTCGGGCAATGACCTCGAGCATTTGCAACTCGCGCTTGGCGCGATGTGGGCCGGGATTCCGTATGCGGCCATTTCGCCGGCGTATGCGCTCGCTTCCGGCGACTTCGGCAAGCTGCGCCATACGATCGAACTGCTGACGCCGGGTCTGGTATTCGCGAGCCAATACGACACGTTTGCCCGCGCCATCGAAGCGGTCGTGCCGGCCGGCGTGGAAATCGTGGCCGCCACGCCGCCGCGCGAGCCGGCAGCCACGCGTGGCGTGACCGCGTTGAGCGATTTGCTGGCTGTTACGCCGACCACCGTCGACGCGGTTCACGCGACCGTGAGCCCGGATTCGATCGCCAAGTTTCTCTTCACGTCGGGCTCGACCAAACTGCCGAAGGCGGTGCCGACCACGCACCGCATGCTGTGCAGCAATCAGCAGATGCTGCTCGAAACCTTTCCGGAGTTCGCGACCCAGCCGCCGGTCCTGGTGGATTGGCTGCCCTGGAATCACACGTTCGGCGGCAGCCATAACGTCGGCATCGCACTCTACAACGGCGGCACGCTTTATATCGACGACGGCAAACCGGTCAACGGCAAATTCGAGGAAACGTTGCGCAATCTGCGCGAGATCGCGCCGACCATCTACTTCAACGTGCCGAAAGGGTGGGAGGAACTGGCGATCGCGCTGGAGCAGGACAGTCAGTTGCGCGAGACGTTTTTCTCGCGCGTGAAGGTGTATTTCTTCTCGGGCGCGGGGTTGTCGCAAGCGGCGTGGGACCGGCTCGAACGCGTTACCGACCAGTACTGCGGCGAGCGCATTCGCATCATGGCCGGCCTCGGCATGACCGAGACGTCGCCGTCGTGCCTGTTCACCACGGGGCCGATCATGCGTGCCGGCTATGTCGGCCTGCCGGCGCCCGGCTGCGAGGTGAAACTCGCGCCGGTCGGCGACAAACTCGAGGCACGCTATCGCGGCCCGCACGTCATGACCGGTTATTGGCGCCCCGACGCGGCCGAGCTGGACAACGCGTTCGACGAAGAAGGGTACTTCCGCAGCGGCGACGCGTTGCGGTTTGTCGACCCGGCGCGGCCTGAACTCGGCTTGCTGTTCGACGGCCGCATTGCCGAGGATTTCAAGCTGAGCTCGGGCACCTTCGTGAGCGTCGGGCCAATGCGGGCCCGTGTGATTTCCGCAGGCGCGCCCTATGTGCAGGACGTGGTGGTCGCCGGTATGAATCGCGACGACGTGGGCCTGCTGCTGTTCCCGCGCCTCGACGATTGCCGGCGGCTCGCGAACTTGCCGGCGCATGCGAGCGCGCGCGAGGTGGTCGCCGCACCCGCCGTGCGCGCCCACTTTGCCGCGCTGCTCGACACGCTCAATCGCGGGGCGACCGGCGGCGCGACTACCATTGCGCGTTTGCGGCTCATGGAGGTTGCGCCTTCACTCGATCTCGGCGAGATCACCGACAAAGGGTCGATCAATCAACGCGCGGTGCTGACGCAGCGGGCCGGTTTGGTCGATGCGATGTACGACACGGCGCAGCGCGATCCAGCGGTGATCGTCGCGAACGCTCGCGGCACGCCGTGATGCAGGCGCAGCATCTCGACGGAAAAGCCGCCATGAAACCCGATCAACTCGTCGCGATCGACATGCATGTCCACGCCGAAGTCTCCTGCTGCCAGCCGCCGGACCTGTTCGGCAAGGAGTTCGACGAGGCCGCCGACAGGTACTTCGGCACCGTGCTGAAACTCGGTCGGCGGCCGACGATTCCCGAGACCATCAAACACTATCGCGAACGCAACGTCGGCTTCGTGATGTTCACCGTGGATTGCGAAGCGAACCTGGGCCGCCGACGCATTCCGAACGAGGAGATCGCCGAATTCGCGCAGAACAACCGCGACATCATGATCGCGTTCGCGAGTATCGATCCGCACAAGGGCAAGATGGGCGTGCGAGAGGCGCGCAAGCTGGTAGAGCAATACGGCGTGCGCGGCTTCAAGTTCCATCCCACCATGCAGGCGTTTTTCGCCAACGACCGTCTCGCCTATCCACTCTATGAGCTGATCGCCGAATACCGGCTCACGGCGGTGTTTCACAGCGGCCATTCCGGCATGGGCTCGGGTATGCGGGGCGGCGGCGGGTTGCGCCTGAAGTACTCGGAGCCGATCCATCTCGACGACGTCGCGGCGGATTTCCCCGACATGAAGATCGTGATCGCGCACCCGTCCTGGCCCTGGCAGGATCAGGCGTTGTCGATCGCGCTGCACAAGCCCAATGTTTATATCGATCTGTCCGGCTGGTCGCCGAAATACTTTTCGCCCGAACTGATCCACCACGCCAACACGCTGCTGAAACGGAAGATGCTGTTCGGCTCGGACTTCCCGCTGATCCGGCCGGACCGCTGGCTGGAAGATTTCAGCGGAGCCGGTTTCAGGGACGAGGTTCGGCCGCTGATCCTCAAACAGAACGCGGTCGAGCTGTTGGGGCTGGCCGCACACGCCTGAGCAGGACGGGCAGACCGGTCAAGGCAACGCAGGGTTGGGCTCGCCGCTGCGCGGTGAGGGCGCTTCGCCGTATACAATTCGGCAGCGCCGGCTTTTTGCCGGTTGTTTACTGGTTCGTTGCCCGCTTTTTGCCAATCCTGACCTGATCCCATCCATGTCGAATCCGACCCGGGCCTTTCTTCTCGGTCCGCTGCTGAAAGGCGTTTCACGTTCCTTTTATCTCACGCTGCGCGTGCTGCCCACCGGGATGCGCGATCCGATCGGCCTCGCGTATCTGCTGGCGCGCGCGGCCGATACGATCGCGGATACGTCGCTGATCTCGCCCGAACAACGCCTCGCGCTGCTGCTATCGCTGCGTGATCAGGTGAATGGCACCACCGACGACGGCACGCTGTTCCATCGCATGGCCGCCGAGGTCGCGGGTCAGCAGACCCAGTCGGATGAAAAAGTCCTGCTCGAGTCGCTCGGCCCCGCGCTCGAGGTGTTGTCGCAATTGAGCGAGTCCGATCGCCGGGCGGTGCGCGGGATCGTCGCGACCCTCACCGAGGGCATGGAATTCGATCTGCGCACTTTCCCCGACGAACGCTCCGGCCAGCTCGCGGCGCTGCGCGACTACGACGACCTGGATCGCTACACGTATCTGGTGGCGGGCTGCGTCGGCGAATTCTGGACCACGATGACCTATGCGCACATGCCGGGCACGCTGAAAGAAGCGCCCGAGACCATGGGGCGCCGCGGCGTGCGTTTCGGCAAGGCGCTGCAATTGACCAACGTCCTGCGCGATTGCGGCAAGGATTTGCGGATCGGCCGCTGCTATCTGCCGCAGACGCTGCTGGATCGACACGGCCTGAGCCCGCAAGATCTGCTACTGCCCGCCAATTCCGCACGCGCGAAGCCGTTGATGGTCGAGCTGCTGCGCAAGTCGCTCGATCATTTCCGTGAAGCGCTCGATTACACGCTGGCGATTCCCGCATTTTCCGTGCGCTTGCGGCTCGCGTGTTTGTGGCCGATTTTGATCGGGTTGGAGACGCTGTTGCTGCTGGTGGATAACGACGCGTGGCTCGATCCGCAAAAGGTGTCCAAAGTTCGGCGCAACCGGGTGTATCACATCATCGCTTCATCGTTGCTGCTGGTGCCGTCGAATGCAAGGGTGCGCAACGCGATCGAAACGCGGATCGCGCGGATCGAAGCGCGTTTGTAAAGCGGGCCTGTGAAGCGGGCCTGTGAAGCAGGGCGAGCCCACGCTTCACGCCCAGTGTGGGCGAACGTACGGAATCAAAAGCCCATGAGCCTTAGTTTGGCGGACAACCTTTTTGTCCCCTTCCGGCTCATATGGCGTCCTCCGGCAAACCCCATTGCGACACCTTCGACCTGATCCGCGCATCGGCGGCGGGCACCGTGTGCGTGAGTCATCTGCGCAATCTGATGTTCGCCGATTACCACGCGAATGCCGGCATCGGCCTGGCGGCCAAGGCTTTCTATTTCGTCAGTAACTACGGCCACACCGCGGTGATTGTGTTCTTTCTGCTGAGCGGCTACTTTGTCGGCGGCTCGGTGTTGCGGCAGACGGCGGCGGGGACGTGGAGCTGGCCGCGCTATCTGACCGAGCGGCTGTCGCGACTGTGGGTCGTGCTGATTCCGGCGTTGCTGCTGACGCTGTTCTGGGATCGCATGGGTATCGCGCTGACGGGTGGACCGTTTTATCTCGGCACCGAGGGCACGTTCGATCAGCAGATCAACGTCGCGTCGCATCTCGGGCAGGCGACCTTCGCCTGCAACCTCGTCTTTCTGCAAACGCTCGCGTGCGGCACTTACGGCTCCAACGGACCGCTCTGGAGCCTTGCCAACGAGTTCTGGTACTACCTGTGGTTTCCCGCCTGCTTTTTACTGTTGCGGCAGCGCCGTGGCGTTCGGGCATTCGCCGCCGCGGCGTTCGCGGTGGGTACGATGATCGTGTTTCCGTCGCTGTTGAGCGGTTTCGGTTTGTGGCTGCTCGGCGTGTTGCTGGTGGTGCTGGAACAGCGCTTTCCGGCGCGTCGCGCACGAACCGGCTGGCCGTGGTTCACGCTCGCCAGCGGCGCGGTGCTGCTCGCCGCGCTGGTGTGCTCGCGCCTGTTTCTGCTCGCCAACGACTGGATCGTCGGCGTACCGTGTTTCGTGTTCCTGCTTTGCATACTTTGGGAAAACGTGCGATTGCGGCCCGCGCTGTTATCGCGCATTGCGATTCGCTTTTCCGGGTTTTCGTATTCGCTGTATTTAACGCACTTCTCGTTCATTCTGTTTGTCGCCGCGGTGGGCGTCGGGCGGCGCATTCCCTTCGACGAACACGGTGCGCTCGTGTTCGCGGGCATGCTGGTGCTCTGCTACGTGTATGCCTATGCGGTTTATCTGCTATTCGAACAGAACACGCGACGCGTGCAACGCGGTCTCCAGCAACTGCGTTTTCTAGGGATAAGACCTGATTCACCCGCGCCGCATAGTTCGTCAGGCGGCGGCATCGGTTGATTTAATCTGGGTCATTGAAACCCCATCAATCGGGAAACCCCTAGGACCGTGCATCCATGGTTCGCGTTAGTCTCTTCCAAAGAGGAGACGAACCATGAGACAAGCGTTCTATATTGCCGTGGTGTTGTTGCTGGGCTATCTGATGGCGGATAGGGCGTTGATGCGCGCGCAAGCCGGAGAGATCGGCACCATTACGTGTCATCAAGGCGCGGCGATGGTCAAATCGAACGCGCTGAAAAAAGGCTTCGGCGACGTCGGGGCCAGCAGCCAGGGCGAAAATTTCCTGTCGAGCTGTCTCGTCACCGGCCGTGGTCAGGTGGGCGACCTGATCGCGCGCGAATGACCGGCGCGTGACATAACCGCGCGGAGAAAAAAGCGCCCGGACCGCACGGATCCAGGCGAAGTCATCGGGAGCCCGATGACGGAGGTACCGAATACTGAACTGGCCCGCGATCGGGGAAACTCGGTCGCGGGCCAGTTCGTTTGAATCATCGCGAGCCTCGAAGGCGCGCTAGGCGTTAGGGCTTAGTGGCCGAAGTAAATCGACTTCGGACCCTTATCCAGCGCCACCGGATGGCCGCCTTGCGACGAGCCGCTGACCACCCCACCGTAACCCGATTGCGCCGCCTGTGCGGTGCCGTTCTGTTCGGCGACGCGAGACTGAGCGGCTTGAATGTCAGCCGGGTAATACGGGTCGGCGCGACCCGGTTGATAACCGGCCTGTTCCAGTTGGATCAATTCCGAGCGCACCTGAGCGCGAGTCACCGGCTGATTGGACTGGGCAAACGAAGCAACGGGAGCGACCAGCGCAGCGGCAATAACGACAGCTTGAATGAGCGATTTCATGATGAACTACCTCCAGTTCGGGTCTTTGTCGCGCTACGAACGTTGTTGTTCGTAGTCAGTGATTGCATTGTAGTTTTGCGATCTGGGCGGAGTAATCACCAAAACAGGTAATGTTTGTTGTGAAATCTGAGACAAATTCCGGACACTCTCGGGCCTGCGCACGCGCGGGGCCGCCTGACATCAAAGTGGTGGTGGATTGTCCGCCGACTGCGTCGGCGACGGCGGCTTGAGTTTGTGCGGCGATAGCTTGCGATGAATCTCACGCATTAATCAGCCATGCTGAATGCGGATGCGACGCTGTTCGATCGTGGTCAACAGAGAGGCCGCTTGCAGTGCGGAGTGAATCGGCACGAGCGCTGAATGCCAGCCGTCGAAATGAATCAGCTACGGTATCCGAATCAATAGCCCGGCGGAATCACGACATGGAAAGCTCCGCATCGCAAACGGGAAGGCGTTCGTAAACCTGCTCCAGCACGCCGGATTTTCGCCACGTCATATACCGGAGATAGCAGGTCTGTTGCGGAGGAAACGTGGCGGGAAGACGGTGCCATTTTTCCTTGTGCTGATGTAGCCAGAGTATCGCGTTGAGAATTTCCCGATCGCTGCGGCGAGGCCGCCCGCGCGCAGAGGGAAGTTCGGGAAACAGACTCTGGACGCGAGCCCAATCGGCGTCGGAGAGAGGGATGTGTAGCATCGGCTGTCTGAATGACTATGTGGAGGAGTCGCGGTCGTCGCATGCTGCGCTGAAGCCGATACTAGTTAATCTTTATGGCTCGGTCAAACGATCTCGCGCTGATATATCGCAATGAAAACGTTTCTGCTTTAATTCCTTTCTGTCATGTTGCACGGCGTGCTGATTCACTGGCTCCCGGCAATTTTTCGCTGTCGTCTCGCGCAAACATCGTGGCGCTCTGGTTCGCGTAACGTCAAGCGTGATGCTACGTAACAAGCGAGCCAAAACGCGCGTTGTCGAAACTTGAAAGGCGCGTGGGGAGGTTTCATTTCGCGGGCGTGAAGCTTTACACAACGAGGCTCTCCGGTTGTCGTTCGTGTTTCATACCGCTGTTGCGATAGTGCCTGGCATAACCCGTGCATTCATTGGCGAGGTTCAATCCATTTCGTATCCGCCATGCACACGCTCGACTACATACAACCCTTCTCACACGCAACGACTTCGATCGCGCGTGTTGCGTGCGCCGCACAGAATGACGCGGACGAGGCTCGTGATCCGTCGTCGGGTCTCAGTGAACTCGAAAGCCGGGTTCGCGATGGACTGCGAGCGGGCGAGTTTCATCTCGTGTATCAAGGGGCTTATCGTGCGCCGGGTGTCGCGACAGCGGCGAGCGGCCGGCCGGCCCGTCTCGAAGCGCAGGTGCGCTGGACGCATCCCGATTACGGCTTGTTGCTCCCCGGCATCTTCATGATGCCGCTCGAACACCCGCAGCTCGCGCTGGAAATGGCGCGCTTCGTGGTGGACGGCGTATGCCGTGAATTGCGTGACTGTCTCGCCGCGCGCTTGCCGCTGCGGCCGGTTGCGATCACGGTGCCCGCACAAGTGGCGATACTCGGTTCGTTCGCGGAAGATCTCGTGCGTGTGGCTGCGTTATATGACGTGCCTGTGCATCTGCTCGATATCGAAGTGACGGATAGCGCCGAAGCGGCGAAACTCCTGTCGTTGCGGACGCTGACCGCCGGTCTGCGCGACGCGGGCGCCGGCATTTCGCTGGGCAAGTGGGGTAACGGCGCGTCGTCGCTGGCGCTGCTCGGTGCACTCGACGTCGACACCGTCACCCTTGCACGCGATTTGCTGGCCACGGTGCCGCGCGATTCACGTGCGAATCTGGTGATGACCGCGCTGATGGATCTGCTGCATGCACTCGATGTACAGGTGGTGGTGAACGGCGTCGATACCGAAGCGCAGTTGCAGTGGTTGACGCGTTGGCCGCAAGCGCTGTTGCAAGGGTCGCTGTTCTCGCGACCGCAAGCGGTGTTGGCCGATGTGCTGACGCGACGGTTGTGATGCCGTGTGCCGGTCGATATCCGATAGTCGATAGTCGATAGCCGATAGCCGATAGCCGATAGCCGGTATAGCTATCGACCGCCGTTTGTTTTGCGCCGAGCCGCGTGCCGATATCTGATACCTAGTTGAACACGCGCGAGAGTCTCGCGAACAACCCATGCTTCGCGATCCATTCGGCGTAGGCCCGGTAGTCGGGATCGTTCATCAGGTGCCGCTCTTCGGTCTTCGCGCGCAGGAAATACAGCATGTTGACCGCCGCGAGCGCGAAACAATGCGTGAGCGCGACCCGCCAGCCCAGCGGTTCGATGAACGGCACGGCGACCATCCAGTACGACAGGTTCTTCGCAATGTAGGCGGGATGTTTCGTGAACCGGTAAGGCCCCGACGTGACGATGCCGCGATTGGTCAGGTTCGAGAACCTCAAGCCGAACGAGATCGTGGCGAGCGCGTAGCACGTCAGCAGCGCAATGATGACGGTGCCCCAGATCACGCGCAGTACCGGCACGGAAATGAGCCAGTTGTCCCAGAACATCGAACCTTCGTAATGGATGTACTGGTTCGAGATCAGCGACCAGAACGGCTGATAGCAGATCAACGCGACGAGCCAGCCGAGGGCGGTCGGCTCCGCGCTGCGCACGTGACTGTCGAGTATGCGCAGCGTGCAGAGGTAGCCCACCGTGCCGAACATCAGATCCATCGCGAACGACAGGTCGTACATGAAGCGGAACGTCGCGAGCGAGAAGGGTGCGTTCAGTGCGATCGTCAGCGACGCGTTGAGGTGATCTGCGTTGGTGGACAGGTAGACGATCATCAGCGGTAGAAAGAACGCTTTCACCATCCAGCCGGCCAGCATTTCGCGCACAGGGCGCCAGTTCGCCGGACGCTCGCCGCGAAACAGCAGACGCGCCCACAGCAGATACGCGTCGTCGGTTTCGCGCTGATGGCGGTCCATCCACGCGAAGTAGAACGGCGCCACGACGACAACGTACGGCGCGAGCGTGCGGATCAGCGACCAGAACGGGTTGTAGAACGCGCCGTGATACTCGGGCAGCAGCCAGTAGAGCATGCCGATGCCTGCGTAGACCGAGGTGAGCGCGGCGAGACGCGCCGTTACGCGCGCGAGACTCAGCGGGCGCACCGCGCGGCTCGTCAGGCCGGCGCTCGGGCGCAGGTAGACGCGCGCGACGAACAGTTCGTAGGTGGCGATGGTCGCGATGATCGCCAGACAGGCGACTGTGCTGCGGGCTGCGCCATCGAGCGCCGTGCTGTCGCGCAGGAACCAGAGCGTGAGCAGGCCGGCGGCGATGCCGAGCAGGCCGACGGAGAACGGTGTCGCGGTTCTCGGTCGGGCATCGTGGAGGTGCGTTACGGTATGGAAGGTTGAGTTCATGTCATCCTCGTAGTCATGACATTGGAGGTGGCCGGGTTGTTGGTTTTTTTGAGGCCCGGTCGCCGAGTTGAATTGCTGGTTTGAGAGCTTGTCAAGGGTGGTGCTTTGTAGTGCTGTTTCGAAGAGCTGCGTCGAGGTGTTGCCTTTAAGTACCGAGAAGTACTGCCTCGAAGCACTACCTCGACTACCGGATCGAATCGCTGATTCAAGTACTACGTCGAAGCTCGCCGCCGAAGCGCGGCGCCCGAAGTACTCTTTCGTGGCGCGGCGCTTCACACGGTCCTCTACTTGCCTGCCGTGACACCGCCGAGTAATCCGCCGACCAGATTCGTCACCGGTGCAAGCGGGTTCTTGTTTGACGAACTGCTGCTACCCGAACCGCTTGCGGTACCTCCTGTGAGGCCGCCGATCAGCCCCGTCACCGGATTGGCCGCGGCACCGCCTTGCGACGTGCTGACGCCGCCCGTCACGTTGACCGTCAACGAACCGACCAGGCTGACGACCGGGGTAAGCGGACCGCCCGCGCCGGTAGTGCCGCCGAGCGAGCCGACCTTGCCGAGCAGACCCGTGATCGGCGCCAACAGACCGCCGGCACCGCCCGCGCCGCCTGAACCGCCGACACCGCCCAGCGATCCCAGATTGCCGATCAACCCGGTCAACGGCGGAATCGAGATCGATCCGCCGCCCACACCGCCGATGCCGCCGAGCCCGCCGAGCGGCCCGAGCAGGCCCGTGATCGGTGCGAGCGGATTGGTGGTCGCGCCGGTGAACAGGCCGCCCGTACTCGTGACGGTTTTGCCCAACTGGCTCACCACGCCGCCGATGTCCTTGCCGACCTGATCGCCGGTGGCGCCCGATACTTTGATGCCGGCCGCGTCGAGTCCGTTGCCCAGCGTGCCAAGCAGGTTGTTGAGCGGTGAGCCGAGACCGGTGGTATTGCCGAGCGTCTGCGTCGTGTTTGAAACGGTCAGCGTGATCGGGTTGATCGCCGAACTGAGTTGCGTCTCCAGTTGCTGCACGGGCGCGCTGGAGAGCGCGGTGTTCAATCCCGAGCCGACGGACGTGACGCCCTTGCCCAGATCGCCGACGACGCCGCCGAGCGCGGACGTCACCGGCGAGAGCGGCGACAGCGGACCGCTGCCGAGACTCGACACCACGCCGCCGACGGCGGTCACCGCGGCGCCGGTGTTGGAGACCACGCCGGAGGTGGAGGTGAGCGTCGGGCCGACTGGATTGGCGGCGCTGCCTACGGTGCCGAGACCTGCGGCCGTGCCGTTGCCGAGCACCTTCACGCCGTTGCCGAGATCGGTGAGGGCGTTGCCGAGATTGGTGGTCGTTCCGCTGTCGACACCGGGGATCGACGTGCCGGTGACCTTGCTGCCGGTGTCGGCCACGGTCGTGCCCACAGCGGTGATCAGGTTGCCGCCTTGGGTAATGATGTTGCCGAGCGGGGTGGACGAAGTACCCGAAGTACCCGAGGTGCCCGAAGTGCCCGAAGTGCCCGAAGTGCCCGAAGTGCCCGAGGTGCCCGAGGTGCCCGAGGTGCCCGAGGTGCCCGAAGTACCCGAAGTACCCGAAGTACCCGAAGTACCCGAAGTACCCGAAGTACCCGAAGTACCCGAAGTACCCGAAGTACCTGAAGTGCCCGAAGTGCCCGAAGTGCCCGAAGTGCCCGAAGTGCCCGAAGTGCCCGAAGTGCCCGAAGTGCCCGAAGTGCCCGAAGTGCCCGAAGTGCCCGAGGTGCCGGAAGTGCCCGAGGTGCCGGAAGTACCCGAAGTACCCGAAGTACCCGAAGTACCCGAAGTACCCGAAGTACCCGAAGTACCCGAAGTACCCGAAGTGCCGGAAGTGCCGGAAGTGCCGGAAGTACCCGAAGTACCCGAAGTACCCGAAGTACCCGAGGTGCCCGAAGTACCCGAGGTGCCCGAAGTACCCGAGGTGCCCGAAGTACCGGAAGTACCCGAGGTGCCCGAAGTACCGGAAGTACCGGAAGTACCCGAGGTGCCGGAAGTGCCCGAAGTACCCGAGCTACCCCCCGAAGTCCCACCTCCGGATGTCCCCCCTCCAGAAGTCCCGCTCCCCGAAGTCCCCCCCAACCCACCGCCGCCTAGCCCGCTCGTACCGCCGGGGCTAATCGTCGATCCACAACCATAGAGGGCGAGTAACGTTGACGTCGCGACAGCGATGGCTGTCCGACCGGCGAATTTGCGCATGATGTCCCCGTTGAACGACTAATGGTGGAGTCATCATTGCAAGTTGCACGCCAATTGTGGCTTATGGCTCGATTCAACTAATTTGATAAAATATAAGCGCGAGTGCGACACAAAATTAGAATTTATGTCGATAAAAACGCAAATTTCATCCTGTTCCCGAGGTCATGTTCCGATGCGAGCTACGTAACGTCCCGAGCGCCCCGTAACGGCGTGAAACCATCAGAACGGCCCGAACGACCAGGCCACGACGCAATCGTGCCGCCGCCCGCCCCATCAAAAGTAAAGCGCCCGAAAACACCACTCAAAACGCAGCCGCATAAATCGCCAGTGCATCGGCCTCGCTAACCGGCCGGGGATTGTTCACCAGCAGCCGCGTCTGCAACATTGCGTCGCTCGCCATCCGTTCGAGCCCGCTGATCTCGATGCCGACGTCGCGCAGCCGAGCCGGAATCGCGGTCGCCGCGATCATCTGTTCGAGCCGTTGAATCAACGCCTGAGTCTTGCTCTCGTCACTGCCCGTCACGCCGGGCACGACGACGTCGGCGAGCTCCGCATACAACGGCGCAGCGGCCGCGGCATTGAAGCGCAGCACGTGCGGTAGTACGAGCGCATTCGAAAGACCATGCGGCACGTGATAAATGCCGCCGATCGGATACGCGAGCGCATGCACCGCGGCCACTGGCGAGTTGGCGAACGCCTGACCCGCGAAGGTCGCACCCAGCAGCATCGCCTCGCGTGCCTGACGGTTGTGGCCGTCTTCGCAGGCAGGTAGCAGGTTGCGCGACAGCAGATCCAGCGCTTTCACCGCGAGCAGGTCGGAGACAGGATTCTTCAGATGCGCGGACGTGTACGCCTCGATCGCATGCACCATCGCATCGACACCAGTTGCCGCCGTCGCCGCGACGGGCAGCCCGAGCGTGAGTTCCGCGTCGAGAATCGCCAGATCCGCGATCAGTTGCGGCGCGACTACGCCCATTTTCTTCGCCTCGCCGACCGTCACGATCGACACCGCGGTGACTTCGGAGCCGGTGCCCGCGGTCGTCGGCATCTGCACGAGCGGCAGGCGCGACGCGGTCACTTTATTGACGCCGTACATCTCGCTGAGCTCCTGCTGTCTTTGTGGCGCCAGCACGGCGATCAGCTTCGCGACGTCCATCGACGATCCGCCACCGAGCCCCAGCACGAGTTCGGCGCCCGCAATGCGCGCCCGCGACGTCGCTTCGAGCACGATATGTTCGGGCGGATCGGCGATCACGTCGTGGATCACGGTGGCGTTCCAGTCGTGGGCGGCGAGATCGGCCAGCGCCGGATCCAGCAGGCCGCTCGCGTGAAGAAACCCGTCCGTCACCACGCACACGCGCGCCAGCGAAGGGAATTGCGCGCGCAACAAAGCGCCGAGGCGGCGCGCCGCACCGTACTCGACGACCAGCGTCGGCACGGTCTGAAAGCGGAAGGCGTGGGTCATGCCGCGTCTCCCGGCACCATGTGGCTCGATACCTCGCGCCGGTCGAGCAGCGGAATGATGGTGCCGAAGCCAAGGCGTTGAAAGTGTTCGGTCTCGCGATGGACGGCGAGGCCATCGGCATCGCTGTATTGCTCGAGGATCACGAAGTGGTCCGGATTCAGCGGCGAGCGGAAAAATTCGTAGTAGAGATTCCTGGGCTCGGCGCGGGTGGCCGCGGCAAGCTCGGTCAGCGGCGCGATCAGCGCGTCGCCGTTGCCGGGTTTGGCGAAATAATGGGCGATCACCTGCAGATAAGCGTGGGGCATCGAACGACTCCAGCAAGTTGGTAAGTCAACGCGCGCCGACCGTGGCGCGAGCCTGGGCGCAGGCATCAGTTTTACCAGATTCAAGTCGCTTTGCTCGCGAGGCTCGACGAGGCATGGTCACCCTTCGCATCACGAGGAGCTCGACTAGTTCCCTGCGGCCAACTATCGCGCCCGGGAGTCCATTCCAAATGTATATTGAGAATCATTCGCGTTTGCGATAAATTGGCGCCCTTCCTTTTAGAAAGCGGAGCGAATGTATGGCTGAGGTGCTCGTCGGGCGGGAGTCTTCAACAGCGATACCTGTGTCGGCGCGAAGTGCCGGCGTCGTCTGTCCGCCGGGGGCGCAACGCACGCGCAGTCGTCACCGCCAGGTCGATTGGGAAAAGGGCGCCCTGCTCGACGTCCTGATGGACAACCGGCCGATGCTCGTCGATCTGGCGCTTGGTGTCGTGGGTTGCGCGAGCGTCGCCGAAGACGTGGTGCACGACGTCTTCATCAAGCTCGTCGAGTTCCGCGATCAGGGCGCCGTGCGTCAGCCGGTGGCTTACGTGACCCGCATGGTGCGCAATGCGTCGATCGACGCCTTGCGTCGCCAGAGTCTGGAAGACAGTTATCACGCCGACCAGAACGACGGTCTGCACGTAGCCTCGCCCGAGCCTTCGCCCGAAGCGACACTACTCGCGCGCGACACACTGCGGCACGTCTACAACGCGCTCGAACAATTGCCGCCGCGCAGCCGGGCGGCATTCGAAATGGTGCGCCTGCACGAGGAAACGCTGCAACACACGGCCCGCGCGCTCGACGTTTCGCAGACGCGGGTTCACGTCATGGTGCGCGACGCCGAGCAACATTGCGCCGACAGTCTCGAGGCATGCAATCGCGGCGTGACGGGTCACGCGTATTGCAGCGGGCGCGCGCGTCGTCGATAAAACCGCGCGTTAAGCCAACTTCCTCGACGCGCGTCCCGAGATCACAAAACTGAGCACGGCGAGTATCGCCACGCCGATGCCGCCATACAGCATCACCCAGCCGAAACCCTGCATCAACGCGTCATGCACGATGCCGCCGGCCGGGTCGATTTGCGCCAATCCCGGAATGCCGGTTCGGACCGCATCGACATTGCCCGCCGCGATTTTTTCGGCGACACGGCCGAGCGACGCCATATCGAGCACGGCGCCAGGCAGTCGCGTTTTCAATTCGAACAGAATGCCGCCCACCAGAATCGCGCCCATCAACGCAATGTTGATCGCGAGTGTGATCATGCGCGCGCTCATGTCGATGCCGGACGCCATGCCGGCACGCTCGGGCGGAACCGCGGCGGTCGTCGTATTGGTGACGGGCGTGTTGGTGAGGCCGAGGCCCGCGCCGGCCAGCACGCAGCCGGGCAACATGCTCCACACGTCCGGATGCGCGACGCTGCCGCCGAGCTTCATCAGCATGAATCCGACGGCGATGGTCAGCAGACCCGCCGGTATCGCAATGCCCGAACCGTAGCGCAACGCCAGGCGTTCGCCGAGCGGCGGAAACAGCAACGTGGGCAGCGTGTAGGCGAGTAACGCCAGACCGGCGCTCACGCTGTCGTAGCCGAGTCCGATCTGGAAGTAGATCGGCAGATAGATCATGAACGGCCAGAAGCTGAAATTCATGCCTGCCGAGCCCATCAGCGCGCCGGAAAACTGCGGGATGCGGAACACCGAAAAATCGAACATGGGCCGCGTGCTGAAGCGCTCCGCGCAAAAGAACGCCGCGAAGGCGAGCGCCGTCGCCACGAGAACGAAGATCGCGCGCGGACTCGCGAGCCCGAGTTCCGACACCTGCGTGATGAAGTACACGAGACCGAACACCGCGAGCGATAGCGTGACGATGCCGGCAACGTCGAGCGTATGCGCGTGCGGATCGCGCGATTCCTGCACGCCGCCGAACACCAGCATCAACGTGACGACGGCGAGCACCGCATGGACCCAGAAGACCCATTGCCAGCTCGACACCGCCACGATCATCCCGCCGATGATCGGCCCAAAGCCAAGCCCGATACCGAAGATGATCCCCCACGCGCTGAATGCGCGGGCGCGCTCGGGACCGTCGCTGAATTGATGCGACAGCACGGCCACCTGGCAGATCAGCATCGCACCGCCGCTCGCGCCTTGCAGCAGGCGCGCGGCGATCAGCGTCGGCACGCTTTCCGCGAGACCGCAGATCAGCGAGGTGACGCCAAACAAGGCGATACCGATGACGAAAATCCGTCGCCGTCCAAAGCGGTCCGCCAGCGTGCCGGTCGCCATCAGCACGGTCGTGACCGCAAGCGTGTAGGCATTCATGATCCACTGCATGCCTTTGAAGTCGCCATGCAGCATCCGTTCGAGCGTGGGCAGGATCACCGGCACGCTGGAGATTTCCAGGCCGAACATGAGCGAGGCGAGGCAGACCGCGCCGAGCGCCAAGGTGTTCTTGCGGATCGAAAAGAAGCCGAGGGATCGTAGCGCGGTGGGTTCGGCGGATTGGAGCGTTCGTGGGTCGGGCCGTGGCGGCGCGTTGGAATGCGTGGACATGAAATTTCACCTCGATAGTCGACGGGCGTGGCCGCCGTGGAATCGGTAATATAGGGGGAATTCATGTCCCGATTGACGCGTTTAAATCCTAGAAATGCGTCGTGTGAGGAACCAATAAGGTAAAGAAATGAGCGACATCCTCGATGGTGTGACGACGTTCGTGCGCGTCGTCGAAACGGGCAGTTTCGCGTTGGCGGCCGAACGCCTGGACCTCACGCGTTCGGCGGTCGGCAAGGTGATCGTGCGGCTCGAAAAACGGCTCGGCGTGCGGTTGATCAACCGGACCACGCGCAGTCAAAGCCTCACCGAAGACGGGCAGGCTTACTACGACCGCTGCGTGCGCGCGCTCGCCGAACTGGAGGCCGCCGAAGCCGATCTGGATTCGGGGCGGCGTGAGCCGAAAGGGCGTCTGCGGGTTAGCGTGCCGCAGTGTTTCGGCCATCACTGCGCAGCGCCGGTGCTGCTCGAACTTGCGCGCCGCCATCCGCAATTGAGGATCGATATTTCGATTAGCGATCGCTTCGTCGACGTGGTGGAGGAGGGTTTCGATCTGGTCGTGCGGGTTGGGCCCCTTGCCGACAGCGTGAGTCTCGCGGCCCGCAAGCTGGGCATGCAATACGCGAGCATCGGCGCGGCGCCGGCCTATCTGGCGCGGCACGGCACGCCGCGCAACGTGGACGAATTACGCGGCCACGCGGTGATCGCGTACTTGCGCGGCGGCATGCCGACGCCGTGGGACGTGGTCGACGTCGACGGGCAGGTGCGTCGTGCGCAGGTGCAGCCGCAATTGGGTTTCGACGACATGCAGGGGATCGTCGACGCAGCGGTCGCGGGTTTTGGGCTGGCGTGGTTGCCGAGCTGGTTGCTGGCGCGTCATGCCGGCAAGGGCGAACTGGTGACGGTGATGGAGAATTGTTTCCGCCCCGCGCAGGAGATTCACGCGGTATGGCCGAAGAGCCGGTATCTGGCGTTGAAGACGCGCTGCGCGATCGACGCGCTGGTGGCCGGCATTCCGGCGATGCTCGGGGCGCCCAAGGCTGGTTAGGCCAGACCGGCTCAGGCGTCCCGATTACACGTCGCGCTTTAGAACAGCAACGTCGCGCTAGCGACAGCGGTGCGCGTCGGCGAAGGCGACACGAACGAACCCCATGCAGTAGTCCAGTAGCGACGGTTGAGCAGGTTGTTGATGCCCGCGCGGAACGTCACGTCCTGGCCGGCGATTTTCGTCTCGTAGCGGCCGCTCAGATCGTAAGTGACGTACGACGGCACGAACTGCGAGTTGGCGGCGTCAACGGCTTCGTTGCCCACGTATTTGCCGCCGAACGCCAGCGTCAGCGGACGCAGATACGCCGGGTTGTACTCGATGCGGCCCGTTACGGTGAAGCGCGGCGCGCCATACACACGCTTGCCGTCGATCTTCGGATCGTCCACGTCCACGGCCTTCGTGTCGAGCCACATCACGCCGCCCATCACGCGCCATTCGTTCGTCAGCGCGAGCCAGCCGCTGGCGTCGACACCGGTGTAGCGTTTGGTGCCGTTCTGCACGAAGTAGTTGCTGGTGTTCGTGTAGTTGTAGCCCTGGTCGACGCGGAACAGCGCGACATTGGCACCCCATCTGGCGTGATCCGTCTTGAAGCCGAGTTCATACTGCTTGCTACGCATCGGGCCGTAGGTTGCCGGGTAGTTCAGATTCGTATTGCCGGCCGCGCCACCCTGTTCCAGCGATTCGACGTAGCTCGTGTACAGCGTCGAGTACGGGTCGGTCTTGAACATCAGCGCGAAGGTCGGTGCGACCGGACTCGCGCTGTATTGCGACGTGATGGCGGCGGTCGTGTCGTAGACGTTCTGGCGATACTGCGTGTAACGCACGCCGACCAGCGCCGACAGGCGCGACGTGAATTGCACCGTATCGCTCGCATAGACCGCGGCCTGCGTGGTGCGCTGCTGACGATACAGGTCCGAGCCGATGCTGACTTCGCTATTGGTCAGCAGGGTGGTGTTGTACAGATTGCCGGTGCCGAGCGCGTAGCCCATGTTCCAGCCGGTGCTGTTGCTGTACTCGCTGGTTTGCGTCTGGAAACCCGCGCCGACCACCACGTCGTGCTTGATGCTACCGGTGTTGAACTGGCCCTGCACCATCGCGTCGACGTTCTGATAGAAGTAGCGCGTCATCGCCGCATAGAGCGTGTTCGAGTAGTTGCCGGCCGTGTCGGTGACATACAGGAAACTGTCCGAATTGGTGCGGTTCTCCTTGGCGAAGCGGTACTTCAGGCTCGCGTGCCAGTTCTCCGACAGACGGTAATCGAGGCCCGTACCGAACGACGCCATCTCGGTCTGGTAGTAGTTCTGCGGCTGCGTCAAGCCGGCAATATCGATCTTGCTCGCGTCCGGAATGCCGCCCGCGCCGATCCCGAGGCCGAACAGCGTGCCGTTGGTTTTGCGCTTCTGGTAGAACGCGTCGGCGGTCCAGGTCAGGTCCGGCGTGATGCGGAAGTCCAGTGCCAGCGACGCCACCTGGCGGCGCACGTGGCCGTTCGGTTCGGCGGTGTTGCCGTCTTCGTTGACGAGGTTCAGGCGGTAGCCGAAACGGTTGTCGTTGCCGAAGCGGCCGCCCAGATCCACGGCCTCGGTGAACACGCCGGCCGATTTGTAGCCGACTGTGATGCTGCGGTACGGCGTGTCGGTCGGCCGCTTCAGCACGTAGTTGACGATGCCGCCCGGCGAGCCGAAGCCGTACATGAAGCCGGACAGACCCTTGAGCAGTTCGACCTGCTCGAACGGTTCCAGCGAGAGGTCGGTGTCCCACGAGGGAAACGACTGGCCGTCCACCTTGATGCCGTTCAGCGTGTCGATCGGCATGCCGCGCACGTTGAACATGGAGTTTTCGGCGAGCGCGTTGTCGCTGCTGATCGACACCGCCGGGTCGTACTTGAACAGGTCGTTGGCGGTGGTCGCGAACAGGTCCTGCGCTTCGTCGCTCGTCACGACGTGGGTCGAGAACGGCGTGTCCACCTGCTTGCGCGAACCCAGCGCGCCGGCGCTGACGGTGTCGGCCTGCGCCATGGTGGTGTCTTTCGATGCCGAAACCTTCACGGCCGGCAAGGTGGCGGCGGCGTCGCTGGCCGCGGCGGCTTGCGCCCATCCGCTCGATGACAGGGTGGAGAGCGTCAAGCCCACGCTAACCAGGAGTCCGACGCTAAGCAGCGACGGAGCGCGGCGCGGGCCGCGCACGAACGCCGGACGCCCGGCGATAGAAAGAGTCTGCATATTGTTCGAGTTGGACAGGCTGCCACCGCTGAGCACCGAAACGGTGCGTAACGGCATCTTGCGAGCGAGTGACGGTTAAACGACTGGTGAAAAAGTGAGTGCGCGAATGTTAATGCATCTGATTCGCATTAACAAATGTTTTTGAAAGGCGGCGAGTCATCTATAAGACATCTGTCTTAAGACCTAGGGCATTGGCCTCAAAGCCTTATCTGGCGGGGCTCGACCCCATCGAGTCGGGTTGCGCGACATGTTTGTTTAACAGCGAGTAGAGGAAAACACGCATATACTCACGGTCGGGCCGTAAAAAGTAGTGCCGTGCCAACGCGCGGCGTTTTTGCCGCTTCGTCGCAACCTCGCCGGCTCAGCGCTACCAAACGCTCTGTCTATCACTTCACCTAGCAAAGCCTCGAACATGTCCACACCGCCGAAGATCATCTACACCCTGACCGACGAAGCCCCCGCACTGGCGACCTACTCGCTGCTGCCGATCGTCAAGGCGTTCACGCGCTCGTCCGACGTGATCGTTGAAACGCGCGATATCTCGCTTGCCGGCCGGATCATTGCTGCCTTTCCGGACTACCTGAGCGCGGAACAGAAGGGTTCCGACGATCTGGCGGAACTGGGTGGACTCACCACGCGTCCGGAAGCGAACATCATCAAGCTGCCGAACATCAGCGCGTCGGTGCCGCAACTGAAGGCCGCGATCACCGAACTGCGCGATCAGGGTTTCAAACTGCCGGCTTACCCCGACGTCGCCACGACCGACGCTGAAAAAGACGTCAAGGCACGCTACGACAAGATCAAGGGCAGCGCCGTGAACCCGGTGCTGCGCGAAGGCAATTCGGACCGCCGCGCGCCGCTGTCGGTCAAGAACTACGCTCGCAAGCATCCGCACAAGATGGGCGCGTGGACCTCGGACTCGAAGTCGCACGTCGCGCACATGAGCGGCGGCGATTTCTACGGCAGCGAAAAATCGGCGCTGATCGCAGCGGCCGGCGCCGTGAAGATCGAACTGACGGCCGCAGACGGCACGAAGACGGTCCTGAAAGAAAAGACCACCGTGCAGGCGGGCGAGATTATCGACGCTTCGGTGTTGAGCAAGAACGCGCTGCGCAGCTTCATCGAAGCGGAAATCGCCGACGCGAAGGCCAAGGGCGTGCTGTTCTCGGTGCACCTGAAAGCCACCATGATGAAGGTGTCGGATCCGATCATCTTCGGTCAGGTGGTGTCGGTGTTCTACAACGACGTGCTGACCAAACACGCCGAGGCGCTGGCGCAAGCCGGCTTCAACCCGAACAACGGTATCGGCGACCTGTACGCGCGTCTGAAAGACCTGCCGGCGGCAACCGTCGAAGCAATCGAAGCCGACATGAAGGCGCAATACGAAGCGCGCCCGCAACTGGCCATGGTCAATTCGGACAAGGGCATCACCAGCCTGCACGTGCCGAGCGACGTGATCGTCGACGCGTCCATGCCGGCCATGATTCGCGAGTCGGGCAAGATGTGGGGCACCGACGGCAAGCTGCACGACGCCAAGGCCGTGATTCCCGACCGCTGCTATGCGGGCGTGTATCAGGCGGTGATCGAGGATTGCAAGAAGCACGGCGCGTTCGATCCGGTCACCATGGGGACGGTGCCGAACGTCGGCCTGATGGCGCAAGCTGCTGAAGAATACGGCTCACACGACAAGACGTTCCAGATCCCGGCGAACGGCGTGGTCCGCGTGACCGACGCAGCCGGCTCGGTGCTGATCGAACAACCGGTGGAAGCCGGCGACATCTGGCGTATGTGCCAGACCAAAGACGCGCCGGTGCAGGACTGGGTCAAGCTGGCGGTCAACCGCGCCCGCGCGACCGGTACGCCGGCCATCTTCTGGCTGGACGCGGCGCGTGCGCACGACGCCCAGATCATCAGGAAGGTCGAGCAATACCTGAAGAACCACGACACCACGGGTCTGGACATTCGCGTCATGACGCCGGTCGAGGCAACGCAGTTCTCGCTGGACCGCATCCGCGCCGGCAAGGACACGATCTCGGTCACTGGCAACGTGCTGCGCGACTACCTGACCGACCTGTTCCCGATCATGGAACTGGGCACCAGCGCGAAGATGTTGTCGATCGTCCCGCTGATGGAAGGCGGCGGTCTGTTCGAAACGGGCGCGGGCGGTTCGGCGCCGAAGCACGTTCAGCAACTGGTCGAAGAAGGCTTCCTGCGTTGGGACTCGCTGGGTGAATTCCTGGCGTTGGCGGCTTCGCTCGAACATCTGGCCAATGCGTATCACAACCCGAAGGCGCAAGTGCTGGCCAAGACGCTGGATCAGGCAACCGGCAAGTTCCTCGACAACGACAAGTCGCCGGCGCGCAAGGTAGGCGGTATCGACAACCGCGGCAGCCACTTCTACCTGGCCATGTACTGGGCGGAAGCGCTCGCGGCGCAAACCGAAGACGCGGCGTTGCAGGCGCAGTTCGCCGGCGTGGCGCAGGCCATGGCCGACAACGAAGCGAAGATCATCGAAGAACTGGCCGCGGCGCAAGGCAAGGCAGTGGAAATCGGCGGTTACTACCGTCCGAACGTCGAACTGACGAGCAAGGCCATGCGCCCGAGCGCCACGCTGAACAAGATCGTGGACGCGGTGGCATAAAGCAGTCGGTGCGCTAGCCAGGGCAGCGGCAAAACCTGCGCAAACCGCACGGAAGCAAGCAGCAAGCACGACGATGGCGCTCTCGAGCGCCATCGTCGTTTTTACTTCCACGTGAGCAGCCGTCATACCGGCCCTCACACGTGAACGATTTCCCAATCGCTGAGCTTCTCTGGAATTTCGAGCGACGAGGTGTCGTCGCCTTCGGATAGATGCGGGCAGATCAGACCGCGCGCGAGGTCGTCGGCCGCCTGTTGCGGGCTGTTGAATTCACCGAGCGTCTCGTTGCCGTACGTTGCTTCCCAACCATCCTGTCCCGGCAAAATGTAGAACGCTCCCTGGGTCGAGCCAAAGCGAAAGCCTTTCATTTTTAGTCTCCCAATTGCCATTTAAAAACCGCTGTGCCGGTGCGGTTTCGTGCGCGAGGCGGGGGACCTTCCAATTGCCCGATCGTCCCGTCCAACTTGCCACGACTGCATGAAGCGCCGGCTCTTGTAAAAGAGTCTACGTCAGCGGATCGTGGCGCAAGCCGTTCTGGGATGGGCCGCTCTAACAAAAAATATCGTTTAAAAATAAATACTTGCGACAATCATTTTGCGATGTGCAATGCGGGGCGACATTGCGAAATGGCGAATTTGTGCCACGCACCACGATTTTTTACGAAGCAAGCGGTCATGCCACATCGTGAAATTTTCGGGCTTGAGGGCGACACGAATAACAGCCGGTTCGCCGCGCTGCCTAATTTCGAGGCATCGCGTGCGGATTCAGGGCAGCACACGGTTCAGAAAACCCAGCAGCACGCGATTGAATTGCCCCGGTCTTTGCAGCGGCGCGAAATGGCTCACGCCGGGCAGCGCGATCAACGCGGCACCGGGAATCGTGCGCGCGAGGTAGTCGGCGTGTTCCGGCTTGATGAACTCGTCGTGTTCGCTCTGCACGACGGTAACCGGCACGCGGATCCGGGCCAGATCGTCCGCACTGTAGTTGGGTTGCGTGCGCATCATCTCGCTGACCGCGCCGACGAATGCGTCGAACTCGTCGGGCGTCGCCGATAGCTGCGCGTAGTCCTTGCGATGCCGGCTGAAGCAACGGTCGATCAGCGGTGTCGGCACGAACGGCAGGGTGCCGCCCGGATCCATGTTGCAGCCGAAGAAGAACACGCCCGCTACGCGTTCGGGCGCCGTGCCGGCCAGTACCAGCGCGACGCATGCGCCGTCGCTCCAGCCGGCCAGCGCGGCCCGTTCGAGTTGCAGGCGGTCCATCACGGCCAGCACGTCGGACGCCATCGATTCGTAGCGGTACGGCTGCACGTCGCGGGTGCTGCGGCCGTGCCCGCGGCTGTCGATGACCACGACGCGGTACCCCGCGCCGAGCAGCGCCGGAATCTGATAGCCCCAATTGCCGCCATGGCCGAGGCCGCCGTGCAGCAGAATCACCGGGACACCCGCGCCGTAAGACGCGTACCAGATTCGCGCGCCTGCATGCTCGACCTGGCCCTGATCGTTCGACGCCGGCAGCGGCGCGGCGCCGTGCGCGTCGAAACGGACGAGGTCGTCGTCGTGCGTGTGCAGGAATGGATCGTCGGTCATGGGCGTCTCCGTCACGTTACGCCGGGATTGAATCGCAAGGGTGCCACCGCGCGCGTTTGAATCAACCTAGCTACGGGATTTCGCTGGCGCGCCGCCGTCGAGGCGGCAGGCAGCAGGCAGCAGGCAGCGCAAACGCCTGCAGAGCGCGGACTCGCCGGGCGTCGAACGCAAAACGCTCGCCGGTTTCGCTCAGCTTCGATATGCCCCCGTCCCGACCGCGCGCGACGGCACCGTTGCCAGCAGATTGACGGCCACCCGCCGCGCCCGCTCCCGCTCGTCGGCGCTCAGTGCCCCGCTGACGCGTTGTTCGACGGTACGGACCGCATCGGCATACATGGCGTGATGGGGCTCGGCCGCGAAGCCGGCCTGAGCACGCTGAAGCCACGCGTCGCCGAGCGCCGTGTCGCGCATGACGCCGTCGCCCAACAGATAGCGCATGCCGATCTCGTACTGCCGCAACGTGTCGCCCTGCAGGGCTTCGTTCAAGGACGACAGGGCCGCCCACGAAGCCAGGCCGGATTCGGTCGCGTCGTTCGAGGCGGACGCGTGCGAACCGCTGGTGGTACCCATCGCACCCGGATCGGCGGCAACGGCGAGCCACTGCATCGAGCGGCCATCGAGCGCGTGCACGTCCCCCGCGGCCTCCGCGCGCAGCGCAAGCGCGATGCTTCCCGCGTTGGATCCGAGCGCTGCGGCTTTGCGATGCCAACCGAGCGCCAATGCATCATTGCGCGGCACGCCGTTGCCGATCTCATACAGATTCGCGAGATCGCTGGCGGCCTCGCCGGAGCCGGCCGCTGCGGCTTTTTCAAGCCAGCCGCGCGCAACGCCGACGTCCGCCGGGACGCCCCAGCCGCGCAGATAGGCTTCGCCGACCATCGCCATGGCGGCAGCCGAGCCGGTGTCGGCGGCCCGGTTGGCCCACGCCAGCGCCTCCCGGTCATTGCGCTCGCTGCCGAGCCCGGTGAACAGATGCCACGCCAGCGAACTCTGCGCCGAGACATTGCCTTGCTCCGCCGCGAGGCGGAACCAGTAGACCGCTGCATTGAAGTCGGCGGGGACGCCGCGGCCCAGATCGTACGAGTCGCCCAGCATCGACTGATAGACCGCGTCGCCGCGACTCGCGATACGCCACTGCCAGTAACTGCTATCGCGCTCCGGCGTCGTGTCCGCAATGCCGACGGCGAGGCGGCGCATCGCGAACAGATCGCCGGCCTGCGCGGCGGCGCGGCACCAGCGCTGCGCCAACTCGGGATTGCGCGCCACGCCGGTGCCGTTCGCATAGGCGAGGCACAGCACGCGTTGCGAGGCGAGATCGTTCGATTCGGCGCCGCGCGTGAACCATTTGATCGCGGTCGGCTGATCCGGCGGCATGCCTTGGCCCTTCGAGTAGACCGTGCCCATCGCGGTATAGGCCGGCGCGAAGTTTTGCGCGACCGCCTTGACGAGCCACGCCTTGCCGTCGGTTTCGGCCGCGTCGTGGTTCGCGTCCTTGCCCCCATCCGCCTGACGCTCCAGCAGATACAAACCCAGGATGGTCTGCGCCTGGGCATTGCCGGCCCGCGCGGCCGATTCCAGATAGCGCTGACCGAGCACCGCGTCGCGCGGCACGCCGACGCCGTACATGTATTGCCAGCCAGCCTGACGCGCTCCGTCGACGTTGCCGAGATCCGCGGCCTTGCGATACCAGACCAGCGCTTGGGCCTTGTCGACCGGCACGCCGTCGCCGGTGAACAGCATCCGGCCGATCATCAGCGTGGCTTGCGGATCGCCGCGCTCGGCGCCGGTATGGGCGAGCCGGAACGCGAGCGCCGGATCTTTCGGCATGCCGAGCCCGGCGTCGGCGAGCGACGCCAGGTTGAACGCGGCAATGCCGAGTCCCTGGTCGGAGGCGCGCTGATACCACTGCCTCGCTTCGTCGAGATTGCGCGGTTCGCCTTCGCCACGCTGCAGCATGGTGCCGAGATCGTTTTGCGCCGCCGCGAGGCCGGCCTGCGCCGCGCCGCGCATCCAGCCGATGGCGGCGTCGAGATCCTTCGGCCCGCCGATGCCCAGCCGGTACTCGACGGCCAACTGGAAGCGCGCCGTCGCATCGCCTTCCAGCGCGGCCTTGCGATGCCATGTCCGCGCCAGCGCCAGGTGGCGCGCCGTGCCGGTGCCGCCCGCGTACAGTTCGCCGAGCCGGCGCTGCGCGTAGACCGAACCGCGGCTCGCCGCGTACGCCATCAGCGCAAAGCCTTTTTTCTCGTCGCGCGGCACGCCTGCGCCGGCCACATACATATCGGCCAACACCGCGTGCGCCTCGAGATGGCCGCGCGTCGCAGCGATGTTGATCCAGCCCGCCGCGTTCTGAACATCCCGCTTCAGACCGGTGCCGCGCAACAGCGCCATGCCGAGCAGGAACGCGCCGTCGGCATCGCCGCGTGTTGCGCCCTGAATGAACCACGTGACGCCGCCCGCGACGTCGCGCGGCACACCGGCCCGGCCGTCGAACAGGATTTGCCCTGCGTTGGAAGCGCTGTGCGACGAGCCGTGGTTCGCGGCCCGCACGAACTCGCCGTAGGCCGAGGCGTAGTCGACCGCGCCGCCTTGGCCGGTGTAGTCCATCAGGCCGAGCAACTCGGCCGCTAGGCCGTCTCCCTGGTCCGCCGAGAGCGTCAGCCAGCGCCGCGCGGCGGCGTAGTCTTTCGGCACGCGCGTGCCGTCGCGGTAGAGCGAGCCGACCACGCGTTGGGCGCTGCGCGAGCCGTCCGCAGCGCTCTGCTGCAGCATCGCGAGGCCGGTGTCGGACGGCGGCATCGCGTAGCCGAACAGCATCATCTGGCCATAGATGGCGCGCGCGTCGAGGTTGCCGGCCGCCGCTTCCGTGCCGCACGACGCGAGCAGTTGCGCGGGCTTGGCAAGCGGCGAGGCCGCCCATTCCTGGCTGGCGCCGAAGCGCAGCGCGCACGCCGTGGTCGGATCGCTGAACGGCAGGACCGGCAAGACCGGGAAGGGGCGCGGTAGACGTGCGGCGTCCGGCGCGGGCGCTTGCGTCGCGCTGGCACGCACCGGCGCGACGGCGGCCGTCAAGGCCGCCGCGCTCAACGTGAGCGACGCCAGCAGCGCATGCAGTAAAGAAAGCCGCGGCGCGGCTATCGCGCTCACGCGCCGCCTCGCCGTGCCATCGTCCACTCCATGGTGCCGTACGGCTGGAGGTCGTTCAAACGACCGACATACGCGTGTGCCGCCGCGTCGTCGTGCTTCACGTAGCGCTCATAGGCCGCGGCGACGAACCAGGTCTCGGCGAGTCCGTTCTGAATCTGCACGGGATTGCCGAGCGAGGTGACCTGGCTGTACACCACGTCGATCGGAAGCTTGCCCTGCATGTACAGCAGAAGTCCGCGGCGATACGTGGCGTTGGCCGTCGGCGCGGTGCGCCGGATATAGTCGTCGAAGTACGGGCTGGCCGGCGCCGCGCCCGCGCTTTTCGCGCGCACGTAGAGATACATCGTCGCCATGTAGTCCCGATCGTCGGCGTCCGCGCCCTTCGCGCGATCGGTCAGTGCGTCGATCGCTTCGGACCATCGGCCTTGCTGGATGTAGGCCATCGCGGCCGTGCCCGAGACCTCGCCGTATTTCTGATAGATAGTGAACGGCGCGGCCGCGGCCGCGGCTTCTGCGTGAGCTTGCCGGCGCAGCGGCGCGGCTTCCTTCAGCGCGTCGTCGGCGCGATTCGACGAAAGCAGCGTCGTGACCTTCGACTGTCGGTAGTCGATGTTGTCCGGGGCGAGCGCGATGGCTTTGTCGATCGCCGTGAGCGCTTCGGCATGCTCGCCCAAATTGTCCGTGAAGGCGGAAATACTGCTATACGCCTCGGCCTTCGCCGCGGTCGTGGTGGCTGATTTGAGCTGCTGGCGGCTTTGTTCGAGGAGTCCGGCCAGCATGTCGTGCAAAGGATTGACGCTACCGAACGGATGACGCCGTTGCTCGGCGGGATCGATACCGAGCGAGGCCAGCTTGGCGCGCGTCGGCGCGTCGATCTGCGCGTCTAGCGCCCAGCCGGCGAATTGCTGGTAGTCGGCCCGAGCGCCCGCTGCGTCGCCGGATGCTTCACGCTCGGCCGCGCGTTTGCGATAAGGCTCCGCGAGGTACGGGTTGGCCGCGATCCCTTTGCCGAACGCGTCGAGCGCATCCTGGTGCCGCCCCAACGCTGCCAATGCTGCGCCCACTTCCAGATAGTAGGACGCGCGAAGCGCCGGATCGATCACATGCGGCGCGTCGAGCGGCGTGAGCGTCGCGAGGCTCTCCTCGTTGCGATGATTGGTTTGATACAGATGCGCAAGCACGATCAGCTGAGCGTCGCTGGGTTTCGGCGTGAGGTCCAAGGCGGCGAGCTGCGCGTCGAGCGCGCCGCGATCGTCGTGACGCGCCATATCGAGAAACGCCAACTGTTGCAGCAATAGCGCGCGTACCGCGACCGGCAGGCTGTGCGACGTAAGACATTGGCTGGTAAGTCTGGCCGCGTCGTCCAGATGACCCGCCGTCGTTTCCGCCGCGCTGCGCTGGCAGGCGACCAGCACGTCCGGCGGCAACGTTGCGGCCAGGTTGGTGGCCGCGCCGGTTTGCGGGCCGGGCGTTGCGCCCGGTGTGGCTGCCGCCGGTTGCACCGGGTTATGCGCGCAGGCGCTCAGGCACAACGTGGTCAGCATGGCTGCCACGCGGCGGTCGAGTGTGTTCTTCATGGTCATTTTTCGTGTGGTGAAGAGGCGAGCGTTCAGTTCAGGTAGTCCACGCCCCCACAACCCTAACGGCACAAAAACGAATAGCTTGAGGGACGCGATCATGAAAAAACCCGGCACGCGGGCCGGGTCGGTTTCAGTGCTGCGAGGGTTTCAGACATCGCAAGCGTTGCAGGCCAAACCTCACGCCTTTCAGCTCGACGTGTACGCCACGTACGGCCCCGCGCCGCCGCCCGTCGACGAGCGACCGGAGATGCCGTAGAACACGTGCCGCCCGTAAAAGAACGGCAGACCGAAGTCGAACTGGCCGGCCATGGAGATGCCGATGTTGTTGAACGCGTTGTTGCCCGACGCGCTCAACGTCAACCCATTGGCGATGTTGAAGCCCAGCGTCGCGTTGGCCGGACTGGTCGAGCTCAGCGTCGTCGTGCGGCCCACCGTCGCCGTGGGCGTGAAGTAGCCGCTCAGGAAGTCGTGAGCGATCGTCGTATCCGGGAAGAACATCACCGTCGAACCGGAATCGAAGAACGTGCTGGCCAACGTCGTGCCGTTATAAGTCGACGTGAAGTTGCTGTTGATATCCGTCCTGATCAACGTCGCGCTCGTGCCGGCCAACGTATTGTTGGCCTGCGTGTCGATGCCGAACACGAGCGTGCCCTGAGCCGACGCGCTACCGCTATCGGACACCTGCGCCATCTCCAGAATCAAGCCGTTGTTGTCCTGCGCGAAGTACGAGACCGGATTGGCGACCTGGCCGCTCACCGGTACCGTGGTGGCGGTGCCCGCGTTGGTGTAGTAGTGCGTCGTCAGCGGCGCGATGGCGCACGCCGAACCGCAGTCCGTCGGGCTTACGCCGATGCCGAGAATGCCGTTCGCGCCGACATTGGCGGCGGTCGACATCAGACGGCCCACCTGGCATTCGGACGGCGCGGCCGTCGTCAGCGCCGGGTCGCCGATCACCTGGATCGGCAGCGTCGAGGCGACCTCACCGGACAGCGCGAGGTCGGCGGTATGCACCGTGCCCCACGTATAACCGCTGCCGAACAATGCGCATTCGGCGAGCGGCAGGCTGCTGGCCGTTTCGGTGCCGAACGTGTTGAAGGTCGCATCGGGAATCGCGGAACGCACGAGGCGCAGCCCGTACGAACCCGTGTCGACCAGCACGTTCGGAATCGTCACGCAGTTGCCGGTGGCGTTCGTCCCGGGCGTGCAGAGCTTGATGCTGACCATCGGCTGGTTGTGAATGCCCGTGCCGGTGACCGTCACCGCCATCGTGTTGCCGGGCCCGACCGCGGTCGGCACGGCGGACGCGTCGGCTGCGAGCACGTTGGGCGCCGAACTGTTCGACGGCGGGTTCGAGGGGCCATTGGTCGTGCCGCTCGAAGGCGGGTTCGAACTGCTACCCGAGGTCGACGAATTGGTCGCCGTGTTGCCGCTGCTACCGCCACCACCCCCACCGCAGGCGGCCAGACTCAGGCCGAGCGCCGCGGCAATAATCCATGCGATTTTGCGCACTTGTATTCTCTCGATTGATTGCTGTTGATTTACTTGATGTCGTCAGCGCTCAGGCCTTGCGGCAGCGCTTGCGGCAAATAGGCACGGCCCACGAAGGAGCCCATGTGCCCGCCCGTCTCCACGACCAGCCCCGTCTGGCGCACGACTGCGGCGCCGTAGCCGCCGCCTTGCGTGTCGTGCGCGTCGGTGAGTGCCTGAACGTAAGTCGGGAAGTAAGTGGCGAGCAGCGTCTTCAACGGCGGCATGGTCGGACCTTGCCAGCTCAACGCGAACACGGTGTTCCCCGCCGTGATGTACTCGTTGACCACCGTGCCGGACGGCAGCGTCGTCTGGCTGACCGTATAAGCCGGCGTTGCTGCGTTGGCGCTCGCCGCGAAGCGCGCGACTGCGGCGCCGCCCGGACTGGCCGCGCCCGCGTTGGTGCTGCTGGCCGTCACCGGATACGTCGGCGCGCTGCCCAACGCCGCGTAAGCAGGCGCGACGGCCGCGAACGCCGCCGCCGCCACGACGGCGATTCCAAATTTACTGGTTATCATTTTTGGTTTTGCGGAAGTTTTTCGGAAAATACGCGCGAGCTTGCCCTCGCGCTCGCGCGACAAGAAGGTTAGCGTGCGGTCGAGTTTTTAGATTTAACGAATTGAGAAGCGAATCCGCTTCTGTTTGAAATTGAAAGCTTGGCTATGCGGAAAGCAAGCTGGACCAATTGATGCGTAGTGAATAACACGTCGACGCGCGCATGATGACGGGCGTTATTGTCGTGCGCTCAGACGGCGAACGCTCAGCGCGGCAACGAGGCGTCATGCGCCCGACGCAGTCGTTCGCGGCTGTTGCTCAGATGCATGCGCATGGCGGCGCGCGCGTCGTCCGCGTCCTGCCGTTCGATCGCGCGGTGGATCATCTGATGCTCGGCCAGCACGTTGCGCAAATGCTCGATATGGTCGAGCTCCGCGATCTCGGCGGTGCCGAGTCGAGTCCGCGGACTCACCGAGCGGCCTAACTGGCTGAGCACGTCGAAGAAATAGCGGTTGCCGCTGGCACGCGCAATCTGCAAATGAAACTCGATGTCGTGCGCCACGGTGTCGGTGCTGCCGCGTTCGAGTTCCGACTCGAAGCGTGTCAGCGCGGCGTGCATCTGCTTCAGATGCTGGTCGGTGCGCCGTGCAGCGGCGAGCGCGGCCGACGCGGCTTCGACGTCGATCCGGAATTCGATGATCGCCATCACGTCCAGCATGCTGGAGAGATCGGCGGTGGGTAATTGCAGCCGTTCTTCCGACGCGGGCGCGAGCACGAAGGTGCCGATGCCGTGCCGTGTCTCGACCACCCTCGCGGCCTGCAGGCGCGAGATCGCCTCGCGGACCACGGAGCGGCTCACGCTGAGCTGCTTCATCATGGCGACTTCGGTGGGAATGCGGTCGCCCGGTCGCAACGCGCCGCGGCGGATTTCGTCGGAAAGGGTGGCCACCACCTTCTCAGTTAGGCTGCTCATTTCTGTGGCTTGTCGGCAAATCGGCTGAAAATGCGCGCGTTGCGTGCGCGAGAGGTCGTACGACGGTTCTGCCCGGCCATCATAGCGCCGCTCGGCGGCACGGACGATCCCGCGACCGAGATCTTAATCTGCCCATGGCCGGAGATACATCATATTATTGTCATCAGACGTCTTGATTCAACGACGAACGAACTACAGACAAGTCGGCGTAATCCGTGATAAATCCCTGCTGGATGGCGCCTTAAGCGGACAAGGGTAAACACCGCATTGGAATCGTTCGGCCTCTCCATGTAGACTGTCGTCAGACAACATATCACGCGTTTCCCGCACTCTGCATTGCTGCCCGAATGCGCCGCGTTGTGTTCGATCAGGCCACCCGAGTGGCCGATACTGGAGACAACCTTGACCTCTGCTCTTGCCCCGGCCGCCGATCCGCTCGAATCCGCGGTTTCCAAAGTCAAACGGCACGTATTGCCGCTGTTCCTGATCATGTTCATCGCGAACTACATCGACCGCGTGAACATCGGCTTCGTCAATTCGCACATGCAGACGGACCTGGGCATCGGCGCGGCGGCTTATGGTCTGGGCAGCGGGTTGTTTTTCATCGGCTATGCGTTGTTCGAAGTGCCATCGAACGTGCTGATGCAGAAGTACGGCGCGCGCGCGTGGCTCACCCGCATCATGGGCACGTGGGGATTGGTGGCGGCGGCCATGGCGTTCGTCTGGAACGACACGTCGTTCTACGTGCTGCGCTTTCTGCTCGGCGTTGCCGAGGCGGGCTTCTTTCCCGGCGTGGTGTTTTATTTCACCCAATGGCTGCCGCAGAAAGATCGCGGCAAAGCCGTGGCGGTTTTTCTTGCCGGCTCCGCGCTCGCCTCGGTGTTGTCGGGCCCGATCACCGGCAGCCTGCTGTCGATTCGCGGCTTCGGCCTGCACGGCTGGCAGTGGATGTTCCTCGTCGAAGGCGGCTTCTCGATCGTGCTGTGCGGCGTGAGCTGGGTGTTGCTGAAGTCGCGCATTCGCGACGCGTCCTGGCTCACGGCCGAAGAGCGCAGCGTGCTCGAAACGTCGATCGCCACGGAGCAGGCCGAACGCGAGGCGCACGGCGGCGCGCATCTGCCTGCCATGAAGCTGCTGAAGGACCCGCAGATTCTGCTGTTCTGCTTCCTGTACTTCGCGATTCAGTTGACCATCTACGCCGCGACGTTCTGGCTGCCGACCATCATCCGCAAGATGGGCGGCCTCTCCGATTTTCAGGTCGGCATGCTCAACGCGATTCCGTGGCTGATCGCCATGGTCGCCATGTACTGCTTCGCGGTGCTGTCGGCGAAATGGCGCTTCCAGCAGGCGTGGCTCGCGGTGGCGCTGGTGATCGCGGCGTGCGGGCTGTTTGCGTCGACGTCGGGCAATCCGGTGCTGTCGTTCGTGGCGATCTGTTTTTCGGCGATCGGTTTCAAGGCGGCGGCTTCGCTGTTCTGGCCGATTCCGCAGGGCTATCTGGATGCCCGCGTGGCGGCCGCGGTGATCGCGTTGATCAACTCCGTGGGCAACCTCGGCGGCTTCTTCGCGCCGGCCACGTTCGGTTATCTGCAGCAGCACACCGGTTCGATTACCGGCGGTCTGTACGGCCTCGGCGTGGCGTCGCTGGTTGCGGCGGCGGCGGGCTTCCTGACCCGCGACCGGCGCGTGAATCGCGACGTGCTGGCGGAGCCGGTGCATCGCAACGCGCACTGACTACACTGATCGCTCGCGATGTTCGTCATGGGTCACGCTACTTCTTCCTTTTGTCCGCCGGCTGTGTCTAACGCGAGCGCTACCGCTATTGCGCGCTACGCCGTTCACTCGCCGGCTCACTAACTCACTCACTTACCAGGCTCGAGATCATGTCCACGCAACCCACTCAATCGAACGCGACGCCGACCGTCACGGAACTGCGCGTCGTGCCCGTCGCCGGTCGCGACAGCATGCTGATGAATCTGAGCGGCGCGCATGGCCCATTCTTCACGCGCAACATCGTGATTCTGCGGGACAGCGCGGGGCACATGGGCGTCGGCGAAGTGCCGGGCGGCGAGAGCATCCGCAAGACCATCGACGACGCCCGGCCGTTCGTGATCGGCCAGTCGATCGGCAATTTGCAAGCGATCCTGAACAAGGCGCGCACGCAATTCGCCGATCGCGACGCAGGCGGCCGCGGCTTGCAGACCTTCGATCTGCGCACCACCATTCACGCGGTCACCGCGCTCGAAGCCGCGTTGCTCGATCTGCTCGGCCAGCATCTCGGCGTACCGGTCGCGGCGCTGCTCGGCGAAGGCCAGCAACGCGACGAAGTGGAAATGCTCGGCTATCTGTTCTACATCGGCGACCGCAATCAAACCGATCTGCCGTATGCGAGCGGCGCCGACGGGCGCGACGACTGGGAGCGCGTGCGTACCGAACAGGCCATGACCCCCGAGGCGGTGGTGCGGCTCGCCGAGGCCGCGCAGGCGCGTTATGGTTTCAACGACTTCAAGCTGAAAGGCGGCGTGCTGCCCGGCGACGCTGAAATCGAAGCGGTCACCGCGCTTGCCGAACGCTTCCCGAACGCGCGCGTGACGCTCGATCCGAACGGCGCGTGGTCGCTGGCGGAAGCGGTGCGCCTGTGCCGCGATCAACACGACGTGCTGGCTTACGCGGAAGATCCGTGCGGCGCGGAAAACGGCTATTCGGGCCGCGAGGTGATGGCCGAATTCCGTCGCGCGACCGGCTTGCCGACGGCGACCAACATGATTGCCACCGACTGGCGTCAGATGGGCCACGCGATCCAGTTGCAATCGGTGGATATTCCGCTGGCCGATCCGCATTTCTGGACCATGCAGGGTTCGGTGCGCGTCGCGCAGATGTGCAACGAATGGGGCCTCACGTGGGGCTCGCATTCGAACAACCACTTCGACATTTCGCTGGCCATGTTCACGCAGGTGGCGGCCGCGGCGCCCGGCAAGATCACCGCGATCGACACGCACTGGATCTGGCAGGACGGGCAACGTCTGACGCGCGATCCGTTGCAGATCGTCGGCGGCAAGGTCAAGGTGCCGCAGACGCCGGGTCTGGGCGTCGAGCTGGATATGGATGAGCTCGACAAGGCGCACGCGCTGTATCAGCAGCATGGTCTCGGCGCGCGCGACGACGGCGTCGCGATGCAGTATCTGATTCCGAACTGGAAGTTCGACAACAAGCGCCCGTGCCTCGTGCGCTGATCGGTAAAGCCGGGCCGCTGCTGTCGGAGCGGCCTGTGCCTGTGTCGGCGTAGTCGATGTCGACGCAATGAAAAAACGCCGCCGGTTCGAACCGGCGGCGTTTTTCGTCGTGCTGATGCTCGCGTGACTAGCCGATGGCGATTACTGGCAAGCCTTGCCGTGATCCGCGTGGTAGCCCTTCGCCTTGGCGTCGGCTTCGGACATGTACGAGCCTTGCTTCGTCTTACCGTAGTACTTGTCGCCGGAGCAGTGGTACACCTTGGTGCTGGTATTGACCCACACCTTGCCGGGGCCGCCACCTGCCGCCGGTGCGCTGGACGACATCGCGGCCATCGGCTTCGGTGCTGCCGCCGGTGCCGAGGCGGCGGGTGCTGCTGCCGCTGCCGGGGCGCTCATCTTGGAAGCCGCTTTCTTGTCGACGCCGCCGTGACCACGGCAGGCGCCCTTCATCGTGGCGCCCGAGTAAGAGGTTCCGTCTTTACAGGTGGCGCTCACGGCGCCCGACGACATGGCGGACGCCGCCATCGGCGCGCTGGCTTGCGCGAACGCGGTGGAGGATGCGAAGGCGGCACTCAGCGCGAGAATCAGGAACGGCTTATTCATTTCGTAGCTCCCCAAGATAAGCACGAAGGTTACGTGCGTTCTCCAGAAACGTTAGCCATCCCGATTACGTTGACCGTATTTCGATCCCATGAGGGTATTTGACAATTGAGCCGTGAGATCAGCCCGACGCCCGCGCAGGCAAGCCTGGCGGGCGACACGAGCCGGGGCCGCCGTTCGCGACCGGCTTAAAGCAGGGATTTCCCCTGGGCGAGAATTTTGTCGCAAACCTGTTTGGTGACCTGTTCCTTCAGGCCGCCGCCGCTCAGATCCACCTGCTGACCGCTGCCGCTGCTGAGAATGCCTTTGGCGCCCTGGGTATAGCCGCTGTCCGAAGTGGACGAGCCGCCCGGCAGTTTGCTCATCAGCGAGTCTTTAACCGACGACGCGCCGTCGCCGCTGAGGTAGTTGTTCTTGATACAGAACTGCAGCACACCGGCGACGTTGCCGGTACTGCCCGAGGTCACGGATTGACCCGACAGCGCGCCGCCGAGGCCGCCAAGACTGCCGAGTCCACCACCGGACGAACCGCCCGAGTTGCCCTGTTGAAGCAGATTGCCGAGTTGCGCGTTGGCCGCCGAAAGTGGCAGCAACGCGGCGAACAGAATCCCTGCGGTTGCGGCCCGATACGTGCGCGCTTTCATCGTGCGCTCCTTCTGAGGATTTGAAAGAGCTTCTACTATAGGTGCGTTTCGGCGGCCCTACTGTTAAACCTTGGCGACACCCGAAGCGTGCTGCCGGCGCCAGCAGCAATCGTGCCGCGCCTCGCGCCGCGTTGACGATCAGCTCTTGCGGAACACCACATGCGAAATGCGTTGCACCAGCAAGGCGGCCGCCAGCGCCGCGACGGCCGTGAGCCAGACGCCGATATGAATCGACTGCACGAGCGCGTCGCGCGCGGTGTCGATCAGCGCGAGCGTATTGAGCCCTGACGGCTTCATGTCGGCGATCAGCTTCAGGCGCGAGGCGTCGTCGATCAGAATGCGCAGGTCGACGAAACGCGGCTGCCATTGCGTCGCGGCGGGCTCACCGAGCACGCTGAGCGTACGCGTGACGACGTCGCGGTAATGATGCTGCACGACAGTCGCGACGATGCTCGTACCGAGCATGCCGCCCACCATGCGGGTGGATTGCAGCAACGCGGTCGTAATGCCGAAACGTTCGCGTCCGGCAATTTCCTGGCCGAACACATTCAGATTGTTGAGAATGAAGCCCAGGCCGATACCGACCGCCGCCATCGGCAATTCGATCCAGAGGTAGGGCGTATCCGGATTGGCAAAGGCCAGCCCGATCGACGCGAACAGCAGCAGCGCAAAGCCGATCGACAGAATCCGCGTGGGTTTCTTCATGTGAATCACGATGCGCGTGTTGAGCACGCTGCCGAGCGCAATGCACGCGGCGATCGGCGTGGCGAGCAGCCCGGCCTGTTGCGGCGACAAACCGAAGCCGCCCTGCAGCAGCAGCGGCGCGAAGAAAATCAGCGAGAACATCACGAAGCCGGACAGCATGCCGAGCGTGAACAGCGTGACGAGTTGTGCGTCCTTGAACAGGTCGAGCGGAATGATCGGATGCGTGGCGCGTTTTTCGCACACCAGCAAGGCAATCGCACCCGCGATCACGCAGGCGGCCAGCACCAGATTGCCGGCGGTGAGTCCGTGTTTCGGCACGGCTTCGATCAGAGCCTGCAGACCGCCCAGCACCGCGGCGACCAGCGCCGCGCCGAGCCAGTCGATCTTCACTTCGCCTTCGTGCGGGCGCTTGAAGCTGGGCAAATGCGCCCAGATGAAATAGAGCGCCGCCGCGCCGACCGGCAGGTTGATCAGGAACGTGGAACGCCAGCCCCAGTGTTCGCTCATCCAGCCGCCCAGCGACGGTCCCGCCGCCGTGCCGATGCCGTACGCGGCCGCCATCACCACTTGCCAGCGAACCCGCGCGCGCGGATCGGGGAACAGATCCGGGATCGACGCGAACGCGGTGCCGACCATCATGCCGCCGCCGACACCTTGCAGGCCGCGCGCGATCACGAGGAACAGCATGTCGTTCGCGACGCCGCACAGCACGGAGGCCACCGTGAACGTGATGACCGCCGCGATCACGAAGCGCTTGCGGCCGAAGTAGTCGCCGAGCCGCCCGAACACCGGCACCGTCACCACCGACGCCAGCAGATACGCGCTCGCGATCCACGCGTAGTACTCGAAACCATGCAGTTCGGCGACGATGGACGGCAACGCGGTACTGACGACGGTCTGGTCGAGCGCGACCAGCATGTTGACGAGGCCGATGCCGAGCATCGCGAACAAGGCGTTTCGGAAGGGCAGGGCAGCGGCGGTCGGATTCACGGATCGGGGCGATAAGGGCTTGTCGGGTCGACGCGGCGCGGCGGGACGCACGTCACGTCAGAGGGCTGACGAAGTAAGTCTTCTAGATGTCTGACCTCTGGAGTGGAGATTATACGGGTTATCCCTTACATGAAACTATTTGCCGCGAGCGACGAGGGCAAAAAATTGCCGCACCTGACGGCGCGGCATGGCGGGGAACGAGAAATAGCGCATGGCCTCTTCGTCGCACCAGATGGCGAACAATGCTTCGGCGTCGTGGAGACAAGGCGTAATACGTCGAGCAACCCTAAGCCCTCACCGGGTTGCTCGACGCAAGCATCAAACATCAACCATCAACCGCTGCCTGAAGCCTTAGCCCTTCGCCCACGCCGCCGCCGTCTCGACCGCGAAGTCCCGATACGACCTCGGCTGACGTCCCAGCAATGCCGCGAGCCGCTCGACCTCTGCCTTCGAGGCGGCCGCGCCGTCCTGCTGATAGCGGCTCATCATCAGACGCATGTCGTAAGCGAGCCAGGCGGGCGCCACTGCCTTCATACGTTGTTCGAGCACGTCGAGATCGTCGCCGCCGTAACGCACGCTACGTTGCAGCACGTCGGCCCAGATCGACACCAAGGTCTCGGCGTCGATCACATCCGGGCCGACGAGTTCGTAAGTTTCGCGCGGCAGACGATTCGCGGCCCGCTCGCGGCGCAGCAGTTCCGACGCGGCCACCTCGCCGATGTCGCGCACGTCGACCATCGAAATCCCCTTTGCGCCGATCGGCATGCCGTACACGCCGTGCGTGAGCAACGGTTCTTTCTGACGTACGTCGTTCTGGATGAAATACGCGGGACGCAGCACCGTCGCCGGAATATCGAGGTGCTCGATCATCCGCTCGACCGTGTGCTTGCCGGTGAAGTGCGGCACGTCCACATACTCCGCGCCCTTGAACACCGACAGATACACCACGCCCTTCACGCCGGCTTCGCGCGCCACGCTGAGCGCCTGCAGCGCTTGCGTCAATTCGTCCGGCGCGTTCGGCGCCAGCAGGAACAGCGTGCCGACGTCTTGCATCGCGCGCCGCAAGCCGTCCACGTCGGACAGGTCGCCTTGAACGGCGCTGACGCCGGCGGGGAATTGCGCTTTTTCCGGCGCGCGGGTCAGTGCGCGGACGTCGGCGCCGCTGCCGTTCAGATGTGCCAGAACCTGCTTGCCGATAACGCCTGTGCTGCCAGTAACGAGGATTGCCATGATGTGCTCCTTGGGTTGGAAGGGCTGCGATCAGCCCGTGAGACGAACAATAGTCGTTCCATAAGATCGCCGAAAGTGCAAGAATCCAGACACCTCGTCTCATATTTGGAACGATCATGGACTTGACCTCGCTGGCCGATTTCAACGCGGTGGCGCTGCATGGCGGATTCGGGCCGGCCAGCCGGGCGCTCGACCGCCCCAAGGCCACGCTGTCGCGGCGCGTGGCGGAACTGGAGGAACAGCTCGGCGTGCGCCTGATCGAGCGAGGCTCGCGCAGGTTGCGGCTCACCGAGGAAGGGCTCGTGCTGCACGAGCGCACGCGCGGGCTGATGACGGAGATTCAGGAGGCGGGCGAAAACGTCGCGTCGCGCGCGCCGGTGCCGCGCGGGCGCTTGCGCATCAGCGCGCCGATCGTGTTCGCGCATGTGACGCTAGGCCCGATCGCGACGCGTTTCGCGCTGGCCTATCCGCAGGTCGAACTGGAGGTGGTGGCGGAAGATCGCGTCGTCGATCCGGTGGAGGACGGCTATGACCTGGTGATCCGCATCAATCCGCCGAGCGACGAACAATTGGTGGGGCGACGCATTCTCGGTGATCAGTTGTGGCTGGTCGCGGCGCCGACGGTGTCGATCCCGTCGGCATCCGCGAGCGCTACCGCCGCCGAGGCCGCTCCCCTGCCGGTGCCCGCCGTCCTGTTCGCGGCGGCTTCGCGCACCGCGCTCTGGCGCGTGCGGGTGCAGGGTGACGAGGTGCGGACGTTCGCCCCCACGCCGGTGCTGCGGATGTCGTCGCTCCTGATGGTGCGAGACGCGGTGCTGAGCGGCGTGGGCGCGGCGCTTCTGCCGCGCCTGCTGGTGGAGCCTGATGTGCTGTCGGGACGGCTCGTCCGCTGGGGAGTCGACGACGGGCCGCCGGTCGAGGTCTGGGCGCTCTATCATTCGCGGCGACTGTTGAGCGCCAAGGTGCGGGCATTCATGAACCTGCTGCAGGACTTGCCGGGCCAGGAGAAAAAGTCTGGCTGATGGAACGTGCGTTCAATATTTAACTTGCGGCGTATCGGCCATTGACCTACGAGTCTTGGGAAGCCTGCGGTGCAATGAATTTTGGCAAGATACGCTCGCGAGTTTCGAGCCGCCTCACCCAGATGCGATTCGCCCAAAAACGTAAAATAAACGCCGATTCCAATCTCTCCATGCAACGACGCGGATTCATCAAGTCATTCGGCTTCCTCGCCTCCGGGCTGCTTTCGACCAACGGCACGCAGGCGGCCGGGACAGGTTCCCTCGCGCCGGTATCGGGCGACATCGCCAACCTCGCCGGCGTGACCAATAGCACCCACGCCGACGCCACCCACGTCACACGTCTCGCGCTCAGCCGCATCGACGCGCTCGATCGGCGTGGCCCACGGCTGCGCAGCATCATCGAACTGAATCCCGATGCGTTGCGGATCGCCGCCGCACTGGACAGCGAACGCCGTGCGGGCAAGCTGCGTGGCCCGCTGCACGGCATGCCGATCGTCATCAAGGACAACATCGCGACCGGCGACCGGATGGCAACCACGGCGGGTTCGCTCGCGCTCGACGGCATTCGCGCGACGCGCGACGCCGAACTCGTGCGCCGCTTGCGTGAAGCGGGCGCGGTGATCGTCGGCAAAACCAATCTGAGCGAATGGGCGAATATTCGCTCCACCCGCTCGACCAGCGGCTGGAGCGGACGCGGCGGCCTGACGCGCAATCCGTACGCACTGGATCGCACCACCAGCGGGTCGAGTTCCGGTTCTGCGGCCGCCGTCGCGGCGGGCATGACGACCATGGCGATCGGTACCGAGACCGACGGCTCGATCGTGTCGCCCGCGTCGATGTGCGGCGTGGTCGGTCTCAAGCCGACCGTGGGTCGCGTCAGCCGCGACGGCATCATCCCGATCTCGCACACGCAGGACACGCCCGGTCCGATCACGGCAACGGTTCGCGACGCGGCGCTACTGCTTTCGGCGATCGCAGGCGGCCCCGACCCGCGCGATCCGCGCACCCTGGCAGCCCCGGCGCCGGACGATTATTCGCGGGCCTTGCGCAAAGATGCGCTCAAAGGTGCGCGCCTCGGCGTGGCGCGGCAGTTCTTCACGGGACACGACGAAGTCGACCAGCAGATCGAACTGGCCATCGCGCAGTTGAAGCGGCTCGGCGCGGAAATCGTCGACCCGATCGACTTGCCGAAGGTCGACTACGGTAAGGAAGAACTGGCCGTGCTACTGCATGAATTCAAACACGATCTGCCGCTGTGGCTCGACACGTTCGCGCCGCACGCGCCGATTCATACGCTGGCCGATCTGATCGCTTTCGACAACGTGCGTCGTCGCGACGAGATGCCTTACTTCGGCCAGGAACTGTTCGACCAGGCGCAGGCACTGGGCGACCTGGACAGCGACGCGTATCGCACCGCGCTGGCAGCGTGCGGCAAGCAATCGCGCGACGAAGGACTCGATCGTGTGCTGCGTCAGCACGGGCTGGACGCGATCGTCGCGCCGACCGGCGGCACGGCATGGCTGACCGATTTCATCAACGGCGACAGCGACGGGGGCGGCGGATTTTCGACGCCGGCCGCCGTGGCCGGTTATCCGCATCTCACTGTGCCGGCCGGCCAGGTGCGCGGACTGCCGGTCGGGTTGTCGTTCGTCGGACCGGCGTGGAGCGAGGCACGTTTGCTGGCGCTTGGCTATGCGTACGAACAGGCCACCCAGTGGCGCAGGCCGCCGGGCTATCCGGCACACACGGCCACGCCGCTGCCCGTTTAGCATCTGGTATCGAGCGGCCGCTTGAACGGTGCGCGCGTCAATGCGCGGCATCGGCGCAAGGCCCGGGCATATTCTCGATCACCTGCGGTTGTTCGGCCCGCATCGCATCAGTTAAGATGAATCGGAGGGTAGACAGACACTAAAGAAGCTGAACCGCCATGGGGTCGCGATGTTTCTCATCGCGCGTCTCGCGTTTAGGGGGTCATGTTTTGCGCCACTTGCCAACGTCGATACGTCTCGCACCGTTTGCCCTGTGCTTCGTCGGCGCACACGCATTGTGCCTGCTGATGTTGCCGTCGCGCTCCACCCTGCTGAGCTATCCCTTTCTGATCGCCGCGCCGTCGCTCGCATTGGCGGCGTGCTGGTGGCGCGCCCGCGCCGAGGTCCACGCGTTACGCATGCCGTGGGTGCTGCTCGGTATTGGCCTGTTTCTGTGGATTCTCGGCATTGCGCTCAGCGCCTGGGAGGATATCTTCCAGCGGATGCCCGAGAGCTTCGCGTGGTTCTCCGACTTCAGCTATTTTCTCTACGCCGTGCCGATCCTCCTCGCGATCGCGTCGGTGTCGAACGGCCAGCGGATTCCGTTTTTCGTGTGGATGGACGGCATTCAGGCGGTCGTGACCGCTTACCTGGCGTACATCACGATCTTCTCCGTCGTGCCGTTTTCAGGGCATGCGCTCGCGCCGATCTCGGCGCCGGTGCTGGTGCTGACTTACGATATCGAGAACGGTTTGCTGGCCGTCGCGGCGACGCTGCGCCTGCTGGTTCAACCGCGCAACGCGGGTCGCCGGTTCTACGAGATTCTGTGCGGCTATCTGTGGGTCTATGCGCTCGTCGCCGCGCTGTACAACCACTGGGCCGCGGTTTCCGACGGCCACGCGCTGATGGACGTGATCGTCGACATTCCCTTCCTGCTGCTGAGCGTGGCATGCCTGACGCGTCCGGCCAACACCGCCGATGCCGACACGGCAGAATGGCAGCGACCGCTCGCGGTGATCATCGAAAACGTCAGCCCGATCTTCTACACATTGGCGCTGCTTGCGTTGAGCATCGTGCTGATGCGCGAGCACTTTTACGTCGGCACGGTCGGCATTTTTACCGCGCTGGTGGTGTACACGATCCGCACCACGACCTTGCAAAGCCGGCTGGTTCGAACCCAGCAGGAGTTGCGCGACGCGCGCGACCGCCTTGAAAAAATCGCGTTGACGGATGCCTTGACCAACGCGGCCAACCGCCGTTGTTTCGATCAGACGCTGGCGCTCGAATGGAGCCGCGCGGCGCGCACGCAGCGGCCGCTCGGCGTGCTGCTGATCGATATCGATTACTTCAAGAAGCTCAACGATCGCTACGGTCATCCGGTCGGCGACAAGTGCCTCGCGGCGGTGGCGGGCGCGTTGCAGGCGGCGCTGCCGCGCGGTGGCGATCTGCTGGCGCGCTATGGCGGCGAGGAGTTCGCCGCGATCCTGCCCGCCACCGACGAAGACGGCGCGCGACGCGTGGCCGCGAAAATGCTGAGCGCGATTCAGGCACTGCGGATTCGCAACGAGACGCCGCTGGGCGATTTCGTTACCGTCAGCATCGGCGTGGCGGTGTCGGAATCGGCGGGTGTGGGCTCCGCGCATCAGATCGTCGAAGCCGCGGACCAGGCGCTCTATCGTGCGAAAAACGCCGGGCGAAATCGTATCGAGGCCTTCGTGCCGCGCGATTATCAGGGGAGCGGCTCGATCTAGTAGCCATGGCGTCGACGTCGATGCGTTTCGACAGAGGGTTTGTCTCTAGACATATCGCTGTCACAGTTGCCGATAAACGGATTGAATGGCTGCCTTCAGCAAGGCCATGAAAATAACGATAACTCGAACCAGACTTCGTTCAATCCATCGACACCGACCCGAGGCGTGGGCATGCATCGATTCAGTTTCACGCAGAAACTCTGGCTGCCGCTCGTCGTCAGCCTGATCGCACTGCTTGCCGTGTCGGTCTCGGCAGCGTGGCTATCGCGTCAGACGCGCATTGAAGAACGCAAACACGATCTGGTGAATGTCGCGCACGTGGGCCTCAGTATCGTCAACGAATATGCGGCGCTGGCGCAAAGCGGCACGCTCAGCGAGGCCGACGCGCGCAAGCAGGCGCTCGAGCGCCTGCGCGGCATTCGTTATGGCGAAGACGGCTACTTCCTCGTGATCGATTCGACGCCGCGCATGGTCATGCATGCAATGAAGCCCGCGCTAAACGGCAAAGACCTGGCCGCTACCGCCGACGCCGACGGCCGCCATCACTACGTGACGTTCGCCACGGTCGCGCAGGCGCCGCAAGGCGGCTTCGTGGATTACGTGTTTCCGCATCCGCAAGACCCGCCGTCCGCCGCGGTCGGCAAGATCGGCTACGTAGTGCGTTACGCGCCGTGGGACTGGATCATCGCGACCGGCGCTTACGTGGACGATATCGATGCCGCGTTCAGGGAGTCGCTGTACTTCGTCGGCGGTGTGTTTGCGGCCGTCGCGCTGCTCCTGTCCGCGCTGGTGAGCCTCACCAATCGCAGCATTCAGCGCGCCATAGGCGGCGACCCGGTCTACGTGGCCGAAGTGGCTGGTGCGATCAGCAGCGGCAATCTGGTCGTGCCGATCCAGACCCGTCACGGCGACGAGTCGAGCCTGCTGCTCAACATGCAGCGCATGCGTGACGCGCTCGCGCATACGATCGGACAGATCAAGGGCGCGGCCGACAAAGTCGCGGTCGGCGCGCGCGAGATCGCGAGCGGCAATGCGGATTTGTCGGCGCGCACGGAGAGTCAGGCGGCGTCGCTGCAGGAAACCGCCGCGAGCATGGAACAGATGACCGCGATGGTCAGGCAGACGGCGGAGAACGCGCAGACCGCCAGCCGTCTCACGGCGAGCGCGGAACAGATCGTCAACCGTGGTGGCGAGATGGCGGCCGAGGCGGTGTCGACCATGCAGGAAATGTCGGCGGAGTCGCAGCGCATGGTCGAGATCATCGCCGTGATCGAAGGCATTGCATTTCAAACCAATATCCTCGCGCTCAACGCGGCGGTGGAGGCCGCTCGGGCCGGCGACGAAGGGCGTGGTTTCGCGGTGGTGGCCGGCGAAGTGCGCACGCTCGCGCAGCGCAGCGCCTCAGCCGCGAAAGAGATCCGCACGCTGATCAGCCGTGCGGCGGAAAAGGTCGAGAACGGTGCCGGGCTGGTCGGTAAAACCGGCGCGACGATTCACGACGCGCGCGAGGCGATCGCGAAAGTGTCGGGCGTCATGCGCGATATCGCCGCCGCGGCTGCCGAACAAAGCGCGGGCATCGATCAGGTGGGCGACGCCGTCACGCAGATGGATAGCGTGACGCAGCAAAATGCGGCGCTGGTCGAACAGGCGGCCGCCGTCGCGCAGACGCTCACCGAGCAGGCGAAACTGCTGCAGGTGTCGATCTCCACCTTTCATTTGCGCGATGGTTCGACTCATGTGGCCGTACCGCAGCCGTCGAATTTGCGCAGCGGCCGCCGGGATGCACGCGGCCTCGCTGCCGCGCTATGAATCGGCATTAAAGCGCTGGACATGTCTGCCTCTTTCATCGGATGAGCCGAATATAATCGGTCAGCCTTTGGAGGATCTCATGTGCGTCGCATTTCGACATCTTCAGTCAAAGTAGCGCTGCGTAAGCCCGTGTCGGTAACGCGGCGTGTCGCGTGGTTTCGTTATGTGGTTGTGCGCGCATGCATCGGCGTGATTGGTCTGGCGCCTGCCCTGCATCACGCGATGGCGGCGGACAACGGCGCCGTCACGCTGTACGGCGTGCTCGACACCAGCGTTGAAATCACCAATCCGGGCTCGGGATGGACCCCACGTCTCGACTCGGGCGCTTATCGCGGCTCGCGAATCGGCTTGCGCGGCGCCGAGCCGATCGGCGCCGATACCTATGTGGTGTTCGCGCTGGAAAACGGCTTCAGCACCACCGACGGCACGTTGCAAACGCCGGGGGTCATATTCAACCGCCAGGCATGGATCGGCTCACGAGGCAATTGGGGCGAAGTGCGCTTCGGCCGCCAGTATTCGCCGATCTATATCCCGTTCAAAGGCGATCTCGACGCGTTCGGCGCCGGCACGATCGCGTCGGGGCTCAACAACCTGTCGAAGATCACGCCCTATACGAATAACGCGATTACGTATCTGTCGCCGCAGGTCGGCGGCTTCGACGCGACCGTCATGATGGTCGTGCGCGATGCGTCGGAGAGCGATGGTAACGGCGTCGACGGTTACTACGTGACAGCCGGCTACCGGATCGGCGACTTCAAGCTGCTGTTCGCGCGTCAGCAGACCCATGGCGCCGCTGCCTTGCGCGCCAATCTCGGCGGCGCGAGTTATGCGATGGACAAGGTCCGTGTGTGGCTGTCGTTTTTCAACGGCGATGGCGGCTCGCCGCTGTATCACGGCGCGGGCGGCGCGCTGTCGGCGCAATACAGCTTGTCCGCTTACGCGCGTGCTTCGCTGGGCTATGCGCACGTGCGCGATTTCACGGGCGAAGGCGCGAGCGCCGATCAGTTCAGCGCCTCGTTCGAATACGACTTGTCGCGCACGCTGCTGTTTTATTTCACCGCCGCGTACCTCGCGAATCACGACGATGCCAGCTTTACGCTACGTGGCGTCAACGTGACCGGCTTGCCGGTTGCGTATCCCGGCGCGCCGGTCAAAGGCGTGCAGCTCGGTTTGGTGCAGCGGTTCTGAGCGGCGCGAAAGCGCCAGCGTTCTTCTATTGCCTGTCTCGCGGCGCAGCGCACTCAATGCGCCGCATGGGCATGCTGTCGCAATTCACCGGGGATAAACACATGCTCCAGGCCGCCCCCATCTAGCCACTCGCGCGTTTTGCCGGCAGCGCGATCGATCAGACGATCGCATTGCGTGTAATCGTAGGGAGAGATTTCGAGCGGGCAGAGCGGCGGTACGACGAAGATGTCGGCGCGCGTCGAGTAAAACTCCAGATCGCGAAGGAGTTGCCGCGCAATGACCAGCGTGAGCGCGTGCATGGCCTGGCCAATCGCGCTAGAGGGCGGCGCGTGCAACGCGCACGCAAAGCCGGCCGGCAGCACGACGATGCGGGTTGCGCCGAGACCGATCGCGACTGAAATGGGCGTGTTGTTGGCGACGCCGCCGTCGACCAGATCCACACCGTCGATCCGCACCGGCGGAAACACGCCGGGAATCGCCGCGCTGGCAAGCACCGCTTCGACCACCGGGCCGGACGAGAGGACGACTTCGTTGCCCGACAGTACCTCGGTCGCGACGATATGCAGCGGCAAGGCCGCCTGCTCGATGCGGGCGTAGCGCAGGTTTTTTTCCAGCAACGCGCGCAGTGCCTTGGCTTCCACCAGATGCGGACGTCGCCGCAGCAGAATGTCGAGTAGCCCGAGCATCGAAAACGGCATGATGTCCTGGCGGCGGATGCGGCACCAGAGCGCTTCCAGTTCCGCGACGCCTTCGCCATTCGGCGTACCGGCGAAATAGGCGGCGTTGATCGCGCCCGCGGAGGCACCCACGACGCAACCGGGACGTTCGCCGCGATTCAGCAATTCCCGCAGCATGCCGACTTCGATCGCACCGAGACTACCGCCGCCCGCGAACACGAACGCGGTCAGCGGCGCGCGCTTCGTGCTTGCGGGCAGATCGGACTGCGTGGCTTGAATCGATGACATGACGGTCTCCACGACACGCCGGGCGCCTCACCAACGCAACAGGCGCGGCCCCAGCAATGCACCGATGAGCGTCGGCACCAGCATGCCCAGCAGGTACCACGCGCCCCAGAACGGAATCCCCATCTCGGGACAATGCAGACAATAGGCGAGCGTGGCGGTCGAGCCGGCCAGCAGCCCGCCCGCCGCGCCGGCCAGCGCGAGGCGGGTCGGCGCGAGTCCCTTGAGCGCCCAGAAAATGGCGATGAAGCCTGGCACCGACAGCATCGTGATATTGAACGGGCAGACGCGCCATGTCTTGCCGAGCACCAGCGCGAGCCGTGCGTCGGGCGACGCGGACATCACCACATACAGTCCCGCCAGCCAGACCACGGCCACCGGCACGGCGACCAGCAGACGGCCGCTCGCGCTCAGGGCGGTGCCGGGCCGGGCGAGCCGGGTGGATAGTTGCAGCGCGCCGAGCATCAGGCACAGCGGTAACGCGATCTTCGCCCAGAAGATCGGCGTGGCCGCCACTTCCGCCAGATCGCGGCGCACGCCGAGCAGCACCGCGACGAGCAGCGTCGCGCCGACCGCGCCGACCAGCATGGCGAGGCTGAAGCGCCTGGCGAGCAGGTGCCGGTCGACCGGCGCGGCGCCCGTTGCAAGCAGGGAAATCAAGTCGTCCGTTTTCATCGCGTTCCTCGAATCTTTGCAGCCAGCGCCTTGAGCCCACGGTGCACGCCGATTTTCACCGCCGATTCCGACAGGCCCGTCATCTGCGCGGTCTCCGACACGGAGAGCCCTTCTAGCTTGACGTGCACGATCGGCAGCCGCTGACGGTCGGGCAGCTGTTCGAGCAGCTTGCCGAGATCGCGTCTGGCCTGCGCCGGTTCCAGATCGGGCGCGGCCAGCAATTCGCCGGCGTCGTCGAGCGGATCGTTTAGCGCGTCGTAACGCGAGCGCGCCCGAAAGTAATCCGTCAGCTTGTAACGCGCGATCGCGTGAACCCAGGCGGTGAGCGGTTCCTCGGGCCGGTAGGTATGCCGCGCGTTGTGCACCGCCAGCAGCACTTCCTGCACGAGATCTTCAATATCGCCCGGCTGGCTATGCAAACGCCTCCTCAGAAATCCGCGCAAGTGCGTGCTCAACTCCGACAGGAACCGCCGATACGCCGCTGCGTCGCCATCCATGCCTTTGAGAAGCAGCGCCTGCAGGTGCTTCTCCTTGATTTGCAACGTCGCGTCATCGTTAGTTCGATCCATCGGTCGCTCTGGTTACACAAAGAGTGAAATTTATTTTGTGCAGATTTTACGCTGCCGCACGCAGGGACCCAAACCGCCGCGCAACGCAATCGGCGTGGCATGCGCAAAATTTTTTTCGCTGCCGTGTAACCGCACGGCGTGTCGCGGCGAATTAGCTCACAGACCGAACGCTGGGATCGCTTCAATACGCTGCACCGTGATTCCGGCCGGGTCGCAAGAAGCTGCAAAAATTTTTTCTCGTTGCTGTAACCGGTTGTCGAAAGTCGTCGAATTACCTTCCAGCAAACGCAAGCGAATCCGGCACCGCCTGAACCGCTGCGCTGCTACTTGACCTGAAACGAAGTCTCTTGAGGAACTCATCATGAACAACCTTAAACTCGCTGCCGCCGCTCTCGCCCTCGCTTCGCTCGCTAGCGGCGCTTTCGCTCAAACCCAACCGGCCGCAGGCGGCGCGATGGAGAAATGCTACGGCGTGGCGATGGCCGGCCACAACGATTGCAAGGCCGGCGCCGGCACGACGTGCGCGGGCACCTCGAAGATGGACTATCAGGGCAATTCGTGGAAGAACGTGCCGGCCGGCACCTGCACGACGATCAAGACGCCGCACGGCACGGGTTCGCTCTCGCCGATGGCATCGTAATTCGCCGCGCCGCTCGCCGATCATGAAGACGCTAACCCACATGGGCGCCGGTTTGGGCCTCAAGCCCGACCACTACGCGCAGGCCCACGACTGCAACGCGGACGGTCTGTGGTTCGAGGTTCATCCCGAGAACTACATGGTCGACGGCGGCCCACGCCTCGCGTGGCTGGACGCAATTCGCAGCCGTCATCCGCTGTCGTTGCATGGTGTGTCGTTGTCGCTGGCGGCGGATAGTGCGCCCGACGCGGTTCATCTGCAAAGACTGCGGGCGTTGGCGGATCGCGTCGAGCCCGCGCTGGTGTCGGAGCATCTCGCGTGGTCTACGTGGCGCGGCGCGTATCACCCCGATCTGCTGCCGTTCCCGCGCACCCGCGAAGCGCTCGTGCGCATTGCGGACAACATCGCCCGAACTCAGGATGCGCTGGCGCGGCGCATCGCGATTGAAAACCCCACGCACTATCTTCGGCTCGACGGTCATGACATGGACGAGCTGACGTTTCTCGGCGAACTGTGCCGCACGACAGGGTGCGGTTTGCTGCTCGACGTGAACAACGTCTATATCAGCGCACACAACGTGGGCTTCGACGCGGCGTCGTATCTCGACGCGGTGCCGGCAGAGGCGGTGATGGAAATTCATCTGGCCGGACATAGTCGCGATGCTCACGCTGCCGCCACGCTCCTGATCGACTCGCACGATGCGCCAGTCGCGGACGACGTCTGGTCTTTATACGGTTACCTTATCGAACGGATCGGCGCGAGACCCACGCTGATAGAACGCGACGATCACATTCCGCCGTTCGACGATCTGCTGACGGAACGCGCCATCGCTCAACGCAGGTTGGCGAGTACGGAGGCGCTGGCATGAACCGCTCGCTCAGCCACTTCCAGGATGCATTCGCGGGCGCGCTGTACGACGCCGACGCGGCGTCGCCCTTGCTCGCTTCGCTGCTCGCGCAACCCGGTTTCGCGGTGTATCGCAACAACGTGGTGAAGGCCTGCATCGACGCATTGCAGGCAAATTTTCCGAGCGTCGAGCGGCTGGTCGGCACAGACTGGTTTCGCGCCGCCGCCGCGATCTACGTGCGCCGGCAAGCGCCTTCGGAGGCGCGGCTGCTGCACTACGGTCACGATTTCCCCACGTTTCTGGACGGTTTCGAACCGGCCCGCGAACTGCCTTATCTGGCGAACGTCGCGCGGCTCGACCGCCTGTGGACCGAAACGCACGCGGCGGCGGATCAACCCGGCATCGACGTCCTCGCATTGGCCTCTCTTGCGCCGGAAGCACTCGGACGGCTGACGCTGCCGTTGCGCGCCGCCGTGCGCTGGCACTGGTTCGCCAACCAGCCGGCCTACACGATCTGGCGTTGCAATCGCGAAGCGGTCGACTTGCCGCTTGAACTCGACTGGTCAGGCGAAGGCGCATTGCTCACGCGGCCCGAAGGCGCGGTGCTGTGGTGGCCGCTTGGGCCGGGCGGCTGCGCGTTTCTCGACGCATGTGCCGCATCGCAAACACTCGACGCCGCCGCGCAGCACGCGCTCGACGCGCAGCCCTCGCTCGATTTCATGCAACTTCTCGGCGACCTGATCGCGGCGGGCGCATTCGCCGCGATCGACGTTGCCATTCACTGAACACGTTGACCGACACGGAGATTCACATGGAAGCCATCCAGAACACGGCGCCCGGCGCGCACCACACGTTGCGCGGACGCTGGAACGCGCTGGCCGCAAAGCTGCAGGCGTTGATCGACGACTCGCTGTTGTCGCTGGTAGCGCGTTTCGCGATTGCCGCGATCTTCTTCATGTCGGGGCGCACCAAGGTGAGCGGCATTCTCACGTTGACGCCGAGCACGTACGAACTGTTTCGCACCGAATACAAGCTGCCGCTCGTGCCGCCGGAGATCGCCGCGCATATTGCCGCGTATTCGGAGCATCTTTTTCCGTTGCTGCTGGTGCTGGGTCTGTTCTCGCGTTTCTCCGCGTTCGCGCTGCTCGGCATGACGACCGTGATCGAGGTCTTCGTCTATCCGGACGCATGGCCGACGCATCTTTCGTGGGCCGGCTTGCTGCTGGTGATCATCGGGCGCGGTGCGGGGGCGTTCTCGCTGGACCGTAAGTTCGGCATCCGTTAGTGCCTGCCCTCGCGTTTTACATTTATTGACAGCCGCTCATTATTCGTAGCAAAGACGCGCAATAGCGGCTGCGAAAATCCATTCGCCGTTTCCCAATAGGCCGCCCGGTGACTATTGGCATTGGCCGAAGAAGCGTCGCGGAATAAAAAAGGCCGACACAGAGTGTCGGCCTAAAGACTCTGGCGTCCGAGGATTGCATGCCAGAACCTGAGAGACGATTGCCGGTCAATTTTACGATTGACGCAGCGCAATACAGTATTTGTTGCGCTATCTCGAGGCCTAGCGGGCGCTTGCGAGAGTTCGTAACAAACTGGCCGTCCGACTGGACCGCCGCGGTAGGCGATATATTAAACCAAAACTTAGTCGTTCAAGCATAAAGCCGATCATAAATTTTGTCGGTCAGAGCACTCGCAATTGAGTGTGGGGAAATCCTGATAAGACTGTAAGGATTTCCTGAGCCCATTCACTCGGTACTCAGATGATGCCGGATCGCATAGCGAATCAGTTCTGAATTATTGCTGAGTCCGAGCTTTTGCATCAGGCGCATTTTGTGAGTGCTGATGGTTTTGGCGCTGAGTGCGAAGGTTTCGGCAATGTCGTTAATGCTCTTTCCGGCGGCCAACGCTTGCAGTACTTGGAATTCGCGGTCGGACAGAATGGCGTGCGGCGGAGTTTCGCCGGTGTGCGTGCCGAAGATCATCGAATCCACCAGTTTCGGATCGATAAAGCGGCCGCCTTCGGCGAGCTTGCGAATCGCGGTCAGCAGCACCTCAGGGTCGCTGTCTTTCGTGAGGTAGCCGGTGGCGCCCGCGCGCAATGCGCGCGACACGACCTGGGCCTCGTTGTGAATGCTCAGCACCAGCACCGGCAGGCTCGTGTACTCGGCCCGCACGCGCCGGATCAGATCGATACCGCTGATGCCCGGCATCGTCATGTCGAGCAGCAGCAGATCGGGACAGCCGGCGCGCAGTTTATCGAGCACTTCCGCCCCATCGGCGGCTTCGTCCGCGACGATCATGTCGGCGGTGGTCGCGATGATTTGCTTCAAACCGCCTCGCACGATCGCGTGGTCGTCTGCAATGAGAATCCTGATCATGGGTGGTTCCGGTTCGTCAGCGGGATGTGAATCGAGACGGTCGTGCCCGCGCCCGGCGCGCTCTCGATCTGCAACGTGGCGCCGATCAGCCGCGCACGCTCGCTCATACCCAGCAGACCGTAGGAGTAGCGGCGGCGCGCGGCGGCCGGGTCGAAGCCGCAGCCGTCGTCGCCGATCTGGAGGGTTAAGGCGTCGTCACCGCCGCTAAGCGTCACGTCGACGCGCGAGGCCCGCGCGTGGCGCGCGATGTTGGTCAACGAAGCCTGCACGATTCGGAACACGGCGGTGGCATGGGCGTCCGGCAGTACCGGTTCGCCGCCGTGAATCGCCAGCTTGCATGGCAGTTGGTTGCGCCGCACGAAGTCTTCGACCAGCCATTCGAGCGCCGACACGACGCCGAAGTTGAGCGCGGCCGGCCGGAGGTGGCTGGCGACATTGCGCACCATCCAGATGGTCTTTTCGACGAGCTCGCGCATGTCGTCGGTCTTGCGGGCCGCTTCCGAATCGCTGACGAGGCGCATGCGCAGTAACGACACGTCCATTTTCAGCGCGGTCAGCAACTGGCCCAGTTCGTCGTGAATTTCCATCGCAATCCGTTTGCGTTCTTCTTCGCGCACCGCTTCCATATACGCCGACAATTCCCGCAGCCGTTCGCGCGATTCGAGCAGTTCCTGTTCGACGCGCTTGCGTTCGGTGATGTCCTGAATCGTGCCGACCAGCGTGAGCGGCTGCCCGAGTCCACCGCTCGAGCATTCCACGTGCAGTTGCACGATGCGCGGCTCGCCGCCGCTGCCGCTCAGACGGCAATCGAGAAACTGCGGCTCCCGGCCGGCGATCACCGCATGCACCGCATGTCGCACCGCGGCGCGATCGTCCGGATACAGGGCGGCGCGCAGCGTGCGCAGGTTCGGACGCACGCCGTTCGGTTCGAGACCGAGAATCCGGTACATCTCGTACGACCAGTGGGTCGTGCCGTCGCTGACGTTCCATTCCCAGTCGCCGAGTTTGGCGAGCCGTTGCGCGTTCGCGAGACTCGCTTCGCTCGCACGCAGCATTTCTTCCGCCTGCTTGCGCGCGGTGACGTCGTTGAAGCCGACGTAGATCGCGGGCGCGTCGTCGAAGGTGGCCATACGGGCGGTGGCGACCGCCCAGAAGCTGGCGCCCGTCGAATCCTTGAACTGGATTTCGGCGTTGGTGAAGCCGCCTTCGGCGCGCATCAAGGCGATCGTGCGGTCGCGCTCGGTCGGGTCGACGTAAAAATCGCCGATGTAGGTGACGCCGCGCCATGCCTTGTCGAGTGCGAACAGCCAGCGAAATGGCGCGTTCATATACAGCACGCGGCCGTCGTGCATGGACGTGATGCACAGCGGCACCGGGCTGGTTTCGACGATCGTGCGAAAGCGCGTTTCGCTCGACACGAGCTTGGTTTCGGTCCGTTTGCGTTCGTCGATTTCGCTCAGCAGGTTGGCGTTCGCGCGGGCCAACTGGCTGGTCCGCTCGGCGACGCGGATTTCGAGTTCGTCGCGCACGCGCGATAACGCAGCCTGTTCCTCGCGGTGCGCCGCGACCTCGTTCGAGAGCCGTACGTTCTGCGTGCGCAACTGCTTGTGCAGCGCGCGCAATGCAAGGTGCGTGCGGATTCGCGCCAGCATTTCGGCAATCTGGAACGGCTTGGTCACATAGTCGATGCCGCCGGCCGAAAAGCCTTCCACGAGGTCGTCGGGTTCGCCCAGCGAGGTCATGAAGATCACCGGAATCTCGCGAGTCTGGTCTTCGCGCTTGAGACGGCGACAGGTTTCGAAGCCGTCGATGCCCGGCATCTTCACGTCGAGCAGAATCAGATCGGGCTGCGAAAAATGCGCGCGTTCGAGGGCTTCCTCGCCGTCCAACGCGATCAGTACGCGAAAGCCCTCGTCTTCGAGACTGTCGACCACCACGCCGATGTTGATCGGCGCGTCGTCCACGACCAGGATGGTGGCCGGCTGCGCCGGGTTTGCGTTTCCGCTTGCGTTCGCGTTTGCGTTCATGAAGCGCGCCTCCGGTCGAGATGGCCCTCGACGAGCAGCAGAATCGCTTTCGACTGATAGTCCTTCACCAGCCCGCGCAGTTGAGCCGCGAAGGGCAGGTTGCGCGCGTCGAGCGCCGTCATCCGGTCGGCCCACGCGGCGATCGCGCGCATGTCGCCGAGACGGGCCAGCCGGTGCAGATTTTCCATTTCGGCGGTCGACAAGGCGGGCGAGGGTTCCGGCGGCGGCTCGACCGGCATGGCGTCCGTGGGCGGCGCGCGGCGCCATTCCAGCGCGAGCAGATCGGCAAGATGCGCCTGCAACCGGTCGAATTCGACCGGCTTCGGCAGAAACGCGTTCGCGCCCGCATGCAGGCAGCGTTTCTCGCCGCTCCACGACGGATTCGCCGACATCGCGATGATCGGCATGTCATGGCAGCCGGGCAGACGCCGCAAGCGGCGGGTCGTTTCGAAGCCGTCCATGTCGGGCATCAGGATGTCCGTCATGACGAGCGACGGCGGTTCCTGGCGCGCCATCGCAATGCCTTCGCGGCCGCCGGCGGCCTTGCACACGTCGAACCCCAACTGCTGCAGAAACTCGCTCACGAACGCGCGATTGACGGGTTCATCGTCGATCACCAGCACGGAGCGGCGCGGGCCCGCATAGCCGATCACACGCTGCGACGAGGTAGCCGGCGCGGCACTGCGTGCCTCGGCGGAGTCGATCGTGGCGGCCGCCAGATCGAACCAGAACGTGCTGCCATGGCCGGGCTCGCTGTCGGCGCGGATTTCGCCGCCCATCGCGCGCACCAGTTGCTGGCTGATCGCAAGGCCAAGACCAACGCCGCCGGCGCGCCGGGCGGCGCTGCCGGCCTGCTCGAACGGCTCGAAAATGCTGCTCAGTTTGGCCGGCGAAATACCGATGCCGGTGTCGAGCACGCGGAAACGCACCGCGCCGGAAGGCGCCCGCTCCACGTTGAGGCTGACCTGTCCCGCGTCCGTGAAGCGCAGCGCATTCGCGAGCAGGTTCAGCAGCACCTGCCGCAAGCGCTGTTCGTCGGCGCGAACCGCGCAGGCCAGACCGGGCGCGATGTCGCAGGTGAAGCTCAGGCGCTTCTGCTCCGCCCTTACGCCGATAATTTCGCGGATCGTGTCGAGCACCCTCGGCAGCGGCACGTCGGTCATTTCAATGCGCAGCTTGCCGGCCTCGATGCGCGCGAAGTCGAGCGTGTCGTCGATCAGCGCCAGCAGATGTTCGCCGCTGCGGTGAATGGCTTCGACCGCGTGGCGCTGGCGTTCGCTCTGGCTGCCGTCGCGTAGCAAAATCTGCGTATAACCGAGAATGCCGTTCAGCGGCGTACGCAGTTCGTGGCTCATGTTCGCGAGAAACGCGCTCTTGGCCCGATTGGCCGCCTCGGCCAGATGCCGCGCCTCGCGTTGCGCGGCGGCGTCGCGTTCCACCAGATACGCCTCGTGCAGCCGCGGCCCCATGTTGTTGAACGCGGTGACCACACGGTCGAGTTCGTCGGGCCAGCGCGGCTGTGGGCGCGGCAGGGCGAACGGCTGGTGCGCCGAGCGAAAATCGTACTGACCGACCTGCCGCGCAATCGTGGCGAGATGGCGGGTCACGAGACGCGAGATGATGTAAATGGTGAACAGCGCGACGACAAACGTGTACGCCGCCTGGCTCACGAGAATCACCAGCGCGGTTTGCGTGAGCGCGTGATACAGGTTGTCGAGCGTCGCCTGCACGTACAGGCTGCCGATTTTCTGCTGCACGCCGTGAATCCGGTAAAAGATCGGAAATTCGCGGGCGATCACGGCGCCGCTTGCGGGCGTGCCGGCCGTCACCACCAGCGGGGCGGCGCTCGAACCGGTTTCGCGTACTTCGGCGGCACGCATGTCGGCGAGCCGCAAAATCCCGTTCAGCTGCAATTGAAGTTCGGTGCGGTTCAGTTGCCACAGCGCTTCGCCAAGACTGTCGCGATTGCTTCGGTCGATATCGGCCAGACGGGTCTCGATCGCGTCGACGCCGCGGCCGTAGTCGCGGTAGAGCTGGAGCGCGGTCAGCATCAAGGTGACAGCGCAACTGAACAGCAGCACGATGGCTAGCAGTCGCAGCACGACGCTATGCCGGAGCCGGCCGGTCGAGGCCAGGAGAGAACTCAAGCTATTGACCACCATGATTCCCCGCAGGTGCTGTGATTCTTGTGTTTGTATTTTGCACTTGCAGGCAAATTGCGGTCTATAAGGGGCCGTCGAGGAAATCGGCTTTTGTGAAGGCGGCCAACGTGGCGGCCGGACTACCGAGGCGGACCCGCGTCCACATGATGCCGGCGCCGTTCGCCGCCGGCGTGCCCGGCGGGGCCGCCTCGCCGATGATCTCGCGCACGTTGCCGATGACCTCGCGGATCATCTGCGAGGCGCCGGGGCTGAGCAAACTGGCCTGGAATTGCGACAGATCCGACAGCGCGTCGGCGATCTTTTTGACCGACACCGGATCGTGCCCGGTTAATGGCCAGCAGTGCAAAAGATAGGCGAGCGGTACACGTTTTTTCTCCTCACACCAAAGTTCGAACAGTGCCGCGCACAGCGCGTCGATGCGATTGACCGTCTTTTTGCGCTGCAAAAAATAGTTGGGCATGACGGTCATCCGGCAAAGCAAGGGGATGCTCCACTTTAAACGCGCCGCCGGCTGCTGAACGTCAGGCGGCGCGGACTCTGCGCGGCCGGTTTGCTGATTCGCTGGTCAGGAAATCCTGAGGCGTTATCAGTCGATCCTGCATGGACGCTTATTGCCGACGAATGGATCGAGCCAGAGCGCTTTGCGATCCAACGGCACCCACGCGGGCAGAAACGGATTCTTCAGGTCGATCAGCACGCGCTGGTCGAGATGCAGGTCGGCGATGCTGCGCGAGAAATACGCGCGGAACAGCGCGTCGAAGCTGCCGTCCTTCAGCATGGCTTCGAGGCCGTCGTTGATTCGCTTCGCGAGCACCGGGGCGTCTTTGCTGACGTAGAAAAACTGCGCGTACGGGTAGCGGATCAGTAGATGGGATTCGATCCGCATCTGTGGAAAAGCCGTTTGAAACGCCTTCAACTCGCGCGTGATTTCAAGCACGCCGCGCGGAAACATATCGAAGCGGTGATCGGCCAGCATCGGAAACAGCAGGTCGTAGCGGCTCGCCGTGACGAGCGGTACGCCCGCCAGCCGGTACACCGGCACATCGCCCCAATCCTGGCCCTGACCGACCGTCAGCGTTCGCAGGCCCGCGAGGTCGTGGACCGCGTTGAATTTCGCCTGCTGCCCTTCGTTGATGAGCGCCACGCGATAGCCGAGCAGACCACGGTCGATCGGAATGGGAATCGGAATGGTGGCGGCATCGAGTTCATGGTGGCCGGGTTCGCTGGCCAGCACATTGATCAGGCGTCCTGCGATCACCTCGTCGATCTCGCGCCGTGCCGACATGGCCGCCGAATAGCTGTCGATCACGTAGGGGCCGTAAGCCGGCACGGTGTGGTCCAGCGCGGTGATCAGAAAAGCCCAGCGGCCTTCGCGCACGGTGTCGCCGGGAATGCGAAGAATCCGGACGTGCGTGACGTTCGTGACGTTCGTGACGTTCGCGGGTCGAGCGGCGGGAGACGAAGCAGGGGCAACCGTGGCGCCGAACGCGGAACCGAACAGCACGGCGGCAATGACGGACAGCGCAACCAACAGTTTCAGGGAGGCGCCCATTCCGTAGCGGTGGATGGCGTCGACGAACTCGGGTACGACCATGACTGACCTGAACCGGAAGCGATAGGTAGCCGGCAGTATGAGAGCGACTGGCGGGTTTCGCAAAATTCGATCGTTGCCCCGGTGCAAAGATACCAGGCCGACCGTGGGTGGGGCCACGATCGCACGCTTCTTGCCCGGATCTCGCACGACTCTCGCTCGACTCGCGGGATGGCAGGCCGCCGGCAGAACTCGTGGTACTGGCGCTATGCTAGCGGCTTCGTCTACCCCGAGGAGAACCCGATGACACAGCCACACGGATCGATGGTCACTTTTAACCGGCCTGACGGCAAGCCGTTGCAAGGCTATCTCGCGAAGCCGGCGAAACTGGAGGGTGCGCCCGCCGTCGTCGTGATTCAGGAGTGGTGGGGTCTGAATGACCAGATTCGCGGCGTCGCCGACCGGCTCGCGCTGGCCGGTTATCTGGCGCTGGTGCCCGACCTGTATCGCGGCAAGTCGACCGTCGAACAGGAAGAGGCCCACCATTTGATGAGCGCGCTCGATTTCGGCGACGCCGCCACGCAAGACGTGCGCGGCGCGGTTCAATACCTGAAGCAGCAGGCGGATAAGGTGGCGGTGACCGGTTATTGCATGGGTGGCGCGCTCACCTTGCTCGCGCTATCCAATATCCCCGAAGTGGCGGCCGGCGTGGTGTGGTACGGCTTTCCGCCGCTGGACTATATCGACGCATCGAAAATCAAGGTGCCGGTGATTGGCCACTGGGCGACGCAAGACCAGTTTTTCGCCGCGGAAACGGTCGACGCGCTGGAAAAGAAGCTGACCGAAGCGAACGTCGACGTCGAATTCCATCGTTATCTCGCGCATCACGCGTTTGCCAACGAAACGGCGGTCGGTTACAGCCGGATTCCGCAGACCCAATTCGATCCGGTCTGGGCGCAGCAGGCGTGGGATCGCACGCTGACCTTTTTCGGTCGCACGATGTGGAAGTGACCGGCGGGTCGGCCGGTCACCGGGCGGCGCGTGCGAGCTAGGGCCTGGCATGTTGTGCGTGTCGGGCTCAGAGCTTCGAGCCGCCGTCCACGTGCAGCGTTTCGCCGGTGATCCAGCGCGCAGCGTCGGAGGCCAGGAAGGCCACGGCGCCGCCAATGTCGTCCGGTTGCGCGACCCGTTTCAAGGCCTGCATGTTCAGTGTGACCTCGCGTCCCGAATCGGTTTTCGTGAAATTGGACATGTCGGTTTCAACGACCCCCGGCGCCACCGCATTCACACGAATGCCGCGTTCGCCGAGCGCGGACGCAAAATGCCTGACGAGCGTATCCACCGCGCCCTTGGTCGCGGCATAAGCGGGCAGCGTGCCGACCGCGGCGCGTGCGGCGAGCGACGACAGCAGCACCACGCTGCTGCCCTTGCACATCACCGGCAAGAGTTGTTGCACGAGAAAGAACGGCGCACGCACATTCACGGCGAACAGATTGTCGAAATCCTCGACAGTCGTGTCTTCAATGCTCGCCGCTTTCGAAATACCGGCGTTCGCCACCAGAATATCCAGCCGATGGCCAATCACCGCGCGCACCTGTTTGGCCAGTTCGTGCGGACCGTCGGCTTGGCGTAGATTCGCGGCAACCTTCTGCGCATTGCCGCCGGCCGCGCGAATGTCGGCGACCACGGCGTCCGCTTCCTTCTCTCCACTGCTGTAGTGAACCAGCACCTGCGCGCCGGCCTGGGCGAGCGCGAGCGCGCTGGCGCGGCCGATGCCGCGTGAAGCGCCCGTGACGAGCGCGGTTTTTCCTGTGAGGTTGTTCATGACGAGACTCCGGTTAGATGAATCGAATCGATGGATTGGGTGGCTTGCGTCGCTTGAGCGCGCTTAGGCGGCTGCGCTGTCTTCCGCCAGGAACTGCGCCACGTGTGCGACGAAGCGCTGCGGGTACTGGTACAGCGAGCCGTGGTTCGCGTCGGGGTAAATGATCAGTTGAGCGTTCGGCAGGTTCTGCTGAAGAATCCACGAATTGATCGAGTAGATGATCACGTCGTTGTCGCCGTTGACCACCAAGGTGGGTTGCTTCAGGTCGTGCAGATAGTCGAACGGTGTCGGACGCGGCGCACCCCATTTGGCGAGCGCGGCGAGTTGGGCCGGCGCGACCTTCTCGTTGGCTTCCGGGTCGCGTCCTTCGGTGCGCAGCCGGAAACGCTGCAGGAACTCGCGACCCGCGGCCTGGCTCGCGGCCGATGGCGAGAAGTGCACGCGCAGCCACAGATGGTCCGGCTCGGCATAAGTCGCGCCGAAAATGTCCTGCGCTTCCGGCGTGAGCGATTCCATCGCTTCACCGCTGCGCGGGCCCGTGCCGACCAGAATCAAGCGGCGTACCAGCTTCGGCTCGGCGATCGCCAGCGTCTGCGCGATCAACCCGCCCATCGAAAAACCGAGCACGTCGACCTGCGTCAGGCCGAGCGCCTTGATGAACGCGGCGGCGTTGGCGGCCATCGCCTCGATCGATTCCGGCACCTCGCCGGAGCTGCTGGAGATACCGGCGTTATTGAACAGTATCACTTCGCGGCTTTGCGCGAGGCCGTCGGTCACGGCCGGGTCCCAGTGGTCCATCGTGCCGGTGAAATGAATGTTGAACACGAGCGGTACGCCGCCGGTCTTGCCGAAGCGGCGATACGCGAAGCGGATGCCGCTCGCTTCGACGAACTGGGTCGGGGCGGTCAGGTGCGTGTGTGCCGTCATTTCAGGTTCCTCTTCGATATAGATAAAAGGTATGGTGCGCCGGCGGTGCTGAGTGCGTTGCGTCGCGCTCTGATGGTTAATGTAGTGGGGGCTTGCGCAAAGGAAAAAGACTTCGTAGGCTGGCGGGCATGCCTATGAGGCATATCTCGCCAAAAGGACCCATGGAGTTGAGACATCTGCGGTATTTCGTGGCCGTCGCCGAGACGGGCAGCCTGACGGTAGCGGCGGAGCGGCGTTTGCATACGTCGCAGCCGTCGCTGAGCCGGCAGATTCGCGATCTGGAGGACGAGGTCGGCGCGGCCTTGTTCATCCGCAGCGCGCGCGGGGTCGAACTGACCGCGGCGGGCAAGGCCTTTCTCGACCATGCGCGGCTCGCGCTGACGCAGGTCGACGCGGCCACCGAGGCCGCGCGCCGTGCGTCGCGGCCGGCCAAACAGGTCTTTGCGCTCGGCTTTCTGACCGGCCAGGAAATGACCTGGCTGCCGCGCGCCATGCAGGTGTTGCGCGACGAACTGCCGAATATCGACGTCACGGTATCCAGCCACTACTCGCCGGACCTCGCCGATGCGCTCGCGCGCGGCAAGCTCGACCTTGCGTTTCTGCGCACCGAGCCGGGCTTCGATCTCGATTACAAGGTGGTGTACCGCGAAAAGCTCGTCGTGCTGATGCCGAGCGATCACCGCTTGACCGCGCGCGCCACGATCCGCCCGGCAGATTTCGTCGGCGAGACGTTCATCATGGCGTCGAACAAGGCGAAGGTGCTGCACGACGTGATCGAACGGTATCTGCGGGAGAGTGGTGTGACGCTCACGCCCGAACATGGCGTCGACAATCTGGCCATGGCCATGTCGCTGGTGGCGTCCACGCGCGGACTCGCGTTGATGCCGGAGTATGCGAACAACCTGCTGCCGTGGTCGGTCGTGAGCCGTCCGCTCGAAGGCGACGCGCCGTGTGTGGATCTGGCGATCGGTTATAGCCGTGCGAATACGTCGCCGGTGCTGAAGCTGTTTTTGTCGCGCGCGGAAGAACTGGTGACGTCGGTCATCACGGCGGCGCGTTGAGGCTTGCGTGAGCGGTTCACCGCATTGCCGTCCTGCCGCTCTGCAGCTTTGTCGTGACGTCGCGCTAGCGGCTTGCGGATCGCTTCACCTATACTCGTTTCACCTTGCCGAGCCGACCATTCGCATTCGTTGTCATACCAACAAAACGGAGCCTCACATGCGTGTAGCGATGCGAAACGCCGCCCTCGGGCTGCTGATCGGTTTCACGTTGGGCGTTAGTGGCAGCGTCGGTGCGCAGGCCGGCTCGGGTTCTGCTTGTGACACCGGTTGCAAGGCTCGCGGCCAGTTGCTCGATCATCGCGTGTCGCTTCGGCTCAGCGCCGCGGCGTTTGCAAGGATGCTGGCGTCGAATGCCTCCGGCCAGCAGCTCGCGCAGATTGCCGGTAAGCCCGCTTGCGGCGTCGAGATCGTGACGTTCCGCTACGGCACGATCGGCGGCGCAGGCGAGTCGACCCAGGCGAGCGGCGCGCTGATGCTCCCGACCGGACACTCAGCCGCGTGCAGCGGGCCGCGTCCGCTGATGATCTACGCGCACGGCACCACGCCCTACCGCCACTACAACCTCGCCGACATCACGCAAACGGACCCCGCCAACACGGACGGCGCCGGCGAAGGCCTCGCCGTGGCGGCGATGTACGCGGCTCAGGGCTACATCGTGGTGGCGAGCAACTACGCGGGCTATGCCGGCTCCGATCTGCCGTATCACCCCTATCTGAACGCCGACCAGCAATCCGCCGATGTGATCGACTCGTTGCAGGCCGCGCGTCGGGTGCTGAACGACACGAAGCGCGGACAGAGAACACGCGAGAACGGCAAGCTGTTCGTGACCGGCTATTCGCAGGGCGGCTTCGTGGCGCTGGCGACGCATCGCGCGTTGCAGGCAGCGGGCGTGAAAGTGACCGCGTCGGCGCCGGGATCGGGTCCGTACGCGTTGGCCGCGACCGCGGACGCGTTGATCGAAGGCGAAGTCAACGTGGGTTCGACACTCTTCACGACGTTGATCGTGACGGGTTATCAGCGCGCCTACGGGAACATTTATCGCAAGCCTGGCGACTTTTATGAGGCGGCGTACGCGCCGGGTATCGAGACCTTGCTGCCGAGTCTGCAATCGCTCGACGCGCTCTTCGCCGCGAAAAAATTGCCGCCGACCCAGCTCTTCAGCAGCGTGCCGCCCGCGCCGCAATTCGCTGCGATGACGCCGCCCGCTGCGCCGCCGCTCGTGCCGGTCGCGTTGAAGCCGGTGTCCGCTGCGGGATTCGGCGACGCCAACCTCGTGCGCAACGCCTATCGCCTGGGGCTTCTGGAAGACGCCGCCGCCCATCCCGATGGCGCATTCCCGCAGCCGACGCCAAGCTTGACGACGGCCGCGAATCCGATGCACCCGCTGCGCCAGGCGTTCAAGCGCAACGATCTACGCAACTGGGTACCGCAAGCGCCCGTGCAACTGTGCGGCGGCGCGGCGGACCCGACGGTGTTCTTCTTCAACGCGCGCACCGAACAGGCGTACTGGTTGAGCGCCAAGGTGCCGGCGGGACTGACTTCGGTGCTCGACGTGGACTCGCCTGTGAGCGGACCGAACGATCCCTACGCGCCGATCAGGCAGGGCTTCGCGAATGCCAAGGCGTCGCTCGCGAAGCAGGCGGTGGCGAACGGTGCGACCGATGGCGGCGCTTCCGCCGTGTTGCAGGCGTATCACGGCGAACTGGTCGCGTCGTTCTGCATGGTGGCCGCGCGAGCGTTCTTCGCGAACTTTTGACGAGCCGCGCGCGGCAACGCAGCGCGCGCTTCCGCTCAATTGCCGAACAGCGACGCTTGCGTGCCGACGCCCGGCGCTTGACGTGCAGGCTTGGCTTTCGCTTCGACCTTATGTGCGGGAGCGGATACCGAACCCGATACCGACATCGCCCCATCCACTCCCGCTTCCAGCGAAGTCTGCCCCGCCTCCAGCGACAACAGCAGCATCTTGTTTGCCAATCCGCCCGCGAATCCGGTCAGATCGCCGGACGCGCCGATCACCCGATGGCACGGCGCCACGATGGAAATCGGGTTCTTGCCGTTCGCCGCGCCGACCGCGCGTACGGCGTTGACATTGCCGAGTTGCAGCGCGATTTCCTTGTAGCTGCGCGTCTGGCCGAACGGGATCGTCAACAGCGCGTGCCAGACTTTCTTCTGGAACTCGGTGCCCTGAAAGTCGAGCGCGAGGTCGAACGCCTGGCGTTTGCCGGCGAAATACTCGTTCAATTGCCGTTCGCTTTCGACCAGGATCGGGCGGTCGTTCGCCTCGATCAGCGTACCGAGACGAACCCGGTTCGGCTTGTCGTTTTCCCACAGAATCGCGGCCAGCCGTTCGCCGTTGGCGACGAGCTTCAACTGACCGACGGGTGAATCCATCAACTTGTATGCGTATGTCACGGTGTTTCTCCTGGCGGGTTGGAGGCCGGCATGCCGGTAGGCGAGGCCGCGATGTCGCGTAGTGCGCGCCGATGTTCGACAGTGTGAACGTCGTGCCCGCTGCCCGCGCTCCAGATCTTGCTGTCCAATTCGTGTGAAAGCATGACAGATGTGCGTGCAGCATGGGGCGTTTTGGTGTCGACGAGTCTAATAACCGTAAACGCAGACCGCCTCGTCGCGACTCAGTAGAATTGAGGCCCCCGGTACGACACGTACCGGCAACGGACAGCCAGACCACGACTTTGACCACGACACTTGAACAATTGCGGGCCGGCCAGCTCGCCGGTACGCGCCACCTCAAACTGGCGTGCGGGCTGCGCGAATTTCCGCGCGAGATTTTCGATCTGGCCGACACGCTGGAAGTCCTCGACCTGTCCGGCAATGCGCTCAGTGCGCTGCCCGATGATTTGCCGCGCCTGAGCAGGCTGCGCATTCTGTTCGCTTCCGACAACCTGTTCACCGAGTTGCCGCCCGTACTGGGGCAATGCGAGCAACTGAGCATGATCGGCTTCAAGGCCAACCGTATTCGCGACGTGTCCGGCAACGCGTTGCCGCCGCTGCTGCGCTGGCTGGTGCTCACCGACAATCGACTCGCCGCGCTGCCGGCGGAAATCGGCCGCTGCACGCACTTGCAGAAGCTGATGCTGGCCGGCAATCAATTGCGTGCGTTGCCCGACACGCTGGCCGCCTGCACGCGGCTCGAACTGATACGTCTCGCGGCGAACCAGCTCGACACATTGCCGGACTGGCTGACACGTCTGCCCCGGCTTGCGTGGCTCGCGTACGCCGGCAATCCGTTCGACGAAGCGCTGGAAACGTCGGCGCTGGTCGACACGCCGATCGCGGCGATCCCATGGAACGCGTTGCAACTCGAGCAGACCTTGGGCGAAGGCGCTTCCGGCGTGATCTATCGCGCGGAACTGTCGGCGCCGCATGGCGGCGTCGCGCGGCCGGTCGCCGTCAAGCTGTTCAAGGGCGCGGTGACGAGCGACGGCTTGCCCGACTGCGAAATGGCCGCCTGCATCCAGGCCGGCGGTCATCCGAACCTGATCCCGGTGGCAGGCAAAGTAGCGGACCATCCAGCGGGCACGCACGGCCTCGTGATGGAATTGATCGATCCGCGTTTCGGCAACCTGGGCGGTCCGCCGAGCCTCGAATCGTGTACGCGCGACATCTACGCCGCGGGCACGCGTTTTGATCCGGCGTCCGCGTGGGCGATTGCGCAAGGCATTGCAGCGGCGGCGAGTCATTTGCATCGGCGCGGCATCATGCATGGCGATCTGTACGCGCACAATATTCTGTACGACGGTCAGGGGCATGCGCTGCTAGGCGATTTCGGCGCGGCATCGATCTATCGCACGGAAGAGGCGCACACCGCCGTCGCGCTGCAGCGCCTCGAAGTGCGCGCTTACGGTTGCCTGCTCGACGAGTTGCTCGAACGCTGCGACTGGCTCGACACGCAGGCCGACGTAGCGGCGAAGCTCGCGCAGTTGAAGGACAATTGCCTGAGCGAAGACATCGGCAGCCGTCCGCTGTTCGACGACATCGCGGCGGCCTTGCTCGCGTTAAAGCCGGCCTGATGCTTGCCGCCCTGCGAGCATGCGAGCGCGGTGGCCGTCAGGGATCAAGCCGCGCAATCGCGTTTCGTCAGATCTGCCGAGGAGGAAAACGTCCATGACGCACAAGACGGCCCGAAGGAAGTCTTGCTGGGCGATGCCCCAGGAGAATCCGAGTTTGGGCATGCGCCGTCGCGTGCTGTTCGGCGGTGCGCTGGCCGCCGCCGGTTTGGCGATATCGCCGGCGGTTCAGGCGCTGCAAGGCGGCAAGCTGAAGATCGGCCTCGTGCTGAAGTCGCTCGCCGATCCGTTCACGGTGGCCATGCAGAACGCCGCGCAGAACTACCAGCAGCATTACGCATCGCAATTCGGTTTGACGGTGCGTGGCACGGCGTCGGAAGGCGACACGGCGGTGCAGATCCGCATGGTCGAGGACATGATCCGCGCGAAGATGGACGCGATCGTGATCGCGCCGACCGACTCGAAAGCGCTGACGCCGGTGATCGCACGCGGCATCAAGGCCGGCATTATCGTCATCACGATCGACAATCCGCTCGACGATGCGTCGCAGGACGCAGCCGGTATTTCCGTGCCGTTCGTCGGGCCGAACAATCGCAAGGGCGCGCTGCAGGTGGGGAAGGTGCTGGCCGGCCGGCTCAAGGCGGGCGACCAGGTGGGGATCATCGAAGGTATTGCGGCGGATCGCAACGCCCAGCAGCGCACGGCGGGCGGCCGGGAGGCGATGAGCGCGGCGGGCATCGAGGTGGTCGCGGTGCAATCGGGCAACTGGGATTACGGCAAAGGCCGCGACGCGGCGGCGGCAATGCTCGGCGAGCATCCGCAACTGCGCGGGTTGCTGTGCGGCAACGACAACATGGCGATGGGCGCGGTCGATGCGGTGCGCGACGCGGGCCGAACCGGCGGCGTGTCGATCACCGGTTATAACGATATCGAAGCGATCAGACCGTTGATTGCCGACGGCCGCGTGCTCGCCACCATCGATCAGTTCGCGGACCGCCAGGCCGTGTTCGGGCTCGACGTGGCATTGAAAGCCGTCACCGAGCAGAGAAGGGAAGGTGATTTGTCGAAGGTGATCGAGACGCCGTTGCAACTGGTCACGGCGCCGGTGCGTTGAAGGGCGTGCAACGCGTCGCGTCGCAGGGCTTGCGCACGTTGCATTGCACGGGCGGCATTTAATCGCTACTTAACCGCTACCTGTCAATTCGCGCTGACCTTGTGCGGCTTGGTCGCTTTTTCAAGCTTGTTGTACTCGAATTCAGGCACGGACTTCAGCGCGTCCTTGGTTGCGCCGGGCAGGAACAGATTGCCGTCGCGAATCTCGAAGTGGTCGACCGCGATCGCCACGTAGTGTTTGCCCATGCCGAGGAATCCGCCGACGGAGACGACCGCGTAGGTCGCTTTGCGATCCGGCGAAATGATCACGTCGTAGATGCTGCCGATCTTGTCGTTGAGATCGTTGTAGACCGGTTCGTCGACCAGCGCGCGGCGCACGCTCCAGCCCTTGAGCAACGCGTTCGTCTGCTCGACCGTGCCGCCGAGAGGTTGCAGCCCGGCCACCTGGGCGGCTGCCCCCTGCGACGCGCAGATCGCGGCGAGCGCGGCGGCGCAGATCAGTGTGTTCGCTTTCATATTCGGCTCCTGGTTTATGTGTCGGGAGGGGGGGCGGACGGGTCCGGCAGTCAGCCTCCTACCAGGGAGATGCGGTAGCACGTCACATGCCCGGCTTCGGTGGCTGCGCGCTGCGAGCGGGTGCCAGCTGCGTTGCGCAACGAGCAACGCGTGTCATGGCGGCCACTGCCGCGCTACAACGCGGGTTCGACCGCACGCAACGGCGCAAGACCGGTCGGCACACGTTGCGCGCGCCATGCGTCGCCGGCGGCCACGATCGCGCCTTGTAGCGCCGCGCCGTGTCCGAACGCCGCGATCATCACGTCGGGCGGATAGGGCACGGCGCGTTTCAGCAACGAGCGAATCTCGTCCGCAATGCCCGGAATCCGCGCCATGCCGCCGCCGATCACGATCCGCGACGGGTCCAGCATCAAGGTCAGATTGGCGATATGCACGCCAAGGTGATGGAACGTGTCGTCGAGCAACGCCTTCACTTGCGGTACGGAGTCGCGCATCGAAAACACTTCGCGCGTGGTGACGTTGCGTCCCAGTAGCGCGCTCGCACGCTCGCCGATCGCACGGCCCGACACGAAGTCTTCCAGCGGCGCACCGCCATCGGCGAATAGCGTCTCGCCCGGCACGCCGCGCAACTGATAGCCGATCTCACCGGCCGCGCCATGCGCGCCGCGCAGCACCTTGCCACCGATCACCGCTGCCGCGGCGAGACCGGTTCCCAGGTTCACATACAGTCCACATTCGACGTCGACCAGCGCGCCGCAACGGGCTTCCGCGAGCGCGGCGGCCTTGACGTCGGTTTCCACGCCGACGCACTGAATCGCGAAACCCTTGCGTAGTTCGTCGTGCAAGGCGAGCCGGTCCCAGCCCGGATTGTTCGGCGCGAGGCGAATGCCGTCGGGCTCCACGATGCCAGGCGTAACGGCCGCCACCGCGAGCAAGGCACCGCCTGCGTCCATCGTGGTCGTCGCGATCAGTGCTCGTGCCGCTTCGAACATACGTCGCATGACGCTCTGCGCGCCTTGTTGCGCCAGAGTCGGAATTTCCGCTTCGTGAAGGCGCTGTCCGGTTTCCGTGGTGGTCGACATGGCGATCTTGGTGCCGCCGAAATCGATCGCCAGAAGAAAGCCATGCTGCCCGGCGCTGGCGTTGCCGCTAGTGCGCCGGGTTTCATTCGGGTCTTTATTCAGGTCGTTATCGCGCATGCGTTTGCGTTGTAGCGGAGACGTTTGCGGTGCTGCTCATCTGGCGTTCGAGAAACACTTCGCGGATAGGTTTGGGGCCGAACGGCCATTGACGCGCCACGCGCGCCCAGATCAGGAACGCGATCAGACCGAGCACCAGCCAGCCGGTCGACATCAACTGCGATTGGCGGTCGGTCGCATAGAACACGTAGAGCCAGCCGACCAGCGCTACCAGACTCGGCAGCGGATAAAGCCACTGGCGGTAGGGCCGTTCGAGCGTCGGCTGACGGCGGCGCAGCACGGTCAGCGCCGCGATCTGCGCGACCGACTGCAACAGCACCGCCACGGCGACCAGCATGTTGATGACGGAGGTCAGATCGAAAAACGTGCCGGCCGCCGTGACCACGCCCATCACGATCAGCGCGACGTGCGGGAAGTTATGCTTCGGATGCAGCTTGCCGAAGGCGGCGAGGAACACGCCGTCGCGCGCCGCGTAGAAGGGCACGCGCGAGCCACCGAGCAAGCCGGCGAACACCGACGCGAACGCCGCGAACAGAATCAGCACCGTGACGATCGCCGCCGCCGCATGCCCCCAGTTGCGCTCCACGACCAGCGACGCCACCGACGTCGATTTCGCGACCTCCTGCCAAGGCACCGTGCCGAGCACGCCGATCTGCATCGTGAGGTACAGCACCATCATCGCGATGATCGACACGATGATGGAGCGCGGCATCACGCGGCCGGGGTTTTTCAGTTCGTCGCCCATGTACGCGGTCGTGTTGTAGCCGGCGTAGTCGTAAATGGCGATGATCAGGCCGGCGCCGAGGCCGGTGAAGAACTTGCCGAGATCGCCCGCGCCGGCCGGCAGCGTGGTCGCGAGGCTCAGATGAAAATCCGAGTACGCGGCCGCGATGGTCAGTCCGACCGCCAGCATCATGATGACCCACAGCACCGTGCTCAACGCGCGAATCGATTCGATCCGCCGGTACAACGCCAGCACCACCAGCGCGGTGACGCCGACGCCGATGGCGTGCGTCTGCCATGCGGAAAGCGTCGGCAGAAAGAACCCGAGGTACTGCACGAAACCGATAATGCCCGTGCTCATGATCAGCGGAATGGAGAGCATCGCGGTCCAGACGAACAGGAACGGCATCAGCTTGCCGGTGCGGTACTGGAACGCTTCGCGCACGTAGAGATAAGTGCCGCCGGCGCCCGGCATCGCTGCGCCGAGTTCGGCCCAGACGAGGCCGTCGGCCATGGCCAGCACCGCGCCGAGAATCCAGCCGACGATCGCGAGCGGCCCGTTCAGCACGGCGACGATGGCCGGAATGGTCAGGAACGGCCCGACGCCGCAAATCTGGATCATGTTCACGGCGATCGCCGGGAACAGGCCGACGGAACGGCGGAACTGCGGAGCCTCGGCCGTCGGCTCTACGGCCGCGTCAGCCATGGCTTGCGGGGACGGTTCCCGCCAGGTGGAATCGCTCATCGATATCTCCATGCGGCGCTTGCCGCGTCGTTGATCGGATGCTTCGGCATTCATCTCGTTTTTGTGTTGCCGAATGATAGGAAACTTTCTTTACTAATTCAAGCGAGCCAAAAATGTCCGTCCGGCTCGACCAGGACGGCGGCTTGCCGCGCCGTACAGTCGTTGATAGGATCGGCCATCCCGAAACCAGACAGCCCATGCACGCGCATAGAAAGCACAGCCAGCCGACCGTCACCGTCACCCGTGGTCCCGCGTTCGTGCGCCAGGGCAACGAATGGGCGATTTACCAGCATCTGCTGTCGATGGCGCCGGCCTCCAGCCCGCAGCTCGCGGAGAGTACGGGGCTGTCCAAGGTGACCGTCACGGCCGCGCTCGGCAATCTCGAACGGCTGGGCCTCGTCGAGCAGACAGGGGTGCGCGGCGGCAGCGCGGGGCGTTCTCCGCGCCTCTACGCGCCGCATGCGCGAGCGGGCTTCGTGGTCGCGATCGACGTCGGCGCGGAATGGATTCGCGGCGCGATCGCCGATCTGACGGGCACGGTGGTGGCGCGGCTCGACAAGCGCACGCCGGCGAAAGTCGAGCGGTTCGTCGCGCGCATCGTCGAGATCGTCGACGCGATGCTCGACGCGCAGCAGGTTTCGCGCGACGCCGTGCTCGCGACCGTGTTCGGTTCGCCGGGTGTGCTGGACGCCGACCACGACCGCTTGCGTCTCGCGCCGAACCTGCCGGATCTGGAGCGGCCGGGGCTGATTCCGTCGCTAAGGGACGCGCTCGACGCGGACCTGTTCGTCGAGAACGACATCAATCTGGCCACCCTGGGCGAGCAGCAGCACGGACTCGGGCGCGGCGTCGACAACTTCGTGTTCATGTCGGTCGGCACGGGCGTGGGTCTCGGCATCATCGCCGATGGCCGTTTGCATCGCGGCGCGCACGGCTTTGCCGGCGAGATCGCGGTGTTGCCCGCAGCCCCCGAGGTGGGTTCGAAATCGGATGGCGTGTACCGGCCCATGTTCGAAGCGTCGTCGGCGGCGAAGGGGATCGTTGCGCAGGCGCAGCGGCGCGGGCTGACGGTGTCGAATGCCGAGGAGGTGTTCGTCGCGGCGAACGCCGGCGACCGACGCGCGCTCGATTGCGTGGCGGAAGAAGCGCGTCAGCTGTCGTGGGGGCTCGCGTCGATCATTCCGATTCTCGATCCGAAGCTGGTGGTGCTGGGCGGCGGCGTCGGCCGCAGCGGCGCATTGCTGTTGCCGGCGATCCGCGATCATCTCGCGCAATGGCTGCCGATTCCGGTGCCCGAGTTTGCGGTCTCGGCGACCGGCACCGACGCGGTGCTGCTCGGCGCGATCGTGCTGGGTGTCGAGCGGGCGCGTGTGAAGGCTTTCGAGCGGTTGGGGTACGCGACGACGGCTTAGCGAGGGCGACTCAGCGACGGCGGCGCGTGCCGCCTTACGCCTTCACGAAACGGGGTACGTGGTCTGCCAACCCCCACCCAACGCCTTGAACAACGTCACGAGCGACACCGCCACCTCGGTCGAACTCGCGGCGAGCGCCTGTTGCGTGCCGAGCAGATCCTTTTGCACGGTCAGCACATTCAGAAAATCCGCCGCGCCGGCAACGTACTGACGTTGCGCGTTATCGAGCGCGATCCGGTTCTGTTCGACCGCCTCCGCCAGCTTGTCGTGCTGTGACTGACGTGCGTCGTAATCGCTCATGGCGTTGTCCACTTCGTGCCAGGCGTTCAGCACCGTGCGCTGAAATGCGATGGCCGCTTCCTGCTGTTGCGCTTCGCGCAGCGCCAGTTGTCCTTTCAACCGGCCGCCTTCGAAGAGCGGCACGCTCAACGCCGGACCGACGCCGAACATGTGCGAACTCCACTGGTCGAGATCGTCGAAATGCATGGCCTGCAAACTCAGATTCGCCGACAGCGTGACGCGCGGATAAAAGTCGCCGACCGCCACGCCGATACGCGCGGTCGCCGCATGCAAACGCGCTTCGGCCGCGCGAATGTCCGGCCGGCGCTCCGCCAGTGCCGACGGCAGCCCGGCCGGCACGCGCGGCGGCAGCGCCGGAATCGGTGCGGCGGCGCGCAATTCGCTATTCAGTGTGTGCGGCGGCGCGGCCATCAGAAAACTCAACGCATTGACGAGGCGTGCGTGCTGGTTGTCGAGCAACGGCAATTGCGCTTCGATCGTGCTGACCTGCGCGGCGGCTTCGGCCATGTCCAGACGCGTCGCGACGCCGTCGGCGAATCGGATTTTCGTCAACGCCAGGCTGTGCCGCGCGATCTCCAGATTCTGCTGAACGATTTGCTGTTGCGCCTGCACGCCGCGCAATTGCAGGTAGTTGCTCGCGGTGTCGGCGAGCGTTGCCAGCAACACGTCGCGGCGCAGATCCGCGCTGGCTTCGACGCTGGCATCGGCGGATTCGGTTTCGCGCCGCACGCGGCCCCACAGATCGAGTTCCCACGACGCGTCGAGCCCCGGTTGCCACACGTTGAAATCGTGCTTGCCGCCGAGTCCGGCCACGTCGAGCAGCCCGTTCTGGCTCGAGCGCGCGTGTTGATACGACGCCGTGCCTTCGACCGAGGGCAGCGCATCCGCGCCGCTCACACGACGCGCGGCGCGGGCCTGCATCAGCCGCGCGCTTGCCGTCTTGACGTCGAGGTTGGCATTGGCGGCACGCGCGATCAGCGACGACAGTTCGGCATCGTGAAACACGTTCCACCACTGCGGATCGAGCGCGCCGTCGACGATCTGCGACTGCGCTGTGGAGAGCGACCGGGGAGTTTGCCCCGCGTCCCAGCGATCCGGCAACGCCGCCGCCGGACGCTGAAAATCAGGCCCGACCGTGCAGGCCGCCAGCCCCAGCACGCACACGCCCAGGGCGATTCGTGAGATGAGCGTGTTCATCGCGCGGCGACCTTTTCGCCCGCTGACGAAGCAGGTGTGTTGCCGGTGCGAATCGTCGCGTCGACGGACATGCCGACGCGCAATTTATCGAGCGACGCCTGGCTTGCCGTCAGCACGATCTTGACCGGAATCCGCTGGACCACCTTGGTGAAGTTGCCGGTGGCGTTGTCGGGCGCGATGGCCGCGAAGGTGACGCCGGTCGCGGGCGCGAAACTGTCGACCGTGCCGTGCAGCACCACGCCCGGATACGTATCGACGCGAATCTCGGCCGCCTGGCCGGGACGTACGTCCGTCAGTTGCGTCTCTTGGTAATTCGCCACCACGTAAGCCTGCTGCAACGGCACGACCGCCAGCAGCGGCGAGCCCGGCGTGACGTACGCGCCGACACGCGCGGCGCGCTGTCCCACCACGCCGTCGATCGGCGCGACGATGCGGGTCCAAGACAGATCGAGGCGCGCTCTATCGAGCGCGGCTTGCGTCTGCTGGAGCGTGGCTTCGGCGCGCTCGCGCTGGGTCGTCAGCACGGCGACCTGCTGTCTCGCCGCTTTCAACGCGGCGTCGTTGCGCGCGACGTCGGCGAGCGCGGTGTCGGTCCGCGAGCGCGCCTGCTGTGCGTTCTGCAGACTGCCGGCGCCGTGTTGCGCAAGGTCGGCGTAGCGGGCGTCGTCGGCGCGCGCGAACACGGCGTTCGCGTGCGCGGCGGAAAGCGCGGCGGCCGCCTGATCGATCAGCGACTGTTGCTGCACGAGGCTCGCCGATACGTTGTCGATCGCCGCCTGGGCGGCCGCGACGTTGGCGTTTGCCGCGTTGACCGCCGCCGCGTAATCGCGGTCGTCGATCTGCGCGAGCAGTTGTCCTTTGCGCACGAACTGATTGTCGTCGACGCCGAGTGCGACGATCTGACCGGCAACGCGCGGCGCGACTACGGTGTAATCGGCGCTGACGAAGGCGTCGTCGGTGCTGGGTCCGGACGGTTTCAACACGCCATACGCGAGCGCGGCGCACAGGCCGAGCAGCACGATCGCCCCTGTGCCGACGGCGTAAATTTTCTTGTTCGATTTCGACTCAGACATGGGTCAACCTTTTTACTCGTTCGATCGGATCGGTTCACTGCTTGATTGGCGCAGGCAGGGGCGCGGGCGTGGCCGGCATGACGGCGGCGCGCGGCGGATACACCCGCGTCGGGATGACGGCAGTCAGCAGAATCAGCAGCAGCGCGACGCCGGCCATCAGGCGGAAGACATCCGCCGAAGCAAGCACGAGCGCCTGTTCGTGGATGTGATGATCGAGCAATGCCAGCGCTGCATGCGCATCGACATGCAGGCGCGCCGCGAGGTCCTGCTGTGCCATCGCGAACGCTTGCGGCCGGTTGCCCAACTGATCGATCAGCACGTGCGAATGGAAGCGTTCGCGCAAGGTCGTGAGGCCTTCGGTGACACCGGTGCCGACCACGGCGGCGAAACCCTTCACGGTGTTGAACCAGGCGGACGCGAACGGCCCTTCCTGCGGCGTCATGCCGTTGGTCGAGAGCATCAACAGCGGGATCACCGCCATGGGCTGCGCGACGATCTGCATGATTTGCAGCGTGTAGAAGTTGTTGCGAATCCAGTCGGACGTCATGAAGCTGCCCGCGAAACACGACAAGGCGATCAGACCGAGGCCGCACGCTAGCACCCAGCGGCAATCGACCCGCCGCAGATTGCACAGCGCGGCGACCGCGGGCAACGCCACGAGTTGCGGCAGCGCGACGCACAGCGCGAGCGGCGCGAGTTGCAACGGCCGGTAGCCGTGCACCTCGATCAGATAGCCGGCGGGCAGGCTCGGTACGGCAACCAGGATCAGCAGCACGCCGCCGAGCGTGAGCAGCGCATGCGACAGATTGCGCCGCGCCAGCAACTGGATCTTGAAGAACGGCAACGGGTGAAACCATTCGTTGACGAGAAACAGCACCAGCAGCGCGGCGCCGCCGACGAGCAGCGCGCAGAGCCACGGCGCGTCGGTCCAGCCGACGCGGGTGCCTTGCTCCAACGCGACCACCAGCATCGCCATGGCAGGGAAACCGAGCAGCACGCCGCGCCAGTCGAATTGCCTGAAGCGTTCAAGGCGCAGCGGATCTTGCGGCAAACCCCACGCGATCATGCCGATCGCCACCAACGCGAGCGGCACGATCTGCCAGAACAGGAAGCGCCAGCCGACGTAGTCGGTCCAGAGGGCCGCCAGCGGCGTGCCGAGGTTCGGTGCGAAGGTGGCCGTCAGCGCGTACGCCGCGAGGCCGTAGAGCTTGATGCCGGGCGGCAGGAAGCGCAGCGCGACGGTCATCAGCATCGGCGGGAGGCAGCCGCCCGCGAGTCCTTGAAGCGCGCGCAACGTCAGTTGCGCGCCGAACGTCGACGCGAAGGGAAAGATCACGCCGAGCAGCGCGAACGCAGTCACCGCGCCGATCGTGAAGCGCCGCAGCGAGAAGGTGGCCGAACACCACGGCGCGAACATCATCGCCGAGACTTGCGTGACCTGATAAGCGGTGCCCAGCCACGACGCATGGTCGCGACTGATGCCCAGCGCGCCGCGAATGTCGGCCATGGCGATGTCGGTGACGTGGTCGTTGAGTTGCGCGATGACGACGGCGATCAACACGCCCACGAGCCCGACAATCACGCGTGTGGTGAACGCGGGGGCCGTGGGCGGAGCTGTTGTTTGCGATGGCGTATGCGGCAGTGTTTGCTGTGGTGTCGCGAACGCGGGCACTGGATTGACGACGGTGTTCACACGACCCGCCGGTCACGCAAACGGAGCGCGTAATGGGGCAGACGGGTCAGACCGATCGCATCGAAAAGACACATGATGCTGGCTCCAGGAATGGGACAGGAGCCAGTCTACGAAGCATCGATCGATTCGGAAATTGCGATTTTTGCAATCGATGCGTGCGTTGAACACACGCATCGATTGCGGCGAACGGCGTTAAAGAAGCCGGCTATCCGCCGCACGCATCCCGCACGACACGCCGCAACCACTGATGCGCCGGGTCGCTCTGGAAACGCGGATGCCACGCCTGAATCACGACGATCGTCTCCAGCGGCATGGGAATCGGAAACGACCGCACCCGCACGCCCAACGCTTTCGCGGTGTCCGCGACATGGTCCGGCAACGCGGCGATCAGGTCCGACGAGCCGGCCGCGAACACCCCGGTATGAAACGACGGCACCACCAGCGACACCGTGCGCGTCAAGCCCAGCGCCGCGAGCGCGACGTCGATCGGACCGGTGGCGCGCCCGCGGCGCGACACGCTCACCTGGTCGTAAGACGCGAAGCGTTGCGGCGTGATTTCGCCGTCGAAGATCGGATGATCGTCGCGCGCGAGACCGACGATCGTCGTCGTGAACAGGCGCTGCATATGGATGTCCGGCCCCAATGGACGCATCGAAGTGATCAGCAGATCGGTCTTGCCTTCCAGCACGACATGCGCTTCGATGTCGTTGCCCGGTTCGAAGCGCAGCACCGAATGCGGCGCTTCACGCCGCACGCGATCCAGCACGCCGCCGCCGAACGAACTGGCGAAGGTATCGTTCGCTTGCAGGTTGAACGTGCGGTCGAGCGTGGCCAGATCGAGATCGGGTTCGGGCCTTAGCAGCCGCACCGCGTTTTCCACCGAAGCGCGCACCTGGTCGCGCAACGCGAGCGCACGAGGCGTCGGCACCATGCGCCGGCCGATCTTGACGAGCACCGGATCGCCGATCGCGTCGCGAATCCGCGCGAGCGTGCGGCTCATGGCGGGCGCGCTCAGATGCATGCGTTGCGCGGCGCCGACCACGGAGCCTTCTTCGAGCAAGGCGTCCAGCGCGATCAGCAGGTTGAGGTCAGGTGACTGCATGGCACGCAACGATGGTGGACGAGGCGTGCAGTTTGACGCAGGACCGGATTGTTTGCAGGGAAATGGGCGAAGGAGGGCGCTAGCCGGTCAACCGGTTGCGGCCCACCTGCGCGAAGCTGACGGCGATCGAGCCGCGTGGGGAGCGGCTGGGAGGTTCGAGATTCGTTGTGAGCCGGTTGTCTGGCCGGCTCAGCAGCCTGTAGAGGTCGGGGCCGCGCGCGACGACGCGGTGGTGACGCGTTTCGTGGAGTTCGTGCGGGAGGGGATGAAGAAGGTTTCGTGAGGACTGCGGGGCGCGGTTGTTTCGCGGGAACGGGTTCGACGGCCCCGCGCCGTCACTGCGTCCCCGATCGCGCCGGCGGTTGCGACGCCGAATCGACGCGGGCCGATTGCTTGACCAGTTCCTGCGTCATGGCTGCGGCAACGGGGTTCGACCCGCGCGGATAGGGCCCGTCGCGCGCGGCGGCCGGTTCCGGCGCAGGCGGCGTTGTCGGCATCGGCAAAGACGGATCCGGTTTGGCCGATTCCTTCACGAGTGCGTCCGTCATCGCCGCCGCGACCGGGTTCGAGCCTTGCCGGCTGATATCGCCATGCGCGCCGTCTGCTGACTGCGGTCCGGTCGTTTTCGTTTCTCCCGAAGCGTTGATCGTGACCGGTTTGACTGCACGAGCACTCGGCTTGCGCGGCGGCGACAGCGGCGCTACCGCCGCGATTTCGCCGCCGCTTTGAGCGGACGACGGCGCCGTAGGCAGCACGCTGCCCGCCACGACGTGTGTGTCGCTGGCACGGGGGCCGACCACCGCCGCGCTGACGGAACTGGTCGCCACCGCGCCGCCTGTCGCGCCGCTCGCCGCGTTCGTTCGTTCACCTTTAGGAACCAGCAGATAACCGACCACGCCAAGGTCGATTAGCACCAGCCCAATGATCAATGCCTTGCCTGTATTCGTCATATCCAACCACCGGATTATTCACGTGATGCGTGCCACTTAATGATAATCGACTGCTCGTGACCGGACCGCGAAACGCAAAGATCGCGCCGTGCGGATGCCGGCATCCGATCCGGGCGTCTGATATAAGCTTCGTCTGGTTTGCAACGTGAGACGTGAAAAACGTCGCCTCTGAAGGAATCCGCATGGACAGTCATATCGCACCGGTCGACATGAAGAAGGCTTACCGGCTCCTCAACCACGGCCCCACAGTGCTGGTGTCCGGCCGGCACGACGGCGTGGACGACGTCATGGCCGCGGCGTGGTCGTGCGCGCTCGATTTCTCGCCGCCCAAGCTCACCGTCGTGCTGGACAAAGCGACCCGCACGCGTGCGCTGATCGAGCAGACCGGCACGTTCGTCATTCAGGTGCCGACCGTGGCCCAGCTCCAACTCACGCATGACGTCGGTACCGTGAGCCTTGCGAGCGACCCCGACAAGCTTCGCCGCTCGAAGGTGAGCGTGTTCGGTATCGACGGCTACGATCTGCCGTTCGTCGAAGGGTGCTCGGCGTGGCTCGCCTGCAAGCTGATCCCGGAGCCGCACAACCAGCAAACCTACGACCTGTTCATCGGCGAAGTGGTCGGCGCGTGGGCCGATACGCGCGTTTTCGAAAACGGTCACTGGAATTTCGAGCGCGCGGATCCCGCGTTGCGCAGCTTGCATTACATTGCCGGCGGTCAGTTCTACGCGATCGGCGAGGCGATGTCGGCGGTGGTCGATCCGGCGGACAACGCGTAGTGAACCCGATTGCGAGCGCTTGTAACGGTCTTAAGGTAAGCGTCGCCCCTACATCAGATCCGGACGCGGCGCCGGCGTGCGTTTAATCTGCCGTGCGAGCGTGTCGCGATAAATGCCCGGCACCGCCGCCAGTTGAGCCGGCGAACCTTGCTGAACGATCCGTCCGCGATTGAGCACCACGATTCGATCGAAACTCTGCAGCGTCGACAGTCGGTGCGCGATCGCGATCACCGTGCGGTTTTTCATCAGCCGTTCCAGCGCTGATTGAATGGCGATTTCGGATGCCGTGTCGAGTGCCGAGGTCGCTTCGTCGAGCAGCAGAATCGGCGAGTCCTTGAGGATGGCGCGTGCGATTGCAATTCGCTGGCGTTGTCCGCCGGACAGTTTGGCGCCACGGTCGCCGGCGATCGTCTCCAGTCCTTCCGGCAGCGCCGCGATGAAGTCCAGACAGTGGGCGTCCTCACACGCACGACGCACGTCGGCCTCGTTCGCATCGGGACTGCCGTAGCGGATGTTTTCCAGTAACGAGCGGTGCAGCAAGGACACGTCCTGCGGAACGATCGACAGCGCGGCCTGCAAACTTTGCACCGTGACGTGCGCAATGTCCTGCCCCGAAATTCTCACCGTGCCCGAGCCCGGCTCGTAGAAGTGCTGCAACAGCGCGAGCACGGTGGATTTTCCCGCGCCGGAGGGGCCGACGAGGCCCACGCGCTCGCCCGCCTCGATGTGCAGATTCAGCGAGTTGAGTACAGGCCGCCGGCCCGGATAAGCGAAGGTCACGTTGTCGAAATCCACCGTGGCCTCGCGCACGTCGAGCGGCACTGCCCTGGTGGGCTCGGGCATCGAATGTGGAATTAGCAGCGTTTCCGACGCTTCGCCAAGACGCGCGACGTGCTGGGTCAGATCGACGAACGCGACCGCGATGTCGCGTGAGCCGTGCAGGATCGAGAAGCCCAGCGAGCCGATCAGCACGACGTCGCCGGTGGTCGCCTGGTCGATGCTCCACAGCCACACCGTCCAGCCGAGCACGCAGGCCGAGAGGATCGACGTCGCCACCGCGTGCAGCAGCCTGAGCTTCTCCAGATACAGCAGGCTGCGTTTGCGCGCGTCGCTCTCCGCGGCGAGCTGGCGGTCGAAGCGCCGGCCTTCCGTGAACACCGCGCAGAACGCGCGCACCAGCCCCATATTGCCGATCACGTCGACGAGTTCGCCGTCCACCGAAGCGGCCTGTTTCGCGAAGGCCTCGTGGCGAGCGGTGCCCTTACGCGCCAGTAGAAACAGACAGAAGGCGAGTACCGTCGACATGCCGACCAGCGTCAAGCTCATCGGAACGCTGACGGCCGCGACCATCGCGATGGCGCCGAGTACCGTCAGGCTTGGCGGCAACGCGGTCCATGCGACCGTGTTTTCGAGCACGTACACCGCGTTGGCCGTCGCCGAAATGCGGCTCGACAGCACGCCGGGCTGCTTGTCGGAGAAGAACGACGGCGCGTGCCCAGTCAGATAGTCGAACATTTCGCGGCGGATATCGCCGGTCACCGCGACAAACGTGCGTGCGGAAACCCAGCCGGCGACGCGCCAGAACAGGTTGTCGGCGAGGATCAGCGCGACCAGCACCACGAACGCGCGTACCACGTGTTGAGGATGAGCGCGGCCGCCCGGCAATGCGTCGATCAGATTGCGGATGCCGTATTGCGACGCCAACGCGCAGCCCACCGCCGCGACTACGCTGAACATAACGACGGCGTGCGCGAATTTGTGTCGCGCCACGTAACGCCAGATCAGACGAATGGGGCGGCCCGCGTAGCGGGATAACACGCGCGAACGTCGCCGTCTGCGCACGCGGCCGGCGCGGCTGGTGTCGCCATCATCGACTAATTCCACGTGGCGTTCTCCGGGTTGGTGGGAGGCGGGCGTCCACGAAAACCTGCGTGGCAGGTGTCAGTCGAGATGTCCGGCTTGCTGTTATCGCAAGCGGCGTGCCTTGGCGGCGGGTGGCGCCGAAGCGCAGAGTCTCCTCCCGCAACGCGACGATTGTCAGCAGCATCCACTCCCGACCGATCCGGGACAGGATCGAGCGGGATGGGCACGACGGTAGAAGCGCGTCGGGCGATGTCTCAGGACTTCGCGACATGGTGTGTTTCGCGTCGGAGCCCGAACTGCTCGCTCAGCTTGCCGGCCTGCCGGCGTTCGAGTGGATTGCGAAACTGCGCGGCGCGGCTGATTCCGCACCGCGTGCCGAACGGGTTCCATGGAAACTGGCTGGATGCACGGGACCCCGCACGCGATTGACCGTCGCGACGCTCACCCGCTCCCGCCAATCGACTCCAGAGCTCCCGGCGCGACGCGCCAATCAGGACGATGCAAGGTCATCGGCCACGCACCGGGCGCATCGACGGCATTGAAATACAGCACCGCCTTGAGCATCGGCATGGTCGTCATGGCATGTTGCAGATCGATCAGTTCGCTGCGCTGGCGCTCGGCTCCACCGTCCACGCCCATTTCCGCCACGATCACCGGCAGGCCGTACCGCGTCACGCGCAGGTACTTTTCCTCGAGCATCCGGGCAAGTGTCTGATTGGCGCCCGTCGTACCGCATGACGAACAATCGAACAGCGACAAGCCCACGTAATCGGCAAATTCCTTGCCGGGGAAATAGGCATTGAGCGCCGTGTCGCCGCGCGGCGACCAGACGAAGCGCATCAGCCGCGTATTGTCGCGGCAGCGGGCGACAAAATGGCGGTACGCCTCGACGTAACCTTGCGGGTCGTCCACCGCCCATGGGTAGCGCCCGGTCGAGGTCTCCATCTCCTGTCCCCAGCGTACGAACACCGGCGCGTTCAGCGAGCGCAGCGTGCCGCACACCGAATCGATCTCGGCGTCGTAGCCACCCACGCGGATGTCGCGCAGCAGGGTGTGACTGTTGCGCGAGCGCGCCGGCCACGGCTCGATCGACACCAGCAATTGACGGTCGAGACGGCTCGCATACTCGTAGGCGTTCTGGATCAGCGTCGGCGCGCCCGGGTCGTCCCACGAGACGAAGATATGTTCGATGTCGATCGCGCTGTCTCTCGCCGGGAACGCGTGTTCCGGGTCGTAGACGCCGAGCAGTTGCGGCTGCGCGACGACCACGTCGGGCACGGCTGGCGCCCGCGCGGAGAGGTCGTGTCCGAGCAGCGCGTTCGCGCCTTCCGGCAAGCGCTCTGTCATGCCCATGCCCAGCACCAGCAGCGCCGCCGCGAAGGCCACGCGGCGCACCGCTGGGCCGTCGCCGGCCGTCAGGCGGAGCAGGGACAGGCGTTGCCCTTGCTCGTGAGCATGCGCCGCCACGACCAGCACGGCGACCGCGAGATAAACCAGCGCGTTGACGCTCGAGATCACGTAAAAGCCGCGCGCGTTACCGGCGTCGTCGATCATGACGAGCGGCAGGCTGCAGATCAGCGAGATCGCCAGATACGGCAGCACCACGCGCAACGGCGGCCGCTCGTCGACCGGCACGCCCTTGGGCGTCACGCGAAAGGCGAATTCGCGTCCGCGCAGATAGTCGGCGAGCGCCGAGCCGATACCGAGAAGCGACCACGGCCAGCGCGCGAACAGGAACGCCATGCCTTCCCACGAGGTCACTTTCGCGTCGAACGGCCGGAAACTGCCGGTTCGCCGCACCCATGCCATCACCAGCAGAATGCCGATCGTGACGGCGCTCGCGTAGCCGAAGTAGGACAGATAGGCGACGTCGCTCCACACGCGGCGCGTGCACAGCGCGATCACCGGCATCGCGACGGTTGCAGCCATGGTCAGCGAAAACAGCGGATACCAGAACTGCGCGAACAGGAACTGCGCCTTCAATCGCAGCGGCAGCCCCTTGAAATAGCGGCGCGTATAGCGCAGCAGAATCACCGCCAGACTCTTCGACCACTGGTATTCCTGAGTGGCCATGTCGGCGAACGTGCGCGGACCCTCGCCGTGCGCGATTGCGCCCAATGCATGCACGCCGCGCCAGCCATGCGCGTTCATCATCAGCGTGGTGGAGTGATCTTCGGCGAGTTCGGGCCCGAGACCGCCGATCGACCGCAACGCGACGGTGCGCACCGCGTAGTGCGAGCCGATGCACAAGGGCGCGAGGCCGCCGTTGTGCCCGGCTTGTAGCGAGCCGTGCAGCGCCCCTTCGGCATGCAGCCGGCCGCGCGCCGACCAGCTGCCGGCGGCGTTGCTGTCGCAGATGCTCGGCGCGGAGACGTAGCCCACGCGCGGATCGGCGAAGGGCCGCAGAATCGCTTCGAGGTAGCCCGGTTCGGGCACGTGATCGGCGTCGAGCTGCGCGACCAGGTCGTAGCGTTCGTAGCCGTAGTGATCGTAGAAGTAAGCGAGGTTGCCTTCCTTGCAGCGCGTGCGCCTGGGCCATGACGCGTTGTGATAACCGTCGACGCCCTTACGTGTCGACAGCAGCACGCCGTGGCGCATGCACCAGTCGATGGTTGCTACATCAGGGTCTTCGTCGGCGAGCCACGTGTCGTGCGGATAGGGCTGGCCGAGCATCGCGAGCAGCGTGGTCTCGACCACCGCGAACGGCTCGGATGGCGCCTTGGTGACGACCATCGCCACGCGCAAACCGTCCGGCACCGGCCACGCCGGATTCGACACGCGCGCCCGCGCGAAGATCAGCATGAAGTAGCCGGGAATCACCGTGGTCCAGAACAGCACCGCGCAATTGATCGCGTAGCGAGTCCGGTCGATGTCGTGTTCCGGCTGCAACCACCAGGCCCAGAACGCGATCAGCGCGACGGCCCAGCAGACGCACAGCGCCGCGAACTGGACGCGCTGCCGGCGCGTCAGCAGCGGCACCAGAAACGGTTCGCCCGCGTGAAGCCGGGCCGCCGGCCCGGCTTCACGGTGCGCTTCGGCGCCACGCCAGCCTAACTGCGCCGGCGACTCCGGCGCGAAGGGTGAGTCGCTCATGTCGCCTCGCCGGCCATCGTCGACACGGCGGCGGCGCTCGCGATAGCGACGCTCGCCTCGTTCTCGTCCGGCACACCGGCGTTCATCGCCATGGCGGGCGTGGTGGCCAGCATCAGCAGATCGCTTTGCGACGGCGTCCAGCCGATCTGCCGATGCACCGTTTGCACCGACAGTTGACGCTGCGCGACGCTGGCCGTTTTGCGCCCGACCCGCACGTAATGCCGGAAGCCGTTGCGCCGTACCCAGGACTCTTCGTACAGATTGCGCAGGTCGATCATGACCGGGTCCGACATGTGCGCGGCCAGCTCGCCGAGATCGCATTCGACGAAGTGCCGCCAGTCGGTCAGGATCACCACGGCGTCGGCGCTGCGGATCGCCCCGACCGGCGTGCTGGCGATGCCGATCATCGGCAGCAGACGCGCGGCTTCCGCCGGTTGCGACGGGTCGTACGCACGGATTTTCGCGCCGCGTTCGGCCAGCGCGCGGATCACGTCGATGCTCGGGCTTTCGCGCACGTCGTCGGTTTCGCCTTTGAAGGTCAGGCCGAACACCGCCAACCGCTTGCCCGCCACCGAGCCGCCGCAGGCCAGTTCGATCTTGGCGACGACAGCGTCCTTGCGCTGGGTATTGGCTTCGATCGCCGCGTCGACGATACGCATCGGCACGACGTATTCCGACGCCGTGGCTTTCAGCGCGCGCGTGTCTTTCGGAAAACACGAACCGCCCCAGCCCGGCCCGGCTTTCAGGAACGCCGCGCCGATCCGCCGGTCGAGGCCGATGCCGGCCGCGACCCGCTCGACGTCCGCGCCGACCACCTCGCACAAGTCGGCGATCTCGTTGATGTAGCTGATCTTGATCGCGAGGAACGCGTTCGCGGCGTACTTGATGACCTCGGCGGTTTCGATTTCGGTGGCCAGCACCTCGTAGCCCAGTTGCGCGAGCGGCGCATAGATGCGGCGCATGACGGCGGCCGCGGCTTCGTTCTCGGTGCCGAACACGATACGGTCGGGATGCAGGAAGTCTTCTATGGCCGAGCCCTCGCGCAGGAACTCCGGATTCGATGCGACCGCAACCGTCTGGCCGAGCCGCAGATGACGTTCCGCGACCTGCCTGACTTGCCGGTTGGTGCCGACTGGCACGGTCGATTTGGTGACGATCACGGTAAACCGGTCGACGCTTGCCGCGATTTCCTGCGCGACGCCCATCACGAAGCGCAGATCGGCGCGGTCGGTGCCCGGATGCGACGGCGTGCCGACCGCGATAAACACCGCTTCGCGTTCGCTTACGCTGGCCGCCAGATCGAGACTGAAATGCAGACGGCCCTGTTCGACGTTGCGGCTCACCAGCGCGTCGAGACCGGGCTCGTAGATCGGTATCACGCCGTTGTTGAGGCCGTCGATCTTGCGCGCGTCGGTGTCGATGCAGACGACGTCGTGACCGAGCTCGGCCAGGCATGCGCCGCTTACGAGACCGACGTAACCGGTCCCCACAATGGCAATGCGTACGGTCATTTCACACCTCCTATCGTTGGTCCAACGATTGCGCGAGACGAACCGGCCCGGCGCCCGCCGGGTCGAGACTGTCGTGCAGGGTTTCCTGTGCGGGTCCGGTTTGCTCCGCCTGCTGCGTGTGCTCCGTGTGCGTCATGAACCACCGCGCGGCGGTCGCGACCATCGGCGCAATCTCGACGAAGCGCGGCCGCCAGCCCAGCACCTGTTCGGCCAGCGCGGCGTTCGCATACAACTCGGGCGGATCGCCGGCGCGGCGCGCCGCGTGAATCACCGGCACCGTGCAGCCGGTGATGGCGGCCACCGCGTCGATCAATTCGAGTACCGAGGTGCCGCGCCCGGTAGCGAGATTGAACGCGCCGCTCGGGCCGCCATGGCCGAGGTGATCGACGGCGCGCACATGCGCATCGGCGAGATCGGTGACGTGCACGTAGTCGCGCACGGCGGAACCGTCCGGTGTCGGATAGTCGGTACCCATCACGCGGAAGGGCGGCGCGCTGCCGAGCGCGGCGCCGATCGCGAGCGGAATCGCATGGGTTTCGGGCGCATGCCGCTCGCCCAGTTCGCCTTCCGGATCGGCGCCGGCCGCGTTGAAGTAGCGCAGCGCGATCCAGCGCATGCCGTACGCGCGCTCGTAGTCCGCGGCCAGCCGTTCCGTGGCGAGCTTCGTGAACCCATACGGATTGACCGGCTGTTGCGGACTCGCTTCGGAGATCGGCAGCGTGGCCGGAATGCCGTAGGTCGCGCAACTCGACGACAGCACGATGCGGCTCACGCCGTGACGCCGCATGGCATCGAGCAGCGACAACGTGCCGGCTACATTGACGCGGTAATAGCGCGCCGGATCGACGACCGATTCACCCACATACGCGAGCGCCGCGAAATGCAGCACGAGTTCCGGCCGATAGGTGATGAACGCGGCGTCGAGCGACACGGGGTCGAGAATGTCGCCGGTATGCAGCGGCCCCCAACGCACGGCGTCCGCGTGACCGGTGGACAGGTTGTCGAAGACGATCGGTGTGTGGCCGGCCTGCGCCAGCGCTTTGCAGGTATGGCTGCCGATAAAGCCGGCGCCGCCCGTGACGAGGACTCTCATGCGGCCTTCTCCTCGGCGAACGGCGCCAGCCAGAGTTCGTCGGTGAAGTACGCGATCGTGCAGGCAAGTCCTTCCTTCAACGGGATGGCCGGCTGCCAGTCATACAACGCGGCGGCCATGCCGATATCCGGGCGGCGTTGCTTCGGATCGTCGACCGGCAGCGGCCGCGCGACGATCGACGACGACGAGCCGGTCATCTCGATCACGCAGTCGGCCAACTCGCGCATGGTGAACTCGCCCGGATTGCCGAGGTTGACGGGGCCGCTCGCCGCTTGCGGTGCGCGCATCAGGCGGAAGAATCCTTCGATCAGATCGTCGACGTAGCAGAACGAACGGGTCTGGGTGCCGCCGCCATACAGTTCGAGCGGTGCGCCGTGCAGCGCCTGCACGATGAAGTTCGACACGACGCGGCCGTCGGACGGGTCCATGCGCGGGCCGTAGGTGTTGAAGATCCGCGCGACGCGCACGTCGACGCCGTGGCTGCGCTGGTAGTCGTAGCAGAGTGTTTCGGCGGCGCGCTTGCCTTCGTCGTAGCAGGCTCGTGGGCCGGTCGAATTCACCTGGCCGCGATAGCTCTCGACCTGTGGATGAACCTCCGGGTCGCCGTACACCTCGCTGGTCGATGCCTGGAACACGCTGGCCTCGGCGTTGAGCGCGAGGTCGAGACAGTTCTTCATGCCGAGTACGTTGGTCAGCAGCGTATGCACCGGATCGCGCTGATAGCAGGGCGGGGAGGCCGGGCAGGCGAGATTCCAGATTTCGTCGACATCGATTTGCGGCAGGGGCATCGACACGTCGGCCTCGATGAACGAGAACTGCGGCAGCGCGCGCAGATGCGCGATGTTCGCGCGCCGTCCGCTCATCAGGTTGTCCACGCAGACGACATGCGCTCCTTCTGCAATGAGGCGGTCGCACACGTGGCTGCCGAGAAAACCCGCGCCTCCCGTGACCATGGCAATGGGACGTTTCTTTGCAGCATCCAGCGATCTGACGTTCATGACAACTCCTCGGGTCGGTGAATACTCCGCCTGAATGATCGGAGTAGATGCGGGAATCAGGTCATAGCAACGGCGAGTAAGGCGTGGCGTGATGAATAGGGCGATTTTTAGATAAATATCGTGAAAATCTGAACCGGTTAATTATGGATTAATAAAAACTTTTGGCGCAGCCTTACCCGCCAACTGCCAAATAGAAGGCAATCGGATGAAGTGATCAAAAAAATCAGGCCAAAGGTCGGCGCGTTCTCATCGAGTCAATAAGTATTTTCCGTGACGGAATAATGTTGAAGAATTCATTGCCGGCCTGGTTTTCAGGCCGTGATGCGTTGCGTCAAACGTACCGGAAATAGTTGGAAAGAAAAATAACAAGTTGCGGGTGCAACAATATTTGAATCGTTATGTTTTCTTGTTTTTGGTGTGGTTTCAATGTCCCGTTGTATTATTAATATAGTTTAATCCGGACGGTGGTTTATACGATGCTTTCGGCATTGGGTTGCCGCCGATAACGCCGACCGGATAGAAAGGAGAGTCACGATGAGTCACCTTGACAGTGAGGAAAAATTCTCGTGTTTTAACCAAATAGTAATCAGACGCCCCGCTCCTGGGAGCGCACATCGTGTTTTGCGAAAGGCGGGAGCAGAGCGCGCGGAGTCGGCCTGTGTCGGAATCGGCAGGAAGCCGGTGCGTGTCGCGCGGCAAGGCGTACCCGTGAAAGTCCTGGTGCCTGCAAGGAGTCTGGGGACGAATGCGCAACGTTCGGGCAGTCGGGCTTAGCCGCCGGTCGCCAGTTGCCAGTCGCCGTCTGCCAACCGTTGTCGCTTCGCGAAAGCTGAGGGGGAATGCGGGGCACGCCATGCGCAATGAATTGCCTGGTCATGCTTGCTGAGTGCTTGCTAAGTGCGCGCGTGATCCTAATCGAATTTCGTGACGACCTCCAGCAAACCCATCTTGTCCGTAGTGCTACGGGTTTGCGTAGAAAAATAAATATTGCCGATGCGGTTTCATGGCAAGTCATTGATTGGTCGGCGGAAACGGCACGTTGGAAACATGCATCGCGCATTTCGTCGGATTTCATGGTTGACACCTCAGGTTTCGGCTTCTAACCTTCGAGTCCAAATAGGAATGATTGTCATTCTCGACTACGGGCATTCGCGTGTCGAAGCCCTTCATGTCGGTATCCCGGATGGACTTCACTCCTTTATTCGCATTGCAAATCAAATTTACGCAGCGGAGCACATTCATGAGTTGGGGCGACGAGAACACGAATTTCCACGTAGTGGTGAATCACGAAGAGCAGTACTCGATCTGGCCGGACTACCGGGAAGTGCCTGCGGGCTGGCGTCTGGCCGGTAAGCAAGGCAAGAAGGAAGAGTGCCTCGCGTGGATCGATCAGGTCTGGACCGACATGCGTCCGCTGAGCCTGCGCAAGGCCATGGACGCTGACACCGTCAACGGGGCCGCTCAGGCCTGACACGCGATGGACGCACCGATCACGTTGGTCTGCCTGCCTTATGCCGGCGGCAGTCGCGCGATGTATCGCGGCTGGTCGAAGCCGATGCCGTCATGGATCGACCTCTGCCCGCTCGATCCGCCAGGGCACGGCCAGCGTCGTGCGACGCCCGCGGCCCGTTCCTGGCCCGAGCTGGTCGACGCGCTTGTCGAGGCGTTGCCGCGGACGGCTGCGTCGGGAGACATCGCGATCTTCGGCCATAGCATGGGCGCGCTGGCCGGTTACGAACTCGCGCATGCGCTGCGCGATGCGACCGGACGCTCGCCCGTATGGCTCGGCGTGTCGGCGTGCACGGCGCCGTCGCAGCGCGAATTCAATACCCAGTGGCGCACCTGTTCCGACGAGACGATGATCGACGAGTTGCGCCGGCTCGGCGGCACGCCGGCCGAACTGCTCGACGATCGCGACTTCATCGAACTTGCGCTGCCCACGTTGCGCACGGACTTCGATCTGTGCGGCACCTACCGCGCCGATCCGCGCCGTGCGCCGCTCGATTGCCGCGTCAGCGCGTTCGGCGGCGTCGACGATGCGGTTTCGCAGGCGCCGCGCGCGCTCGACGCCTGGGGCGAAGTCACACGAGCGAAATTCGAACGCCGCCTGTTTCCGGGCGGTCACTTCTATATCGACGAGGTTGCCGGCTCCGTGATCGACGCCGTGGTGAGCGCGCTCTCGACGGCGCGTATGCGATCGTGCGCCATTCGAGGGTAGGCCATGGACGTCTTGATGAAGCATGAAATGCCGCCCGCGGGCGGCGAACTGATCGAGCAGAACGGCTCGCGTCTACGCGTGATCCACGCGCAGCCGGGTGGTTCGGTCGACGCGGCGATTGCGTCGCTGACGGGCGCGTTGCTGGAGACGGGCGGCGTGCTGCTGCGCGGCTTCGAAGCGCTCGGCGCGAGCGGTTTGAACCGCGTCGCGGCACTGCTCGGCGAGCCGCTGCAAGCCTACGAATTCGGCTCGTCGCCCCGCACGCAGGTGGACAAGAGCGTGTTTTCGTCGACCGAATATCCGGCCAGCCAGTGGATCGAGCAGCATAACGAACAGTCGTACACGACCAAATGGCCGTCGCGCATTCTGTTCTATTGCGAGACGCCGGCTACGCGCCAGGGCCAGACGCCGATCGCGGATAGCCGCGAGGTTTACCGCCGACTCGATCCGGCACTGCGCCGGCTGTTCGACGAGAAGCAGATCATGTACGTGCGCAACTACGGCAACGGTCTCGACGTCCCCTGGCAACAGGTCTTCGGTACCGACGAACACGCCGAAGTCGAACGTTTCTGCCGCGCCAACCGCATCGGTTTCGAATGGTTCGACGACGGCGAAGCGCTGCGCACGCGCCAGATTTGCCAGTCGCAATTGCGTCACCCCGTGACGGGCGAGACGGTCTGGTTCAACCAGGCGCATCTGTTTCACGTCACGAATCTGCCTGCGGACACGCGCGAGGCCTTGCTCGAACTGGTCGACGAAGCCGCGCTGCCGCGCAACACCTATTTCGGCGACGGCACGCCGATCGACCCGCAGATGCTCGACGAGATTCGCGGCGTTTATCGCGAGACGACCCTGGCATTCGACTGGCAGGCCGCCGACCTGCTGATCCTCGACAACCTGCTGATGTCGCACGGCCGCGCGCCGTTCGAAGGCAAGCGGCGTGTGCTGGTCGCGATGGCCGCCTGAGGTTCGGGCGCATGGGTTCATCCGCATTTCATCTGGCAAACGCCAACGCGTTGCACTTTGCCGTTGCCGTTCTTTCAAACCCGGTTCCCGCAACCGACAGGATTTTTCGATCATGACGCAAGCCTTGCCACCGCTATTCGACTTCACTCCTTTTGTCGGCCGCAGCGAGCACTACGTCTCGCTGATCAGGCAGTTCGCGCAAGCGCATGCGTTCCGCAGCGCGAGCGTCGACGAACTGGTGCTGGACAACGATTTCCATCGCCGCCCGCTGCGTCCCGAGGACTTCGAGTTCCTCAAGTTCATGAAGCCGGTGCGCGCGGATAACGTGAGCCGTCTGCCGTCGCTCGCGGCCAATCGCACGCTGCTGTCGATTTACGAGCTCGACGTGCTGCGCGCGCCGCACACGGCCGAGTCCGCCGACTGGCAGCGTTTCGCCGATTTCTATCGCGACGACGTACGGACCCTCGGCGCCGAAATCGCGCCGTTTCTCGAGAATTACGCCTTCTCGTACCTGAGCAGCGAGGCCGATCCGTCGCACGATCTGGCGGCGGCCGGCGCGCAACTGCGCGCGATCGTCGACGCCGAACTCGCGTTCTGGGACGCGACCTTCGCGCGGCTGATGCGCAACGACTACCTGGAAGAGGGGCTGCGCTTCATCATGGTCCAGCGCTGGGCGCTCGCGCCGAGCAAACGCCGCGCGCTCGCGCAGGCGCAGGCACGCGGCTTCCTCGACACGCTGCCGCACGACGCGCATCCGGTCCTGAGCGGCGGCTTCCCGGAAGAGGGCCTGCTCGAACGCGTGGCCGGCGCGTGCGGCGTGACGCGCCAGCAGCACGCTTACTGGCAGTTCTATCTGCCGACCAGCACCGCTAAATGCAACCTGCTGAGCGCGCTGGGCCGCCGTCCGGGCAGCGCCTTTGCGTTCGTCGGCGCGGCGTTCGCGGCGCAGGCGGAATGGCTCGCGTTCGGTCTCGCGCTCGAACGCGCGTGCGTGCATCTGCAGCCGGCCGGCAAACGTCCGGCCGATGCCGGCGCGCTGAAAGCGGAACTCGTGTCGCGTGCGGAACGCGCGTTCGCGCACCTCGCCGAGAAGCATGGCTCGCTGGCTTATGCACAGGCCCTGCAAGGTCTCGACGCCGGCGACAAACTCGCCGACCGCGGCCGCTGGGATCTCGGCGAACAACTGCGCTGGCTGTCGGCGATCGAACGTTATTGCGGTTTCGCGCGGCAAATCAGCACGCGCATCGACGCCGAATGCCCGGACATCGATCGCGAGACTTTTGTCGAACCGCATGAAATGTGCTCGACGACCCACGTGCATAACGACCACCGTCTCGTCACCATCGAAGAAGGCGAGATGCTGTTCTGGGGCAACGTCGGCATGCAACTGAAGATGAATCGCGGCGACATGGTGCTGATTCCCGACGGACGTCTGCACGGTTCGACCGTGGTCTCGGGCGAATGCACGTATCACCAGCCGATCATCCCCGACGACTGGGTCCAGGCACTGACTGCCGAACTCGATCCGGCACCCGCGCGCTGACGCACGGCCCGGCTCGACGCGTATCAATCACGCGCTCCGCAGAGAGCGCCGATTCTCCCCACTCGACACTCCCCGCCGTACGCATGCGCGACGGCATCGGCACGTTCTGACGCGATTGTCCTGCCCGGTCCTTCCGAGGCGGCGACTGCGCGTCGGCGCTATCGGAACAAGAGGAAGGAAATGCAAGCAGATAAATCAGTGGCAGGTGGGCAGGCCGGCAACGGCATCGAAACGGACTTCGTTGCCGGCGACTGGAAAAGCCGCGTGATCGAAGGCAGAAAAACCGGCGCAAGCGTGACGCTGCCGGCGTGGTTAGATGCTTCGTACGAGACGTTGCGCACGCACGTGATGGACCCGGCTTACCCCTGTTTCTTCGGCACGATCGCCGAGCGGCGCGGCGAGATGTTCTATTCGTTCGTCAACGGCAAGGACATTGCCGATCTGCCGGCCACCATGCAAACCTTCGCCGAGTTGGCCTCGCGTCCCGAGTACCGCAAGAACAATATCGCGGTGTTTTTCGAGCCCGATGCCGAACCGCTTTCGCACGACACCTATCACGAACTGTTCTGGAACGCGCTGCAGACGCTGCACAACGTCGACCCGGATCCGGAAGCCGACAACCAGCCGCCGCCGTCGCACGAAGACTGGGAGTTTTCGTTCGCCGGCGTGCAGATGTTCGTGGTCTGTGCGTGCCCGTCCTTCAATACGCGCCACAGCCGCAATCTCGGCCCCGGCATGGTGCTGCTGTTTCAGCCGCGCAGCGTGTTCGTCGATACGATCACCAATAAGGTGATTGGCCGCGAGGCACGCATTCAGGTGCGCAAGCGCCTCGAAACCTGGGACGACGTGACCGCGCATCCGGACCTCGGCTTTTATGGCGATCCGGGCAATCTCGAATGGAAGCAGTACTTTCTCACCGACGAAAACATTCCGGCCAGCGACCAGTGTCCGTTCCTCAAGCGCAACAAGCGCGAGATCGCCGCGGGCCTGCAGACGCTGAACGCAGCGCCGGTGGCCGTGTCGGCGCACGGTGAATTTAAAGCCGACGCCGACGCCGACGCCGACGCGCAAGACCTCATCGGCAGAATGCTCCATCACGTGGCGACGCAGCCGGACCGCATCGCCGTGCGGTTTCTCGCCGACGGCGAGCGCGACGAACAGGTGCTCACTTACGGCCAGTTGCATCGCCGTGCGCTGGCGTGTGCCGAGCATCTGTCGCGCACCGCGCAACGCGGCGAGCGCGCGATTCTGCTGTTGCCGAGCGGGCTCGACTACGTGGTGGGCTTCCTCGGCTGTCTGTATGCCGGCGTGATCGCGGTGCCGGCATATCCGCCGGAGTCGTCCAATCCGCAGCATTTGCAACGGGTCAAGGCGATGCTCGACGACTGCACGCCGCGCGTGATGCTCACCGACAGCGCGCACGCGGAACTGCTGGCGAACCTTGCCGCGAACGCAGAGGCACACGCACGCGCAGAAGCGGAACCGGCCGCCAAGCCCCGCACGACCCTCCTGCTCGACGCGCTGCCGCCAGCCGTGGCGAGCGCATTCGAGCTGCAACGCCCGGCCGCCGCCGACATCGCGTTCCTGCAGTACACCTCGGGTTCGACGGCCGCGCCGAAGGGCGTGATGGTGAGCCACGGCAACGTGCGCGCCAACGAGATCGCAATTCGCGACGCGATGGCGTTCAGCGCGGACGACGTCATGGTGAGCTGGTTGCCGCTCTATCACGACATGGGTCTGATTGGCGGATTGCTGGCGCCGCTGTTCGTCGGCTTCCCGGTGGTGCTGATGACGCCCGCCCATTTTCTCGAACGCCCGGCGCGCTGGCTGCAGGCCATCTCGAACTATCGCGCGACCGTGAGCGGCGGCCCGAACTTCGCGTTTCAACTGTGTGCCGAGCGGGTGCGCGCCGAGCAACTGACCGAGGTCGACCTGTCGACATGGCGCGTTGCGTTCTGCGGCGCGGAGCCGATTCGCGCCGCTGCGCTCGAAGGTTTCGCCCGCGTGTGCGCCGAGGCGAACTTCTCGCAGCGCGCGCTTTACCCGTGCTACGGCCTGGCGGAAGCGACGCTGCTGGTGAGCGGCGTCGACGCCGGCCAGGGTTACGCGCTGTTCGAAGCCGAACGCCATGCGCTCGCCGCCGGTCGTGCGCAGCGCGTCGCTGCCGCCGATAGCCTGGAGAAAGCGCAAGCCACGCGCCTCGTCGAAGGCGGACGCGTGCAGGCGCATCACACGGTGCGGATCGTCGACCCGCGCAGCGGCGCCGACGTCGCGAGCGGCGCGATCGGTGAAATCTGGTTCAGCGGGCCGAGCGTCGCGCAAGGCTACTGGAACAATCCGCAGGCGAGCGCCGAGACGTTCGTGAGCGACGACGCCGGGCGCTGGCTGCGTACCGGCGACCTCGGTTTCATGGCGGACGGACGTCTGTACGTGAACGGCCGCGTCAAGGACCTGATCATCGTGCGCGGCCAGAACTTCTATCCGCAAGATATCGAGGCGACGCTGAACGCACGCGTCGACGCACTGCGGCCTGGGCGCGTGGCGGCCTTTGCCGTGACGCAAGGCCGTGACGGCGAAGCCGGCGAGGGCATCGGCATCGCCGCGGAAATCTCGCGGGCCACCGCGCGCGATCTCGACGAAGCCGCGCTGTTCGCGCAGATCGAAGCCGCGATTCTCGACGCGCACCGCGAGCCGGTCGCCGCCATCGCGATCCTGAAGCCGGGCTCGCTGCCGCGCACGTCGAGCGGCAAGCTGCGCCGCGCCGACTGCGCACGCGGCTGGCGCGAACAGACGCTGGACGTTTTCACCCGCTATTCCCGCGACGAAACTGGCGTGTCGACGCGCAACGGCACACGCCGGGAGGCCGCCACGCCGACCGAAGCTGCGCTGCTGGCAATCTGGCAATCGGTATTCGAGTCCACCGGCCTGTCCTGCGACGCCGATTTCTTCGCGCTCGGCGGCCAGTCGATCACCGCGACCGCGCTGGTCGCGCGCATTCGCGCCGCGTTCGGCCGCGACGTGCCGCTCGAATTCGTGTTCGAGCATCGCTCGATTGCCGCGCAAGCGGCATGGCTCGATGCCGGGCAACCGGACGCGGGCCATGAAGAACGCGCGGTACCGTTCAACGGCGCGAACCTGCAGGCCGATGCGACGGCACTCTCGCCCGGTCAGCGCGCGCTGTGGTACCTATGGCGCGAGGCGCCGGAGAGTTCGGCCTACAACGTGTCCGGCGCGTTCCGTCTGGACGGCACGCTCGACGTCGCGAAACTGGCCGACGCTGTGCGGGCGCTCGTGCGACGTCACGCGCAACTGAACCTGCGCGTGCGCCAAGACGGCGTCAACCTGCAAGCGGCTTTCGACGCGGACGCGGCGCAGCTCGACGTGATCGACACGCGAACCTGCAATCAAGGCGCGGACGAACTGGTCGCGGCGCTGGTCGACGCGCCGTTCGATCTCGAACGCGGCCCGCTGTTCCGCGCGCATCTTGTACACGGAGAAGAGGGCTCGCCGACGCTGGTGTTGTCGCTGCATCACATTATCGCGGACGCGCAATCGTGCGCGGTGTTGCTGCGCGATCTCATGAGCCTGTATGCGTCAGCCGATTCGCTGGCCGTGTTGCCGGCCACCTACGCGGACTACAGCGCCGCGCAGAACGCTTTCACCGGTTCGGACGCGGAGCACGCGCAACTCGACTTCTGGCGTGCCACGGTTGGCGACGCGAGTCCGGTCGCGCGCCTGCCGGCCGACCGGCCGCAGCGCGCTCAAGCGCCGCGCGGCCACCAACGCGGCGGCCGTTTGCGCATCGACCTGCCTGCGCAACTGGGCGACGCGCTGCGCCACGTCGCGAACGACGAAAGCACGACGCTCTTCACGGTCTTGCTCAGCGCGTTCGCGGTCGCCCTCGAACGTCACGCTAACCAGTCCAGCATCAGGATCGGCGTGCCGGTCTCGAACCGCCGCGATCTCGCGCTGGAGAACGTGGTCGGCTACTTCGTCAACACGACGGTGGTGTGCGCGCAAGTCGAGCGCGGACAAACGTTCGGCGCGTTGGTCGACACGCTGCAACAGCGCCTGCTCGCCGCACGCCGTCACGCGGACGTGCCGTTCTCGCGCGTAAGCGACGCGTTGCGCCATCGCGGTCCGTTGTTCGAGGTCATGTTCAATCTCGAAGAAGCCGTGCTGCGCGCGACCGACGCACCTGCCGGCCTGAGCCTGAGCGATCTCGGCGTGCGTCCGCGCGACGTGCCGTTCGAATTGTCGCTCGACGTCACCGCGCGCCGCGACGGCGTGTCGCTGTCGTTCAGCTATCTCGCAAGCCGCTTCGACGCGGCCACGATCGACGCGTTCGCGCGCCGTTATGTCGGCCTGCTCGAACAGATCGCGACGAATCCGTCGATGAAAATCGGTCAATGGCAAGTGGACGAGGTGGCGGCGTTGGCCGCACCGGCCGCTGCCGTCGTGACTCACGCGAATGAAGGCGCGGACTTCGTGGCGCTGACCGCGCGTATCGAGCGTCACGTGCGGGAAACGCCGCACGCGATCGCGTTGCGCTGCGACGGCGAAGCGCTCAGCTATGTCGAGCTGTCGGCGCGCGCCGCGCAACTCGCGAACGCGCTGCATGCCGCCGGCGTGCAGGCCGACGAGTCGGTGGCGATCCTGCTCGGCCGCACGCCGACGCTGGTCGCGGCCATGCTCGGCACGCTGCGCAGTGGCGCCTGCTATGTGCCGCTCGACGCTGCCTATCCCCACGAACGGATCGCGCACATGCTCAAAGACGCGCGCGCCTGCGTCGTCATCACCGACGAAGCGCACGCCCGCGAGCACGCCGAAGCACTGGCCGGCCGCCGCCTGATCCTGACCGGCCAGGTCGCCGGCGCGGCGCCGCTCGCGTACGGCGAAGCGGCCGCCGAGTCGCGCACCGAATCGCACGCCAACTCGCACCTCGAAGCGCCGGCCCGCGTGCAGCCCGACCAGCTTGCCTACATCGTCTTCACCTCCGGATCGACCGGACGGCCGAAAGGCGTCGCGATCTCGCAGCGCGCGTTGACCGCGCACATCGACGATTTCATCGCGATGCACGAACTCGGCCGCGACGACGTGCTGCTGCAATTTTCGACCCTGAGTTTCGACGCGTCGATCGAACAACTGTGGCCGGCGCTCGCCGTCGGCGCGACGGTGACGATGCGCGGCGACACCTCGTGGGACCCCGACCGACTCGAAGCGCATCTGCGCGCCGAGCGCGTCACGCTGGCGGATCTGCCTACGTCTTACTGGCGCGAATGGGTCGGCACACTCGCCGGCCGCGAACGCACCGGCGCAGCGACCGCGCTGCGCACCATCACGATCGGTGGCGAAGCGGTGTCGGCGGATCTGCTCGGCCGCTGGCAGAACGGACCGTTCGGTCATGTGCGTTTCGTCAATACATATGGGCCGACCGAAACCACCGTCGTGGCGCTCGCGCATCGCACGCTGGCCGAGGACGCGGCGTGCGGCGTGGTGCCGATCGGCAAGCCGCTCGCGCGGCGCCGGGTCGTGCTGCTGGACCGTTACGGCGACGCGGTGCCGGTGGGTGGCGTCGGTGAGCTGTGCATCGGCGGCCCGACGCTGGCGCGCGGCTATATCGGCCAGCCCGGTATCAGCGCCGCCGCGTTCGTGCCGGATAGCTCGGGCGAACCGGGCGCGCGCCTCTATCGAACCGGCGATCTGTGCCGGCAGCGTGCCGATGGGAGCGTCGACTATCTCGGCCGACTCGATCAGCAACTGAAGATTCGCGGCGTGCGCGTCGAGCCGGGTGAAGTCGAGACCGCGCTGCGTCAGATCCCGGGCATCGGCGATGCGCTGGTCATGGCGCATCTCGGTGCGGCGCAAACGGAACCGCAACTCGTGGCGTACGTGGTCGCCAGCGGCGCGCAACCGCTCGACGCCGCCAGTCTGCGCCGCACACTGGCTGAGATGCTGCCGCCCGTGATGATCCCGACCGCCTTCGTGACCCTCGACGCGTTCCCGCTGACGGCGAACGGCAAGCTGGATCGCCGCGCGCTGCCGGCTCCGTCGCATGACACCTCCGGCGACACGTCGGCCAATGTCGATCTGAGCCCGCTCGAAGCGCAATTGCTTGCGCTCTATCGCGAGGTCCTGCAACAGCCGTCGTGCTCGGCCGACGACGATTTCTTCGCGCTCGGCGGCGACTCGATCCTGTCGCTGCAACTCGTGGCGCGCGCCAAACAGGCCGGCCTCACGCTGACATCGCGGCAGATTTTCGCGGCGCCGCACGTGCGGGGTCTCGCCCAATTGCTGGCGAGCGAACCCGCCGGCGCGAATGCCTCGGCCGCCCCCACGCAGACCGCGCGATGGGCGGCGAACCCGCTGCCGCGTCACGACGGCGAAGCGGCGGCCAACGGCGCCGCCGGTCTGGCGCAACGCAGCCCATCGGCGGGCCTGAGCGAAGCGCAGATCGCGGAACATTTCGTGCAGGCCGATGCAATCGAAAGCCTGCATCCGCTCTCGCCGATGCAGCGCGGCATGCTCTCGCACGCCCTGCATGCGCAGGCCGATCCGTATTATGTGCAGCACACCTTCACGCTCGACGGTATCCGCGATCCGCAACGCTTCGAGCAAGCGTGGCAAGCGGTGGTGGCGCGGCATCCGATTCTGCGCACCGACTTCCACTGGGACGGCTTGCCGGTGCCGGTCCAGGCTGTGCGCAAGCAGGGCGCGCTCGCGCTCGATCTGCGCGACTGGCGCGGCGTGGAAGCGCAAGCGCTGCGTGAGCGGCTGATTGCCGAATGGCGCGCCGCGCATGCGCAAGGTTTCGACTTTGCCAACGCTGCGGCGTTGAAGCTCGCGATGATCCGCGTGGACGCCGAGCGCTATGTGCTGGCGTGGTGTTTCCATCACATTCAACTGGACGGCTGGAGTCTCGCGGCACTGTTCAACGAAGTGGCGCTGACGTATTCGCAACTCGTGGCACCGGCCGCCGCTTCGGGTGGCGCCGTCGCCGACACGACGCCGGCGCCCGAGGCGCAAGCCGCCGCAGCGCCCGGCTTCGGCCATTACGCGGACTGGCTCGCGGCGCAGTCGTTCGAGGTGTCGGCGCAATGGTGGCGCGACGCGTTGGCCGGTTTCGACGAGCGCACGCCCGTGCCGTTTGCGAGCAGTGCGCGTTCGCGTGGCGAGGCGTCGAATGGCGCAAGCGCCGAAGCGAGGCGCTACGCCGAGCAGCATGTCGACCTCGAGGTCGGCTTGAGCGAGGCGCTGCGCAATTTCACGCGCACCCACGGCATCACGCTCAATACGCTGATGCAGGGCGCGTGGGCCTGGTTGCTGGCGCGTCACAGCGGCAAGCGCGACGTCGTGTTCGGCATGACGACCGCCGGCCGCAGCGCGCCGCTGGAAGGTATCGAACGTTCGGTCGGGTTGTTCATCAACACGGTGCCGCTGCGGGTGGCGGTGCCGGCGGAGCAGGGCGTCGCCGCATGGCTGCACGATTTGCAGCGTCATGGCGGCAGCGTGCGCGAGCACGAACTGATGCCGCTCGACGCGATTCAGGCCGGCAGCGAACTGGGCGCCGACCAGGCCTTGTTCGACACGATCGTGGTGTTCGACAACTTTCCGATCGATCCTCACATGACGCAATACCCGCACGGCATTCACACGGCGTCGCACGCCGAGTTGCCGCTCACGGACGACGTGCAGGGCGCCGATACGTTCGGCCGTAATCACTTCGCGTTGAGTCTGGTGGTTTCGCCCGCGCCGCAGCCGCGCGTGGTGCTCGCCTACGACCGTCTCGCGATCGGCGACGCCGAGGTGGCCGCGTTGCAGCGGCAATTGCTGGCGGCGCTCGCGCAACTGACGAGTTCGGCCGACGCGCCGCTCGGTGCGCTCGGCTGGCAGCAGACGCCCGACGCGCCGTTGCTGCCGACACCGCGTGCCGCCACGCAATCCGCCGACCCAACGAGCCTGTTGCAGATCGTTGCCGCACGCGCGGCGCACGAACGCACGGGCGCAGCCGATGCCCTGGTGTTCAACGGCGAACGCATGAGCTGGTCGGCGCTGTGGGCATGGTCGGGGCAGATCGCGCGCCGGCTTGCTGCCGCGCAGGATGCGCAAGGTGCGTCGGCGGGCCGGCCGCAGACGGAGCCGCATATCGCGCTTCTGTTGCCGCGCGGTCCCGCGCTGGTCGCCGGCATTCTCGCCGCCTGGCGCGTCGGCGCGGCCTACGTGCCGCTGGACCCCGGTCATCCGGCGCAACGGCTCGCGTGGCAGATCGAGGATTGCGGCGCCACGCTGTGTCTCTGCGAAGCGCGTCCGTCGTGGCTGCCCGAGGCGATTGCCGCGGTGCCGCCGGCCCGTCATTTCGCCGACGGCGCGGGCTTCGTCGACCGTGCCGTCGCGGCGCATGCGGTGCATCCCGCACAAACCGCGTACGTGATCTACACGTCGGGTTCGACCGGACAGCCGAAGGGCGTGGCGGTCAGCCACGGCGCGTTGCGCAATTACACGCGCTCGCTGGTGGCGCGTGTGCCGGCCGCGATCCGAAGCGCGGCCTACGTCTCCACACCGGCCGCCGATCTCGGCCACACGGTGCTGTTCGGCGCGCTGTGGGCAGGCTGGACGCTGCATCCGCTCGATGAAGACTGTGCGTTCGATCCGGACCGGTTCGCCGCTTATATCGGTCAGTACGAGATCGATCTGTTGAAGATCGTGCCGGGTCATCTCGCGTCGCTGCTGCAGGCGCGGCAGGCCGCGCGCGTGCTGCCGCGCCAATGTCTGATCGTGGGCGGCGAAGCGACGCCGGCCGCATTGGCGGCCCGCATCAGAGCGCTCGCGCCGCGCTGCCTGCTGCTGAACCACTACGGGCCGACCGAGACGACGGTCGGTGCACTGACCGGCGTCGCGCCGGACGATCTCGCGCAAGCGGCCTCGCTCACGCTCGACGAACCGATCGACGCGATGTGTGTCGCGATCGTCGATCAGAACGGGCACGCGGTGCCGCGTGGCGTGGCGGGCGAGTTGTGCATCGGCGGCGCGGGGCTGGCGCGTGGTTATCTGCATCAGCCGGGCCGGAGCGCCGAGCGCTTCGTGCCGGACCCGCACGGTGCGACTGGCGAACGCCTGTATCGGACCGGCGACCGCGCGCGCCGTCTCGCCTCGGGACGCATCGAATGGCTGGGCCGGATCGACGAACAGGTGAAGATTCGCGGCTTCCGCGTCGAACCGGATGAGATCGCGGCGGTGCTGCGCGGCTTGGCCGGCGTACGCGATGCCGCGGTGCTGGCGCGTCGTGTCGAAGGCGACGGCAACGACGGCCGCCTTCGTCTGACCGCCTACGTCTGCGGCGAAGCGCTCGACGACGCAGCGTTGCGGCAGAGCCTCGTCGCGTTGCTACCCGACGCGCTCGTGCCCGCGCAGATCATCGTGCTCGCGCAGTTACCGCTGACGAAGAACGGCAAGCTGGACCGCGCCGCGCTCGACGCGCTGACCGAACCTGCGCAGGCGCGGCGCAGCGTCGAGCCGCCGGCTAATCCGGTCGAAAGCCGCTTGCTGGCGATCTGGTGCGAGGTGCTGGGCCGTGCCGACATCGGCGTGCTCGACAACTTCTTCGAGGCGGGCGGCGATTCGATCCTCAGCCTGAAGTTGATCGCGAAAGCGCGCCGCGCGGGGCTGTCGTTGTCGCCGAAACTCGTGCTGGGCCGACCGACCGTGCGCGCGCTGGCGGCGCAAATCGCGGTGCAGACGGACTCATCGTCGGACGCATCGTCGAACCCGCAAACGACGGGCGGAACCTCGTCGCCGGGCGCTGCCGCAGTCGGCAATCAAACTTTGAAGTCGTGGCTGGAAGAACTCGAATGAATGCGTTGAACCAATCCTTGGCAGTAGATGAAAGCGTGTCGCCAGTCCCCGCACACGACGCCGACGAGCTTCTCGAGATCTCGCGCCGCTATGCGAGTCTGCCGCACGAGCGCCGTCGCACGTTTCGCGAAAAGCTGCGCTCGCACGGCTTCGACATCGGCCAGTTGCCGGTGGTGGCGCTACCCGCGGACGCCGCCGATACCGACGCAGCGGCGCTGGTGGCGCTATCGCCGCTATCGCCCGCGCAGGAACGCCTGTGGTTTCTGTGGCGTCTGAATCCGGCCGGCGTCGCGTACAACATGTCGGGCCTATTGCGACTGCGCGGGGCGGTTGACGAAGCGGCGTTGCACGCCACCTTCACCGCGCTGGTCACGCGTCATGCGTCGCTGCGCACGCGCTTCGCGGAGCACGATGGCGAGCCGCGTCAGCGGGTGGACGACGAACCGGCGTTCGGCTGGGCGTCTCACGTGCTCGCCGCCCCCGGCGAGGCGCAAGTGCAGGCCACGCTGGAGCGGCTCGCGTGGCAGCCGTTCGATCTCGAACAGGGGCCGCTGCTGAGGGTCGATCTGGTTCGCACCGCGGCCGACGATCTGCGCCTGCTGGTGTCGATGCATCACATCGTGTCCGACGGCTGGTCGATCGGCGTGCTGTTCGCCGAATTCCTGGCACTTTACGAAGCGGCGGCGACCTCCGCCGAGCGCGTGCCGCTCGCACTCGAAGCGCGCGCCGGGCTGGAGCCGCTGCGCATTCAATACGCGGACTACGCGCGCTGGCAGCGCGAATGGTTCGACGCCGAAGCGCTCGCGCCGCAACTCGACTATTGGCGTGCACAGCTCGCGCCGGCCGGGATCGATCCGCTGGCGTTGCCGTTCGACCGCAGCCGCAAGGGTGCCCGCGCCGGCACGGCCGGCACCGTGTCGGCCCGCGTGCCGGCTGCGACGGCGCAGGCGCTCAGACAGGTCGCGCAAGCGCGCGGCACGACACTGTTCGCCGCCTTGCTGGCCGCGTTCGATGTGCTGCTGTACCGCTATACCGGCGCGCACGACGTGCGTGTGGGCGTGCCCGTGGCCGGCCGCCACGGCGCTGACACGGCCGGGTTGATCGGCTTCTTCGTGAATATGATCGTGATGCGCGTGGCCGTGCGCGCGGGCGACGATTACGCCACGTTGCTCGACCAGGTGTCGGTACGTCTCGGTGAAGGGCAAGGCAATCAGGACCTGCCGTTCGCGCGGCTGGTCGAGGCCTTGCAGCCCACGCGCGAAACCGGCCGTACGCCGCTGTTCGACGTGGTGTTCAACATGCGCCAGCATCCGTCGCATCGCGCGTCGCTGCCGGGGCTGGAAGTGGAAAGCGCGGCGCTGAACGTCGATGCCGCGCAGTTCGATCTGAGCCTGAACGCGGCAGAGACGCCACAAGGGATCGAGCTGTCGTTCGATTTCGCGAGCGACGTGTTCGACACGGCGACGGTCGAGCGCTTGCTGGCGCATTACGTCTCGATTGTCGAGGAAGCGGCGCATGCGCCGCAGACCCGGATCGGTGCCTTTGGGCTGGCCGATAGCGCCGTGTCCTGTGCTACCGCTACCGCTACCGCTGCCGCGCATCCGGCGTTCGCGTTCGAACCGGTGAGTGTCTCGATCGAAACGCAGGCGCGTCTGCGTCCCGATTCAATCGCGGTGAGCTGCGACGGCGAAACGCTCACGTATGCACAACTCGATGCATGGTCGAACCGCATCGCGCATCGTCTGGTTGCGCTGGGCGTGAAACGCGACGAGCGGGTGGGCGTGAGCCTCGAACGTTCGTGCGCGCTGGTCGCTTCGCTGCTCGGCGTGCTGAAGGCGGGCGGCGCGTATGTGCCGCTCGATCCGTCGTATCCGGCCACGCGCCTGAGCGCGATGATCGCCGATGCGAACGTGACGCGGGTGGTGCTGGACGATGCCGGTGCGGTCTTCGAAGGCTGCGAGCCCGTTCAGGTTGCGGACGTCGGCACCGAGTCCAGCGAACCGTGCGGTGTTGTCATCGACCCGGAACAACTGGCCTATGTGATTTTCACGTCGGGCTCGACCGGACGTCCGAAGGGCGTGGGCATCACGCAGGCGAACGTAGCGCGTCTGCTGTCGGCGACCCGCGCGCCATTCGCATTCGACGAGCGTGACGTGTGGACGCTGTTCCATTCGTACGCGTTCGACTTCTCGGTGTGGGAGATCTTCGGCGCGCTGGTGCATGGCGCGCGGCTGGTGGTCGTGCCGTACTGGAGCGCGCGCGACACGCGAGCGTTTCACGCGCTGCTGCGCGAACAGCAGGTGACGGTGCTGAACCAGACGCCGTCTGCCTTCGTGCCGCTGATGCAGCACGATCTGGAATGCCGTCGTGCGGGGGCGGCGTCGCTCGACAGTCTGCGTGTCGTCGTGTTCGGTGGCGAGAAGCTGGAACCGTCGCTGCTCGGCGAGTGGATCGAGGCAGGCGGCGCGCAGGCGCCGGCGATGGTGAACATGTATGGCATTACCGAGACGACGGTCCACGTGACGTATCGGCGCCTCGCGCGCGACGAAATGGGGGCGGGCGCGCGCAGCGTGATCGGCGAGGCGCTCGCGGACCTGACGCTGCACGTGCTGGACGAAGACATGAATCCGGTGCCGCGTGGCGCGACGGGCGAGCTGTATGTGGGTGGTGCGGGACTCGCGCGCGGCTATCTGGGACGGCCCGGGCTGAGTGCGGAGCGTTTCGTGCCGGACCCGTGGTCGCCGAACAGTGCGCGTCTGTACCGCTCGGGCGATCTGGCGCGGCGTGAAGCGGATGGCGAGATCGTTTATATCGGCCGTAACGACGCCCAGGTGAAGATTCGCGGTTTCCGTATCGAACTGGGCGAGATCGATGCGGCGCTGGCCGCCTTGCCGTCGGTGCGGGAAGCGCGCGTGCTGGCGCACGAGGGGCGTACGCTGGTGGCCTACGTGGTGCCGCGTGCGAACCAGGCGTGCGATGTTGCGCAATTGGAGGCGTCGCTGGCGGGCGTGCTGCCGGCCCATATGGTGCCGGGCGCGTACGTCCTGCTCGACGCGTTGCCGCTCACGCACAACGGCAAGCTCGACCGCGCGGCGTTGCCCGCGCCGCAGGCGCCGGGGGCCGGCGAACCCGGCGAACACGTCGAACCCGTCACGCCTTCCGAGCTCGCGCTCGCGCAGATCTGGCGCGACGTGCTCGGCCTCGAACGCGTCGGCGCTCATGACGATTTCTTCCGTCTCGGTGGCGATTCGCTGCTGGCCGTGCGCGTTCTCGCGCGCATACGCGGTGCGGTCGGTCACGACGTGCCGTTGCAGGCGGTCTTCGATCATCCCGAACTGCAACGCTTCGCGCGTTACCTCGACGAACTGGCGCAAGCCACACCCACGTCGGCACGCGACGCGGTCATTCCGCGCCTCGTGCAACCCGGCGAAGCGGTGGCGCTTTCGCATGCGCAGGAGCGTATGTGGATGCTCTGGCGCCTCGAACCCGATAGCGCGGCGTACAACATTGCCGGCGCGCTGCAACTGAACGGCGACTTGTCGCTGCGGGCCTTGCGCAGCGCGATGCACGCGCTGGTTCGACGGCACGACGCCTTGCGTCTGCGCTTCACGGAAGCCGGCGGCGTCGCGCGTCAGCAGATTGTCGAGGCGGACGACGGCCATGCGCTGGATTGGCGCGAATACGATTTGCAAGGCCGTGTCGCTGAACTGGACGGCCAGCTTCGCGACTTCGCCCGGCAGCCGTTCGATCTGCTGGGTGGCCCGGCGTTGCGCGCCGCTCTGTTCACACTGGACGCGACGACGCACGTGCTGGCGTTGTCGATGCATCACATCATTGCCGACGGTTGGTCGATCAAGGTGCTGATCGACGACTTCAGCGCGCTCTATACGGCCGCGCTGGAAGCGCCGCAACAAGCCACGACGTTGCGTGAGTTGCCGATCCGCTACGCGGACTTTGCGCTGTGGCAGCGTACCCGGATCGACGAAGCCGTCCTCGATACGCAACTCGATTTCTGGCGCACGACACTCGGCGCGTCGCATCCGGCACTGGACTTGCCGGTGGATCGCGAGCGGCGCGAAGCGCGTTCGGGCGCGGGCGGCCGGGTGTCGCGCACGCTGCCGCGCGAACTTGGCGAGCGGCTGCGCGCAAGTCAGACCGGCGCGGGCGTGACGCTGTTCATGAGCCTGCTCGCGGCTTTCGACGTCTTGCTTTACCGCTACACCGGCTCGGCCGATATCCGCGTCGGCATTCCGGCGGCGGGGCGCGAGCGGATCGAGACCGAAGGCGTCGTAGGCTTCTTCGTCAATACGTTGGTGATCCGTAGCGAACTGCGCGCGCGGCAGAGTTTCGCGCAACTCGCGGCGCAAGTGCGCGACCGCGTGTTGGCCGCGCATGCCAATCAGGACGTGCCGTTCGGGCGGGTCGTCGACGCGTTGCAGCCGGAGCGCAATCTGCTGCAAACGCCGTTGTTCCAGGTGATGTTCGATCTGCGTGTCGACGACGGCATTCAGGCGTTGCAATTGCCGGGTTTGACGGCACAGCGTCGCGACATGGGCTCGGACAGCACGCAATTCGATCTGATGCTGCATGCCGATGAGCGCGACGGCGCGCTCGAGTTGTCGTTCAGTTTCGCGAGCGACGTGTTCGACACGGCGACGGTCGAGCGCTTGCTGACGCATTACGTCGCGATTGTCGAGGAAGCCGCGCGTGCGCCGCAGACCCGGATCGGTGCCTTTGTGCTGGCCGATAGCGCCTTGTCTTGGGGTACCGCGACCGCCGCTGCGCAGCCGGGCTTCGCGTTCGAGCCGGTGAGCGTGTCGATCGAAACGCAGGCGCGACTGCGTCCCGATGCGCTCGCGGTGAGCTGCGACGGCGAAACGCTCACGTATGCGCAACTCGACGCGTGGTCGAACCGCATCGCACATCGTCTGGTTTCGCTGGGCGTAAAGCGCGACGAGCGTGTCGGCGTGAGCCTCGACCGTTCGTGCGCGCTGGTCGCCTCGCTGCTCGGGGTGCTGAAGGCGGGCGGCGCGTATGTGCCGCTCGATCCGTCGTATCCGGCCGCGCGCCTGAGCGCGATGATCGCCGATGCGAACGTGACGCGGGTGGTGCTGGACGATGCCGGTGCGCTCTTCAAAGGCTGCGAGCCCGTTCAGGTCGCCGACGTCGGCAACGAGTCCAGCGAACCGTGCGGTGTCGCCATCGACCCGGAACAGCTGGCCTATGTGATTTTTACGTCGGGCTCGACGGGGCGTCCGAAGGGCGTGGGCATCACGCAGGCGAACGTAGCGCGTCTGCTGTCGGCGACCCGTGCGCAATTCGCATTCGACGAGCACGACGTGTGGACGCTGTTCCATTCGTACGCGTTCGACTTCTCCGTGTGGGAGATCTTCGGCGCGCTGGTGCAGGGTGCGCGGCTGGTGGTCGTGCCGTACTGGAGCGCGCGCGACACGCGAGCGTTTCACGCGCTGCTGCGCGACCAGCAGGTGACGGTGCTGAACCAGACGCCGTCGGCCTTCGTGCCGCTGATGCAGCACGATCTGGAATGCCGTCGTGCTGGGGCGGCGTCGCTCGACCGTCTGCGTGTCGTCGTGTTCGGTGGCGAGAAGCTGGAACCGTCGCTGCTCGGCGGGTGGATCGAGGCAGGCGGTGCCCATGCGCCGGCGATGGTGAACATGTACGGCATCACCGAGACGACGGTCCACGTGACGTATCGCCGCCTCGCGCGCGACGAAATGGGGGCGGGCGCGCGCAGCGTGATCGGCGAGGCGCTCGCGGACCTGACGCTGCACGTGCTGGACGAAGACATGAATCCGGTGCCGCGAGGCGCGACCGGCGAGCTGTATGTGGGTGGTGCGGGACTCGCGCGCGGCTATCTGGGACGGCCGGGGCTGAGCGCGGAGCGTTTCGTGCCGGACCCGTGGTCGCCGAACGGTGCGCGTCTGTACCGCTCGGGCGACCTGGCGCGGCGTGAAGCGGATGGCGAGATCGTTTATATCGGCCGTAACGACGCCCAGGTGAAGATTCGCGGTTTCCGTATCGAACTGGGCGAGATCGATGCGGCGCTGGCCGCCTTGCCGTCGGTGCGCGAAGCGCGCGTGCTGGCGCACGAGGGACGCACGCTGGTGGCCTACGTGGTGCCGCGTGCGAACCAGGGGTGCGATGTTGCGCAACTGGAGGCGTCGCTGGCGGGCGTGCTGCCGGCCCATATGGTGCCGGGTGCGTACGTCCTGCTCGACGCGTTGCCGCTCACGCACAACGGCAAGCTCGACCGCGCGGCGTTGCCCGCGCCGCAGTCGCCAGGGGCCGGCGAACCCGGCGAGCACATTGAACCGGTCACGCCTTCCGAACTTGCGCTCGCGCAGATCTGGCGCGACGTGCTCGGCCTCGAACGCGTCGGCGCTCATGACGATTTCTTCCGCGTCGGCGGCGATTCGATCCTCAGCTTGCAGGTCGTCGCGCGCGCCCAGGAAGTGGGTCTGGACATCACGCCGCGTCAGTTGTTCGAGCATCCGAACATTGCGGCGCTGGCGGCCGTTGCCGATACGCAGCGCGATCGGCCACGCGCGCGGGCCAGTGTCGAACGTCACGACACGATGCCGTTGACGCCGATCCAGTCGTGGTTCTTCGAGCTGCATCCGCGCGGCGAATCGCACTGGAATCAGGCGGTGCTGCTGCGCTCGGACGCCGTGCTCGACACGCGTGCGCTGCAAAGCGCATGGCAGCGTTTGCAGAAGCGACACGACGCGTTGCGTTTGCGTTTCGTGCGCGATGGAGCCACCGCTGCCGAAGCGGCGAATACGTTGGACACTTCGCCCAACGGAACCGGCGGCTGGCAACAACGCGTGCTGCCGTTCGACGGCGGCACGCAAATCGACAGCGTCGATCTGCGCACGCTGCCGGATGCCGCCGCGCGACTCGACGCACGCTGCGAGGAAGCACAACGCAGCCTCGATATTGAACGTGGGCCGCTGTGCCGTCTGCTGCACATCGCGATGGACGACGGCGAGCGCGTGCTGATCGTCGTACACCATCTTGCGGTCGATGGCGTGTCGTGGCGGATTCTGCTGCGCGAACTGGAGCGCGATTACAGCGCGGCGCTCGCTCACCCGCACGACACGAAAGACGAGACCGGCGCACCGACACCGTGGAGCGCCTGGGTCGCCGTGCAGCGCGCGCATGCCGCCTCGGCTGAAGTCGTGGCGGACGCGTCCGCCTGGCGTGCAGCGCTCGCCGCTGCCGACGCCTGGTTGCCGCTCTCCAAAGATGCCGGGTCCGCCGCGACGTTCGGCGCGAGCCGCACGCGCGAAGCGCGCTTCGATGCCGACCTGACGCGCAGATTGTCGAGCCACGCGACACGCGCCTATCGGCTGCGCGTCGACGAACTGCTGCTGACTGCCTTCGCGCAAACCTTGAGCGGCTGGCGCGAGCGGCCGGGCGCGCTGATCGACGTCGAAAGCCATGGACGCACGCATCCTGTCGGCGAGCTCGATCTAAGCGGCACGCTGGGCTGGTTCACGACGCGCTATCCGCTGTGGATCGACACGCCGGACGATGCCGCCGAGGCGCTGCTGCGCGTCAAGGATCAGGTGCGCGACGTGCGCTTCGACGGCATTCAATGGATGTGGCTCACGCATACCGACGCCGCGCGTCCGCTCGCCGATCTGCCGCGCGCCCAGGTGAGCTTCAACTATCTGGGGCGCTTCGACACCTCGCTCGAACAGAACGGCCAGTTCCGCTTTGCCGACGAAGCGGGCGGCACGCCGCTCGCCGCCGGTTCGCCGCTGCCGTATGCGATCGACGTCAACGGCCTGATCGCGAACGAAGGGTTGTCGCTGACCTGGCGCTACAGTCCCGCGACAATCGACGACGCGACCATCGCGCGTCTCGTCGACGATTTCGAAACGCGCGTGCGGCGCCTGGTCGACCATTGCGAAGCGGCGCAGGCCGTCCCGACGCGGCAGGATTTCGAACTGGCACGTCTTACGCGCGCGCAGTTCGATGAAGTCGCCGCGCAACTGCCGGGCGATGTCGCGGATCTGTACCCGGCCACGCCGCTGCAACAGGGCATTCTGTATCACAGCCTGATCGACGAATCGCAACAGAGCTACACGAACCAGTTGCATCTGACGCTGAACGGTCGGCTCGACGTTGCCGCGCTCGACAGCGCGTGGCAACGCGCGGTTGCGCGGCACGACATTCTGCGCACGCAGTTTTTCTGGCAGCACGACGGCGCGCCGCTGCAAGTGGTGAGGCGGGCGGTGAGCCTGCCGTTCGAACGGGTGTCCCTGAACGCGCAGGATAGCGACACGTACGCGCTGCGGCTCGCACAATGGCGTGACGCGGATCTGCGCAAGGGCTTTCGCTTCGACGCAGCACCGCTGATGCGCGTGGCCTTGTTCGAACGTCCGGATGGCGCGCACGATCTCGTCTGGACCCACCATCATCTGTTGATGGACGGGTGGAGCAGCGCGCAGTTGCTCTCGGAAGTGGCGCAGACCTACCGCGCGCTGACCGCCGGCGAAGCCGAAACGGCGACGGCGCCCGCGCCGCGTTTTCACGATTACATCCGCTGGCTGCAGGCGCAACCGGACGGTGAAAGCTGGTGGCGCGAACAGCTCGCGCGCCGCGATGAACCCGCGCAGTTGCAGGCCGGCGTGGGCCGGCCGGCCGTGCCGGGGACGGGTATCGCGCAGCGGCGCGTCGTGCTCGACGACGCGCTTTGCGCCGTGCTGTCGCAGGCTGGCCGCACGCTCGGCGTGACCTTGAACACGATCGTGCAGGGCGCATGGGCGTTGTTGCTGACGCGTTACGGCAATCGGCAGCAGGCCGCCTTCGGCGTAACGGTGTCGGGTCGTCCGGCCACACTGCGCGGTTCGCAGCAGATGCTCGGACTGTTCATTCACAGTTTGCCGCTCTACGTAGACGCGCGACCGGATGCGCGCGTAGCCGGCTGGCTGCGCGGCATCCAGGAGCAAAACGTCGCGCTGCGTCAGCACGAACACACGCCGCTCGCGCAAATTCAGCAATGGGCGGGGCAGGGCGGCGAGTCGCTGTTCGACTCGCTGCTGGTGTTCGAAAATTATCCGATCGATGAAGGCGCGCGCGATCAACGCGGCGCGTTGGAAATTGTCGCCAACGAATCGGTGGACCCGACGCATTACCCGCTCACGCTGTCGATTTTGCCGCGTGAGGGCGTCGAGATCGAGTGGTCGTGGAATGCGGCGTTGTTCGATGCGTCGACGATCGAGCGCCTGAGTAGCCACTACGTGTCGCTGCTGAGGCAGATCTGCGAGGCGGGTGAACGGCGCCTGTGCGAACTGTCGATGGACGAGGGCGCGGGGGCGTCGAGCGTGGCGCAACGGGTTGCTTATCCGTATGCGTCGACGGTGTCGCGCTTCGAGGCGCGGGCCCGCTCCTGCAGCGCGGAGCTTGCCCTGATCTGCGAGGACGAGCGCGTGAGCTACGCGCAACTGGATGGCTGGGCGGACCGGCTCGGTGTCTCGCTGATGCAGGCCGGGATAGCGCACGAGGATCGGGTGGGGGTGTGTCTGGAGCGCTCGGCGGGGCTCGCCGCGGCGCTGCTCGGGATCTGGAAGGCGGGCGCTGCGCAGGTGCCGCTGGATCCGGCCTATCCGGAAGGACGCCTGCGCGAGATGATCGAGGACGCGGGCGTGCGCTGCGTGATCGTCGACGCGGCGAGCGCGGCGCGGCTGGCGCCGGTGCTTGAAGGGTGCGCGCAGGTGCGGATCGTGGATGAAGGCGCCGGGCCTGGGGAAGGCGCTGAGCCTGATGACCGAGCCGGGCTGGAGGAAGGTGCGCTGAGCGCGTTGCGCGAGCGTACCGCATCGATCCATCCTGAGCAGCTCGCGTACGTGATCTACACGTCGGGCTCGACCGGGCGGCCCAAGGGCGTGGCCGTGAGCCAGCGTTCGCTGGCGCTGCACCTGGACGACTTCATCGGGACGTACGGGATCTCGGCGCAGGACACGCTGCTGCAGTCGTCGACGATCAACTTCGACGTGGCGCTGCACGAACTGCTCCCCGCCCTGCTGATGGGCGGGCGCGTCTGCATGCGCGGGGCGTCGGCGTGGGACCTGCAGGCGCTCAGCGGCGCCCTCGCGGCGCATCGGGTGACGTTCTCGCGGATTCCGACCGCGCTGTGGCAGCAGTGGCTGGGCGAGGCGCCTTCGCGTGAATCGCTGCCGGCGCTGCGGCAGATCACGGTGGGCGGCGAAGGGCTGCCGGGCGATGCGCTGGCGCGCTGGTTCCGGGGTGGTCTCGCATCGGTGCGGCTGGACAATCTGTACGGGCCGACCGAGACGAGCGTCGCAGCGCTGTATCGACGCACGCAGCCCGAAGATATCCACCATGTGAGCGCGCCGATCGGTGTCGCGTATCCGGGACGCAGTGTGTGCGTGCTGGACGCGGATGGCAACGAAGTGCCGGTGGGCGGGCTCGGTGAGTTGTGCATCGGCGGCGATTCGCTCGCGCGCGGCTATCTGGGCCGCGCCGGACTGACTGCGGAGCGCTTCGTGCCGTCGCCGTACGGCCACGGCGAGCGGCTGTATCGCAGCGGCGACCTGTGCCGTCTGCGGGCGGATGGCTGCATCGAGTATCTGGGCCGGCTGGACCAGCAGGTGAAGCTGCGCGGTTACCGGATCGAGCTGGGCGAGATCGAAGTGCAGCTGCGCGGCTGTGCCGGGGTGGATCAGGCGGTCGTGGCGCTGCGTGGGGAGGGCGAGCGTCGGCGGCTGGTGGCGTACTGGGTGGGCGAGGCGCAGGCGGGCGAGCTGCAGGCGGCGTTGCAGGCGCGTCTGCCGGGGTACATGGTGCCAGGCGGCTGGATGAAGCTCGCACAGCTGCCGGTGATGGCCAACGGCAAGCTGGACCGGGGCGCGTTGCCGGCGCCGCGCGAGGATCAGGAGGTGCAGAGCGTGGCCCCGCGTAGTGAGCGCGAGGCGCGGTTGCGCGACATCTGGGCGGCGGTGCTGGGGCGCGAAGCGCAGCAGCTTGGCGTGACGCAGAACTTCTTCGAGGCGGGGGGCGATTCGATCGTGAGCCTGCAGCTGATCGCGAAGGCGCGACAGATGGGGCTGAAGCTGACGCCCAAGCAGGTGTTCGATCATCCGACGATCGAGGCGCAGGCGCGCGTGGCGGTGGTGCTGGCGGAGTCGGGTGAGGGGGAAGGTGAAGGGTCGCGGGCGGGGCAGGCTGAAGTGCACGACGCGGTGCCGCTGACGCCGATCCAGCAGTGGTTCTTCGAACGGTTCGCGCAGGCGCCGTCGCACTGGAATCAGGCGGTGCTGCTGCGGGTGCGCGGGAGTCTGGATGAGGCGCTGCTGGAGCGTGCGTTGCAGGCGCTGGTGGCGCAGCACGATGCGCTGCGGTTGCGGTTTGTGCGCGACGCGGGGACGGGGGGCTGGACGCAGCGGGTGGTGCCGGTGGCGGTGGCATCGGATGCTGCGGATGCGATGCCTCCCACGGGTCTGGTCGAACGGATCAGCGTGGGCGACGCCGAGGGCTGGGAACAGGCGTTGTACGAGGCCTGCACGCAGGTGCAACGGCAACTGGATCTGGGCAACGGTCCGCTGCTGAAGGCGGCGTGTCTGGACGTGGGCCGTCATGGCCAGCGGGTGCTGCTGGCGATCCATCATCTGGCGGTCGACGGCGTGTCGTGGCGCATCCTGCTCGAGCAGTTGCAGCAGGCCTATGAGCAGGCGGAGCGCGGCGAGGCGATCGGGATGGGCGCACGCAGCACGCCGTTCAGCGTGTGGAGCGTGCGTCAGCAGGAGTACGGCATGCGTGCCGAGCGGCTGGCGGAACTGGGCTGGTGGCAGCAGCGGTTGACGGGGGTGATGCCGTGGCCGCCGTTGCGGACGGCGGCGCAGGACGCGGTGCAAAGCGGTGCTGAGCGAACCCACGCGACGCAAATGGGTGTGACGCAAACGGGTGAGACGCAAACCGGTGCGACGCAAACCGATACGACGCAAACCGATACGACGCAAAGCGGGGTGACGCAAACCCACGCGACCCAAACCCACACGCTGCGTCTTGACGCCCCCACCACCTCGGCGCTGCTCTACAACAGCGCCCGCAATACCGGCCTGACGCCAGAAGTGCTGCTGCTGGCCGCGCTCACGCAAACCCTGTCGCAACGCAGTGGCCAGTCGCGGGTGCTGATCGAACTCGAAGGCCACGGCCGTGAGGACGTGCTCGACGACATCGATCTGACGCGCACGGTTGGCTGGTTCACGACGCGCTATCCAGTGGTCTTCGAAGCCGCGACCGACACGACGCACACGCTGCACACGGTGCGCACGTCGCTCGCCGCCGTGCCGCAGCGCGGGCTGCACTGGGGGCTGCTGGAAGCGCGTGGCGCTATCGACCCGACGGTGCACGAAGCCCTCGCAGGCCTGCCGCGCGCGCGGGTCGGCTTCAACTATCTCGGCCAGTTCGACGCGAGCCTGCCCGATTCATCGCGCTTCGCGTTCGCCGACGAAGCGGGCGGCGAATCGGTGCAAGCGGACCTGCAGGACGCGCAGATCAAGGTGTTGCAACTCGACGCGCTGGTGGCCGGCGGCGAATTGCAGATCAGCTGGCGCTACCGCACGCCGCATCTCACGCAAGAGGAAATCGAAGCGTGTGCGGCTGGCTTCCGGCACAACCTGCACGCGATGATCGAGAGCCTAGGCGTTTCCGTGCAGCGTTCGACTCCAGCCGAGCCGCATCTTTTCTCGTCGCGCTACGCCGTCGACGACGATGACGAATCGGGTATCTGGGTTCAACGCTTCAATGCCGAGTCGGCGGTCAACGTCACGCGTTCGGTCCGCGCGGAAGGACAACTCCCGGCCGGCCTTCTCGCGTTGAATAGCCTGCGCGCGCCCGAGCGGCTTTTCTGTATCCATCCCGGATACGGATTGGTCGCCGAATACAGTTACCTCGCGGAAGCGCTCAACGGCGTAGCCACCGTCTACGCGATCCAGTCGCCGATGTTCTCCGACAGCGCATGGTCGGTGGAAAGCTTCGAGGCGCTCGCGCGCGATTACGTCGAACGAATCCGCACCGTGCAGCCGCAGGGCCCTTACCGGCTGCTCGGCTGGTCCTTCGGCGGACGGGTCGCCGTGGCGATGGCGGCCTGTCTGGAAGCGCAGGGCGAGACGGTCGACCTGGTCGGTCTTGGCGATACGGCCTCGCATTTCAGCTTGCCGCCTTCGGCCGAAAGGGACGCGGACCCTCGCGAAGTCGAAAGCGAATCCGCCGACCTGCCTGCGTTTTCGCGCGCGTTGCGGCTGGCCATGCGTGTCGACGCGTACCACGTGGAATTGCTCCGCGCCCACGCGTTGCCGCGCATCGTCGCACCCATCACGTTATGGCGGGCCGCGCAAAGCGAGGTGGGAGCCGAGCGTCGTCTCGACTGGGCTCATCACACCGCGGGCCAATACCGGGAGACGCTGGTGAGCGCGTCGCACTCGACCATCCTGAGGCAAGCATTGCTTCACGACGAGTTGCGTGCCTGGTTCACGGCGCGCCGCTGAGCGGCAACGGTTGAACGCCAGCCGCGCGTTCACCACCTACACGCCGCAACGCACGCTCAGTTTCGCCTGAGCAGCCGTTGCGGCGTCTCGCCGATCTCGCGGCGAAACATCGCAATGAAACTGCTACTGCTCTGATAGCCGAGTTCCTCGGCGACCTTCGACACCGGGCTGCCGACGGCCAGCCGCGACATCGCTTCGACGAGGCGCAACTGCTGGCGCCATTGTCCGAACGTCAAGCCCGTTTCCTGGCGGAACAGACGCGCGAGCGTGCGCGCGCTGGCGCCGACGTTCGCGCTCCATTCGTCGAGCGTGTCGTCGTTGGCGGGCGCGGCGAGCAACTGGCTGCAGATCGCCCGCAAGCGGCGATCGCTCGGTAGCGGCAAGCCGCCTTGCGTGGTCGCTTCCGCGTCGCGCAGCACCGTCAGCAACAGCGGCGCGATGTGCGCGCCGAGGCTATCCGTGCCGTATTCGGGCGGCTCTTGCGCCAGCGCCATGATCAACTCGTGCATCAGCGGCTTGACCCGCACCACGCGGCAGGCCGGCCATAGCCACGGCGCCGCGTCGGGCTCCAGATACACGCTGTAGGAATTGACCTCGCCGATCGCGTGGATTTCATGGTCGACGGCGGGCGGCAGCCAGATGGCGCGCATTGGCGGCAGCATCCAGCTTCCTTTCGGCGTGAGCACCCGCGCCGCGCCTTCCACCGCATAAAACAGCTGTGCCTGCTCGTGCGAGTGCCAGATTTCGCGGTGCCCGTTTGCGTACGCCGAACCGCGCGCCATGACCGGGCGCGGTTGCCGTCGATACTCAAAACCGAATTGTTCTCTCCAGATCGGATCCATATTTTCCCTGATAGCTGCCAGCCAAAACTTGTCCGTTTCGCGATGTTTGTTGGCAAGACAGCGTGTTCCAACCGAACTTATCATTCCATGTCCGTTTTCTTTCCGCAAGTAATTACGAACCGGAATAGGAACGATTATCATTATTATTTAAGTTGGACATCAGTAAATTACTCTTGGAAAGGGTTTGGAGATGCGCGATCGGGGAACGAATCGGATGACGCGGATGCAATGGGCGATGGCAACGGTGTGGCTAACAGCCGCCGCTGCCGCTCATGCGCAGGCCGCGCCGGAGACCACCGCACCAGCCGGCAATACGACCGGCAGCAACACGGGTAACAACACGCTGCCGGCCGTCGTCGTGACGGCGCCGGCCACGAGCGACACGGAAACGTTCGGCTACGTCGCCAGGCACAGCACCGCCGGTTCGAAGACGAACACGCCGCTGATCGAGACGCCGCAATCGGTATCCGTCGTCACGCGTCAGCAGATGGACGACCAGGCCGCGCAAACGGTGGATGCCGCGTTGCGCTACGTGCCCGGCGTCACCACTCAGGACAACGATCTTCGCTTCGACCAGATCACGGCGCGCGGTTTCGATCTCGGCAACGACACCTACCTCGACGGCATGCGTCTCATGCGCACGACGTGGTATGCGTCGCCGCGTATCGATCCGTACTTCCTCGATCGCATCGACGTGGTCCGCGGCCCGATTTCGGTGCTGTACGGGCAGGGTAGCCCGGGCGGCGCCGTGCTGATGTCGAGCAAGCTGCCGACCGAGTATCCGTTCCACGAAGTGCAGATGCAGATCGGCAACAACAACCGCTACCAGGGCATGTTCGACCTGAGCGGCCCGGTCGACAAGAACGGCACGATTCTGTACCGCGTGACGGGTCTGGTGCGCGACTCCGATACGCAAACCGATCATGTCAAGGAACAGCGGATCGCGATCGCGCCGTCGGTGACGTTCCGCCCGAACAAGGACACGACCTTCACGCTGCTCGGCAGCTATCAGGACGATCCGCAAGGCGGTCTGTTCAACCCGGTGCCGGCCTCCGGCACGGTGCTGCCGAATCCGAACGGCACGATTTCGTCGCACGACTACCTGGGCAATCCCGACACCGATCGCCTCAAGCGTCAGCAGTTCACGATCGGCTACCTGTTCGAGCATGCGTTCAACGACACCTTCACGGTTCGTCAGAACGTGCGCTATCTGCGTCAGGACATCAAGTACTACCAGAACTCGATCTTCGGCTCGCTGGCGCCCGACGGCAGCACGGCGGGGCTGTTCACCAACAACAACGACGAGCACCTGACCAACATCACGATCGACACGCAAGGCCAGGCCAAATTCGACACCGGCGTGGTCAACCACACCGTGCTGTTCGGCTTCGACGTGGAGCGCGTCATGGACAGCATCAGCCGCGGCTTCGGGCTCGGTACGATCGACATTTTCGCGCCGAACTACAGCAACGTGCCGTACGTGACCGACAGCACCAAGCAGAACATCGCGCAGACGCAGTTGGGTCTGTATGCGCAGGATCAGTTGCGCTACAAGCGCTGGACCCTGACGCTCGGCGTTCGCCAGGACTGGGTGCGTGGCACGAATACGCTCGACGGCGCCGGCACGAATAGCCAGCAGCACGCCTTCACGTATCGCGCGGGCCTGAACTACGAGTTCGAATCCGGTATCGCGCCGTACGTGAGCTTTGCGAAATCGTTCCAGCCGTATGCCGGCGCGAACTTCAACGGTTCGCCGTTCGAACCGACTCGCGGCAAGGAATACGAAGTGGGGGTGAAGTACCAGCCGAAGGGTTACAACGCGTTCTTCTCGGTGGCCGCATTCGATCTGCGCCAACAGAACGTCGAGACGGCGGACAATCTCCACCCGGGTTTCACGAATCAGACTGGCGAGATCCGTTCGCGCGGTTTCGAGGCGGAAGCCCGCGTTGCACTGAGCGACAACCTCAACGTGATCGCCTCGTATGCGTTCCTGAACCAGGTGGTCACGGCGGCCGGAACCGGCGACTCGTCGCTGCCGCTGGGCAGCCGGCCGCCGGGCGGCGATCCGACCAACATGGCGTCGCTCTGGCTGGACTACACGCTGCACGCGGGTAATCTGCGCGGTCTCGGCTTCGGCGGCGGGGCGCGCTATATCAGCTCGACGTACGGCGATCCGGGCAACACGTTCAAGGTGCCAAGCCATTTCCTCGTGGATGCGGCGGTCCACTACGACATCCGTAACTGGCGCTTCGCAGTCAACGCAAACAATCTGTTCAACCGTCAGTACATCGCGTATTGCAACAGCGGCATGCAGTGTTATTTCGGCTCGGACAGATCCGTGATAGGAACGGCCCGATATCAATGGTAAGTGTTAAACGGCAGGATGCCGGGGCGTCGAGCCCCGGCACGGTATTGTCTCGATCGACCCACCGACGGCAGACAGGTGCGGCTCATGCGTGGTTCCGGACAGCGGTCCGGCGCATGGCGTGCCTGCTCGCCGTGCCTGCCGTGCTCGCAGGTTGCGTCGCCCAGAAGCAGGTGTTCTCCCAGCAGGCGCAAGCCGGCGGCGAGGTCGTCATCCGCCGCACGGCGGACGGCGTGCCGCATATTCAGGCCCACACCTGGAACGGGCTGGGTTACGGTTATGGCTATGCGCAGGCGCAGGACAATCTCTGCACGCTCGCCGACGCGTTTGTCACTTACCGTGGCGAACGTTCCGCCGTTTTCGGCCCCGACGCAAAGCCGGTCGCACCCGGCACGCTCGGCGCGCCTCGCAATCTCGACTCCGATTTCTTTTTTCGTCTGCTCGATGGGCCGGAGCAGACCGACGCTTACCGCGCGCACCAGCCGGACAATTTGCGGCAACTCGTGACGGGTTTCGCGCAAGGCTACAACCGCTATGTCGCGACCTTGCGCGCGAACCCGGACACGCGCGCGCATGACGCGTGCCGTAACGCGCCGTGGCTACGCGACATTTCCGAGGCCGACATCTACCGGCGTCTCGTCGCGGCGAACTTCGTTGGCGGCTATACGGGCTTTCTCGACGCGCTCGCCGATTCTCATCCGCCGGCCGCAACTGCGATACCGGCCGGGCCACTCGGCCAGGCGGCGCCGACGCCACGTCTCGCCAGCCTCGGCAGCGAGCTCGATCACGTCTACCTGCAAGCGGGCGGCGTACCCGATGCAGGCAGCAATGCGATCGCCTTCGGCGGTCAGGTGACAGGCACCGGGCAGAGCGTGCTGTTCGGCAATCCGCACTGGTTCTGGCAAGGACCCGACCGCTTCTATCAGGCGCAACTGACGCTGCCGGGACAGCTCGACGTGAGCGGCGTGTCGTTTCTCGGCGTGCCGGTCGTGATGATCGGCTACAACCGCAACGTGGCGTGGACGCACACCGTGTCGAGCGCGCGCCGCTTCGGGCTATTCCAGTTGTCGCTGGTGCCGGACAAGCCGACCGTGTATCGGATCGACGGACGCGAAGAAGCCATGACGCAACAGCAGATCGCCGTCGACGTCCGTCAGCCCGACGGCACGCTGAAAGCCGTCACGCGCTCCTTTTACCGCTCGCGTTTCGGCCCCGTGGTGGATCTGCGCGCCATGTCGCCGGCGTTGGCATGGAACGGCCAGCAGGCATTCGCGGTGCGCGATTCGAACGCGGACAACTACGCGATCTTCGAGAATTTTCTCCGCTGGGGCCAGGCGTCCTCGCTCGACGATTTCATCGCGACGCAAAAGCGTTTTGCCGCCATGCCGTGGGTGAACACGATCGCGATCGGCCGCGACGATCCGCGCACGTGGTTCGCGGACATTGGCTCGATGCCGAACGTCGACGATGCGTTCGCCGCGACGTGCACCGCGCAGCCCCTCGGCGCCGCGGTCGCCGCCAAGCTGCCCGGCGTGCCGTTTCTCGACGGATCGCGCGCGGCGTGCCAATGGCCGACCAGTCAGGGCTCGGTGCATGCGGGCAAGCTGCCGGTGGCCGAGATGGCCTCGCTGCTGCGCACCGATTACGTGGCCAACATGAACAACAGCTACGGCCTCACCAATCCGCGCGAACCGCTCTCCGGCTATCCGCGCGTGACCGGCGACGCGCATGCGCCCTTGTCGTTGCGCGCGCAACTGGGCCACGAGATCGCCGCGTCGTGGATGGCGCTGCCGGCCAGGCGCCGCACGCTCGACGCCTTGGGCGCCAGCGTGCTCGACACGCACACGCTGACCACCCGACGGTTTCTGCCGCAGGTCCTGCAAAGCGTCTGTGCGGGCGCCGATCCGGTGACGCGCGTGGATCATGATCGATTCGATTCGCCCCCGCTGCCCGAGGCGCAACAAGTTCATCTCGGCGCCGCCTGCAAGGCGCTGCGCGACTGGCCGACGGACGCCGAAATCGGCGCACGCGGCGCGGTATTGTGGGAAGCCTTCTGGTCGCGTGTCGAAACGATTCCGCTCGCTGAGCGCTATGCGGTACCGTTCTCGCTGTCGGCGCCGCTGTCCACGCCGGCCGGTTTGCGTGTCGACGATCCGCGCGTCGCCCAGGCGCTCGGCGCGGCCGTGCTGGCGCTGCGGCGCGCGGGGCTCGCGGTCGACGCGCCTACCGACGCGTTCCTCTTCACGATGCGCAACGGCCAACGCGTCGGCCTGTATGGCGGATGCAGCGATATCGGCTACTTCGTCTCGACGTGCCCGATTCCGCGCGTCGGCGTACCGGCGGCCAAGGGCGTTCGTGCGTCGATGGACGGCAACTCGATCGGCAACAGCTATATGCAGATCGTCAGCTTCGGTCCGAACGCGCAGGTGATCGCGAAGACCTTGCTGGCGCCGTCCGAATCCGACGACCCCGCTTCGCCGTCGAGCGCCGAGGGCACGCTCGACTACGCGAACAAGGCATGGCGTACCATGCCGTTCGACGCAGCCGATATCGAGCGCGCAGAACAGCCATCGCAGCGCGTCACCTTGAGCGTGCCTGCGCGATAACAATGACAATCCTTTCCCGGAAAGCTTCACTCGACCACTATGCACACACTCTGGTTTCTGGTTAAAGGTTCGCGCCGGCGCTTGCTGTTAGCGATCGGTATGAGCCTCGTCAGCGGCTTCGGCAATGCCTCGATGGTGGCGCTCATCAACCAGGCCCTCGTGGCCTCGCGCGAGCGGCTGGTCGAACTCGGCTTGCGTTTCCTCGTGATCGGCGTCGTCGTGCTATTCACGCGGACCGCCTCGCAAACGCTCTTCATGAGTCTCGGCCAGAACGCCAAGGCGAGTCTGCGCATGAAGACCATCAACCGTATTTCGTCCGCGCCGTTCGCGCATGTCGAACGGCAAGGGTCGGCGCGCTCGCTCAGCGTGTTGACGCAGGACCTCGATTCGATCGTCATGCTGTTCGTCGGCTTGCCCGGCCTCGTGATGAACGGTGCGGTGATCGCGGGCTGTCTCGTCTACCTCGGCATACTGTCCTGGCAGGTGCTGGCGTTCGCCGCCGTGACGGTGCTGATCGGCTCGGCGGGATTTCATCTGGCCAATACGCGCGGCGTGTTCCATCTGCGTAAATCGCGGCAGCGCGAAGACACGCTGGTGCGGCAGTTTCGCGCGTTGTTCGACGGCGCCAAGGAATTGAAGCTGCATCGGGCGCGCACGCGCGAATTTATCGACGGCACGCTGGCGACCGAAGTCGAAGCGGTGCGCGTGCAGCGCACGCGCGGCTACGTGCTGTATGCGGCCGCGGCGAGTTGGGGCAGCTTCATTTTCTTCGCGTTTATCGGCTGCGTGCTATTCGTACTGACGCGCTACGTGCCGGTCGAGCCGCACGTCATGTCCGGCTACGCGATGATCTTCCTGTACATGATCATGCCGATCGAAGGCGTGCTCTCCGCGATTCCCAATCTCAGCACGGCCGCGGTCGCGCTCGAACGGGTCGAGCAACTGAATGCCGAACTGCCGGTCGAGCATACCGTCGCGGCGGCACAGGCGACTTCGTTCGAGAGCATCGTGCTGGAAGGCGTCACGCATCGCTATTTCCGCGAGAAAGAGAACGACGTGTTCACGCTGGGGCCGGTCGATCTGAGTTTCCGTCCCGGCGAACTCGTCTACCTGATCGGCGGCAACGGCAGCGGCAAGACCACACTCGCGAAGATGATCGTCGGCCTCTACACGCCGGAAAGCGGACGTATTCTGCTCAACGGCCAGGAAGTCGGCGAGGCGCAGCGCGACGCGTACCGGCAGCACTTTTCGGTGGTGTTCAGCGACTTCTTCCTGTTCGATACGCTGCTCGGCATCCGCCTCGACAACGTCGACGCCGCAGCGCACGCGCTGCTCGACGACCTGCAGCTCTCGCACAAAGTCAAGATCGAGAACGGCGCGTTCTCCACGCTCGAATTGTCGCAAGGCCAGCGCAAGCGTCTCGCGTTGCTGGTCTCGTATCTGGAAGACCGGCCGTTCTACCTGTTCGACGAATGGGCCGCCGATCAGGACCCGCTCTTCAAGGACGTGTTCTATCGGCGCCTGTTGCCCGAGCTGAAGGCGAAGGGCAAGACCGTGCTGGTCATCACGCACGACGACCGCTATTTCCACCTCGCGGACCGTTACATCAAGCTCGATTTCGGCCAGGTGGTCGAACAGGGCGAGGGCGCGCATCTGGCCGAACTCATGGCAGCTCCAGCCGTCCTGGCCGCTCATCCGTTCACCGCGCACGGCACGAACGCCACCTCTTTTCCCGCAGCGCACGGCGCGCAGATCTAGTCGGAATCTTATGGTCAATACGAGTGCATTAGCGGCTCAGTCCGCGTCGCCGCTGTTCGAACTGGACAAGGTTCGCTTCGATATCGGCGGCACGCGGCTGCTGGACGACATCGATCTGTCGATTTCACACGAACGCGTGACGGGTCTCATCGGTCACAACGGCTCAGGCAAGACCACGTTGATGCGCCTCCTTGCGCGGCATCATGCGCAAGGCGCCGGAGAAATCCGCTTCGACGGCAAACCGCTCGGCTCGTGGAAGCCGCGCGATTTCGCGCGCCGGGTTGCGCATCTGCCGCAATACACGCCGTCGACCGACGGCCTGCTGGTGCGCGAACTGGTCGCGCTCGGCCGCTACCCGTGGCATGGCAGCCTCGGCGTGTTCGGTAACGACGACCGCGAGCACGTGGCTGAAGCGATGCGGATGACCGACGTCACGCATTACGCCGACCGGCTGGTGGACAGCCTCTCGGGCGGCGAACGTCAGCGCGTGTGGCTCGCCATGCTGATCGCGCAGGACAGCCGCTGTTTGCTGCTCGACGAGCCCACTTCCGCGCTGGATATTGCGCATCAGGTCGAGGTGCTCGAGCTCGTGCGAACGCTTTGCAAACAACGCAGCATCGCCGCTGTAGTGGTATTGCACGACATCAATATGGCCGCGCGTTTCTGCGACCAGATCGTGGCGTTGCGTCACGGACGGATCCTGATGCAAGGCACCCCTGCCGACATCATGACCGGGCCGAATCTGGAAGCGATCTACGGCGTGCCCATGCATGTTTTGGAAGACCCGGTCAACGGCCGGCCGGTGGGGTTTCCGCAATGAGCGGCGGCGCTTCGCCCACCCGGGTCGCGCTGCCGCGCCGCGTTTGCCTCAAGGCGATCGCGGCGGCCGCGTTCGGCCTCGCGGCCGCCGCGCAGGGTGCCACGCCGACGGCCGCCATGAAGGCGCCGCGCCGCATCATCGTGCTGAACTGGGACCTGACGGAAATGCTGCTGTCGCTCGGCGTGTCCCCCGTCGGCGTGCCCGCGCCCGCGTGGTATGTGAGCAGCGTGGTGGTGCCGCCGCTACCGGCAGGCGTCGTCGACATCGGCTTACTGTTCCAGCCGAACTACGATCTGCTGTACGAACTGCGCCCCGACCTGATGGTGATCACGCCGGCGCATGCCAGCGTGCAGGCTTCGTTCGAACGGATCGCGCCGACTCTCACGCTCGGCGCCTACACGACCGCGCCGCAGCCGTATCGTGCAATGCGCGACGAAGCAATGACGCTGGCGCGCCGTCTCGGCGTGACAACCCGAGCCGAGGCCTTGCTGAACGAAACCGCCGACGTGCTGACGCAGTCGCGCGCCGCGCTCGACGCCGCTGCGCCCGCAGGCGGCTACCGGCCCGTCTACGTCGCGCAGATCGTCGACGACCGTCATCTGCGTGTGTTCGGCGCCGGCAGCATGTTCGACGAAATCCTCCGCACGCTCGGTTTGCGCAACGCGGCCACGGTTGCGTCCGAGCGCACGGGCAGCGGTTTCCTCGTGGGGCAGAACGCGCGTGCGATCGTCGAACTCGACCGGCTCGCGACGGTGCCCGACGCGTGCGTCCTCTGGGTCGGTTCAAGCGTGAACGACGATATGAGCACGCTCCAACTCAATCCCGTGTGGCGTCAGTTACCGTTCTCGCAGCCGGGAAGAACCGCCACTTTGCCGGTCATCTCCGCGACCGGCGCGCTGATTTCCGTTCAGCGTTTTGCTCGCGCTGTCGTCAGCGCCATGCCAGGTATCCATGTCATCTAAACACCTGCCGTCTTCACGCCGGAAATCCGCATCCGCCGACGCCATGCAAGCGACCTCCGGCGAGGCCGCCGCGCCGCGCAATGTGCTCGTGCCGGTCGCGTCGCTCGTCATACTCGCCGCCTTTGCGCTGACGCTCTGGGTGATGCGGGCGCAACTCGGCGGCGCCAGTCTCTGGACTGCGCTGAGCGCGCCACAGCCCGGCAATCTTCATCAGATGATCCTGCACGAGTCGGCTTTGCCGCGCCTCGCGATCACGTTGATCTGCGGTGCGGCGCTCGCACTGGCCGGCACGATTTCGCAGCAGGTGCTGCGCAATCCGCTGGCCGAACCCATGACGCTAGGCATTTTCCCCGGCGCCTATCTGGCGCTCGGGATCGCGGCAATCTGGGCGCCGGCATGGCTCGTCCACCAACGCGAACTGATTGCGCTGGTGGGCGGCGGCCTTGCGATGCTGCTGGTCTTTGCGCTGGCGTGGCGGCAGCGGCTCGCCTCGCTCTCGGTGATTCTCTCGGGCATGATCGTGAGTCTTTACTGCGGCTCGTTGAGCCTCGCGCTCGCGATCTCGCATTTTCAACTGCTGACCGGGCTGATGATCTGGGGCGGCGGCGCCCTGGATCAGCAGGGCTGGCATGCCAGCGTCGCACTGTTCGGGCGGCTCGTCGTGGCCTGCGGTGCGATCTACCTGATGCGTCGTCCGCTCGCGCTGTTCGAGGCCGGCGAAAGCACGGCGCAGGGCCTCGGCATCTCGTTGATGCGTACCCGCTTTGCCGCGCTGGGTCTCGCGGTGGCCTTGACGGCCTGCGTGGTCGCGGCGGTCGGCGTGATCGGCTTCATCGGTCTGGCCGCACCGACGCTGGCCAAACTTGCCGGTGCGCGGCGTTTCCAGCAACGCCTGATATGGGCGCCGCTGCTCGGTGCCGCGTTGCTCTGGCTCACCGATGAAATCGTGCAGGCAGTCGCCGTCAGCGGCGTGTTCGGCTCGCAGCTCATTCCGACCGGCACCGTGACCTCGCTGATCGGCGCGCCGATGCTGCTGTGGCTGCTGCGCCAACTCAAATCGCGCCCCGACCTCAGGGCCGACGCGCGCGACAACACGGCGTTTTTCCGACACCATCGGCCGGTGCGGCTGATCGTCGGACTGGTGGCGCTGACCGCGCTCGCGGTGGCGGGCTCGATGCTGGTACGGCGCGGCCTCGACGGTTGGGGGCTCGTCGGCGCGAGCCAGTTCACGGCGCTCGCGTTCTGGCATGTGCCGCACACTGCCGCCGCGGTTGCCGCGGGCGTTATGCTCGGCATCGCCGGCGCGCTCGTGCAGCGCATGACGGGCAATCCGATTGCGAGTCCCGACCTGATCGGTGTGAGCTCGGGAGGCGCGCTCGGGATCGTCGCGGTGGTGTTCCTGATGGACGCACCGGGGCCGGTCGGACTGTTCGTCTCCTGTCTCGCCGGTTCGATCGGCACGCTGCTGTTTCTGGTCTGGTTCGGACATCGCGGCCGATACGCGCCGGAACGTCTGTTGCTGATCGGCGTCGCGATCGGCGCGTTGTTTCAGGCGGTCAGCGGCACCGTGACCGCGAGCGGCGATCCACGCGCCGCGCTGTTGCTGAACTTCGTCGTCGGCTCGACTTATTACGTACAGCCACTCGTCGCCGCGATCGCGGTGGTGATTGCGCTGATCGGGTTGGCGGTGGCGCCGTTGCTGGCCAACTGGCTGGAACTGCTGTCGCTCGGCGAGGACACCAGCCGTTCGCTAGGCGTGCCTATCGGTGTGGCGCGGCTGGCGACGCTGCTGCTTGCAGCGTTATTGACGGCAACTTCGACGCTGCTGGTCGGGCCGCTGTCCTTCGTCGGTTTGATGGCGCCGCATATTGCGCGCTCGCTCGGCGTGTGCCGCGCGCGGCATCAACTGCTTGCGGCTGCGGCGATCGGCGCGCTGCTGATGGTGCTGGCGCAATGGTCCGGCAACCTGTTGTTGTTCCCTAACGAAATGCCGGCGGGGCTGATGGCCGCGTTGATCGGCGGACCTTATTTGTTGTGGTCGCTTTTGAAGACGGCGCCGCGCGCCGGCAACGGTCGACGGCAAGCTTCATGAGAGGCCGAGGCATTGGAGCGTCGATTCGATCTGCTTCGGTATGACCGACCTGCCGACCTGACAGCGCGAACGCCTTGCGCTAGTGCCGGCGATGCTCGAGGCTCGGCCGATCATCACGCTTGACGTGTCGAGCCTCGGATCGGGACCCGACGTTCCGGCGAGTGTTTCACCGGGAGTTTCTCCCGGCGTCACGCCTTGACGCACCGGAATCCGGCATAGACGTATTGATAATGCGGTTGAAACCAGTTGCGGAACGCCGGCCGCAACATGCATTGCGCGGTACGTGCCGATCCGCCTTTGATCACGTAGTGCTGGCCGTCGAAGAAATTGGCCGAGTAGCCGAGATAGAACGGAAACGCTTCGAATCCCGGCAACGCGTCGAACACGGTCGAGGTCCACTCCCAGCCGTTGCCGAACTGACCTTCCACGCCGAATGCGCTGACGTTGTCCGGATAGGCGTCGACGGGGCGCGGGTCCCAACCGCGGAAATCGAAATTGCCGGACGCAGCGTGCGGCGCGCCGTGCGCCGCGCGTTGCCACTGCGCTTCGGTGGGCAGCGCTTTGCCGGCCCAGCGCGCGTAGGCGCTGGCCTCGGCGTGACTGACGTAGGCGGGCCAGTCGAGCGGCAGCGGCACGTCGTCGAACATGGTGCGCAGCGTCCATGCGGCTTGCGTGTTGTGTTCGTGGCTTAGTTCGTTTTCGTCATGCGCGTCGCGCGGGTCGCGTTGAGACCAGCAGGCCGGGTGCTCGATCTGCTCCGCTTCCTTCCACGCCCAATCCTTGTCGGACCACCATTTCCGTTCGCGATAGCCGCCGGCCTGGATGAAGGCGAGAAACGCGCCGTTCGTCACCATGTGACGGTCGATCTGGAAGGCGGGAACCTCCACGCGCAGCTCGCCGAATTCATTGTCCCAGCCGAACCGGCCGGCGTCGCGCGACATCCCGAGCACGGCCGTGCCCGCCGGCACACGGACCATCGACGCCAACACCTCCGCGCGGCCAGGCTGCGTTACCACGGGCTCGTTGAGCCCGCTGACCTTCTGTTCGAGCGGCAATTGATGAAGCATGTACGCAAGCGTTTCCGCGTGCATCAGCCGATGCTCGATCGCGACGTTCAATAGCTGTTCCGCGGCGACCGCCTGCTCGCTATCGCCGCGGCCGGGAGGTGCCCGATCCGCGAGCGCACGAACTTCACGATCGATCTGCTCGCGGGCGCGCGACGCGTAATCGCGCACCGCGTCGAGCGACGGCCAGTCGCCGGGTTGATCGGTCGGAAAGCCGCCGTCGACGGGATCGATGCCGAACGCGAAAAGCTGGTCGAGATGTGGGTCGAACGCTGGCAGATCGCACAGGCGTTGGTCGAACAGATTACGATCGAAAGCTTCCAGATGGCCGATATAAAACACGATGCGATGACGCTCGCGGATCGGCCGTTCATAGAGAAACTCGGGTTTGACGATGGTGAAGAGGTCGTCGGTAATTCGACGCGCGTCGATCAGGCGCTGGACGAGCGGGTGATGCGGGGCGGGGTCGCGGTTCATTTCGCCGGGTCTCCTTGCGGGGGGACAGACTCAAGACTGTACCCGAGTCGCAGGAGCCATGCCACGATGACCGCGCGGCGACGGAAACCGGCGAGACCTCGGTGGCGAACCGCTGTTCCGCGCGGCTGCCCGGGCTACGCGCGAGACCGCTTGATCAGAGGTGCCGCAGACCGTCCAGATCGGCGATCCGGATGTGCTTGCCTTGTATGTCGATCAGCCCGCGCTTTTGAAATCTTGACAGGGTACGGCTCACGGTTTCGAGCGTCGTGCCGAGATAGCTGCCCATGTCCTCCCGCGTCATCCGCAAGTTGAATTCCGCCGACGAATAACCGCGTTGCGCATTGCGCGCCGACACGTCGAGCAGGAAGGCGGCGACCCGTTCATCCGCCGACAGCGAACCGAGGACCATCATTTGCGCGGCCTCGCGAACAATCTGCTCGCCCAGCAGTTTATGCAGGCGTTCCTGCATCGAGCCGATTTCGCGGCATAGCGATTTGAGCGCGGTGTACGGGACGATGCAGACGGTGCTGTCTTCGAGGGCGAGGGCGCTGCATGCATGCACGTCTTCGCTGATGCCGTCGAGGCCCAGTGCCTCGCCGGCGAGACGCAAACCGGTGACCTGCGCGCGGCCGTCGCGGTGCGCCATGACGGTTTTCATCGAACCGGAGCGCACGGCGTAGATGCTGTCGAAGCGATCACCGCTGCGATACAGCGCTTCGCCGCGCTGTACGGAGCGTGCCGAACAGATCAGCGTTTCGAGCTTGGTCAACTCATCGGGGGACAAACCTTGCGGCATGCAGAGCTGACGCATCGCGCAACTCGAACAGCGGGCGGTGCTGCGCGTGCTCGGGCGGAAGGTCGCCGCACGACGGCCGCCGCGCACCGGCGTTGAACTTGCGATGGAATCGCCGGCGTGGGCGGGGGATGCGGCGGTGGTAGAAGTCAACATGTTCTGCAGCCATTTGTCAGGGTAATGACTGATTGTCCCACCGGCCACGTCGCACATTTAGCGGCAAAATGACGCGCACGAACAGTTAGGCATCTTGAGCGATATCAGATCCGTGTTAAAGGGGCGCGGACTGCCATGCGACGAGTTTCCACACACCGCGACTCGTCACGCGGCTTCGCTATTCTTGCCCGCGGCGGAGGGAATCAGCAGCACCGGCAAGCTCGCCTGACGCACGCAGCGCTCGGCCACGCTGCCGAGAATCAGCCGTTGGACGCCGCGCCGGCCGTGCGTGCCCATGACCAGCAGATCGGCGTTGAACGCGGCGGCGGCCTTCAGCACGGTGCTTGAAACGTCGTCGAGCGACGACGCCTCGCCCACCACGAGTTCACCCTTCACGCCGTGCTCGACCATGGCCTTGGCGAATTCCGCGCCGAGTTCCTTGCCTTCTTCGACGAGACGGTTACGCAGGACGGACGGGTCGTAACCGGGCGCCTCGAAATACATTGGCGTGTTCTCGACGACGTAGAAAGGCTGCAACTCGGCGCCGCTGAATTTGGCGAGCGCGAGCGCTGATTCGAATGCACGGCGTGAGGTGTTGCTGCCGTCGACCGCGACAAGAATGCGTGTGTACATATCGACTCCGCGTCTTAACTCAAAGAGGATTGGGCGATTCTTTGCCGATGCAAGCTTAAATGATCGCTGAAAAAGATGCGGGCGCGCTGGATGTAAATCAAAGACTCGTCAAATTATGTGATGGCGACGCAGAGCGTGGCCGGTCCTTCAGCTTGAGCGCTGACCGCCCGCTGCGCCCGCGCGCCGATACGGAACGCATATCCTGGGCAGGAGCGCGCCGGGTTTGCCTTACAATTAAGACCTACTCAGACAAGCTGCTTCAGCCCCGCTGATGAACGAGCGCAAGACCACAGCCCTCCCCGACAAGATCTACGGCGATATTCTGAATCGCATTGTCGAGGGCGAGTACAAGGAAGGTGAGCGCTTGCCCACTGAACACGCGCTGGCGGAACGCTTTGCGACGTCGCGGCCGACAGTGCGGGAAGCCTTGGCTCGTCTGCGGGCGGACGGCGTCATCATGACGCGGCATGGGTCGGGTACGACCGTCGCGCGTCGGCCCGATCCGGACGTACGACGTTTCGCGCCGCTCGAAACGCTGTCCGACATCCGCCGCTGCTACGAATTCCGGATGGTGACGGAAGCGGGCGCGGCCGAGCATGCCGCGCTGAAGGCCGACGCCGACGATATTGCCGCGATCCAGCATGCATGGGATCAACTGGAACGCATCGGCGAAACCCAGGAGATCGGCGCGAACGACGACTTCCTGTTCCACCTGGCGGTGGCGCGCGCCTCCAGGAATCCGTTTTTCATCACGGTCATGTCGTTTATCGAAGAACAGATTTTGTTCAGCATGAATTTGTCGCGCAATCTTTCGCTGGTGAAGGCGGTAGAGCGCCAGCGACTGGTGCAGGACGAGCATCTCGCCGTGCTCGACGCGATTCGCCGGCGGAACCCGACGCAAGCCGGTGCGGCGATGCGAGCGCATCTGGGTAATGCGCTTGAACGGATGTTCGGTTCCTGAGCGGGCAGGCGGCGGCCTTTGTGTTGCCGCGGCGTTGTCGGCGCCGCGGCAGCGGTCAAGCGGTCAAGCGGGTTGAGGCGATTAAGTTAGCTAAGTCGGTTAAGCCGCCGCCGCCATCGGCCCGAATAGCGCGAGGCGGGTTTTTTCGCTAATGGCCACGTCCAGCGCCACCGCCCGTTCCACGCCGATCTGCACGGGCGGCCCGATCCGGCTGATCTCCATGCCGGTTTTGCGCAACATGCGTTCGATCGCCGTGGTCGTCACGGTGACATAACTGGTGAGGCCTATCTGGATCGCATACCGGATGACTTCCCGGATGGCGTGCATGGTCAGGTCGGCAAAACCGAACGACTGGTCCTCGCCGCCGGTTTCGATCGCGAACCGGCTCAATTCCCAGATGGTCCGCCCGGCGGGCGCCGGTTCACCGTGCAGCAACTGCGGGAAGGTGTCCCTCAGCATATTCGGACCCTCGGTCGGCATCAGGCGCCAGCAGCCGCGCACGCGGCCGTTTTCGTCCTGAATCAGCATGTAGAGCGGCCCGAGGGCGTCGTAGCCGTCGACCTCCATGCCCGCGATGGTAGGTGTTTCCCATCCCAGCCGCCCTTGAAATACCCGGGCCCGCAGACGGTACATCTCGTTGATGTCCTCGTTGTCAAATTCCTGCCGCATTCCAATCCGGATTACTGGTTGCATGACGTTCTCCTGAACGTGTTGGGGGTAGCCAATACGCAGGAAAACTTATGCATTATGAATCGCGCTGCCACCTACCTACCTAGGTAGGTGTGAATGCTTATCGGGTAACGCAGAATTCGAGACAGGCATCCGTACTTAACCGACAGGACAAGAAAATGGAACTTCTCGAAAATCATTGGCAACCGCAAACCGGCCTGCAAACCCGTGCAGCCGAGCCTTCCACGGCGGTCGATCGCGTGCTGATCATCGCTTATCGCAAAAAGAAGAAAGAGAGCCAGCGCCGTTTCTGGGCGCGTTTCGGCGTGACGCAGTCGCGCGGCAGCCGGTTTGAATCGGGCGCGGAAATCCCGGCGCCGGTGTCGATTCTGCTGGGCCTGTATTTCACCAAGACCGTTTCCGACGCGGACCTGGGCCGTGCCGAACGGGTGCTGTTCAGCCGCGACGCCGCCGCGTTGCTCAACCCGGGTCAATAAGCCCGAGTTGTGCGGCAATCACGGCCGCCGCGCGCCGCGAATTCACCCCGAATTTCGTCCTGATGTTCTTCATGTGGAAGTTCACCACGGCTTCCGAACAGTTCAGGATGTGGGAGATCTCCCAGGTGGATTTGCCGCGCGCGGTCCATTTCGGGCATTCGCGTTCGCGCGGCGTCAGCTTGGGCAATAAAGTCTGCGCGTGCGTATTCAAATGCTTCTGACTGGTATCGATTACCAGATCGCGCAATAACAGCAAATTCGGCAGTGCCACGTCGATATGACGCCAGAATGCCTCATTCGGGTTGGTATCGTTGACGAAGCACATCATGCCGGCTTCCTGATTCGGGCCATGAATCGGCAACGTTACGCCGGCGCGTAGCCCATGCGAGCGCGCTTCTTCAAACATTGCCTGCTGCGCGTCGGTCTCGAAGATATCCGGCGACCAGATCAGCGGCGTGGAGCGCGTCATGGAATGCGCGACCGTCGGGTCGATGTGAACCATTCCCTGTTCATCATAGGTACGGCGCCAGACGGGCGCGTACGTGCTGCGGATATACGCGTCTTCAAGCCGGATGGTCGGGCGCGGCAGCATGGCGATCAAAAGCTTGTCGAAGCCCCACGTCTCGGCAAGGCCCGTGATTGCACCGAACCATTCCGCTTCGTCGGCGGCGTTCAGTAGCGGTGCCATCTGCTCGATAAAATGTAGCGACAATTTTGGCTCTCTCAGACTCGCAGGCTGCCCGCTGCGGTTAATTGCGGGAGGGCATGACCTGCGGTTGTTGTTATCTTCACAATCTATCACCAAAAATTATTTTGCAAAGCCGGGTGAGATTCTCGAAGGAAACATCATTTTCGTGATTCTGCGAAGCGGCGAGTGAACGGCTCTGTCTACCTGAATCCCTTACCCAATAGGCATTCGTGGATCATTTGAGCGCGAGACTCCCGCGTTAGCCGCCATTTTGATGCATGGCAGTGGCAGCATAACTGCGAAACCCATTCTAATTGGCGATTTTTTGCCGAAATTTAAGGCAAAAGCACGCTAAATGCCAAAATTCCGGTTTTTTTAAGGCCCGCGTGCGCCTTGATGTTCCGGTGTTTTGCGTGTCAGTCGCTATTGTCATACAAAATCGGCCGATTGCTGATCCTAATCTTCTTCGCCTTCTCCCGGGTGTTCGAGGCGACGCCGCGAGTTTCAGGTTGTTTGACAACATTGCGAGCCCGGTGCTACCTTGGCTCCGCCATTTCGCGCGCACGCGCAAATCCCGCTATGGGTCCCGACTACGGAAAAATGCTGAGCCTGGCGCGGATCCGCACGCTCGCCCGTTATATCTTCGCCCCGGGCGCATGGGCCGCCCCTCACTCCTCTTCCTCCATCGCGCAACCAGCATGACCGACACCAGCCGACGCTATCCAGATCCCTCCATTCGCGTGCTCGATTCGCGCTTCAAGGCGCTGACGCTGGCGTCCGCTTCCGTCGAGTGTCTGTATCAGGGCGCGCGCTGGTCGGAGGGGCCGGTCTGGTTCGGCGACGGTCGCTATCTGCTGTGGAGCGACATTCCGAACGACCGCATCCTGCGCTGGGATGAAACGAGCGGAGCGGTCAGTACCTTCCGGCAGTCTTCGAACAATGCGAACGGCCATACGCGCGACCGGCAGGGGCGCCTGATTAGCTGCGAGCATTTGACGCGCCGGGTCACGCGCACCGAATACGATGGTTCGATTACCGTGCTCGCGGACCGTTATCGCGGCAAGCGCTTCAACTCGCCGAACGATGTGGTCGTGAAAGCGGATGGCTCGATCTGGTTCAGCGACCCGACCTTCGGTATCGACAGTTTTTATGAGGGTGAGCCTCAGGAGTCGGAGTTGCCGGCGTGCGTGTATCGCATCGACGGCCAATCGGGTGAGGTGAGCATGGTCGCCGACGACGTGCTGGGCCCGAACGGCCTTGCATTTTCACCGGACGAGTCGGTGCTGTACATCGTCGAGTCGCGTGGCGAGCCGCGCAAGATTCGCGCATTCGACGTCGCCGATAATGGCGCGTCGCTGGCGAATAACCGCGTGCTGATCGACGCCGGTCCCGGCACGCCGGACGGCTTTCGCGTCGACGTGCACGGCAATCTATGGTGCGGCTGGGGGATGGGCAGCGACGAACTCGACGGCGTGCGTATCTTCACGCCGCAAGGCGAAGCTATCGGTCACATTGCGTTGCCGGAGCGGTGTGCGAACGTGTGCTTTGGCGGGCGGCATCGCAACCGGCTGTTCATGGCGGCGAGCCATGGTTTGTACTCGCTCTACGTGAATACGCAGGGCGTGCAGGGCGGTTGAATAGCTCACGCGGTCGCGCGCTTGTGTCCACCGCCGCAACGCAACGCAAAGCGGCGCCGCGTTGGGATGCGGCATGACCGCATCCCAACTGCCCGCTCCGATCAGAATCAGTAACCGACGCGATACACGCGGCCCGTCTCCGCGCCTTCCACACTGCGTACGTAAGCCAGCGCCGCGCGCTGCGCGGTCACCGGTTCGAAGCCGCGGAAGAAGGGCGCATAAGCGTCGAGCGCTTCGGTCAGCACGGTTGGACTTACCACGTTGATGCGGATACCGCGCGGCAATTCGATCGCCGCGCCGCGCACGAAACCTTCGAGCGCGAGGTTGACGGTGGTTGCGCTCGCACCGAGACGAATCGGTTCGTCGGCGAGGATGCCGCTCGTCAGCGTGAGCGAACCGCCGTCGTTCAGGTATTGCTGAGCGGTCAGTACGACGTTGACCTGACCCATCAGCTTGTCGCGCAAGCCGACCCAGAACTGGTCGACGCTCATGTCCGGCAGCGGGCCGAAATGTACCTTGCCGGTTGCGGTGACGACGCCGTCCACTTTGCCGATCTCGCGGAACAACTGTTCGACGTTCGCGGGGTCGGTGATGTCGGCACGATATTGGCCGCGCGTCGCGCCGACTTCGATCACTTCATTGCGGGCTTTCAGTTCCGCGGTCACTGCCTGGCCGAGCGTACCGGCGGCGCCGATCACGACGATCTTTTTCATCTGCTGTTCCATTGAGTGTTGACGTGTGCTGGATTGTGCCGGGCTCTGGCAGCGCGAAAAAGGCGCGACGGCGTGTAGGTCTCGCAACCGTGGGTTTCCAATCGCTGCGGTGCAATATGCGCGGAGGTGTGCGCCGGGGTGCGAGACAAACCCAAAGCAAACGCACACCGTTATTCAAACGGCGTGCGCTTCAACACACTGGGTTTAATGGGGCCGCGCGCGCCTATTCAAACAGACATAAAACATGCGCGTAACGCGAATACTTATTTCACCCGATGTAATTCGATCACGCGCGCAGGTCGCAGATGATTGAGCGCGTAGTGAATGCGGCCGCGATCCTGGCGGCTGCCGACGGGGCGCGGATCGTCGAACTGGTGATCGGCGGAATAGTTTTCTTGCGGCGCGACCATGCCCCGGTCGATCACGGTGTAACCGGGTTCGAGCGCGAGCAGCAAATGATTGCCGCCGACCCGGCTATCGAAACCGGCCATGCCGTCGAGCGCTTCCGGCACGCTGTTGACGAGCGTCGCGTTGCTGGTGGTGATCTCGTCGGGCGCGATCGGGCTGTGGCCCGCGATACGCGCGGCTTCGAGGTTCTTGCCGTCGGTGTCGACGGTGCTATCGTGCGTGCGGTCGTTGTGCAATTCGGTCGTGGTCGGGCCGCTCGTGCGCGGCTGCGTGCTGGTATCTGCTGGCTTGTTGATATCGCTGTTCATCATGCATTCTCCTTGGAAGAGGACATGGGTGAAGTGCAGCAAAACCCGTTCCGCCCGGCACAAAAAGTTGGCGCGCGACTTGCACGGCGCTTGCGCCGCCCTTACGTACGGCGCGCATTTGAGCTGGCGATTACGCCCAGAATTCTTTTCGTTTTTTTAATGGACGCGCATTTTCTACAGAGTATGATCTTACTCCGACGAGCGCAGCGCGGTTAATTTGACGACATTTGTCCGGCCATTTCATCGCGGCCGGTAGCACGCCGCTAACAGGCAACCGTGCGCTACTGAAAACATTTATGGGGCCGTCAGGGCGGGTGACACATGCACTTCGATGCTGCATTCACACATCGCGGCTATTTGTTGAATTGCGCGCCCGCGCGGGCGGTCGACGGCTCCTGGCAACCTTATGTTGTCATCTCGCGTTCGAGCGACGGCGAACTGGTCGCCAACCGTTTTTTCCCCACCGACTTGTGTTTTTCCGATGAAGGCGCCGCCATCGCGCATGCCCGCGATTGGGCCGTGCGCTGGATCGACGCGAGCAGCGTGACCATCTGAATCAGACGCGCCGCGCGCGCCACATCCAGCAGAGTGGAGCCCGAGCCGGCGCTGCGCGAGTCGCGGCAAAACGCGGTAATCTCTCGGGACAATCACTCTGAACCGCGCCCGCGCGCGGCGCCGTCCTTTTATGCCTAATGTGCCTGCCCATAACTGGGGTCTCGAACAGATCGTCGCGGACCTGCGCGCGTCGCGTGAAGAATTGCATCGCACGCGGCATCCGCTCGGTATTCGCGAACTGCCGTCGCGTGACGCGGTGATCAACATCGTTGCCGGCCTGCGCGCGGCGTTGTTTCCCACGCACTATGGTGCGCCCGATCTGACGGATGAAACCGTCGACTACTACGTCGGCCACACGCTCGAAAGCACGCTGCGCCTGCTCGCGGAACAGATCCGCCGCGCGCTGCGTTTTCTGCCCGAGTTCGGCGCGACGCCGGACGCCGAACTGAAGGCGCGCGCGTTCAACGTGGCGCGTGAATTCGGCACCCAGTTGCCGGCCATTCGCGCGCTGCTGGTCAGCGACATTCAGGCAGCCTTTACCGGCGATCCGGCCGCGCAGCACATTACCGAAATTCTCCTCTGCTATCCCGGCGTGTGGGCCATGACGCACCATCGGCTCGCGCATGCATTGCATCGGCTCGGCGTGCCGTTGCTCGCGCGCTTCATCAACGAGATCGCGCATTCGGCAACCGGAATCGACATTCACCCTGGCGCGACCATCGGGCCGAGCTTTTTCATCGACCACGGCACGGGTGTCGTGATCGGCGAGACGGCGATCATCGGCGAACGCGTGCGCGTGTACCAGGCGGTCACGCTCGGCGCGAAGAGCTTCGCGGCGGATCTCGACGGCACGTTGATCAAGGGCAACGCGCGCCATCCGATCGTCGAGGACGACGTGGTGATCTACGCCGGCGCGACGATACTCGGGCGCGTCACGATCGGACGCGGATCGGTGATCGGCGGGAATGTGTGGCTGACGCATAGCGTGCCGCCGGGCAGCAGCGTGTCGCAAGGCAAGATCCGCGAAGGCGAACGCGGCGACGAGGGGCGCGGGTAATGCGCGGGTCTGGTGGCGAACGTGAGTGTGAGCGTCGGCCCGAACTCCAGCTCCAGCTCCAGCTTCGGCGTCGGCTCCAGTTCCAGCGCCAGTCGTCGCCACGCTGCTGAGGCCGCCAATCATGTCACGCGGTCGCGTCCACATGCCGCGTTGCGCGCTCGCCGGCGTCGAAGCGACGGTGGCCGAAACCGCGCACGCATTTCCGCGTCATTCGCATGATCGCTTTGGTGTTGGCGTGATCGTTAGCGGCGGGCATCGGTCGGCGAGCGGGCGCGGTGTCGTCGAGGCGCGCGCGAACGACGCGATCATGGTCAATCCCGGCGAAGTCCACGACGGCAGTCCGCTCGACGAACGCGGCCGCGCGTGGCGCATGCTGTATTTCGAACCGTCGATGCTGACCGGCGTCGCCCGTGAACTCAACGGCGCGGCGGCGTGCGAGATCGAGCTGACCCAGCCGGTCGCGCGCGATCTTCTGCTGAAGCGTCGGTTCGACAAGCTGTTCGCGGTGTCGGTAGAGACGCACGCCGTGCTCGACGATCTGATTCGGGAGGAAGTGCTGCTCGACCTGCTCGGACATCTGGTCCGCGCTCATGCGACGCAACCGGCGCGAGTGTCGTCGGCGAAAGCGTTGGGGCCGATCGCGCGCGCGAAAGCCCGTATCGACGACGACCCTTGCGCATTGCTCACGCTCGCCGAACTCGCCGCCGACACCGGCCTGAGCCGCTTTCAGTTACTGCGCGGGTTCGCGCACGAAATGGGACTACCGCCGCACGCTTACCGGATGCAGCGGCGCGTGGGACTCGCAAGACAATGGATCGCGCGAGGCGCGACGCTCGCGGACGCAGCGGCTGCCGCCGGTTTCGCCGATCAGAGCCACATGACGCGCGCGTTCGTGCGCCTGCTTGGCGTGACGCCCGCGAACTACGCGGCGGCGATCCGCTGATCCGCCGGGCTTCTCGCCATCGTGACGATTACCCCGCTCGCAAATAGCGCAGCATCGTGAGCCCATGCACGCCATGTAGCCAGACATGCTGACCGACGAACCACGCCGCGACCCACGAAGCGGCCACCACGATCAGATCGCAGTGTCCGCTGTTCCACAGATTCAACGAATGCCGGCCGGCGATCCACGGCACGCCGAGCGGATTCGGCCAGTCGGCCAGCAGATGCATCAGGCCGCCGCACGCGAAGCCGAACGCCGGCGCGGCATAGACCGAATGCCCGAGCCAGTGATACGACGCCGCGAGCAACGCGAGCCAACCCACGCCCCAATGCGTCAGCGTGCGATGCGTGATCCACAGACGACGCGCGCGTGACCACCACGCCACTTCGAGCCAATCCGGCGCGGTACTGCCCGCCACGCCCGTGATAAAGCTCAGCAACACACCGAGATGAAACGGACCGCCGCCGCCGACACGCGCGACCACCGCCGCCGCGATGACGCCGGCCGCAAACCCGGTTGCGTGATGTGCTTTGCTGGATGCCATCGAAACTCGCGCCGTCTGGAAGAACAAAGGGCGGCTATGTTCGCAGAAGCGCGGATAAAAAAATAGCCGATCCGCGAGTTAAAAAAATTCGCGGTTCGGCGTGGCCTTCAAACTGCAAACAGGCGACTCGAATCTCAGGTCGCGCAGCGTGCAATATCGAAGCGCATTTCCGGTTCAGGCGGATCGTCCGGCGCGTTCGCCGGATGCATCACCTTGATGACCGAGCCGGCGTTGTACGGCGTCAGCGTCACGAAATACGAGTCGTTCGAATCGGAGCCGACGGCGATCTCGGTCGCACCGCCGACGTTCGACAGGCGCATACGCGACAGGTGGCTTTCGAGGCAATCGGCGATGTAGGCGGGAGCGCGTTGCGAGGACACGTACATCATCGGCTGGGAGGCGTCGCGGATGGGACCGCTGGAGGAACCGCAGGCAGTGAGGCAGGCCGTCACGGCAACAACGGAGACAACGGAAACAACAGGCGCAAGCAGGAAAAGTCTTTTCATGATCCGGTCGTCGGCGTCCCCGGTCAGGCACGGGAACTTGGGGCGCGGGCGAAGCGCGATACAACGTGTGCGTCATGCTTCGCGACGAAGCCGCCGTTCAACCGCAATGACATTGCGGCAGGCAAGGCAGCCGAGCTCAGTATACCCACCGCATGGCGCCGCCGTCACTATCTGCCTGCGTTACACGTCGAACCGTAAGGCCGATGAAAAAACCCGCGCACGATCGTGTCGCGCGCGGGTTCGGTTGCAAAGCGGATCGATGGATCCGCTCCACAAAACACCATGGAAAAAACTTAGAAGCGGTGACGCAGACCGACGGCCGCAGCCACCTGATTGCCGGTCGACGACGGCGCCAGCGTGTTGATCGACGCAACGTTCGCGCCGAAGTTGCCGAGTTCGCCCGACGCATGCTGATACACGCCTTCTACGTACACGTCGGTGCGTTTGCTCAGCGAGTAGTCGCCTTGCAGCGAGACCGTGTGCCACTTCGGATCCCCCGAGCCGTTCGAACCCGACATCTTGCCGTCGGTGAACGTGTACGACGCCGCAAGGCTCAAGGCCGGCGTCAGCGCGTACTTGCCGTTCAGCTCGTAGTTGTCGAGATGCAGGTTGGTGCCCGAGATGCCCGGCAATGTCACGCCGCCGACGTCCACGCCGGTGATGCCGTCCAGTTGCGTGTGCGTGTACACGAAGCCGGCCGTTGCCGGGCCGTACGTGTAGTTGATGCCCGCGCCGAACGTGCGCTGCAGGTTCGCCGCGACAGCGGCGGTGCCGTCGCCTTGCGACACGGCGCCGTCCAGGTTCGAACTGCCCGACTGGTTCAATTGCAGGTAAGCCGCCGCGACGCTCAACGGACCGTTGTCGTACGAAGCACCGGCGCTCCATGCGCGGTTGTTCGAGAACTGGCCGGCGGAGTTGCTGAAACCGTACAAGCCGCCGAACTTCAGGCCCGCGTAATTCGCGCTCGTGTACTTCACCGCGTTCTTGATCGAGAACGAGTTGTCCAGATTGTCGTTGTCGAACGGGTGAGCCGCGAGGTTGTTGCCATAGCCCGCGCCGGCTTCCGACAGCGGCCCGAGGTAATCGACCACGGAGTCGTATTGACGGCCGAGCGTCAGCGCACCGTACTGATCGCTCTTCAAACCGACGAAGGCCTGGCGATTGAACATCGTGCTGCTTTCCGTGTCCTGGCCGTTGTTCAGGTTGAAGCCGTTTTCCAACGTGAAGATGGCGTGCAGACCGCCGCCGAGATCTTCGCTGCCACGCAGGCCGAAGTACGTGTTCGACACCGAACCGCTACCTTGCTGCCAGTTGTTGTGGCCGCCCTGGTTGTTCGAGTAGACGAGGCCGGCGTCCAGCGTGCCGTACAACGTGACGCTGCTTTGTGCGTGAGCGCTGAAGGCGAGCGCGCCCATGAGACCTGCTGCGATGAGGGTTTTTTTCATGTTTAGATAACTCCGGGACAGTGCATAGAGAATCGCATTCCAGTGCCGACCGCCGATTCCGCCGGCTGCCTGACGATCCGCAGCGAAGTGTATTCCTGCTATTCGTATCTTTAATCGCATATGGCACAACAATAAATTTTCAAATTCTTAATGGCGTATTGAAAACAGGTAAGTGCGGATAAATAAAGGGGAATTGTATGGGGCGGATAATTCGTGAATGCCTTGTCAATGGTGCGACGTTGCTCGATCGCGACGCTGCCCGCTGTGCGTTACGGGGAAAGGATCGGCAAGGGATTGCGTTAGTCCGTGGATTCATTGCGTTTTCTGCAAATCACTCTTCCGGTTGAGATGATCTATCCCGGAGAATTTCGCCTCTACAATTGAGTCACCCTTTGACCAAGGGTGTCTTTTTCATCTTTTATACGCGGCCCACGGGCCGCGTTTTTTTATAAACTTTTTATAATTGATTTATAAGTTTACGAGAATAAGGAAACAGAATATTTCGGGTCTTGTCGGGCTCGCTCAGGCTTGTCCGTTCGTCAGAGGGCCACATTGGGCACGAGCCGGGCAGGTAGAATCGTGTGCTTCAGATGTGTTTCCGCCCCGCGAACGTGAGTAAACCTGTAATGACCGACATCCCCCTTCCATCGTCCGACAATGCTGCCGATATCACGACGGAAGGCTCGTCCGAACTGGACGAAACCGTACATGAAGCACGCTTGTGGCGCGACGACGGCTGGACCGCGCGCGTCATCAAGAACGAAGACGACGAAGGCTGGGCCGTCGCCATGATCAAAGATGGCGAAGCGGAACCGGCGCTCGTCGGACCGTGGACCATGGGCCGCAACAAGAAAGATCCGAAGCCGCTCGACACCTCGGCGTTCAACACGCTGGTGAAGACCGCGTCGGAAGTGCTACGCCGTCACGAACAGCAACTGCGCGCGCAACTGCATAAAGAAGTGCGGGTGTCGAGCGCCGACGGCAACGACGAACTCGACATCACACTAGACATCGTTCCCGACGACATCGAGCCGTACGCGCTGCTGACCGCGCTCGACCAGTTCGGCGAACAGCTCGCGCAAGTTCAGGTCGCGCCGAACTTCAAACTCAGCAAGGCGAGCGCCGTTGCGTGGGTCGAAAACGAGTTTCGTCGGCCGGGGTAACGGCAGGGAAAGCGACACACGGCACCGGATTGCGCGGTTGACTGACAGAAAGCCAAATTAAACATTACCAATAGCTGTCAATATACTTTCACATTCACTTCATAGAATCCTCGCGTCATAGCGGCGCGAGCGTGAGCCATGCGGTTTTGGGTCTGAGTGCGTGCCGACTGTGCATTCACCCACGCTACCCGAACCCTGGATCACAACAACATGGCAGAGCCGTTCGATCTTTCCCGCCGCAAGGCCCTCAAACTCCTGGCCGGTGCGCCGATGCTGCCGTTAGGCGGCCTTGCCACGGCGTCGATGCTGACCGCCTGCGGCGGCGGCAACGATCTGGCCGGCCCGGCGGCCACGCCCGTCGCGAACTTCACGTCGGCTTCGTTTGCCGGCATGCCGGCGCCGTCGCTGGCCAATCCGGCGCTGATGGCGACCACCACCGTCGGCTCCAGCCTGACCGTGTCGTATTCCGACGGCTCCAAACGGGCCTATAAGCTTGCCTATCAGCCGTTCTTCATGACCGGCGACATGGTGCCGGACGGCAAGGGCGGCACCGTGCTGGCGGGCGGTTACTTCGACATCAACAATCAGCCTATCTACGACGACACGGTGCCCGCGCAACGGCGCCAGTTTTTCTCGGACTCGCCGGACGGCACGTCGCTGCTGAAGATCGACGGCGCCAAGGTGGCCGGCGTGAAGGGCAACACGGTGTTCGCCGTGGTCCAGTTCGAATACACCACGCGCTCGCAGTCCGGCTCGGATATGTACGGTCGTCTGCCGTCGCCGATCGCCGTGCTGACGCTGGACCAGGATCCCGCTACCGGCAAGCTGTCGCTCGTGAAGTACCACAACGTCGACACGTCGCCCGCGAATGGCCTGTGGATCACGTGCGGCGCGAGTCTTTCGCCATGGAATACGCACCTGTCCAGCGAGGAGTACGAGCCGGACGCGTTCACGATCAGCACGAGCAACCTCGCGCAATACAAGGCGTACAACGAGAACCTGTACGGCAACACGAACATCGCCTTCAACCCGTACCTTTATGGGCATCTGCCCGAGATCACGGTCAAGGCGGACGGCACCGGCAGCGTTAAAAAACACTACTGTCTCGGACGTATTTCGCACGAACTCGTGCAGGTGATGCCGGACAACCGCACGGTGCTGATGGGCGACGACGCGACCAACAGCGGCCTCTTCATGTTCGTGGCCGACGTGGAGAAGGATCTGTCGGCCGGCACGTTGTATGTCGCGAAAGTGGGCGCGGGTTTCTCGGTCGATCCGGCCGCCGCGGGCGCCGACCTGTCGTGGATCAAGCTCGGCCACGCGACGAGCGCGGAAGTCGAGGCGATGGCGAAATCGAACCGTCCGCAGGACGTGATGGACGTCAAATGGACCGATCCGGCCGACGCCAGCTATAAGAAGGTTTTCGCCGGCGGCGTCGCGCAGTGGGTTCGCATCGTGCCGGGCAAGGAAAAGGTCGCGGCGTTCCTCGAAACCCATCGTTACGCGTTCCTGGCGGGCGGTAGCATGGGCTTCACGAAGATGGAAGGCACGACGGTCAACATTAAAGACAAGATCGCCTACTCGGCGTTGCAGAACATCGTCGATTCGATGGTGAAGGGCAATACGGCGAAAGGCTGGAATGCGGAGAGCAACATTTCCGTCGATGCCGCGATCAACGCCGGTGGCGTGCTTCAGCACAAGCTCGCGGGCGGTCAGAAGGACAACGGCGGCGCGGCGATCAACAGCGAGTGGGTGCCGGTGCATACCAGCGCGCTGCTGGTCGGCAAGGACATCACCGCCGACGCGCTCGGCAACAAGGCCGATCCGGAGCGGGTCGCGAATCCGGACAATCTGAAGTTCTCGGAGAAACTGCGCACCTTGTTTATCGGCGAGGACAGCGGCTACCACGTGAACAATTTCCTGTGGGCGTACAACGTCGACACGAAACAGCTCACGCGTTTGCTGTCGACGCCGGCTGGCGCCGAATCGACCGGCTTGCACGCGGTCGACGAGCTCAACGGCTGGACTTACATCATGAGCAACTTCCAGCACGCGGGCGACTGGGGCAGCCAGCATACGCAGTCGTTGCGGGACACGCTCGAGCCGCTGGTGCGCGCGAACTATAAGGACCGGTTCGGCGCGTCGGTCGGGTATCTGACGGCGGATCCGGCGGCGGTGAAGCTTTAAGGGGAAGGGCTCGGAGTGGGGCGAACCCATTCGCGATCCGAGCCTCCACCGCCACTAGTGCCGTTTCCATGCGCCGGAAACAGGCGAGGCCCCACATGGGGGCCTCGTCGCTTCGCGGGCGCGCTAGCGCCGCACCGCCTCAATTCCGCTTGCAGAAAATCGCCGTGATCAGCGGCGCCACGCGATGCACGATCGCCGTGCTGCCCGCAGCCGTAATCGCGCTCTGCACTTTCGATTGGCTACCGAACACCACCACGCCGTAGGCGGAACGGGCGAGCGGTTCGCCGTCGCCGACGCGGAACATCGGGTCGTCTTTTTCGTAGCCGACCACCGCGAAGATACGGAATCCGTAAGCGGTCAGATCGGCGCCGGACGTCGGCGAGAAGGCGTTGATCGAATTGCTCTCCACGCGCGTCGGCTTCGGATCGATCAATTGCTGCTGCGCGAGATCGGCGATGAACTGATGGCCGCTTTCATCGCACGCGAGCGGCGCGTCGAGGGCAACGGCATGGCTGGTAAGGGGTAGCGTGGCGGCCAGCGCAAGCGCTACGGAGCAAAACAAACGTTTCATAAAGGTGAACGGCAATCAGGGTTCGATGTAGTGTGTTCGCAACGGGTGGCGGCGTCGCGTCGGTCCCGAAAATACGTTGCGCATCGAAGAGATCCTGCATGGCAGGCGCAACTGGATTCGCACTTTATATCGATTCAGCAGATTCTGCTCATCCGCTAACCTGTCGCGGTAATGATCCCACCTCAAAGAAACGGCCGGGAAGAAAGCAATCTTTCTCGATCCCGTATATATTTCCGGGTTATGAATTCGCGACCCCAAACTCCAATTAACGTTCCGCCGCCCAGAACATGGGACGCGCGGCTCGCCCGCCGACTCGTGACACCGCTCGTGAACACCTGGGTCACGCCGAACCACCTCACCACGCTGCGCCTGCTGATCGGGCTGGCGGGTGCGCTGTGCCTCGCGCGCGGCGGTTTCGCGTGGGCCAATGCCGGCGCCTTCCTGATCGTGCTGTCGAACTTCGTCGACCATACGGACGGCGAACTCGCGCGCATCGGCGGGAAGTCCAGCCGAATCGGTCATTTTTACGACCTCGCTTGCGACGCAGCCGTCACCGTCATGCTGTTCATCGGTATGGGAATGGGTGTGGGCGCGGCACACATTGGCGGTCTGAAGGTCGAACCGGGCTGGCTTGGCGCGCTGGCCGGCGTGGCCGTTGCGCTAATTTTCTTCCTGCGCATGCGTATCGAGGAAATGGCGGGCAAGGCGGGCACCAGGCAGGCCTCGGTCGGCGGTTTCGAAACCGAAGACGTGCTGTACCTGCTACCCATTGTCACGCTAATGAGCGTCGTGATGCCGTTCGTCGTGGTGGCCTCGATTGGCGCGCCGCTGTTCGCCGCGTGGGTGGTGGTCGATTACTGGCGTGTGGCGCGCCGAGCCGCTGCCGCTGTGGCGCCGGTCGTGACCGCCAGCGCTTCCGAACCCCGTCGGATGTGGGCCAGCGAATGAGTACGCAAGCCAACGACGACGTGATCGCTCCCGTTTCAGCCGAACGCTCGCCGGCTTCGGCGGCGCCTTCCGCCGCCGCACCGAACGCGGACCGCGCGGTGTCGGGCCGCACGCGGACGTTCGACAACCCGCGTTTGCGCAAGGATTTCGCGGACCAGGGCGCGTTCCTCTATATGGAAGATTTTCTCGCGCCGGAAGTCACCGCCCAGCTCGCCCACAGCGCGCGTTCGCTGCTCGACGAAGTCAACCGCAACTATCTGCCGGGTCACAAGCAGGGCGGCAGCGTCAGCCGTCATACGATCGACCGCCTCGCGCCTTTTATCGCCGAGCTGTACCGCTCGAAGGAACTGATCGGCTGGCTCGAGCAACTGAGCGGCGACAAACTGCAGCTTTCGCCCGCCGACGATCCGCATGCGTACGCGTTGTACTACTACACGCGACCGGGCGACCACATCGGCTGGCACTACGATACTTCGTACTATGACGGCCGCCGCTACACCCTGTTGCTCGGCGTGATCGACGAATCGTCGTGCCGGCTCGACTATGAGTTGCACACACGCAATCCGGATGTGCCGGATCAACCGGGCTCGGTGCAAATTCCGCCCGGCGGCCTCGTGTTTTTCGACGGCGACAAACTGCGCCATCGCATCACGCCGGCCGGCGCGAACGAAATGCGCGTGTCGCTGACGTTCGAATACGTGACCGACCCGAACATGCGGCCGTGGCGCCGCTTCATCTCGAACATGAAAGACGCGATCGCGTACTTCGGTTTCCGCCAGGTATTCCGTCAGATGACCGCACGCGGCAAGGATCGGTCGTGAGTCGCGCGGCTTTGATTCTGCTGTCGATCGGGACGGCGCTGTTTGTCGGCTTGCTCGCGTGGCAGGGTTTCGGCTCGGTCGCGTCGACGCTGCTCGCCGCCGGTTGGGGGCTCGCGCTCGTCGCGCTGTTCCACGTCGTGCCGCTCGTGCTGGACGCCGGCGCGATCTCCGTGCTGTTCCGCCGCCGTCACGACGGCGTGCATCACGCTCTGTCGTTGCGCGACGCGCTGTTCGGGCGCTGGATCGGCGAGTCGGTGAACAGTCTGCTGCCGGCCGGCCAGATCGGCGGTCCGGTCGTCATGGTCCGGCAACTGTCGCAGCGCGGCATGCGTATGCGCGACGCGGCCGCCGCGATCACGGTCAGCACCACGGCGCAGGCGCTCGCGCAAATCATCTTCGCGTTGGGCGGACTGCTGCTGTTCGGCGCCTATGCCGCGCACGGGGCGTTGCACGATCTGCAAACCGCCACGTTGATTGCCACGGGCGTGCTCGGCGCGATGATCGTCGGTTTCTATTTTGCGCAGCGGCGCGGGCTGTTCGGCAAGCTGCTCGGCGTGGTGTCCAAAGTGTTCGGCAAGCGCGACTGGTCTTCGTTGATGACGCGCGCGGAGGCCGTCGACGCCGCCGTACAAGCCATGTACCGTGAGCGCGGCCGGGTGGCGGCGAGCTTCGCGTTGAGTCTCGCGGGGTGGATCGTCGGCACGGTCGAAGTGTGGCTCGCGTTGCGCTTTCTCGGTCATCCGGTCGACTGGGTCGATGCGCTGCTGCTGGAAAGCCTGGGTCAGGCGATCCGCGGCGCAGCGTTTATGATTCCGGGTTCGCTCGGCGTGCAGGAAGGCGGTTATCTGCTGCTCGCGCCGTTGGTCGGATTGCCGCCGGACGCGGCGCTGGCGTTGTCGCTGGCCAAGCGCGCGCGCGAAATCCTGTTAGGCTTGCCGGGCTTGCTGGTTTTGCACTTCAGCGAACGAAGCTGGCAACGGCGGCGCGCCACGGGGCGCGTGCCGGTTGTCGATTAAACTCCGTATTTTTTCAAAGGACCGCGCATGCGTGCCATCATTCTCGCTGCGGGCCTCGGCCTGCGTCTCCAGCAACCGCCGCAAGCTCAGTTCCCGAAGTGTCTGTTGCAGTTCGACGGCATGAGCCTGCTCGAGCGGCATCTGCACATGCTCGAAACCGCCGGCGTGACGGACGTCGTGCTGGCGCTCGGCTTCCAGCCGGAGTCGGTGCAGGGGGAACTGGAGCGCATCAACTGGCCGCATCAGGTCGAAACGGTGCTGAACACGCGTTACGACCTGGGCAGCGTGCTGACGGTGCACACGGTGGCCGACGCGCTGACGCGCGGCGGCGACGTCCTGCTGATGGACGCCGACGTGCTGTACGACGAGCGCATCCTGAACGCGCTGGTCGCGGGTGAGACGGTCAACCGCCTGTTGATCGACCGTGATTTCGAAGCTGGCGACGAACCCGTCAAGCTGTGTCTGAAAGACGGCGTGCCGGTCGAACTGCGCAAGCAGCTCGCCGTGAATCTCGACTACGACACGATCGGCGAGTCGGTCGGCTTCTTCCGCTTCCGCCAGGAAACCGCGCAGCGTTTCGCGGAGATCGTGGCCGGCTACGTGGATAGCGGCCGGGCCAACCTGCCGCACGAAGAAGCCGTGCGCGATCTGCTGCTGGAGCGCACCCAGGTGTTCGATACCGCGGATGTGACCGGCGCGCCGTGGATCGAGATCGACTTCCCGAACGACGTTGCGCGCGCAAGCACCGAGATCCTGCCGCAATTGCAACCGCTGGTCACAGCGTCGCGTTAGGTCTTCTCCCGCGTCTTCGCCGAGCGAAGGCGGAACGCACAAAGAGCCGGTTCGAAGCCGGCTCTTTGCCGTTTACGGCTCGCACTACAACATCTGTTGCCGATGCGATGCCATAATCGACGCTTTACACCGACGGCCTTGCAACCCGTCGCCATGCCAATGCCTCTTGCTTTAGGCACTTTCATTGTTCCGCTGATCGTCGCGTGTGCGATGTTCATGGAAAACGTGGACGGCACGGTCATCGTGACGTCGCTGCCTGTTCTGGCGCGCGATCTCGGCCAGGACCCCATCACCCTCAAGCTGGCCGTCACGGCGTATGTGATCGGTCTCGGCGTGTTCATTCCCATTTGCGGCTGGGTGGCCGACCGCTTCGGGTCGCGCACGGTGTTTCGCACGGCGATCGGCATTTTCATGGCGGGCTCGCTGATGTGCGCGGCCTCCACCTCGCTCGGCATGTTCGTGGTCGCGCGCTTCGTGCAAGGCATAGGCGGCGCGATGATGGTGCCGGTGGGGCGCATCATCATCTTCCGTTCGGTGCCGAAGTCGGACTTCATCCGCGCGGTCAACTATCTGACGGTGCCGGCCTTGCTCGGGCCGGTGGTCGGGCCGCCGCTCGGCGGTTTCATTACGACCTATCTGCATTGGCGTTTGATCTTCTTCGTCAATATTCCCATCGGCCTGCTCGGTATCTGGCTGGCCAATAAACACATTGCCAACGTGCGCGAAGCGCATCCCGGACGGCTCGACTGGACCGGCTTCATCCTGTCCGCGAGCGGCGCGTCGCTCTTCATGATGGGGCTCTCGCTGGTGGGCGGGGAGCTAGTGTCGAACACGGTGTCGGTCGGCATGTGCGTGATCGGCGTGGTGCTGATCGTGCTGTATGTGCTGTACGCCGGCCGTGTCGAATTGCCGGTGCTCGACTTGCGCCTGCTGCGCATTCCGAGTTTTCACGCGAGCGTGGTGGGCGGCTCGCTATTCCGGATCGGTCTCGGTGCCGTGCCGTTTCTGTTGCCGCTCGCGTTGCAGGAAGGGCTCGGCATGACGGCGTTCAAGTCGGGGTCGGTCACTTGCGCGTCCGCCTTCGGGTCGATCTTCATGAAGGCGGCGGCGTCGCGCATACTCGAGCGTTTCGGTTTCCGCACCGTGCTGATGTTCAACGCGGGGTGCGCGGGCCTGGCGATCGCGGTCTACGGGTTGTTCTTTCCGGGTACGCCGCATTGGTTGATCTGGTGTGTCGTGCTGTTCGGCGGCTTCTTTCCGTCGTTGCAATTCACCTCGTTGAATACGCTCGCGTATGCGGATATTCCGAGCCGCGACGTGGGCCGCGCAACGAGTGTTGCGAGTGTGATCCAGCAGATTTCGTTGGGCCTCGGCGTGACGATCGCGGGTATCGTGCTGCAGATTTCGCATAACGTGCAGGGCCATTCGAGTATCGTATTCTCCGATTTCTGGCCGGCATTCATCGTGGTCGGACTGTTTTCGTTCCTGTCTATTCCGATCACCGCGCGCCTGCCGCAGGGTGCCGGCGACGAGATCGCGCGCGGCAGCCGGGGCCGCGCTTAACGCCGGAATTTTGCGTGCCGCGGCATCCGTACTAAGGATTTTCGCGGCTTCGCAAAGGGGCGGCGCGCATGTTATAAGCCCAAGGCAGCTCTCGTTCTCGTCAGGTGAAAGCGTCGTCTTTGGGGGATAGTCAATGAGGTTGTTTCGCAACGCCAAATCGTCCGCCAGCGGATTCGCGCTGGTCGCACTCGTTTCAGTGTCCACCGGTTTTCTCGAGGCCACGCCCGCTGTCGCGAAGACCGCCGCGAAGGGCCAGCCGGCCGTTCTCACGGCCTCCGCTATCGCGGTTGCCGACAAGTACAGCGCCGACGCCGCCGAACAGATCTTCAAGGAAGGCGGCAATGCCGTCGACGCGGCCGTCGCGATCGCCTTCACGCTTGCCGTGACGTATCCGGAAGCGGGCAACATCGGCGGCGGCGGGTTCATGACGCTGTATGTCGACGGCAAGCCGTACTTCCTCGACTATCGCGAACGCGCTCCGCTCGCCGCGACCAAAAACATGTATCTCGACGACAAGGGCGAGGTCATCAAAGGCATGAGCCTGTTCGGCTATCGGGCAGTGGGCGTGCCGGGCACGGTGGACGGCATGTGGCAGGCGCAACGCCGGTTCGGCAAGCTCAAGTGGAAGCAGGTGCTCGCACCGGCCATTCACTACGCGACCGACGGCTTCGAAGTCAGCCAGCAATTGCAGCAACGCCGCGACGACGCCGCGAAAGACTTCGCCGGCAAGACCAACTTCGACACCTACTTCGGCAACCTGAAGCAGGGCGTCAACTTCAAACAACCGGATCTCGCCGCCGTGCTGCAGCGTATTTCGGATCAAGGCGCGAAAGACTTCTATCAGGGCAAGACGGCCGATCTGATCGCGGCGTCCATGCGCGGGCACGGTCTGATTACCAAGGCCGACCTGCAGCAGTACAAGGCCGTCTGGCGTCAGCCGATCCAGGCCGACTGGAACGGCTATCGTGTCTACACCGCCCCGCCCCCGAGCTCGGGCGGCATCGGCCTCGTGCAGTTGCTGAAGATGAAGGCCGACATCGCGCCTGACTTCAAGGACGTCACGCTCAATTCCGCGCAATACGTGCATCTGATCGCGGAAATCGAGAAGCGGGTCTTCGCGGATCGCGCGCAGTATCTCGGCGATCCTGATTTCTACAAGGTGCCGATCGCGCAATTGACCGACGACGCGTATCTCGCCAAACGCGCCGCCGAGGTCAATCCGAACACCCCGTCGGACACGAAGAGCGTACAACCGGGGCTCGGCACCAACATGCCGGAGAAAGCCGAAACCACGCACTTCTCGGTGATCGACAAGTGGGGTAACGCGGTGTCGAATACGTACACCATCAACGGCTATTTCGGTTCGGGCGTGGTGGCGGATCGCACCGGCATCGTGCTGAACGACGAAATGGACGACTTCTCCGCGAAGCCGGGCGTGGCGAATATGTTCGGCGTGGTGGGCAGCGACGCGAATTCGATCGAGCCGAAGAAGCGTCCGTTGTCGTCGATGAGCCCGACCATTCTGACCAAGGACGGCAAGGTCTCACTGGTGATCGGCACGCCGGGTGGCTCGCGCATCTTCACGTCGATCTTCCAGGTGATCAACAACATTTACGACTTCAACATGCCGCTGCAGGACGCGGTGGCGGCGATGCGTTTCCATCATCAATTGTTGCCGCCGAACACGATTTTCTGGGAGCCGTACAAGCCGATCGAGGGTGAGCTCGCGCAGCAGATCGAAGCCAAGGGTTACACGCTGAAGGGGCAGGATTTCAGCGGCGATATTCAGGCGATCAAGGTGAACGGCGATACGCCGGAAGCGGCGGCCGACCCGCGCGGCCGAGGTGTGACGCGAGTGATTCAGTAAGTGTCTGGGTGACGTGCGGCGGTGCGGTTTTGCGCATGCGCCGCGGCTCGAAGATAGAAAGCCTCGCGCTCGATTGAGCGCGAGGCTTTTTTATAGGTGCCCAAGGCGAAAGCGCCTTGCCGCAAACAGCAAACCGCAGACTCAAGCTGTCTGCTCGACCGGCGTCAACGTCAATTCGAGCCGCTGCGCGCCGCGCAATACCGTGACGTTCACCGGCTTATCGATCCGCGACGCGTCGAGCGCGCGCTGCAGGCCATCCACGTCCTGCACGGCGAGCGTGTCGATGGCGACGATCGTGTCGTCGGTACGCAAACCGCCGAGCGAGGCTGGGCTGCCCTTGACGATTTCCATCACATGTACCGCGCTTTCCGAGCTGAGGCCGAAATAGCGCTGCACGCGCCGCGCGAGCGGCGTCGTGGTGCCCGCCACGCCGATATACGCGCGCCGTACCCGACCGTGCGTGAAGATCTGCATGATCACCCATTTGGCGGTATCGATTGCCGTGGCGAAACAGATGGCCTGCGCGCCGGGAATGATCGCGGTATTCACGCCGATCACCTGGCCCGCGGAATTGATCAGCGGACCGCCGGAATTGCCGGGATTCAGCGCGGCGTCGGTCTGGATCACGTCATAGATCATGCGACCGGAGTTCGAGCGCAGCGAGCGGCCGAGCGCCGACACCACGCCGGTCGTGACGGTTTGTGCGAGCCCGAGCGGATTGCCTACCGCAATCGCGATCTGGCCGACGCGCAGTTTGGACGATTCGCCGAGCTCGACATGCGGCAGCGGCTCCGGCGAGCCAATCCGCAATACGGCGAGATCGCTGCCCGGATCGTCGCCGACCAGATCGGCGTCGAATTTCGCGCCGTCGGCCAGCGTGACCTGGATGTGCGTGGCACCGTGCACGACGTGGCTATTGGTGAGCAGGTAGCCGTCGGGCGTGAATAGAAAGCCGGAACCTGTGCCGCCGCGCGCGCCGCGCTCACGGCTGCCGCCGCTGTGCCCGGATGCCTCGCCGGGTAGCCGGCGTTCGACGGAAATGAAGGCGACCGCCTGCTGCACGCGTTCCAGCGCGCCGATCACGGTGCGGGAATAGGCGTCGAGTAGCGTGTCGTCGGATAAGGGGGTGAGGGGATTCGGCCCGGGGGCGTCGGATGCGGCGCGCGACAGGCCATCGATGAAGCGTGGGCGGCTTCCCATGGCGATGCTCCGGATAAACGGGAACGCAGATGCGGGGCGTCGCCGACGTTTTCAAGTACGAGCGGCAGCGGGCAGCGCCGGACGCCGCCGCAAAAGTCGCTATCATGGACGACGACAAGGTGAGCCGGCCCCGCATGCCGCGCAATCGTTCGCCTACGTGCCCAAACGTGCCGCTGTGTGCCCATCGGCACGCAAAGGGCGCCGAAATGCGGCCACGGCGGTAACACGGCTGACACCTCGCGCTTCGATAATCGAACGCGTTCGCGTCGGACTTCTCGCCGCGCGCCTAACCATTTCCGTTGCCAGGAGAGCTGCAATGAAAGAGCTGGATCCGAGACCCGAAGCCGAAGTGCTTGCAGAGCGGCAACGCCGTTTCGAGGAAGACCTCATCGACGCGTACGACGAAGAGCTCGAAATGGAAGTCGACGACCGCATTATCGACGGCGCGGAGGGCTTCACGGCCGAGCATCGCGAAGCCCGCAAGATGTACTTCCGCGAGTTGTTCCGTCTGCAGGGCGAGCTCGTCAAACTGCAGGACTGGATCGTGCAGACCGGTCATCGCCTCGTGGTGATTTTCGAAGGGCGCGACGCGGCCGGCAAGGGCGGTGCGATCAAACGCATCACGCAGCGGCTCAATCCGCGCGTCTGCCGCGTGGCCGCGCTGCCCGCGCCGAATAACCGGGAACGCACGCAGTGGTACTTCCAGCGTTACGTTTCGCATCTGCCGGCAGGCGGCGAAATGGTGCTGTTCGACCGCAGCTGGTACAACCGCGCGGGTGTCGAGCGCGTGATGAATTTTTGCAGCGATGAAGAATACGAAGAGTTCTTCCGTTCGGTGCCGGAATTCGAAAAAATGCTGGCGCGCAGCGGCGTGCAGATTCTCAAATACTGGTTTTCGATTACCGACGAAGAGCAGGAGATCCGCTTCCAGAACCGCATTCACGATCCGCTGAAACAGTGGAAATTGAGTCCGATGGATCTGGAAAGCCGTCGTCGCTGGGAAGCGTACACGCAGGCGAAAGAAGTGATGCTGCAGCGCTCGCATATTCCCGAGGCACCGTGGTGGGTCGTGCAGGCGGTCGACAAGAAGCGCGCGCGCCTGAACTGCATTCATCATTTGCTGAGCCAGGTGCCGTATCACGAGGTCGAGCATTCCACCATCGAATTGCCGGCGCGCGTTCATAACGACGAGTACAGCCGCCAGCCGGTGCCGGCGTCGATGATCGTGCCCGAGCTTTACTAAGCCTTGGCACCAAGCCACCGAGCGCCTCCTGGCGCTCGGCACAAAGAAAAAGCGCGGCCTGTGTAAGCCGCGCTTTTTTCATTCGGACTCGCCGGTCCTGCGAACCTGACCGCAGACCGGCGGCTTCTTCAAAGATGTGCTTCAGAACACCATCCGGAACAGCCAATACAAGCCCGCAGCGAGTGCGATCGACACCGGCAGCGTCAGCACCCAGGCGAGGATCAGGCTGCGCACGGTACCCCACTGCAGGCCCGAGCCGTTAGCGGCCATCGTGCCCGCCACACCCGAGGACAACACGTGCGTCGTCGAAACCGGCAGGCCGTACATGTCGGCCGCGCCGATCGTCAGCATCGCGACGACTTCAGCCGACGCACCCTGCCCATATGTCAGATGCTGCTTGCCGATTTTCTCGCCGACCGTCACGACGATCCGCTTCCAGCCCACCATCGTGCCCAGACCCAGCGCAATCGCCACCGCGACCTTTACCCAGGTCGGAATGAACTTGGTGGCGTGATCGGTTTGCGCCTTGAAGTTGTCGATGGCCTTGACGTCTTCCGGTGCGAACGCCGGTTGTTTTGCCTTCTCCATCAGGCGAATCGCTTCGGACGCCACATACATGTTGTTGCGCACGTTATCGACGACACCTTGCGGCACGGCGCCCATCGAGCCCGATTGTCCGACCTGGTGAGCGATCTGCTCGGTGAGTTGCTGCAATGCCGGCAGGGTGACGGGCGTCAACTGGCGGGTGCGGACATAGGCTTCGACGTCGCTGCGCGGATTGGTCGACGGCGCGGCGCCTTGCGTGTACTTGCCGAGCGTCGCCGACGCATGTTGAGCGACCGCCAGATAGGTTTGCGTTTCCGCCGGCGTCACCGCCTTGTTCAGCGCATACGCCGTCGGCACCGTGCCGATCAGGATCAGCATGATGAGGCCCATGCCCTTTTGACCGTCGTTCGAACCATGCGCGAACGACACGCCCGTGCAGGTCAGAATCAGCAGGCTGCGAATCCAGAACGGCGGCGGTTCCTTGCCTTTCGGCTCGGCATACAGTGCGGGAATCCGCACCACCGCTTTCAGAATCAGCAGCAGCAACGCCGACGCGAGAAAGCCCACCAGCGGCGAAAACAGCAGCGACTTGCCGACGCCGAGCGCCTGGTTCCAGTCCACGCCGCTCGTGCCGTTCGCGCCGTGCATCAGCTGATTCATCAGACCGACGCCGATGATCGAACCGATCAGCGTGTGCGAGCTCGACGACGGCAACCCGAAATACCACGTGCCGAGGTTCCAGATGATCGCCGCGATCAGCAGCGCGAAGACCATCGCGAATCCGGCGCTGCTGCCCACCTGCAAGATCAGTTCGACAGGCAGCAATTGCAGCACGCCGAACGCGACCGCGCCGGTCGAGGTCAGCACGCCGAGGAAATTCCACGTGCCCGACCACACCACGGCGAGGTTGGGTGCGAGCGAGTGCGTGTAGATCACCGTCGCGACCGCGTTGGCGGTGTCATGAAAACCGTTGACGAATTCGAAGCCGAGCGCGATCAGTAGCGCCACGCCGAGAAGCAGATACGGTAGAACCGAACTCTCGCGGACAGGTTGCAGATCGTCCACCAGATGCATGGCGCAGTAAGCCGCGCCGATAGCGATAACCGCGAAGAAGATGAGGAGGCTGAGATTGCGGGTTTTAGCTGCGGTGCCCGGTTGCGGATACGAAAGTTCCGGCATGACTTGTGCCCCAAGAGTTTGTCGCGGAACCACCGATCCTGCGGGGCGTGTGTGTCGCAATGATGACAACGACATGACACCCCCGCGAGACCTAGGTCGCGCGGGAAAGCACGCGGGTAAAGGCCGCGCGCCGTTTCGATAGAGAATTTCGTGAAAGCTGGCGGATATCGATCGTCAGATGTCCGAAAACAACTGCATGGCGTTTGCAGGCATGTTTTGCGTGTCGCAGGCGCGGGTTTTTGGCATTCGCGTCGGCGGCGAAGCGTATGTTGAAGATAGACGGTGATTCGGCGTCGCGCTAATGGATGCGGTAAAAAATCTTCTTGCCGGGAGTCAGGGTCGCGCACTTTTTCCCGAAGCGTGCTGCGGCGAAGCTGCGCGCCAAGCCCGGGAGGCTCTTTTTTTGCTACGCTCCATGAACGAACCGCAAAAAGGGGCGCCAATGAACCGAGAGCATCGGAAAAGGGATCGACATGCCGCCCACAGCGAGCCGGGCGGCGCCGAACCTTCTGCACAGGCCGCCTTTACGGCCTACGCCGAGCCGCTCGTCGACAATGCGATCGAAGAAGGCAGGGCGGTTCGCGAGGACGCCTCACCCGAAGCGCTGCACAAGTTTCGCGTGTCGCTGCGGCGTTTGCGTTCCCTTTGGTGGGCCTTCCAGCCTTTGCTCGAAAAAGGCGAAAACACGCGGCAACGTGCCCTGTACAAGTATCTCGCCACGGCTGCCGGCAAGACCCGCGACTGGGACATTTTGCGCGAGTTGCTGAGCCGGAAGAAAAGCTCGGCGAGCGGGCTCGCCCCCAGGCTTCAGGAAGCGCGCGACGAGGCGCTCGCCACGAGCCGGGAAACCCTCTCGAACGCGGACGTCAAGCATTTGCTGCGCGAAGCGCTGACCAGTGCCGCCAAGGAATTGAACACTGCGCCCGGGCGCGTGCCGCTGCAGGAATTCGCCAATCTACGCGTGGCGGCTTCGGAGCGCGCATTGAAGAAACGCATGAAGCGCGCGCGCCGGGCAAAGCGCGCCAACTACACGGCCTTTCACGATGTCAGGAAAGAGGGCAAGAAACTACGCTATCTGCTGGAGTTTTTTGCGCCAGTGCTGAACGGCGGCCATAAGCGCACGCTAAAGCGTTTGAAACAGATTCAGAAACGCTTTGGGACGCTAAACGATATCGTCGCCAGCGAAATGCTGCTGCGTGACAACGCCGCGTTGCTGGCCGGCGCGGGCGACACCGACGCGGCGCTGCACTGGCTGAAGAAAGAGCGCAAACGCCGAATGCGGTCTGCCGCCAGTCTGTTGCGCAATCACTGAGATCGAGCCGCGCGGATCAGGTGCTTTGACTGCGGCGCGGCGCAAAGCCGCGTAACGTGATTGCACCGCGAGTTGTGTCGTGTGTGCCACGCGGGCCGCTCGAGTCGTCTCCAGATGGCGACGGCGGCCGATATCCGGTCGTCAATTCGTCAGCCGGCCCGAGCGGTTCGACAGGAAAGCCGCGCCTCTGCCACGCCTCCAGCCCGCCTCGCAAGGCGCGAATCCGCGTATAGCCGCCTAACCGCATGCGCTGCGTGATCTCCACCGCCGTCGCGCTGTCCGGGCATATGCAGTAAATCACCATGTCGTACGCGCGAAGCGCACCGTCGATCTGCTCGGGCGAGTGGGGATCGAAGGCGAGCGCGCCGGGAATCGCGCGCGGCGTGTCGGGCGCGAGGGCCTGCGGACGCGCGTCGAGCACCTTGGGCGGCACGATGCGCCGCCAGCCGCGAGACGCGTTTTGCGCCGCCTCGGCCGATGCCGCCCGCGCGAAACGCCGCCGCTCACGCCGCCGCAGATGCATCCGATAGAGCAGATAGACGAGCGCCGCGCCCAGCAGAATATCGATCACCGTGCCGCCGCGCGCTTTCACCAGGTCGAGCAGCATGTGTAACTGTCGTTCCGCCGCAGCGCCACCGAGCAACCAGAAGTTTGCCCACGCGAGCACGCCCACCAGATCCCAGACAGCGTAAATACGCGTGTCGACGGCCGTGGTACCCATCAGCGGCGGGGTAATCAAAGCGAGGCCGGGGACGAACTTCGAGATCGACACGAGCGGCACGCCGAAGCGCTCGAACAGCGAGCGCGCTTTGTCGACCTTGGCGTCGATCGCGGGCGAAAGGCGGCCGAGCGCGGCCATCAGCTTGCGGCCATACAGACGGCCGGCGGCGAACCACGCGGCGTCGCCGATCAGCGCGCCCAGCACCGCAGCGAGCAGGATCGGCCAGAACGACAGCGTGCCGGCGGCGATCGCGGAACCGGCAAAGAGCAGCACGGGCACGGCGGGAATCGGCACCCCGAGACGCGTCAACAGGACGTTGATGAACACGAACGCGCCACCCCAGGTTGCCACCGCCGAAGACGGAAACTCTACCAATTGAGCAGCTCCTGTTATTGCGTTTGGGCCGGCTTGAAGCGGCCTTCGTTGTGTGCTTGCAAAGTACGTTCCCGACGGGCGCAATGGGCGTGACGGGCGGCATGAGTGTTTCGCGCGCCCACCAGACCTTGCTGAGAATACTCGATGCGTTACGCGCCGGGTTGACGTCGCTCCGCGCGTCGATAGGCTCGATACGACGCTGCAATTTCGTTCAAGACCGTGTGCCGCCCGCGCGCCTATTCTGCCGGTTCGTTGCAACGCATCCACGAACAGCGATAGGAATAGGACGGCACCATGAATTCGCGGCATCTCGGATACCTGTTTTGCGCCCTGGCGATGCTCGGCGTCGGCAGCACGGTGGTGGTCAGCAAGTCGATCGCGGCCGGCTTGCCGCCGTTCAGTGCGACCGCGCTGCGCTTTGCGATCGCGTTTCCGCTATTCGTGCTCGTCATGCGCTGGCGCGGCGTGCGCTGGCCGCGTCTGGATCGTCACGATACCTTGCTGGTGATCGCCCAGGCCGGCGCGGGCAGCGTCGGCTATACGGTGTTGCTGATCAGCGGCATGAAACTCGCGTCCGCCGCGGATGCCGGCGTGATTGCCGGCACCCTGCCCGCGGTGTCGGCGGGCGTGGCGATGCTTGCGCTCGGCGAGCGCCCGGCGCCGTCCTTGATCGGCGCGATATTGTTGGCCACGGCGGGCGTGCTGGTATGTACCGTCCATCCCGGCGATTTCACTGCGCCGCATGCGGCGAGTTCGCTGATGGGCAATGCGCTGGTGTTCGCCGCGATCGTCTGCGAGGCGCTTTTCATTCTGCTCAATCGCAGGCTGCACCAGCCGGTCGCGCCGCTGCCGCTGTCGGCGTTGATGTGCGGGATCGGCTTCGCGGTCGCACTCGTGCCGGCCTGTTTCGAGAAACCGTGGATGCTGCCGGTCGACGCGCCCGCGCTGGCCGGCGTGCTGTACTACGCGCTGGTGCCGACGGTGGCGGGTTTCGTGCTCTGGTATGCGGGCGCCGCGCGGATCAGCGGCGCGGAGGCCGGATTGATGACCGCGTTGGTGCCGGTCAGCGCGGTGGCTCTGGCGGCGCTCGCATTGCGCGAGCCGGTCAGCGCGGCGCAGTTGACGGGCGTGGCGTGCGTGCTCGGCGCGGTGCTGCTTGCCACGTTGGGCCGGATGGGCGCAGCGCGGAGCACGGCTTGAAGCGCGGCCTGAAACACGGCCTGAAGCACCGAATGGGGCACCGCATGAGGCATCGCACGAAGCACCACCGCCTCTTCCCGCCACGTATTACGTATTAGCCACCGCCACCACGCCCGGATTCCCCACGATCGACAGAAACTCGCGACGGGTCGACGGATCGGAGCGGAACGTCCCCAGCATGCGCGAGGTAACCATCGTCACGCCGGCCTTATGGACACCGCGCGTCGACATGCACTGGTGCGCCGCTTCGAGAATCACGCCGACGCCCGCCGGCTGCAGCACCTCGTTCAGCGTATCGGCAATCTGCACCGTCATCTTTTCCTGAATCTGCAGGCGCTTGGCGAACGCATCCACGAGGCGCGCCAGCTTCGAAATGCCGACCACCCGATGCTGGGGAAGATACGCCACGTGAGCCCGCCCGATGATCGGCACCATGTGATGCTCGCAATAGCTTTCGAAGCGAATATCTTTCAGCACGATCATTTCGTCGTAGCCGTCCACTTCGGAGAAGGTGCGGGCGAGGATCTCGCGCGGATCGACCTGATAGCCCGCGTAAAACTCCTCGTACGAGCGCACCACGCGCGCCGGCGTATCGATCAGGCCTTCACGCGCCGGATCGTCGCCGGCCCAGCGCAGCAGCACGCGAACGGCCGCTTCGGCTTCTTCGCGGCTCGGGCGGTCCGCGTTCGCCGCGGGTTGGGTTTTTTCTGTCTTGCTGCTGGTCATGCGGTGTTCCTCCGGGAGCGCGCGTTGCCGCTGCTGCTGGCGCGCGGGGTCAATGAGTCAGGCCATTGTTCCATGTTTCAGGCCCTGCCGTGCCGATCACCCTGATCGCTGTCGGGGCGCAAGCGGCTACTTCGGCCACTCGTCCATCGCATCGTTGAAGAGTTCGGCGACTACGCCGCGCAACCAGCTCGCGCGCGGATCGTTATGAAACTTGCGATGCCAGTGCTGCCGCAGATCGAAACGCGGCAATGGCAGCGGCGGTTCGACCAGCGTGATCGACGCATGCTCCGACACGTACGCGAAACCGATGGCATGGGGCACCGTCGCCAGCAGATCGGTACGCGCAAGGATGAACGGCAGGCTCATGAAATGCGGCGTTTCGAGCACGGCGCGCCGCTTGATGCGTTTCTTTTCCAGGAATTGCTCCAGCACTTCCTGGCTGCGTCCTTCGGCACGCACGACGGCGTGGCCCGCTGCCACGAACTGCGCGAGCGTGAGCGGCGCCTTCGCCAGTGGATGGCCAGCGCGCATCAGGCAGATGAAGCGGTGCGTGAAGAGCCGCTGCTGAAAAAAGTTATTGCCCGCCAGGTCCGGGAAATAGCCGACCGCCAGGTCGACGTCGCCCGATTCGAGCCCGCGTTCCACGTTCGACGGCGACAGCGTCACCGAGCGCAGATTCGCGAACGGCGCGCGCTCGGCGAAGAGTTGCAGCAGGCGCGGCAGGAACACGATCTCGCCGACGTCGGAAAGTGCGATCGAAAAGGTGTGCGTGCTGGTGTCCGGATCGAAATCCTGGACGTCGAGCATGCCTTTCTCGATCCGCAGCAGCGCGTCGCGCGCGGCCGGCAGGATGGCGAGCGCACGCGGCGTCGGCTCCATGCCTTTGGAGGTGCGCACGAACAACGGATCGTCGAAGTATTCGCGCAGCCGTCCCAACGCGGTGCTGACGCGCGGCTGACTCACGCCGAGTTGCTCGGCCGCGCGGCTGACGTTGCGCGTGTCTTCCATCGCGACCAGAAAGGGGATCAGGTTGAGATCCAGGTTTGTCTCGGACATGCTCGATTGGGCCTGCTGCGGTGCGGGTGATGGATTATCTGTTTGTCGGCATAGAGGGTAGCCTAAAAATCTCATCCGAGGATAGTGCGTTTGGCTTCGTCGAAGACCCGCAGCGCGTTTAACGGGATTCCCCTGCCTTGACAATGCAGCCGAAGCACAACCATAATTGCCCCAACGTTCGCTAAACGAATCACTGTTCACATAACGAACAAATCGCGAGTGAACACATCGGCAAGGCGGCAGCCCAGCGGCACGCAGCGCTCCCAAAGGAAATTCGACATGATCAACAAGATTTTCGAGTCACTTGAATCGGCCGTCGCCGATGTCCACGACGGCGCGACCGTCATGATCGGCGGCTTCGGCACGGCCGGCATGCCGTCGGAGCTGATCGACGCGCTGATCGAACAGGGCGCGCGCGAGCTGACCATCGTCAACAACAACGCGGGCAATGGCGACATCGGCCTGGCTGCGTTGCTCAAAGCCAAACGCGTGCGCAAGATCATCTGTTCGTTTCCGCGTCAGACCGATTCGTATGTGTTCGACGCGCTGTATCGCGCCGGCGAAATCGAGCTCGAACTGGTGCCGCAGGGCAATCTCGCGGAACGGATTCGCGCGGCCGGTGCGGGCATTGGCGGCTTTTTCACGCCGACCGCGTACGGCACGCGGCTTGCCGAAGGCAAGGAAACGCGTCTGATCGACGGCAAGCACTACGTGCTGGAGTCGCCGCTGCATGCGGACTTCGCGCTGATCAAGGCATATCGGGGCGACCGCTGGGGCAATCTCACCTATCGCAAGACGGCGCGCAATTTCGGCCCGATCATGGCCAGTGCGGCGAAAACCGCGATCGTGCAGGTGTCGCAAGTGGTGCCGCTCGGTGAACTCGACCCGGAGGTGATCGTCACGCCCGGCATCTTCGTGCAACGCGTCATTGAAGTGCCGCAAGCGGCGCATCAAATCGCCGCCACCGCCGCCGCCTGACCTGGAGACCGACATGAAAAAACTGACCCGCGATGAAATGGCCAAACGCGTTGCGCTGGATATCCCCGAAGGCGCCTATGTGAACCTCGGCATCGGCGTGCCCACGCTGGTGGCCAACCACCTCGCCGCCGACAAGGAAATCTTCCTGCACAGCGAAAACGGCCTGCTCGGCATGGGCCCGGCGCCCGCCAAAGGCGACGAAGACGACGAACTGATCAACGCCGGCAAGCAGCATGTCACGCTGCTCACGGGCGGCGCGTATTTTCACCACGCCGATTCGTTCGCGATGATGCGCGGCGGCCACCTGGACTTCTGCGTGCTCGGTGCATTCCAGGTCTCGGCCAGAGGCGATCTGGCGAACTGGCACACCGGCGCGCCGGACGCGATTCCGGCCGTGGGCGGCGCAATGGATCTGGCGATCGGCGCAAAACAGGTGTACGTGATGATGGAGCACCTGACCAAGCAGGGCGAGAGCAAGATCGCCGCCGAATGCACGTATCCGGTCACCGGCATTGCGTGCGTGGACCGAATCTATACGGACCTCGCCATGATCGACGTGACCGATCAGGGCCTCGTGGTGCGCGAGATTTTCTCGGACATCGATTTCGACGCGCTGCACAAGCTGACCGGCGTGCCGTTGATCGACGGGACGCAAGCGGCGCGGGCGGGTTAAGCTTGACTCCGATCTCCTTCCGAACCTCCACGCCAACATGCTCGACTCCAGCGCCCGTCTGACCGGCCTTCTCTGCGGCACCCAGCCGATGAACCACCTCTGGTCGCCGCGCACCACGCTACAACGCATGCTCGACGTCGAAGCGGCGCTGGCGCGTGCATCGGCTGCGCATCGGGTGATTCCCGCCACGGCGGTGCCGGCGATCCAGGCCGCTTGCCAGGCCGATCAACTCGACGCTGACGCTCTCGCGCGCGACGCCGCGCTTGGCGGCAACCTTGCGATTCCGCTCGTCAAGCAACTCACCGCGCGCGTGAAAGCCGCCGACGCCGAAGCGTCGAAATACGTGCATTGGGGCGCAACGAGCCAGGACATTATCGACACCGCGACCGTGCTGCAATTGCGCGACACCTTCGACTTGCTCGACCAGGGTTTGCACGCCACTTGCGACGCGGTGGCGAAACTCGCCGCCACGCATCGCGCAACACCGATGATCGGCCGCACCTGGTTGCAGCAGGCGCTGCCCATCACGCTCGGTCTGAAATTCGCGCAATGGCTCGACGCGTTGCTGCGGCATCGCGAACGGCTCGATGCCTTGCGTGCTCGCGTGCTCGTGCTGCAATTCGGCGGCGCGGCCGGTACGCTGGCGAGTCTGCGCGACGCCGCACCGCACGTCACCCAATCGCTCGCGCAAGAACTCGGCCTCGCCGCGCCCACCTTGCCGTGGCATACGCAGCGCGACCGCATCGCCGAAACAGCGGCGTTCTTCGGCATGCTGATCGGCACGCTCGGCAAGATCGCCCGCGACGTCTCGCTGCAAATGCAAACCGAAATCGACGAACTGGCCGAACCGGCCGCCGCGGGCAAGGGCGGTTCGTCGACCATGCCGCACAAGCGCAACCCGGTTGGCTGCGCCGCCGTGCTGACGGCCGCGACGCGCGCGCCGGGGCTCGTCGCCACGGTATTCGCCGGCATGGTCCAGGAGCACGAGCGCGCGCTCGGCGGCTGGCAAGCGGAGTGGGACGCGCTGCCGGACCTCGCGCGCCTCGCGGGCGGCGCGCTTGCTAACATCGAACAGATCGCCGCCGGACTGAACGTGAACGTGCCGCGCCTCGCCGCGAATCTCGGCGTCACGCGTGGCCTGATTCTCGGCGAAGCGGTGATGCTCGCACTCGGCGATAGCATCGGCCGGCTCGACGCGCATCATCTGGTCGAGCGCGCATCGAAGGCCGCGATTCGCGACGGGCAAACGCTATTCGACGTGCTCGCCGCCGATCCGGCCGTTACCGAACATTTGCCGAGCGAGCGGCTCAAGCAGTTGCTCGATCCCGCACACTACGTCGGCCAGGCCCACGCTTATGTGGACGCCGTGCTGGCTCTTCACACCGCGCGCGCGCAGCGCGCCCCATCCAGGGAGTAACCGGCATGCCATACGCCGCAGTCAACGGCACCGAGCTTCACTATCGAATCGACGGCGACCGGCACGGCAGCGCGCCGTGGATCGTGCTGTCGAATTCGCTCGGCAGCGATCTGTCCATGTGGACGCCGCAAGTTGCGGCGCTGTCCCGCCAGTTTCGCGTGCTGCGCTACGACACGCGCGGCCACGGCCATTCCGAAGCGCCGAAGGGTCCGTACACGATCGACCAATTGACCGGCGACGTGCTCGGCCTGATGGACACGCTGAAGATCGCCCGCGCGAATTTTTGCGGACTGTCGATGGGCGGCCTGACCGGCGTCGCGTTGGCCGCGCGTCATGCGGACCGGTTCGAACGCGTCGTGCTGTGCAATACGGCGGCGCGCATCGGCTCGCCCGAAGTGTGGGTGCCGCGTGCCGCGCGAGCGCGTAGCGAAGGCATGCGCGCACTCGCCGACGCGGTCTTGCCGCGCTGGTTCACGGCCGAGTACATCGAGCGCGAGCCGGTCGTGCTCGCCATGATCCGCGACGTCTTCGTGCATACCGATAAGGAAGGCTACGCCTCCAATTGCGACGCGATCGACGCGACCGATCTGCGTCCCGAAACCGCCGGCATCAAACTGCCAACCCTGGTGATTAGCGGCACGCACGATCTTGCCGCCACGCCGGCGCAAGGCCGCGAGTTGGCGGCGTCGATTCCGGGCGCGCGTTACGTCGAACTGGACGCCTCGCACATATCCAACATCGAGCAGGTCGACGCGTTCACGAAGACCGTGCTCGAGTTTCTGACGGAGGCGAAATGAACGACGAAGATCGCTACGAAGCGGGACTCGACGTGCGCCGCGCGGTGCTGGGTAGCGCGCACGTCGATCGGTCGCTGGCGAACCGCACGGAGCTGACGGAAGAATTCCAGAACCTGATCACGCGCTACGCGTGGGGCGAAATCTGGACGCGCGAGGGCTTGCCGCGTCATACGCGCAGTTTGCTGACCATCGCGATGATGGTGGCGCTCAACCGCAGCGAAGAGCTGGCCTTGCATCTGCGCGCCGCGAAGAACAATGGCGTGACGCGCGAGCAGATTAAAGAAGTGCTGTTGCAAACCGCGATATATTGCGGCGTGCCGGCGGCTAACTCGGCGTTTCATCTCGCCGATAAACTGTTTCGCGAAGACGACGCGGCGGCCGCTGCGCCTTGACGCTGTACATCGACACGCTGTCAGGCTGTCAAGAAACGAAACGCGCGCCGGTCAAATGGCGCGCGTTTTTTTATGCAGCGCCGCGTTCGCGATCGATCACTGCGGCCGGAGCCGCCGCGCTCGCCGGCAACGCCAGACGCACCGCGCGCAACACCGTGTCTTTGATGACCTCGCGCCAATGCGCGAGCGCAGCCTTGTCCATGAGCGGTTCGCCGAGAAACGCGCCCAATGTGTACTGGTTGGCGTTATAAAAATAGCCGAGCGACGCAATCATGAGATACACGTCGCGCGCGGCGACGTCGGTGCGAAATACCTGTTGCGCCTGACCCGCATCCAATAGCTGTTGCACGACGGAAATCGCGTAGCCCGAAATCTCTTTCAGCTTGAGCGACTTCTTCGCATGCTTGCCTTGATGCAGATTCTCGCTCGACAGCAACGTGACGAACTCGGGATGGTCGAGGTAATACTGCCAGACGAATTCCACCATTTGTTCGAGACCGCGCACGGGATCGTCCAGGTCGAGATGGAGTCGGCTCTCCGCCTCGTTGAACTGCGTGTAGATCGTTTCCAGTACTTCGACGAACAACTGTTCCTTGCTGCCGAAGTAGTAGTAGATCATGCGGTCGTGCGAACGCGCGGCCTTTGAAATACTCTCGATCCGGCCGCTGGCATAGCCTTGCTTCGCGAAGACCTTGATGGCCGCTTTGAGGATCTTGGCGCGCGTGTCTTGCGCCTGCTTCGCACGGATACCGGTAGCGCCCGGCTTGCGGGCGGCAGTGGGACTCATGGCGGTCTCGGCTCTCTTTGTTAGCTCACGTTGAACGGCATGCTACACCCCGATGTCGCGTTGCACCATTGAAGTGAACGGCGTGAAACACGTTGCGCAGACTAATTTGATCGAGTAGATTTCTAACGAGTTTGGTGTAGCGGATACTACACGAATGGTGAGTGACCGCAACATGGAGCGCGGCGAAGCACGCGAAAATGCCTTGAAACAAGGGTTATTCGTCAGCCGGAGCAGGACCGATTGTAATGTCGTCGTATGGAAACCCCGCCATGACAGAACATACGAAGGTCGATTTCGGTGCCGAGCGCGTCGACGGTGAAACCGCGTCGACGCCAGGTCCCACCGTGCTCGAAAAAGCCGCGCCGCGCAGCGAGCGCATGGCGACGAACAAGATCGAGTGCAATGCCTGCCCGGTGCTGTGCCAGATATCCGAGGGCCGCACCGGTGCGTGCGATCGTTATGCGAATGCGCAGGGAAGATTGATTCGCGTCGATCCGGTGGTGTTTCTGTCGCGTGCCGATGCCGCGAGCCTTGATAAAACCAATCCCGCCAATCTCACCGATACCACGATCGAATTTGGTGCAGCGTCTCCCACGCAAGATTCGCTGGCCGACCCGTCGTTGTTCGTCACCGGTATCGGCGCATCTTCCACGTATCCCGACTACAAGCCCGCGCCGTTTATCGTCGCGTCCAAACGCGACGACGTCGATATGATCACCGTCGTCACGGAAGGGATTTTCAGCTATTGCAGCTTCAAGGTAAAGATCGACACCGACCGCTTTCTCGGCCCTGAGCAATCGAACGTGCGTTGCCAGGGGGAGATCGTCGGCCACGTCACGACCGCGGAATACGGCTCGCAAATGCTGAGCCTCGGCGGCGTGCATCACCTGACCGGCGGCAGCAAGAAAGAAGGCCGCGTAACCTGCGACATGATGCTGGCGCTCGGCAACAAGCAAGCGGTGGAATTCACGATCGACGGCGGCGCGAGTCTGGTGATTCGCGCGGGCGCCGCGCCGATCGTGGATGGCGTCGAAGAGCAGCGTATGCGAGTGGGCTGCGGTTCGGCCACCATCGGTATCTTCGCGAAACAGTGGTTCGATCATGTGGATGAAGTCGTGGTGGTCGACGACCACATTACCGGCGTATTGACCGAACATCAGGCAGGCCGCTGTCTCGGCATGGCGCGTTCGGGTCTGAAGATTCGCGGGCGGAAATCGACGCCGGGCCGTTATTTCCAGGTGGCGAATCCCGGTACCGGTTGGGGCGGCACCGACATTCACGATCCGCTGGCAATTGTCGAAGGCTTCGATCCGGCGGTCGCGAAGCCGGGCATGCGTCTGCTGATGGTGTCGACGACCGGCGAACATGCGCAGTGGTACGAACTCGATCACGATCTCGTGCCGCGCATCGCAGCCATGCCGGACGCCGTGCGTCGCACGGTCGAACGGATTGGCGAGAACTGCGAGCCGTCGCTGGCCACCGTGCTGTTTCTCGGCGGCGCGGGCGGCAGTCTGCGCGCGGGCGCGACCGAAAACCCGGTGTTGCTCACGCGCGCGATCAAACAGAAACTCGTCAACGTGACCTGCGGCGGCGCGCCCGCTTACGTGTGGCCGGGCGGCGGCATCACCGTCATGGTGGACGTATCGCGTATGCCCGACCATGCCTTCGGCACGGTGCCGACGCCCGCACTGGTTGCGCCGATCGAGTTCACCATGACGTACGACGCGTATCGTGACCTGGGCGGACATCTCGACGCGGTGCGTTCGCTGGAGAGTGTGCTGGCGAACGGGCCGGACCACACGGAAGGCGCACCGCTCGCGCGCCGCACGCTGGCGAGCAATCCCGACAATCCGTGGCCGCCGGCCATGCCGCCGATGCTCGGCTAACCGGCTCCTGTGACGGACGAAGAAAGCGACCCATGCGACCAGGACGAACGCCATGAACCCCACCCGCACCCGGCTCGATGCGACCCGCTTGCACTGGCAGCACGGGCCGATCGATCTGATCCTCGAGGCCGACGGCGAGCCCGCGGCGCTGCAAGCCGCTTACGACGCGTGCTGGACGCGTTTTGTCGACGTATTGCCGGAACTGGTGGGCGAGTTGACGCTGCTGCGGCAGCCGCTTAAGCACCCGGCGCCGCTGAACGACAAGGGTCCAGAAGGCGCCGTGGCTCGCCGCATGTGGTCCGCGTGCCATCCGCATCGCGCGCGCTACGTGACGCCGATGGCGGCCGTGGCGGGCAGCGTCGCCGACGAATTGATCGCCGCATTTGCACGTCGAGGCATCGCGCGCGCGTATATCAACAACGGTGGCGACATTGCGTTGTATTTGTCCGAAGGGCAGCAATACCGCATCGGTGTATTCGCGGACCTCGCGCAGTTGTCCGGCGCAAGACTCTCGAACGCTCAGACGCTCGACGCCAACCTGACGCTCGACGCCAACCTGACGCTCGACGCCACCCAGCCGATTCGCGGTATCGCGACCAGCGGATGGCGTGGTCGCAGCTTCAGCCTGGGCATCGCCGATAGCGTGACCGTGCTCGCGCGCGACGCGGCCACCGCCGACGCCGCCGCAACCGTCGTCGCCAACGCGGTCAATCTCGACCATGCGGGCATCGTGCGCCGTCCGGCGTCGTCGTTGAAAGACGATAGCGATCTCGGCGACCTGCTCGTGACCGTCGACGTCCCCGCGTTACCGCAACCGTTGATCGATTTCGCGCTGGCGCGCGGCGTCGAAACCGCGCGACGTCTGCGCGAACAGGGCTTGATAGAAGGCGCCGCGCTGTTCCTGCAAGGACGCGTGCGGGTCGCCGGACTTCACGAGGACACACGTACCGGCGCGTTGCTCACCCAGCGCGCTCAGATGAACAAGGAGGCTCCGTGTTCGAAATACGCCGCGTGCTGACGCACGTCGAAGATATTTTTCACGAATTCGGCCCCGCGCCCGCGCAGCCGCTCAGGCGCGGCGCGATTGCCGCGGTGATGACGAATCCCTTCGCCGGCCGTTATGAAGCGACCATCGAGCACGCCATGGAAGCGCTCAAACCAATCGGCTTCGACATGGCGCAACGGCTGCTCGCGGCGATGGCCGTGCCGCATGCGTCGATCGAGGGCTACGGCAAGGGCGCGATTGTCGGCGCGCGCGGCGAACTCGAACATGGCGCGCTGTGGCATGTTCCCGGCGGCTATGCGATGCGCGAGCTGCTGGAGAAAAACGGCGTGCCGACTAACGCGATCGTGCCCTCCACCAAGAAGGTCGGCGCGCCTTCCGCCACGCTTGACGTGCCGCTCACGCACGTCAACGCGAGCTATGTGCGCAGTCATTTCGACGCGATCGAAGTGCGCGTGCCCGGCGCGCCCGCCGCGGACGAACTCGTGTACATCCTCGTGATGAGCACTGGGCAGCGCGTGCATGCGCGCGTCGGCGGGCTTGCGAAAGAAGCGATCGTGGGTAAGGACGGTTTGCGCTGAAGTAACGGCCGGACCCGACGCATCGGCAAAAAACGCCCAGGCAGGCATTGAAAACTCGGAGAGCGAAATGGCAATCAAGCTTCGCAAGCTGGTCGTGCAAGTGGACGAAACACGTATTGAAATGGGCCAGACGATCGATCCACCCACGCGCCGGGCGGTCGCCATGGCGGTGATCGACAATCCGTACGCGGGTCGTTACGAGACCAAACTCGACGCATTGATCGAAGCCGGCGAAGAACTCGGCGCGTTGCTCGGCAACAAGTGCGTCGAGGCACTGGGCATTGCACCGGGCGACGCGCAGAGTTACGGCAAAGCCGCGATCGTGGGCGAGGCGGGCGAACTGGAGCACGCCGCTGCGATCCTGCACCCCAAGCTCGGCGCACCGCTACGCGTGGCGGTCGAGAAGGGCGCGGCGCTGGTGCCGTCGGCGAAAAAAATCGGCACGCTCGGCACCGCGATCGACGTGCCGCTCGGCCACAAAGACGCCGCCTTCGTGCGCAGCCATTTCGACGCGATCGAAGCGCGCGTGTCGGACGCGCCGCGCGCGCACGAGATCGTGGTGGCCGTCGCCGTAACGGCCTCGGGCCGGCCGCTGCCGCGCATTGGCGGCCTGCAGGCGAGCGAGATCAAGGGCGAAGACGGTTTGCGCTGAGTTAGCATTCGGTTATTTGCCGAGGGTCGCGATGCTTTCGAATTTGCTGGTACAGCTGGTCAATGGACTCGCCGACGCGTCGACGCTGTTTCTGGTCGCCGCCGGTTTGTCGTTGATCTTCGGCGTGACGCGCATCGTCAACTTTGCGCACGGCTCGTTCTATATGTTCGGCATTTATGTCGCGTACAGCATCGCGAGCCGTTTCGGCCAGACCACCGGAGGCTTCTGGCTGTCGGTGCTGGCGGCCGCGCTGGTGGTCGCGGTGCTCGGCGCGCTGGTCGAAATGGTCGTGCTGCGGCGGATCTACCAGGCGCCTGAACTGTTCCATCTGCTGGCCACGTTCGCGCTGGTGCTGATCTTTCGCGACGCCGCGTTGTGGCTTTGGGGCCCGGAAGATCTGTTCGGACCGCGTGCCCCGCATCTGGCGGGCGCGGTCGAATTCCTCGGTCATCCGCTGCCGACTTACGACATCGCGTTGATCGTGATCGGACCCGTGGTGTTGCTGCTGCTTTGGTACGCGTTGACGCGCACGCGTTGGGGCACGCTGGTGCGTGCCGCAACCCAGGACCGCGAAATGCTCGGCGCGCTCGGCATCAATCAGGCGTGGCTGTTTACCGGTGTGTTTTTCGTCGGCGCGTTTCTGGCTGGTCTGGGCGGCGCGCTGCAAGGGCCGCGCATGTCGGCGAATCTGTCGCTGGATCTGGAGACGATCGGCAACGCGTTCGTGGTGGTGGTGGTCGGCGGCATGGGGTCGATTCCGGGCGCGTTCGTCGCCGCGTTGATCATTGCGGAGATCAAGGCGTTGTGTATCGGTATCGGGCACGTGACGATCTTCGGCGTCGGCGTGTCGTTGAGCCGCTTCACGCTGGTCGCTGAGTTCGTCGTGATGGCGGCGGTGCTGGTGGTGCGTCCGTGGGGGCTGCTGGGCCGCGCGACGGCCGCGGTGCGTGGCATGGCCGCGCCGGAAACGCCGCTGCGTCCCGCGGGAAAACGTCTCAAATGGCTGGCTGCGCTCGCCTTGCTGGTTCTCGTGCTGGCGCCGCTCGCGGCCAACGCATTCCCCTATATGCCGGTGCTGCTGGTCGAAATTCTGATCGCCGTGCTGTTCGCCACGAGCCTGCATTTCATCATGGGCCCCGGCGGCATGCATTCGTTCGGCCACGCCGCTTACTTCGGACTCGGCGCATACGGCGCCGCGTTGTTCCTCAAGGTGCTGAATCTGCCCATGGAAGCCGCGCTGCTGCTCGGTCCGCTGCTCGCGGTGGGCGGCGCGCTGGTGTTCGGCTGGTTCTGCGTGCGGCTTTCCGGCGTCTATCTCGCGATGCTGACGCTCGCGTTCGCGCAGATCGTCTGGTCGGTCGTGTTCCAGTGGGACGATGTGACCGGTGGCAGCAACGGCGTTCTTGGCTTGTGGCCAGCGAACTGGTTGTCGTCGCCGGTGGCGTTTTATTACCTCACGCTGGTCTGCGCCGTGATTGGCGTGTGGCTGTTGCGCAGGATGCTGTTCTCGCCGCTCGGCTATGCGATGCGTGCGTCGCGCGATTCCGTGCTGCGTGCCGAGGCGATCGGCATCGACGTCAAGCGCGTGCAGTGGGCGGCGTTCGTGATCGCGTCGCTGTTCTGCGGGCTGGCCGGTTCGCTGTATGCCTTCTCCAAAGGGACGATCTCGCCGGAAGTGATCAGTGTCAGCCGTTCGGTGGATGGCCTCGTGATGGTGCTGCTCGGCGGTTTGCAGACGCTGACCGGCCCGATTGTCGGCGCGGCGGTATTTACCTGGCTGCAGGACACCGTGGCGCGCCAGACCGATTATTGGCAGGCGCTGCTGGGCCTCGCGATCCTGCTGCTGGTGATCGCGTTTCCGCAGGGGATCGTCGGCTTTATCCGCGAGCGCTTCGGCGACGACACCGTCGACCACGCCGACAGCCGCGCCGTCGAACCCTCGCAACGCACGGCGGCGATCAAGGAGGGGCTATGAGCTTGCTGCGCGTCTCCGGTCTCTGCAAATCGTTCGGCGGTCTGAAGGCGGTCGACGATGTTTCCTTCGATCTCGAAGCCGGCCAACTGCTGGCTCTGCTCGGCCCGAACGGCGCCGGCAAATCCACCTGCTTCAACATGGTCAACGGCCAGTTGCCGCCTTCTTCCGGATCGATCCGGCTCGACGGCCAGGAACTGGTCGGCATGCGGCCGCGCGACATCTGGCGTCTGGGCGTGGGGCGCACGTTTCAGATTGCCGCGACCTTCAATTCGATGACCGTGCTGGAAAATGTGCAGATGGCGCTGGTCTCGCGCGAGCGCAAGACCTTCGGCCTGTGGAGACCCGCGAGCACGCGCTATGCCGACGAAGCGCTCGCGCTGCTCGACCAGGTCGGCATGGCGGCGGACGCTCAGCGCGCCTGCGGCGTGCTCGCGTATGGCGACGTGAAGCGCGTCGAGCTCGCGATTGCGCTCGCCAACCGTCCCCGGTTGCTGCTGATGGACGAACCCACTGCCGGCATGGCGCCGAAGGAGCGCAACGAGTTGATGGCTCTCACCAAACGCCTCGTCGTCGAACACAAGATCGGCGTGCTGTTCACCGAGCACAGCATGGACGTGGTGTTCGCCTACGCCGACCGCATGATCGTGCTCGCACGCGGCAAGCTGATCGCCGAGGGCGACGCCGACACGATTCGCAACGACACCCGCGTGCAGGAAGTCTATTTCGGCACTGGCAAAACGTTCCAGCCGCGTGCGCCCTTGCATGAAACAGCGGGCGGCCAGGCAGGACAAGGAGCGCTGCAATGAGCGAGCCGATGCTGAAAGTGTCCGGCCTCAACGCGTTCTACGGTCGCGCGCATATCCTGTTCGACGTCGGTATCGAGGTTCGCCGCGGCGAAGTCGTCGCGCTGATGGGTCGCAACGGCGCCGGTAAATCGACCACGATGAAAGCGGTCATGGGGCTGCTGCCGCGTCGCCAGGGGGAGGTCACGTTTCGCGGCCAGAACATCTCCGCGTTGCCGTCGTACAAGATCGCTCGCATGGGCATGGGTTTCGTTCCCGAGGACCGTCGCGTGTTCGCCGATCTGACGGTGATGGAGAACCTGGCCACGGGCCGCCAGCCGCCGCGCGAAGGCGCGCCGCAATGGACGCCGGAAAAACTGTTTCGCCTGTTTCCCAATCTCGGCGAAATGCCGCGCCGTCCGGGCGGTCAGATGAGCGGCGGCGAGCAGCAGATGCTGACCGTGTCGCGCACCCTGATGGGCAATCCGTATCTGGTCTTGCTCGACGAGCCCTCCGAAGGCGTCGCGCCGGTCATCGTCGAACAGATGGCGAACATGATTCTCGAACTCAAGCGCGAAGGGTTGTCGATTCTGTTGTCGGAACAGAACCTGCATTTCGCCGAACTGGTCAGCGACCGCGCATATGTGCTTGAAAAAGGGCAGATCCGTTTTAGCGGCACGATCGGCGAGCTGGCGCAGAACGAGACCGTGAGGCGGGCTTACTTGAGCGTGTGATGCGTGAGTGTGTGATTCCCTCGGCAGTCGTTGCGAAAGGAGAGGCAGATGGCAGCAGAGACGTTGACAGGCTTGTCGGGCAAGGTCGCGGTAACGAACATCGGGCTGTTGCTATCCGGCGACATCGATCGGCCGATTCTCGACGCGGACACGCTGGTGATCGACGACGGCGTGATCGTCGCGATTGGCCGGGAAAAAGACTGCGACCTCGAAGGCGCGCGGACCACCGTCGATTGCAAAGGCACCACGGTCGCGCCGGGCCTGATCGACTCGCACGTGCATCCGGTATTCGGCGACTGGACGCCGCGCCAGAATCAGATGGGCTGGATCGAATCGAATCTCAACGGCGGCGTGACGACCATGATCTCGGCCGGCGAAGTGCATTTGCCCGGCCGCCCGAAAGACATCGTCGGCGTGAAAGCGTTGGCGATCACCGCGCAACGCTCGTTCGAAGGTATGCGCGGCGCGGGTGTCGGCGGCGGCGTCAAGGTCATGGCGGGCGCGCCGGTGATCGAGAAGGGCATGGTCGAAGAAGACTTCAAGGAACTCTCGGAAGCGGGCGTGAAGCTGCTCGGCGAAGTCGGCCTCGGCAGCGTGAAGGGTGGCGAGGAAGCCGCGCAGATGGTCGCGTGGGCACGCAAGTACGGCATTCAAAGCACGATTCATACAGGCGGTCCGTCGATTCCGGGCTCGGGATTGATCGATCGTGACGTGGTGCTCGCGGCCGACGCCGACGTGATCGGCCACGTCAACGGCGGACACACGTCGCTGTCCTACCGGCACGTGTGCGATTTGTGCGAGCAATCGAGCCGCGCACTGGAGATCGTCCACAACGGCAACGAACGGATCGCATTGCTGACCGCGCGTCATGCAATCGAATTGAAGTGTCCGCACCGCATTATTCTCGGCACCGATAGTCCGGCTGGCTCCGGTGTGCAACCGCTCGGCATTCTGCGGATGATCGCGCTGATTTCGAGTCTCGCGGACGTGCCCGCTGAAATCGCCTTCTGCTTCGCGACCGGCAACACCGCGCGGCAGCGCAATCTGCGCCAGGGTTTGATCGAAGTGGGCCGTCCCGCTGATCTGGTGTTCATGGACCGCGCCCAACACACGGCGGCCGACACGCTGCTGGAAAGCGTGCAGCTCGGTGATATTCCCGGCGTCGGCATGGTGATGATGGACGGCTTGATCCGTTGCCGGCGCAGCCGCAACACGCCGCCGGCCACTGAAGTGCCGGTGGTGCTGTGAGCGCGCGCCGCGCCGCCCGGCCCGCACGGTCATGAACCGCCACACGCCGCTGACGCTGCACGTGAACGGCGCGACGCATCTCGTCGCCGCCGCGGTGGACACGCCGTTGTTGTACCTGCTGCGCAACGACCTGGCGCTGAACGGGCCGAAATTCGGCTGCGGTCTCGGTGAATGCGGCGCCTGCACGGTCCTGCTCGACGGCGTGCCGACGCGGGCTTGTGTCACTACCGCGAAGGTCGCGTCAGGCCGCGAAATCACCACGCTCGAAGGACTCGGCACACGGACGGCGCTGCACCCCGTGCAGCAGGCGTTTATCGAAGAACAGGCCGCGCAGTGCGGCTATTGCCTCAACGGCATGATCATGACGGCCAAGGCCTTGCTCGATCGCGATCCGCATCCGGGTGTCGAGACGATTCGCCGCGAACTGTCGCGCAATCTGTGCCGCTGCGGCACGCATGTCGAGATCGTGCGCGCGGTGCAGCGCGCCGCCGAGTTGCTGGCCGCGCAGGCCGCCGCGCAGGCCGCCGCACTGCCCGCCGCGCAATCGGCCGTGCATGAGGGCGTACGCACGTGACCGGACCGGACTTCAGCGTCGATCGACGCGCCCCGCCGCCTTCGCGCCAGCAGTTGTATGACGCGCGCAGTGTGCTGATCGTCGCGCGGCCGCCGCTGGCGCCGGTGAAGGCGGCCATCGGTCAGCCGGGTTCGCGTTCGTCGTTCGTGCCCACCCAGGCGCATATGTTCGTCGTGGTGCGCGACGACGGCAGCGTCGTCGCGTTTAACGGGCACGTGGACCTGGGCACCGGCATCGGTACGGCGCTCGCGCAGATCGTGGCGGAAGAACTGGATGTGCCGTTGACGCGCGTGTCGATCGTGCTCGGTCATACGGGCGAAGCGCCGAATCAGGGGCCGACGATTGCCAGCGCCACGATTCAGATTTCCGCCGTGCCGTTGCGGCAGGCGGCGGCGCAGGCGCGGCACTATCTGTTGAAAGAAGCGGCCGAACGTTTGAACGTCGACGCGGCGCAGCTCGATGTGCGCGACGGCGTGGTCTTTCAGCGCGGTGACGACGCCAGAGCAAAAGGCTGCGTGAGCTACGCCGACCTGGTCGTCGGCAAACGCGTCGAGCTGCAACTTGCCACCGACGTGTCGTTGAAATCCCCCGACGCCTACAGGATCGTCGGCAAGAGCACACCGCGCGTCGATATTCCCGCGAAGGCCACTGGCGAATTGAGTTTCGTGCATGACGTGCGTCTGCCGGGCATGTTGCACGGCCGAGTGGTGCGTCCGCCGTATGCGGGCATCGCGCAGGGCGACTTCATGGGCAATAGCCTGCTGCGGGTCGACGAGCAGTCGCTCGGCGATTTGCCGGGCATCGTCAAGGTGGTGGTGATTCGCGACTTCGTCGGCATCGTGGCGGAGCGCGAGGAAGTCGCGCAGCAAGCGGTGAAGCGGCTCGACGTGCGCTGGAAAGCCGTGGAAGGCTTGCCGCCGCTCGACACCAGCGAGCAGGTGGAAGCCGCGCTGCGCGCGAATCCGGCCAAACGGCGCGATCTGGTGATTGAAGGCGATGTGGATGGCGCACTCGCGCAAGACCCGGCTCGCGTGCTGGAACGCACCTATGTCTGGCCGTTTCAGATGCATGCATCGATTGGTCCGTCGTGCGCGGTGGCCGACTATCGCGAGGGCGCGCTGAAGGTGTGGTCGGGCACGCAGAATCCGCATTCGCTGCGTGCCGATCTCGCGTTGCTGATGGCCATGGACGAAGCGCACATCGAGATCGTGCGCATGGAGGCGGCCGGTTGCTACGGCCGTAATTGCGCGGACGACGTCGCCGCCGACGCGGCCTTGCTCTCGCGCGCCACCGGCAGTCCGGTGCGCGTGCAACTATCGCGCGAAGACGAGCATGCGTGGGAGCCGAAGGGCGCCGCGCAATTGATGGATGTGCGCGGCGCGCTGGACGCGCAGGGCGAATTGGCGGCGTACGACTTCGCGACGCGTTATCCGTCGAACGACGCGCCCACGTTGGCGCTGCTGCTGACCGGCACGATCTCCGCGCAGCCGCAGGTGTTCGAAATGGGCGACCGCACGGCCGTGCCGCCGTACGACTATCGCGCCATGCGGATTGTCTGCGACGACATGGCGCCGATCGTACGCGCGTCGTGGCTACGCGGTGTGTCCGCGTTGCCGAATACGTTCGCGCATGAGTCTTTTATCGACGAACTCGCGGAGCAGGCGGGCGTCGATCCGGTCGCGTTCCGGTTGCAGCATCTCACCGATCCGCGCGCGATCGATCTGGTCAAAGCGGTGGCCGAAAAAGCGGCTTGGGAACCGCGCAACGGGTCTGAAAACCCCGCTGAAAATACGGCAACCCAGCAGCAAGGCGACATCGCCCGAGGCCGCGGTTTCGCTTACGCCCGCTACGTGCACAGCAAATTCCCCGGCTTCGGCGCGGCGTGGTCCGCGTGGGTCGCCGACATCGAAGTCAATCGCAAGAGCGGCGAACTCGCGGTGACGCGCGTGGTGGTCGGCCAGGATACCGGCACGATGGTCAATCCGGACGGCGTGCGGCATCAGATCCACGGCAACGTGATCCAGGCGACCAGCCGTGCGTTGAAAGAACGCGTGACGTTCGGCGAGAACGCGGTGACGAGCCAGGAGTGGGGCGCATATCCGATTCTGACGTTTCGTGAAGTGCCGGTGATCGACGTGGTGATGATGCCGCGTCACGGCGAGCCGCCGATGGGCGCGGGCGAATCCGCGTCGCTGCCCGGCGCGGCGGCGATTGCCAACGCGCTGTACGACGCGACGGGCGTGCGCTTTCGCCGGCCGCCGTTCACGCCCGAGACGATCCGCGCGGCGCTCGCCGATGCGCAAGCCGAAGCCGCCCGCGCGCGCAAGAAAAAGCGCTGGCGGCTGGGCTTTCTCGGCGCATTCGCGGCGGGCGCGGCTGGCTGGCTCGGCGCGTTGTCGCTCGTGCCGTCCGCCATTGCACCGATCGCGCCGCCGCTCGCGAGCGCGTTCGCGCCCGAACTCGTGGCGCGCGGCAAACTGCTTGCCGCGCTCGGCAATTGCGCGGTGTGCCACACCGCGCACAACGGCGTGCCGAATGCCGGCGGCAAACCGCTCGATACGCCGTTCGGCACGGTCTACAGCACCAACCTCACGCCCGACGGTCAGACGGGGATCGGCAACTGGTCGCTGGAGGCGTTCGTGCGCGCGATGCGGCAAGGCATCAGCGGCGACGGTCACCGGCTCTATCCGGTGTTTCCGTACACCTCGTTCCAGAACACCTCCGACGACGATCTCAAAGCGCTTTACGCTTACCTGATGGCACAAACGCCGGTCCGCTCGCGTCCGCCGGAAACGAAACTGCCGTATCCGTTCAGCGTGCGTCCGCTCATGAGCGCATGGAACGCGTTGTTTCTCGGTCGCACGACTCTCACCGCGAGCGCGACGCAAAGCGCGCAATGGAATCGCGGCGCGTATCTCGTCAACGGACTCGGCCATTGCAGCGCCTGTCATACGCCGCGTAACGCATTCGGCGCCGAGAAAAGCGGCGCTGCGTTCATGGGCGGCGGTATCGCCGAAGGTTGGGAAGCGCCCGCGCTATCGACGCTCTCGAACGCGCCGGTGCCGTGGAGCGAAGACGAGTTGTTCAGCTATTTGCGCTACGGTCATGCGCCGCTGCACGGTGTCGCGGCGGGGCCGATGGCGCCGGTCGTCGGCGATCTGGCGGCGCTGCCCGACAGCGATATTCGCGCGATGGCCACCTACCTGGCGTCGCTCAATCCGTTGGAACCGAACGCCGATCCGGGCGCGCTGGCGCGTCAATACGAACAGGCCAGCGCGATCACCGGCGCGCCCGTGGGGCTGGGCGCACGGCTCTTCGACGGCGCCTGCGCCGCGTGCCATCACAGCGGCAGCGGCCCGCAACTGTTCGGCGCGCATCCTTCGCTTGCGCTTAACACGAATCTGCACAGCGCAACGCCTGATAATCTGATTCGCGTGATTCTCGACGGCATCGGCTCGCCTGCACGGCCCGAACTCGGTACGATGCCGGCTTACCGCGACAGTTTCAACGACGCCCAGGTGGCCGACCTCGTGTCGTATCTGCGGCAGCAATTCGCCGGTGGCAAACCGGCCTGGCAGGACCTGACGACGAGCGTCGCACGCATTCGCGCGACGCCGCCGGTCGAGTGAATGCCTGCTCGATGCCGGCTTGAACGATTGATAACAACGACCCGTATTCCCGCAATCCTTTTGATAACGGAGAAACGCATGACCACGCGCGCAGGATTCCTCTCTCGCCTCATGGTGCCGACGCTGCTGTCGCTCGCCGCGCTGAGCGCGAGCGCCCAGCAGACGATCAAGATCGGTGAAATCAACAGCTACAAGGCGCAACCCGCCTTTCTCGGGCCTTACAAAAACGGCTGGAATCTCGCGCTCGACCAGGTGAATGCGGCGGGCGGTGTGCTCGGCAAACAACTCGAAGTCGTCTCGCGCGACGACAACGGCAACCCGGGCGACACGATTCGCGTGGCGCAGGAACTGATCGCGCGCGAGCAGGTGCAGTTGCTGTTCGGCGGTTTCCTGTCGAACACCGGTCTTGCGTTGACCGACTTCGCGAAGCAGAAGAAGATTTTCTTCCTCGCCGCCGAACCGCTGACCGACAAGATCGTCTGGGCCGACGGCAACAAATACACGTACCGTCTGCGTCCTTCCACGTATATGCAGGTGGCGATGCTGGTGCCGGAAGCGGCCAAGCTGAAGAAAAAGCGCTGGGCGCTGGTGTATCCGAACTACGAGTACGGTCAGTCGGCGGTGGCGACCTTCAAGAAGCTACTGACGGCGGCGCAACCTGACGTACAGTTCGTGGTCGAACAGGCCACACCGCTTGGCAACGTCGACGCGGGCGCGGTCACCCAGGCGATTGCCGACGCGAAGCCGGATGCGATCTTCAACGTGCTGTTCGGCGCCGATCTCGGCAAGTTCGTGCGCGAGGGAAATACGCGCGGACTCTTCAAGGATCGCAGCGTGGTGTCGTTACTGACGGGCGAGCCGGACTATCTGGACCCGTTGGGCGCGGAAGCGCCGACCGGCTGGATCGTGACCGGCTACCCGTGGTATTCGATCGATACGGCGGCCAACAAGAAGTTCGTCGACGCGTATCAGGCCAAATATCACGACTATCCGCGGCTGGGTTCGGTGGTCGGGTATTCGGCGCTGATGTCGATTGCCGACGGCATCAAGAAAGCTGGTTCCGTCGATCCGGATAAACTCGCCGCCGCGTTCAAGGGACTCGGCGTGGACACGCCGTTCGGGCCGATCACCTATCGCGCGCAGGACAATCAGTCGACCATGGGCGCCTATGTCGGCGTGACCGGTCTGAAGGACGGCAAGGGCGTGATGACGTCGTACCGGTATATCGACGGCGCGAGCGTTCAGCCGTCGGATGCGGAGGTCAAGAAGCTGCGGCCCGCCGATTGAGGCCGATGGTGGCGACAGTGATACGCCGTTACTCTTCGGCGTCGTGCTCGATCACGAAACGTTTCAGATAAGCGAGCACGGCGGCTTCGACCGCGCGGTGATCCGCGGTGCTTTTGGAGCCCGCATTTTCTTCGTCGCCGAACAGGGTGGACGGGGCGTTATGCACGTCCACCTCCTGCCCCTCTCGAAACACACGGATCTCGTGAACGTCTTCCGCGTATTCGGCGATCCAATGCACGCCTTCGATATGCGCGCCAGCACGAACGGTCGGTATCTTCATGAGCGTCTCCCGTGGGCCGGACCACGGCGCCGACCCTTGCTGACACCATACGCCGTCCGTCTGGCCGGCGCGAGCCCTGGCGGGCAACTTTCATCGCGATTCTCGACGATTCAGGGCAGCCACGCTTGCGGCACGGCCGTTGCTGCGTGACAAAGGTCACCATCAACCGGAGGACCGTCATGCCTGGACAGAAAACCCTCAAGCGCGCCGCGGCCGACAAACGCGCCGGCAAGGCGTCGAGCACCCAGGCCGGGGAATTCGTCAAGGAACAGATCGACAGGGTGCGCGCCGGCAAGCACGGCGTCAGGTCGGCCAGACAGGCGATCGCGATCGGCCTGTCGGAAGCGCGCCGTGCCGGCGTCGCCGTGAAATCGCCGAAGAAGGGCACGGCGAGCGAGGCGACGCGCAAGAAAGCCGCCACGGATAACGCCGCCGGCCAGCACAGGAGCAGCGCGAAGAAGAGCGCGAAGAAGAGCGCGGAGTCGACGGCGAAGCGCTCGCGCGCGTCCACCAATGCGCTGAAGCGGGAAGGGAGCACGGGCGCATCGCGTACGGCGTTGTCGAAGCAGACGAGGTCGGCGGCGGCTAAACAACCGGCAGCCAGCCGTTCTGCGGCGGCCAAAAAGGCCGCGGCGACGAAGGGTGCGGCGGGACGCTCGACGGCCGCGAAAAAGGCGGCGCACACGAGGGCTTCGCGTGCGCATCACTGAATGGGGTTGGGTGCGTAGTCTGCCACTGCGAGGAGTCAGGCTACAAAACAAAGGCGGCGCTAAAAAGCGCCGCCTTTTCGCTCTACCGCACCGCTTTACTGCACGGTTGCCAGCACGTCGCCCACCGTCTTGAAGATGTGCGCGATCTGTTCTTCGTCGATGATCAGCGGCGGCGAGAACGCCAGGATGTCGCCCGTAAAGCGCACCAGCACGCCCGCTTCGAAGCATTTGACGAAGGCCTCGTAAGCCCGCGCGCCCGGTGCGCCTTCGCGCGGTTCCAGTTCCACGCCCGCGATCATGCCGAGGTTGCGCACGTCCTTCACATGTTTCGCGCCGCGCAGCGCGTGAGCGGCGGCTTCGAACGTCGGCGCGAGCTTGCCGGCGCGGTCGAACAGGCCTTCGCGGCGATACAGGTCGAGCGTGGCAACGGCGGCTGCGGCGGCCGCCGGGTGAGCCGAATACGTGTAGCCGTGGAACAGTTCGATCGCGCCTTGCGCGCCGCCGTTGACGATCGTGTCGTGGATCGTACGGCTCGCCGCGACCGCGCCCATGGGAATCGCGGCATTGTTGATGGCCTTCGCCATGGTGATCAGGTCCGGCGTCACGCCGAAATACTCGCTGGCCGTCGCCTTGCCGAGACGGCCGAAAGCGGTGATCACTTCGTCGAAAATCAGCAGGATGCCGTGCTTCGTGCAGATCTCGCGCAGCTTCTGCAGATAGCCTTGCGGCGGAATCAGCACGCCCGTGGAACCGGCTACCGGCTCGACGATCACGGCTGCAATGGTCGACGCGTCATGCAGCGTGACGATCCGTTCGAGTTCGTCGGCGAGATGGGCGCCCCATGCCGGCTGGCCCTTCGTATAGGCGTTGTGTTCGAGGTTATGCGTGTGCGGCAGATGATCCACCGCCGGCAGCAGCGCGCCGGAGAAGGTCTTGCGATTCGGCGCGATCCCGCCGACCGAAATGCCGCCGAAACCCACGCCGTGATAGCCGCGCTCACGGCCGATCAAGCGGGTGCGCTGGCCTTCGCCGCGCGAACGGTGATAGGCGAGGGCGATCTTCAACGCCGTGTCGACCGACTCGGAACCCGAGTTCGTGAAGAAGATACGGTCGAGGCCCTCCGGCATCAGTTCGGCGACCCTGGTGGCCGCTTCGAAGGCGAGCGGGTGACCCATCTGGAAAGTCGGTGCGAAATCGAGTGTGGAAAGCTGCTGGGTGATCGCGGCCACGATCTCGTCGCGGCCGTGGCCGGCGTTCACACACCAGAGACCCGCGCAACCGTCGAGCACTTCGCGGCCGTCCGTGGTGCGGTAGTACATGCCCTTGGCCGATTCCAGCAGGCGCGGCGCAGCCTTGAACTGACGGTTGGCGGTGAAGGGCATCCAGAAGGACGACAGATCGTCGATGACGGGGCGCGAAGTCATGGGTATCTCCTCGAAATGGGTCCCCAAGGGCGTCCTTTGGGGCATGGCGAAACTGTAGCGTCCGCGGTTTAATGGCGGCATAAACAGTTGACGCAGTGTGACGCTAACTGTATTGGTAGCTTAGCGCTAACTGTGTCGCTGGATAGCAGGCTTGAACGGGGCTTCGTCCAAGGCATTTTATCCACGTTTCGCCGCCTGCCGCGGCGCGCTTTTTCGTCCTGACCATGATCGAACTTCAACTCGAGCGCGACCGGCGCGCCGCGCCCACGCTCGTCGAGCAGGTGGTGCAAGGCTTCACGCGCGCCATCGAGGCGCAATCGCTGCGCGCGGGCGCGCTGCTGCCGTCGGTGCGGCAACTGGCGCAAAGCCATGAGCTCAGCACCTTTACAGTCACCGAGGCGTACAACCGTCTGGTGTCGATGGGGCTGGTTGTCGCGCGGCGCGGTTCCGGCTACCGGGTGGCGGCGCGCGCGCCGTCCGCGCGAGTCGCCGCGACCGACTGGCAGCCGCCGAGTCTCACCGCGACCTGGCTGCTGTCCGACGTGTTCGCCGACCATTCGGTGCCGATCAAGGCCGGCGGCGGCTGGCTGCCGAACGAGTGGATCAACGAAACCGGTCTGCAGCATTCGTTACGCGCCATGAGTCGGGTGCCGGCGGCGCGCCTCGGCGACTACGGGCATCCGTACGGATTCGCGCCGCTGCGCGAGCGGATCGCCGAGCAACTCGACCGGCGCGGGTTGCCGGTGGACGTGTCCAACGTGCTGCTCACGCAGGGCGCGACCCAGGGGCTGGACCTGATCGTGCGGACGTTGCTGCGTGCGGGCGATGCCGTGATCGTCGAAGATCCGGGTTATTGCAATCTGCTGCAGATTCTCAAGCTTGCGGGGCTGGTCGTGCATGGCGTGCCGCGCACGCCGGCGGGCGTCGATACCGACGTGCTCGAAGCGCTGGTCGCGCAGCACAAGCCCAAGGCGATCTTCGTCAATACCACGCTGCAGAATCCGACCGGCGCGACCTTCGGCATGTCGGCGGCGTTCCGGCTGCTGCAGATCGCCGAGCGTCAGCGCATGTGGGTGATCGAAGACGACGTGAGCCGCGAACTGGCGCCGTCCGGTGCGCCGCTTTTCGCGGCGATGGAGGGATTGCAGCGCGTGCTGTACGTGGGCGGTTTTTCGAAGACGGTGACGCCGGGGCTGCGTTGCGGCTACGTGGTCGCCGAGCGTGCGGTGTTGCGCGAACTGGCGCGCACGAAAATGGCGGTGGGGTTGACGTCGTCGGAAGCGATCGAGCGGATCGTCGACAAGGTGCTGCTCGAAGGGCGTTACGCGCGTCACGTGGAAGCCGTGAACGAGCGCTTGAAACTCGTGCATGCCACGGTCGAGGAGCGGCTCGATTCGCTGGGTTTGGAACTGTTCCACCGGCCGCGCGCCGGCCTGTTTCTGTGGGCGCGCCTGCCGATCGAACCCGAGCGCGCCGGCGAGGTGGCGACGGCGGCGCTGGCACACGGAATCTGGCTGGCGCCAGGGTCCTACTTCAGGCCCGACGACGCCCCGAGCGCGTGGTTCCGCTTCAACGCGCCTTACTCGACCGACGATGCATTGTGGCGATTTATCGAACGGGTCGGGCGGGGCGCGTTATAACGCTCGCCTGGTGCTGCTCAACCCGCGTGGCCGAGCAACTTCAAGGCAATCGGATACAACGACAGCACCAGCAACAGCGCCATCGCCACATTGAAAATACGCAGGCGCTTCGGGTCCGACAACACCCTGCGCATCGCTGTGCCGAAACCTGCCCACAGGCAGATGCACGGAAAACCGATCACGTAGAAGATCGCGGCCATCGCGACCGCATTCATGCTGTAGCTCTCGCTGAGATTAATGGTCGTGGCGGCGGTCAGGACCATCATCCATGCCTTCGGATTGACCCACTGAAACGCGATGGCTTCATGAAATTTCATGGGCCGGCGTTCGCCTTTCCTGAGCTTCAATTCGCCCGACGTGCCGATCTTCCACGCCAGATACAGCAGATAGGCCACGCTCGCCACTTCGAGCACCGTGTACAGCACCGGGAAATGGACGAAGGCTTCGCCGAGGCCAATGCCCACCGACAGCATCAACAGCACGACGCCGAGACTGATCCCGGACAGATGCGGCAACGTGCGGCGAAAACCGAAGTTGACGCCCGAGGCGAGCAGCATCGTGTTGTTCGGACCGGGGGTGATGCTGGTGACGAGCGCGAACAGAATGCCGGCTGGCAGGGCGCTGAGACTGAGGTAAAACATGGCGTGCTCCGGTGTCTGGCAATGGAACTGGCGATAAAGCTGGCAACAGGACGTCGAAGCATTCTAGCGAGGGTTGCCGGTACAGTACCTATACGGTTTTCAAGATGATGTCCGGTACGGGGGAGCTCGATCAATCGGGCGTTTGAACTGGCCGCACCGAGCCTTTCGCCTCGTTCGAGTCTCACGAAAACCCTGAGTGCGCTCACCAGCACAGAAAAACAATTGGTCCCCCTGAAAAAAATCAACGCCACTAAGATCCGAACTGCATGACCCAGATTGAGCGCAACCGTTTCAGATAAGCGCCGATAAAAATCATCACACACGTTGATTCACTACACGCTACGGGACCTCATCATGAGCAAGCTCACGAAACTGATCAAGACTGCCTACAACGCAACCAGGACGCCGGAATTTCCCGAAGACCACACCTGGAGCCAGGCATCGATGGCACAGCAACGCGCGATCGGCGCGGCCGAAGCGGAGAAACTGGAGGCCGGCAAAGAAACCGTCGAGCGCGACACGGGCACGTTGCCGGGTAACGCAGTTGCTTGATCGGAGGCGGGCCATGTTCAAATTCATTGCCCGCGTTTTTCGCAACCGGTCCGCAACGGTCATGACCACACGCCGCGCCCAATGGGCGGCGGTCAAGGCCGTTGCCGCCCTGTCCGGCGACCACTCGCTACTCGCATCCATTGCGGATGCGGAACAGCGGGCGCGCGACGTCATTGCGAATACGTATGGAGCCGAGGCGCTCGCGCGGTTGAGCGACAAACAGTCCGATGAGCTGGCCGGCGTGGCGCTGCGGTTCATCGAGGCGTCGGCGGAATACTCGGTGAGTTTCGAAGTCCATCAGGAACTCGCGCGCATTATCTACAGCCCTGCGTGACGGCCTGGGAGAGCGCCATGAAGCGGGGTACGAAGCGCCCCATGACATGGGAAAACCGTGCCGGCAACACGCTTTTCACGATCTTCGTCGTGACGGTGGTGGTGCTCTCTCATCCCTTCATCCTCGGAGGGGTCAGGCTAGCGCGGCTAGCCACTTTCATGCTCTAGACGACTGGTCTAATTGCGGCCATAATCCGTCACCTATGAGAGCTAGCCATCCACACATCCGCCGGCACATCCTCGATGCCGGGCGGGCGCTGATCGCGCGTAAGGGTTTCGTCGGCGTGGGTCTGAACGAGATTCTGACCACGGCCGACATCCCGAAGGGATCGTTCTATCACTACTTCGGTTCGAAAGAAGCGTTCGGCAGCGAGTTGCTGCAACAGTACGTCGCGGACTACGCGGCGCGACTCGACGCGCTGTTCGGCCAACCCGGCGTCAATGGTCGCGACAAGCTGCTCAGCTACTGGTCCGCGTGGCAACTGGAGCAACTCGACCAGGACGGCGACGAAAAGTGTCTGGTGGTGAAGCTGAGCGCGGAAGTCGGCGACCTGTCCGACGAGATGCGCCTCGTGCTTCGCGACGGCGTCGACCGTTTGATGTTGCGTCTGGCTCGTGTGATCGAAGAGGGTAAGGCCGACGGCTCGCTGTCGCCGGAGATCCGGGCCAAAGAGGCGGCCGAGCTTCTCTATCACATGTGGCTCGGCGCGGCGCTCGTCACCAAGCTGCGCAAAGACGGCAGCGCGATGGCGCAAGCCATGGCGGTGACGCAAAGCGTGCTGCGCGCGCGGTGATTTTGCGGCGTGTCGTGGTCTCGACATGCCGTTGACCTATCCCATACACAAGCACCGGCTCCGGGTCATGCGGAGCTTCAATCGTTGCACGTTCAAGGAGATCGACTTTGCGTAGCGTCATCTATTCCGCTTTCGGCAATCCGGCCGAAGTGCTGCAACTTGCCGAACGTCCCACGCCGAATCCGGGCGCGGGTCAGGTGCGAATCAAGGCGACCTTGTCGCCGATCCACAATCACGACCTCTGGACCATTCGCGGTCAGTACGGCTACAAGCCGACGCTGCCGGCCGTCGGCGGCACCGAAGTCGCCGGCGTGATCGATGCGGTGGGCGAGGGTGTCGCACATGTGAAGGTCGGTCAGCGCGTGGTCGTGGCCGGCATTCACGAGGCGTGGGCCGACTACGTTCTGGCGCCGGCGGCGGCGGTGATTCCATTGCCGGACGCCGTCAGCGACGAAGTAGGGTGCCAGTTGATCGCCATGCCGTTGAGTGCCGTGATGTTGCTCGAGTACCTGCACCTGGAAGCGGGCCAGTGGTTCATCCAGAACACGGCGAACGGCGCGGTCGGCAAGACGCTGGCGATGCTCGCCAATTCGCGCGGCATCCATGTCGTGAATCTGGTCCGGCGCGAAGCGGGCGTTGCGGAGTTGGCCGAGATCGGCATCGGCAATGCGGTGTCGACGGACAGTGACGGCTGGAAGGAACGCGTGCGCGAGTTGATCGGCGAGGCGCCGCTGGTGGCCGGCGTCGACTCGGTGGGCGGCGATGCGAGCGGCGACATCTTCGGCCTGCTCGGCGAAAACGGCACGCTGGTGTCGTTCGGTGCAATGTCGAACGAGCCGATGCGGCTCAGTTCCGGCGACGCGATCTTCAAGCAGGCAACGGTCAAAGGTTTCTGGGCGACCAAGGTTTTCGAAGTCACGTCGGCTGCGGATAAGGCGCGCATGGTCGGCGAACTGATCGGGCTGGCGGCATCCGGCGAGTTGAAGCTGCCGGTGGACGCGGTATTCGACGTGGAGAACGCGGCGCTGGCGGCCGAGGCGAGTGGCAAGAGCGCACGCAAGGGCAAGGTACTGCTGCGGTTTGCCTGAACCTGAGCTTGAGCCCTGGCGGCATGACAGTTGCGAATCCTCGACGCGATTCGCAACTGCGCGCATGCTTCACCCTTTCTTCCATCTTTCCACTCGACCCGGCCACACCATGATCGAAGTCCATCACCTCAACGAATCCCGCTCACGTCGTATCACGTGGCTGCTGGAAGAACTCGGCCTCGACTACAAGCTCGTTCAATATCAGCGCAATCCCGACACCCGTCTGGCTCCGCCGGAACTGACGGCAATTCATCCGCTGGGAAAGGCCCCGGTGATTCGCGACGGCGACACGGTGATTTTCGAGTCGGGCGCGATCGTCGACTATCTGATTCGCCGCTATGGCAACGGCCGTTTGAGCCCGGCTTACGACACGCGCGAATACGACCGTTACTCGCAGTTTCTGCACTATGCGGAAGGCTCGGCGATGTTGCCGCTGATGCTGAAGATTTACACCGCGCGCCTGGGCGATGGCGCTGCGCCGCTGCAACCGCGAATCAGCAGTGAGTTGCAGAACCACCTGGGCTTTCTGGATCAGGAACTCGCCGGGCGCGACTATCTGCTCGGCAGCGAATTGTCGGGTGCGGATATTCAGCTCTCTTTCGTCGCGCAGACGGCGCTGCGATTTTGCGGCCGCGACGCGTTCCCGAATCTCACGGCGTTCGTCGATCGCTTCGAAGCTCGGCCCGCCTATCAGCGCGCGATGGAAAAGGCTGGCGTCTAACCGGCTGGAAGTCAGCTATCCCGCCGCATCGTCAGAACCGGCTCCAGCCCGCCGCTAGACCGGTTTCTGAGCACAAGGGTGCCGCCATGCGCGGCCGCGATACTTCTCGTGATAGTGAGCCCGAGTCCGGCGCCGGTCGTTGCCGAGGTTCCGGCGGTGTACCGGCCGCTCTCCGCGCTCGACCTGAACCATCAATTTCATGTGGTGCCGGTGTTGCACGGCACTGTTTCCGATGCGGTGAGCGTGGCGCGGGCCTGCGTCGCACGTAGGGGTTTTTATCGCCGCATGCCGGGCCAAGACGGAGTCCGCGCGCCATTGCCGGCATTTTTTCAGCGCGCCTGTTCCAGCCAGTACGCGAACGTCGCGTTCACGATCGCAGGCTGCAGCAGAAAGTCATGCGCCGCCTGAGCGAGATCGGCGCGCACCGGTTTGATCGTGCCGGCCGCCATGGCCAGCAGCGCCAGTTCGGCCGCGTTTTCCATCGATACCGCCATGTACACGCTTTCCTCGACCGATGCGCACGCGCAGATGTAGCCGTGATTGACGAGCAGCGCGGAGCGCCGCGCGCCGAGTGCCGCAGTGATGATGCGGCCCTCTTCGTCGTCGATCGGCACGCCGGGCCAGTCTTCGAGGAAGCCGCAATCGTCGTGGAACATGCAGGCGTCCATGTGCGCGACGGGCAGCGGCACGCCGAGCATGGACAGCGCGCTGATGTGGCGCGGATGCGTGTGGACGATCGCATGCACGTCGGGACGATGCCGATACACCCACGCGTGAAACCGCACCGCCGGATTCGGCCGGCCGTTGCCTTCGAGCACGTTGAGTTCATCGTCGACGAGCACCAGAGACGCCGCCGAAGCGTCCGCGAAGTTCGTGCCAAGCGCGGGCGTCCAGTAGCCGCGATGTGCCGCGTCGCGCCAGGTGATCTGGCCGGCGAGGCTCGCCATATGACCTTTCGCGGAGAGGATGCGGCAGGCGTCGGCGAGCGTGCCTAGCGGGTCGTCGGCATTGACCGCGCCGATACCCGTAACGGTTGCGCGCTGTTTCATGAGTTCATTCTCCTTGCGAGTTGAGCGACATCGGCGTCGGCATTGGTGTCGGCGTCTGCGTTTGCGCCGAAGGCACGTTTTTCATCAGCCGCGTGCACAGCGCGGCCAGCGCCGCGAGCGCGCCGACATAAAGCGCGACCGGCTGCAGGCTGTGGAAACGCGTGACGAGCGCGGTCGCCACGATCGGCGCCAGCCCGCCGCCAATGGCCGCGGCAAACTGAATGCCGATGGAAATCCCCGAAAAGCGCACTGCGACGGGAAACTGCGCGGCAAACAGCGCCGACTGCGGCCCGAACAGCAGCGGATAGTTCAGGCCGAGCGCGATTGCCACGGCCACCTGCAACGCGACGAGACTGCCGCTATCGATCCAGCGCAACAACGGCACGACGCACAACGCCATGACGACTGCGCCGCCGAGGTAAAACCGCCGCACGCCGACTCGATCCGCGCAATAGCCGATCAGCGGCAAGGTCGCGATCTGAATCGCCGCGCCGAGCATGACGACCTGCAACACGGCGGTGCGGCTGAATCCCAGCCGCGTCGATGCATACGACACGAGGAACACGGTGAGTACGTAGTAAAGCGTGACTTCGGGCAGCTTCGCGCCGATTGCCAGCAGCAACGCTTTCTTGTGCCGCGTCAGCAGTTGCCAGAGCGGCACGTCGGCGGGTTGCCCGGCGCGCGCGGCTTTTTCGAACACCGGCGTCTCGCCCACACTGCGCCGGACAAACGCGCCGAGCATCACGAGTACGACGCTGGCAAGAAACGGCACGCGCCACCCCCAGCTTTGAAAGGCCGGCTCGGGCAGCCGGGTCAGCAGACTGAAGGCGAGCGTCGACAGCAGCAGACCGATCGGCGGTCCGATTTGCGGCAGGCTGCCGAACAGACCCGCGCGGCTCGCGGGCGCGTGTTCGACCGCCATCAGTACAGCGCCGCCCATTTCGCCGCCGAGCGCGATGCCTTGCAGAATCCGCAAGACGACGAGCAGTACCGCGGACCAGGTACCGATCTGCGCGTAGTTCGGGATCAGGCCGATCGCAATGGTGGAAAAGCCCATCAGGAAGAGCGACAACATCAGCGTCGACTTGCGGCCGAGCCGGTCGCCGAAGTGGCCGAACAGCACGGCGCCGAGCGGCCGGGCGAACAGACCCGTGGCGAATGCGCCGAACGACGCCAGCGTCGCGCTGGTGGGGTCGAGATTGGGGAAGAACTGCCGGTTGAACACCAGCGCCGCCGCGGTGCCGTACGCGATGAAATCGAAGCCTTCGATAATGGAACCGGCAGTGGCCGACGCGACGGCCTTGTAGCGGGGCGACAGCGCGCGGCGCGGTGCAGCGGCGGCGAGGCCGTCGAGCGCGGAAAGTGGATCGTTCACGGTAGGTTCCATGCAAGAGGGGACGGAATCCGGTGATCGGCAGCGTGGCTGCCGGACTGAAGCCAGTATTGGTCCCTTGCAGGGCCTGAGCTATGCGCCCAGAAATAACTCTGGATTAACCCGGAGTTATCGCGCTTTGGGCGCCGGCGCGCATGGCGATCTCGAGCGCGCTGTCGAAGCTGCGCGACGCACCGCGCGCGCGGCGCGACAGGGCGACGAGCCGGCGTGGCGAGATGGCGTGCAGCGGCATGCGGCGCAGGCCGCGATCCTCGACCATATCGCGCGGCAGGCTGTCGGGCAGCACGGTCACGCCGTCGCCGATCGACACGAGCCGCAGACACAATTCGAGCGAATCGCATTCGACGTACGGCTGCACGCTACACCCCAGCACCCGCTCGACCATGCGGCGCAGCGCGAACGGCCGCGGCGGGAGAATCAGCGGCAAGCCGGCCAGATTGGCTGGCGCGTCGGCGCCCGCCGCGTGACCGGCGCGTGTATAAAGCGCCAGCCGTTCTTCGAACAGGGGTTCCGCGACCAGCTCGGGACCATCCACGGCGGTCTCGTAGACGAAGCCGAGATCCGCTTTGCCGCGCTCCACGCTTTCCACCACGTTGGCCGAACTGTCGCAATGAATCGTAAGAAGCAGGTCAGGGTAGAGCGCGAGCAATTGACGGCTCAACTCGGGGATGAACCAGGCGACCAGCGTTTGCACGGTCGCGATGCGCAACGTGCCGCGCTGTTCGCCCGGTTGACCGGCGTGCGCGAAGGTGGCGTCGAGCGAGTTGAACAGCGGTTCGAGTTTCAGAAACAGTGCCTCGCCGGCCGGCGTCAACTGCATGCCTCGGCCGTGGCGCAGAAACAGCGTCTCGTTCAGGGCCGTTTCGAGCGCGCGAATCTGCTTGCTCAGCGCGGGTTGCGTAAGGCCGAGAATCTCGGCGGCTTCGCGCAACGAATTCGCCTTCGCGACGGCGACGAACAGGCGCAGTTGATGATCCCGGTTGGCGAGCGTATTCATGGGCGCGAAAATCTCGAAGCGAGGTCCGGTTTAAAAAGGGCGGAAACGAGGATGGCGGGTATGGTACGCAACTTGCTCACGTCAGATGTTTTTCCCGCAAGCGGTCAGCCATGTTCCGAACCCCGTCGACCTGCCAAAGGTGGAGCGCCCGCGAGATCCGGGTCTTGCACGAAATGCCGCGCGTACTGGTTGTCGACGACAACGTCGGCGCGGCCGAAGCGCTCGCCACCTACCTCTCCTACGAAGGCGTGGAAGCCCGCGCCGCCAACGGTTGCGCGGAGGCGCTGCGCTGTGTGAAAGATTGGGTGCCGGACGTCGTGGTACTCGACATCATGATGCCGGAGCGAGACGGCTACGAAACCGCGAGCGCGCTGCGCAGCTATCTGCCGACGCAGAGTCTGGGCATCGTCGCGTTCACCTCGCTCGATGAAGATCACGTCAAGGAAACCGGTAAAGCGCGCCACAATTTCGACGGTTATTGTCAAAAAGGCACGGCGCCGACCGCCTTGCTCGCACTGATGCGCAGGCTCTGGCGCGAGTAGATCCGCCTGCGCCTCATCCGCCGATTCGGCCGGTTTCCGGTCCGTTGTTCAGGCCGGCTCGCTCAGCGAGGGCTCGTTCACCTCGGCATCCTCCGCGGCGAGCTGCCTGAGCACCGCCTCCATCAAACCGGGGAACCGGGTGTCCAGTTCGGCGCGCCGCAACGAATTCTGATGCACGGTGCCCGCCACGCGCGTGCGCACCAGCCCCGACTCACGCAGGATCCGGAAGTGATGGGACACGCTCGATTTCGGCCGGCCGCCGTCGAGATCGCCGCAGGTGGCCTCGTCGACCGCCGCCAGCCGCCGCACGATCTCCAGCCGCACCGGATCGCTCAACGCATGGAAAAGCCGCCCGAGCGTGAAGTCCTCGGCGGCGGGATGGTTATATGTACGCATCCTGCAGATCATAAACGTTTCTGAGATACTTCGTTATTCGATGTTTATCGAACTACCGTACAAGCTTATCCCAGAAGGAGTTGAACCGAATGTCCGCATTGTTCCAGCCGTACAAGCTCAAGGACGTGTCCCTGCGTAACCGTATCGCCATTCCGCCGATGTGCCAGTACACCGCCGAAGACGGCCTGATCAACGACTGGCACCGCGTGCACCTCGCCGGTCTGGCGCGCGGCGGCGCGGGGCTGGTGATCGTCGAGGCGACGGCGGTGTCGCCGGAAGGCCGCATCACGCCGGGTTGCGCCGGCATCTGGAACGACGAGCAGGCGCAGGCGTTCGCGCCGGTGGTTGCGTCGATCAAGGCGTCCGGCGCGGTGCCGGGCATTCAGATCGCGCATGCGGGCCGCAAAGCCAGCGCCAACCGTCCGTGGGAGGGCGACGACCACATCGCTGAAAACGACCCGCGCGGCTGGCAGACCATCGCGCCGTCGGCGATTGCATTTGGTGGCGGTTTGCCGAAGGTCCCCAAAGCCATGACACTCGACGACATCACACGGGTCCGCGAAGATTTCGTCGCCGCCGCGAAACGCGCGCTCGACGCGGGCTTCGAATGGCTCGAACTGCATTTCGCGCACGGCTACCTCGGCCAGAGCTTCTTTTCGACGCACTCCAACCAGCGCGACGACGCGTACGGCGGCAGCCTCGACAACCGCAGCCGCTTCATGCTCGAAACGCTGGCGGCAGTGCGCAAGGTATGGCCGGAACATCTGCCGTTGACGGCGCGTTTCGGCGTGATCGAGTACGACGGACGCGACGAGGAGACCCTTGCGGAATCGATCGAACTGGCCAGGAACTTCAAGCGCGAAGGGCTGGACATGCTGAGCGTGAGCGTCGGTTTCTCGACGCCGACGGCGGCGATTCCTTGGGCGCCGGCCTTCCTCGCGCCGATCGCCGGGCGGGTGCGGCGCGAAGCGGATATCCCGGTGTCGTCGGCATGGGGTATCGATACGCCGGAACTGGCGAACCGGTCGGTGGAAAACGGCCAGCTCGACCTGGTGATGGTGGGCCGCGCGCATCTGGCCGATCCGCACTGGCCGTATCACGCGGCGAAGAAGCTGGGGATCGAGCGTCCGTCGTGGACGTTGCCGGCGCCTTACGCGCATTGGCTCGAGCGTTACAAGGTCGCGTAAGCGGACCGTTGGCTCGTATCGAGCGACTGCAGTGGCGGTAAGCGTGGGCCGCTTGTTCCGGATGGAGTCATCCGGAACAAGCGGCCCATTGATTTCATGGAGTCCACGCGTTTCGCCCGCAGGCTAAATCGACTGCAGCGCCCGTAGCATTTCGTGCCCTAGCGCCCGCCCGCTCAACCACGCGCCTTCGACGCGTCCGCCGTTGAGCCAGTCGCCGCACAACCCCAAGCCGTCCACCTCGCGCCAGACGTAACCCGGCGCGGGATCGCCGTCGGGCGCCACGTCCGCGTAAGGCCAGCGGTGCGCGGTCCACGCGACGGGGCTGCGTCCGCCGCATTGCTCGAACGCGGCCAGCATGGCCGCCGCAACCTGCTCCGGCGGCGTGTCGAGGTGAGCCTCGCTCCATTCCGCCCGCGCATGCAGAAGCCACGTTTCCGGACCGCCGCGGCCGGGCTTGCTGCTGTCGCGCGCCATCCAGCGTAACGGGCCGTGATTGACGAAAGCGGCGTCGAAGCCCAGCGGCAGCGGCGCGTCGAAGCGCAGCATCAGCGCCCAGCACGCGTGCATCACCGTGCTGCTGGCCATCACGGCGAGTTCGGGCGCGGGCGTATGCAATAGCGGTGCGACTTGCGGGGCGGGCATCGCCAGCACGACCGCATCGAAGCGGTCGTCTATCGCGCCGTGTTCCGCCGACCACAAACGCCAGCCGCGCGGCTCGCACAAGACCTTCTCGATGGTGCAATCGGTGGTGAGCGGCAGCGTTTCGGCCAGCAGCCGCGCGGGCGCGCTCATGCGCGGCGTGCCGACGAAGCGCTCGATCTGGGTGGTATGGGCGGTCGAGTCCGGCGCGTCCAGCACGGCGAGGCGCGCGGGCCACGCCGCCGCGGCGCCGGCCTTTTGCCAGCGCGCGACTTCGGCGCGAAACGCGCGGTCGCGGGCGGTGAAGTATTGCGCGCCGTGGTCGCACTGCCAGTCGCCGTCGCGTCGCGCACTCATGCGTCCGGCTGGGCCGCGGCTGCGGTCGAACAGACGCAGCCGGCAGCCGGCGGCGCGCAGCGTCGTGGCGCATGACAAGCCGGCAATGCCGGCGCCGACGACCGCGATATGGGGGCGAGAGTCAGAAATATTCACGGTGCGGCCTGCGTGGCTGAGTAGATGGTCCGGCTTCGGCGCCAGACGCCGGCGTGCGTCCGGGCGCTATGAGCGGCGGGCGGGGCGTGGAGCGGGGCGGCGATTCGAGGCGGATCATGGGATTGACGTGAAAATCATAGTGCATCAAAAAATACGTTTCAAATAATGGAATTGAATCAGAAATCCGTGTCGATGTAGCGCAAATTGGCCTATGATTGACACGAAGATGACCTAAAGAGGGTTTCATGGTGACGATGATTGACGACCCATCTCCGATTCAACAGGGGTACAAGAGTGGCGAAGCGGCGCGTCTGGCCAAAATGCCGGTCACGACGTTGCGGATTTGGGAGCGCCGTTATGGCGTGATCGGTCCGGCCAAGACCGCGTCTGGACAGCGGCTCTATACCGAAGACGACGTTCGGCGCCTCACTTTGATCAAGATGCTGGTGAGCCGTGGTCACGCGATCGGCGCGATTGCGCGGCTCGATCGCGAGCAGTTGCAGTTTCTGGCCTCCCGCAACGCACGCGAAGGCGACGGCCCGCCGGACTTTGGCGTCGCCGACACCGTCGATATCAAGCTTGGGCTGGTGGGCGGCAATCTAGCGCAGCGTCTGCAAGGTTCTGGCGTGGATGTGCGGCGTTATGGCGTGAACGCACTGAGCACCTTCGCCGACCTTGGCGAGGCCTCGGCGCACAGCGTTGGAAAAAGCGAGTCGATCGACGCATTGCTCGTCAATGTTGACTCACTTCAGGAAGACATCGCGGCGCAGATCATCGCGCTGGGCGACGCGCACCAGGCCAAGGCCATGGCGGTGGTCTACGGTTTCGGCACCGGGCCGGCGGCGGAGTTGTTGCGCGTGGCGGGCGTGCGCCTGTATCGCGAGGCCGACGGCAGAACGGAATTCCGCCAGATGCTGGGCGACCTCTGCGAGCGCGTGCGGATTCAGGAGCGCACCGGCGATGACGCCGTCTGGTCGCGCGTGCGGCGTCGCTATGACGATGCCGAACTGGAGGCGATCGCGGCGCGCTCGTCGACGATTGCCTGCGAGTGCCCGCGTCATCTGGCGGAGCTGGTCATGAAACTGTCGGCGTTCGAACGCTACAGCGACACCTGCTCGTCGCGCTCGGCGCAGGACGCCGCGTTGCACCGTTATCTCGGCGACGTCAGCAACCGGGCGTGCGCGATGATCGAGGCCGCGCTCGAACGGGTCGCGCGGGAAGAGGGCTGGTTCGCCGCGCCGGCGCTGCAGTCGCCGTCGCCGCGGCAAACGCCGTTGCCGCCAGCCGCCACGGCGTAACCGGCACGCACCGTTCCGAAGGAGGGGGAATGCCACAGCATGCTTCGACGGAGGTGAGCCTTTGCGCGCCCGCACTGGACGACCGGAGCGTGTATCTCGCGGCGCTCCTCAAGCGCATCGCCAGGCGCGACGCAGTGGCGTTCGAGGCGTTGTACCGGTTGTCGGCGCCGTCGCTGTTCGGACTGGCGGTGCGCGTGACGCGTACCAGCGAATCCGCGGAAGATGTGGTGCAGGACGGCTTCATCAAGATCTGGCGGTTCGCCGGTTCGTACGATCCAGACAAAGCGTCGCCGTCGACGTGGATGTCGACCATCGTGAAGAACCAGGCGCTCGATTATCTGCGGCGCAATCCGTATGCGGGCGTGTACGTCGAGGAACTCGATGAACGCGTCGCAAGCGGTGATGGCGATTTATCGCAGCAGGTTGCGCTGGATGCTGAACGGCTGTCGGTTTATCTCGGCCGCTTGACGCCGGGGCAGCGGCAGGCGATCGCGCTCGCTTATTTTCGTGGGCAATCGCAATCGGAAATCGCTCATACGCTGGATGCGCCGATCGGTACGGTTAAGAGCTGGATTAGCCGTGGGCTGGAGTCGCTGCGGAGTATGGCGGATCCGCGTCGGGCGCGGGGTGGGGGTGGGGTTTATTGACGGGGCGGGGAGGAGGAGGGGGCGATGTTCGAGCAGTTTTGAACGTCCCAGTTCGACCCAGGCTGTGTGGAAACCCGATGAGATTGCAATGCGACGCATGATTGCTGACCGCCGCAGTGCGTTTGGTTGCCTTTTCGGCCATCAATGGGACGACGAGACTGCGAGCCTCTCCAACGCGTTCCAGACGAGTTTATGGCTTTTTTTCAGGGCCTAAAGGGGTTCTCACGCACCCACCAGCCGCATCGCCTTCATTGTCTTTTTAAAGCCCAGGATTCTCAGCACTCGCGTGAGAT